>NZ_BAUX01000001.1 GCF_002897035.1 Methylopila sp. Yamaguchi
ATCGAGCGTCGACCAGTTCAGAACCAGCGTGTCGAGACCCGCTCCAAAGGACAGAGCGTCGTTCCCCGTCCCGCCGTTCAGCAGGTCGCTTCCGGCTGCGCCGAACAGGCTGTCATCACCCCTGCCGCCCGTCAGTTCAAAGCGTTCGACGTTGACGAAGGACGCCGTAAAGAACAGCTGGATCGAGCTGTGGTTTTCCGTGGTCGCGGTGTACCAGAACGACTTGTAGCTGCCGTCGTTGTCTCGGAAGATGTTGTTGACGGCCGCCGACCAGTCCATGATCAGCAGGTCGCCGCTGCCCGCGCCGCCGTCGAAATGTGCGCCGGGAGTCGCGAAGGTCCCGCCGCCGCCCGACGTGGCGAGGTCGACCGCCAGCGTGTCGTTTCCGCCGAGCCCCGAGAACTCCGTGTAGGCCGTCGGATAGGCCGGATCGTTCGGCGCTCGATTGTCCGGATTGGCGACCGTGCCCCGCACGTCGAGGAAGTCTGCACCATCGCCCGCCTCGAGGTCGATCGCCTCGATGGAGGTGAGCTTGGTGCCGTCCGACAGCGTAACAGTTCCGCCGTTCTGCAGGTTCTTGAGGACGATTGTATTCGCGCCGTTGCCGGACAGCTTGACCACCGCCCGGTCGAAGCCGCCGCCGCCGTTGATGTCGTCGCCGCCGCCTCCACCGTACAGCGTGTCGTTCCCGCCGTTGCCCACGAGCTTATCGGCGAGCGCGCCTCCGTTCAGCCGATCGCCGCCTTCGCCGCCGGTCAGCTCGAAGCGCTCGACTTCCTTGAAAAACAGACGCTTGCCGCCGGCGATGTAGCTTTCAGCGACCCCAATGCTCGCGGAGTTCGTGGTGTAGAGGCCGCTGTAGGAGATGCCCGTGGTCGCGCCCGACCAGTTCATGACCAGCGTGTCGACCCCCGCGCCGCCGTCGAAGTGGTCGTCGCCCGGGCCGACCTCCTCGAAGATCGCGCGGTCATTTCCGCCGTGGCCGTACACGGTGTCGGCGCCGGCTCCCGGCTCGAAGACGTCGTCGCCGTCCCGCAGGGGATCGTTGGTGTTTGCCGGCAGGCCGTTGCCCGGATCGCGGTAGAGGCGGACATTGTCGAGCAGCGTTCCGTGCGCGTCGCCGCCGCCGATTTCGGTGAAGGTCAGCCGGTCCTTGTCCCCGGCCTCGCCGGCGCCGCCCGTGACGTGGACCCAGTAGGTGTACCATTCCGTGCCAGGTTCGGCGAAAGCCGCGTCCCCCGGGAAGCTCAGCTTTTCGCCCCCCCAGTAGACCTCGAGCTTGGCGTTCGCGGCGGCGCTGACCTTGCGGACGTCGAAGCCGAGCCAATAGCCGGCGCCCTCCTCCAGGCCTTGGACGGCCTGCGTGATCGATGCGTTGGTGTTCGCCTGGTTGCTCTCGAGGTCGACGCCGTACGCGCCGGACGAGCTCGACCCCGCGGCTCCTCCACTGACGAAGAGCTCGATGCCGCCCGGCCTGAAGTTGCCCCAGCCTTCGATCGGGCTGTGGACGGCGTAGCCGTTGGCGTCGGGGACCACGCCGGAAACCACCTCAAAACCGCCGTTGCGGATGAAGTTGGAATCCTGTCCGTGCAGGACGTCGTCGCCGCCGTTGCCGACGAGCCGGTCAGCGCCCGCTCCCCCACGCAGGACGTCGCGGTCCTCGCCGCCGAACAGCGTGTCGTCGCCGTCGAGCCCGTCCAGACGGGAGCCGCCGACTCCAGTCAGGCCCACGAGACGGTCATTGTGGTTGCTCCCGATCAGGTTCTCGATCGAGATCAGGGTGTCGCCCTGCGCGTCTCCGCCGGACGGCGGCCGCGTGCCCTGCCGGCCCAGATCCACGTCGACCCCGAACTGAGAAGACCGGTAGCTCGCCGTGTCCGACCCGGCCCCGCCGTCGATGACGTCGGCCTGCGCCCCGCCCTCGAGCACGTTGTCGGCCGCGTTGCCGGTCAGCTTGTCCGCGCCGGCGCCGCCGATCGCGTTCTCGATCACGGCCTTGTTGGCGATGGTGAAGCCGCCCAGAATGCCCGTCACGTAGGAGACGAGCCCGCCGGCATTCGCGCCCGTCAGTGGCGCGGCGGTGAGATCGATCGTGCAGGATGCTGCGACGCCGGCGCTGCTGATCGTGTCGATCCCGCCGCCATCCCAGATGCAGGTCCAGCCGACGCCGTCGCCGTTGGCGCTCGCGAGCGTGTAGAGGTCATCGCCGGACCGTGTTGACCAGTTGATCCCGTAAAGCGTCTGGATCGCGGCGATGTCGAACGCCATGAGGCCGGTGGCGTGGCCCATCCGGTCGGTCAATGCAGGCGTGGTCGCGGCGTCTGGACGCGTCGTCCAACCGCGATTGTAGGACATGACCGAGAAGATCGCCTGGTTCAGGTTGTTGTCGCCGAGATCGCCGAAGGCGGCGCCGCGGCTGACACCGGGGAACAGTTCCGCGCCGTCGTGCGGGTGATCGAGCCCCATCGCGTGCCCGAGTTCGTGCACGATGGTGGAGAAGCCCATGCCCCCGGGGGTGAGATAGCTCCACGAGGAATGGGTCGTGTTGTACCGCCCGACCGTGACGTCGTCGCCAGGACCTTGGCCGACTGGGTTGTGATCGGCGAGCGTCGTGCGGCCGGGAGGGTCGTTCCAGGTCGCCCCGGTGGTCTCGAACTCGTTGATGTTGACGACGGTGTTGGTCGTGTCCTCGGCGAAGGTCAGGCCGGACACGTCCGAAAACTGCTTGAAGGCCGCGACGAAAGCGTCGTGCTCGGCGTCGGACCAGGTTTGTCCAGAGCTTGACTGCAAGCTCCAGTTGACCGTTCCGACCCACTTGTTCCCGATGATCAAGGAGTCGAGATACGCATTGCCGTAGCCGCTCTCGGCCGGCGAAGTGTCGTCAGTGGCCATGCGATATTCCCTGCGTATTGACCAGTCCAGGCGCGGCCATTCACGCCGCCCTGCACCGACGTACCTGCAAATTATGGAAAGCGCTTCTTCTGCTGACGAAGCGTTAGGACGCATTAATCAGGCGGAATGAATCTTCCGCCAAGACGAATCTGCAGATTAACCAGCGTGAGAATTAGTCAATTCTTAGCTGACTAATCTGCACAATTATCTCAGAACCAGTCACAAATGGCGCGCCGCCAACGCAAAGCTTGCGGCGCTCGAATTGGAACAGTTTTAATGAGACTAGATACGATTTCTCAATCCTGCAAGTTGCTTAACATGCATAATACCACCTACGTAAAAGTACTGATCAAATGCTAAGAAGGGGCGCCCTATTAAGTTCCGTCGCTGCCGAAACCCTCTTCGGCGCCACTAGCTTTGATGCGCGCCGCCAAAGAGCACGCCCGAAGTATCAATGTCTTATCTAGATAAAATGAAGTCCCTGCGCGTTCTGCGAAGCTCAGCTGAGAAACCTCTCCGTGCTGTTAATCGCGCGCGCTTGAGAAGCGGCGGGTTATCTGAGCGCTGTCGAACAGTTCGGCCTCACCTGGAGCGGCGCCACCACCAAAATCGGGTTGTTCCGTTCGGGCCTATAGCTGTCGTCGGCGTGCGGATTACGAGATTTCGAGCCCCCGAAGCACGATCCGGATGCACCACCTCACGTGATCCCTCCGCATGTCCTGGCTGGGCCAGTCTTCGGTGGATCCGGGTTGAAACCGCGACGATGCGAACACGAGGTCCATGAGCAGGCGCGCGAGACGCTCGGGATCCTCGTCGACGATCCGGCCGGCGTCGATCTGGCGTCTGAGCCACCGGGTCAGCCTGCGACGCGCCGGGTCGATGCCGTTCTCGACGATCGCCGCGCGCGATTGCGGAAAACGGCTCTGGTCCTGTATCGCGGCGTTCAGGAAGGCAAAACGGTAGCGATCGCTCTCCTCGTTGATGTCGAGATTGCAGATGAAAGCGATGGCGTCTCGAGCGGCATCGCGTCATCGTCCGGCGGCTCGCGGAGCATCTCCATCGAATGCTCGGCGACAACCGCGGCGAACAAAGCGTCGATGCTTTCGAAGGCTTCATAGAGGGAGCGTTTCGACGCCTTCGCGCGGGCGGCCACGGCGTTCGTGGTCAGCGCCGCATATCCGCCTTCGACGAACAGGGCTCGCGCGGCCGCGATGAATGCCGCGCAACGATCGTCCTCGCTCACCCGCGGGCGGCCGGGCGATCGCCTCGCGTCGTCAACGCTGACCAAGCAGAAGCTCGACGCAGGCTCCGCCTCCTCGGTCGACGCTTCGAACGCCGCCGGCCTTGCGGCTTCGACGGCCGCCGAAATCCCTTCGCTCGAATCCTCGCTCGCCCAGTCGATCCACCGTCTTAGCGTGCTGACGGGACGCCCCCCGGCGGCGCTTTCGGCGCGCATGGCGGCTGCGAAGCCGATCCCAAACCCGCGGCGCCTGCCCTCCGCTGGCGTCCCGGCGGACGTGCTGCGCAACCGCCCGGACGTGCGCCTCGCCGAGCGCCGGCTCGCCCAGTACACGGCGAAGATCGGGCAAGCGGAGGCCGCGCTCCATCCCAGCGTCAGCCTGACGGGGTCGACTTCGACCACGAGCTCCAGGATCGGCGACCTCGCCAAGCGGTCGACGATCGGGTGGTCCTACGGGCCGTCCGTCAACCTGCCGCTGTTCCAGGGCGGCTCGCTGCGCGCCGCGGTCGACGTCGCACGGGCCCAGCGCGATCAGTACTTCGTGGCGTTCATGTCTTCGGTGCTGACCGCGCTCGAAGACGTCGAGAACGCGCTGGTGTCGCTCGTCAAGGAGCGCCAGCGGAGCGGTCAGCTTGCGACGGCCGCCTCGAGCTATCGCGAGGCCGCGCGGCTCTCCCGGGGACTTTACCGTGCAGGCGCGGCCGACTTCCTCGACGTCCTCGACGCCGAACGCTCGGCGTTCGAGGCGGAGGATGCGTTGCTTCAGAGTAGAGCCTCGGCCGCAACCGACTACGTCGCGCTCAACAAAGCGCTCGGCGGCGGCTGGGAGAAGCCGGTCGCCGCCTTGAAGCCTGAAGTGGTTGACGTCGCGACAGGCCCAAGGTGGCGGCGCGGCGATGACTTGCGCTGACCGCGACGTGGCCTTAGATCCGGCGTCGAGAGTGACGGCCAAGGTCCGATTTAGGCTGCGCCGTTAAGTACGGCTATTGGCGCCGAACCGCCGTTGAACGCCAGCCGGAGGTGACCCGTTTCGCGCGGCTTCTCGATCTGACCTCCCCGCATGCATCTCTAGGTGCGATGCGACGGTGCCTTGTCCGGCTATGGACCCGATAGTGCTATTTGCTGCCGATTTATGTTGCAGTTTGTGCAACATCAAACCGGTGTTTCTGGTTGCTAACTCGCCCGTTGGGCGTCGCGCAGCATGATACCCCTGCACAGGCCCTCGCAGCATTCGACCATCATTTCAGTCAACACACGCACCTTTCTAGCGGGATGATTGCCGGGTGGCCGCACAACGTAGATGCCCAAGGTCGGCGGCGGATATTGCTTCATCACCGGCACCAGCGCGCCGGTATCGAGATGCTCGATGATCAGTTCCTTGGGAATACCCGCAAGCCCGATGCCTGCAAGGGCGCCGGCGACGAGCGCGACGGCGTTGTCCGCTTTGAAGCGCCCCCTCGGCTTAAGCGTGATCAACTTGTCGCCGTCGAGTGCCAGCCAGCTTTCCGTCCCTTGCATGACGACGTCATGAGTTTGGAATTCGTCCGGTGTTTCCGGAGCGCCATGACGTTCAATGTATTCAGGCGTGGCCACGTATACGGCGGGCGTGTATCCGACTTTTCTGGCGAGCAGGTTTGAGTCAGTGAGATGACCGATCCTGATGGCGCAATCGAACCCTTCAGCGATCAGGTCAACGAACCTGTCCGTATAACAAGCGCGAACCTGCAGCTCAGGATTAAGCCGCGCCAGTTCCGCGATCACAGGCGCAAAGTGTGTTGGACCGAACGTCAGCGGGGCGGCAATCCGCAAGGTCCCGCGTAGTGCGCCCGCTGGCAGTATTGTTTCGCGGGCGATGTCGATCTCTGCGCAGATCTTTCCGGCATGTTCCCGGAACGTTATCCCAGCTTCTGTGAGGCCGGCGCCGCGAGTCGTCCGGGCAAGCAACTGGATACCTAGGTCGTCCTCCAGCCTGGCGAGACGCCGGCTGACAATCGACTTCGAAACGCCAAGACGAAGCGCAGCTGCCGTGACGCTTCCTGCATCGGCGACCTCCACAAACGTACGCAGTTCCTCGATATCCACGCTTGTTCCCCGATCTGCAACACAGCACGGCACGATCTGAAGCTACCCGCACGAGAAGTGCAATGGCATTGGAACATGCGCTGGGCTAACCGCCGGGCGCCCCACCGCCGCTGTGCCTCGCCCGTCACGAGCGCTTGTGCAGGAAAGGAAAATGACCATGAGCTTCCGCCAAGGTGTCGACTCCCTCCTTCGACCGGAGGACTCGGTGTTGGTCCTGATCGACCATCAGCCCTACCAGCTCGCCAACCTGAACAGTCATGATCCGCAGGCAGTGGTGAACAATACGACTGCTCTGGCCAAAACCGCCAAGGCCTTCGGCGTTCCGACGATCTTGACGAGCGTCATCGCGGCGCGGGGCGGCTTGATCTTCAGGCATGTCACCGACGTTTTTCCCGATCAGGAGGTGATCGATCGCACCTTCATCAATACTTGGGAGGACAAGGCAGTCGTCGACGCCGTGAAAGCGACCGGACGCAAGCAACTGATCATCGCCGGTCTCTGGACAGAGGTCTGCGTCGCGATGCCGGCGATCCAGGCCGCAGGCGAAGGTTGGGACGTGACCGTGATTACGGACGCATCCGGGGGCACATCGGTTGAGGCCCACGCGGTCGCCATTCAGCGCATGATCGGGGCCGGCATCAACATGATGACCTGGCTGGCCCTCGCGGCCGAATGGCAGCGCGATTGGGCCCGCGTCGAAACGGCCGGTCCGCTGACGCAGGTCATGATCGATCATGTCGGCGGCAGCGGCGTCGCCTACATGTGGGAGCAGCAATTGCTCAACACGCCGGTTCCGAAGGAACAGTCGGTAGGCGCCTGATCGGAATGGAGGGCGGGAAACGGGATGCGCACCTGGTGCAACCTGTACCCGGTCCTCCCCAGATCACCGACAGTCTAAGGCGCAGCTCGCTGGAGAGAAGTGTGAAGCTATCGACTGATGGTTTCTCCGGGGGCAAGTGGATGGACGTCATCCATCCCGAGTTTCGGAGAAACCTCAGGGTCTAACCAGGACCCTGTCGATCGAGATCAATTAAGGTTTTTTCGCCCCGGCGAGGGTTGAGAGGGAAGCTTTCCTGGCAAGAAGTCGCCTCGGTCGCCAGGACCGTTATGAAGCTGACGCTAAAATCCAGGAGAGTCGCTATGGCGCTTCGCTCTCGACGCCGCTGGTGTTCAGTTGTGATTACCGGAGCCGGTGCCGGACTTGGTCGCGAGCTCGCCCTGGGCTATGCGGCGCAAGGCTGTATCGTCTTCGGAACTGCAGCGTCCTCTGCTGAAGTGCAGGAACTCAGAACCGCCTCGGGCGGGCGCGTCAGCCTCGCGGTGAGCGACGTCACCAAATTTACCAAGGGAAGAATTTGGGCGGAGGGCGTGTCGGAGGCGCTCGACGGGGCCGGTCTCGACCTTCTGATCAACAGGTCTCATGTCATCCCGCCGAGCCCGCTCGAAGCGGTCCCCATCGACACCGCACGATATGTCTTTGAGCAGAATGTCCTCGGCGCGATGAGCATCATCAATGCCTTCTTGCCGGCGCTTCGCCGATCACGGGGCCGAATCCTCCAGATCGTCGACGCGATGGCCAGCACACCAGTCCCCTTCAGCGGCCTCGCGGGAGCGACGAATGCGGCGCTCGACGCGCTCCTATCCGCTTACCGGGCCGACCTTAAGCCGCATAGCGTGCACATCACGACGGCCTTGATGGGTCGAGTCCAAGGCAGTGACGCATCGAAGACTTCTGCCCTGATCAGCGCCGCCGAGGACATGACGCCTGAGCAGCGAGAGCTGTATGGCAGGCAGCTTGCGACGTACGCTAAGCGTATAGGCGTACCGGCTGCCGACCTTCTGGACGCTCGGGGCGCCGCTGCCCTCCTGATCGAGATACTCGAGCGAGATCCTGCTCCAAGCCGGGTCGCCGTCGGCGCCGATGCGGAAGCGGTACTTAAAGCAATTCAGCATCTCTCCGACGACGAACTGGATGACATGCGTCTGGAGCCCACTGCCACGAGCTAACGAGGATTCGCGAGATCGCGGTCACGGAAACTCGAACCCGCCCTGCATGCCGACGTCCGCAATGCGCTGCCGCAATTAGACCGGAAGCGTCGAAAACGGCAGGCGCCGCGTCGGCGAAAATCCTCCGCCTCCGCGTTCCGATCCCTGCAACACTGCTCGGCAGCTTCCGACACTAAGCACGCCGAGATGCAAACGCCATTATACCGCCGGTGCAATGTTGGGATGCCATTGCGGTGCACATCTGCTTTGGAGTGCTTGATTTCCTGTAATAAGGAGCACTATGGAATGATCGATCTAACTGGAAAGCGCGCGCTCGTCTCCGGCGGATCGCGCGGCATCGGCGCCGCAATCGCGCTGGTGCTGGCGGAAAACGGCGCGGATGTCGCATTCACTTATCTGAGCTCGGCCGAGAAGGGCCAAGCGGTGACGAATTCGATCGAATCGACGGGACGACGCGCTGTTGCCATTCAGGCCGACAGCGGCGATCCCGAGGCGATCGCCCGGGCCGTCAGCGAGGCCGTGGCAGCGCTTGGCGGCCTCGATATCCTCATCAATAGTGCTGCGGTCGGTTACTACGGTCCTATCGCCGAGCTGGACCTTGACCGATATCAGAAGCTGATGGACGTGAACGTGCGAGCGCCCATGCTGTTCGCAAAGGCGGCCATCCCGCACCTCCCCTCGGGCGGGCGCATCGTCACCATCGGTTCGGGGTTGGGCGAGCGCGTTCCGTTCCCGGGCGTGACGGCATATGCCGTCTCGAAGGCAGCACTGACGTCGTTCACCCGCGGCTTGTCGCGTGAGCTCGGTCCGAACGGCATCACCGTCAACCTGGTGCAGCCTGGGTCGACCGATACCGATGCAAACCCCGCGAACGGCGATGCCGCCGACTTCCAGCGGGGCATGACGTCCCTTGGGCGCTACGCCGAGCCACGCGAGATCGCCAACGCAGTGGTGTTCCTGGCGAGTCCTGCCGCCAGCGTGATCACCGGCGCCGTCCTCAACGCTGACGCGGGCGCGCTCGCGTAACACAAGCGGCACGTCGGCGGGTTCAACACGCAACCCGGCGGCGCGGTTAACTGGCTGAGAAGCGGATCACATGACTTTGCGCTGGAAACACATCACTGCGAGATCGCCAGGCTTATTCGAGACTTTCTCGCACGTTCCTTGAGCAATGAAAGAAATAGCCGACCGCAGACCTTGGAGGTACCGATGACAGGACGTGAAGCGATCTTCCCCGCCGATCGGCATGCCCTTTATGCCGAGCATCGCTATTCAGCCGCGATCAAATCCGGCGATCTGCTATTTGTCTCCGGACAAGTGGGGAGCAGAGAAGACGGCTCGCCCGAACCGATATTTGAGGAGCAGGTTCGGCGTGCCTTCGCCAATCTGAAGTCTGTTTTGGCAGCGGCCGGTTGCACGTTTGATGACGTGGTCGATGTGACCACCTTCCACACCGATCCCGAGGCGCAGTTCGACACGATCATGAAGGTCCGATCTGCGGAGATTGGGGATCCGCCTTTCCCGAACTGGACGGCGGTCGGCGTGACGTGGCTGGCCGGCTTCGATTTCGAAATCAAGGCGATCGCCCGTATTCCAGTTCAGCCTTGAGCGGCCATCGACGGTTCCGACGTCCTGCCGCCCTGCTGCCGGATGGTGAGATCGCAACCGGGGCTGGATGGCTCAGCCGAGATCCGGGCATTGCCGTCGTCGCCCGCGATCGTGGCGGAGGCTACGGGAGGCGGCAAACGCGCGTTTTGCCTCACGCGTTCAGGTCGCGGATCGCTGGCATCTAATGGAGAATGCGGGCGCCGCCTTCCGCGACGCCGTTCGCGGCGCCATGTAGCCAATCCGCGATGCGTTCGGCGAGACCCGGATCGATCCAAAGCTTCCGCTCGTGTTCCACTTTTCAGGACACAGTTTGTCGAATCACGGACCTAGCCGCGGACGCGCTCGCACGTCAGACAGTGTTCTGAACCACCGAGGGTCCCCACCTGCGCGATGCAGACGGATCCCTTCAAATCTGTATTTCGGATGGCGAGCTCCGCCGTTAGCCCGAGTAGGACGACGCGCATGAGTTGGAACCCCGCCATAGAGCCGGGCTGTCCCGACGAGGTGGGAATCGAAGCGATCGAAACCCTCATCGTTCCCCGAGCCCGAGACCTGGGTGGCTTCGAGGTTCGGCGCGCGCTGCCGGCTCCGAAGCGGCAGATGGTCGGCCCCTTCATCTTCTTCGACCAAGCCGGTCCGGCCGAGTTCCTCACCGGCCAGGGCGTCGATGTACGGCCGCACCCGCATATAGGAATTGGCACCGTCACCTACCTGTATCGCGGCGACTTCCATCATCGAGACAGCATCGGCTCCGACCGGATCATCCGTCCCGGCGCGCTGAACTGGATGGTCGCCGGGCGTGGCGTCTCCCATTCGGAACGCACCTCGGCAGAAAGCCGCAAGGGGCCCAACAGCCTGTTCGGCATTCAGACCTGGGTCGCCCTGCCCGAAAGCCATGAGGACATGGCGCCCGTTTTCGAGCATCACGGCAAGGAGATGCTGCCGGTGATCGAGGACCAGGGTGTTTCGGTTCGACTCATCCTGGGAAGCGCTTATGGCAAAATGGCCCCGGCCACGATGTTCTCCGAGACGTTCTACGCGGATGTCAGCCTCGAGGCAGGTCGCCGACTGCCGATGCCCGACGATCACGAGGACCGGGGCATTTACATCGTCGAAGGATCGATCTCGATCGCCGGCCAGGATTACGAGGCCCCCCAGATGATGGTCTTTCGCCCTGGCGACAGGATCACGGTCGCGGCTGGCGCGCGAGGCGCGCGGCTGATGATCCTGGGTGGCGCGACGCTCGCAGGACCACGTTACATCTGGTGGAACTTCGTCGCCTCGTCATTGGAGCGCATCGAGGAGGCCAAAGCCGAATGGCGCGCGCAAGACTGGGGCAAGGGACGCTTTGATCTTCCGGCCGATGACCGGGACGAGCACATCCCCCTCCCCGACTAACCTGCGGACAGAAATCGCCGAAATCCCACCTGTTATCGCGCACGCCGTGAGCGATACGCGTTAATCCATTTGATGCCCGGGGTGAGGCAGATGATCTTCGCGACCTTCGTAGCCTTCGTACTGATCAGTGCGGCCCAAGTCGCCACGCCCGGTCCCTCGACGGTGTTCTTGCTCAACAATGCCATAATGTACGGCCCGCGGCGCGCCATCCTGGCGCTCAGTGGCGATCTGGCGGCCATCGTCATCCTCGCATCGCTGTCGGCCGTTGGGGTCGGCGCGTTGCTGGCGACCAACGCCGCGCTGTTCACCGCCCTTCGCCTCGGCGGTGCGCTGTATCTCTTCTGGCTTGGCGCTCAATACTTTCGTGCACCGACGGTCGCGGCGGACCGCGACGATATTCGGCCGTCGCCCGAGGGCGGTGGTCTAGGCCTCTGGCTGCAGTCCTTCGGGATCGGGATCAGCAACCCGAAGGCCGTACTGTTCTTCGCCGCGCTGTTCCCGCAGTTTATCCCAGCGGATGGTGGGTACGGCCTGCTGGTTGCGCTTGTAGTGGCATTCGTAGCGACGAAGCTCGTCGTGCTCTCTTGCTACGCGCTCGCCGCCCGGCAGCTCCGCGGTCTGTTTTCCGGCAAGGCAAACGTCGAACTTGGACGCCGACTGACCGGAACCGTTTTCGTCCTGTTTGGCTGCCTGATGGTGTGGCCCATCCTGACCTGATTACCGGATGTTCTCGCGCCAATCGCAAGCTGCGTCACGGGCCGGGATCTCAGCAAACCAATCTTAAAGTCTGCAAAAGCGCGCGGCCCAGCCCCTTAAGACCTACAGATCCAAACCAGACGACATGCCACCACCTGGATGACTCCGCTCGATATTCCGACATCGTGAAAGAGGCAGAGAAAGAAGATAACAATGTCCAAGCTTGCAGCTACGGTCGCTGTCACGACCGCCCTTCTCTCCGGCTCGGCCGATGCCGAGCCGGCCAGGCCGACCATCGTCCTCGTCCACGGCGCCTTCGCCGATTCGTCGAGTTGGAATGGCGTCATTACCAATCTCCAGAAGCTCAGCTACAAGGTCGTGGCCGTCGCAAACCCTCTGCGCAGCGTCTCGAACGACGCGCGATACGTTTCCGAAGTTGTTGGAAGCATCGCAGGCCCGGTAGTCCTCGTCGGCCATTCCTATGGCGGCCAGGTCATCGCAAACGCGGCCAAGGGACAGGGCCACGTCAAGTCGCTGGTCTTCGTTGCCGCCTTCGCGCCCGACGCTGGCGAGGCCGCTGCCGAGCTGGCAGGCAAATTCCCCGGCGGTACGCTTGGCTCGGCACTAGCGCCGCCGGTCAAGCTCGCGGGCGGCGGCGTCGACCTTTATATCGACCAAGCGAAGTTTCGCGAGCAGTTCGCCCATGACCTCCCCGCCGAGGCCACCGCGTTGATGGCGGCCGGCCAGCGACCCATCACCGAGGCGGCCCTGACGGAGAAGTCGGGCGAACCGGCCTGGAAGTCCCTGCCCTCGTATTTCATCTACGGCGACGGCGACAAGAACATCCCGGCTAAGGCGCTGGGATACATGGCGGAGCGGGCAGGCTCGAAGCGGACGATCGTGGTCCCAGGCGGATCGCACGTCGTCATGGTCTCGCAGCCGCAGGTCGTGGCGGACCTTATCGTGGAAGCTGCTCGTTAGGCGCCATTGGCGGAATCGCGCCACGACGGTCGGCGTCGTGGCCGTCGGCGCCCTGGCTTTGCTTGCCTTCCGCCACTCAAGTCCGTCGGCCTCTCACCGGCAAGCGGGATCGAACGGGAGGCCGCACGACTTTGCAGCCACTGTCTCGAACGTGGCGATGAAATCGGGGATTGTGAGTGTTGTTGCGGCAACGCGGCCTCAACGGAGTTGTCATGCACGCCGGAGCGCCATTGCCTCACCGAACGGCGAGTTCGACCATTGCGGCCCTTCCAGGGAGCGGAAAATGCGCAGGCGAAAGACCGCGAGTTTTGAAAGGCGCGGCCAACGAGATGTTGACGCGCACCGGCGGTGGTGATCGCCATCGGAGCTGTCGTCTTACTGCCATTGATCGGCCGAATGATACGCTTGATCGTGCGCTGATAGCAGGCCGATCGCCTCAGGGAACGCCCTTCAAAAAAACCGGCCGACGATCCAGCCCGCTCATCAGGCTACGTTTGCTCGGCAAGACCCGACTTGCCGCACGATACTAGCTCGTGCTTGTCTTATCGCCGTACCGAGACGCCCACCGCTTGCGTCAAGGACCACGACAGCCACGAGGGCTGTCCGGCACCTAGTCTAGTCCCTCGACGCGAACGATCCTGCGTTAGTTCGGCGGACCAAATATTGTCTTCAGACCCTGGTTTCCCACCCGTCCGGCCTTGCCTTGATGAGATACTCACCACTTTCTCTAAAACTGCGGACGGTTGCAAAAGTATCTTCCATAAACTGCACGTAGGACAGCTTGCCGTGTTCCCCGCGCGCCAGAACCGCGAATGGTGATGTCACCGTTTTACCCAAAAGACTTGACGTGTAGGTAAACGAGCCAAAAATCGCTGCGCCATCCTTGTTTTCAAAAGTGTCATGAATCTCGAAGTTGTCCACTTTCCAATAACGGCTGACGTCGATAAATGTCTTCACGAGTGCTTCTGTACCATCGTTCGTTCCGGCCCAAGGCATGATCTTCTTTAGTTCCGCGTTTTGAAAGTTGAGCGATACGTATGTGAATTTATCAGTCGTAAATTGTTTGACGAAATCGATATCGGTCGGGTTGGACAAGATCGACTTCAATACAGCCAAAGGTGATGCCATCGATGCAGGTTCGGCTGTGGAAGACTGCTGCGCAAGAGCGTGTGCACTAATGGACACGATGAAATCATCCTCTGCGGTAATCCCGGAAACGGGGTGCCCAATAGTCAGACCTTCATCAGTCACCAGCAAGCGGTGTGAGGAGGCCGGGACACCATTGGCTTATCCCGTTAACCGCTTTGGAGCACAATTGCTCCTTAGGACACGATAGCGCTCAGAACCGGCCACTGTTAGTCTCACGCGGTGTCAAGCTGTGTTGCGCTAGCTGGAACGTTGCACCTAGGCGTGCGCGTTTGACATCCACACCAAGTAGAGCATTTCAGATGGCGCGCGCTCGGCATTGTCACGTTAGGGGCTGCCCGGCGCATGGTGGCGGAATGACCTCGACCTCCTACGCTCGTCACCGTTTCGCGCCGGCCATCATCAAACATGCCGTGTGGCTCTATCTCCGCTTTACGCTAAGCTTCAGAGACGTCGAGGACCTGCTCGCAGATCGAGGCGTCGACGTCTCCTACGAGACGGTCAGACGATGGGTGACGAAATTCGGCCCGGCCTTCGCAAAGTCCTATGTGAAGACGCAGCAGCTGCGCGAGAGCGAGGCCCTGTTCGCGGCGAAGAGCGGCGCCCTTACGCTGATCCCGGTCAACGAGGGCGGCGAAGGCTTCAAGGCGGAGCTCGTCGTGACCGAGAAGCTGTCCAAGATCGGGTTCTACCCGCGCCCCGTCGATTTCCGGACGGTGATCGACGACCGCTACACCGCCCAGATCGAGGCCGGCGACGCTTGGCGCGAGGCGGCCAAGGCCAACTGAACATGTGGGCTGAACCGGCCGCCGGAGCGATCCGGCGGCCGGTTCGTCACGTGTTGCGGAAGCCGAGCGCCTCGAGCGCCTGCCGCAGCACATGACGGCCCTTGAGCGCGGCGACGGTGCGGAGGCGGTCCACCGCCAGCACCGTCCACGGCGTCGGATCGAGCCGCTGTTCGGCGCGGAAGTCGAGGCTGTGGGCGTCGTGGCGGCCGATCGCCGGATGCTGGGCGTCCAGCGCATACCGGTTCCGATGCAGCACCGCTGCCTGCGGCAGTCGGGGCTTCACGGCTGCAGGCGTCTCCGGATCCTCGTAGCCGACCGTGAGGCCGAACACGACGGCCGCCCGGGGAGGCAGGCCCACTTCGCGGGCGACCTCGACGGGATGGTTGCGGAGCGCGCCGATGTAGCACGTTCCGAGTCCGAGCGACTCCGCCGCGACCAGCGCGTTCTGGGCCGCAAGCGCCGCATCGAACGCCGCGATCAGGAAGCCTTCCAGATAATCGCCGCCCTCGAGGCCGGTGCCCTGCTCGTCGGCGAGCGCGGCGGCCCGGGCGAGATCCGCGACCCAGACCAGGAGCAGCGGCGCCTCGCGGATGTGCTTCTGGTCGCCCGCGAGCCGGGACAGCCGCGCCTTCTGCTCGGGGTCGTCGACCGCCACGACGCTCCAGGCCTGCGCGTTCGACGACGTAGGGGCGGATTGCGCCGCGGCTACGAGGATCTCGACGACGCCGTCGGGAAGCGGCGTCGGGCGATAGCTCCGCACGCTGCGATGGCCGAGCAGCACGCCGAGGGTCTCGTTCCAGTGCGCGCTCGCCCCCGCCACGAGCTCGCGGTAGCGCGCGTGAAGCGCCGCCTCCGCATCGGCGCGTGCGTCGGCGAAGGCCGGTTCGGCCGGCAGATCGGCGGTCAACGTCATGAGTATCTCCAACTGAAAGGGCCCTGGCGCGGCGTCCGGAACGATGGGCCGCAGAGTTCGCCGACCGAACCGGCGTTCCAGTCCGCCAACGTCCGGCGCGACCGAGGATCGTTCGCATCCTGCGCGACAAATCACCTTCTGAACGAAGGACGACCAACGGACGACGTCAAGTGCGTGGAATCAACCGATCATCCCGAAACATCGCTGGCGAAGGCGATTATTTTCTTCTCGTCCCGAAAACGTATCGTTGCTTTGCGACTTGCGCGGATCACCTATGATCCCGGCGCACGGGGCGGTTCGTCGTCCGTTGCCTCGGCTCAGCCCGGCCCCTCCGCCCTGTCCCCGCCAGTCCCTGTCGCCAAGCGCCGCCCTCACCCCTTTTGCCGCTTTCTGGAGACGCCACCGCCATGCCGCTTCCGTTCGACGACAAGGTCTTCTGGGTCACCGGCGCGTCGGGCGCGCTCGGGCGCGCCACCGCCCTCCTGCTCGCCGAGCGCGGCGCGACCGTGGTCGCCTCGGGCCGCTCGGTCGCGGAGACCGACTTCGGCGACGCTCCGCGCATCGACCGCCTTCCTGTCGACGTGACCGACGACGCCAGCGTCCGCGCGGGCTTCGCCGCCCTGCTGGAGCGCCATGGCCGCATCGACGGTCTTGTCGCCAGCACCAACGTCGGCGCCTTCGCGGACTTTCTCGAGCTGACCGACGACGACTGGCTGCGTGTGATCCAAGCCAAGCTGCTCGGGAGCGTCCGTCCCGTCCGCGCGGCGCTCCCGACGCTGATCGATCAGGCCAAGGGCGCCATCGTGCTGATCTCGGGCCGCGGCGGCATCGATCCGCCCCCGCAGCACTTCCCGGGCGCGAGCGTCAACGCCGCGCTCGATCTGCTGGCGCAGAGCCTCGGCCGGCGCTACGGGCCGGACGGCGTGCGCGTCAACGCGGTCGCGCCGGGTCCCATCCAGTCGCCACGCTCGGCCCGGCTTGCCGGCGCCACCGAGGAGCGGAAGCGCTTCAGCCGCACCGCGACGCCAGGGCCGGGCCTCCCCGCAGACGTTGCGGAGGCCGTCGCGTTCCTGCTGTCCGACGCCGCGAAGTTCGTGAACGGGTCGCGGCTTTACGTGGACGGCGGCGGGCAGCCCTACGCGTGAGCACACCCCGCGCGACGAGGGCCTCCCTATCGCCCGGCCGCTCAACGCTTTCGTCGGCGCACGCCCGCCGACGAAAGAAATTCTTTCTCTCGGAAAAACAAATGATAATTTCTATCGAAATTGTGAATTGAGTTAGCCCTGTCCCTCCTGACACGGGACACCGCAGACGTGGCCGCAACGCGAGAGCTCCACCTCAACCTGAACTTCCTCCACGCCGGCACCTTCGCCTCCGCGTGGCGTTGGCCGGCGTCGCAGCCGGGCGACTTCGCCGACGTGGAGTTCTACGTCCGCATCGCGCAGCTCGCGGAGAAGGCGACCTTCGACGCGATCTTCCTCGCGGACGTGCCCTCGCTGTCGGACCAGCCGGGCCACCGCACCTTCAACGCGCTCGAGCCCACGATCACGCTCGCCACCATCGCGGCGCGCACCACGCGCATCGGCCTGATCGCCACCGCCTCGTCGAGCTTCAACGAGCCCTACAACATCGCCCGCCGCTTCGCCTCCCTCGACCATGCGAGCGGCGGCCGCGCCGGCCTCAACGTGGTCACAACGGCCGATCCGTCGACGGCCGCGAACTTCAGCGCGACCCAGCTGTCCCATGGCGCCCGCTACGACCGCGCGGCCGAGTTCGCGGAGGTGGTGAAGACGCTCTGGGACAGCTGGGAGGACGGCGCGCTGGTGGGCCACAAGGCCTCCGGTAGGCTCGTCGACACCGCGAAAGTGCATCCCGCCCGGCATGAGGGCGCGCATTTCTCCGTCGCCGGCGCCCTCAACGTGCCGCGCCCTCCCCAGGGCCGGCCGATCGTGGTGCAGGCCGGAGGCTCCGACGACGGCAAGCGGCTGGCCGCGGAGCACGCCGACGCGGTCTTCACCGTCGCCTACACGCTCGACGACGCAGAGCTTTACGCGAACGATCTCCGCGCCCGGCTGGTCCAAGCGGGCCGGTCCCCGTCCGACGTCCTGATCTTCCCGGGCCTCGTCACCGTGATTGGCGGCACCGAGACTGAGGCGAAGCGGCGCGAACAGGAGCTCTGGGAGCTGACGCCGATCGAGTACGGGATCGGCCGGCTCGCGAGCATCCTCCAGGTCGATCCCGCCCGCCTGAAGCTCGACGAGCCCCTGCCCTCTGACCTGACGCTGCCGGCGAACGGCATGCAGACCTTCTTCCGCGGGGCGGTCGCGCTCGCCGCGCGCGGCGGCTTCACCGTGCGCCAGCTCATCCGCGCCCAGGGCGGCGGCACCGGGCACCGCATCATCGTCGGGACGCCCGAGCAGATCGCCGACGACATCGAGCGCTGGTTCCGCGCCGGCGCCGTCGACGGCTTCAACGTGATGCCGGATGTGATCGCCGACGGCTTCCCCGCCTTCGCGGAGCAGGTCGTCCCGCTGCTGCGCGCGAAAGGCCTGTTCCGCGCCGCCTATGAGGGCCGGACCCTGCGCGACCACTTCGGGCTTGCCCGCCCTCCCCGGCGCGCGGCTGCGCAACCCGTCGAGGCCGGCCGCCTGCTTCAGGAGAGCTACGCATGAACGCTCCGAACCCGTCCCCCCGCCCCGTCGATGCGCCGGTCGCCTCCGGTTCGCCGGAGCTCGCCGGGCTGATCGCCGTCATCGCGGCCGGGGCCGAGGCGCGGGATCGGGGCGAGGCCGACGCGCGCGAGGCGATCGGCCTGGTCAAGGGCGCACGCCTCGGCGTCCTGCGGCTGCCGAGGGACGCCGGCGGCGCCGGCGCCCGCCTGACCGAGCTGTTCGAGGTCGTGCTGGCGCTTGGCGAGGCCGACTCCAACATTCCCCATATTCTGCGCAACCACTTCGCCTTCGTGGAGCGCGCTTTACGGGTCCCCGGCAGCGCCAAGCATCGCCGCTGGCTCGACGAGGCGCGCGCCGGCCGCATCTTCGGCCTCGGCGCGAGCGAACTCGGCACCCAGAACATCGGCGACGGCTCGAGCGAGACCTCGCTGACGCCCGACGGCGACGGCCACCGGCTGAACGGCGCCAAGTACTACAGCACCGGCAACTACTACGCCGACATCCTCTACGTGCACGCGCGGACGCCGGAGGGCGAGCGGGTGGCGGCCGTGATCCCGGCCGACCGCGACGGGATCGACCGCACCGACGACTGGGACGGCATCGGCCAGCGCCTGACGGCGAGCGGCGCGACGACCTTCGCCAACGTCCGCGTCGAGCCGGACGAGGTCGTGCGGATCGCGGCGGAAGAGCTGAAGGTGCCGCACGACGCCACCTTCGCGCAGCTCTACCTCACGGCGATCGTCGCCGGGATCCTGAAGGCGGTCGTGCGCGACGCGCGGGCGCTGCTGACGTCGCGGGGGCGGAACTACTACCACGCCGTCGCGGCCAAGCCGGCGGACGATCCCCTGCTGCAGGAGACGCTCGGCCGGCTGGCGAGCGCGGCCTATGTCGCGGAGGCGGCGGTGCTGCGGGCGGCCGCCGCGCTCGAGCGCGCCTACGACACCGCGCTTGCCGGCGCGCCCGACGCGGAGCTGTTCGAGGAGGCCTCGCTCCAGGCCGCCCAGTCCAAGATCGTCATCGACGAACTGGCGCTGACGGCCGCCACGCGGCTGTTCGACGTTGGCGGCGCCTCCGCGGCCAAGCAGAGCGCGCGGCTCGACCGACACTGGCGGAACATCCGAACGATCTCGTCGCACAACCCGGTCGCCTACAAGGCGCGCGCCGTCGGCCTTCACACGCTCGACGGGACGCCGCTCCCGACCGCCGCCTTCTTCTGACGTCTCGCGCCCCGAAGGGAACGCCTCGATGACCCTCGCCGTCTCTCCCGAGAAGACTGTCGCCGCGCAGATCCCGCTGATCGACGTCGAGACGCTCGCGGACCTCCTCGCCGACCCCTCCGAGAGCGCCGTCGTCGACGTCCGCGACGAGGGCGTCTACGGCCGCGACGGCCACATCCTGCTCTCCGTGCCGCTGCCGCTCAGCCTGCTGGAGCTCAGGGCCGCCCTGCTGCTGCCGCGCAAGGGCGTGCGGGTGATCGTGACCGACGCCGGCGACGGCGTCCTCGCCGCGCGCGCGGCGCAGAAGCTCAAGGCCTTCGGGTATTCCGACGTCAGTCTGCTCGACGGCGGCGTCGCCGCCTGGCGGGCCTCGGGCCGCGAGGTCTACACCGGCTCCGGGGCCTATTCGAAGGCTTTCGGCGAGTTCGTCGAGCACGCCTACGGCACGCCCCATCTCTCCGCCGCGGAGCTCAAGCGCAAGCTCGACGCCGGCGAGGACGTGGTCGTGGTCGACGGCCGCACCATCAAGGAGTTCGAGAACTTCTCCATCCCCGGCGCCTACGCCGTGCCGAACGCCGAGCTGCCCTACCGGGTCCACGACCTGCTGCCCTCCGACGACACGCTCGTGGTCGTCAACTGCGCCGGCCGCACCCGTTCGATCATCGGCGCCCAGGCGCTGATCAACGCCGGCCTCCCGAACCGCGTCGTCGCGCTCGAGAACGGCACCATGGACTGGCTGAAGGAGGGCTACAGGCTCGAAAGCGGCGTCGTCCGCCACGCGCCGAGCCCGAGCGACGCCGCGCTCGCCAAGGCCCGCGCCTCCGTCGATCGACTGACCGAGCGCTTCGGGATCCGCTGGCTCGACGACGAGGCGCTCGACGCGCTGCGGGCCGAGAGCGAGGCCCGCACGCTCTATCTCTACGACGTCCGCACCCGAGGCGAGTTCGAGGCCGGCCATCTCGCCGGCTCCCACTGGGCGGAAGGCGGCCAGCTGGTGCAGGCGCTCGACAAGTTCGCGGCCGTGCGCAACGGGCGCATCGTCGTGATCGACGACGCCGACGGGGTGCGGGCCGCGATCACCGCCTCCTGGCTGATCCAGCTCGGCTGGGGCGAGGTCTTCGCCCATCGCCTCATCGCGGCGGGCCTCGAGACGGGCCCGGACCGGATCCCGCTCGCAAGCCCCGTCCCGGCAGCGGAGACCGTGACGGCGGAGCGCCTCAAGGCCTTGCTCGCAAGCGGCGAGACCAGCGTGATCGACCTCGCCGACAGCCTGACCTACGAGGCCGGGCACATCCCCGGCGCTGTTTTCGCGGTGCGGTCGCGCCTCGGCGACGACGCGGACCGCCTCCCCTCCAAGGCGCTCGTGCTGACCTCGCCCGACGGCGCGCTCGCGGGCTTCGCCGCGCCCGAACTCGCAGCCCTGCTCGGCCGGCAGGTCCGGGTTCTCACCGGCGGAACCGCCGCCTGGCGCGCCGCCGGCCACGACCTCGAGACCGGCGCGACCGCCCTCCACCACGCCGCCGAAGACGTCTGGCGCTCCCCCTACCAGGTGGCAGGCGAGCGGCAGCAAGCCTTCAAGGCCTACCTCGACTGGGAGGTCGACCTGCTCAACCAGATCCAGCGCGACGGCGCCGTCGAGCGCTTTGCCGTCTTCAAGTGACGGTCCTCGGAGCGTCAAGCGCCATGACCTACGCCCCCTCCCCCGCACCGGCGAACGGGCCGCTGGCGCTGGTCGACCTCCCGACGCGGCCCAAGGTGCGGAGCGCGGCCGACGCCTTCGTCCGCGGGCGCCGCTTCGCCTCCCGGGCGCTCGCTCCGGTTCTCATCCTCGTCGTCTGGCAGCTCTCGTCCGCGACCGGCTGGGTCGACCCCTTGGTGCTGCCGTCGCCGACCGACATCCTCGCAGCCTATGGCGAGCTGACGGCCGACGGTGAACTTTACGACGCGTTGCAGGCGTCGCTCGCCCGCTCGCTCACCGGCCTCGCCCTCGGCGGCTTCACCGGCCTGCTGCTCGGTCTGTTCGCCGGGCTCTGGCGGGTGGGCGAAGAGCTGTTCGACGCGCCGCTGCAGATGCTGCGGACGGTGCCGTTCATCGCCATGATCCCGCTGTTCATCATCTGGTTCGGCATCGGCGAGAACGCCAAGATCGCGCTGATCTACGCCGCCACCATCTTCCCCGTGTATCTGAACACCTACGCCGGCGTGCGGGGCGTCGACTCCAAGCTGATCGAGGCCGGCCGGGTGTTCGACCTCGGCCCGACGCGGATCGCGCTGCGGGTGATCCTGCCCACCGCGCTGCCGTCGATCCTCGTCGGCTTCCGCTACTCGGCGGGCGTCGCCCTGCTCGCGCTGGTCGCCGCCGAGCAGATCAACGCCCGCTCGGGCATCGGCTACATCCTGATCAACGCCAACGTGAACCAGCGCACCGACGTCATCGTCGCCGGCATCATCCTCTACGCGGTTCTGGGCATCGTCATCGACATCGTCATGCGCGTGATCGAGCGGATCGCGTTGCCGTGGAGGGGAAAGCTTGTCCTCGCTTAGTCTCGCCCGCCTGCCGGACCCTGCGCCCCCGGAAGGCCCGTCCCGAGCCCCGCGCCGGTTCGACGACGAGCCGCTTGCGGTGCGCCTCCAGGGCGTCCGGCGGACCTTCGGCGCCCGCGCGGTCATCAACGGCGTCGATCTCGAGGTCCGACGCGGCGAATTCGTCTCGCTTCTTGGGCGCTCCGGCACGGGCAAGACGACGCTGCTGCGCATCCTCGCAGGCCTCGACCAGGCCGACGGCGGCGAGGCGCGCGTACCCCAGGCGCGGTCCGTCGTGTTCCAGGAGCCGCGGCTGGTGCCGGCGAAGCGCGTCTGGCGGAACGTGACGCTCGGCCATCGGCGCGGGCGCGAGACCCGCAGGATCGCCGAAGCGGCGCTCGAGGAAGTGGGCCTCGGCGGCCACGCCGACGCCTGGCCGCGGACGCTCTCCGGCGGCGAAGCGCAGCGCGTCGCGCTCGCCCGCGCGCTCGCCAAGGAGCCGAGCCTGCTCCTGTTGGACGAACCTTTCGCAGCCCTCGACGCGCTCACCCGCATCCGCATGCACGATCTGGTGGAGCAGCTCTGCCGACGGCACCGGCCGGCCGTCGTTCTCGTCACCCATGACGTGGACGAGGCGATCCTGCTGTCGGACCGGGTGCTCGTGCTCGCCGACGGCGGCATCCGCTTCGACGCGCAGGTGGAGCTTGCGCGCCCGCGCGGCCAGACCGAGCCGGGCTTCGCGGCGCTGCGCGCCCGCCTCCTGGCCGAACTCGGCGTCGCCGGCCCCGCCGATCCGCATCACGCCTGATCCCCTCTTTGCCTTTTTCCGTTCCCGGAGACCGCACCGTGACCTTCAAGTTCATCTCGCCGACGCGCCGCGCGGCGCTCGCCGCCGCGGCCCTCCTGTTCGCTGCGGGTCCCGGCTGGGCCGACGCCCCGAAGACCAAGCTGCTCGTCGGCTTCCAGGACTGGACCCTGCCCGAAACGGTCGGGGCCTCCGGCGTGCTCGAGGGCGCACCTTATGAGATCCAGTGGGTGGTGCTGCCGGGTCCCGCGTCGCAGCTCTCGGCGCTCTACTCCAAGGCCATCGACGTCGGCCACATGGGCGACACCTCGCTCATCATCGAGCAGGGCAAGTCCAAGACGCCGTGGGTCGCCGGCGAGCAGCCGCTGCAGATCGTCGCCGGCTGGCGGGCGACCGACGCCAAGTACCCGCCCATCATCACGGTCGGCCGGGCGGAGGCCGGGGTAAACACGCTGGAGGATCTGCGCGGCAAGACCTGGGCGTTCAACTTCGGCGGCTTCAACTACGTGCAGTACCTGCTGTCGTCGCTGAAGTCCGGCCTAGGCAAGAAGGACTTCGAGCCGGTCCAGCTCGCCGACCAGAACGCGACCTCGGCCGCCTTCCTGTCCGGCAAGGTCGACGCCTTCTCCGGCAGCACCACCGTCGTCGCCGAGGCGATCGAGAAGGGCTACGCCAAGGTCCTGCAGACCAGCGACGAGCTGGGCATTCCCGCGCTGAACGTGCTGACCGCGCGCGGCGATGTGCTGCGCGACCCGGCGAAGAAGGCCGCGCTCGCCGACTTCCTCGACCGCGTGCGCAAGCACTGGGCCTGGTACGCCGCCAACACCGACCGGGTGGAAAAGCTCCTCATCGAGAAGATCAAGCAGAGCCCGGCGCGCGCGAAGATTTCGACCGAGTACTCGAAGGCAACGTTCCAGCCGCTCGACACCGACCTGATCAAGCGCGAACAGCGGATAGCCGACGTGCTGTTCGAGGCTAAGGCGATCCCGAACAAGATCGACGTCAGCCTCGAATTCGCGAGCGAGTTCAACGCCTCGACCGTGCCGACGGTGCAGAACTGACCGCGCTGACCTGGAGACGCCGCCCATGACCGCACGCCGCGAAATCCGGCTGAACGCCTTCCACATGAACGCGCCCGGCCATTCCTGGGCCGGACTGTGGCGGCACCCGCGCGACCGGTCGGTCGACTACAACACGCCGGAGTACTGGGCCGATCTCGCCCGCATCGCGGAGCGCGGCAAGTTCGACGGCGTGTTCCTGGCGGACGTGTTCGGGACCTACGACGTCTACGGCGGCTCGGCTGACGCCGCACTCGCCGGAGCGGCGCAGGCGCCGAACGCCGATCCGACGCTGGTCGTGCCGATCATGGCGCAGGTCACCGAGCACCTGGGCTTCGGCGTCACTGCGAACCTAACCTACGAGCACCCCTACCAGTTCGCCCGCCGCTTCGCGACGCTCGACCACCTGACCCGCGGCCGCGTCGGCTGGAACGTCGTCACCGGTTATCTCGAGAGCGGCGCAAAGGGCATGGGGCTCGCCGAGGCCCGGGCCCATGACGACCGCTACGCCGCCGGCGAAGACTTCCTGGAGGCCGTCTACAAGCTCTGGGAAGGCAGCTGGGAGGACGACGCCGCGGGCCGCGACCGGGCGCGGGCGGTGTTCACCGATCCGCGCAAGGTCCACCGCGTCCGACATGACGGTCCCTACTACAAGGTCGACGGCCTGGCGCTCAGCGAGCCGTCCCCGCAGCGCACGCCGGTGCTCTATCAGGCGGGGACCTCGTCACGCGGAAAGCGCTTCGCCTCCAGACACGCGGAGGCGATCTTCCTCAACGGGCAGACCAAGAAGATGGTCGCGGACAGCGTGCGGGCCATCCGCGAGGGCGCGCGCGAATTCGGCCGCGACCCGCGCGACATCCAGTTCTTTCTCGGCACGACCGTCATCGTCGCGCCGACCCGCGCGGAAGCCGTTGAGAAGCAGCGCGAGATCGCGCGCTACCTCGACGTCGCGGGGCAGCTCGCCCTGCTCTCCGGCTGGACCGGCATCGACTTCGCGCGGTTCTCGCCGGACGAGGCCGTCCGCTACGTCGAGAGCAACGCCCTGCGCTCGCTGGTCGAGAACCTGACCGTCAACAGCGACCGCCCGTTCACCTATGGCGAACTCGCGGGCTTCAATCCCGTCGGCGCCCGCGCTGGCTTCGTCGTCGGCTCGCCTTCGGAGGTCGCGGACGAACTGATCTCCTGGGTCGAGGACACCGACATCGACGGCTTCAACCTCGTGCGGGTCATCGCCCACGAGACGCTCGAGGATTTCGTCGATCTGGTGGTGCCCGAGCTTCAGTCCCGCGGCGTGTTCAAGACCGAGTACCGCACCGGCACGCTGCGCGAGAAGCTGTTCCCGGGCGAAGGCCCCCGCCTGCCGACGCGCCACCCCGCCGCGGCCCACCGCCGGAAGGCGGTGGCGGCGCAATCGATCGTCGAGCCCGCGCAAGCCGAGGCCTGACGCCGCACGGCCTCCCGCCACAACGTCAACGCTAGGATGTTGGACATGACGAAGCGCAAGGGTCAGCTGAAGCTCGGGGCGTTCTACCACGAGGGCGGCCACCACATCGCCGCCTGGCGGCACCCAGAAGCGGAGCTGGGGGACCGGTTGGAGAATTACGTCTCCTTCGCGCGCAAGGCGGAGGCGGCGAAGTTCGACGCGGTGTTCCTGGCGGACGCGCCCACCGTGCGCCTGCGCGACGGTGAGGCGTCGGCCTCCCACGCCCACAGCGGCGTGCGCACCTTCGAGCCGTTGACGCTGCTCTCGGCGCTCGCCGGCGTCACCAGCCGCATCGGCTTCGTGGCGACGGCCTCCACCAGCTTCAACGAGCCCTACAACATCGCCCGGCAGTTCAATTCGCTGGACCACCTGAGCGGCGGCCGCGCCGGCTGGAACCTCGTCACCACCGGCGACCAAGACGCGGCCTTCAACTACGGCCACGCCGCGCATATCCCGCATCATCTGCGCTACGAGCGCGCCGGGGAGTTCGCCGACGTCGTCACCGGGCTGTGGGACAGCTGGGCCGACGACGCCTTCCCGCGCGACCGCGCCGCCGGACGCTATTTCGACACGGACAAGCTGCACGTCCTCAATCACGAGGGCTCGCATTTCCGCGTGCGCGGACCGCTCAACACGCCACGCTCGCCGCAGGGGCGGCCCGTGCTGGTGCAGGCCGGCTCGTCGGAGCCGGGCAAAGAGCTCGCCGCCCGCACCGCGGAGGTGATCTTCACCGCGCAGCAGACGCTGGGCGAGGCCGTCGCCTTCTATGCCGACGTCAAGGGCCGGCTAACCCGCTACGGACGCTCGCCGGACGACCTCAAGATCCTGCCCGGCGTGTCGCCGGTGGTGGCGCGCACCGAGTCGGAGGCCCGAGAGAAGTTCGAGTATCTTCAGAGCCTGATCACCCCGAAGGTCGGCGTCGATCTGCTCAGCCAGCACATCGGCGGCTTCGACCTCAGCGGCTATCCCGTCGATGGTCCGTTGCCTGACCTGCCGGAGACTAATGGCCCGAAGAGCCGACAGGCCTTGGTGACCGAGCTCGCCCGCCGCGAAAACCTGTCGATCCGGGAGCTTTATCTGCGCATCTCGGGCGCCCGCGGCCATTGGCAGGTGGTGGGCTCCGCCGAGCAGGTCGTGGACCTGCTGGAGGAGCGCTTCGTCAACCACGGCGCCGACGGCTTCAACATCATGGCGCCGCTCCTCCCTGGGGGGCTCGACGACTTCATCGAGCTGGTCGTCCCGGAGCTGCGCCGCCGCGGCCTGTTCCGCGACGACTACGAGGGGACCACGCTGCGCGAGCACCTCGGCCTCCAGCGGCCCGCGGACGCCTTCGCCCGAGGGGCGCGCGCGGCGGCCGAGTGAGGACGTCCGCCACGGCGGACAAGCGAAGGCGATATCCATGACGCAGATCGAACAGGGCTGGGGCGCGGGGCCTACCGCCCGCTACGAGACTCTGGCCGCGCCGTTTCGCGCCGTCTTCGCCCGCATCCGCGCCTCCGCCGCGGAGCGGGACCTGAAGCGCCGGCTGCCGCACGACGAGCTCCTCTGGCTCAAGGAGGCGGGCTTCACCACGTTGCGGCTGCCCGCGGACCGGGGCGGACTGGGCGTGACCCTGCCCGAGCTGTTCGCGCTGCTGATCGAGCTGTCGGAGGCGGACACCAACGTCACCAACGCGCTCCGCGCGCACCTCGGTTTCACCGAGGACGTGCTGACCTCGCCCTTCGACGGCTGGCGCGAGCGCTGGATCCCGGTGATCGCCGCGCGGGAGACCGTCGGCAGCGGGTTCTCCGAGACCGGGGAGGCTAAGGTCGGCGCCTTCGAGACGACGCTCGAACCGGACGGCGAGGGCTTCCGCCTGAACGGCCGCAAGTTCTACACCACCGGCTCGCTGTTCGCGGATTGGATCAACTTCAGCGCCCACAGCGAGGGTTCGCTGCTGCAGGCGGTCGTCTCGACGACCGCAGAGGGCGTCACGATCGACGATGATTGGGACGGCTTCGGGCAGGCGCTGACGGCGAGCGGCACGGTACGGTTCGCGGAGGTGCGGGTGGCCGCGGAGCTGGTGAACCCTTCTCCGAAGCGCTTCCGGCACGCGGTCGCCTTCTTCCAGCTGGTCCATCTCGCCTCGCTCGCGGGCATCGGACGCGCCGCCGCGAAGGACGTCGCCCGGCTGGTGCGCGAGCGCCGCCGCGTCTACAGCCACGGCGCCGCGCCGCGGGCGAGCGCCGATCCGCAGATCCTGCAAGTGGTCGGCGGCGCGCACGGCGCGGCCTATGCGGCGGGTGCGATCGTGCTCAAGGCGGCGGAGGCGATCCAGCGCGTCTATGACGCCAACCGGGCCGGCGACACCGAGGCCGAGGAGACCGAAGCCGCGCTTGCGGACGTCGAGGTCAATCAGGCGGTGACGGTCGTCACCAACCTGATCCTCGACGCGACGACCACCCTGTTCGACGCGCTCGGCGCGTCCGCCACCAGCCGCACGCTGGGCCTTGATCGCTACTGGCGAAACGCCCGCACCATCGCGTCCCACAACCCCCGCATCTACCGTGAGCGGACCGTAGGCGATTTCGCGGTGAACGGCGCGGCGCCGCCGTCAATCTACCGCGTCGGCGTCGCGTCGGCGGCCGAAGAGGCAAGGATTGCGGCGGAGTAGGCTTCTACGACGGGAGGGAGGCCACGCCGCGCGCGCGGCAAAATATTATTCCTATTGAATGTATATGATGTCTCTTCTAGGACTCGGGCGTCGGCTTGACCGCGCCGCGCGAGGGACACGCGCCTTCGCTCTTCCGTTCGCCCTTCAGGCGAGATGTTCGAACGGCGGTTGCGGTCCCGCGGTCAAGCGACGGCTGTGAGGATCTACGCCGCCCATGAACCGGCCCTTTCGCGAACCTCGGACCAACCTCGCGCAGCTGCCGCCCATGACGGCCCTGCGCGCGTTCGTCGCCGTGGCCCAGCACGGCAGCTTCATCCGCGCCGGCGAGGCGCTGCACGTCACGCCGGCGGCCATCGGCCAGCAGATCCGGCAGCTCGAGGCGCACATCGGAACGCAGCTGTTTCGGCGCGACCGCGGTCAAGCGCTTGAGCCGACCGAGGTCGCCCAGAAGCTGCTGCCGGGCCTCGTCGAAGGCTTCGCGTCGATCCTCGCCGCGGTCGACCGGTTGTCGGAATCGGAAGAGGCGCTCCCGCTCCGAATTTCGGTCGCGCCGTCGTTCGCGCTGAAATGGCTGCTGCCACGCCTCGACCGGTTGCGGGCGCGTCATCCCGAGTTCGACGTCCGCATCGCCACCACGACCGATCTCGTGGACTTCTCGCGCGACGAGGCCGATTGCGCCATCCGCTTCGGCGCGGGCTCCTACTCCGGCCTGCACTCCGAAATCCTCCTGTCGGACTATGTGGTCCCGGTCTGCAGCCCCGCCCTGCTGCGCGGCCCCTTCCCGCTCGACGACATCTCGCGCCTGCCGGCGCACGTCCTGCTCCACGACGACGGCGCCGCGATCGACGCGAGCGCGCCGGACTGGCGGACCTGGCTGAAAACGGAACACGTCGAAGGCATCGACCTGACCCGCGGCCCGCGCTTCGACCAGGCGCTGATGGCGATCGAGGCGGCCATCGCCGGCCAGGGCATCGCGCTCGCCCGAAGCACCCTGGTCAGCGACGACCTCGCGAACGGACGCCTGATCCACCCCTTCGGCGAGCCGCGGAAGGTGCTGCATTCCTACCATTTCGTCTGCCGGCCCCACCGCCTGCACACGCCGCGGATCCAGCTCTTTCTCAACTGGCTGCGCGAGGAAGCCGCGGCGAGCGCCGCGGCGCCGGGGACGGCGCACGCGCCCGATCCTAGGGCGCAACTCTCAGCCTGAGCGACCGGACCTCTGCGTAGACGCCGGGCTCGCGGCGCTTGGAGCGGTTTCGGGTCTCGATGACCTAGTGACACCACGTCAGTCCGGGCGAAGTCCCGGAATCCATGATCACGCCGGCGGAGGCTGATCTCGACCGGGCTCATGGGCCCCGGGACAGCTCCGGGGCGACGGCGGAACGTGAGGCGCCGCCGCGGCCCGCGGACCTGAAACCGCTCTAGGCCCTCAAGCCAGCCTGCGTCATCAGCGGGAGGATACGCTCGCCGAAGAACGTCAGGTCGGGTGCGAAGTCGTAGAACGAGAGCTGGAAGCCGTCGACGCCGGCGCGTTTGAGCGCGACCAGTTGCTCGACGATCTGCTCGGGCGTTCCGACCAGCTCCATGTTGCCGCCGATCGCGCTGCGGGCGAGCGTGCCACGGTCGACCTGCCCCTTCCAGGCCTGCGCGTCGCTGTCGAACCGCGTGAACCGGCCGATGGGATCAGCGTGCGCGACGATGGCGTCGTAATAGGCGCGCGTGTCGGATTCGGTCTCGCGCGAGACGATGAGGGGATTCAGCAGCGTCCGCACCGAGCGGCCGACCTCCGCCGCCGCGCGCTTGGCCTTGGCGGTGTGCGCGGGCAGGCTCTCGAGCGCGGTTCCGATGGTTCCGCCGCCGGGGCTCGTCACGAACACGATGTCGGAGTAGCGGCCGGCGAAGGCGAGGCCCGCGTCCGAGCCGGTGGCGTTGACCAGAGTCGGCCGGCCATAGCGCGGCTTCGGGGTGACGAAGGCGTCCTTCAGCTTCCACGACGAAATCCCGTCGAAGGAAAAGTTGTCTTCCGCCGCCCAAAGGCTCTGCAGCACCTCCACGAACTCCGCGGCGAGCTCGTAGCGGCGATCATGGTCGATCCGGCTCCAGCCGAAGGCCTCGTGCTCGATCGCCCGGTGGCCGGTGACGACGTTAACGCCCCAGCGGCCGCCGGAGATGTGGTCGAGCGTCGCGCCGAACTTTGCGAGGTGCAGCGGGTGCCATGGGCCGTAGAGCACGTGGATGGTCGAGATCAGCAGCACGCGCGAGGTGACCGCCGCGAGCGAGGCGGTGGCGACGAAGCTGTCCAGCGCCTGCCCGTCGAACACGCCGCCGTAGCCGCCCTTGGGAAGCCATTGCGACAGCGCGAACACGAGGTCGAAGCCGAGCTCCTCCGCCTGCAGCGTCAGCGCCTTGTTGTAGTCAAAGCTCCAGTCGGTGGTCCGCGGATAGGTCGAGGCGCTCCATCCCCCGGCCTGGATCGGCAGGAACAGCCCAAGCAGCGTCGGTTGCGCGAAGGCCGTGGCGAGCGGGCTGCCGGGGAAGTCCGCCGGACCCGGCGGCAGCGGCCGGCCCACGAGCGCGCCGGGACGGTGGGCGATGGTCATGGCGTCTCTCCTGCCGGTCCTGTCGCCTGGTCAGGCGCCGAACACCAATCAATTGACTCATTCACTAAACTTAGTCAATTTCAGTCCTCGCCGGTGCTCGGCCGCGCCAACCGAAGAGCCTGATGTCCGCGATCTCCCGACTTGCCAAGGCCCTGCGCCGCGCGCTGCTGAGCGCCGTCCCGACCGCGCTTGGCGTGGTGGTGCTGAGCTTTCTGCTGCTGCAGCTCGCCCCCGGCGACGCCGCCGACGTGATGGCGGCGGAGGCGGGATCGGCGACCGAGGAGACCATGGCGGCGCTGCGCGCAAGCTTCGGGCTCGACCTGCCGATGCTGGAGCGGCTCCTGGCCTACCTCTGGGGGCTCGCGCACTTCAGCCTCGGCTTCTCGCCGCGCTTCAACATGCCGGTGGCGGAGCTGATCGCGCAGCGGCTGCCGGGGACGCTCGCGCTGATGGGCGTGTCGCTCGCCCTGGCGCTCGTCATCGGGCTCGCGCTCGGGGCCGTGATGTCGGCCTTCGCGGGGCGCTGGCCGGACCGGGCGCTCTCGGTGGTGGCCTTGCTGTTCTATTCCATCCCCGGCTTCTGGATCGGGCTGATGCTGATCGTGCTGTTCGCGGTGAAGCTCGGCTGGCTGCCGAGCGGCGGCGGCGGCGCGATCGGCTCAGCTGCAACCGGGCTCGACGGCGTGCTCGACCGCGCCCGCTACATGATCCTGCCCGGCGTTTCGCTCGCGCTGTTCTACGTCGCGATCTACGCCCGCCTCGCCCGCGCGGCGATGCTGGAGGTGAAGGCGCAGGACTTCGTCCGCACCGCCGCCGCCAAGGGCCTGTCGCCGGCCGCCGTGACGCTCGGCCACGTGCTGCCGAACGCGTTGTCGCCGATCGTCACCATGGCGGGCCTCCACTTCGGCGGGCTGATGGGCGGCGCCGTGGTGGTGGAGACGGTCTACTCCTGGCCCGGCCTCGGCCGGCTGTCCTACGAGGCGGTGATGAGCCGCGACTTCTCGGTGCTGCTCGGCGTGCTGCTGCTGTCCTCGCTGCTCGTGATGGCGGCGAACGTGACCGCGGACCTCGTGCAGGCCTGGCTTGACCCGCGGCTGGAGCGAGCCTCGTGAGCCTGTCGGAGACCGCCGACGCCCGCTCTGCGGCGACCGTCGCCCGCGCCCGTGCGCTGACGCCCCAGGCGCCCGCCGACGTTCCGCCGGAGTGGTCCAACGTCCACGCGCCGGACGCGCGCAAGGCCGCGACCCGATCGGTCGTTCGGCCGCCGGACCGCCGCCGCGCGCTCCGCGCCTTTCTGCGCAATCCGAACGCGCTCGTCGGCGTCCTGCTGCTCGCGGGCGTCGCCCTCGCGGCGTTGCTCGCCCCCGCGCTGTTCCCCGGCGACCCGCTCGCCATGGTCGGCCGGCCTGTGCTGTGGCCCGCCCAGAACCCTCGCTTTCCCCTCGGCACCGACCGGCTCGGCCGCGACGTGCTGGCGGGACTGATGCACGGCGCCCGCGTCTCGCTGGCCATCGGCTTCGCCGCCACCGCCTTCGCGCTCACCACCGGCGTCGCTGTCGGCGCCGTCGCCGGCTATTGCGGCGGGCGGATCGACGCGGCGCTCGTGAAGCTCGTCGAGATCTTCCAGGCCGTCCCCGGCTTCATCCTGCTGATCGTGCTGGTCGCGATCGCCCAGCCCTCGACCCTCACGCTGGTCTGGGCGATCGCGCTGGTGAGCTGGCCGCAGGTGGCGCGGCTCACCCGCGCCGAGGTGCGCGCAGTGCGGGCGAAGGAGTTCGTGGAGGCCGCCCGTAGCCTCGGCTACGGCCACGGCCGCATCATCGTCCGCGAGATCCTGCCCAACGCCCTGCCCCCGATCATCGTCACTGCATCGGTCATGGTAGCGACCGCGATCCTGATGGAGAGCGCCCTCGCCTTCATGGGCCTGTCCGACCCCAACGTGGTGAGCTGGGGCTCGATGATCGGCTCGGGACGCGAGCTGCTGCGCACCGCCTGGCCGCTGACCGCGATCCCCGGGCTTGCGATCGTCGTCACGGTGCTCGCGCTGAACTTGCTCGGCGACGGTCTGAACGACGCCCTCAACCCGCGCCTCTCGGCGGAGCGCTGACATGGCAGCGCTACTCGAGGTCGACCGGCTCTCCGTCGCTTTCCCAACCGCGACGCCGGTGCGCGAGCTGTCGTTCGCGGTCGAGCGCGGAGAGACCCTCGCGATCGTAGGCGAGTCCGGCTCGGGCAAATCGCTCACCGCGCTCGCGCTGATGCGGCTGCTGCCGCCCGCGGGCCGGATCGCCTCGGGGAGCGTCCGTTTCGGCGGCGAAGATCTCGCGCGCCTCGACGAGCGCGCCATGCGGCGGGTGCGCGGCGCGGAGATCGCGATGGTGTTCCAGGAGCCGATGACGTCGCTCAACCCGCTGAAGACGCTGGGCGCCCAGATCGGCGAGGCGCTGCGCCTGCATGAGGGCCTGTCGCGCCGCGCCGCGCGGGCGCGCGCGATCGAACTGCTCGACCTCGTGCGCATCCCGGAGCCGCACCGGCGGGTCGACGACTACCCGCACCGGCTGTCGGGCGGCATGCGCCAGCGCGCCATGATCGCCATCGCCGTCGCCTGCGGTCCCAGGCTGCTGATCGCCGACGAGCCCACCACCGCGCTCGACGTCACCATCCAGGCGCAGGTTCTGGCCCTGCTCGACCGGCTACGGGCGGAGCTGTCGATGGCGCTGCTGCTCATCACCCACGACCTCGGCGTGGTGGCGCAATGGGCCGACCGGGTGATCGTGATGTACGCCGGCGCCAAGGTGGAGGAGGCGTCGCCGCATGTGCTGTTCGAGCGGCCGCTGCACCCCTACGCCAAGGGCCTGCTCGCCGCCTCGCCGCGGCTCGAGACCACGCGCCACTACCGCGACGGCCCGCTGACGGAGATCCCCGGCTCGATCGGGTCCGCCGCCCGCGAACGCGGCTGCGCCTTCGCGCCGCGCTGCCCTGAGGCGGTCTCCGCGTGCAGGGCCCAGGTCCCCGCCCTCACCTTCGCGGGCGAAGACCGCCTCGTCGCCTGTCCGGTGGCCCTCCACACGGAAAGCCGAGAAGCCCCCTCACCCTCCATCGCTGACGCGATCTCGACCTCTTCCCGCCGGGGAGAGGTGAGAAGGCCAGTCCTATGAGCATTGCGGAAGCTGAAGCGGTCGCGGGCGGCGGAGCGAGCGAACGCGCCCCCCTCCTCGCCGTGCGCGACCTGAAAACTCATTACGAGACGGCGGACGGGACGCTGCGCGCGGTCGATGGCGTGTCGTTCGAGCTGCGCCGTGGCGAGACGCTCGGCCTCGTGGGCGAAAGCGGCTGCGGCAAGTCCACGCTCGGCAAGACGCTGCTGCGGCTGATCCGGCCCACCGCGGGCGAGGTGCGCTTCGCGGGCGAGGACCTCGCGACCCTCGACGACGGCCGGCTGCGCAAGCTCCGCCCCCGCCTGCAGATGGTGTTCCAGGACCCGTTCGGCTCGCTCAACCCGCGGCACACCATCGGCGAGATCCTGAACGGTCCGCTCATCGTGCATGGGCGCGGAACGAAGACCGAGCGGCGGGCGCGGATCGCCTGGATGCTCGACAAGGTCGGGCTGCCGCCCGACGCCGGCGGCCGCTACCCCCACGAGTTCTCCGGCGGCCAGCGCCAGCGCATCGGCGTCGCCCGCGCGCTGATCCTGAACCCCGACCTCGTGGTCTGCGACGAGCCGGTGTCGGCTCTCGATCTCTCCATCCAGGCGCAGATCCTGAACCTGCTGGCGGCCCTGAAGCGGGAGCTCGACCTCTCCTACCTCTTCATCTCCCACGACCTGTCGGTGGTGCGCTACTTCGCCGACCGGGTGCTCGTGATGTACCTCGGGCGGATCGTCGAGAGCGGCCCGCACGACGTGCTCTGGGCGAAGCCCCGCCACCCCTACACCCAGGCCCTGATCGCCGCCGCGCCCGATCCGTCGCGCCGGCGCCAGGCCGCCCCGATCGCGGGCGACCTTCCCAGCGCGCGGGCCGTTCCAACCGGTTGCCGCTTTCATCCGCGTTGTCCGAAGGCGACCGATCTCTGCGCCCGCGAGGAGCCGCCGCTGCGCGCCCTCGGCGGCGCGGAGGTCGCCTGCCACCACGCCGACGCCTGACGCTCCAAGGAGACGATCCCATGAGCCAAGATCACGCCATCCACGACTACCGCTATCTCGGCCGCAGCGCCCTCAAGGTCTCGCCGCTGTCGCTCGGGACCATGATGTTCGGCGGCCCCACCGACGAGGCCACCTCCCACCGCATCATCGCCAAGGCCCGCAGCCACGGCTTCAACTTCCTCGACACCGCCGACGTCTACAACAAGGGCGCGTCCGAGGAGGTCGTGGGCCGCGCGATCAAGAGCGAACGCCACTGGTGGGTGCTCGCGACCAAGTTCGCGAACCCCGGCGGCGAGGGGCCGAACCAGCGCGGCGTCTCGCGCAAGTGGATTATCGAGGCGGTCGAGGCCAGCCTCAGGCGGCTGAACACCGACTACATCGACATCCTCTACTTCCACCGCGCCGTGTTCGACGCGCCCTTAGACGAAGGCGTGCGGGCGATCGGCGACCTGATCGCGCAGGGCAAGCTGCGCTACTTTGGCGTCTCGAACTTCCGGGCGTTCCGCATCGCGGAAGTCGCGCACATCGCCGACCAGCTCGGGATCGACCGGCCGGTCGCGAGCCAGCCGCTCTACAACATCGTCGACCGCAAGGCCGAAACGGAACAGCTTCCGGCTGCGGACCACTACGGCCTCGGCGTGGTGTCCTACTCGCCGCTCGCGCGCGGCGTGCTGACCGGCAAGTACGCGCCGGACGAAAAGCCCGCCGCCGACACCCGCGCGGGCCGCGCCGACAGGCGCATCCTCGAAACCGAATGGCGGCCGGAGTCGCTCGCCATCGCCCAGGAGATCAAGCGCCATGCGGAGGCGCGGGGAATCTCGGCCGCCGACTTCGCGCTCGCCTGGGTGCTGAACAACCGGCTCGTCACCTCGGCGATCACCGGCCCTCGCACTGAGGCGCATTGGGACGCCTATGTGAAGGCGCTCGACTACCGCTTCACGCCCGAGGACGAGGCGCTGGTCGACCGTCTGGTCGCGCCGGGCCACGCCTCGACGCTCGGCTTCAACGACCCCGGCCACCCCGTCGAGGGCCGCGTCTCGCGCGTCGGCGCCGGCGGGGCGCGCCAGCCCATCCCGCTCCGCAAGGCGGGCTGAGGGCCGAAGCCGCCCCGCGTCATCCCGGCCGAGCGTGAGCCAAGAGCCGGGATCGTGCGCCGCAGATGGCGCTCCTCCCCCGACGATCCCGGATGGGCGCGGCTTCGCCGCTTGTCCGGGATGACGAGATCAAACCACTAACCCTCAAACCATCGGAGTCCACAATGATCGGGGGATCCTCCACCTCGCGCCGCAGCGTCCTGAAGCTGATGCTCGGGACGACCGCGGCCTTCGCGGGGCCCGGCCTCGCCTTGCCCGCGCTCGCCGCCGAGCCGCCCCGCGGCGGCACGGTCAACTTCATCCTAGAGGCTGAGCCCCCGACGCTCGTCACCATCGCCCACACCGCGGGCGGCTCGCAGCGCATCTCGCCGAAGATCACCGAGGGGCTGCTCACCTACGACTTCGACCTCAAGCCGCGGCCGGTGCTGGCGACGGCCTGGGACGTCGCCCCCGACGGCCTGACTTACACGTTCAAGCTGCGCCAGGGCGTCAAATGGCACGACGGCCGCGACTTCACCTCGGCGGACGTGGCCTACTCCTTCGGCCTGCTGAAGCAGTCGCACCCGCGCGGCCGCGGCACCTTCGCCAACGTCACGGAGGTGACGACCCCGGACGCCTTCACCATCGTCCTGAAGCTCTCGAAGCCGACGCCGTTCCTGCTGTCGGCGCTGGACGCGACGGAGTCTCCCATTGTCCCGAAGCACGTCTATGAGGGCACGGATCCGCTCACGAACAAGAACGGCTCCGCGCCCATCGGCACCGGCCCCTTCATGTTCAAGGAGTGGGTGAAGGGCAGCCACGTGCTGCTGGAGCGGAACCCGAACTACTGGGACGCCGGCAAGCCGCACCTCGACCGCGTGGTGGTGCGCTTCATCGCCGACGAGGCCGCCCGCGCGGCGGGCTTCGAAACCGGCGAGCTCGACATCGGCGCCGGGCCGCCGGTCGCCCGCGCCGACCTCGACCGGCTCAAGGAGCTGCCGCAGCTCGCCTTCGAGGACCGCGGCGGCGAGTACAACGCGTCGCTGACGCAGCTGTTCTTCAACTACGAAAACCCAATCTTCAAGGACATCCGCGTGCGGCAGGCGATCGCCCACGCGATCGACACCACGCTGCTGCTGGAGACCGTCTGGTACGGCTACGGCAAGGTCTCGCCGACCGTGGTCAGCCCCTACCTGACGAAGTTCCACGACCCGAGCGTGCCGCCCTACGCCTTCGACGCCGCAAAGGCCGAGAAGCTTCTGGACGAGGCCGGCTTCCCGCGGAAGAGCGGCGGAACGCGCTTCCCGCTCCGGCTCTACAACAACCCCTATTACGGCCGCGGAGCCGGCGAGTTCATCCGGCAGGCGCTGACCGCCATCGGCATCGCGGTCGACCTGCAGAACTTCGACTTCTCGACCTACATCGTGAAGACTTACACCGAGCGGAAGTTCGATCTGACCGTCGAGGCGCTCTCGAACATCTTCGACCCCAACATCGGGGTGCAGCGGGCCTACTGGTCGAAAAACTTCAAGATCGGCCTGCCGTTCTCCAACGCCTCGCATTACGAGAACCCGGAGATCGACCGCCTGCTGGAGGCCTCAGCCACCGAGGCCGACGAGGAGCAGCGCGTGCAGCTATGGCGCGACATCCAGCGCAAGCTCTACGACGACGTGGCCTCCGTGACGCTGATCGCGCCTCAGCCCGTGACGATCTTCAACAAGCGGGTGAAGAACCACACGCTGGGCGCCGCCGGCGTGAACGCGAGCTTCGCCGACGTCTACGTCGAGTCCTGAGGCGGAACCGACCGCCCGGCCCCCGGGGCGCGGCCGGTCGGTCCGTTCGTCCACTCAATCTAGCGATTGTGTTGCGAGCGGCGCATGGACCGCCTAGATCGAGGGCGACACGCGCATCAGGGAGTTCCCATGTCCCGTCTTCCGCTTCGCACCCACGACGACGCGCCCGACGCCGCCAAGCCCGCGCTGGCCGCAGCCGAGAAGGCCAACGGCTTTCTGCCGAACCTTCTGCGGGTGCTGGCGAACGCGCCCGTGGCGCTCGAGACCTATCTGACCGTCGGGCAGATCAATGCCCGGTCCTCGCTCCGTCTGGCGGAGCGCGAGGTGGTGCAGATCACCGCCGCGGCCACCCACGGCTGCGGCTTCTGCGTCGCCGGGCACACGGCGGTCGCCTTCAAGAAGGCCGGCCTCGACGAGCCCAAGGTCGAGGCGCTGCGGGCCCTGCGGCCGACTGGCGATCCGCGCTTCGACGCGGTCCAGGCCTTCACGTCAGCCGTCATCGCGACCCGCGGCCGGGTCTCCGACGCCGACCTCGAGGCCTTCAAGGACGCCGGCTTCGACGACCAGGCGGCGCTCGAGGTGGTGCTCGGCGTCAGCCTCGCGACGCTGTGCAACTTCGCGAACAACCTCGGACAGCCGCCTCTCAACCCGCAGCTCGAAGCCTATCGCTGGGACGGGTTAACCGCCGAAGCCGCCGAGTAACCCGGACGTTAACCCCGCGATGACCATCGGCTCACCTCTTGTCGTCTGGCTCAATGCCGAGGCCCACGGCCTCGACGTCGGCGCGACGTCGCCCTCCGTCCTGCTGCCGCGGCTGGCGGAGGCCGGCGTGTTCCGCGCCGGCGTGGCCGAAACCCTCGGCGGCGCAGGCGGTTCTCTCGGCGACGCCGTAGAGACGGTCGCCGCGATCTCCGAGCGGTCGCTGGCGGCGGGCTTCGTGTTCTGGGGCCACCGGACCTACGTCGAATATCTGCTGCAGAGCCCCACCGCGCCGCTGCGGGAGCGCCTGCTTCCCGACCTTCTGGAGGGCCGCGTCGCCGGCGCGACAGGCCTTTCCAACGCCATGAAGTTCCTGGCGGGACTGGAGGAATTGCAGGTCGCCGCCCGCGTCGACGGTGGCGCGATCCGGCTCGACGGCAAGCTCCCCTGGGTGACCAACCTGCGCGCCGAGGGCTTCCATGTGGCGGCCGCTGTCAGTCGCCCGGACGGGAGCGCCTTCGTCGCCTCGATCGCCCACGACCGCCCGGGCGTCGCCCGCTCCGACGACCTCGAACTGATGGCCATGCGCTCGGCCAGCACCGCCGCGATCAAGCTGGACGACGTCGCGATCGACGCCGACGAGGTGATCGCGCCGGACGCTAAGAACTGGCTGCCGGCGGTGCGCCCGGCGTTCCTCGGGCTGCAGATCGGCATGTCGATCGGCCTCGCCCGGCGGTCCCTTGCGGAAGCCCGGGAAGCCGCAGGCGCCGGCCGCCACGTGCTGGGCCCCGACCTCGACGATGTCGCGGAACGACTCGACGGCCAAACGCGCGCGCTGCTCAAGGGCCTGAGTGACAACGTGTTTCTGGGCCGGCCGGCGGATCTGTTCCGCATCCGCATCGCGCTCGCCGAGATCGCGCAGGAGGCGGTCGGGCTCGAACTCCAGGCGAGCGGCGGCAAGTGTTACCTGACGACCCCCGGCGAGGGCTTCGCGCGGCGGTGGCGCGAGGCGGCGTTCCTCCCGGTGATCACGCCGAGCCTCGTCCAGCTCAAAGCCGCGCTTGCGGCTCAGGCCCAGGCCGGCCGCGCGGCATGAGCGCGGCGCTCCAAGCCGACGGGGTCGCAGTGCGCTATCCCGGCGCTGCGGCGCCTGTGCTCGCGGACTTCGACCTCGCGGTGGCGCCCGGCGAGATCGTGGCTTTGCTGGGCCCGAGCGGCGTCGGAAAATCGAGCCTTCTCAGGGTTCTGGGAGGTTTGCAGGCACCGAGCGCCGGCGCCGTGACGGCTGGCGGCGTCGCCGTCCATGCCCCCCAACCCCGTATCGCCGTGGCGTTCCAGGACCCCGGCCTGCTGCCCTGGCTGACGCTCGAGGCCAACGTCGCCTTCGGGCTCGACTTCAAGCGCCAGCCGGCGCGTTCGAAGGCCGAGCGGCAGGCGCTTGTCGACGCGGCAATCGCTGAGGTCGGCCTCGACGCCGCGCGAAAGCTCCACCCGGCGGCGCTCTCCGGCGGCATGGCCCAGCGGACCGCGCTCGCCCGCTGCCTCGCCCGCCGCCCCGAGGTGTTGCTGCTCGACGAGCCCTTCGGCGCGCTGGATGAGGTGACCCGCGCCGACATGCAACGCCTGCTTCTCAAGGTCGTCGCCGACCACGGCGCCGCCGCCCTGATCATCACCCACGACATTGACGAGGCGCTGGCCCTCGCGGACCGCGTCGTCCTGCTCGGCGGCGCGCCGGCGCGGGCGATCGGCGAGTGGCCGATCGCCCTGCCCCACCCCCGCGACGACGCCATCGCCGAAACAGGCGCGCTGCGCGTCGAGATCCTCACGGCGCTGCGCGCCGCCATCCGTCCCCACTGACCGGACACCCGCCCATGCCGACCGACGATTTCGTCTTCTCCCGCCGCGACGCCGTCAAGCTCGCGAGCCTGTTCACGGCGGCCGGCGCCGCGCCGCTGCTGCGCGCGGCCGAAGCCCGCGCGCAGGCCGCCGACGAGCCGGTCAAGATCGGCTACCTGCCGATCACCGACGCGACCCCGCTGCTTGTCGCCCACGGCAAGGGCTTCTTCGACAAGGAAGGCCTCAAGGCCGAAAAGCCGGTCCTCTTCCGCAGCTGGGCGCAGATCGTCGAGGCCTTCATCGCGGGCCAGGTCAACGTCGTGCACCTGCTGTCGCCGATCACCGTCTGGGCCCGCTACGGCTCCAAGGCGCCGGCGAAGGTCGTGGCCTGGAACCACACCGGCGGCTCCGGCCTCACCGTCGGCCTCGACGTCACCGACGCGAAGCAGCTCGGCGGCAAGACCATCGCGGTGCCGTTCTGGTACTCGATCCACAATGTGGTGCTGCAGGCGCTGCTCAAGGAGAACGGGCTGACGCCGGTGACGAAGAAGGCCGGCCAGCCCGCGGCCAACGAGGTCCAGCTGGTGGTGATGGCGCCCTCGGACATGGTGCCCGCGCTCGCATCCAAGCAGATCGCCGGCTACATCGTGGCCGAGCCGTTCAACGCGGCGGCCGAGACGCTCGGCGTCGGCAAGGTGCTGCGCTTCACCGGCGACGTGTGGAAGGACCACGCCTGCTGCGTCGTGTTCATGCAGGAGCGTGACCTCAGAGAGCGCCCCGAATGGAGCCAGAAGGTCGTCGACGCCATGGTCAGGGCGCAGCTCTGGACGCGCGACAACCGCGCCGAGACTGCGGCGTTGCTCTCCAAGGACGGCGAGAACCGCTACACGCCCCACGCCAAGGCCGTGCTGGAGAAGGTGCTGGCGCCCGCGGAGAGCGACGCCGCCGGCTATGTCGCGTCCGGCGCGATCAAGAACCCCGACTGGCGCGAGCGGCGCATCGACTTCCAGCCCTATCCCTTCCCGAGCTACACCGAGGAGCTGGTACGCCGCCTGAAGGACACCGCGATCGAAGGCGACAACCGCTTCCTCGCGGAGCTCGACCCCGCCTTCGCGGCGCGCGATCTGGTGGACGACAGCTTCGTGAAGAAAGCGGTGCTCAAGACCGGCGGCTTGCAGGCCTTCGGCCTGCCCGAGGGCTTCACGCGGACCGAGACGATCTCGGCGTGAGCACGCCTTCCGCGGCGGCCCCGCGCCGCCGCCGAGCCGCCGGCGGGCTCGGCTATGCGCTGTTGGGCGCGGCCGGGCTCGGGGCGGTGCTCGCGCTGTGGTGGATCGCGACCGAGGCGCTGCCGCGGGACGGCTCCTTTGCGCGCATGTTCGCGCCGGGGCCCACCTTCGCGGCGCTTGGCGAGCTGGTCGGCGGGCGCGACCTGCCGCTGCACGTCATGGTCAGCCTGAAGCGGATCGCCGTCGGCCTCGCGCTCGCGCTCGCGATCGGCGTGCCGCTCGGGCTCGCCGTCGGCGCCAGCGCGCGGCTGGAGGCGGCGACCACGCCGGCGTTCCAGCTGCTCCGTATGATCTCGCCGCTGTCCTGGATGCCCATCGCGGTGATGACGTTCGGCGTCGGCGACGCGCCGATCTACTTCCTGCTGACGTTTGCGGCCGTCTGGCCGATCGTGCTCAACACCGCCGCCGGAGTGCGGCAGCTCGACCGGCGCTGGCTGTTGCTGGCGGAAAGCCTCGCGGCCACGAAGGCGGAGACGCTGGGGCGGATCGTGCTGCCCGGCGTCATGGCGCACGTGCTCACCGGCCTCCGCCTCGCGATCGGGATCTCGTGGATCGTGCTGGTGCCCTGCGAGATGCTGGGCGTCTCGGCCGGGCTCGGCTACTTCATCCTCGACACCCGCGACCGGCTCGCCTACCCGGAGCTGATGGCGACCGTGCTCGTCATCGGCGTGCTCGGCTTCCTGCTCGACGGCGCCGCCCGCTGGGCGCACCGGCGCTGGGCGCCGGCGGTCTGAGCGACGTGCGCAAGGTGCCGTCTCAGGCCACCTCTGGCAACGCGACGCCCTCTTCGACCTCGATCCGCAGTCCTTCGTTGAAGCGGTTGAAGAAGGCGCAGAGGGCGGCGCGAAGTGTGATCTCGACGATCTGCTCCTCGGTGAAGACGGCTTTGAGCCGGACGAAGAACGCGTCGGACACGCGCTTGGGGTCACGGGTGAGCTGGACGGCGTAGTCCCGAACCAGCAGGTCTACGTCGTCGAAGCCGGGAGGCGCGTCGTCAAGCACGCGGTCGGCCGCCTCCTGCGGCAGGCCCTGCTCGACGAGGCGCGGCGCGTGGTGCGCGACGCAGTACTCGCAGGCGGCCGCGGCCGACGCCGACAGCAGCACGATCTCCAGATGCCGCTTCGAGATCACCGCGTCGCGCTTGGAGGCGAGCAGCAGCCCGAAGATGTGCTCGAGCGCCGGGGGGCGGTGCGCGAACACGGAGAGCATATTGCCGAACGGGCCGTACTCCCGCTCGATCCGCTCATAAACGGTCCGGGCCTCGCCGGTCAGGTCGCTCGGGGTGAGGTCGCGCACGCGCGCCATGGATGTCTCCTGTCAGATCTCGCCGGCGCGATGGCAGGCGACGTGTTGTCCGGCGCCGAGATCACTCAACTTGGGCGTCTCGACGGCGCAGCGCTCCACCGCGTGGGGACAGCGGGTGCGGAAGCGGCAGCCGGAGGGCGGGTCGTAGGGGCTCGGCAGCTCGTTCGAGGCGGGGGCCGGGGTCCGCCGCGGCGCGTTTGCGTCGAGGCTCGGCGCCGCGTCGAGCAACAGACGGGAATAGGGGTGCGCCGGACGGCGGAACAGCGCCTCCCGCGGCGCGCTCTCGACGATGCGGCCGAGATACATCACCGCGACGCGGTCGCAGAGGTGCTCGACCACCCCGAGGTCGTGGCTGATGAACAGGAAGGCGACGCCGAGCCGCTCCTGCAGGTCGACCAGCAGGTTGAGGATCTGCGCCTGCACCGAGACGTCGAGCGCGGAGACGGGCTCGTCCAGCACCACCACCTTGGGATCGAGCGCGAGCGCGCGGGCGATGCCGATGCGCTGGCGCTGGCCGCCGGAGAAGGCGTGGGGCCGGCGCTCGGCCGCCTCTGGCGGCAGGCCGACCTGGCGCAGCAGGTCCCGCACCTTCGCCTTCCGCTCCGCCCGCGTGCCGACGCCGTGAATGTGCAGCGGCTCGGCGATAAGGTCGCCCACCGTCCAGCGCGGATCGAGCGAAGCGGCGGGATCCTGGAACACCATCTGCAGACCGCGGCGGGCCGACCGGAGCGCAGCGCGCGAGCGGCCGGCGAGGTCGTCGCCGTCGAAACGGATCGCGCCGGCCTTCGGCTCGACGAGCCGGAGGATCGCGCGGCCGAGCGTGGACTTGCCGCAGCCGCTTTCGCCCACGAGCCCGAGCGTCTCGCCGCGCGCCACATGCAGCGAGACGCCGTCGACGGCCGAGACCGTCCCGCGCGGCGTGTCGAAGCGCACGACGAGGTCGTCGACCGCGAGCAGGGGCTCAGACATGGACGGCGACCTTCGCCCTCGGCGCCGGGGCGCGTTCCACACTGCGGGCCTTGAGGCAGGCGACCAAGCCGTGGGCGCCGGCGGCCTCCAGCGGCGGCGGGGCCGCGCGGCAAGCGTCGTCGGCGAGGTCGCAGCGCGGCGCGAAGGCGCAGCCGGCTGGCATCTCGTCCAGCGCCGGCACCCTTCCCGGGATCTCGGTCAGCCGCCGCCGCGCGCTGAGGCGCCCGCCGGGGCGGGCCGCGATCAGGCCGCGGGTGTAGGGGTGGCGCGGATCGGCGAACAGCTCCGCGGTCGGCCGCTCCTCCACCTTAGCGCCGGCGTACATCACCAGCGTGCGCTCGGCGTGGCGCGCCACGACGCCCAGGTCGTGGGTGATGAGCGCCACCGCCATGCCGCGCTCCCGCCGCAGGTCGTCGATGAGGTCGAGGATCTGCGCCTGGATGGTGACGTCGAGAGCGGTGGTCGGCTCGTCCGCCACCAGCACGGCCGGGTCGCAGGCGAGCGCCATGGCGATCATCACGCGCTGGCGCATGCCGCCGGAGAGGCGGTGCGGGAACTCGTCGAGCCTCCGCCCCGCGTCCGGAATGCGGACCCGCTCCAGCAGAGCCACCGCCCGCTCGCGGGCCTCGGCGCGGGACACGGCGCGGTGGGCGCGGACGGCCTCGACGATCTGCTTCCCGACCGTCAGCACGGGGTTCAGCGCGGTCATCGGCTCCTGGAAGATCATGGCGATCCGGTCGCCCCGCAGCCGCCGCAACGCCTCGCCGGTGCGCCCGACGATCTCCTCGCCCTCGACGCGGATCGAGCCGCCGAGCACGCGCCCGGGCTTCGGCAGCAGGCCGAGCAGCGACAGCGCCGTCAGCGACTTGCCGCAGCCGCTTTCGCCGACGATCGCCAGCGCCTCGCCGGGCGCGATGGCGAAGGACAGGTTGCGGACGGCGACGAGCGTCCGCCGACGCTCGACGAAACCGATGGTGAGGTCGTCGACCTGGAGAGCGGCCCCGGTCATCGGCGGCCGCTCCGGGGATCGAGGGCGTCGTTCAGCCCGTCGCCCAGCAGGTTGAGCGCCAGCACCGCGATCACGATCGCGACGCCTGGCAGGGTCGCGACATACCAGTCGGTCCGCAGCACCTCGCGGCCCGCGCCCACCATGCCGCCCCAGCTCACGACGTTCGGATCGCCCAGTCCCAGGAAGGCGAGGCTCGACTCGGTCAGGATCGCCGTCGCGACCAGAATGGAGGCGGAGACCAGGATCGGCCCGGCGGCGTTCGGCAGGATGTGGCGGAGGATGATGCGGGCGTCGCCGGCGCCGAGCGCGATCGAAGCCTCGACCATCTCGGAGGTTCGGAGCTTCAGCACCTCGGCCCGCACCAGCCGGGCGAGGCTCGGCCACGAGGTCACGCCGATCGCGCCGACGATGGTCGGGATCGACGGCTGCAGCACCGCGACGATGGCGAGCGCGAACAGGAACGGCGGGATGGTCTGGAACAGCTCGGTGACGCGCATCAGCGCGCGGTCGAGGGCGCCGCGGTAGTAGCCCGCGAGCGCGCCTATGCCGACGCCGATGACGAGCGAGACCAGCGTCGCCACCACGCCGATCAGCAGCGACACACGCGCGCCGTGGAACACGCCGGCCGCGATGTCGCGGCCGAGCATGTCGGTCCCGAGCGGGAACGCCGGGTCTTCGCCCGGCGGCAGCAGCGGCAGCGCGACCATGGCGAGCGGGTCTTCGGGGAAGAACCTGTCGGCCCCGGCCGCCGCGACCAGCACGATCGCCAGCAGCGCGAGGCCCACGACGGCGGAAGGCCGCGCCAGCAGCCGGACGAGCAGGCCGTCGGCCGCCGCCCGAGGGCGGCGTCGGGCGACGGCGGCGCCGAAATCGAGCAGCGCCATCAGGCGACCTCAATGCGCGGGTCGAGGGCGGCGTAGGCGAGGTCGACCACGAGGTTGACCACGACCACGACGACCGAGCTGCACAGCAGCACACCGAGCAACAGGTTGAGGTCGCGCTGGAACAGCGCCTCGAAGGCGAGCCGCCCGAGGCCCGGCCAGGAGAACACCGTCTCGACCAGCACCGCCCCGCCGAGCACGGAGCCGATCTGGACGCCGAGCATGGTGACAACGGGCAGCAGCGCGTTGCGGAGCACGTGGCGGCGGAGGATGCGGTGGGACCGCAGGCCCTTGGCGACGGCGGTGCGCACGTAATCCCGGCCCTGCACGTCGATCACCGAGGCGCGCATAAGCCGCGCATAGACCGCGACGTAGAACAGCCCGAGCGTCGCCGCCGGCAGCACGAGGTGATGCGCGACGTCGAGCGCGTAGGCCGCGCCGCTGAAGCCCGCCCCGATCGTCGTCATGCCACCGACCGGCAGCCAGTCGAGCCAGACCGAGAAGATGACGGTGAGCACCAGCCCGACCCAGAAGGTGGGCGTGGCGTAGAACAGCAGCGCGACCGTGGACACTGCGGTGTCTGCGAGACTTCCGGCGCGGCGGCCCGCCAGGGCGCCGAGCGCGGAGCCCGCGAGCGCCGCGAACCCGACGCTTGCCCCCATCAGCAGGAGGGTCGCCGGCAGGCGGTCAAGAATGAGCCGGCCGACGGACATGCCATGCCGGAACGACCAGCCGAGGTCGAAGGTGAGCACATTGCCGAGGTAGCTCAGGAACTGGCTCCACAGCGGCCGGTCGAGCCCGAACTGCGCGCGCAGTGTCGCGATGTACTCGGGCGTCGCCGAGCCCGCCTCCCCCGCCAGCACCTGGGCCGCGTCGCCCGGCGCGAGATGCAGCAGGAAGAAGTTGATCGTGGCGATGCCGAGCACCACCACGATCATGTCGAGGGTCCGCCGCGACCAGCGGCGGAGGCCCGCTCCGGTCACGCGGGTCACCGCGAGCCCGCGCCGAGGCCAGAAAGAACGAAGCGGGTCACGGGTCGCGCCTTCAGTTCTGCGCCGGCGCGGTTTCGAACCATGCGTTCTTCAGCGAGCCGTAGACCTGGTCGCCCGTCGTCACGGCGTCCTTCAGCCCGGCTGCGTGGACCGTGAAGAACTTGAGCTCGACCAGCGGGATCGTCGGCAGATCGGTCAGCACGATCTGCTGCAGTTTGCGGAAATCCGCCACGCGTTTCTCGGGATCGGCCTCTCCCTGCACCGAGGAGATCAAGGCGTCGACCTCCGGGTTGCGGTAGCCCGAGCCGTTGGTCCAGGGGATGTTCTTGCCGATCGAGGCGGAATTGTAGACACGCGTCACCCCGACCTGCGGGTCCGAGAACGCCGCGAACCAGGTGAGGGCCACGTCGCTGTCGCGGTCGCCGTAGACGCGCTTAGTATAGGTCGGCACGTCCTGGGTGCGGACGTTGACCTCGACGCCGACGCGCTTCAGCGCCTGCTTGATGAACTCAGCCGAGCGTTTGTAGTCGTCGCCGTAGGGAATGTAGTCGTGGTTGAGCGTGAAGCGTACGCCGCCGGCGCCGCGCGGGAAGCCCGCTTCGTCCAGCAGAGCCTCGGCCTGCTTCGTGTCGAAGGCGTAGGCCGGCGCCGCGGGGTCGTGGAACGCCTTCAGCGTGGACGGGACCGGGCTCGACGCCGGTTCGCCGAATCCGAACCAAACGATCCGGGCGAGCGCGGCCTTGTCGATCGCGTGCGCGATCGCGCGGCGGACGCGGACGTCCTTGAGCTGCGGATTGTCCACGTTCAGATCGATGAACAGGAACGGCGAGAGCCACTCGTAGCCCTTGGTCTCGACCTTCAGGGTCGGCAGTTCGGCGAGGCGCTTGGCGTCCTTCAGCGGAACGGGGCTGAGCACGCCGTACTGGACCTCGCCCTTCTCGAAGGCGGCGGCGCGGGCGGCGGCGTCCGGAATCACGCGGAAGATCAAGCGGTCAAGGTAGGGCTTCGGCTTGTCCCAGTAGTTGGGGTTGCGCTCGAGCGCGATGTACTCGCCCTTCTTCCATTCCTTGAACACGAAGGGACCGGTGCCGACCGGCTTGTTGTTGTACGGGTTGTTGAGGACGTCGGTGCCCTCGTAAAGGTGCTTCGGAAGCACCTGCGCGCCGTTGGAGTTGACCGAGCTCAGGATCGCGACCGACGGCTGGGAGAGCTTCAGGACGACTGTCAGGTCGTCCGGCGTCTCGACCTCCGTCACCTTGGCGAAGGTGAGCTGGTTGCGAGGATGGATCTTCTTCCAGACATTCTCCAGCGTCCACTTCACGTCCGCTGAGGTGAAGGGCGTGCCGTCGTGCCAGGTTACGCCCGGGCGCAGATGAAAGGTGATGGCCTTGCCGTCGGCCGAGGTCTCCCAGCTGGTCGCGAGCGCGGGCCGCGGCTTGAGGTCGAAGTCATAGTCGACGAGGCCGTCGAAGATGTTGCCTGAGACGGTGCCGGTGGGCGCGGCGGAATTCAGCGCCGAGGTCAGGACGACAGGCTCCGGCTGGATGATCGCGGTCACCGTTCCGCCGGCCTTGGGCTCGGCGGCCGAGACGCGCGTCGCAATCAACAGCAAGGCGGCGATCACGGCTGCGCCCGCGGCGAAACGCAGGAACGACCATGCGTAAAGCGCTACGCTCGCGAACCTGAGCGTCTGCGCGATCGCAGAGCCCCCGTGTCCGTCGCCCCGCGCGAGACGCGAGCCAACCCCGAAATGCCTGGCCATTGTGACCCCCTGAGACGCCCAGTGACGGGCGGAGAAAACGATGGTCGCGCCGCCTCCGGCGAAACGAAGAAACTATGTCTATAAAAACAATCTAATGTGTCAACTTAGAAATCTCAGTATGGCTGGCGCGCCGCCGGGGCGCGGAGGCGCGCCAGCCGTCTCACTCCGCGGCAAGCGCCTTTGCGTCGCCGTGAAGAAGAGATGCGTAGAGCTCGTGCGGAAAATCCGCCGGGACGTCGCCCGCGAAGCGCTCAGCGTGGTGCGCGAGGTCGGCGAAGAAGAGGTCGCGGCTGATCTGCGCGACAACCGCCGGCACGTCGCGCTTGAGGCTGGGCACGTCGCCGACGGGCAGGCCGAAGCTGACGAAGGCGCTCGGATTGAAAACGTGGATGTCCTTCAGGAACGGCGCGGCGCCTGGCTGACGCTCCTGATAAACATGCCCGGCGCCGAGGTAGGGATGGGCGCCGAGGCTTTCGTCCTCGTCGCCGGCCGGCGGCGCGTAGACGTCGCGCCAGCGCAGGATGTCGCCGGCGAAATCGGCGAGCTCGGGCCGAAGCGCGGGATCTGCAGCGTAGCCCGCCGCCGAGATCACGACGTCCGCGACATGGCGTTCCATCCCGAAGTCGAGGGTCAGGACGTCCGCCCCCTCCGTCGCCGAGAGCAGCGTCACGCCGAGATGCAGGCGGGCGTTCGAGAATGCCGCGACGCGCTCGACGGCGTCGACGGTCGCGGTCGAACCGGACCGGCGAAACCGCAGCGCCGAGCGCCACTTCAGGGCGTCGGGAAGCGCGGGATAGTTGTCGTAGGCTCCGGGATAGGCGCGGGCGCGTGAGACCGGCAGGTTGGCGAGCGCCGGCCGCCGCACGAACAGCCGCGCCTCCGCGGCGCCGGCCTCCAGCGCGGTTCCCGCAACGTCGAACGCCGCCGCCGCGCCGCCGATCACCGCGACGCGCCTTCCCTTGAGACGCTCGAAGTCGATGTCCTCGGAGGTGTGCGCAAGCCGCTCCGCTGAAAGTCCCCGCAGCACCTCGGGCGTAAACGGCGCGCCGGCGCCCAGGAATCCGTTCGCGAGGATCACCTTGCGCGCGGTCTCGACGGTGGGGCCGGCGGCGCTCTGCAGATGCAGGCGGAAGCCTGTCTCCGCCGGCTCGATGCGGACCAGCCGCACGCCGTAACGCGGCGCGAACTCGGTGACGCGCGCGTACCAGGCGAGATAGTCGGACCAGTCCGTGCGCGCGATCCGGTCGATCGCCGCGTAGGCCTCGCGGCCGTGGCGCGCTTCGTACCAGGCCTGGAAGCTCAACTGCGGCAGGCCAAGTTCGGGGCCGACAAGGTTCTTCGGCGTCCGAAGCTTTCCCATGCGCGCGGACCGACGCCAGATCCCGGCGCGGGCGGGGTCCGCTTCGGCCTCGATGACGGTCACGGCGCCCACGCCCGCCCGCTTCAGAGCGAAGGCGAAGGCGGCGCCGGTCTGGCCGCCGCCGACCACCGCCACGTTGTGGTCGACGCCGGCCGGCAGAGGCGCCCAGTTCTCCGGCGTGGGGCCGATCAGCCGCAGCGCCTCGCGCGCCGCGGCGTCGGCCGCGGAGGTGGTCTCGGTCATCGGGTGTCTCCGGTTCGCGGCCTCAGAAGAAGCCCTTGCTCGGCAGCGGCGCGCCCGTGAGGACGTTCGCGCCGAGCGCCGCCGCCTTCAGCGATCCGGAATTGTGCGACGCAAGCGTGCGGGCGTTTCGCCAATGCCGGTCGAGGTTCTTGACGCGCTTTGTGGCGGAGGCGCCGCCGACGTCGAACAGGCGGCTCGCGTTCTTGAGCGTCAATTCGTCCACGATCAGCTTGGCCTTGGCGGAGGCGGCCGCAGCGTCCTGCGCGAGCGTCTCCGCCGGCCGGCCGGCGTCACGAGCCGCAGTCAGCTCGTCGAGCGCGTCGGCCGCCGCCAGCACCACCGTCTCGGCGGCGAAGGCCGCGGCGGAGATCTCGCCGACAATCCCCTGCAACAGGGGGTCATCCGCCGCGCGGGGAACGGCCGCATAGTAGAAATGCCGGTCCTTGCGGGAGCCCAGCAGCGCCACGGCGTCGTCCAGCACGTTCCGGAGGATGCCGGCGACGATGCCCGTCACCAGCAGCTGGGCGAGCGTGTTGGCGTAAGGCAATCCGTAGCCGACGGCGGGCGTGTCGAGCACGACCTCGTCAGGCTCCACGCGCACGTTCCGGAGGACAGTCGTGCCCGACCCGGTGAGCCGCTGCCCCGCGCCATCCCAATCGTCCACGAGCTCGACGCCCTCCCGGGTCACCGGGATGATCGCGGAAGCCGCAAGGTCGCCGGGCGCGGCGGCGCGGACGATGACATGGTCGGCGTAGAGCGTGCCGGTGCTGTAGTACTTCGTGCCGTCCAGGCGGTATCCGTCGCCGTCCGGCGTCAGCCGCGTCTCGTAGGGAGCTCCGCCGATGGTGGCGCTCGACAGTTCGGTGTTTCCAAGCCCGAAGATCGCGCCGCTGGCGACCAGGGTGACCCACTTCTCGCGGTTCGGCGCGCGGGGGGACCGTGCGAAGCGATCCACGAAGGCGAAGTGGTTGCGCAGCGCATGCGCGACATTGGGATCGGCCGCCGCGAGGCGGATGACGGTTCCCAGCAGCTGGCGCAGGCTGATGCCGTAGCCGCCCTCCGCCGGCGACAGCCGCAGCGCGCCGATCCGGTTTTGCCGGATCAGGTCGATGATGGCGTAGGGGTGAATGCGCTCGCGGTCGCGCTCAGCGGCGCCCTCCGCAATGCTTGCGAACAGCTCGGAGAAATCGGGCGCCTGGACGCTGGAGGTTTCGGCGAAGCGCTGCGCGGGGATCGGGACGTTCATCGTCGTCGCGCCTTTCGTGTCTTTGAAGCGGGGATGGCCGGCGGAGCCGCCGGCCGGGACGTCAGGCCAGCAGGCCGAGAATGTCGCGGCGAAGCGCGACCAGCGCGGCGCCGTCACGGGCGCGCGGACGGGCCTCCGTCACCTCGATCTCGGCGAGGATGCGCGCTGGGCGGCCGCTCAGCACGACCACCCGGTCGGCCAGAATGAGCGCCTCCTCGACGTCGTGCGTGACGAGCAAAGCGCTGAACCCGGCTTCGGCCCATAGCCGCGCCAGTTCGCTCTGCATGGCGAGACGCGTCAGGGAGTCGAGCTTGCCGAGCGGCTCGTCGAGGATGAGCAACCGCGGCTCGTTGACGAGCGCGCGGGCGAGCGCGGCGCGCTGCGCCATGCCGCCGGAGAGCTGATGCGGATAGGCCGAGGCGAACTCGGCGAGCCCCACCAGCTTCAGCGCCTCCGCGATGCGGTGGCGATGCGTCTTCAGCAGGCCTTGCGCCTCCAGGCCCAGTGCGACGTTCGCCTCCACCGTCCGCCAGGGGAAAAGCGTCGGATCCTGGAACACCACGACCCGCGAGGGATCGGGGCCCGCGATGGTCGCGCCGTCGAAGACGAGGCTCCCGGAGCTCGGCGGCTCGAGGCCTGCGACCAGGCGGAGCAGTGTCGACTTCCCGCAGCCCGAGGGCCCGAGCAGCGCGACGAACTCGCCCGGCGCGACGTCGAGCGTGATGCGGTCGAGTACCGGGAGCGGTTTGCCTTCCAATTCGAAGCGATGGGTGACCTCGCGCACCGCGAGCGCGCCGCCGGCCGCGAAGGGTTCGGGCTTGAGGGTCCGTGCGGCGCTCACCATCGGACGACGCCCTTCTGCCAGCCGAGCTGCCGGTCGCGCAGCTTGAACAGCGCCGTGATCAGGCTGGAGCAGCCGAGCGCCAGCACGATCAGCGCGGCGTACATATTGGCGTAGGACGCCCAGCCCTGGGCCCATTGCAGGTACCAGCCGAGCCCGGCCTTCACGCCGAGCATCTCGGCGACCACGAGCACGGCGAAGGACGAGCCGAGCCCCATGAACAGGCCGACGAAGACGTGAGGCAGCGCCGCGGGGATCGCGACCTTCAGCACCAGAAAGGCCCGGTTCGCGCCGAGGGTCCGCGCGACGTCATAGTAGCCGGAGTGGACGCTGGCCACCCCTGACCAGGTGAGGACCGTCACGGGGAAGCCGGTCGCGAGCGCGATTAGGAAGGTGCTCGCGCTCCAGCTCGACGGGAACAGGAAGAAGGCGAGCGGCAGCCAGGCGGTCGCCGGCAACGGGCCTACGAAGCGCAGGATCGGATGCGTCCAGTAGGCGACCACCTGCGACCAGCCGACCGCGACGCCGAGCAGGAAGCCGGCGCTGGCTCCAAAGAGATAGCCCACGGCCAGAAGCTTGGCGGACGCCACGAGGCTTTCGAGCAGACGAGGATAGTCGTCGAGATAGACCTCAAGGATTGCCTGCGGCGGCGGGAAAAACGGCATCGGCAGAAGTTCGAGCTTCGCCGTCACGAGCTCCCAGCCGGCGGAGCCGACGGCGATCAGGATCAGCCACGGCGCCCAGTGCCGCAGCCGGCGGCCTAACGCCGGCGCGGCCCGCCCGACAAGCGCCGCGATGAGGATCGCGCCTCCGACGCCAGCCAAGAGAAATGCGAACTCCTGCGTGTAGCCGAAGTCTCCGGCCTCCTCGATCAGAGCCGTGATAGCTCCTGCCCCGATCCAGGCGGCCGCGGCCGCTATCTCGAGCGCCGGCCAGGGCCTGCGAGGCGAGGCCGTCCGCTCGGTCGCGGCCTCGCCCGATGCGACGTCGTAGGCGGCGCTCATCACGTCTCCCCCTCAGCTCGCGGTCAGTACGTCGGCGTAGACGCGGTCGGCAAATTTTTGCAGGTCGGTCCGCGGCTTGAACACGTTGACGAGCTTCAGCTCCTCGCCATAGGCCACAAGCTGCCGCTTGAGGTCGTCTCCGATGGGACGGTGTCCGTGGTCGTGGGTCGTGAGGATCTTGGCCAGATCCTCGATCGATCCCTTGCCGCCGTACTTCGCGAAGGCCTCGGCGGCGTAGCGCGGATCGGTCGCGACCCGGTGGCCGGCCTCGAGCAGCGCCTTCGTAAGCGCCGTCGCGATCGGGCGCTCGTCGCGCACCAGCGACCCGCGCACCGCGAGCAGGCAGCAGGTGCGGTCCTTGTATTCGCCGCTGAGATTGGTCGCGACCTCGACGAGGTTCGGATCCTTCAGCCAGATGAAGGTCTTAGGGTCGGCGTCGGCCAGGGCCTGGGCCTCGCCCTTCTGGATCGCAAGCGGCAGCAGCTCGCCGGGATACTGGCGCCATTCGACGTCGGTCTCGGGATTGAGACCCGCCTTAGCGAGGGCGATGGAGAAGAAGTTCTTGCCGGGGCTCGCCTGGTCGCTGACGGCGACGGTCTTGCCCTTCAGGTCGGCGAGGGTGGTGATCCCGGAATCCTTCGCCGCCAGCAGGCGCAGGCACCCGCCGTGGATTCCCGCGGTGACCTTGACGTCGAACCCCTGCTCCAGCGGCTTCAGCCACCGCAGCGCCATGCCGATGCCGGCGTCGGCCTTCCCCGTGGCGATCGCCTCCAGCAGCGCCTCAGTGGAGCCGCCGAAGTTCACGAACTCAACCTCGAGCCCATGGCGCGCGAAGATGCCGGACTCATGCGCGACCGGCGCAGCCGCGGTGCAGATTCCGGACGCGTTCCAGGCGAGCTTGAGCTTGATCGGCGCGCCGTCGGCGGCGACAGGCGCCCCGGTGCGGCAGATTTCGGCAAGCGCGTCGAGCGGCGCGGCGGCCGGACGAAGCGCCGGCAGCGCCGCGGCGGCGCTCAGCGGCAGAACGCCGGCGCCGGCGATCCCGGCGAGCTGAAGAACGGTGCGGCGCGAAACGCGACGTGACGGCGAGGCCGGATCGGTCATGGACGTAGAGCCTTCTGGGAGGATGGCGGCTGGATGTCAGCGGCGCGTGGCGCTGCGCCCCGGCCGAAGCTGGAGGCGGGCGAGCCACTGGCCGATGCGGCGAAACGCGGTCTTCGACGCGGCTGCGGCCGGCGCCGCGGAGCCGCGCGGCTCCGCCCTGTCATCGAATGCGATCCCGCCGAGCGGCGAGAACAGATCGAGAGGCTGGAGGCCGAACGCGGCCTCCCGGCCACGCGCACCAACGTTCGACGATCCGACGCCCATAGCGGTCACCCCAAGAAACAGCCGCCACGGCACTGGCGACGAGTCATTTGATGACTAAATCTATGTAGTGAGTCAAATAAAGATTGACGCTGCATGGCGGCGCTGGTGAGCTCTGGTCTCGATCACACGCGCGGCCGCTAAGCCCCCGCGAACCAATGGAGGCCGAATGCCGGCATTATTGGAAGGTGTGCGGCGCCGGCCCCGATGCCGCAGGAGGCTGCGCCATGGTCGCTGACGTCGTTCAACTCGAAGCCGCCGCGCGGGAGGCCGACGCCGCCGGCCTCTGGGCCGCGCTGAGGAAAGAGGCCGAGGCCGCGATCGTTGAGGAACCGCTTTACGCCGGCGTGGTCCAGGCGACGATCCTCGACCAGCGCGACATTTGGCGGGCGTTCTCGCACCGGCTCGCCCATCGCCTGGGCGACGGCGACCTCTCCCGTCTCGCCGTCCGCGACCTCTGTCTTTCAGCGTTCGCGGCGAATCCGCCGGCTCGGCTGAATGTCGTCCGGGACCTGCGCGCGATCCGCGACCGAGATCCCGCGAGCCGGCGTTTCCTCGACCCATTCCTGTTTTACAAGGGCTTCGCCGCGCTCGAGGCGCATCGCGTCGCGCACTGGCTCTGGCACGAGGGCCGCGCGACGCTCGCGCTGCATCTCCAGAGCCGGATTTCCGAGGTCTTCGGCGCGGACATCCATCCTGCCGCCCAGATTGGCGGCGGCGTCTTCCTTGACCACGCGACCGCGCTCGTCATCGGCGAGACCGCCGTCGTCGCTGACGACGTCTCGATTCTGCAATCGGTGACCCTCGGGGGCAGCGGCAAGCAGAACGGCGACCGGCATCCGAAGATCGAGCGCGGCGTGCTGCTCAGCGTCGGCGCCAAGGTGCTTGGCAACATCCGCGTGGGCGAAGGCGCCCGCGTCGCCGCGGCCGCCGTCGTGCTGCACGACGTGCCGCCCCATACCACGGTCGCCGGCGTTCCGGCCCGCGTCATCGGACGCTCAGGCGGCACGCCCGCCTTCAACCTCGACCAGATGTTCGGCGATCACGGCGACGGCATCTGACGCGGCTGCGTCCTCCGGACACGCCGACACGCGTCACCATCCCGATCATCGCGGGGGTGGCCGACGCTGCGCTGTGGGCTTGCTGCGCGCCCGCGCGTCGTGGAACGCGCGGGCGTTTCAGCCGGGCGCCTGAATCGGCCGCAGGCGTCGTCCGAGGGCGTCGGCCGCGACGACGCCGAGGACGACGAACATGAGGAAGATCCAGCCGGACAGCGCGCCGGCGTGGATGCCCGACAGCAGCACGCCCACCGTGCAGCCGAGCGCGGTCATCGCTCCCCACCCCATCAGCGCGCCGCCGACGAGCCCGCGGACGATCTGGCCGCCCGTGGGCGCCGCCGGCCTGAACCGCCCGGACACGAGCGCCGCGGCGAAGCTCGCGGCGACGAGGCCGAGGACGAACAGGCCGTTCTCCGACAGCAGCGTCTCCTTGACGACCGTCGCGCAGCCGCGCAGGCCGTCCAGGCCGAAAAGGGTGTCCGGCAACCACCCGGCGGCCGACGCCGCGGTGCGGGCGGCGCTGCCGATCTCGGCCGTGACGCCGAGCGGCGCGACCCGAAGATAGCTGAGCGTCGCGATCGCGCCCACAAGCAGACCCGCGATCGCCGGCGGCCAACGCTCCACGAAAACCGCGTGCGCGACGCCGGGATGCGGAACGGACGGCGTCGCCGGCTTGGCCCGCGTCTGCGCCAGCCACGCCAAAGCCCCGAGGACCGCGAGCGTCGCCACGAGCCAGACGGGATAGCCGAGATGCGCCGGCAGCCACACGGAGGGCGTCTCGACAGTCAGTGCGAGGTAGATCGGGTTCCAGGTGAGAAAGCCGAGGACGAAGCCGGCAACGGCCCCGAGCACCGCGAAGGGCGAGGTCGGAGAGCCCTCCCCCAGCCGGTAAAGATGGGCCGACAGGCACGATCCCGACGCCGCCATGCCGACGCCGAAGACGAACGCCGCCAACGCAAGCGCAGGGCCGACCGGGCCGACGTGCGCGGTTGGCGGAAGCCGCCCGCCGAAGGGGTTCGGCAGCCAGGCGCCGAACACCGCCGCATAGCCGATCGTCCCGGCGGCGAGCGCCACGAGGATCGCGAGAACGCCGCGTGCGTCGCCGTCGCGCAGCAGGTCGCGGAGATTGCACAGGAAGCAGAACCGGCCGCGCTGGAGCACGATCCCGAAGGCCGCCCCGGCGAGGAGCGCGAACGACTGCCGCTGGCCGATCGCGCCCGGCGTCTGCCCGAGCCCGTAGGCGGCGACGGCGAGCCCCCCGAACACGAGCAAGGCGATCCCAGCGCGCGCCGGCGAAGTGATGGAAGACGCGGACATGAGCGGACCGACAGGCGCGGGCGCCCGGCGCTTCGGCGGCCGGACGCCCGACATGGCTTAAGGACTGGCTGGGGCTGGCTACTTGCCCTGCCACACCGTGCCGGACAGATTGGCCACCGGTACGCCGACCGAGTTGCCGTACTCGGTCCAGGAGCCGTCGTAGTTCTTCACGTCGTAGCCGAGCACCTTGGAGAGCACGAACCAGGTGTGGCTCGAGCGCTCGCCGATGCGGCAATAGACGATCACCGGCTTGGACCCGTCGACGCCCGCCTCGGCGTAGAGCTTCTTCAGCTCCTCCTTAGGCTTCAGCGTGCCGTCGGCGTTCACCGCCTTCGACCAGGGCACGTTCTTCGCGCCCGGCACGTGGCCGGCGCGGATGGTCAGCTCCTTCGAACCTTCCGGAGCGAAGATCTTGCCGGAGAACTCGTCCGGCGAGCGGATGTCGAGCAGCACCGAGCCCTTATCGCCCTCGGCGACCTTCAGCACGTCGCCGAGACGAGCGCGCACCGCGGCCTTGAGAGGAGTCAGCTCCACCGAACCATTCCCGGCTTCGGGCGTCGCGGTGTCGAGCGGCAGGCCCTTGGCCTCCCAGACCTTCCGGCCGCCGTCGAGCAGCTTCACCCGGTCGCCCAGTCCGTAGGTCTCCAGCACCCAGGCGCCCCAGGCGGCGAACCAGTTGTTGTTGTCGCCGTAGAGGACGATCGTCGTGTCCTTGTCGACGCCCGCCGCGGACAGGAGCTTCTGCAGGCTCTCACGGCTGGCGATGTCGCGCTTCACCGGATCGACCAGCTCCGAATGCCAGCGGATGTTGACGGCGCCCGGCACATGGCCGCGCTCGTAGACGCCCGGATCGACGCTGACTTCGAACACCTTGACCTTCGGGTTCTTCAGATTGTCGGCGACCCAGTCCGCCGTCACCACAGCGCTTCCCTCCGCGGCGGCGACGCCCCCGAGCGCTAGCGCGAACCCAAAGCCCAGAACCCCCGAAATCACCTTCATCGCCGGCCTCCTCAGCCGTTCGTCAGAACCATCGCCAATCTCACAGGCACGCCAGATTTTTATTATAGTCTTTCTGTCGTTTTAATTGACATTAGCGTGATGAATGTGTGGTGATGTGATCGATCGAATGGCGCCCGAGGGAGCACGACGATGGCGAAACGTCGCGACAAGCTGAAGCTAGGGGCCTTCCTCTATCCAACCGGCCACCACGTCGCCGCATGGCGTCACCCGCAAGCGCAGGCCGACGCGGGAGTGAACTTCCGGCACTACGTGGCGCTGGCGAAAAAGGCCGAAGCGGCGAAGTTCGACCTCGTCTTCATGGCCGACAGCGTCGCCGTGCGCGGCACGGACGTGGACGTTCTCAGCCGCGGCGCCCTGCGCTACGTCGCGCAGTTCGAGCCGCTGACGCTGCTCACGGCGCTGTCCGCGGTCACCACGAACCTCGGCTTCGTGGCCACCGCCTCCACAACCTACAATGAGCCCTTCCATCTCGCCCGCGCCTTCGCCTCGCTGGACCAGATCTCCGGCGGTCGCGGCGGCTGGAACCTCGTGACGTCATCGAACGAGACCGAAGCTCTGAATTTCGGGCTCGACGCCCATCCCGCGCACGCCGACCGCTACGAGCGGGCGCGGGAGTTCGCGGCCGTGGTCGAGGGCCTGTGGGACAGCTGGGAAGACGACGCCTTCGTCCGCGACAAGGACAGCGGGATCTATTTCGCCCGCGACAAGCTCCATGTGCTCCATCACCGCGGCAAGCACTTCCAGGTGAAGGGGCCGCTCAACGTCGCCCGATCTCCCCAGGGGCGTCCGGTGGTGGTGCAGGCAGGCTCTTCGGAAGCGGGCAAGCAGCTTGCGGCGGAGAGCGCCGAGGTGATCTTCACCGCGCAGCAGACGCTGGCCGACGCGACCGCGTTCTACGCCGACGTGAAGGGGCGGCTCGCCCAGCACGGCCGAGAGCCGGACGACCTGAAGATCATGCCGGGCGTCTTTCCCGTCGTCGGGCGCACCGAGGCGGAGGCGCGGGAGAAGTACGAGGAGATCCAGTCCCTCATCCATCCCGCGGTCGGCCTGTCGCTGCTGTCGCACATGACCGGCGGGCTCGACCTGTCGTCCTACGATCTCGACGGACCGCTGCCTGTGGAGGCGCTGCCCGTGACCGAGGGTGGCAAAAGCCGGCAGACCCTGCTGATCGAACTCGCCACCCGCGAGAATCTCACCATTCGGCAGCTCTATCTCCGCATCGCCGGCGCCCGCGGACACTGGACGCTGATCGGCACCCCCGAGCAGATCGTCGACCAGCTCGAAGAGCGCTTCCAGAACTACGGCGCGGACGGCTTCAACGTGATGCCGCCGCATCTTCCGGTTGGCCTCGACGATTTCGTCGCGCTCGTCGTCCCGGAGCTGCGCCGCCGCGGCCTGTTCCGCGAGGAATACGAGGGCCGGACGCTGCGCGAAAACCTCGGCCTCCGCCGACCGGAGCATTTCGCCCGCCGCGCCGTCGCGCAGGCCGCCGAATGAGCGTCTCTAGCGAAGACTTCGTCGCCCGAGGCCGCACTACGCGAGGACGCGACATGGACGCACGCGGCGGAACGGCGGCGGCGCATCTGGAGGTCACCGACGTCGGGAAGCGCTTCGCCGTCAACGGCGAGGCGTTCGCCGCCCTCGACCACGTGGCCCTCGGCGTCGCCAAGGGCGGGTTCGTCACCATCGTCGGGGCGAGCGGCTGCGGGAAGTCCACCCTGCTGCGCCTGATCGCCGGGCTCGACCGCCCCACGTCAGGCGCGCTGCGGCTCGGCGGCGTCCCTATCGACGGGCCGAGCCTCGACCGAGGGATTGTGTTCCAGGAGCCGCGGTTGTTTCCGTGGCTCACCGTCGCCGGCAACGTAATGCTCGGCCTCGAAAACGCGCAGATGCCGAAGTCCGCGAAGCGCGCGGCCGTCGCCAAGCATCTCGCGCTCGTCGGCCTCACCGCCTTCGCCGATGCCTATCCGCACCAACTCTCCGGCGGCATGGCACAGCGCGCGGCCATCGCCCGCGGCCTCGTCAACCGCCCGGCCGTGCTGCTGCTGGACGAGCCCTTCGGCGCGCTCGACGCGCTGACGCGGACGCGACTCCAGGGCGAGCTTCAGGCGATCTGGGCGCAGGAGAAGATCACGACCGTTTTCGTCACCCACGACGTCGACGAGGCGGTCTATCTCGGCGACCGCATCGTGGTGATGGCGCCGCGTCCGGGCCGCATCGCGAAGGTGTTCGAGAACGCCCGCCCGCGCCCGCGCGAGCGGACCGACGCCGCGCTCGTTCATCTGCGCAACGCGGTGCTCCGCGAACTGGAGGCGACGCTCGGCGCCGAAGCCCCCGAACCAACCCGCGCGGGCCCGCAGGCCGCCGCGCGGCCGCAGCGCCCTGCCGCCCTTCGGCTGCCGGGCGCCGCCGGCGCCTGAAGGAGAGCTTCCATGACCGCCCCCCGCCAGATGAAGCTGAACGCCTTCATCCACGCCACCGGCCATCATGTCGCCGCCTGGCGCCACCCCGACGCGCAGGCCGACGCCGGCGTCAACTTCGAGCACTACGCGCAGCTTGCGAAGACCGCGGAAGCGGCGAAGTTCGACGCGCTGTTTCTGGCCGACACCGTCGCGATCCGCGATGGGAACATCGAGAGCGCTAGCCGCACCGCGCGATACATCGTGCAGTTCGAACCGCTGACGCTGCTGGCGGGCCTCGCCGCCGTCACTGAACGGCTCGGACTGATCGCCACGGCCTCGACCACCTACAACGAGCCCTATCACATCGCCCGCAAGTTCGCGTCGCTCGACCACATCTCGGAGGGTCGCGCGGGCTGGAATCTCGTGACCTCCGCGACCGAGGGCGAGGCGCTGAACTTCAGCCGCGAGAAGCATCTGGAGCACGCGCTTCGCTACGAGCGGGCGCGCGAGTTCGCCGAAGTCGTGACCGGCCTGTGGGACAGCTACGAGGACGACGCCTTCCCGCGCGACAAGGCCGAGGGGCGCTTCTTCGATCCGGACAAGCTCCACGTGCTGAACCACGCGGGCAAGCACTTCCGCGTGCGGGGGCCGCTCAACACGGCGCGATCGCCGCAGGGGCGACCAGTCATCGTGCAGGCGGGCTCCTCCGAGGCCGGCAAGCAGCTCGCGGCGGAGACGGCGGACGTCGTGTTCACCGCCCAGCAGACGCTGGAAGAGGCGCAGGCGTTCTACGCCGACGTGAAGGCGCGCGCCGTCGCCGCCGGCCGCTCGGCGGACGCGATAAAGATCCTGCCCGGCGTCTCGCCGGTGGTCGGGCGCACACGCGCGGAGGCGCAGGCGACGTTCGAGAAGCTCCAGTCCCTGATCCACCCGGTGGTCGGCGTCTCGCTGCTGTCCAGCATGATCGGCGGCTTCGACCTGTCCGGCTACGACCTCGACGGTCCGGTGCCGGACCTGCCCGAGACCAACAACGGCAAGAGCCGGCAGGCGCTGCTGTTCGGCATCGCGAAACGCGAGAACCTGACGATCCGCGGCCTCTATGAGTGGATCGCCGGCGCCCGCGGGCACTGGACCGTCGTGGGCTCCCCCGAGGAGATCGCGGACCAGCTGCAGGAGCGCTTCGAACAGGGCGGCGCCGACGGCTTCAATGTCATGCCGCCGTATCTCCCGGGCGGCTTGGACGATTTCGTCGCGCTCGTCGTGCCGGAGCTCCGCCGCCGCGGCCTGTTCCGCACCGAGTACGAGGGCCGGACGCTGCGCGAAAACCTCGGCCTGCCCTACCCGCACCACTCGGCCGCCGGCCTCGCCCAGGCGGCGGAGTGATGTTCGTCATCTGAGGCTCCCCCTCACCCACCGTTGCGCGGCGACCTCTCCCACCGGTGAGAGGTGAAGACCAGCGCCTCTTCTCAAACGTCGGCGCGCTCGCGCAAGGCCGCCGTCGCTTACCTCTCCCCGGAGGGGAGAGGTCGGCCCGAAGGGCCGGGTGAGGGGGCTCTCCGCTATCCCGTAAGGATTGAAACGAAATGCGCTTCCGCCCCCTCCTCCTCGGCCTCATCGCTCTGCTTGCCGCGACCGCCGCCTCCGCCGAGCCGCTGACCATCCGTCTCGCCTTCTCGCAGGTTGGGACCGCCGGTCAGCAGTTCGCCGGCATCCAGACCTCCGCCATCGCCCACGCCCGTCATTACCTGGAGGACGAGTTCAGGAGCGAGGACGTGAAGATCGAATGGACCTTCTTCCGCGGCGCCGGGCCCGCCACCAACGAGGCGGTGGCGAACGGTCAGATCGATTTCTTCTCGCAGGGCGACCTGCCCTCGCTCGCCGGCCGCGCGGCTGGGCTGAAGACCAAGCTGCTCGCGAACGTCGCCGCACGCCAGAGCCGCTACCTCGCGGTGCGCCCGGACAGCGACATCACGGGCGTCGCGGACCTTCGGGGCAAGAAGGTCTCGCAGCACCAGGGCACCAACATCACGCTATCAATCCCGAAGATCCTCGCGAACCACGGGCTGACCGACCGCGACGTCCGCTTCATCAACATGGACAACGCGACGGCGGTCGCCGCGCTGCTGAAGGGCGACACGGACGCGGCGTTCGGGACCCAGCAGCTGCTGGAGCTCGCGAACAAGGGCCAGGTCAAGATCGTCTACTCGACCAAGACCGACGACCCGAGGACCACCAGCAACTCCGCATTCTTCGTCACCGAAGATTTCGAGGCCAAGCATCCCGATGTCACCTACCGCGTCGTCAAGGCGCTGACCAAGGCCGCGGCCTGGGCGTCCGACGAGGCGAACCGCGAAGCGGTGTTCGAGACCTGGGCGCTGAGCGGCGTGCCTGTCGAAACCTATCGGGCGGAGTTCGAAGGCCAGACAGTCGCCTACCGCAACTCGCCGCTGATCGACGACTTCCTCATCGAGTTCTACCGGGAGCAGGCCAAGCAGGCCAAAGCCTTCGGCTATGTCCGCAAGGAGGTCTCGGTCGACGGCTGGTTCGAGCCCAAATACCTTACGCGCGCGATCGCGGAACTCGGACTGAAGGACACCTGGAAGCCGCTCGACGCCGACGGCAAGGTCGTGGCGGTGAACCAGTGAGCGCCGCCCTCACCCGCCGCGCGCTGCTCACGGTCGGCGCCGCAGCCGGCGCCCTCGCACTGGCGCCCCGGCCGGCCCGCGCCGACGCGCTGACGGTGCGGATCGGCTACGCGGCCATCGGCGCCGACAACGCCCCCTTCGCCAACGGCACCATCGCCGCCACCGCCCACGCCGCAAACGCGCTCGAGAAGGCCTTCGCAGACCAGCCGGACGTGAAGATCGAATGGTTTTTCTTCCGCGGCGCAGGCCCCGCCGTGAACGAGGCGCTGGCGAACGGCCAACTGGACCTCGCCTACCAAGGCGACCTGCCCGCGATCGCCGCCCGCGCGAACGGCCTCAAGACCAGGCTCCTGCTCGCCGCAGGCGCCCGCACGCCGCTCTACCTCGCCGTCCAGCCGGACAGCGCAATCGCGACGGTCAAAGACCTCAGGGGCAAGAAGGTCGCGCTGTTCCGCGGCACGAGCGGGCATCTGGCCGCCGTCAAAGTGCTGACCGCGAACGGCCTGACCGAGCGTGACCTGCAGATCGTCAATCTGGACTACGCCGCCGCAGTCGCGGCCATCGCCAACAAGGACATCGACGCGATCTTCGGCCAGCTCAACCTGATCGGGCTGAAGGACAAGAGCGTCGCCAAGATCGTCTACACCACCAAGGGCGACCGCCCGGAGTTCGGCCGCAACGGGCACGTGCTGGCGACGGAGGCCTTCGAGCGGTCGCGTCCGGAGATCGTGCAGAAGGTGGTGACCACGCTGGTCCGCACCGCGCACTGGTCGTCGCTTCCCGAGAACCGCGCGGCGCTGATCGACCTCTGGGCCAAGTCCGGCGTCGAGAAGGGCATCCTCGCCCAGGATCTCGAAGGCGACGATCTCGCCGTGCGCTCTTCGCCGGTCATCGACGATTTCATCCGCGCGCAGTACGCCGCTCAGGCGCGAGCCGCCCGCGAAAACGGCCTCGTGCGCCGTGACGTCGACACCGACGGCTGGTTCGAGACGCGATACCTCGACGCCGCGCTGAAGGAGTTGAAGCTCGAGTCGTTCTGGCCGCGCTTCCGCGCCGACGGCACGAAGGTGAACGCATGAGCGCCGGCGAGACTCTCGCGGTCCTCGGCGGCGGCGCCGAAGCGCAGCCGAGCGGCGCGCGCATCCGGCGCGCCGCCGTCGGCCTGCTGGTCCCCCTCGCGGCCCTCGTCATCTGGGCCGCCAGCGCGCAGTACGGCTGGCTGCCGATCCAGATCTTGCCCGAGCCCCTGGTCGTCTGGGACAGCCTGGTCCAGCTCTGGAGTTCGGGCGAGCTTCTCGACCATGCGCGCGTGAGCCTGCTCCGCGTGGTGTACGGCTTTTCGGCCGGCGCTGCGGCGGGCCTCGCGCTCGGTCTCGCCATGGGCCTGTCCGAGACGGTCGAGGACTATGTCCGGCCGCTGTTCACGGCGCTGGCTCAAGTTCCGACGCTGGCCTCGATCCCGCTGCTGATGCTGCCGCTCGGCATCGACGAGGCGCTGAAGGTCGTCATCATCGCCAAGGCCGCCTTCGTGCCCATGACGCTGAACGCCTTCGCTGGCGTCCGCGGCGTGCCTGCGCAACTTGTGGAGGTGGCGCAGGCGTTCCGGTTCACCCGGCTTCAGCTGCTGCGCCGCGTGATCCTGCCCGGCGCGGTCGCGCCGATCTTCACCGGCGTGCGCTACGGCCTCACCAAGTCCTGGACGGCGCTGGTCGCGGTCGAACTCCTCGCCTCCTCGGAGGGGCTCGGCTACCTGCTGGTCTGGGGCCGCCAGATGTTCTGGCTCGACGTGGTCATCGTCGCGATGATCGCGATCGGCGTGGTCGGCTTCCTGATGGACAAGACGCTGGCGCTCGCCGAGACCCGGCTGCAGCGCTGGCGCGTGACGGCGGTCTGACCATGACCCGTACGACGCAGAAGATCCTCCGCGGCCTCGCCCTACCCGTTGGTCTCCTTGGGCTGTGGCAGCTCTCGGCCAGCCTCGGTTGGACCGACGTGCGCTTTCTTCCGCCGCTCGACGAGGTCGGAGGGACCTTCCTGCGCGAACTCGGCTCCGGCGGGCTCGCCACGAACATCGGCGCGAGCCTCGGCCGCAACCTCGCGGGCTTCGCCCTCGGCGCCGGCCTCGGCCTCGCCTTCGGGACGGCGACCGGCCTGTCGCGCCCGTTCGATCGGCTGTTCGGCCCGAGCTTCCACGCGCTGAAGCAGATCGCGCTGCTCGCCTGGGTTCCGCTGATCTCGATGTGGTTCGGCTTCGGCGAGACCGCCAAAGTCGCCTTCATCGCTCTCGGCGCGTTCATCCCCGTCGCGCTCAACACCCATGAAGGGATGCGCAGCGCCTCCGCCCAGCTGGTCGAGGTTGGGACCGCGCTGCGGTTCTCGCGCGCGCAGTTCCTCCGGAAGCTGTTCCTGCCGTCCGCCCTGCCCTCGATCGCGACGGGCCTGCAGCTCGGGCTGATCTACTCCTGGCTCGGGACCATTGGGGCCGAATACTTCATGGCGGTCGGCCCCGGGATCGGCGGGCTGATCATCGCCGGCCGCGAGCGCTTCGAGATGGACCTCGTGATGGTCGGCGTCGTCCTCCTCGGAGTGATCGGCTTCGCGCTCAATGCGCTGGCGACCGCCGCGACCAACCGTCTTCTGGTCTGGAGGACCGCATGACCGACAGGCTTCCATCCGCCGCCCGGCGCCGCTTCCTCGCGACGGCGGCCGCCTCACTCGCCGGCGCAGGCTCAGCGACGGCGTCCGACCTGGTTCCAGACTGGACGCGCACGCAAGGCGCTCCGATTTCGGGCTACGGGACGCCCTCCCCGTTCGAGAAGGAGGTCGCTCGCCGATCGCGTATCCAGCCGCCGTTTCCAAGCGCGGCCTCCAGCCTGACGCCGCTTGCGAAGCTCCATGGGATCATCACGCCCGCGGGCCTGCACTTCGAGCGCCACCACGGCGGCGTTCCGGCGATCGATCCGAGGTCGCGAAGGCGGCCGGCGTCGCCCGCATGACCGTGTTCAACTACTTTCCGCGCAAGGAGGACCTGTTCTTCGACCGCGAAGACGAGGGCCGGATGCTCGCCGAGGAGGCTTTGCTCGACCGCGGCGAGGGCGTCGCTCCGATCAACGCCCTGCACGCCCTTATCCACCGCCTTGCCGAGGAGCGGCATCCGTTCGCGTGGTTCGACATCAGAACAGCGAGATTCCGGCGGACGATGAACGCTAGCCCCGCACTGAGCGCGCGGGCTCGCGAGATTCTCGACGAGCTCGCGCGCGACATCGCCAGAATGCTGGCTCGCGAGGCCGGTGAGCGCGCCGCGCGCCCCAGGACTCGCCTTGCAGCCTCGATGCTGGTCGCCGCCTGGAGTGTCGCCCAGGAGGAAGGCCACGGGACGTTTTCGCGTTCGGGACGATCGGACGCCGCGCGGGCGGCGTTTCTGTCAGTCATCGACAGCGCATTCGCCGCCGCAAGGGTCATCGACGGAACAGCGACCTAGATCGATCGGGTCAGCCCGCCGTCCATTCGAATGTTTTGGCCCGTGATATAGGCCGCGCCGTCCGAGACCAGGAACGCGACCGTCGCCACGATCTCCTCGGCGCTTCCGGAGCGGCCGACGGGCACGAGATTGCCACCTAGAAGAGCGTGAACTCGGGGTTTGTCTCGATCGTCGGCGAGCCCATGATCGTCGAGGTGAACGCGTTCGAGACCTTCCACCTCAACACGATCAAAATGAAGGACCAGAAGTCTCCGGTAAGGGCCTGTAGCGGTAACATGTAGTAGCTGTATCGCGGAGCGAACTCGCCAGACGCACGCGACGCGGTCGCCGCTTCGAGACGCCGTGCGCAGGCGCGAACGCGGATCGTCCGCCAATTCGTGCACGACCCGAGGGATCAATCATCGAGGTCGGGGGGCGGAGCAGATGCTCGACTTGGAGCAGTTGAAAGCCGAATTTCCCGAAAATATCGCTCGACTTGAGCGTCTCACCCAGAACATGGTCGCCATCAATCTGGTGGAGCATGCCTATGGCAGGCTGACGCGCTTGAAGATTGCAGTTTCAATGGATCTTCTTCTCGAGATAGAGGATCTTACGACGGGTCTCGTAATGTTCTATGGTCGACTTTTCACACAAACGACTGGAACGACGAAGTTAATCCAAACAAAATACCCGCCGAGCTCCGCCCCATTCACGAACAAATTATGCAGTTGCGCCATGAGCGTTACGCGCATCATGGAGCCCATCCGTCTACCTCTTCCGACGTGTCGCTTGCGCGACATCGATCACGACGTCGTCGTAACGATCCAGGCTCGACTTGGGATGTGGATGGGTCCCGCGAAACACTGGGCGCCGCTGTTCGTCTGGCTGCAAAGCCACATCGCTGAAATGCTGGAGAAGTCGCGCGTCCATCTATCCCAGAAGAGCGGCGTGACCTGGCGGATGAACGCAGAACCACCTTCGCAGCCGCCTCGGATCATCGTGGTCGACCAAGAGCGCTAAAGGCCGACAGAATGTGCAACCTCTATTCGCTCACCAAAGGCCAGGCCGCGATCCGCGAGCTGACGCACGCGATGGTCGACCACACTGGCAATCTGCCGCCGATGCACGGGATCTTTCCCGACTACCCCGCGCCGCTCGTCAGGAACGGCCCGGAACGCCGCGAGCTTGCCTTGGCCCGTTGGGGCATGCCGTCGTCGAAGAAGGCCCTGTTCGAGGCCGCTAGGAAACGCGCGGGCGCGCTGGAAAAGAAGGGCAAGGCGGTCGATTTCGCCGAGCTGCTGAAGATGGAGCCGGACGGCGGGACGACGAACATCCGCAACCTCGCCAGCGCTCACTGGAAGCCGTGGCTTGGAGCGGCGAACCGCTGCGTGGTCCCGTTCACGTCGTTTTCGGAATACCAGCGCGGGCCGGACGGACGATTTTCGCCGATCTGGTTCGCGCTGAGCGAGGAGCGACCGCTGGCGGTCTTTGCGGGCGTCTGGATGGCCGGATGGTCGGGGGGCCGCAAGATCAAGACCGGCTGGGAGGACGGCGTCGACCTTTATGGGTTTCTGACGACCGAACCCAACGCCGTCGTCGCGCCGATCCATCCGAAGGCCATGCCCGTCATTCTGACCGAGGCTGACGAGATCGAGGTCAGGATGACGGCGCCGTGGGACGAAGCGAAAGCGCTACAGCGTCCGCTGGCGGACGACCGACTGGTCATCGTCGCGCGCGGCGCCAGCAGGACGGCTAGGCGCGTCGCGCGATCGCGCGATGCCGGCCGCATGTCCCTCGACCAAAGCGTGGTCGCGTCGACCCCAAGGCCGCCGCTTCAGGTTCATTAACCATCGCGAGTTTTCATCCTCGATCCGATCAGGGACAGCAGGGACGGATAATTCCTCATCGGGCGAACCGGGTCCCTCAAAGATCTCTCGATTTATAGATTTAGCGATCTCAAATAGAGACAGGTCGTTTCAACTGTCCCTGTTAGGAGGTTTCATGCGATTGGATCTAGAATGCCTCCGCCGGTTACGTCACGTCCCATGATGTGCGCGACGGCGCTGTTTCATCCGGGTCGTCGGAGATGGCATGGCCAAAACGAAGGAAAACGGGTTCGAGCTGTTTCGCGCCTCGCCCGCCGCGAAGCTGGTGCGGCGGATGATCGGTCTCGACATCGGGGCCATGGCGAGTTGGGGCGAGATGTCCGCAGCCTTCGGAAGGCGGATGGACGACCGCGGTTGGGAGCGGGTGTCGTCGGCCTTCCATGTCGCGTCGTCCGGCGAGGCGTGCGCGATGGCGGCGATCCTGTCCTCCATGGACTACCACACTCTTGCGGATCGGCTCCTGGCGGAGCGCAACGTGACGTTCCTCGACCTGCTGCGTCCGACCACGGGTCCGTTTCGCACCGCCGTCGCGCTCGCGATCATGCTGAACGAGGTCCCGCAAGCCTGGAGGGCCGGTCGCGAGACCTCGGCGCCCGCCCGGCCCGCAACCGATCTTGGAAAGGGGGCCGCGAGGTGAGCCTTCAGGAGAGCGCCGCCCAAGCGGTCTTGCCGATCGACCCGGACGTGGTCGATGCGCCGGCCCATCGCCGGCGGTTTGCCGATGACGACGTCTTCGTCGCCGCCATTCGCGAGGATGGGCAGATTGCGCCGATCGTCGTCCGTCCTCATCCAAACTCGGTTGGGCGCTTCGAACTGGTCTGCGGCTTGCGCCGCCTTGAGGCGGCGCGTGCGCTTGGTCGGCCCGTTCAGGCGATCGTGCGCGACCTTAGCGACGCCGAAGCGGCCCGGATCGAAGGCCAGGAGAATGTGGCGCGCCGAAACCTGACGTTCATCGAGCAGGCGGAGTTCGCGCGCGGTCTGGAGGGCCGCGGCATTTCACGCGCCGACATCATGGCGGCCTTGCAGGTCGACAAATTTGGGTTGGCAGCCCGGCTCCACATCGCCTTCGGCATTCCGTCGTGCCTAAGCGACGTAATCGGCCCGGCGCCGGCGTCCGGGCTCAACCGCTGGCGTAAGCTTGCGGAGCGATTGCGGGAGCCGGGCGCGCTCAAACGCGCTCAGGCGGCCGTCGAGACCCCGCAGTTCCAGCGACTGGCAAGCGACGCGCGTCTTGGACGACTGTCTTCGCTTCTGGGCGCTCGCGAGAAGCGCTGAGCGAGCGCCGCTGCAGGCCGACTGGCGGCCCCTGACGAGGTCGAAGCCCACCGCGGTCGAACGCTCGCGGCGCGCAAGTCGACGGCCGCCGTCGAGTTATCCACCGGTGTCACTCATAACCGGATGCGGCAGGTCGGCGGACACCTTCCAGTATGGCGGTGGAGAACCGCCATACCAAAGCCTTGCGGGCCAGGCTCGCTTACAACATCCGGCGGCTGAGACGACGTCTCGGCTGGAGCCAGGACAGGCTTGCGTTGGAAGCGGGGCTCAACCGCACCTATCTCGCCGAGGTCGAAAGTCGGTCCCGCAACATTGGCGTCGACAATGTCGCGAAGCTCGCCAAGGCGCTCGACGTCGATCCGATCGAGATGTTTCTGCCCGAGCGATCGGACGTCGCTCCCGCGCCCGACGCACCTCCTGTGCAGTGACAAGACTCTGATGGGCGCCGCTTCCGAGCGCGACAGCCGTCAAGTCAAGCTGATGCGGATCATAAGTCGTTTTGCATCCCGCAAATCCTGAACTTGTCCCTAATTCATGAAGGATACTTGTCCTCTGAATCCTGCTGGTACGCTTATCCGGCCGGCGACTCGAGCTGCGATACGGTCTTCTTGACGAGCCCACGTAATGTCGCTTATTGTAGACTACATCGGTTCGGCGTGAATAAGCCGAACTCTCAACAGACATAGCCGCACGACAGGGCGGATCTTCGGGCGCAGGGCCTTCGACTGAATGTCGGGCACCGTCTATGCGCCAGCCGAGCGATACGGCCTGCGATCTCCATCCGCATTCCAGCCATCGCCTGGCGATCGAGAGCCGCGCGTTGCTCGAGGCGCTCAAGCGCTTCATCAGCGCAAAAGGCGGCGTGTCGGACGCAAGCAGCGACGGCTTCGTCGACCGCGCGATCTACCAGCACGATCGGGCGTTCGAAGGCCTGGTCGTTCTGAAGGGGCAGTTTCCGCGTGGCGAAGTCGTCTACGTCACGGCCCCCGGCCTGTGCTTCAACGCCAAGAACCGCCCGTCGCTCGATGCGCTCGTCGCGCGCATCGCCCTCAGTCACACGGCGGAGCTGGTCGACAAGGTCGCCCTTCAGGCTCATGCGGTCGATGGCGACGGCGCGCCTCGCCGCATTCAGGTCCGGCCGGGTCGTCAGGGGCGGACGGAGCACCGACGCCGCCTAAAGGAGGAGCGGCGTCTCAGGCAAATCCGCCGCGAATGGTTCGGTCGCGATTCCTGGGAGCCGGGGCGATGAGGCCGCGCGCCGTCGTCCTGATCTTTCCGGACCGGCGCGTCCGGCGCCTGCGTCGCTCGCGGCCCACGGCGCTCAGCGCTTGGCGCGGTCCTCTCACCAAGCCCGGCTCGACATTGCATGCTGCGGTGATCGCAGGTCTGTCGCCGATTCATGTGTTGCGCGTTCCCCAATGGCGCGCGGCGGTTCAGGGCGATCCGGCGGCTGCGATCGGCGTCGCGATCGCTTTCGCGTTTTCGACCCGTCAGACCGCGCAGATCAGAGATCTCGTCATGGCGAGCCTCTGGTGGCACGCCTGCGCCGGAAACCGCGCCGCTGTGATGACGCTGCAGATGCTTCTGCGGGAACGGGGGCGGCTCAGGTCATGACAAAAGACGCCTCGCCCACGCCCGACGACGAATTGCCAGAGATGGTGAGAACCGCGCTCGGCCAACCCAAAGCGCTCCGGTCGTCGCGCACGAAGCGGAGCAGGTCGGCGGTAGTCGCCAAATCGCCGGGCAAGCCCCGCGAGGCGCCTCCGTTCGATCCCGTTGGCGCGCTGGCGGGCGCCATGCTCCAACGGGCAGTGTCGCCCGCGCTGCGCAAGCGAATCAACCGTCGCGAAGCGATCCTCGTGATCGTCGAGACGCCGAGCGCCGCGTGGACCGAGCCGATGGCCACGGTCGCGCGCGAGATGTTGCCTCACGTGCACACGACGCGGGCGAGCGCCCCACGCCGGGCCAGCGCCGGGATCGAAGTCTCCATTGTCGACGAGCCGCTGCTAGCCTTCACGCCGGAGCGCGATTTCTTCCACCCGAGCGTGTTCGCGGCCGCCGACGCAGTCGTCACCGCCAAGATCACCCCGACCGTCGTCACACGGGCAATCGAGCGCTGCTACAAGACGCGCGAGTTGGTGTCGGCCGCCGACATCGCCGGCCTCGATTTTCATGACCTTTGCCTGGCGCTGCGGCCAGGTTCGACGGCGAAAGCCGCGGTCGAACGCCTCGCGCGCAGTTCGTCGGCGCGGCGGACCACGATCGACGACGGCGGCGAGGGCCTCGACACGCTGGTCGGTTACGGCGCGGCGCTCGCAGAAATCCGCCGGATCGCAGCCGACCTTGTGCGCGTCCGCGACGGCCGGCTGCCGGGCCGGCTTTTGCCGTCGGTGCTGCTTTGGGGCGCGCCCGGCGTCGGAAAGACCCAGCTCGTTCGCGCGCTCGCAAGGACCGCCGGGACGCCCTTCGTGACCACCACCGTCAGCCACTGGTTTGCGGGCTCGCCGACGGGACTGACGCCGGTGCTCGAGAAGGCGCGCGCGTTTTTCGAACAGGCGGCGTCTTCGGCGCCGTGCATCGCCTTCATCGACGAGATCGACGGTCTGCCGGACCGCGCCCGCGTCGACAGCCACAATCGCGACTATTGGACCCCGATCGTCACGGAGGTCCTGACCCTGATCGACCGGACGCGGCGGCGTGGCGGCGTGCTGCTGGTGGCGGCGACGAACCGCCCCGACGACCTCGACGCCGCCTTGCGGCGCGCTGGCCGCTTCGATCGCCACATCGAGATCGTGCGCCCCCAGACAGACAAGGAGATCGCAGCCATCTTCCGCGCCTATCTCGGCGCCGACCTGAAGGAGTCCAACCTCTCGACGATCGCGCGCGCCGCGCTCGCCCGCCAGGCGACCGGCGCCGTCGTCGAGGCCTGGGTGTCGGCGGCGCGCGAGCTCGCGCGCGCCAGGAGACGTGCGCTGACGCTCGCAGACCTTTCCGCGATCGTGCTTCCGCCCGCGAAACTGTCGTCAGAGAGCGAAACGACGCTGGCGCTGCACGAATGCGCGCATGCGGTCGCCGGACGCGCGCTCGGCATAGGCGTGCCGCTGGTCTCCATTGTCGCGGCCGGCCGCTCGCTCGGGCGCGCCAGCTTCGACTTCGGCGCAGGTCCTCTCACCCGAGACGAGCTCGAGCGCCACGTCACGGCTGGTCTTGCGGGCCGCGCCGCGGACGAACTTTTTTGCGGCGGCGCCGAGGCCGGCGCGATGGGCGACCTGCGAGAGGCGACCCGCATGGTGGCGGGCATCCATCGCGTTCTGGGGCTTGGCGCGAAACTGTCATCGCGCGGCGTGCTCGAGACCGCCGACGAGATGCTCGCGCTCGACCCGGATCTCGCGCGCCTCGTCGAAAGCGAATTGCAGCGGCTGATGGGAGATGCGCGCCGCCTGGTCAGGGACTGCGAACCTGCGATCCGGGCGCTTGCGCAAACGCTTTTGACGCAGCGTGTCGTCGACCAGCGCGCGATCGACGCGGCGCTGGCGCGAAGCGGCGTTCGGCCGGGTTCGGCTCGGCTCGGAGAGCGACCGTGAGCCTCGAGGAAGCCGAGCTGCGCGAGGCCATGGCGCACCGGCTTCACGCTGCGAGCCAGGAGGCGCTGGCCGGTCAGCCGCTGCTGGAGCGCTGGGCCATAGACCGGTCGCTCGGTGGCGCTTGCCTGGTCGGGTATGTCAGCGGACATCCGCTGATCGCCGACGGCCGGTTCATGCGGTCGAGCCTCATCCGCCGCCATGCGCCCGAGGCCGGCTGGGCGCTGACGCTCAACCGCTTCTACCGGCTGGGAACGAGCATGGAGGACTGGCTGACGGCCTCGTTGGAGGCGTCGCGGCGATGAACCTGCGAATCCTCAAACGCCTAGGGAGTGATCAGGATTTACGGGTTCGGGATGCGCACGTCGCGGACGTCGGCGTCACGTTTGGCAGGCCGTCGGCGGAAGAGGGACAGACACCTTGGCCGATGAGGATTCGGCCCTTCGCCGCGCCAAATTGTTGTATCGATGTTGTACGGAGCGATTTTGAGGGACTGCAGCCGAGCGCCCGGAATCGCTATAAGATTGCGGAATATATGGAATTTTTGGAGCGGGCGAAGGGAATCGAACCCTCGTATGCAGCTTGGGAAGCTGCCGTTCTACCATTGAACTACGCCCGCCTTGGGCGGACCATAAGCTGGAGGCGCGCGGGGGACAAGACGGTTTCCCCGGGGTTCCTGCGCGAGACGCGCGCTCGTGATCGTGGTGGGTCGGCCCGGCCGTCGACGCCGTTTAGCGCAGGGAGTAAACGATCCGCGTGCGGCGTATCGGACGTCGCCGGAAGCGAAGGCGCCCATGGCCGAACCGGGCCTGACTCGTGACCGACGCCGAACCCGGCCCAGCGCGGCCGTGGCCGCGACTGCGCTCGGCCTCGCGGCGATGGTCGCGGCCGGAGTCGCGCTATGGGCGGAGGAGGGCGGCTCGGTGTTCCTCGCGAGCGCTTTCGCCGCCGTCATGACCTGTTTCTGAACGGAGTTTCGCGCATGTCCCCCCGTACGGCGTTTTTTGCGGGCGCGGTGGTCTTCGCCCTCGGCGCAGCCGGCCTCGGCGTCGCGCTGGTCCACCTCACCTCGGGCGGCGGCGCCGTCGCGACGCAGAGCTCCAGCGTCGGCGGCCCCTTCGCGCTGGTCGACCAGGACGGCGCGCCGGTGACGCAGGCAACCTTCAAAGGCCAGCCCTACGTCGTGTTCTTCGGCTTCACCCACTGCCCCGACGTGTGCCCGACGGCGCTGTCCGACATCACGCAGGCCTTCGAGGCGCTCGGCGCCGACAAGGACAAGATCCGCGCGGCCTTCGTCACCGTCGACCCCGCGCGCGACACCCCCGCGGACATGAAGGCCTATCTGGCGAGCTTCTCGCCGCGGATCATCGGCCTGACCGGCTCGCAGGAGCAGGTCGACGCTACGGTGAAGGCGTTCAAGGCCTACGCCAAGAAGGCGCCTCTCGCGGGCGGGGACTACACGATGGACCACACCGCGATCGTCTATCTGATGGACCGCAACGGCGCGTTCGTGCAGCCGCTCAACCTCAAGCGCGCCCCTGAGGAGGTCGCCGCCGAGCTCAAGCGCTACCTCTGAGCTCCGGACGCGCGACGGGAGGACAGGCCGTGCGCCGTCTTCTCCCAATGCGTGGCGCTGTCGAACACGATCTGACCAAGCGCGCGCCACGCCGCGGCGCCCACGAAAAGCCAGTAGACGGGCATCGTCAGCAGATCGACGGCGAGCGACGAGGGTCCCCGGCGGTCCACGCCGATCCAGCCGCAGGCGAGCCCCACGGCGTAGCCCGCGAGGAGGTTCGTGACGTGAAAGGTCGCGAGCGTCTGTTCCGCCAGCGAGGCGGACGGCGCGAGCAGCGCCCCTGTGCAGAGGGCGACCAAAATGCCTGCGACCACGGCGGGATAGGCCAACGCCGTGGCCGCCACCCCGCCGACCACCAGATGGGCGGCGACGAACCTGCGGATCCCAAGCCGGCGCGCGAGGTCTCCCGACCGCCGGCCATGTACGACCGCGGTCACCATGTAGCCTTTCATCCAGCGCGTGCGCTGGCGGATCCAGAGCCCGGGCGTGGCCGGCGCCTCCTCCCAGGTCACGGAATCGACCGCGCGCGTCGACCAGCCGCCGCGGGCGAGCCGGAGGCCGAGATCGGCGTCTTCGGTGACGTTTCCCGCGTCCCACCCGCCGACGGTGCGCAGGGCCGCGGTCCGGAAGTGGTTGGAGGTGCCCCCGAGCGGGATCGGGAGATCAAGCGCCGCGAGCGCCGGAACGACGACGTCGAACAGCGCCGCGTACTCGATGCGGAACTGCCGGGCGAGCCACCCGTCCCCATGGTTGTCGATGGCGAGGCGCGCCTGGACGCAGGCGACCGTCTCGGGGCTCGTGCCGAAGGCGTCGAGCGCGCGGCGCAGCTGGTCCGGCTCGGGGCGATCCTCCGCGTCGAACACGGTCAGGAATCTCCCTCGCGCCGCCATCAGGCCGGCGTTCAGCGCGCGCGGCTTGGTGCGCGGCCCGCCGGGCGGAAGCTTGAGCACCTCGATCCCCGCCCGCGGCGGACGCGCCTTGAGCGCGCCAAGCGTCTCCCCGTCGTCCGCTTCAACCAGGAGTTTGATGTCGAGCTTTGCCGCCGGGTAGTCGAGCCGCTCCAGCGCGTCGAGCAGATCCGGCACAATCGCCGCCTCGCGGGCGAGCGCTACGAGCACGGTGTAGACTGGCAGGCTTTGCTCGGATCGCAGCAGGAGGGGCCGTTCCGGCCGCGCCGGGTTCAGGGCGATCGCCAACCGGAACGCGTTCATGACGAAGAACAATCCGCCGATAGCGGACGCGCAGGCGGCGAACACCAGGGGGCTGACGAAGGCCGCTCCGGCGAGGCAGGCCGCGACGACGAAAAGCAGGGTCCGGGCGCGCGCGTCGATCTTCGGCATGCCGCGCGCCACCGTGAGCTCAGGCGAAACGAGCGTGGGGCCCATCGAGGCCGCCTCCGCCAGCGCGGGCCCCGCGCAGGAGACCGCGAGATCGACGAAATCCGCTGGTCCCAGCAGGGCGAGGCGGCCGCCCTCGGGCGCCCGCAGGGCCGAAAGACGCGCAAGGCTCGCGACCGAGACGCCGCGCGCGGCCACCACGATGACCTGTCGCGCATCCGCATCGCTGAGCGCGAGCGTTCCCGTCCGCATCGCCGTGGCGAAGGTCTCGGCGTCGATCGGCGCCGGCGGCGCCAAATCAGGGTCGTAAAGCGCGACGCCGAGACCGCGCGCGAGCCGCCCGACCAGATCCCGCTCCGGAAGGGGCCCGGACGCCAGCAGCGCGTCGAAGGGCTCGCATCCCGCATGGTCGGCCTCCGCCAGCGCTGCGAGAAGAGCGCCGGGAGCGACGCCGCCGGCCGCGAGCGCGACGAACTCCGGCGGAAGCGGGCGGACGACGCGGGCCGCCTCCAAGGCATTGGAACGGCGCAGCGGACCGAAGTGCGGGGGCTCGAGGCTGGCGCGCGAACGCGTCCCGCTCTCGGCACGAGACTCTTCCGCTCCCCGCACGATGCCCAGCCCCCCGGCGTTTACGCGCTCTGCAGGCGAAAAGTGTAGGATCGCCTGAAGCGAGGAGTCGAGTCCTATGCAACTTCAAGGCGCACTCGTGCGCGCAATCGCCCTAGCCCTGTTCGTCGCCGGCGCATGGACGCCCGCCGCGGCCCAGACTCCTGCGCCGTCGGCGGCGCCGAACGTCGCCATTCCGCGCTTTTCCGATCCGAGGACGCGCATCGAGAAGCCCGATCTGCCCGCGGGCCGGGTTCTGAAATGGGCGACGGGCGACGACTACCCGCCGTTCCACTACGCCGACGGCGACGGCCAGCCCGCGGGCTTCGCGGTCGATCTCGCGCGCGCCGTCTGCGCCGAGCTCCAGGTCGCGTGCACGCTCCAGGCCTGGCGCTGGGACGCGCTGCTCGACACGATCGACAAACGGCAGGCCGACGCCATCGTCGCCATGCTGCGGCCGACGCCGGAGATCCGCGCGCGCTTCGGCGTGTCGGAACGGTTTCACCAGACGCCGGCGCGCTTCGTGGCGCGCAACGATAAGGCGATCCCAGGCGCGACGCCGGAGGCGCTCGCCGGGCGCGCGATCGCCGTGGTGGAAGGGTCGGCGCACGAGGCCTTCCTCAAGACCTTTTTCCCCCAGGCGGCCGCGACGCCGTTCCGGAACGCCGACGAGGCTCTCGCTGCGGTGAAGGACGGCCGAGCGGACGCCGGCTTCGGAGACGGCGTGGCGCTGGCGTTCTGGCTGAACGGCACCGTCTCCGGCGGTTGCTGCCGGTTCGTCGGAGGCCCCTTCGCGGAAAGCCGGTATTTCGGAGAAGGCGTCGGCGTTCTGGTGCGCCCAACCGACGACAAGCTGCGGCAGGCGATCGACTACGCTCTGCAGCGGCTCGATGAGAGCGGAGCTTACGCCGAGATCTACCTCCGGCATTTCCCCATCAGCCTGTGGTGAGGGCTGCGTCGATTGACGCGCAGGCGGCCGGTTTCTAGTTTCCGCCCTCTTTTACCCCTAACGCCTGCAGGCATCATGACCGTCCTCGACGCATCCGCCCTCGCCGCTCTCGCCCGCACCTCGAACGCCTGGCCGTTCGAGGAGGCGAAGAAGCTCGTCGAGCGGCTGAAGAAGCATCCGAAGGACGAACCGGTTCTGTTCGAGACCGGCTACGGCCCCTCCGGCCTGCCGCACATCGGCACCTTCGGCGAGGTGGCGCGCACCACCATGGTGCGGAACGCCTTCCGCACGCTCACGGAAGACAAGATCCCGACGCGGCTGCTGTGCTTCTCGGACGACATGGACGGCATGCGGAAGGTGCCGGACAACGTGCCGGACCCGGCCGCCCTGCAGCCCTATCTCCAGATGCCGCTGACCTCCGTGCCGAACCCGTTCGGCGGCGACTACCCGAGCTTCGGCGCGCACAACAACGCCATGCTGCGGCGCTTCCTCGACACCTTCGGCTTCGACTACGAGTTCGCCTCGGCGACCGAGTACTACGCTTCGGGCAAGCTCGACGCCGTGCTCCTGCGCGCGGCCGAAAAGTACGACGCCATCATGGGCGTGATGCTGCCGACGCTCGGCGAGGAGCGGCGGGCGACCTACTCGCCCTTCCTGCCGATCTCTCCCGCGAGCGGCCGCATCCTCTATGTGCCGCTGAAGAAGGTGGACGCGAAGGCGGGAACGATCACGTTCACCGACGAGGACGGCGTGGACAAGACCGTGCCGGTCACCGGCGGCCATGTGAAGCTGCAGTGGAAGCCCGATTTCGGCGCGCGCTGGGCGGCGCTCGACGCCGATTTCGAAATGTTCGGTAAGGACCATCAGACCAACGCGCCGATTTACGACCGGATCTGCGAGATCCTCGGCGGCGTCGCTCCCCAGCATTACGTCTACGAGTTGTTCCTCGACGAGAACGGCCAGAAGATCTCGAAGTCCAAGGGCAACGGCCTGACGATCGACGAGTGGCTGACCTACGCCAGCCCGGAGAGCCTTGCGCTCTACATGTACCACAAGCCGCGCGAGGCGAAGCGGCTGCACTTTGACGTCATCCCGCGCGCGGTCGACGAGTACTTCCAGTTCCTTGGCGGCTTCGGCCGTCAGGAGCCCAAGCAGCAGCTCGGCAATCCGGTCTGGCACATCCACTCGGGCCAGCCGCCCGCCGCGGACATGCCCGTGTCCTTCGCGCTGCTGCTCAACCTGGTGTCGGCCTCCAACGCCGAGAACCGCGCCGTGCTGTGGGGCTACATCGGACGTTACGCGCCCGGCGTGACGGCGGAAACCCATCCAAAGCTCGACGAGCTGGTGGGCTACGCGCTGCGGTACTACGAGGACCACGTGAAGCCGACCAAGCGCTTCGCCGCGCCGGACGAGGTGGAGCGGCAGGCGCTGGAAAGCCTCGACGCGGCCCTCGGCGCCCTCCCCGCCGATGCGCCCTCGGAAGACGTGCAGGCGGCGCTCTACGACGTGGCGCGCGCCGTCCCGCGCTATCAGGACTTCAACGCCAAGGGCGCGACGCCGGAACGCCCCGGCGTCAGCCAGGAGTGGTTCTCGGCGCTCTACAAGACGCTGATCGGCCAGGAGAAGGGTCCGCGGTTCGGCTCCTTCATCGCACTTTACGGCGTCGACGAGACCCGGGCGCTGATCCGGCGCGCGCTCGACGGCGAACTCGCCCAGGCGGCGTGAGAGGGAACGAACGATGTCCTATGGGTCCTCCGGCGCCTCGCGCTTCTTCGGCGGCTCGCCAATCGGCGTCATCCTGCGTCTGCTGCTGCTGTGCGTGATCGTGGGCCTGGTGCTGGACCAGCTCGACCTCGACGTGTTCCGCCTGCTGGACTACGCGATCGACGTGGTCCGCGACCTGATCGCGAACAGCGCCGACCTGCTGCGGACGCTGCTGCGCTACCTCATCATCGGCGCGATGGTGGTGATCCCGATCTGGCTCGTCCTGCGCCTGCTCAAGATCGGCTCCGGCCGCCCCTGAGCCGGCGGAAGCGGACCGGGCGACGGGCTGGAACGAACCGTCAGCCCGGTCCGGCCGCCGCGACGGCGCGCGCGTCGACGCCGACGAGCGGCGCGAGTGAACCGGCGCCCGCCGCCCCGACCGCCTCGGTCAGAGTCGACAGCGTGCGGCGGACGAGACCGGGGCCTTCATAGATCAGGGCGCTGTAGAGCTCGACCAGCGTCGCGCCCGCCCGGATCTTCGCAAGCGCGTCCGCGCCCGACGCCACCCCGCCCACTCCGACCAGCGGGATGCGTCCCCCGGTGCGCAGGTATGTCTCGGCGAGCGCCCAGGTGGCGCGGCGGAACAGCGGCGCTCCGGACAGGCCGCCGGTTTCCCCGGCCGCCGCGGAGCGTAGCGTGGCGGGGCGCGCGAGCGTGGTGTTCGAAACCACGAGCCCGTCAAGTCCACGGTCCAGCGCGACCTGCGCCACGTCGTCGAGGCCGTAGAGGTCGAGGTCAGGCGCGATCTTCAGCAGCACGGGCCGACGCCGGCCGGTACGGGCCGCCGCCCGGTCGCGGGCGTCGAGAACGCGCGCCACCAGATCGTCGAGAGCCACCTTCGCCTGCAAATCGCGCAGGCCCGGCGTGTTGGGCGAGGACACGTTGACCACGAAGAACGAGGCGACCTCGGCGAAGGTCTCGACGCCCGCGACGTAGTCCGCGGTGCGATCGGCGGAGTCCTTGTTGGCGCCGACGTTCACGCCGACCACCCCCGGCCGCCCGGCCCGCCGCGTCAGCCGGCCGAGCGCCGCCGCCGAGCCGTCGTTGTTGAAGCCCATGCGGTTGACGATCGCGCGGTCCTCGCTGAGCCGGAACAGGCGAGGCTTCGGGTTGCCGACTTGGGGCTTCGGCGTGACCGAGCCGATCTCAACGAAGCCGAAACCCAGCGCCAGCATTGCGTCCGGGACCTTGGCGTCCTTGTCGAGGCCGGCCGCAAGCCCGATCGGATTCGGAAAGCTGAGGCCGAACGCCTGCACCGCCAGCCGGGGATCGCTGGGCGGCGGGCGCCGGGCGGGCATCCGCTCCAGCGCGGCGAGCGTCGCCGTGTGGGCGGTCTCGGCGTCGAGCGCGTGCAGCGCGACCCGTGCGAGCGGCCAGAGCGGCCCGATCACGTCGGGTTCTCCCCAAACGAGGGCTCAGGAAAGGCGTGGCGGCCGTCGGCGCTCAGCGGCAGCGGGCGGACCCAGCGCACCGCATCCAGCCCGAGCGGCGCGTAGAGGTGGGGGAACAGCGCGCCGCCGCGGGACGGCTCCCAGCGGAGGGCCTGTCCGAGCGCGCCGGGGTCGACCGCGATCAGCAGAAGATCGTCCTGACCGGCGAAGTGTTTCGCGGCGGTCTCCCTCGCCTGCGCGGCGGTCGAGAAATGTATGTAGCCGTCCGTCAGGTCGACGGGCGCGCCGTCGAAACGGCCGGCCGCCTGCGCCTCGCGCCACAGCGCGGCGGGCGCGATCTTGTAGATCAACTCAGGCGTCATGATCGATCGACCCTTGGACGGCGTGGGCGCGGAACGCACCTCGGCGTGCGGCGTTGAGGCACGGCGACGCCTCGTGGTGGATTAAAGCCGCGATGACGCGCTCGCAAGGCCGGGCGGGCCCCGATTGCCGCTGGACATGCGGCTCGAAAGGTACTAATTCCTATTGAAACGACGTCCGGGACGCCGTTTCGACACGGTGGAGTCCGATGTCATGCTGGGCCACGGCCAGATCTGGGCGGCGATAGACGCATTGGCGGCTAAAAACGGGCTGTCGGCGTCTGGGCTTGCGCGGCGATCAGGCCTCGATCCCACCACCTTCAATCGCTCGAAGCGCATCGCCGCCGACGGGCGACCGCGGTGGCCCTCCACCGAGTCCATCGCGAAGGCGCTCGACGCCACCGCGACCAACCTCGACAGCTTCATGGGCCTGCTGACCGACGGCGCGCCAACGCCGCGCCGGCATGTGCCGCTGATCGGCTTGGCCCAAGCCGGCGAAGGCGGTTATTTCGACGACGCCGGCTTTCCCGTCGGCCAGGGCTGGGACGAGATCGATCTGCCCGGCGCCGATCGGGAGAACGTCTACGCGCTCGAGATTTCCGGCGACTCGATGTCGCCCGTCTATCGCGACGGCGACGTCGTGCTGGTCTCGCCCGGAGCCGCGGTGCGGCGGGGCGATCGCGTGATCGTACGCACCACCGGCGGCGAGGTCCTCGCCAAGGAGCTCGCCCGCTCGACCGCCAAGCAGGTCGAGTTGAGGTCGATCAACCCGGCGCATCCCGACCGCACCCTTCCAACATCCGAAGTCGCGTGGATCGCCCGCATCGTGTGGGCCAGCCAGTAGCTCCCACCTCGTTCTCGTTCTCGTGCGCGTCCGCGTCCGCTTTCCATCATAAGGAGGTCGTCATGCAGGCGGCGTTTCTCGGGCTCGGCACCATGGGCGCGCCGATGGCTGCCAATCTGGCGAAGGCGGGCGTGGCCCTGCGGGTGTGGAACCGGTCCGAGGGCCCGGCGGCCCGGCTTGCGGAGTTCGGCGCGGAACCTGCTGCGAGCCCGGCCGAGGCGGCTCGCGGCACGGACGTGCTGATCGCCATGCTCGCGGACGACGCCGCGACGAGCGCCGTCCTGCTCGACGGCGGCGCGCTTGAGGCGCTCGCGCCCGGCGCTCTGCTCGTGAACATGGCGACGGTCGCGGTCGCCGTCGGCGCGTCGCTCGCCGCACAGGCAGAGAGCCGCGGCGTCGCTTACGTGGCGGCGCCGGTGCTCGGCCGGGTGAACGTCGCGGAGGCCGGCGAGCTCAACATCCTCGCCGGCGGCCGCGCCGACGCGATCAACCGCGCGCAGCCGCTGTTCGACGTCATGGGCCGCAAGACCTGGCGCTTCGGCGACCGGCCCGAGCAGGCGAACGCGGTGAAGCTCGCGGTGAACTTCATGCTGGCCAGCGCCATAGAGACCATGGGCGAAGCCGCCTCGCTCGCCGAGGGCCATGGTGTCGCGGGCGCCGATTTCCTCGCGATGGCGACCTCGACCGTGTTCGCGGCGCCCGCCTATCAGGGCTACGGCGCGGCGATCGCCTCAGAGACGTTCGAGCCGGCAGGTTTCAAGCTGTCGCTTGGGCTGAAGGACGTCAGGCTCGCACTGGAAGCGGCCGAGGCGGCGCGGACGCCGATGCCTTTCGCCGCCGTGCTGCGGGACAACCTGATCGACGCCGTCGCGCATGGCGAGGGCGACCTCGACTGGGCCGCGCTTGCGAAAGTCGCCGCCCGCCGCGCCGGGCGCATCTAATCCAACCCCAACGGGCTCCGAGCTAAGTGGCGCGCGGCCGGCCGGGCCGCGCGCGTCGCGTCCATAGGCGTCGTCCGCAACACATCTTCGGACGAGGCACTGATCGACGTTGTCGATCAGTCGATTTCCTTCGTACATCACACCTTTACTGAGGCGATGAAATTGCCGGAAAGGCCCGAGAAGCGGCCTTCCCTGGCATGCCAGCGCGGGATATGGATGGCTTTCGGCTGTTCGCGCCGGGAGCCTGCGCCGAAAGTCGCATCGTGCCTTGGAGAGATTCAAGGGCATCTTGCGCCATCGGTTTCGCGCCCGCGCGACGCCGAGGCGTTTGCGCGCGCTCAGCGCCTCCGGCTTGTGCGCCGTAAACGTTGATTACGACCAATCGGTCAGTCTAGAAGTTTTCCTGAACGATAACACTAGGCTAACTGAATTCACCAGAATATGCGGCGGATTCATCGTCCAAACGACCACGTGACCAGCTGTCGCATAGTTCTTTCTCTCTCTGATCTCTATTCTGCGCGCCAACAATGCGCTTAGGAGGAAACAATGGCGAGACGCCCCGGCAAGAACTTCCTGTTCGTCCCCGGCCCGACGAACGTCCCGGAGCGGGTGCTCCGCGCGATGGTCGTGTCGCAGGAAGACCACCGCTCGCCGATCTTCCCTGAGCTGACCAAGCCGCTCTATGAGGGCCTGAAAAAGGTCTTCAAGACGAAGGACGGCCAGGTCTTCATTTTCCCGTCCTCCGGCACCGGCGGCTGGGAAGCGGCGCTCACCAACACGCTCGCCCCCGGCGACAAGGTGCTGACGGCCCGCTTCGGCCAGTTCTCGCACCTTTGGACCGACATGGCCCAGCGCCTGGGCCTGGACGTCCAGATCCAGGAAGAGGAATGGGGCACCGGCGCCCACGAGGAGAAGATCGAGGAGGCCCTCGTCGCGGACACCGCGCATGAGATCAAGGCCGTCATGGTCGTCCACAACGAGACCGCCACGGGCGTGACCTCCAACATCGGCGCGATCCGCAAGGCGATGGACGCCGCCAAGCATCCGGCGCTGCTGTTCGTGGACTCGGTGTCGGGCCTCGGCTCGATCGACTTCCGTTTCGACGAGTGGAAGGTCGACTGCGCCGTCTCCGGCTCGCAGAAGGGCCTGATGCTGCCGGCCGGCCTCGGCTTTGTCTGCGTCAGCCAGCAGGCGCTGAACCTCCGGAAGAACTCGAAGCTCAACAAGGTCTACTTCGACTTCCAGGACCACATCAACACGAACCCCTCGGGCTACTTCCCCTACACGCCGGCGACCCCGCTGCTGCACGGCCTGCGCGAGTCGCTGCAGTGCATCGAGGACGAGGGCCTGGAGCAGATCTTCCGCCGCCATCACGTGCTGGCCGAAGCCACCCGCAAGGCCGTGGACGCCTGGGGCCTGAAGCTTTGCGCGAAGTCGCCGCGCTGGCACTCCGACACCGTGTCGGCGATCCTGGCTCCTGAGGGCATCGACGCGGCGAAGATCATCCGCCACGCCTATGACCGCTACAACCTGGCGCTGGGCGCGGGCCTGTCGAAGGTCGCGGGCCGCGTCTTCCGCATCGGCCACATCGGCGACCTGAACGAGCTCATGCTGCTGGGCGCGCTCGCGGGCGCGGAAATGTCGATGCTCGACAATGGCGTGAAGATCAAGGCCGGCTCCGGCGTCGGCGCCGCGCAGGACTACCTGCGCGACAATCCGATCGAGGCCCAGGCCGCGGCTCCCAAGGCGGCCTGACCTGACGTGAAGCGATCGGGCGCGCTGGACAGAGCGCGCCCGGTCGTCATTCTGCCACGGTCAAAAACGCCCGAGTCCCGACGGGGGAGCGCTCCCGCGCGGACCGGCGCAAGGGGAGCGCAATGACGCACAAGATCGTTTTTCTGGACCGCGAAAGCCTCGACGCCAAAGTCCGTGCGCCGAGCTTTCCGCATGAGTACGTGGAGCATCAGTCCACCTGGACGCCCGACGAGATCGTCGAGCGCCTGAAGGACGCCGACATCGCGCTGATCAACAAGGTGCCGATGCGCGCCGACGTGCTGAAGCAACTGCCGAAGCTCAAACTGATCGCCGTCGCCGCCACCGGCACCGACGTGATCGACAAGGCCCAGGCCAAGGCGCAGGGCATCGTCGTCTCGAACATCCGCAACTACGCCTTCAACACCGTGCCCGAGCACGTGATCGGCCTGATCTTCGCGCTGCGCCGCGCGATCGTGCCCTACGCCAACTCGGTGAAGCGCGGCGACTGGAACAAGTCGCAGCAGTTCTGCTACTTCGACTATCCGATCTACGACGTCGCCGGCTCCACCCTCGGCATCGTGGGCTACGGCGCGCTCGGCAAGTCGATCGGCAAGCGGGCGGAAGCGCTCGGCATGAAGATCCTGCCCTACGACGTCTTCCCGCAGGACGGCCTGGTCGACTTCGAGACCGTGCTGACGCAGTCGGACATCATCACGATTCACGTGCCGCTCACGCCCGACACCAAGAACATGTTCGGGGCGGAGCAGTTCAAGAAGATGAAGAACAGCGCCATCGTCATCAACACCGCGCGCGGCGGCCTGGTGGACGAGGCGGCCCTGCTCGACGCGCTGAAGTCCGGCGAGATCGGCGGCGCAGGCTTCGACGTGGTGGCGCAGGAGCCCCCGAAGGACGGCAACATCCTGTGCGACGCCGACCTGCCGAACCTCATCGTCACCCCGCACGTCGCGTGGGCGTCGAAGCAGGCCATGCAGATCCTCGCCGACCAGCTGATCGACAACGTCGAGAACTTCGTCGCGGGCAAGCCGTCGAACGTCGTCGAGTAAGGCTCCGGCCTCGAACGCCACCGTCATGCCCGGCGCAGCCGGGCCTTCACGACTTGCTCGTGCGGCCTGACGTCGGGGGCCAAAATTATGGATGCCCGCAAAGGCGGGCATGACGTCCCGCGTGGCCGACGGCCTGCGGCGTCAGACAGAAAACGTCCGCGGACGCGCGGCATCAGGGAAGACCATGACCAAGAAACTGCTGTTTCAGTTCGACACCGACCCGACCCCGAGCGTCTTCGACGTCGTCGTGGGCTACGACGGCGGCGCCGACCACATCACCGGCTACGGCAACGTCACGCCCGAGAACGTCGGCGCCTACGTGGACGGCACGATCTACACCCGCGGCGGCAAGGAGAAGCAGTCGACGGCGATCTTCGTCGGCGGCGGCGACATGGCGGCCGGCGAGGCCGTCTACGACGCCGTCCAGAAGCGCTTCTTCGGTCCGTTCCGCGTGTCGACCATGCTGGACTCGAACGGCTCGAACACCACGGCCGCGGCCGGCGTGGCGCTGGCCGTGAAGGCGCTTGGAGGCGACGTGAAGGGCAAACGGGCCGTCATCCTCGCCGGCACCGGCCCGGTCGGCATGCGCTCCGCCGCGATGCTCGGCAAGGAAGGCGCGACGGTCGCGATCGTCGGGCGCGCGCTCGACAAGGCGCAGAAGGCCGCCGACAACATCGAGAAGCGCTTCGGCGTGAAGGTCGAGGCGATCGAGGCGAAGAGCGGCGACGACCGCGCCAAGGCGGTGTCGGGCGCGAACCTCGTGTTCTCCGCCGGCGCGATCGGCCTGGAGCTGCTGGCCGAGGACGTCTGGAAGTCCGAAGCCTCGATCGAGATCGTGGTCGACTACAACGCCCAGCCCCCGCTCGGCATCGGCGGCATCGACGCCATGGACAAGGCCAAGGAGCGTCACGGCAAGCTCGCGCTCGGCGCGCTCGGCCTCGGCGGCCTGAAGCTGAAGCTTCACCGCACGCTCATCGGCAAGCTGTTCGAGGCGGCCGACCAGTCTTTCGACGCGGACGAGATCTACGCCCTCGCGAAGGAAATGGCATGACCGCCAAGGACCAGACCCTCGGCGTTTTCCTGGACGAGCTCGGGAGCGAGGCTCCGACGCCCGGTGGCGGCGGCGCGGCCGCGATCCACGGCGCGACCGGCGCGGCGCTGGTGTCGATGGTGATCAACCTCACGGTCGGCAAGCCGAAGTACGCCGAGGTCGAGGCGGAGCTGAAGGACGTGCTCGTCCGCTCGGAAGCGCTGCGCGCCAAGCTGACGGACGCGATCGACGACGACGTGAAGGCCTTCGACGCGGTGATGGGAGCTTACGGGCTCCCGCGCGGGACCGACGAGGAAAAGGCGGCCCGCGTCGAGAGGATCCAGGCTGCGCTCAAGGTCGCGACCGACGTGCCGCTCGATGCGGTGCGGCTCTGCCGCGAGGTGATCGACCTCGCGGCGATCACCGCCGACAAGGGCAACCTCAACGTGATCTCGGACGCCGGCGTCGCCGTTCAGTCGGCCTATGCCGGACTGCTGAGCGCCGCCCTCAACGTCCGGGTGAACGCCAAGTCGATCAAGGACCGGGAGTTCGCGGACGCCCGGCTCGCCGAACTCGAGACGCTGCTCGGCGAAGCCGAGGCGCTCACGAAGAAGACGTACGACGTGGTGAAGAACAAGGTGAGCTGACCACACACGAAAGCTCGCGCGTCGGTGCGTTGAAACGCAAGGGAGGGTCGTGATGGACGTTCACGAGTACCAAGCTAAAGAACTGCTCGCGAGTTTCGGCGTCGCCGTCCCTAAGGGGGCGGTGGCGTTCAGCCCGGACCAGGCGGTCTACGCTGCCACCGAACTCGGCGGCTCGTTCTGGGCGGTCAAAGCTCAGATCCACGCCGGCGCCCGGGGCAAGGCCGGCGGCGTCAAGCTCTGCCGCACCTACAACGAGGTGCGCGACGCGGCGAAGTCCATGCTTGGCAAGCGCCTTGTGACCTTGCAGACCGGACCCGAGGGCAAGCCGGTGCAGCGCGTCTACGTCGAGGTCGCCGATCCCTTCGAACGCGAACTCTATCTTGGCTTCGTGCTGGACCGTAAGGCCGAGCGCGTCGTCGTCATCGCCTCGACGCATGGGGGCATGGAGATCGAGGAGATCGCCCAGAACGACCCCGAGGCGCTGATTCAGATCGTCGTGGAGCCAGCGGTCGGCCTGCAGCAGTTCGAGGCGCGCGAGCTTGCGTTCCGGCTCGGGCTCAACATCCGCCAAGTCGCGGCCGCCGTCCGCCTCATCATGAGCGCGTACCGCGCCTTCCGCGACACCGACGGCGTGATGCTCGAGATCAACCCGCTCGTCGTGACCCGCGACGACCGCGTGCTCGCGCTCGACGCCAAGATGTCCTTTGACGACAACGCGCTGTTCCGTCGTCACAACGTCGCGGACATGCACGACCCTTCGCAGGGCGATCCGCGCGAAGCGCAGGCGGCTGAGCACAACCTGAACTACATCGGGCTCGACGGAGAGATCGGCTGCATCGTCAACGGCGCGGGCCTCGCCATGGCGACGATGGACATGATCAAGCACGCCGGCGGCAGCCCTGCGAACTTCCTCGACGTCGGCGGCGGCGCCAGCCCCGAGCGCGTGGCCACTGCGTTCCGCCTCGTGCTCTCGGATAAGAACGTCAAGGCGATCCTGGTCAACATCTTCGCCGGGATCAATCGCTGCGACTGGGTCGCGCAAGGGGTGATCCAGGCGGCGAAGGAGGTGAAGATCGAGGTGCCGCTGATCGTGCGTCTCGCCGGCACAAACGTGGAAGCCGGCAAGAAAATCCTCGAGGAGAGCGGCCTCGACCTGATCGCCGCCGACACGTTGTCGGAGGCCGCCCAGAAGGCCGTCGCCGCCTACAAGACCGCGGCCTGAGGAGACCCGATCATGAGCATCCTCATCGACGAGAAGACCCCGATCATCGTCCAAGGCATCACGGGCGACAAGGGCACCTTCCACACCAAGGAGATGGTGGAGTACGGCTCCAACGTCGTCGGCGGCGTGACCCCCGGCAAGGGCGGCAAGACGCACCTCGGCCTCCCCGTCTTCAACACCGTGAAGGACGCGGTGGCGGCGACCGGCGCGACGACCTCGATCACCTTCGTCGCCCCGCCGTTCGCGGCGGACGCGATCATGGAGGCCGCGGACGCCGGGCTCGCGCTCGTGTGCTCGATCACCGACGGCATCCCGGCCCAGGACATGATGCGCGTGAAGCGCTACCTCCGCCGCTATCCGAAGGACCGGCGGACCATGGTGGTCGGCCCGAACTGCGCCGGCATCATCTCCCCGGGCAAGGCGATGCTCGGCATCATGCCGGGCCACATCTACCTCAAGGGCAACGTCGGCGTGATCTCGCGCTCCGGGACGCTCGGCTACGAGGCGGCGTCGCAGATGAAGGCGCTCGGCATCGGCATTTCGACCTCGGTGGGCATCGGCGGCGACCCGATCAACGGCTCGTCCTTCCTCGACCATCTCGCGCTGTTCGAGCAGGATCCGGAGACCGACGCCGTGCTGATGATCGGCGAGATCGGCGGCCCGCAGGAAGCCGAGGCCTCGGCCTGGATCAAGGACAACATGTCGAAGCCCGTGATCGGCTTTGTAGCGGGCCTGACGGCGCCCAAGGGCCGGCGGATGGGCCACGCGGGCGCGATCATCTCCGCCCAGGGCGACAGCGCGGCGGAGAAGGCCGAGATCATGCTCTCCTACGGGCTGACCGTGGCCCCGTCCCCCGGCGACTTCGGCACGACGGTTGCAGAGGTTCTGGGCAAGCTCAAGAACGCGGCCTGACGCTCCGCACGCCGGCGTCGGCGCCTGAATTAGCGCCAACGCCGGCCGTCATCCGTCTCCAAAGACGGCGCGCCTCCGCACGTCGGTAGAAGTGGATCTCGCGATGACCTCGATCGTTCAACTTGCTCCCCGTCCGACGCCCGACGCCGGCTTCGCCGCTCCGATGATCACCGGCACCGAGCCGGACGTTGCGACCGAGATCCTGTTCCAGTCGCTGCTCGACGTCTGCCGCCGGCATCAGCCGGAGCTCGAGGGCGTGCTGAAGGGCGAGACCGACATCGCGGGCCTCAGCCCGGAGCTGATGGGCCGCGCGCTCCAGGTGCAGGGCATCTGGTTTCGCCTGCTGTCGATCGTGGAGGAGAACACGGCGATGCGGCGCCGCCGCCACGCCGAGCGCACCCTCGGGCGTGCGGAGGTCAAGGGCACTTTCTCGAGCGTCCTCGCCGACGCCGTCTCGGCGGGAGTGAAGCCGTCAGAGATCCACACCCTGCTGCGCGAGCTGCGCATCCGCCCCACCCTGACGGCCCACCCGACTGAAGCGAAGCGCGTGACGGTGCTGGAGAAGCTCCGGCGCATCTATCTCGACCTGCGCGAACTCGAGCTGCCCCGCTGGACCGAGCGCGAACGCGTCGCGCTGATCGCCGACCTGCGCGACCAGATCGAGCTGATCTGGATGACGGGCGAGCTGCAGCTCGAAAAGGCGACGGTCGTGCGCGAGGTCTCGTGGGGCCTGCATTTCTTCGACGAATCACTGTTCGACACGCTGCCGGAGGTCCTGGACTCGCTCGAAGCCTCGCTCGCCGAATACTACCCGGACGAGACCTTCGAGGTGCCGGCGTTCTTCCAGTTCGGCTCCTGGATCGGCGGCGACCGCGACGGCAACCCGTTCGTGACCTCGGCGGTCACCCGGACGACCCTCAAGCGCAACGGCCGCGCCTCCATGCGGCGCTTCCGCACCCGCATCGTCGATCTCGGCAAGCTGCTGTCGATCACCGAACGGTCGCTGCCGACCCCGATCTCGTTCCGCAAGGAGCTCACCGCCCGGCTCGCCGCGAGCGGCGACGGACAGGCCATCGAGGCGCGCAATCCCGGCGAGCACTTCCGGCAGTTCCAGACCTGCATCCTGCGGAAGCTCGACGCCACCATCGAGCGCAACAAGGAGGAGCCCGTCATCCTGCCGGGCCCGTTCTATGTCGACGCCGACGAGCTGATCAACGATCTTAAGGCGCTCGAACAGGGACTCGTTGAGGCCGGCTGCCGATCTCTGGCCGTCAATCAGGTCCGCCCGGTGCGCCGGATGGTCGAGCTGTTCCGCTTCTCCACAGTCCATCTCGACGTCCGCGAGAACTCCACCCGCACGACCAACACGCTGCGGGAGATGTGGGCCGCGATCGAGGGCCAGTCCGCCGATCAGGCCCCGGACGTCGAATCCCGCGAATGGCGCGCCTGGCTGACCTCGGAGCTGTCCAAGCCGAGGTCGACCCCGCGCCGGCTGGAAGGGCTGTCCGAAGAGTCGCTCGAAACGCTCGCGACCTTCGCCCTGGTGGCCGAGATGCGCACGGAGCTCGACCGCGAAGCCGTCGGCTGCTTCGTGCTGTCCATGACGCGCTCCGTGAACGACATCCTCGGAGTCTACGTTCTCGCCAAGGAAGCGCGGATCTATCTCGACAGCCCGGGCGTCGAGATCTGCCAGTTGCCCATCGTCCCGCTGTTCGAGACGATCGAAGACTTGCGCGCCGCGCCGGCGATCATGAAGGAGCTGCTGTCGATCCCGCTGGTGCGCCGGTCCGTGCGGTGGCAGGGCGGCTACCACGAGGTGATGATCGGCTACTCCGACTCAAACAAGGACGGCGGCTACTTCGCCTCGAACTGGGAGCTGTACAAGGCGCAGGCCAAGCTCACCGAGGTCGGCGAGCAGGCGGGCGTGCCGATCGCGTTCTTCCACGGCCGGGGCGGTTCAGTCTCCCGCGGCGGCGCGCCGACCGCGCGCGCGATCGCGGCCCAGCCCCCAGGCTCCATCCGCCGGCAGTACCGCGTCACCGACCAGGGCGAGGTGGTGTCGTTCAAATATTCGAACCGCGGCACCGCCGCCTACCAGATGGAGCTGACCGCGGCCTCCATCATGGAGCAGGTGCTGCGCTCGCAAACCGAGAAGCAGGCCTCCCGGCCGGAGTACGACGACGCCATGGAGGCGCTGTCGGGCGCCTCGCGCGCGGTCTACAGCAACCTCATCAACCATCCCGGCCTCGTCGAGTACTTCCAGAACGCGAGCCCGCTCGACGAGCTCGCGCTCTTGAACATCGGCTCGCGCCCCGCCCGCCGCTTCGGCGCGCGCTCGCTCTCCGATCTGCGCGCGATCCCCTGGGTCTTCGCCTGGGCCCAGAACCGTCACATCATCACCGGCTGGTACGGCATCGGCTCCGCGCTCAAGAACTTCATCGACGTCCGGGGCGAGGAAGGCGAAGCGCTTTTGAAGCGCATGTTCGAACAGTCGAAGCTGTTCCGGCTGATCCTCGACGAGGTCGAGAAGACGCTGCGGATGGTCGATCTCTCGATCGCACGCGAGTACTCCAGCCTCGTGCCGAACGAGGCCATCCGGGACGACATCTTCCGGATGATCGAGGAGGAGTACGCGCTGACCTGCGAGATGGCGCTGCGGGTCTCCGGCGGCGGCGAGATCGCGTTCCGATATCCCGCCTTCCGGGAACGGCTGGCGGAGCGCCTGCCCGTCATCAACCAGGTCAGCCACGAGCAGGTGGAGCTGCTCCGCCGCTACCGCGGGGAAACTGACGAATTCAAGCGCGAGGAGGCGAAATCCGCGCTTCTTCTGTCCATCAACTGCATTGCGGTCGGATTCGGCGCGACGGGATAAGATTAGATCCTCGGCTTATGCGCTTTTCGTAGTTTATCCGAACTGATGTGTTGCACCTTTAATTATAATGAGTACGGTCCGCCGCAGCGATCGTGCTTAGAAATTTGCTTCAGGAGGAAAGTATGAGCTTCACTCTGGTTCAGCAGGCCACGCCGCGTCTGCATCGTTCTGAGCTTGCGGTGCCGGGCTCGAACCCGACCTTCATGGAGAAGTCGGCGCAGTCGAAGGCCGACGTCATCTTCCTCGACCTCGAGGACGCGGTCGCGCCCGACGACAAGGAGCAGGCCCGCAAGAACATCGTTCAGGCCCTGAACGAGATCGACTGGGGCACGAAGACCATGATGATCCGCATCAATGGTCTCGACACCCACTACATGTACCGGGACGTGGTCGACATCGTGGAGCAGTGCCCGCGGCTCGACATGATCCTGATCCCGAAGGTCGGCGTGCCGCAGGACGTCTACGCGATCGACGTGCTGGTGACTCAGATCGAGCAGGCCAAGAAGCGCGAGAAGAAGCTCGGCTTCGAGGTTCTGATCGAGACCGCGCTCGGCATGGCGAACGTCGAGGCGATCGCGACCTCGTCGAAGCGGCTCGAGGCGATGTCCTTCGGCGTCGCCGACTACGCAGCCTCCTGCCGCACCCGCACCACCGTCATCGGCGGCGTGAACCCGGACTACTCGGTGCTCACCGACAAGGACGAGGCGGGCAAGCGCGAGACCCACTGGCAGGACCCGTGGCTGTTCGCCCAGCAGCGCATGCTGGTCGCCTGCCGCGCCTACGGCCTCAGGCCGATCGACGGCCCGTTCGGCGACTTCTCCGATCCCGAAGGCTACCTCTCCGCCGCCCGCCGCTGCGCGGCCGCGGGCTACGAGGGCAAGTGGGCGATCCACCCCTCCCAGATCGAGCTCGCCAACGACGTGTTCACGCCTTCGGAAGCCGAGGTCACCAAGGCCCGTCGCATTCTGGAAGCGATGGAAGAGGCCGCCAAGGCCGGCCGCGGCGCTGTGGCGCTCGACGGCCGCCTGATCGACATCGCCTCCATCCGCATGGCGGAAGCGCTGATCGAGAAGGCCAACGCGATGAAGGCCGCCTGATCAGGCGTATCGGACTTCGATCGCAATCCAAACGCAAAACGGCCGGGGCTTCGCTCCGGCCGTTTTCGTTGGAGCTCCCTGTCGCGACGACGTCAGCCCGCGCTCTCCGCGTGCGATGGAGCTGCGGTGCTTGCCGCTTCGTCTTCGGTCTGCTTGCGGTAGTCCTTGAGGAAACCCTCGAACGCGGCCGTCGTCGCGATCGACCGCGCAACCTCGCGGAAGGCCTCTCCGCGCGCTTCGATCGGCGCCGTCACCACTTCGAAGGCGTGCGCGTCCGGACTGTCCGCCATCTTGGACGCGAACTTCTGCCGGATGCGGTCAAGGCCGAGATCGTCGTCGGCGAGCGACAGCGAGATGGCGGCCCGCATCACGTCGGCGCGTTCAGACGCGTCCAGCGGTTCGGGCTTGCGCCACGCCGGACCAAGCGCCGCCTCGAAGGCGTCGCCCGCCTCGCTCCAGCGGCGCGCCGCCCAGAGCACGTCGGCCTTCAGCCGCGCCGCCTCGGGACCGAGGCCATCCGCCATCTCGAGCGCAAGCTCCGTGCGGCCGGTCTGCGCGAGCGCGCGCGCGTCGAGCATCAGGCGGGTGCGCACGAGCGACGCCGGCAGGTCGGCCTGCCGCGTCTTCTGCAGGACACGGGCCGCCTCCGCCGGCTTGTCGTTCATCAAGTGGATCATGGCGGCGCGCGCCGCGACCTGCGCGCGGCCGGCGCCCGTGAGGCGATTGTCGATCTGGTACTCGAGCAGGGCCGAAGCCTGGTCCAGCAGGTCGACCTCGACCAGCTTGTCCGCGAGCCGCCGCACCAGCTCGTCGCCGCGCTTGCCGCTCGGACTGAGCTCCTGGAAGTCGTAGAACAGCGCCAGCGCGTCGACCTTCTGCATGCGGTCGACCGCCGGGCCCAGGAACAGGTCGGTGAACCGGGCCTGCATCCGATCCTGCAAGGTGCGCGTGGCTTCGACGTCCGGGAACGCCTCGACCGAGGTCTTCAGCGTGGTGAAGGCGTCGCGCCAGCGCTCCGCGTCGGCGTAGAGGCCAGACAGGCGGGCGAGTCCCTCGGCTTCGATCCAGTCGCCGCGCCAGCCCGTCACCAGCCGTTCAAGCGCGGCGATGGCGTCCGGGATCGAGATCTTCCCGACCGTCAGCCGCAGCTCGATCGACCGAAGCTCCGCCTCTGCGGCGGCGATCGGGTCCGAGCCCTTCAGCACGACGTCGTAGGACTGCAGCGCCTTGTCTGTCTGGCCGAGCGCCTCGAAGACTCGGGCGCGCAGAACCTCGCGCGCGCTCTGCCCATGGACCGCCGGCAAAAGCTCCAGGCGATCGAAGGCGCTGACCGCCGCGACATGATCCTTCGCGTCGAGCGCGAGCGTGACCTCCATCTCGCTGAACAGCGCCTGGTAGTCCGGCGGCATCGCGCCGATCGCGGATTCGCCCTTGCGCAGGTAGTCCCGCGCAGGGCCGACGCGCCCCTCACCCGACTCGGCGAAGGCGCGCCATAGGGACGCCTCGGGGCTGGCTGCGAGCTGGGGCGTCGAGAGCAGCTGGATGGCGGTGGTGTAGCGCCCGAGCTGCGCCGCGGCCGACGCGCGCAGGATGGCGACGCGCGGGTCCCGTTCGGCGAGCCCATCGTCCCCAACCGTCGCCTCGATCACCGCCCGCGCGTTCGCCGCCATGCGCCGGAACGCATAGAACCGCGCCAGGGCGATCCGCGCTTCGATGCGCTCGTCCGGCGTGGCGCGGGCGGCCGCGTCAAGCAGCTTGCGTTCGCGCGCGTAGAACCGCTCCGAGACCGCCTCCCGGCCGCCGGCGGCGTCGAGCACGATATCAGACGCAGGTCCGCCGGAGCCCGCCTCCGCAGCGCGCGGCCCACCGCCAACCGAGAGCGACAGTCCGGCGTCGCGTTCGATCGCGAGCGTGTCCATCTTCGCCGTCAACCGCACGTCGTCGGCCATCGGCAGGGCGACCACGCCCTGGGCCGTGAGCATGACCCCGACCTCAACGAAGGCCTGCGGCCGCAGCGAGGCGCGGGTCGGTCCCGACAGAGACGCCACCATCAGGCGGTCGCCGAAGTCCGGATCGTCGATTTCACGAACGCCGCCGAGACCCTCGAGGTGCGCAACCAACGCGCCGCGGCCGTCCCGGCCGAAGTTGGACGCGAAGTCGATCGGATCGGCGCCGCCGAGGATGTCGTCGCCGAGCGAGAGGATCCAGGTCGCCCCTTCCGCCGCAGCCGTCACCGCGCGGGGCTCCGCCAGCTTGATGCGGATGACCCTCCCGCGCTCCACCACGCTCTGTTCGATGGCGAGGATCGCGCCGTTCGAGGCCTTCAGGACGTCGTCGAGCGGGATTGGATCGGGCGTGTCGAACACCGCCCAAGCCGTGCGGCCGCGTGCGAACACGGCGGCGGGAGTGGGCTTGTCGAACGGAAAGCGGATGCGGAGCGACTGGCCCGAGCGGCTGAGCTCCGGCCGCCCGGCCGCCGCCGGCGCAAGAGGGGTCGCGCGGGCCTCCGCACCGGCAGCGCTTTGCGCAGCTTGGGCCTGGGGCGGGGCGGGCGCCGGAGCAGGCTGCGGCGCGTGAGCCTCCGCAGCTACGGCCGAAGCAGCGGCGGCCGGTGCGCCCTTCCCGTCGTCGGCGAGGTCCAGGCGCGTCGTTGCATGATGGGAATCGGCGCCGCCTCCCGCGGTCGCCTCGGCGGAGGGCGCGGCGTCCTTGCGATCCACGTCCAGCACATAGGTGTCGTCTTCGCGGAAGCCGCGGACGTCGACGTCTTTCGGCGCCGGGACAACGACGGTGACCGCGCCGTTGGCGCGACGGACCAGGAGTCCGGCCAGAGGCGCAGGCAGCGACGCCCTGGCCGCGGCGAGGTCGAACGGCATGTCGGCGCCAAAGGTCACCAGCGCCGTGTCGCCCTTGCGCGTGAGATCGACCTGCACGCGAGGATCAACGCCGAACACCAGTCGGCGGAAGGTCGGATGCGTGGCGCCGGAAACCGTGAGCGGCCTCGCGGCCGCCGCCTTCCGCACCTGCGCCTCGAGCTCCGCGATCCGGCTTCGGCGCGCTTGGCGGCTCATCTCGGCCACGACCTCGGGCGGCAGGCTGGGCTTCATGCCCTTCCACGTCGTCGGCAGCAGATCGACGTAGAACGAGTCGCCCGCCTCCTGCGCGTTCAGGATCACGCCGCGCTCCAGCGCAAACCGGATGGCGGTGTCGTCGGCCTCTTTGCGGACGATGCGGACCAGACCGCGCAGATCGCGGCCGAGCGTGCCGAGATCGACCTCCGTCGGCTCGCCGAAGGTGACGACCAGCACCGTGCCCGACAGCGAAGCGCTGATCTTCGGCATCTGGTCGAAGGCGAAGACCAACCGCGCGTAGCCTTCGGACTGCATGCCGGCGGTCACCGTGGCGGTCGCGGCGCACGCGACATCGGCCGCGGCGCAGGTCCAGCCCAGCGCCAGCGCGGCGGCGATCGCCCGCAGTCTCACCCTCGACACGTCGACCAGGTCCCTCGCCCTCGCCCACGGCCGGACGGCCGCGCCGAACAGTCTTAAGGGCGAGCGGTTGGTGGAAGGTTACCGCGCAGGGGAATTCGCGCTCCGCGCGGTCAGGGATTCGCGGAGCGTCCGACGATCTGCGGCAGGTCGTTCGCCGCCACCGGGCGCGGGGCGAGCGAGCCGTCGCTCCGGCGCGCCATCGCGACCGTCAGCCTCTCCGCGCTGTCGGGCGACATCTGGCCCATGACCTCTGCGAGCTTGCGGGGGTTCATGCGGCTCGCGACCTCGATCAGCACGGAGGCGTCGAGGCGCTCGAAGATCCGCGCGGCCTCCTTCACCTTCATGCCTTCGTAGAGGACGATGAGCTCCTTGAACTTGGCCTTGTCCTCCTCGCGGCGGCGATCCTCCGCCGCCGAGACCTGCTCTTCGAGCCGTTTGAGCTCGGCGAGGCGCTCCTCCATCCGACGCTCGGCGGCCTTAATCAGGTTCTCGCGGACGTCGAGGTCGCTCGCTTTGGCCTCGATCGTCTCGCGGCGCTTCTGCAGCGCCTCCAGCAGCGCCTTCTCCGAAGCGGAGGAGGACGGCTCCGTCGGAGCCTCCTTGGGCCGCACGGCAGGCGCCGCGGCCTCGCTTGGCTCCGCCGCCTCGGGCGCGGCTCCGTGCCCTTCGGCCTTCGGGGCGCCGGCGGCCGCGGCGGGGCTGGCGAACAGGTAGCTCGTCTGCGTCACGAGACCGACGGTCTTCAGCGCGAGCAGCGCCGCAGCCGCGGTCATCACGATCGGCATCAGGCGAATGCGGTCGGCGGTCATGCCGGGGAACCAGCGCTGAGGGCGCGGATGCGCGAGGCGAAAAGCTCGGCCGCGGCGGCGGTCGCCGCGGAGCGACTGACGGGTTCGGCCTCCTCGGCGACGCGGCGGATCAGCGCGCGCGCCTCTTCCTCCTCCTCGGCGCGGCGACGGGCGGCCAGCCGGATGGCCTCGCGGTCCGCGTCGCGCCGGGCGATCTCGTCCATGCTCGCCTCGCGCGCCGCGTGGTCGCGCGCCGCCTTGGCGATCCGCGTGATGCGCTCGATCACCTCCTCGCCCGCGCTCAGCTGGCCGGCGATCGCGGTGGACATGGTTTCGGCGCGCCCCAGCCGCTCGGCCAGGGTGTCCTCGCAATGGCCGAGCGCAGCCCGGAGCGCGACGATCGCGCGTTCCGCCGCGTGGGTGGAGGCGACGAGTTCGGTGATCGTCTCGCGCATCACGCCCTCATCCGCTCGCAGCTTGCCGAGCCTGCGGTTCAGCAAAGCGCAGTAGGCGATCGTCGCGACGAGCAGGACCGCGACGAGCGACTCGATCGCGAAACCGACGACGTTCTCCATGGTTCAGGCGTCCTTCCGAGATTCCCCGGCCGCCTCGAAGGCGGCGAGCGTGGTGTGCGAGCGGCGCAGCGGACGGGCGATCTGGACCGCGACCTTGTCGCCCGCGCGTCCCATGCGGGCCTCGGTCAGGACCTGGTCGCCGCACCGAATCTCGACCAGTTCGTCGGGCGCGACATCGAGCATCAGCGTGTCCCCGATGTCGAGGTCGAGGATGGTGCGCAGCGGGAGTTTCTTGTCGTAGAGCACGGCGTGGAGCTCGGCCTGGGCGGACCAGATCTCGGTCGCGAGATGGCCTTCCCAGGTCGCGTCGCGGCCGAACTTCTCGCCCATGAACTGCTGCAGCAGCATCTCGCGGATCGGCTCGATCGTCGCGTAAGGCAGCAGCACCTCGATGAAGCCGCCGCGGTCCTCCATGTCGATCCGGAGATTGACGAGGATCGCGGCGTTGGCGGGCCGCGTGATGGCGGCGAAGCGGGGGTTGGTCTCAAGCCGGTCGAGCGAAAAGTTGACGTTGGTGATCGGCCGGAACGCCTGTTCGGCGTCCGCCAGCACCACCTCGATCATGCGCTGGACCAAGCTGGTCTCGATCGTGGTGTAGGGGCGGCCCTCGACCTTCATGGTCGCGGCGCCGCGGCGGCCGCCCAGCAGCACGTCGATGATCGAGTAGATCAGCGCGCTGTCCACCGTCATCAGCCCGAAGCCGTCCCCTGTGTGCCTTGAACACCGAGAGGATGGCCGGCAGCGGTATCGAATTGAGGTAGTCGCCGAAGCGCACCGAGCGGATGCCGTCGAGCGAGACCTCGACGTTGTCCGAGGTGAAGTTGCGCAAGCTGGTCGTGAGCAGCCGGACCAGCCGGTCGAACACGATCTCGAGCATCGGGAGGCGCTCGTAGGAGACGAGCGCCGAGTTGATGATCGCCCGGATGCCGGACTGGGAGTTGAGGCCAAGTTCGTGAGGGTTGAACCCGAGGAGGCCGTCGACCTCCTCCTGATTGAGCACCCGGTCCGGAGACTTTCGGCCGCCGTCGTCGGCGACGGTCGGACCGCCCAGCATCGCGGCCCATTCGGCCGCCATCGCCTCGGCGTCTTCGCCGACCTGCTCGGCCATCGCGGCGCCCCATTCGGCCGCGAGATCGTCGTCGTCGTCTTCCCCCGCCATCGTCCCGACCCTTCTGGTCCGCGCCCTACTGGACGACGACGTCCTTGAACAGCACCGCGTCGGCGCGCGCCGGCGCGATCGCGACGTTTACCCGGCGCAGAAGCTCCTCCTTGAGGCGGTACGCCCCTGCCGATCCCCGGATGTCGCTCGGGCGCATCTCGCGCAGATGGGTCTGGAAGCTGTCGATCACGCGCGGAAGCAGCGGCTTGATCGCCTCAACGAGCTCCGGGCTGCCGACCTCGAGCGCCACCGACATGCGGACGTACTGCTGCCGCTCCTTGTCGGCCGTCGCCAAGTTCACGGTCATCTCGGGCAGGTCGACGAACGCCGCCGACTTCGCCGGCGTCGCCGCCTGAGCTTCGCCCGTCCCGCCGTGCTCCCCCCCGTCATGACCGGAGGCCGCGGCGGTCTCGGCGCCATGGCCGCCGCCGCCCTTGGCGAACATCAGGTAGCCGCCCACGCCGCCGCCGATCACGACCGCCGCCGCAGCGGCCGCAATGATTATCAGCTTCTTCCTGGACTTCGGCTTCGCCTCGCCGCCGGCGCCTTCGGCTTCCGCCATTCCCGACACGCGGCTCGCGCCGCGCTCCCTCAATCGCCTACGCGGTCCATCCGCTAGGGTTAACGAATAGGTCGGAAAGGTTAATGAACTCTTGAAAACGCGTTTCGCCCGGCAAGTTCTGCCGGGCATTTTGCGCCGCCTGCTCAGATGGCGCCTGGCGGTTGCGCGCGGCTCCCGGTCGCCAATCCCCTCAGTTCTGAACATCCGCCGACATTGGCATGGCGCGTGCAGCTCCCTTGTCGTGAGCGCCGCTCGTCGGGGAGGACAAGCGGGGCGCACGCGGAAGCAACACGGACCACGGGAGCGTTTGGTGGAAAACGCGTCTCTCGTCGGGTTGTCGCGCCAGGTCGTCCTGCGTCGCGAACTCGACGTCATCGCCAACAACGTCGCGAACATGAACACCACCGGCTTCAAGGCCGAACAGATGGTGTTCAGCGAATTCATGATGCCGAACGCCCGCGACGGCACGTTCCCGACGCAGGACCAGAAGCTCTCCTTCGTGCAGCAGCGCGGGACCTGGCACAGCTTCGCCCCGGGCGACGTGGAGGCGACCGGCGGCGCGATGGATTTCGCGATCGACGGCGAGGGCTTCTTCGTGGTCGAGACGGAGGCCGGCGAGCGCTACACCCGCAGCGGAGCGTTCGGGGTCAACGCCTCGGGCCAGCTGGTGACAGCCAACGGCGAACGTCTCCTGTCCACCGCCGGCCCGATCCAGCTCGCGCCCAACGAGACCGGGCTGACGATCGGCCGGGACGGCACCATCGCGACGAGCGAGGGCGTACGTGGCCGTCTCCGCCTCGTCAGCTTCGCCGATCCCCGGGCAGTCCATAAGATCGGCGCCAATCTCTATGCGACCACGGAAGATCCCAAAGACGCGCCCGCCACGACCGCCGTGGTCCAGGGCGCGGTCGAGAAGTCGAACGTCAAGCCGATCGTCGAGATGAGCCGCCTGATCGAGGTGAACCGGGCCTACACGTCGATCTCCGGGATCCTCGACGCGCAGAACGACATCCGGCGTTCAGCGATCGAGAAGCTCGCCGAGGTTCCGGCGTAAGCCGGCGAAGACGGACGGAGACGCACCATGCGCGCCCTCAACATCGCCTCGACAGGCATGGCCGCCCAGGAGGCCAACGTCGAGATCATCTCGAACAACATCGCGAACATGCGGACCACCGGCTTCAAGCGCCAGCGGGCCGAGTTCCAGGACCTTCTCTATCAGTCGATGCGCCAGGTGGGCTCGTCGAGTTCGGACACCGGCACCGTCCTGCCCACCGGCGTCGACGTGGGCTCGGGCGTGAAGCTGGTCGCGACGCCGCGGGTGATGAGCCAGGGCACCGTCGCGCTGACCGAGAAGACCTACGACGTCGCCATCAAAGGCGAGGGCTTCTTCCAGGTCCAGCTCCCGGACGGCCGCACGGCCTACACCCGCGACGGCTCGTTCGAGCTCGACGCCAATGGTCAGCTCGTCACCGCCGACGGCTACACCGTGCTGCCCGGAATTACCGTTCCGACCAACGCCCTCAGCGTCAGCATCAGCGCGACCGGCGGCGTAGAGGCCACCGTCCAGGGCCAGACCGCCCCCCAGGCGCTGGGTCAGATCGAGCTGGCGCGCTTCATCAACAAGTCGGGCCTCGAGGCCAAGGGCGACAACCTGTTCCTCGAAACGCCGGCGAGCGGCACGCCGCTGGTCGACAATCCCGGGGCGGAAGGCTTCGGCTCCACGCTGCAGTCCTACCTCGAAGCTTCCAACGTCAACGCGGTCACCGAGATCTCCGACTTGATCGCTGCCCAGCGCGCCTACGAGATGAACTCCAAGGTCGTCTCGTCCGCGGACCAGATGCTGCAGTCCACCTCGTCGATGCTGCGGTGAGAGCCATGATCCGTCTCGCCGCCTTCGCCGCCGCCCTGCTGACCTCCTCCGCCGCCTTCGCGGCCCCGACGCTGCGCGCCGAAGCGCTGGTCTCCGCCGAGATCGTCACGCTCGGCGACCTCGCCGACGGCGCCGGCGCCGCTGCGGGGGTCGCCTTGTTCCGCGCGCCGGACTACGGCCTCACCGGCGCCGTGCCGGCCGACGTCGTGATCGCCGCCGCGCGGCGGGCGGGGGTCGAGAACGTCTCGGCCGGCCTCGTCTCCGAGATCGCAGTGACGCGGCTTGGCCGCAGCGTCACCGCCGATGAGGTGAAAGAGGCGATCGCCGCCCGCGCCGCAGCCGACGTCGGCGCGCAGCCGTCCGCCATGCGGGTGACGCTGGACGACGACCGCACCGTGCATCTTTCGCCCCAGAGCCGTGGCTCCCTGGACGTCTCCCAGTTCTCGCTCGACACCCGGACCGGCCGTTTCGAGGCTGTTCTCGGCGCGGACCGCGGCGCCCGCGGCGCGCGCGTCACTGGAGCCGCCGTCGAAACCGTCGAAGTGGCGGTGACCGCGCGCCCGCTCGCCCGCGGCGAGGTGCTCCGCGACGCCGACCTGATGGTCGAGCGCCGCCCGAAGGCGGGCAACAGCGACGCGGTGGATCTCGAAAGCGCGCGCGGCCTCGCCACTCGCCGCGCGCTTCGCGAGGGCCAGACCTTCCGCGCGAACGATCTCATGCGCCCTCAGCATGTGGAGCGCGGCGGCTTCGTCACGCTCGTCTACGGCGGCTCCGGCATGTCGCTCTCGCTCAAGGCCAAGGCGCTGGCGTCCGGCGCGCAAGGCGATCTCATCGACGTCCAGAACGTCCAGTCGAAGCGCATCGTCAGCGGCGTCGTCACGGGCCCGTCCGAAGTGACGGTCGCCGCCGCCCCGACCGCCGTCGCGCGGCGCTGAAAGGAACCTGTCCGATGCGCCTTCCCCTCGCCTTCCGCCTGACCGGCCCCGTGGTGCTCGCGAGCCTGCTGGCAGGCTGCGGCGCCGCCGACCGGCTCGCCAACGTTGGCAAGCAGCCCGCGCTCTCGGCGATCGAGAACCCCACGACCCAGGCGGGCTACAAGCCGGTGCAGATGCCGATGCCCGAGCCGATGCCGGTGTCGTACCAGCCGAACTCGCTGTGGCGGTCCGGCGCCCGCGGATTCTTCAAGGACCCGCGCGCCCGCCAGGTCGGCGACCTGCTGACGGTCAAGGTCGACATCACCGACAGCGCCAAGCTCGAGAACACCACCAAGCGCAGCCGCACCAACACGGAAGCCGCCAATCTCGACAACGTGCTGGGCTACGAGGGCTATCTGAAGAAGATCCTTCCAGGCGGGGTCGACCCGTCGAACGCCGTGAAGGCCGGCTCGACCTCGTCGAGCGAAGGCGAAGGCTCGGTCGATCGCAAGGAGACCTTGGTCACCAACGTCGCCGCGGTCGTCACCCAGGTGCTGCCCAACGGCTCGCTGGTGATCGAGGGCAAGCAGGAGATCCGGGTCAACTTCGAGATCCGGGAGCTGATCGTCGCCGGCATCGTCCGGACCGAGGACATCGACAGCGACAACACGATCGAGAGCGAGAAGATCGCCCAGGCCCGCATCGCCTATGGCGGCCGCGGCCAGATCACCGACGTGCAGCAGCCGCGTTACGGCCAGCAGGTGATGGACGTGCTGCTGCCCTTCTGAGCCCATCCCCCTTGCGGGCGGCGGCGCGGCAGGGCCCGCCCCGCCAGTCGCCCGCGAAGGCTTCGCGCGTTAACCCTGCGTCCACCCGCAGTTAACTCCGCGAAGCTGGACGCGGCCGCCGGCTCCCCCCGGCGGCCGCTCCCCTGTTCACGCTTCAGGAACGCCCGTTCGCAGCCGCCTTCAGGCGGAGCACCCGCCCCTCGGCGCTGTCGGTGAGCAGGTAGAGCAGGCCGTCCGGACCCTGGCGGACGTCGCGGATGCGCTCGCCCATGTCCTCGAGCAGCCGTTCCTCCTTCACGACCTTGCCGTCGCTCATCTCCAGCCGCGCCAGCATGGGCATGGCGAGGCCGCCGACGAAAACGCTGCCCTTCCAGCCGGGGAGCGCGTCTCCGCCGTAGAACGCGAGGCCCGAGGTTCCGATCGACGGAACCCACTTGTAGACGGGCTGCTCCATGCCCGCCTTTTCGGTCCCCTCGCCCAGCGGCGCGCCGGAGTACTCCTTGCCGTAAGTGATGACCGGCCAACCGTAGTTCTTGCCGGCCTCCGGCTTGTTCAGCTCGTCGCCGCCCATCGGTCCATGCTCCGTCACCCAGAGCGCGCCGTCCGCCGGATTGATCGCCGCGCCCTGCGGGTTGCGATGCCCGTAGGACCAGATCTCGGGCTTCGCGTCGGCCCGACCTTCGAACGGATTGCCCGCGGCGGGCTTTCCGTCGAGCGTCAGCCGTACGACCTTGCCGAGAGTCTCGTCGAGAGCCTGCGATTTGACGCGAAACTCCTTGTCCGAGCGTTCGCCGACGGTGACGAACATCGTCTTCCCGTCCGGCGCAAACACGATCCGCGAGCCGTAATGCTTGGTGGAGGCGTACTTCGGCGCCTGCCGCCAGATCACCTCGACGTTCTCAAGCCGCGGCGCGTTGTCCGCCAGTCGACCCCGCGCGAGCGCCGTGCCGTTGACGCCGCCCTCGCCCGCTTCCGAGAAGGTGAAGTAGACGAGCCGGCCGTTGGCGAAGTCGGGCGCGACGGCGACGTCGAGCAGGCCGCCCTGCCCGCGCGCGTCGACCTTTGGAAGGCCGGTGACCGCGGGCGAGACCTTGCCGTCGGGCAGGATCAGCCTCAGGCGCCCGGCCTTTTCCGTCACCAGCATCCGGCCGTCGGGCAGGAAGGCGAGCCCCCACGGATTTTCGAGGCCTGTCGCCACCGTCTCCACGGAGAAGCTCTGCTTCTCGGATTTGACCGTTTCGGCCTTCTTGGCCTGCGCGTAGGCGGGAACGGTGGCGGCTGGCGCCGACGCGAAAACCACCGCCGTCGCGAGCAGCAGGGAGCGGACGAGCGACGCCTGGCGCATGGGGAGCATCTCCGGTTGTGTCATGGACGGGAGGTAGGCGCGGACCTCGCCGGATCAAATCAAGAAGGCGTCAAGCGCGTCGCGAAGCTGTCGGTGGCGCGCACAAGACGATCGAGGATGCCCGGCTCAGAATAGGCGTGGCCGGCGTCGTCGGCGATGTGCAGTTCAGCCTCCGGCCAAGCCTTGTGCAGGTCCCAGGCTGTCACCACCGGGGTCGCCACGTCGTAGCGCCCCTGCACGATGACGCCGGGCGTTCCCCGCAGCTTGTGCGCGTCGCGGATCAGTTGGCCCTCTTCCATCCAGCCAGCGTGGGTGAAGTAGTGGTTCTCGATCCGCGCGAAGGCGAGCGCATAGGCGTCGCCACCGTGCTGGCCGGTGATGGCGGGGTCGGGCAGCAGGGTGATGGTTTCCCCCTCCCACACGCTCCAGGCCTTCGCCGCCTCAAGCCGCGCCGCAGGGTCGTCGCCGATCAGCCGCTTGCGGTAAGCGGCGATCAGATCGCCGCGCTCGTTATCTGGGATCGGCGCGAGGAACTTCTCCCACTTGTCGGGGAAAAGCAGCGAAGCGCCGGACTGGTAGTACCAGTCGAGCTCGAAGCGCCGGAGCGTGAAGATCCCTCGGAGCACAAGCCCGGACACTCTTTCTGGGTGGGTTTCGGCGTAAGCCAGCGCGAGCGTCGAGCCCCAAGAGCCGCCGAAGACGAGCCAGCGCTCCGCGCCCGTCATGACGCGCAGCCGCTCGATGTCCGCGACGAGGTCCCACGTCGTGTTCGCGTCGAGGTTCGCATGCGGGGTCGAGCGCCCGCAGCCGCGCTGGTCGAACAGCAGGATGCGGTAGCGCTTCGGATCGAACAGCCGCCGGTGAGCGGGGCCGCAGCCGCCGCCCGGCCCGCCGTGCAGAAAGACCACGGGGACGCCGCGCGGGTTGCCGCAGAGCTCCCAATAGACCCGGTGGCCGTCGCCGACGTCGAGCATGCCGTGGTCATAAGGCTCGATCGGCGGATAGAGCGTGCGCCTGTCGCCGACCTCCGCGCGTCTTGCATCCGCCATGTCGTCGCTCCGCTCCAACGCGCCGCTCGAATCCGCGCGACGGTGATCGCGTCGCCGACGTCCGTCAACCGCGCGGGAGGGCCGGCAGATTGTGCCGCCCGGCAGAACCGAGCCAGTCGGAGGAAAGGGGAGCGGGCAAAAAAAGGCTCAGAATCCAGCAGTCTCGCCTTGGCCTCGCGCTTGCTCCGTCCGAGAGGCGCGGGGACCGCCAGTTCGAGGAGAGTACGATGGGCATCTACGGTGCATTGACCACGGCGGTGAGCGGCCTCAGCGCTCAGTCCTACGCGCTCGAGAACATCTCGGGAAACATCGCGAACTCGTCGACGACCGCCTACAAGCGGACCGACACGGCCTTCCAGGACCTGGTGACGGATTCCTCCGGCGCGAAGACCCAGACCTCGGGCTCCGTGAAGGCTTACTCGCGTCCCACCAACGACCTGCAGGGCACCGTCACGGAGGCCGGATCGTCGACGTCGATCGCGATCAGCGGCGACGGCTATCTGTTGGTCCAGGATTCGACGGGCGCGGCGAACGGCTCGACGACCTTCACCGGAACCGATCTCTACACCCGCCGCGGCGACTTCGAGCTCGACAAGAACGACAACCTCGTCAACGGCGCCGGCTATTACCTGATGGGCAACCGCGTCTCGGCCTCGGGCGCGGCCTCGAGCACCCCCGAGGTGATCGACCTCTCCAACGACGAACTCTACCCCGCCGCCAATACCACCACCGTCACCTATCAGGCGAACCTTCCGACCGCGCCGAAGACGGAAAACTACGACGCGACCGATCCGACCTCGTACCTGCTGGACTCGTCCTTCGGCGCGTCGATCTCGGGCGACGACGCGGCCGACTTCCTCGCGAACTCCGTCGCGGGCGGTTCGGTGACGGTCTACGACCAGAATGGCGCGGCGAAGGAGCTGGAGGTGCGCTGGGGCAAGACCAGCAACGCCGACGCGACCTCGGGGGCCAAGGACACCTGGTCGCTGTATTACATGTCGGATTCGACGGCGACGGGCACGGAGACGGCCTGGACGCAGATCGACGCCGACGCCGGGACCGCCGGCGTGCAGGGCTACGTCTTCGAGGACGGCAAGCTGACGACGCCCTCCTCCGGCGCGACCACGATCGCCGGCCTGACGATCGACGGCACGAGCTACGGCGACGTGTCCCTGAACCACGGCGCGGGTCTGACCCAATACGCCGACAGCGCCGGCGCCGTATCCACCTCCAAGCTCAGCCAGAACGGCGTCGCCTCCGGCGAAATGACGAGCCTGGCGATCGAGGACGGCGGCTCGCTGGTGGCGACCTACAGCAACGGCAAGACCCGGACGCTGTATGAGATTCCGGTCGCGACCTTCGCCGCGGACAACCAGCTGAAGCAGATGGACGGCGGCGCCTTCGCCGTCACCGACGGGTCCGGCCCGGCGTCCATCGGCGGGGGCTCGTCGATCGTCGGCAATGCGATCGAGGGGTCGAACGTCGACATCGCGGACGAGTTCACCAAGCTCATCGTCACGCAACAGGCCTACTCGGCCAACACGCGCGTCGTGACGACCGCGAACTCCATGATGGACGACGTCCTCCAGATGCTCCGTTGACGTCGCTCCCGGCGCCGCCGCTTCCGGCGGCGCGCCGGCCGACCGTATTTGATCAGGCGTGACGATGGGCCTTTCCGCCTCGCTTTCCACCGCGCTCTCCGGCCTGAGGACCACCCAGGCCGGGCTCAATCTCGTCGCGAACAACGTCGCGAACGCGAGCACCCCTGGCTACGTCGCGAAATCGCTCGCCACGGAGCAGAGCGCGACCGGCGGCGTGAAGGTCACGGAGGTCAAGCGTCAGATCGACCTCTACCTGCAGCGGCAGCTGCGGTCCGAGAGCGCGACCAACGCGAACGCCGCCACCAAGGCGGACTACCTCGACCAGTTGCAGTCGCTCTTCAGCACCGTCGACGGCGACACCTCGATCGACAGCCTCGTCTCCAGTCTCTCGTCGGCCTTCGACGCGCTGGCGACGTCCCCCGACAGCACGACGATGCAGGGCTCCGCGGTGCAGGAGGCCGTCCTGCTGGCGCAGGCGTTGAACGACGCTTCGAACGGGGTGCAAGGCCTCCGCCAAAACGCGGACGACGCGCTCGCGAGCGGCGTCGACGTCGCGAACGAGGCGCTCACCTCGATCCAGGATCTGTCGCGCAAGATTGTCGCCTCCAAGGACGATGGAACCCGCGCTGCGCTTCAGGACCAGCGCGACCAGGCGATCAACGAACTCGCCGCGCTGATGGACGTGAAGGTCACGGACACCGGATCGGGCGACGTCCGGATCACGACGACCAGCGGCCTGACGCTTTACGACGCGGGCGAGGCCTCGCGGCTGTCGTTCGAGCCGACGTCCAACGTCATGCCGCAGAAGGCCTACTCCGAAGACGCTTCCGACAGCACGCTCGGCGCGATCACGCTCACGCGCTCCTCCGGCTATTCGGCCGACCTGCTGGCGGGCGGCGGGATTAAATCCGGGGAGTTGCGCGCTCTCGCAGATCTGCGCGACGAGACGCTGCCCGAGGCCCAGGCCCAGCTCGACGAGCTGGCGGCGAACCTCGCGCAGGCCTTCGGCTCGACGACCGTCGCAGGGGCGGCGGTCCCCGGCGGAGTGGAGCTGTCGACCGCGGGCGCGCAGCCCGGCGACACGATGACGGTCTCCTACACGTCCGGGGGCAAGACCCGGACGGTCACCCTGGTGAACGTGACGGACCCCGCGCGCCTGCCGCTCGACGGCGACGTCACGGCCGATCCAGGCGACGCCGTGATCGGCGTCGACTTCGCCTCGGCGACGGCCGCCGACGACATCGACGCGGCGCTTGCGGCCGCGGGGATCGACATCGACGCGGCCGAAACCGCCGGCGGCTTCGCCTTCACGGCGTCGGACGCGAGCGTGACCGTCGCCAGCGGTTCGTCCAAAATCACCGCCACCGCTCTTAGCGACGAAGGCGTGGCGCTGCCGCTGTTCGTGGACGCCGGTGATGCGATCTACTCCGGCAGCCTCGACGGCGGCGACCAGAGGACAGGCTTCGCGGGCCGCATCGCCGTGAACTCCGCCGTCGTCGACGATCCTGCGCTGCTGACCGCGTACTCCTCGACGGCCGCCGCGAGCGACTCCGCCCGCGCCGACTTCCTGGTCGACGCGCTGAAGACGGACCGCGGCTTCCGAACCGACGCAGGGCTCGGCGGGACGTCGTCCGGCTACAGCGGAACGATCGGGGAGTTCGCGCAGGACATCGTCGCTTATCAGGCCTCGGCCAGCGCGACGGCGACGCGCGTCTCGGAGAGCCAGTCGGCGGTCGTCTCCGCCTTGCAGGATCGGTACGCGGCGAAATCCGGCGTCGACGTCGACTCCGAGCTCACCAACCTGATCACGCTTCAGACCGCCTACAGCGCCAATGCGCGCGTGATGACGGCGGTCAAGGAGATGATCGACATGCTGCTGCAGTCGTAAGGGCCGACCGATGACCACGATCGCATCGAGCCTCTACAGCCCGAGCCTGCTAACGGCGATGGCGAACAACAGCGCCAAGATCCAGGATCTCTCGGAGCAGCTGGCGACGGGCAAGGTCTCCTCGACCTACGCAGGTCTCGGCACGGGACGCGACGTGGCGCTCGCCATGAAGGCGAAGCTGACGCAGCTCGACTCCTACGACAGCGTGGGGGCGATCATCAGCTCCCGCATCGGCGTCATGAACACCGTGGTCGACGGCCTCGACACCATCGCCTCGGAGATCGCGAGCTTCGACTCGAGCGCGAGCTTCAGCCTCTCGGGCGGCCAGACCGCGACCCAGTCTCAGGCGGGCGCCTACCTCGACGAGGCGATCAGCTACCTGAACACCGATTCTGACGGCCGCTATCTGTTCTCCGGGACCGCGACCGACGCCAAGCCGGTGCTCTCCGCCGCGCAGATGCTGGCTGACGATGGCGACAAGGCCGGGCTGAAGACCGTGATCTACGAACGCGGCCTCGCCGATCTCGGCGCGGACGGCCGCGGGCGGCTCGACGTCTCGGCGGCGAGCGGAACCTCTTTTACGGTGTCGGAGGAGGCGTCGGGGCCGTTCGGCTTCAAGCTCTCCGCCGTGTCGTCGTCCCTAACCGGCGGCGTCGTGGAGGGGCCGACCGGGGATCCTGCGACGCTGACGCTCGGCGTCGACGGCGCGCCGGCCGACGGCAACTCGATAACCGTGACGCTGACGCTGCCCGACGGATCGACCGAGGCGATGACGCTCACCGCCCGAACCGACGACGGCGCGGCGTTGCAGGACGGCGAGTTCCTGATCGCCGCGACGCCGGAAGAGACGACCGCGAACCTTCGGGCCGCCTTCGACGGCGCGCTCAAGACCCTCGCCGACACGTCGCTGACCGCGGCCTCGGCGGTGGCGGCCGGAGACGACTTCTTCACCAGCGGAGGCGAGCCCGCGCGGGTCGCGGGCTTTGACGGGACCTATGCGACCCAGGCCGAGCGGGAAGCCGCGCTCCAGGGCGCGACCGCGCTCGACACGACCGGGACCGCGGCCCGCACCGTCGCCTGGTACCAGGGGGACAGCTCCGCGGCCGATCCCCGCGACGCCGCGACTGCGAAGGTCGCCGACGGCGTGACCGTCTCCTACGGCGCCCGCGCCAACGAGGAGGCCTTCACGAATGTGATCAAGTCGCTGGCGGTGCTCTCAGCCACCAGCTTCTCGCCAAGCGACGGAAACGCCGAAGCCCGTTACGACGCGCTGCGTGAGCGGACTGTGGGCGCCTTGTCCTCGACCGAAACCACGTCGGCGCTGCAGTCGGTCGCCTCCGACCTCGCCCTCGCCAACACCTCGGTGAAGGCGGCCGGAGACCGGCACGACGCCGCCCGCGCGCTCGCCGAGGACGCGCTGTCTGGCGTCGTCGACGCCGACAAGGACGAAGTGACCGTGAAGATCCTGGCGCTGCAGTCCAGCATCGAAGCGAGCTACAGCGTGGCGGCGACCCTCAAATCGCTCAGCCTCGTCAATTATCTCTGACGCGGCGGTACAGGCACGCGGAGGCCGGCCGAAGGAGCCCCGTCGTTCCCCGCTCATCCAGAAATCTAGACCAGCTCGTCACGCGAGCGGCGCGGACCTCTGGATGCCCCGGATAAACCGGGGAAGGACGCCGCGCGAATTCTTGGAGGGCGCCGCCCCCGTCAGGCCGCCTGGGCGCCGCCGGCTTCGGTCTTCAGCCAGGCCGCGCCGCAGGCTTTCGCCAGTTCCCGCACCCGCAGGATGTAGCTCTGGCGCTCGGTCACCGAGATCACGCCGCGGGCGTCGAGCAGGTTGAAGGCGTGGCTCGCCTTGATCGCCTGATCGTAGGCGGGCATCGCCATCAGGTGGCGTCCCTCGCCCACGTCGCCGGCCTTCAGCAGCGCCCGGCACTCCGTCTCGGCGTCTTCGAAATGCCGCTTCAACAGGTCGACGTTGGCGTGCTCGAAGTTGTAGCGAGAGTACTCCTGCTCCGCCTGCCGGAACACGTCGCCGTAGGTGATCTTCTCGTCGCCGTCCCGGCCGTTGAAATTCAGGTCGAAGCCGCGGTCGACTCCCTGGATGTACATCGCAAGGCGCTCAAGACCGTAGGTCAGCTCGCCCGAGACCGGATCGCAGTCGACGCCGGCGACCTGCTGGAAATAGGTGAACTGCGACACCTCCATGCCGTCGCACCAGCACTCCCAACCGAGGCCCCAGGCGCCCAGCGTCGGGCTTTCCCAGTCGTCCTCGACGAAGCGCACGTCATGAACCGCGGGGTCGAGGCCGATGGCCTTCAGACTGTCGAGGTAGAGCTCCTGCAGGTTCGCCGGCGAGGGCTTCAGGATGACCTGAAACTGGTAGTAGTGCTGGAAGCGGTTTGGGTTTTCGCCGTAGCGGCCGTCCTTCGGGCGCCGGGAGGGCTGCACGTAGGCCGCCTTCCAGGGCCGCGGCCCCAGCGCCCGAAGCGTCGTCGCCGGATGGAACGTGCCGGCGCCCACCTCCATGTCGTAGGGCTGCAGCACGACGCAGCCCTGCGCCGCCCAGAACCGCTGCAGCGTCAGGATAAGTCCCTGGAACGAGCGGGAGGGGCTCAGGGCGTCGTCGGGGGTCATGTGCGTCGCGGTCCGGAAGGGCGGGAAAGCGCGCGGACGCTAGTCGCGGCCGGCCTTCAGGGTCAAGCGGCGCGGGCCGTCACCGGCCGCCGGGCCGCCATTCGCCGGTCGCGGGATCGCGGCGCAGCGTGGGGCGGACTGCCTTGTCCGCATCGACGGCGTCGCGGTCCGCGGCCTCAAGCTCACGGTTGATGCGACGCCACTCGCGCTTGATCGCTTTCGCGCCGTAGACGGCCCCCGCGGCGGCGGCGGCGAAAACGAGGAACGGCGGCATCGCGGTCTCCGAAGCGTTTGAATCCGAACTGGGACAGCCAGCGTCGACGGCGATCATGACGCCGTTGCGGCGACAGGCAAGAGAGCCTGTCGCGCTGGGCTCACAGGCCGAAGCGGGACCAGAGCGCACGCGCCTCGATCGCCGCCATCGCCTCGTCCGGCAGGCTCGCCTCGACGCCCTCGCCGCCGCGGCCCATCATCCGCTTCAGCAGCGGCGTCCGCTTCGTCGTTAGCCGCAGCTCCACCTTGTCCCCCCAGCGTTCGCGCATCACGGACCGCAGATCTCCGATGCGGTCGACGAGGCCGAGCGCGAGGCCCGACGAGGCGGTCCAGAACGCCCCGGTGAACAGCTCGGCGTCGTCCGACAGCGCTGCCCCGCGACGCTCTTTCACCAACGCAATGAAATGCTCGTGAACCTCGCGCTGAATCTCCTTCAGCCGCTCGACGTCCTCGGCCTTCTCCGGCTGGAACGGGTCGAGGATCGCCTTGTTCTCTCCCGAGGTGTAGAGGCGCCGATCGATCCCAAGGCGCTCGATCGCGCGGTCGAAGCCGAAGCCCGCGGAGACGACGCCGATGGAGCCGACGATCGACGAGGGGTCGGCGACGATCTCGTCGCCGGCGCAGGCGATCATGTAGCCGCCGGACGCGGCGACGTCCTCGACCACGACGGTCACGGGAAGGCTCGTCTCATCCGCGAGCTGGCGGATCCTGCGGCAGATGAGGTGCGCTTGCACCGGCGAACCACCGGGCGAGTTCACGATGATCGCGACCTCCTTCGCTCCCTCGACCGCGAAGGCCTTTTCCAGCTGACCCGCGACGCTCGACAGCGTGACCGCGGGCCGGAATGGCGTGCCGATCCCGATCGCGCCTTGCATGCGGACGACGGGAACAACGGCGGAGGGCGTTCGCCAACGGCTCGGCAGAACGGGGCGAAGGGCGGCCTTGAGGCGGGCGGAGGTCGAGAGGCTCATGCGGCGAGACATAGGCGTCCAGGCCGGCGGCGCCAACGCGGCCGGGATCGATGAACGCCCGATGAACGAAGGGCTCAGAGAGAATTCAGGGGTTGCGCCCTACTTCTATGTACCAGACGGCTTGGTTGGTCTGCGATGACGCAGACGGCGCGAGCCGACGGCATTCAGGGCGCTCCGCGGCATCGCGCGCCGCCCCTGTCCTGAGGAGGACGCCATGTTTCGTAAGTTCGTTCTCGCCGCAGCCCTCGCCGCTGGCGGCTTCGCCGCCGTCCCGACGGCCGCTTCCGCCGGCGACGTGTCTGTGCGCGTCGGGGTGGGCAGCCCCGGCTATTACGGCGGCGGCTACTATGAGCCGGCCTATCACCGCGGCTATCGCCATCGCTATCGGGAGCGTCCGTACTACGGCTACTACGCGCCCCGGCCGCGCTATTATGGCTACGGCCCGGCGCGTCCGCGCTGCCGCGTGACGACCGTGCGGTCGTGGAACGGCTACCGCTACGTGACGCGCACCCGCGAAGTCTGCGGTCGCCGCTACTACTGATCGGGGGCCTCGGCCCTGACGCGAACGCCGGCCCTCGGGGCCGGCGTTTTGCTGTCGTCCATCGCGAGCGCCGCCTGGCCCCGCTGGATGTCCATCGCCTCCGCGGTGAAGCCGTCGCCCTCGCCGTGAAGCACCAGGGGCGGCAGCAGCGCAAGCGCGCCACGGCTGCCTTTGCGCGCCGCGAACAGGATGCGGATCGCCGGCGCGTCGGCGCGCGCGTGCACCGCCCGCAGCCGCGCCCCGCCGAAGCGTCCCTCCGCCCGCGAGACCAAGTCGCCGATCGCCTCGGGGCGATGGATCATGATGAGGCAGCCGCCGGGCCTCAGCGCTCGGGCGGCAGCGCGCATCCAGACTTCGACCAATCCTTCGGCCGCAGCATGGGCGCGCGCCTTGTCGGCGTCCGGCGAGGCGCGGAACCGGCGCGCCGCGTCGAACGGCGGGTTTGCGACGACCAGATCGAGCGAGTCCCGGCGGGGGAAGCCATCGCCTCGCGCGACGTCCGCGACGTCGTCGGTCCGGACGTCGACCTTATCAGCGAGGCCGTTGCGCCGGATGTTTTCGGCGGCGACACTGGCCGTCGCGAAGTCGATCTCCACCAGCGTCACGCGGCCGGCTCCGCTCAGGGCGAGCGACAGGCCGACGGCGCCGACGCCCGCTCCGAAATCCGCGACCAGCGCGCCCTTCGCCATCCGGCCCCGGGCCGCCGCCGTCAGCAGCGCCGCGTCCGTGCCGACGCGGTGGCCCTTCCGAGGCTGCAGCAGCTTCAGCCGCCCGCCGAAGAACAGGTCGTCGGAAAGATCGCCGCTCACTGCGGCTCGGGGCGGAGCTCGTGCGACAGGCCGCTCTCCGCCAGAATGCGCCGGGCCTCCGCCGCGTCCTCGTCGCCGACCAGCACGCGCGCCGCGAGTATGCCGAGCGAGCCTTCGAGGACGCTCATGTTGGCGTCGAGCACGATGTGCTCCAGGCCGGCGTCGGTCAGCGTGGCCTGCACGAAGGAGAGCAGCACCCGGTCGTTGCTTCTGAGGATTTCCTGCATCGCGGTCCGTTCGGTTTCGACGTGGCCATGATGGCCCGCCCAGGGTCCGGGGGCAACGCGCCGTGGCGGCCGGGCCACAGCGGGGCGAACGTTGCCAGGCGTTTACATCTTGGGCGGCGACAGCCTCACGGCGGCCCAACTTGCGCCCCGACCGCCCCCGATCGTGCCGGCCTGTGACCGACGCCCTCGTGAGTGAAGAGCGCCATGCGTACCGAGTTGACCGCCCTCATCGTCGCCATTCTCCTGGTGGTCCTCGCCTCCCAGCAATTGATGGCGGCCAAAGCCGTCGGTCAGGCGCTCAGCGCCCACTGACGGCGGGCTCCCGACGTTTCGGCTTGTGCCCCTGGAGGCCTCTGGGTAGGGTCCCGCCGGTTCGCAACTGTCGAGGAGCGCCGAGTTTGGGCGTGGTGGTACCGTTGGACGAGCGGCAGGACGGAGGCGAGACCGCCGGCGTCGGCCCGCTCGTGGAGCTCGTCACGCCTGGCATGGAGCGCGTCAACGCCTTCATCCTGTCCCGCACGGGATCGGACGTCGCGATGATTCCCGAAGTCGCGAACCATCTCATCAATTCCGGCGGCAAGCGTCTGCGCCCGATGCTGACGCTCGCGACCGCGGCGCTCTCCGGCTATTCCGGCGACGGCGACGTGAAGCTCGCGGCCTCCGTCGAGTTCATGCACACGGCGACCCTGCTGCACGACGACGTGGTCGACGGCTCCGAGATGCGCCGCGGCAAGCTCGCCGCCCGCATGCTCTGGGGCAACGAGGCGAGCGTGCTGGTGGGCGACTTCCTGCTCGGCCAGGCCTTCAAGATGATGGTCGAGGTCGGCTCGCTGGAGGCGCTTCGCATCCTGGCCGACGCCGCTGCCGTGATCGCCGAGGGCGAGGTGATGCAGCTCGCCGCCGCCAAGAACACTGCGACCACCGAGGACGACTATCTCGCCGTCGTGCGCGGCAAGACCGCCGCCCTGTTCGCCGCCGCCTGCGAGGTCGGGCCGGTGATTGCGAACCGCCCGAAAGCGGAGCAGGCCGCCGCCCGGTCCTACGGCATGAACCTCGGCATCGCCTTCCAGCTGGTCGACGACGCTCTCGACTACGGCGGGCGCGAGGCCAAGCTCGGCAAAAAGGTCGGCGACGACTTCCGCGAGGGCAAGATCACCCTGCCCGTCGTGCTCGCCTACCGTCGCGGCTCCGAGGATGAGCGCGCGTTCTGGAAGCGCACGCTCGAAGAGGGGAAGATCGAGGACGGCGACCTTCCTGAGGCGATCCGCCTGCTCGCGAAGCACGGCGCGATCGACGCCACGCTGGAGCGCGCGCGCCATTACGGGGCAATGGCCCGGGACGCCCTCGCCCTGTTCCAGGACCGGCCGCAGGCGAAGCCGCTGCTGGACGTCGTGGGGTTCGTCACCGCGCGGGCGCACTGAGGGGCTTACCGGACGTGGCGACGGCCCGTGACTCAAGGCTGATGATCAGACCGCGGAACGCTGCCTACCTCTTCAGTGCGGGCACGATCGTTTTTATTGCCATCGCGATCTGGTGCAGCCTGCTTTGGACCGTCTTATGGGTCGACTTCATTCACTTCAATCCGCACCGCTCGCAGTCCAACGCACTCCTCACCGTCTTCTTCCTCACTCCCTTTGCGTCAATCTTCATCGCCGTTAATTCGGCTTTCCCACTGCTCGGAACCGGACTGTCTGCGTATCTTTTGGCCAAGCGTTTCGGCTGCGTTCCACTGTGGTCTTTGATCGCCCTTGCTCCCGCCTCCCTATTGCTCCTGTGGTGTCAGGACGTCGTGACGCCAACCCTACCGGCGCTTAGCATCGACGGGGATTCCGAGCCCATTGATAGCTGGACGCGCGTCTACTCGCGGTGGCGAGACATGTTCGCCCCTGCGCTCCTCATGAGCTGGCTCTCACAGATTTGGCTCTTCGGTCGCTGACCCCGTTACGTCTTGGGTGACGCGCCGCGCACGTTGGGCTGGCCGTCGCCGCGTCGCCTGACGGCGTCGTCTGGTTATCGCCCAATCCTCTGGCTTGTATCAGGCCCCGCGGGCGCCGAGCCGTGAATGTGAGACAAAGCGCTCGCCTTCACCCCCTCGGCCCGAACAGCACCACCGCCGCGCCGGCGACGCAGATCGCGGAGCCTGTGAGGTCCCACCGATCCGGCCGGACGCCCTCCATCGCCCAGAGCCAGCCGAGCGACGCCGCGACGTAGACGCCGCCGTAGGCCGCGTAGGCGCGGCCGGCGGCCGCGGCGTCGACGAGGGTGAGGAGGCAGGCGAAGGCGATCAGCGACGCCGCGCCCGCCCCGAGCCATGCGGGCGAAGCGCCAAGGCGGAGCACCGCCCAGAAGGCGAAGCAGCCGGCGATTTCGGCCAGCGCCGCCGCAACGTAGATGACCGGCGTCATGTGTTCCTCAGCGCAGCATCGTGGAGCGCACCCACCAGCTGGGGGCCGCTTTCGCGAGCGCCCGGGCGGCGCGCCGAGCCTCCTGGGCCGAGCCGAACAGGCCGAACACCGTCGCGCCGGAGCCCGACATGCGCGCGGTCCGACAACCTGTCTGGGACGCGAGCATCAGCAGCCCGGCCGCGATCTCCGGCGCGATGCGGACCGCCGCCGCCTCCAGATCGTTGCGGCCGCGGGCGATCCAGCTTCCAACGTCCTCCGGCGGCGCGTCGCCGTCGCGCATTTCGCCGGGTGCGAGGCCAAGCGCGCGGAACACGTCCGCCGTCGGCGCGGGACGCAGGGGGTTCATCAGCACCGCGGGCGTCGGCGCGATCTGGACGGGCGTCACCACCTCGCCCCGCCCGGTCATGCGCGCGGCCCGGGAGCGCAGGCACACCGGCACGTCGGAGCCGGCCTCCGCCGCTGCGGCGAGAAGGCGCGGGTCGTCGTTCGCCAGCCCATTAAGCTGCGCCAGCAGCCGGAGCGCCGCCGCGGCGTCCGCAGAGCCCCCGCCGAGGCCCGCAGCCACCGGAATGCGCTTCGTCAGCGCGAAGGCGCCGAGCGTCAGACCGTCGACGCGCGCGGCGAGGGCGCGAGCGGCCTTCAGCACGAGGTTGTCGTCTCCGTCTCCGGCCGGCGTCGCGAACGGGCCGTCGACCGTCAGGCCGTATGGCGCGGCGGGATCGAGCGTCAGCGCGTCCGCGGCGCAGCCGGCGAAGGCCGTAAGGCTGTCGAGCTCATGGTAGCCGTCGGCCCGGCGCCCGAGCACGTGGAGCGTGAGGTTGACCTTGGCCGGGGCGCGTTCGCGAAGCAGCATCGCGCGCGGTCGCGGCGCCTCAGCCGCCGCCCTTCTTCTCCTGCGCGTCGGCGGCGCTCGTCGGCGGCGTCTCCGGCAGGCCGTCCTTGAGCTTGGCCTCGATCTTCTTCAGGTCTTCCGGCTCCGGGTTGAGGTCGCGGGCGTGGCTCCACTGGAACCCCGCCTCGAGCCTGCGCCCGACCTTCCAATAGGCGTCGCCGAGGTGGTCGTTCATGACCGGGTCCTGCGGCCGGAGCTCGACCGCGCGCTCCAGCTCGCGGACGGCGTCGTCGAACTGGCCGAGCTTGAAGTGCGCCCAGCCGAGGCTGTCGACGATGTAGCCGTCGTCGGGCCGCAGCTCGACCGCCCGCTGGATCATCTTCATCCCCTCGTCGAGATGGATGCCTTGGTCGATCCAGGAGTAGCCGAGGTAGTTGAGCACGAGCGGCTGGTCGGGAACCAGCGACAGAGCCTTCTTCAGGTCGGCCTCGGACTTCGCCCACTCCTTGGAGCGCTCGTAGGCAATGCCGCGGACGTAATAGAGCGACCAGTCCGCCCGGTTCGCCACGGCGGGCTCAGCGGCGGCTGGCGCCGCCGCGGGCTCCGTCGCCGGCGTCGCGGCTGCGGTCGCCTGCGCGGGGGCCGGCAATACGATCGTCTGTCCCGGAGCAAGCGCGCCGGACCGAGGGATGCGCACGCCGTTCGCGCGGTTGAAGGCGGCGAGTTCCGGCCAGCGCTTCGGGTCGCCGAGGTGGTCGCGGGCGAGCGTCCACAGGCTGTCGCGGGACTTGACGACATAAGGCCTCGGCGCTCCGTCCGCCTGAGGCGCGGCGGCAGCCGGGGCGGCCGCCGCCGGCTCCGCGGTCTTCGCGGCGGAGATCAAGTTGATCGCCTTGGTGTAGGTCTCGGCCGCCTCTTTGAACTGCTCGCGCCCGCGCTCGATGTTGCCGAGGGCGACAAGCGCCTCCTGGTCGTCCGGCGCCGCCGCGATCAGCTTGGCGAGGCGCGCCTTCGCTTCATCGGTCTTGTCGAGGCGGTCGAGATCGATCGCGCTCTGGATGTCCGCGTTGCGCTTCAGCGGCGAGGAGGCGGGCACGCGCTCGTAGACCGCGATCGCGTCTTCGTACTGGTTCAGCTGGTCGTAGAGATCGGCCAGCGTGACGAGCGCCATCGGATGCTCGGGCTGAACGTAGAGCGCCAGTTGGAGATAGACGGTCGCGAGGTCCTCGCCCCCCTGCCGGGCGAGCGCGCCGCCGATTCCGTAGAGCACCTCCGCCACGCCTTCCTGGGCGTTCGAAGCCACGCGCTCGGGCGCGCGGCCTTGGGCGATCATCTCGCGCATCTCGCGGGCGAGCGGATGGCGCGGCCCGTTCTTCTCGAAATCGTCGAGCGCCTTCAGCGCGCCGGCCGCGTCTCCGTTGCGGGCGCGGAACGAAGCCGCGGCGAGCGCCACGCGCAGGGCGGCGCCGTCGCCGGCGAGCGCGGCGGCGAACCGCTTCTCGGCCTCCTCCTTCCGGCCCGTCAGGTCCGCGATCAGCGCCGCGTGGTAGTCGCGGAAGGCTCCGAAGAAGTCGGCGCCCTGAAGCTTGTCGAGCGCGGCGAAGGCGCGCTGCGGCTGGTTGGAGCCGACCCAGGACCAGCCGCTCAGCAGGGCGACGCTGAGATCGGCGAGCGGCCCGCGCGCGCCCCTTTCGAGCGCCGAACGCGCGGAGCCGTAAGACCCGGTCTTCAGCGCGCGCACCGCCAGGGCCAGCTGCGCGACCCGGTTGGTCGGATCGGCGGCGACCACCCGCTCGGCCAGACGCATCGCCTCGCCTTCGCCGCCCTCGGCGAGGCTGAGAAGGAAAGCGCGCTCAAGCAGCTGGGGGTTGCGCGGATCGGCCTTCAACGCCGCGCGGAAGAACGCCGCCGCCGCGTCGACGTCGCGCTGGGCGCCAGCGACCCGGCCCGCGAGATAGGCGCCGGCGAGCGAGGAGCGGCCGGCGAGCGAATCGATGTCGAAGGAGGTCTCGCGCGCGGCCGCAGGCGCCGCGGACAGCGCCGCAACGAGTGCGAAAGCGGCGGCGCGCCGATCGATGAACGTCACGTGTCCGGACCTCCGAGGCTTCCGCGCAGGGTCGCTTCGCGACGGCCGCGCATCGGCGCCACCATGGACCGGTTCGCCGGGCGCCCACAAGTCCGCCGCCCTGCGGCTCTGCGCCTGTTCCTGCGCGGCCGGGCCTGCTAGAGGCAGCGCATGTCCTACGCCGTCGCCGCCCTCTATCGGTTCACGTCGCTGCCCGACGCCGCCGCGTTGCAGGCGCCGCTGCGCGCGCTCTGCGAGGCTCATGACGTCAAGGGCACCATCCTTCTCGCGCAGGAAGGCGTGAACGGCACGGTGGCCGCGCCGCCGGCGTCGCTCGACGCGTTCCTGGCCGAACTGCGCGGCGGGCCGCTGTTCGCCGGGCGGCTCGACGGCCTGGAGCTGAAGCTCTCGACCGCCGCCAAGGCGCCCTTCGGGCGCCTGAAAGTGAAAGTGAAGCGCGAAATCGTCACCTTGGGCGACCCGGCGGCCGACCCGTCCGTCCGCACCGGAGCTTATGTCGCCCCCGCGGACTGGAACGCGCTGATCGCCCGCGACGACGTCGTGGTGGTGGACGTGCGCAACGCCTTCGAGGTCGAGATGGGCTCGTTCGAAGGCGCGATCGATCCCCGGACCCGGCGCTTCAGCGACTTCAAGGCCTTCGCCGCGGAACGGCTGGGCGAGGCTAGGGGTCGTACGGTCGCGATGTTCTGCACCGGCGGCATTCGCTGTGAGAAGGCGAGCGCGCACCTGTTGGCGCAGGGCTTCTCCGACGTGCGCCAGCTCAAGGGCGGCGTCCTGAAGTATCTTGAGGAGGTCCCGCCCGCCGAGAGCCGGTGGCGGGGGACGTGTTTCGTGTTCGACGACAGGATCGCGCTCGGCCACGGCCTGGCCGAGGCTCCTCCGAGGGAGACGGCGCCATGACCGTGAGCAGCGAGGCGGCGATGATGGAGCGCCTTGAGGCGCTCGAAATCCGGATCGCCTATCAGGACGAGGCGATCGAAAGCCTGAACCAGACCATCACTCAGCAGTGGGCGCTGATCGACGCGCTCCAGCGCCAGACCGCCGCGCTCGGCGAGCGGCTGGACGACGCCGCGAACGGCGTCGCGCCCGTCGACCGCCCGCCGCCCCATTACTGACGGCGGCTTGCCTCGCATGGCGCCCTTGGGGTCAGGTTCTACGGCGACCCGAACGCCGCCCCTTGCCGCGGCGCCGCAGCGCGTAATGTTTCGCCGACTTGGCGAGGAGACGTGACATGACGACCAACCGACAAAACGGCATCACCTGCGTGGTCGTGATGGGCCCCTCCGGCGTCGGCAAGACGACGACCGCCGAAGGCCTCGCGGCGCGGCTGGGCTGGAGCTTCGCCGAAGCCGACAGGTTTCACCCGAAGGCCAACATCGACAAGATGACGGCGGGCGTTCCGCTCAACGACGAGGATCGCGCGCCCTGGCTCGCGCTGATCCGTGACTGGATCAGCGAGAAGGCCCGGGCCGGCGAGAGCACGGTCGTCACCTGCTCGGCGCTGAAGCGGCGCTACCGCGACGTGCTGCGCGGCGCCGAGGCCCGCGTCCGCTTCCTCCAGCTCTCGGGCGAGGTCGACGCGATCCAGAGCCGCATGTCGTCCCGCAAGGGGCATTACATGCCGACCTCGCTGCTCGCATCCCAGTTCGCCGACCTCGAACCGCTCGAGGCCGACGAGGACGGCGCGATCGTCGACGTCTCGGTCCCGCCGGAGGAGGTCATTTCGGCAGGCGTCGAAAAACTCGGCCTCCCCCGCGACTGATCCCAGCGTCTCTACACCGCCCCAGGAGCCGTCATGAACGCCGCCGCCGCCGCCGCGCCCGCCCTCGGCGCAGGACCCCTGCTGTTGATCGCCGCCGTCGCGATCCTCGCGCTTCTGGTCCTCATCATCTACATGCGGGTCCACGCCTTCGTCGCGCTGGTGCTGGTCAGTCTCGTGACCGCCTTCGCCACCGGGGTGCCGCCGGCCAAGGTCATCGACACCCTGGTGAACGGCTTCGGCGCGACGCTCGGGCCCGTGGCGCTCCTCGTCGGCTTCGGCGCCATGCTGGGCCGCCTCGTCGAGGTGTCGGGCGGCGCCCAGGCGCTCGCCGACGACCTCATCCGCTTCTTCGGCGAGAAGCGCGCGCCGCTCGCGCTCGGCGTCGCCTCGTTGATCTTCGGCTTCCCGATCTTCTTCGACGCCGGCCTCGTGGTGATGCTGCCGATCGTGTTCTCGGTCGCGCGCCGCCTTGGCGGCGGGCTGCTGCGCTACGGCATTCCCGTCGCCGGCGCCTTCTCCGTCATGCACGTCTTCGTGCCGCCGCACCCCGGCCCGGTCGCCTCGACCGAGCTGCTGAAGGCCGACGTCGGCCTGGTGACCCTGCTCGGGATCGCGATCGCGATCCCCACCTGGTACGTGACCAGCTACCTCTACGGCCTCTGGATCGGACGGCGGATCGTGCTGCCGGTGCCGGATTTGCTCGCGGGAGGCCCGCAGGAGGCGCGGAAGGCGAACCCGCCGAAGTCCTCGACGGTGGTGTGGCTGCTGCTGCTGCCGCTCGCCATCATCTTCGTGAACACCGGCCTCAACGGCCTGCGTTCCATGGGCCTCGCCGACGGCGGGGCGACCTGGTTCCAGGTGGCCCGGGCGCTCGGGGCGACGCCGGTCGCGCTGCTCGTCGCCGTGCTCGTCGCCTCCTACGTGCTGGGCGTGCGCCGCGGCGAGAGCGCCCAGACCATCGAGAAGCTGATCGACGGCGCGCTCGGGCCGGTCTGCGCCGTCATCCTGATCACCGGCGCCGGCGGCATGTTCGGCGCGGTGCTGCGGGCGAGCGGGATCGGCGACGCGCTGGCCGGCGCGCTCAACGACATGGGCCTTCACATCTTCATCGCGGCCTATGTGATCGCGACCGCGCTCCGCGTCGCGCAGGGCTCGGCGACGGTCGCGCTGATCACCGCGGCCGGCCTCGTGCAGCCCGCGGTCTCAGCGGCGGGCTACGAGGGCGCGCAGCTTGCGGCGGTCGTGCTGGCGCTGGCGGCGGGCTCGGTGACGCTCAGCCACGTCAACGACAGCGGATTCTGGCTGGTGGGCCGGTTCTACGAGATGGACGTCAAGACCACGCTGAAGACCTGGACGGTGCTCGAGACGCTGATCGGCGTCATGGGCTTCGCGCTCGCGGGCCTCATCTTCGTGCTGGCCTGAGACGCGAAACGGGCGGGACCCGTCGGCTCCCGCCCGTCTTCACATCAGCTCGATGCGCGCGAAGCGGCTCAGCGGACGCCGAGCAACTCCACGTCGAAGATCAGCGTGGCGTTCGGGGGGATCACCCCGCCCGCGCCGCGCGCGCCGTAGCCGAGCTCGGCGGGGATCGTCAGCGTGCGCTTGCCGCCGACCTTCATGCCGGCGACGCCCTCGTCCCAGCCCTTGATGACCTGGCCGCCGCCGAGCCCGAAGGCGAAGGGCTGGCCGCGGTCGCGGGAGGAATCGAACTTCGCGCCCTTCTCGCCGCCCTTGTCGAGCCAGCCGGTGTAATGCACCTGCACGGTCTTGCCGGGCACGGCCTCGACGCCGGAGCCGACCACTTCGTCGACATAGGCGAGGCCCGAAGGCAGGGTCTTGGTTTCGGCGGCGGCGGCGCTGAGGGTCATGGCGAGAACGAAGGCTCCGGTCGAAAGAATGCGTAGAAACGTCATGGGGATGGGTCGGGCTCCCGAGGCGTGGGGATCAGGCGCCGGCGCCGAAGGGCGAGGCGATCATGCCCTCGCCGACGACGCGCTCGTGGCTTTCGCCGCGGCTCTTGACGCGGTACTGCGGCTCGAGGTCGTCGCGCTCGGCCGGCATGAGCCGGACGATCTCGACCTCGGCGGCGGTGCGGCCGTAGGCGGAGGCGGCGAGCGAGACGTGCTGGCCGACTTTGTAGCGATGGATGCGGTCTGACATCCGTCTTGATACCACGCCCTGCGCGGCGGCGACAGCGCGCTCTTTGCGGGCGTCGCGGAGGCCGCGCACTTGACATCCGGGCCTCCGCCCCCAATTGAAGCGTCTCCCGTGGGCCGCCTTGCGCCCGCGGCCGCGCCGGACCGATGCGTGTTTCGCCTGTCCGGCCCTTGTTCGCCTAAGCCGTACCCACGAAGGCCTCGCGCCGCTCGGGCGCGACTTGTTCCTTTTGACGGCGTGCGCCGGAACGTCTCCGCGTTCTCAGGCGCTATCGCTCCCGGCCCCGCGCCGCACACATCGAACTTGAAGGAGACGACGTGCAGGTTCTCGTACGCGACAACAACATCGACCAGGCCCTCAAGGTCCTGAAGAAGAAGATGCAGCGCGAAGGCGTGTTCCGCGAGATGCGCCAGCGGAAGGCCTACGAGAAGCCGTCCGAGAAGCGCGCCCGCGAGAAGGCCGAGGCCGTCCGCCGCACCCGCAAGGCCGCCCGCAAGGCCGCCCAGCGCGAAGGCCTGATCCCCGGCCCGAAGAAGAAGCCCCGTCCGGTCGGCGGCGCCCGCTCGCCGCGCTTCGGCGCGGGCGCCGGCGCCGGCGCGGCCCCCGCTGCGGGCGGCTTCGACCGCGCCTGAGGCTCAAGCCTCGTTCACCTGCCCGCCGGCACGTTGATCACCGTGCCATTGGGAAGAATGACGTCGCCCGGCCGCTGGCCGGGCGCGCACTCCCCGAGCTTCCGCGCCTCGATGGTGGTGCGGAAGCGGCGCTCGCCGCCGGGCTCCCCCGCGAGCCCCGTCATCACGGTGGTGGCCTCGGCCCGCGCGAAGCTCTCGAAATCCCCTGACACGACGATTTTGTTGTCGATCGAGGTCGGCCCCGACCGGCAGATCGCGCCGGCCGCGTAGCCGCCGTCCTCGGTGCGCTTGAAATCGTCGTTGCGGCAGGTGAGCCCTGTCATGGCCTGGCGCACCAGCCGGTCCGTCCCCGCCCCCACGCATTCCTTCGCGACCGTCCGCCCGGCGTCGGTGATGGTCGCGGTCTCCCACAGGCCCGGCGCGCGCGACGGCGGCGAGGCGGCGAGCGCCGCGCCGCTCAGCGCGAGCGAACCGGCGATCAGGGCGAGGCGGGCGGCGGGCATGGCGGTCCTCACGGCGGGGGCGGTCCTCGAAACGACGCGTCCGGCGGTCTCTCGCGCGCCGGATCGGCAGGGATGCTGGCCCGCCGCGCGGCGTTCGTCCATCGCCCCTTCGTCCGTCGTCCCCATCGATCCCGTCTCCCTTGGGCGCGCGCGCATCCGCCCGCCGGGGCTTGGTCGCCCCACGGCCGTTCGCTCCCCAGCGATGACGAGTCTCACGCAACGCGAATTCGGGAAGGCGCGGAACGCCGGGCCACCCTGTGTCTGTAGGTGCAGAGGTCGGTCGCCCGACGTTCCGCGCGCGGCGATTTCGCGTCTGGCTGCGGGCGGCTCCGGGGCGCTCCTGCCGGGAGGCCTTTCCAGCCGGGAGGAGACCTCTCGGCGTGTATGTGGCGTCCCTCGCGGTGGGCTGAAGCCTTCGGCCTTTGGGGCCGGAGGCCAAGCCGCCGCGTTCAGGCGGGTCCTGACCCTGGGTTAGGGCGCCCGTCATAGTGCGGGCGGGCCTCGCAACGCTTCCGCGCCCTAGCGCCCTGGTTCAGGAACGCTCGCGCGCGGAAGGCCCCGCAATTCAGACGTCCCGGGGCGGTGACATCCGGTCATCCCCGCCGCAGGCGCCGCCCCCTCCCCGCATGGCCGGCCGGTCCGGACACGCCTCCCGTGACGGGGAAAGGTTCTGGAAACGTGCGAGATGATAGGAATAAAGTCAAGGCGCTTTGCGCTCGGGCCGCCCTCGACGTCATGCCCGCCTTCGCGGCCATCCGCGACTTCCTCTCACGCCGGCGCTCGACGCCCAAGTCGTGGATACCCGCGCGAAGGCGCGGGCATGACGATGGAAAGGCCTCGAATTCCGCGGGCGCCGGAAGGGCCAACCTTCGGCGAGCGCGGGCGCGCTCTTGCGTCCTGTCGGTTCCGTTCGCAGCATCGACGGATGCGGTTTTCCTTCGTCTACCTCATGACCAACCGTCCGAACGGCGTGCTCTATTGCGGCGTGACGACCGACCTCGTCCGCCGCGTCGCCGAGCATCGCGGGGGCCTGCTCGCAGGCTTCACGAAGCGCTATGGCCTGAAGACGCTGGTGTGGTTCGAGACCCATGCGGACGTCACGGCGGCGATCGCGCGCGAAAAGGCCCTCAAGCACGCGACGCGCGCAGAGAAGGTGCGCCTGATCCACGCGACGAACCCCGAGTGGCGGGATCTCTGGCCCGAGATTTCGCAGTGATCCTTTAGACCGCCCTGACGTCATGCCCGCCTTCGCGGGCATCCACGACTTCCTTCTGCCGTCGGGCTCTTCGCCCAAGTCGTGGATACCCGCGCAAGGGCGCGGGTATGACGATGGAATTGTCTCACTCTTTGCGAGGCCGGAAGGGCCAACCTCCCCGTCATGCCCGCCTTCGCGGGCGTCCACGACTTCTTCCACCCGCGCGCTCGACGCCCAAGTCGTGGATACCCGCGCGAAGGCGCGGGCATGACGATGGAAAGGCCTCACCTTCTGCGACGCCGGAAGGGCCAACCTCCCCGTCATGCCCGCCTTCGCGGGCGTCCACGACTTCTTCCACCCGCGCGCTCGACGCCAAAGTCGTGGATACCCGGCTGCGCCGGGCATGACGGAGAGACCATTTGTCTCCTGCCCAATTCCAACTACCTGCGCCGGTCCGCCCCGCCATTGACGCCGCGCGGCGGGTGCGGGACATGAGCCTCATGGCAGACGAGCCCGCCCCCGCGACCGTCGACCCGCTCCGGCGCATCGGAACGCTGGCGGCGCTGGCCGTGCTGCTGGGCTTCGTAGTTCAGGGGCTGGTGCTGGCGGCGAAGCTCAGCTTCGGCGGCACCACGGGGGCCGCCGCCTTCGCGGTCGATCTCGCGGCGGGCGTCGCCTGGTCGGCGGTGGTGTGCCTCGGGGCCTCGATCGGGGTGTCGGCGTTCCGGGCGAAGGCGGCGCTCGCGGGGCTCGTCGCCGCGCTGTTCGCGCCGCTCGGCGTCGCCGCCGCCAAGGCCGCGAACCAGACCTTGAGCGCCGCGATCGGCCTGAGCGCGAAACCGGCCGCCCTCCCCCTGATCGCGCTCGCCGGTCTGAAGGCGGTCGAATACGCCGTGCTGGGCTTCGTCCTCGCGACCCTCGTCCAGCGCGGCGTCCAGAGGCTGCCGCCCTACGCCGCGACGGGCCTCACTGTGGGCCTCGTCTTCGGCGGCGCGGCGCTCGCCTTACGCCTCGCCGCCGCGCTCGCCACGGCGCCCGAAATCGCGGCGCTCGCCGTCAACGAGATCGTCTTTCCCGTGGGCTGCGCCGCGGTGGTCTATTTGGGGCAGGCTATGGGGCGGGCGGGGTAAACTGTTGACGCTGAGGGATCCCGTCCTCATCATCTAGATATGCCAGTGAGGAGCCGCAGGCAGATAGCCCTCGACCTTAATCGACTTAGGTAAAACCGAGCATAATTTCGCTTTGCTTACGCCAATCGATAAATCAGCATGAAAACATTTTTGGAACTAGAAGGAAATCATAGCCGCCTGCCTGTCAGAGTTGATGAAAATCCGACATCTACTGGTCATATTTATCTTGATAAATTAAATACGTTGATTACTCTTACTTCTCCAGATCAAAAATTTTTTGACGTTGATGAAAATGGCTGGTTCGATCTTAGCTTGATCGGATCGAACGGCTCAAGGATCTTACTGCATAACGCTCTCACCATGAATCAACGGAGTTTTACGCATGACCTAAGCTATGCAGAGCATCATATTTTTCCAAAAACGATGGTTTTTGATGCAAATGGTCTGGGGAAGAACTTTTTAATAAAGGAGATTTCGGCGCGCATCTATTACGCCGAATTTTTTTTCTGGTACCGTCACGTCGAAAGTCGATTTCTGTACAAATTTGGAAATAAAAATACCGAAACGCTTCGTAACCTCATGCGGGATGGCAACGCGCGCGATGGTGAACGATTTTTTCGGCCCGAGTTTATTTATGTTGTTCATAAATCCGGAAGTAATATAAAATTTAGAGTGGGCGACACGACTTACTCAATTGCTAGCGGTATGCAGAATTCGGGCGGCAATCCCGGGATAATAAACGTTAATCACTATCCCATTCTGTCTGTTTTGTTTGACAAAAGCGTAAACATAGACACCGCCCTTCAACGGATGTGGGAATGGAAAAGATTCTTTTCGCAGATTTCGTTGTCTGATTTGTATTTTGAGGGGATGAGTGCCCGGGGACCCCGCTTGGAATGGAGAAAGCAAGCTTCGTTTTACTTGCCGAACATCGCAGTTGAAAAGCCCGCTATATCAACCCGCAGATTTGGACTTCATCCTGGCAACATCCCTCTTAACCAGTGGAGCGATCGAGAAAGTTTAACTGATATTATGAAGTCTTGGATCTTAAAAGAGTATACGCGGAAGGAATTTCGCGTCGCTATTGATTTCGTGATTTCTAGAATGGAGAAACGTACTGATATCGCAGATATTGTTCGGCTTTGTTCCGCTATAGAGTCACTCGATGAACTCAAACCGGCGTCATCTGCGATCGATCCCGAGGATTTGAAGTACGTGATTGCCGGAGCGGTGTCGGCAGCTAAAGAACGAGGGCTGCTGCAAATTGAAGACCGTGTCCGTGGAATTTTGAAACTCCTCGAGCATCAAAGCCTTCCAAGCAAATTAAAGCAACTTGGAAAAGCCGTACGTAGGTTTATAAATAGAAGTGAATTTGACATCGTTTTGAAGCACACGCTCAAGTTAAGAACAATATCTGCGCATGGCGGGCTCCCTCCCGCCTCCACGCTCCCAACAGTTGGGCCGACAGTAGAAGCGCTTGTATGCGTGATGGTGATATACGATTTGACAACAAACGGAATGTGCAAGGGCGAAGATGCGCACACTAAGCTTAACGCAATCGGTCAAGCTAAATGGTCAATTTCATATCTGAGGAAGCTTGCTTCTTTGGATTAGGCTTAGATCCTCACATGCCCGAATAATTCGGCCCGCCCGCGCCTTCCGGCGCGACCCAGACGATGTTCTGGTTCGGGTCCTTGATGTCGCACGTCTTGCAGTGCACGCAGTTCTGGGCGTTGATCTGGTAGCGCGGGGCGTCGGCGCCCTCCTCCACCCATTCGTAGACGCCGGCCGGGCAGTAGCGCTGCGACAGCCCCGCGAAGACGTCGTGCTCCGAGGTCTTCTGAAGCGTCATGTCCTTCACCTTGAGGTGCGGGGGCTGGTCCTCCTCGTGGTTGGTGTTGGACAGGAACACCGAGGACAGCTTGTCGAAGCTGATCTTGCCGTCGGGCTTGGGGTAGGCGATGGGCGAAAAGTTCCTGGCCTCGCCGGTCGCGGCGTAGTCCGGCTTGCCGTGGGGCAGCGTGCCGAACAGCGAGAGCCCAAACTGCTCCGCCCACATGGAGAGGCCGCCGAGCATCACGCCGAGGCGGGTGCCGAACTTCGACCACAGCGGTTTGACGTTTCGGACGGGCTTGAGATCCTTGCCGATCGCGCTGTCGCGCCAGGCGGCGTCGTAAGTCGCGAGCTCGTCCTGGGCGCGGCCGGCTTTCAGCGCCTCCACCAGATGCTCGGCGCAGAGCTTTCCCGACAGGATGGCGTTGTGGCTGCCCTTGATGCGGGGGACGTTCACGAAGCCAGCCGCGCAGCCCACCAGCGCGCCGCCGGGGAAGCTGAGCTTCGGCACGGACTGGAAGCCGCCTTCGGTGATGGCGCGGGCGCCGTAGGAGAGACGTTTGCCGCCTTCGAAGGTCTCGCGGATCGCCGGGTGCGTCTTGAAGCGCTGGAACTCGTCGAAGGGCGAGAGGTAGGGGTTTTCGTAGTTGAGGTGCACCACGAAGCCGACGGAGACCAGGCCGTCGCCGAAGTGGTAGAGGAACGAGCCGCCGCCGGTCCTGTCGTCGAGCGGCCAGCCGAAGGAGTGCTGGACGAGGCCGGGCTTGTGCTTCTCCGGCGCGACCTGCCACAGCTCCTTCAGGCCAAGCCCAAATTTCTGCGGCTCGGACGCGGCGTCGAGCTTGAAGCGGTTGATAAGCTGCTTCGAGAGCTGGCCGCGGGCGCCCTCCGCGAAGATCACGTATTTGCCGCGCAGCTCCATGCCGCGGGTGTAGTTCGGGCCGGGCTCGCCGGATTTCGCGACGCCCATGTCGCCCGTCGCGACGCCGGTGACGGCGCCTGAGGCGTCGAACAGGATCTCGTTCGCCGCGAAGCCGGGGTAGATCTCGACGCCGAGCGCCTCAGCCTGCGCGCTCAGCCAGCGCGTGACGTCGCCGAGCGAGACCACGAAGGCGCCGTGGTTCGACAGGATCTTCGGCATGCCGAAGCTCGGCAGGCGGATCGCGCCCTTCTCGGTGAGATAGAGGAAGCGGTCGTCCGAGACCTCGGTCTTGGCGAAGGCGGTCTCGTCCTCGCGCCAGTCCGGCAGCAGCGCGTCGAGGCCGATCGGATCGACCACCGCGCCGGAGAGGATGTGGGCGCCGACCTCGGAGCCCTTTTCCAGCAGGACGACGGAGAGCTCGGGATCAAGCTGCTTCAGGCGGATCGCAGTGGCGAGGCCCGCCGGGCCGCCGCCGACCACGACCACGTCGAAGTCCATGCCCTCCCGCTCGGGGAGACCCGCCGCTCCATCGCTCATGTCCGCCTTGGCTCCTCAACTCATACGCTTTGGTGCGCTGCGGCGCACGTTGGAACGGTTCGCATCCCTGCCCGTCCAAGGCTAGGGCGACGATCGTCCGAAGCGAGCAATTCGTGACCAAAGGCGGAGGAGGCTTGGGCCCGCGGCAGGGGCCGGCGCATGAAAAAGCCGCCCGAGGGGGCGGCTTGCGGGCGTGGGCGGAGCGGCCGCCGGCTCAGCGACGCTCCTGCTGGGCGGTGCGCAGGCAGCGCTGCCGGCCCTCGTTGACCTCGCGCCGTTCCTGCTCGGCGACGCGGTGCGCCGCGGCGGGCTCGCATCTCAACGAGCGGAAGTCCCAGCCCGAGTCGTCGGAAGTCGTCTCCCGATCTCCGAAATCGCTCTCGAAATCGTTCATGCCGCACCCCTCAGCATCTGGCGAGGAGTGTGGAAAAAGCCGGACGGGGAGTCAACATACCGCAGCGCAATATTGGCCGGGGCTTGCGCGCGGAGGTCGTGGGAAGCCGCCGGCGGGGCGGCCTCCCATCGTGGCGGCGGGCTTCAGCTCAAGCCGGCTCAGCAGCCGGGGCCGCCTTAGGCTTCGCGGCGCGACGCTCCTTGCGCTTGGCGGCGACGCGGGCGGCCTTCGCGGCCTCGCGCTTTGCGGTCTTCGCCTCGGCGCCGGCGGCCACCCGCGCGGCCCGCTTCGCCTCGCGCGCGGCGGTCTTCTTCTCGTCCGTCGCGGGCGTCGTCTCATCAGCCATGTGTCGCTCCTCAGCGGTGGCGTTACGGGCCGTATGTTGGAGCGCGTCGGCAATTTGTCAAACTATTTTACGTTTTCCGCGCGCATGCGACGCATCGGCGGACCCGTCTGAGCCAGATCGCCTGGGATGGGGTAAGACGGGACCCCGCGCGACGCGCGGGATTCGAACGCGCGCCGGACGGCGTCCGCGCCCTTAGCCTGGGGACGGGCGCGCGGTCACGGCGTCGCGAACCGTCCGTCGGTCTCAGGCCGATGGACGCAGTGGGAGAACGACCGATGAAACCGATGATCTTGCTCGCCGTCGGCGCCTGCGCTCTGGCGCTCGCCGGCTGCAACGGCGAACGGCGCGGCTACGGCGGCGGGTACGGCTACGAGCGCAGCACCATCGTGGTGGGCGAGGACTACCGCGGGCGGCGGGACGATTACCGCGCCCGGCGCGAGTGGCAGGCCCGCCGGGACGCGGACCGCCGCGCTCACCGCATCGAGCGGGACCGGCGCGAAGACGCCCAGGACCGCCGCCGCGAGCGGCGCGAGCGTCAAGAGGACCGGCGCGAGCGTCGCAACGACTGGCGCTGATCGCCGACCGCCCGCCGGCGACCGCTCCTGCGCGGCCGCCGGCGTCATTCAAGCCGTGGCGTCGGCCCCGTCTTCGGCCTCGTTCATCAGCGCCGTGACGTCGGCCGCCGTCAGCTTGTATTTCGCCATCAGTCTCAGGGTGATGGCCACGGCGCGGGGCACGTCCTTGCCGTTGTCGTCCGCAGCCCAGCGCCGGGTGGTGCGCTCGTCGGTCTGGAAGAACTTGCTCGCGCTCGACAGCGAGAGCCCCACTTCGGCCAGCGCGTCTCGGTACTCGGCAGGCGACATCGGCCCATCTCCGTCGGGTTCGAATGTGGAAGCCCCGGCTTCCTAGCCGAAGAGCCGCCCCCTGTCCGCCTTCGCGCTCGCTCAGGTGCCGCAAAACGTCCTGTAAGGCGTCTCCGGGACCGGCGGCGCGACCGCGTAGGGCGAGGCGTCGGCCTCGGGAGCGTAGGGGTCGGACAGGGCCTCCTGAAGGGCGTCGAAGGGCGCGAAGTCGCCGTCCTCGACCGCTGCGGCGAGCGCGGCCTCCACAAGATGGTTGCGGGGGATGAGAGCGGGGTTCGCGCGGGCCATCCGCCGGCGGCGCGCGCCCGCCTCGTCAGGCTCGCGCGCGAGCCGCGCGCGGTAGCGCTCCGCCCAGGCGTCGAACGCCGTCGGATCGACGAACAGCTCGCGGGCCGCCGGCGCAGGCTCGCCCTCCGCGACCGCTCCGAGCCTGCGGAAGGTCAAGGTGTAGTCCGCCAGGCCCTCCGCCATGCGGTCGAGTAGGTCCTGGACCAGCTCCGCGTCGCCCTCCTCCTCCGTCCGCAGGCCGAGCTTCCGGCGGTAGCCGTCGAAATAGGCGGCCTCAAAGGCGGGGGCGAAGCGGTCGAGCGCCTCGGTCGCCTCGGCGATGGCGCGCTGCTCGTCCTCGGAGATCAGCGGCAACAGGCATTCAGCCAGCCGCGTCAGGTTCCAGTGCGCGATCGCGGGCTGGTTGGCGAAGGCGTAGCGGCCATGGCGGTCGATCGAGCTGAACACCGCCTTGGGATCGTAGGCGTCCAGAAAGGCGCAGGGGCCGTAGTCGATGGTCTCGCCCGCGACCGAGCAGTTGTCGGTGTTCATGACGCCGTGCACGAAGCCGACGTGCATCCATTGCGCGACGAGGGCCGCCTGGCGCGCGACGACGCCCTCGAGCAGCGCGAGCGCCCGGTCGGGCCGCGCGGCGCTCTCGGGATAGTGCCGAGCGACGACGTGGTCGACGAGCGCGGTCAACGCCTCAAGGTTCCGCCGGGCGGCGAAAAACTGGAAGGTGCCCACGCGGATGTGGCTCGCGGCCACGCGCGTCAGCACGGCGCCCGGCAGCTTGCGCTCCCGATGCACCGCCTCGCCGGTCGTCACCGCGGCGAGCGCGCGCGTGGTCGGCACGCCGAGCGCGGCCATCGCCTCGCTGACGAGGTACTCCCGCAGCACCGGCCCGAGCGCCGCCCGCCCGTCGCCGTTGCGCGAGAACGGCGTCGGGCCCGAACCCTTGAGCTGGATGTCGCGGCGGAGGCCGGCGCGGTCCACGACCTCGCCGAGCAGGATCGCCCGGCCGTCGCCGAGCTGCGGCACGAACTGGCCGAACTGGTGGCCGGCGTAGGCGGCCGCGATCGGATCGGAGCCTGGGAGTACGGCGTTGCCGGCGAAGGCCTGCGCCGCCGCTTCCCCCGAGAGCGTCTTGGGGTCGAGGCCCAGCTCGTCGGCGAGCTCCCGGTTCAGCGCGACGAGGCGCGGCGCGGCCACCGGCGTCGGCGGCGTGCGGCGGTGAAACGCGTCGGGCAGGCGGGCGTAGCTGTTGTCGAACGGGATGCTGAGCGTCACAGGGGTCCTGACGGTGCGGAGGCGGGGGTCTTCGCCATATGGGCCTGGCGCTGCGGGGATTGAAGGTCGCGCTCAGGGCGCGCGTGCTTCGATCCCTAACCCGCCTCACACGGCGCGCCAGCCTCGGGTCCGTGCGACCGCCTCGGCGAAGCGCGCGCGGCGGGCCTCCCGCGTCTCGCTCCCGCGCAGCGCGTGGCGGCGGGCCTCGGCGGGGACCGCGAGGTCGATCCCGAAGGCGGAGGCGGCGAGCGCCGCCGCCCCGAAGGCGGTCCGCTCGTCGAACGCGCCGACCACAACCTCGCGCCCGAGGCTGTCTGCGAGGAACTGCGCGAAGTAGCCGCTGCGGCTGAGGCCGCCGTCGATGGATATTGCGGGCGCGAGGGGGACGCGCGCACCGATCGTTGCGACCACTTCGGCGGTCCGGAGCGCGATCCCCTCCAGCAGCGCCTGGCGGAGATCGGCGCGGGTGGTGGCTGCCGACATACCGAGGAACAGCGCGGCGGCCGAGCGATCCCAATGCGGGCAGGCGAGGCCCGACAGCGCGGGGACGAAGACGAGCCCGCGGTCGATCGCGGGCGGCTCCGCGAAGCCGTCGAGCTGAGAGACATCGTCGACGATCCCGATGCGCATCGCCCATTCGACGGCGGAGCCCGCGTCGTAGACGCCGCCGTCCACGGCGTAGGTCGTCGCCTTGCCGATCGCCCAGGCGACGGTCGGCAGCAGCCCCTCCCCCGCCGCCCGCACGATCTCGCCGCCGGTCACCGCCAGCGCGAAGGCGCCCGTGCCGAAGGTGATCTTGGCGTCGCCCGGCGCGCGACAACCGTGTCCGTAGAGCGCCGCCTGCTGGTCCACGACGGAGGCGACCACCGGGACCCCTTCGATCCGGCCGAAGCCGCCGACGGTGGGGCGGATCTCCGGCAGGCAGTCGAGAGGAACGCCAAACAGGGCGCAGAGCTCCGGGTCCCAGCGGCCGGTCGCGAGACCCATGAGGGACGTGCGCGAGGCGGTGGCGGCGTCGGTCGCGAACAGGCCGGCGAGCCGGTCGAGGAAGAAGGCGTCGGTCGTGCCGAGCCGCAGCCGTCCGGCGTTGCGCGCGGCCTGGACGCGCGGGAGATGGCGGAGCAGCCAGCCGAGCTTGGAGGCGGAGAAATAGGCGTCGAGGGGAAGACCGGCGCGGGTCTCGACCAGCGCGGCGTGGTCCGCCAGTCCGGCGATCGCGTCGGCGGTGCGGTTGTCCTGCCACACGATCACCGGCGACAGCGCCTCGCCCGTGAGGGCGTCCCAGGCGAGGCAGCTCTCGCCCTGGTTCGCGAGCGCCAGCGCGTCGACGGGACCGGCCGCCGCGACGCAGGCGCGGACGTTGGCGAGCAGCTCCTCGGCGTCGTGCTCCACCCAGCCGGGGGCGGGATGGCTCTGCGCATGGCGCACCGCGTGCGCGATCACCGCTGTTCCGTCGCTCGCGTCGACCACAAGCGCGCGGGTGGAGGTGGTGCCCTGGTCGATCGCCGCGATCCGCATGGGGGCCACGTTACGGCGGAGGAAGCCGGCCGGCGAGGTCGGCCGCCACGTGATCCGCGATCGCCCGCCCGCGCGACCAGCACCAGCCCGCGGTCTCGACGCTGCGGTCGAGCACGCTGGCCGCGAAGATCCGCGGATCGCTCGTCCGGCCGAAGGCGTCGAGGACGGGCCGCCCGCGCTCGGGATCCATGGTCAGGCCTGCGGCGCGGGCGAGGCTCGCCTCCGGCGTGAAACGGCCGGTGAACAGAACGCCGTCGCAGGCGACCTCCGAGCTCGCGCCGTCGGCATGGGCGAGCGTGGCCCGCCGCACCCGCGGGCCCCCTACGATGTCGACGACCTTGGCGCCGTAACGGAGCGGAACGCCGAGGAGGCGCGGCAGCGCCATGAACGGGGGCCAGCACTGCGGCCCGGCCTGCTCCTCCACCATGGCGACGGGCGCCGCGCCGATCTTTCGGCAGGTGAGCAGGCTCGACAGCGCGACGAGCTCCGTGCCGACCACCAGGGGACGGCGGAACGGCGCGACGCCATGCAGGTACACGAAAGCCTGCAGCGCGCCTGTGGTGAGCACGCCGAGCGGCCGCTCGCCCGAGACCAGGCGGGCCGCCCGCGGGGTCTCGCGCACGCCGGTCGCGAGCGCGAGCCGCCGCGCCGCGATGCGGCGGACGCCGTCGTCGCCGGTGGTCGTGACGACGATCGCCGCGCCCTCGCGGGCGATCTCCACCACGTTGGTCGCGAGCCTGAACGCGACGCCTGCGCGGACCGCGCGCTCCGCCAATCGCCGGGCGTAGGCCGGCCCCGTCAGCACACGGCCGAACTCGCGCAGGCCGAACGGCGGGTGGCCGCAGTGGCGCGGGTTGCCGCCGGCGCCCGCCTCGCGGTCGACGACCAGCACCGACGCGACGCCCGAGGCCTTCAGCCGCGTCGCGAGGCCAAGCCCTGCAGGGCCGGCGCCGACGACCAGCGCCTCGACCTCGACGTCGATGACCGGGGCGCTCACGCGGCCTCGGGAGGGGTCGCGAGCGGCGCGCTGAAGCGGCCCTCGGTCAGGGCCGCGAGGCGCGCGAGGCAGTGGAAGCCCTGGCAGCGGCCCATGGCGCAGCGGGTGCGGCGCCTCAAGCCCCCAAAGTCGCCCGCCGGCAGCGGACCGGTCAGCGCACGCTCGATCTCGCGCCGCGTGACGAGTTCGCAGTGGCAGACGACGCCGCCGTGGCCGGCCTCGCTCCAATCCCTCGGGCGATGCTCGGCGAGGTTCGGCATGGGCTCGATCTCGGGCGCGGCGGCGGGCGCATGAGAGCGGCCCATGCCCTCATAGAGGCCGTAGACATGGCGGGCGATCCCGAGCGCCGCCGTCATGCCGGTGGAGCGAATGCCGCCCACCGTGATCCAGTTGCGGTCCGGCGTGGCCGCGATCCGGTAGCCCTTCTCTTCGGTTGCTGGGCGTAGCCCCGCGTAGGTCGCGGTGACGGGCATGCCTTCGAGCGCCGGCAGCATCTCGACCGCGCGCGCGATCAGCGCCCTCGGCGCGGCCTCGTCGGTCGCCGCGCCGTCGCGGTCCTGCTGCTCCTCGGCGGTCGGCCCCACCAGCACGTTGCCGAACGCGGTGCGGCAGAGCACGACCCCCTTGGTGCGCTCGGTCGGCACCGGCAGCACGATGGTGCGCAGCAGGCTGGCGGCGGCCTTGTCGAACACCACGAACTGGCCCTTACGCGGACGGATCTCGAAGGCGCTCGCGCCCAGCAGACGGCGATCGACGAGGTCGCCGTAGAGCCCTGCGCAGTTGATCACGACGCGGGCGCGGCGCCGCCCCCGGGGGGTCTGGAGCGCCCATTGCTCGCCCTCGAACCGCGCCGAGGCGACGTCGCCGCCAAACAGGATCTCCGCGCCGAGCGCCTTCGCCTGCAGGAGATAGGCGAGGAACGGCGACCAAGGGTCGATGACGTGTTCGCGCGGCACGAGCAGGGCTTCGCGCGCCCCGTGGCCGAGATGCGGCTCCCGCGCCCGGATCTCGGCGGCGCTCAACCGCCGCACGTCCTCGACGCCGTTCGCCAGCGCCTGCGCCTCGACGCCGTCGAGCGCCGCCTGCTCCGCCGCGGACCAGGCGACCACCATGGCGCCGGTCTCCAGCACCGGCAGGTTGAGGCCGTCGCGGATCGCCATGTACTCGGCGTAGCCAGCCTGCACGCAGGCGTGCTCGAGGCTCCCCGTCGGCGCGTCGAAGCCAGTGTGCAGGATGGCGCTGTTGGCCTTGCTCGCGCCCGACAGCAGATCGGCGCCGCGCTCCAGCACCAGCACCTTCGCGCCTTCGAGCGCGAAGCGCCGGGCCATCGCGCAGCCGACTGCCCCCGCTCCGATGATCGCGACGTCCGCGATGGCCATCCGGCTTCCGCTGCTCCCGCTTCGCCCCCGCGGGCGCGTTTCCACAACATGAAACTCTCAACTTGACTGTTCGGTCAACTTGAATGACCGTTCGTACATCGCAGGAGAGAGGCGCGGCATGAGGCCGGACGAGCGGCGCGAGCGGATCGTGGCGATGGTGCTGGAGCGGGAGAGGGTGTCGGTCGACGCTCTCGCCGACGCGCTCGACGCCTCCCGCGAGACCATCCGCCGCGACCTCGCCGAACTCGACGGGCAAGGCCGGCTCCGCAAGCTGCACGGCGGCGCCACGCTGCCGGGCCCAAGCCTGTATGAGCCTGACCGGGAAGGCCCGTTCCAGGCGCGGCTCGCCGAGAACGCCGCCGCCAAGCGCGCGATCGCGCGCGCGGCAGTTGGACTGTTCCGGCCGGGCGACACGCTGTTCGTGGACACCGGCACCACCACGCTGCTGTTCGCCGAGGAGCTGTCCCGGGCGCGCGGGCTCACCGTCATCACCAATTCGGCGGCGATCGCAGCCCTCGCCTCCCGCGGCGAGGACGCCCAAGCTTTCCTGCTCGGCGGCGAGTACCGCGACGGCGGCGCCGAATGCCTCGGCGCCATGGCGATCGACCAGATCCGCCGCTTCCACGCAGTCCACGCGGTGCTGACCGTCGGCGCCGTCCATGATGCGGGCGTGCTCGACTACGACGCCCGCGAGGCCGAGATCGCCCGTGCGATGGTCGCCCAGGCGCGCGCCGTCACCGTGCTCGCCGACGCGTCGAAGTTCGACCGCAACGCGCCCTTCGTCGTCGCGCCGCTGGAGGCGGTCAGCCGCATCGTCACGGACGCGGTCCCCGCGGGGCCGATCGCCGACGCGCTGGTCGCGGCCGGGGTCGAGGTGGTCGCCGCGCGCGCCGCAGGGGCGTCGTGATGCGGGTGCTCGCGGTCGAGAACTACGCCGGCACCCACTTGGGGCTCGTGGGCCGGGCGCTCGACGAGGCCGGCGCGGCCGTGGACCTCCGCCGCATGCAGGACGGCGACCCGCTGCCCTCGGACGACGACGGCTACGACGGATTGGTGGTGCTGGGCGGCGCCCAGAACGCTCTGGCGGACGAGACCCATCCCTATCTGTGGCCCCTCGCGCAGCTCACAGCGCGCTTCGGCGCCGCCGACAAGGCGGTGCTCGGCATCTGCCTCGGCGCGCAGATCGTCGCCCGCGGCCATGGCGGCCGGAACCTGATCGGCCGGCCGATCGAGATCGGCTGGAGCGACGTCACGACGACCGACGCCGGTCGCGCCGATCCTGTCATCGCGACGCTTGGCGAGCGCGCGCCGCTGTTCCACTGGCACAGCGACAGCTTCGAGCTTCCGCCCGGCGCGGCGCATCTCGCCGTCTCCCTGCAGACGCCCAACCAGGCGTTCCGGCTCGGGCGCGCGGTCTATGGCGTCCAGTTCCACTTCGAGGCCGACACGACGCTCGTCGCGGAGTGGATCGGCTCCTACCGCGGCATGCTCGACCGCGACGCCCCGGCCTTCGCGGAGGCCTACCCAGCCCAGGCGGCGGCGCTCGGCCCCGTCGCCGACCGCGTCGGCCTCGACGTCGCGCGCGCCTGGGTGGCCGTGGTATGAGCGAAGCCGCAAAAACAGGCATGCCTGAAAAGTGGCCCTGTCGTTTCTTGTCGAAGCGGCGCTTTTGGCTGGGCCGCTTGGGCGCGAACGTGGCGTCCGAACGCGAGCGATCCCGCTTTCAGGAGCGAACCACATGAGCGACACTGCGCCGGACTTCTCGATGGGCGCCGCCTACATGAACGGCGTCTACGTGCCGATCGCGGAGGCCAAGATCCCGGTCGGCGACTGGGGCTTCACCCATTCCGACGTCACCTACGACGTCGTGCACGTCACCGACGGCGCCTTCTTCCGCCTCGAAGACCACCTCACCCGCTTCCACAAGTCGCTCGCCGGCTATCGGCTCGACCCGGGCGTGACCCGCGACGAGATGCGCGAGATTCTCGGCAAGGTGGTGGCCCTCTCCGGCCTGAAGCGCGCCTTCGTCGCCATGCTGTCGACCCGCGGCATCCCGCGCGTCTACGGCTCGCGCGACCCGATGGACTGCGACAACACCTTCATCGCCTACGCGGTGCCGTGGGTCGACGTGATCAAGCCCGAGGTGCAGGAGCGCGGCGCGCATCTGCTGGTCGCCTCCGTGCCGCGCATCTCGCCGAAGTCGCTCGATCCGACGCTCAAGAACTACATGTGGCGCGACTTCACCCGCGGCATGTTCGAGGCGAAGGACAAGGGCTTCGACACGGCCATCCTGCTCGACCAGGAGGGCTACCTGACCGAGGGCGCCGGCTTCAACGTCTTCATCGTCAAGGGCGACAAGGTGATCACGCCGGACCGCGGCGCGCTCGAGGGCGTCACCCGCCTGTCCGTGCTCGACCTCTGCCCGGAGCTGGGGCTGGAGCCGGTCATCGGCCCGATCACCTTTGAGGACCTGATGGACGCCGACGAGGTGTTCACGGCCACCACCGCCGGCGGCGTCATGCCCTGCTCGCGCGTCAACGACCGGATCTACGGCAACGACCGGCCGGGGCCGATCAGCCAGAAGCTCAAGGACACCTATTGGCGGAAGCATGTGGAGGGCTGGCACATGACGCCGGTCAACTACGACGACGCCGAGAACCCGTTCAAGGCCGCGGCCTGAACGGACCGGACTGCGAAGCGGGCCCGGCTGCCGCCTGCGGCCGAGGCCCGCGCTAAAAAATCGGGGAAACGACCAAGGCAGGCTCAGACGCTCACACCCCTCGTGACAAGGGCTTGGCCATGACGACGAACGACAGCCTACCGCTTGGGTCTGCGGCCTCGCCCGCGGGCTTCGACCGCCGCAAGGCGCTGAAGACGATCGCCGCCGGCGCCGCCGCCGCGCTGGCGACGCCCTACGTCCGCCCGGCCTCCGCCGCGCCGACCACGCTGCGCGCCCTGATGTGGGAGGTCTACGCCATTCCCGAGGTCATCAAGGCCTTCGAGGACAAGCACAACGTCAAGTTCTCGCCGACGTTCTTCGACGGCAACTCCGAGGCCTACAACAAGCTGCGCGTCGGCGGCACGCGGGACTTCGACCTGGTGCAGGCCGACGGCTTCTGGCCGGGGCTGTACTACCGCGAGAAGCTGATCCGGGCGATCGACTACGCCAAGATCCCGAACACGGCCAAGGTCTTCCCGGTCTTCAAGCCGGACCGCTTCAAGCTGCTGACCGACGAGGCCACTGGCAAGCACTTCGGCGTCACCTGGTGCTGGGGCAGCTACGGCACGACCTACAACACCGCGATGATGCCGAAGGAGAAGGTCCAGAGCATCGAGTGCCTGTTCGATCCGGAGTTCTCCGGCCGGCTCGCCACCAGCGCGCGCTTCGAGGAGAACATCGCGCTCGCCGGCATCCTTGTCGCGACCCGCATGGGCACCAAGGACAAGCCGCGCCCGGACGGCAAGCCGTTCAACCCCTACGTCCTCAGCGACGAAGAGCTGGCCGGCGTCGAGAAGCTGCTGATCGAGCAGAAGAAGCTGCTGCTCACCCGCTACAACGACAACAACACGCTTCAGCAGCTGCTGGAGAGCGGCGCGATCGCCGCGGCGCCGGAGTTCGCCCAGTCCTACCGCGTGCTCCTCGCCAAGAAGGCCAAGGGCGAGATCGACGCCGACTTCGCCCACCAGCTCATCCCGAAGGAAGGCGGCCTCGGCTGGGTCGACACCTGGCTCGTGACGTCCGGCGTCGCCGACGGCCCCATGCTCACGCTGTGCGAGCAGTTCATGGACATGATGCTCGCGCCCGAGATCATGAAGCAGCAGGCGCTGATCGGCGGCGCCTCGACCACCATCGACATCCGCTCGATCGCGACGCCCGAGGAGCAGAAGCTCTACCTCATGGACCGCACCGAGGAGCTGTCGGACATGTACATGTTCGACCAGCCGTCCTCGACGGAGAAGTGGGAGCGGGTCTGGTCGCGCATGCAGGCCGCCTGAGCCCTTCGAGCGTGCGCGGCTCCTTCTCGGGCCGCGCGCGCTCAAGCGGCGCGCCGGCGTCCGTCTCGCCCACGAACGCCGGCGCGCGAGCTTCTTTCCGATCCGCGTCGTCCGCAGGAGTTCCCAGCGCGTGTCCTACATCTCCCTCGACGGCGTCTCGAAGCAGTACGGCGCCGCCTGGGCCGTCGACCGCGTGGCGATGGCGATCGAGAAGAACGAGTTCGTCTCGCTGCTGGGCCCCAGCGGCTCCGGCAAGACCACCCTGCTGCGCATCATCGCCGGGCTGGAGAAGCCGACCAACGGCCGCGTGCTGATCGGCGGCGAGGACGTCACCGATCTGCCGCCGCACAAGCGGGGCGTCGCGATGGTGTTCCAGGAGTTCCTGCTGTTCCCGCACCGGACCGTGCGCGAAAACCTCGCCTTCCCGCTGCGCATGCTGAAGCTGCCGAAGACCGAGGCCGACGAGCGCATCGACTGGGTGCTCGGCATCCTCTCGCTGCGCGGGCTCGAAGGCCGCTACCCCAACCAGCTCTCCGGCGGCCAGCAGCAGCGCGTCGCGCTCGGCCGCGGGCTCGTCGGCCGGCCGAAGGCGCTGCTGCTCGACGAGCCGCTCGCCAACCTCGACCGCGAGCTGCGGCAGGAGATGGAGGTCGAGATCCGCAAGCACCAGACGGCGCTCGGCATCCCCTTCATCTACGTCACGCACAACCAGGAAGAGGCGCTCTCCATGAGCGACCGGATCGCGGTGGTGCGGAACGGCCGGATCGAGGATTTCGCGCCGCGCGCCGAGATCTACGACCGGCCGAAGACCGCCTTCATCGCACAGTTCGTCGGGCGCTCGAACCGCTTCGTCGGCGTGCTGAAGCGCGAGGGCGCGACCGCGGCGATCGACGCCGGCGCCGTCGCGCTCGCGACCGCCGACCGGCCGGAGCTCAAGGACGGCGCGGCGGTCGCGGCCTATGTGAAGAACGAGAAGATCCGGCTCCGGACGCCGGAGACGCTCCGCGCCCTCGGCGCGAACGCGCTGGCGGCGACGGTGAAGCACGTCATCCTGCGCGGCGCCTACGCCGAGTACGTCCTGACCTGGGCGGCCGGCGAGATGATCGCGAGCCGGCCCCGCGCGGAAGTGGAGTTCTCCGCCGGCGACGCCGTGGTCGCGCATTGGGACCCGGCCGACGTCGACGTGTTCCCCGAGAAGGAGGCCGCCGCGTGAGGACCCGCCTCGCCCCCTGGCTGACGCTCGGCGTCCCGACCGTCTTCCTGGTCGCGCTGTTCGTCCTGCCGTTGCTGTCGATGCTCGTGCTCAGCGTCTGGCGGACCGAGAACTACCACATCGTGCAGGACTGGAACCTCAGGAACTACTGGGTGCTGGCGACCGACGGCGCCTACGCCACCTTCCTCCTCCGCTCGATTGCGATGGCGACCGCGGTCTCGGTGATCTGCACCGCCATCGCCTGGCCGGTCGCCTACGGCATCACGCTCTACGGCGGGCGCTACAAGCTGCTGCTGACGCTGGGCTTCGCGGTGCCGTTCCTCACCGGCGAGGTGCTGCGGGTGATCGCGCTGCAGGGGCTGCTCGGACCGGTGGGCCTCGTCAACGGCGTGCTGATGTCGCTGGGGGCCGCGCCGCTGCGCGCCATCATGTACACCAACGTCGCGAGCGCGATCGGCCTCGTCTACCTCTACCTGCCGATCGTGGTGACGGTGATCTACCTGTCGCTGCTGAACTTCGACCAGCGCCTGCTCGACGCCGCCAAGATCTTCGGCGCGAGCCCGGCGCGCGCCTTCTTCGAAATCGCCTGGCCGCTCAACCTGTTCGGCACGCTGATCGGCTTCGCGCTCTGCTTCATCCCCTGCCTCTCGGCGACGCTCGCCCCGCGCTTCCTCGGCGGCCCCAACGGCACGCTCTACGGCATGGCGATGGCGCAGCAGTTCGGCGAGAGCGGCACCTGGGCGCTCGGCGCCGCCATGGGCGTGGTGCTGTTCGCGCTCTCGATCGCCGCGGTGTTCGTGGCGTTCCGCACGGTCGACCTGCGCCGCACCGGCTTCACGGGCTTCGGGAGGGGCTGATGCGGTTTCGTCCGGGCAAGATCGCGCTGATCGCCGCCGTCGTCGTCTCGTACCTCTTCCTCTACCTGCCGATCGTGCACATCGGGCTCGCGAGCCTTTCGCGGAACTCGAGCTTCCCCTATCCGCCGCACTGGTCGTTCGCGACCATGTCCCGGCTGCTCGGCAACTCGCTCTACCAGACCGCGCTCGGCAACAGCCTGCTGCTGGGCGTGCTGGTGGCGACGCTCTCCACCGCGCTCGCCGGCGCCGCCACCATCGGGCTGATGCGGCACGCGGGCCGGAAGACGACCCTGTTCCTCGCCCTCTTCATCGCGCCGCTGTTCGTGGCCGAGGTGCTGCTCGGCATCTCGTCGCTGATCTTCAGCGGGCTGTTCCTCGGGTTGCAGGGCAACCTCGGCTCCGCGGTGCTCGCCAACGTCGTGCACTGCTTCTCCTACGCCCTGCTGATCATGGCGACGCAGCTCTACCGCTACGACTGGCGGCTCGACGACGCCGCCATGGTGTTCGGCGCGACGCCCGCGCGGACCTTCTTCGAGGTGACCCTTCCGCTGATCTGGCCGGGGCTGCTGGGCGCCTTCATCGTCACCTTCATCATGGCGTTCAACAACCTCGAGATCTCGTTCTACCTGCTGGGCGCCACGCCCACCCTGCCGTCGGTCGCCTGGGGCGCGCTGCGCTACGGCGTCAAGCCGGAGCTCTACGCGCTCGCGACCTGCGTGAACCTCGTGGTGCTCTGCGTGCTGGCGGTGATGTTCGTCCTGATGCGCACCGGGCTCGCCACCTTCGGCCATCGGCCGGAACGGGAGCGCGCCGCGGTCTGACCGCCGACGGACCCGCGGCGCGAATCTTGCGTTCGGTCGGCGTCACGCGACCCTTCGCCCGGATGCCGCCTTGCCTCTGCTCGACGCCCTCGGTCTCGACCTCGAACGCCGGCCCGACGCGCCGCTGCACCGGCAGCTCTACGAGCGGCTGATCGACGGCATCGCCGCCGGCGCCATCAAGCCGGGCGAGAAGCTGCCCTCGACGCGCGATCTTGCGCAGTTTCTGGGCGTCTCCCGCAACACCATCATGCTGGCGTTCGAGCACCTGACGGCGGAGGGCTTCCTCGAGGGCCAGAGCGGCTCCGGCACCTACGTCGCCCGGGAGCCGCCGTCGAAGGCGGCGACCCCCGCCCCGGCGCGCATCAACCCGGCGCTGCGCGCGGCGGGCACGCTCGACCGCTCCTTCGCCTGCGGCGCAGGCTTCGCGGACGTTCCCGCCACGCTCCGGCACATGCGCCGGCCGGTGCCGTTCCGGTCCAACTTCCCGGCGGTCGACGCCTTCCCCGTCCAGGTCTGGGCGAAGCTCGCGGCCGACATCTATCGCAAGATGAGCCCCGAGCTCGCCGGCGAGCTGATGGGCGAAGGCGACCCGCAGGGCTACGCCCCGCTGCGCGAGGCGATTGTCGAGCACGTCACGCTCGGCCGCGGCCTCGTCTGCCGGCCGGAGAACGTCGTGGTCTTCGCCGGCGCCCAGCACGCGGTCGACCTCGCCTGCCGCATCCTGCTGACCGAGGGCGAGACCGCCTGGTGCGAGGATCCGGGCTACGACGGCGCCTACGCCTCCGTCACCGCGGCGGGAGCCCGGCCCGTGGCCGTGCCGGTCGACGCCGACGGACTGGACGTCGCCGCCGGCGTGGCGCGGGCGCCCGACGCGCGGCTCGCCTATGTCTCGCCCTCGAAGCAGTTCCCGCTCGGCATGAGCCTCAGCCTGGAGCGCCGGCGGGCGCTGCTGGACTGGGCGGGCCGCGCCGACGCCTGGATCCTCGAGGACGACTACGACGCCGAGTTCCGCTACGCCGGCCGTCCGCTGCCCGCCCTGCACGCGCTCGACCGCGAGGCCCGCGTGATCTACCTCGGCACCTTCTCGAAGACGCTGTTTCCGGGGATCAGGCTTGGCTTCGCGGTGGTCCCGGACGCGCTGGTCGAGGCCTTCGTCGCGGCCCGCTCGGTGACCGGCCGCTACTCGCCGATGCTGGAGCAGGCGCTGGTCGCACGCTTTATGAGCGAGGGCCATTTCGCCAGCCACGTGCGCCGCATGCGCAAGCTCTACGCCCAGCGGCAGGCGCATCTTCTCGACGCCCTCGCCCGGCGGCTCGGCAACTGGATGACCCCGGAGCCGACCGACACCGGCATGGAGATCGTCGCCCGGCTGCGGCCGGGCCTGAGCGCGCGGCGGGTGGCCGCCGCCGCGGTCCAGGAGGGGCTGGAGCTGATGCCGCTCTCAGCCCTCGCACGCGAAGCCGAGGTCGACGATCTCCTCACCATCGGCTTCAGCGCGTTCTCGGCGGAGCAGATGGACGAGGGCGTGGAGACTCTTCGGACAGTGCTCCTGCGCCTGGAGTCGACGTCGCGCGCGCCCTGAGGCCCCAGGAGACCGACAGGACCGTCGTCAGGCCGGGCCGCCGCCCGCGGCGCGCATCTCGAGCAGGCCGGCGTCGATCGCGACCCACACGAGGTTTGCGTCCGTGCGGGCGTTGAGCTTCGCCTTGATGCCGGAATGGTAGTTCTGGATCGTCTTCTGGCTGAGCGAGAGCGCGTCCGCGATCTCGTCGGTCGTCATGCCCGAAGCGATCAGCTGCAGGATCTCGACCTCCCGCGGCCCGAGCGCGTCCAGCGGCGACTTGCGGCCCGACAGCCGCTCGACGGCGATCTCGTGGGCGATGTCGTCGCTGACGGCCTTGCCGCCGGCCGCGATGGTCGCGATCGCGGCGATCAGCGCCTCGGGCGGGCTGCTTTTGGTGACGTAGCCCGCCGCGCCCGCCTCGAAGGCCTTCAGCGCGTAAGACAGGCCCTCGTGCATCGTGAAGACCAGGATCCTCGCCTTGCGGTCGACCGCGCGGATGCGCCGGATCGCCTCCAGCCCGCTCGAGCCCGGCATGCTGAGGTCCACGACGACGATGTCGGCCGGCTCCCGGCGGTAGGCGAGATAGGCCGCCGCCGTGCTGTCGGCCTCGCCGGTGACGCGGTAGCCCGGCTGAAGCTCGATCAGCTTGCGGTAGCCGGCGCGCACGACCGGATGATCGTCGACCAGAAGGATCGTGAGGTCGCTCATCGCGTCAGGCCGCCTTGTCCTCGATCTCCGGTCCGCGCCGCTCGCCGGCGCGCGCGAGCGGGATCACCGCCGAGATCCGGACGCCGCGCTCCGATGCGCCCGCCTGGAACCGTCCGCCGAGCGCGTCGACCCGCTCGCGGATGCCGACGAGGCCGTGTCCGCGGCCAGCGCCGAGATCCTGCGCCGAGCCGCCGCCGTCGTCCTCCACCGTCACCGAGACGGCGTCCGTCGGCTCCGCGGAGCGTTCGACGCGCAGGCGGACCTCCTGCGGCCGGCCGTGCTTCGCGGCGTTGGTCAGACCTTCCTGGGCGATGCGGTAGACCGTCAGCGCCGCCTGCTCCGGCGCGCCGTCGACGTCGCCTGCGAGCTCGAGCCGGAACACAGGGCGCTGCGCCGCGATCGCGACGCGGGCGTTCCAGCTCGCCACGAGATGCGCGAGGCTGTGCTCCAGCCCGACGTCGTCGAGCTCCGGAGGCCGCAGCCGGGCGAGCGCGTTCTTGAGCGTGGCGGCCATGCCTTCGCTGAGGCCCGCGATCTCGCGCGCGCTTTCAGCGATGTCGGGGCGGTCCTTGGCGCTCGCGGAAGCGATCGCGGCGGCGAGCGCGCGGGCGCCGGTGAGGCACTGGCCGAACTCGTCGTGGAGGTCCCGCGCGAGGGCGAGGCGCTCCTCCTCCTGCACGTTGAACAGACGCCGGGTCACCGCCGCGCGCGCCTCGGTGGTGCGGGCGAGGCGCTCCGTCAGGTCGTTGAACGCCCGGGCGACATGGGCGAACTCGCGGGCGGCGAAGTGCGGCAGGCGCACCGAATGGTCGCCGCCCTCCAGCCGCTTCAGCCCACGCACGATGGTCTCGACCGGCCGCAGCGCGTGGCCGATCGCAAGTGTTGCGAGCAGCGCGATCGCAATCGCCATCGCGCCCGCGACGCCGATCACGACGCTGACCTGCCGCCAGGCCCGCCATGCCACCGTCCCCGGCTCCGCCTCCGCTTCGACCGTCCCCACCTCGTGGCGGCCGCTCGCGACGGTCCGGGTCGCCGGCTCGACGGCGCCGAACAGCGCGCCGTTCAGGGCTTCGAACCAGCGGGGCGCCTCGCCCACTTCGGACAAGCCGCCGCAGAAGCGGGTCGGCGCGTCCCCGGTCCAGGCGAGCGTCACGCAGAATCCGGGTCCGATGATCCGGAGGGTGTCTGCGGTGCGCCATTCGGGAAAGGCGAGCTTGGCGCCGGAGCCCTGGGCCCCTCGGAACATGACCTCGCGCCAGGCGAGGTTTCGCGCCTCCCGTTCGACGCGCTGCGCGGTCGCCGCCACCTCGTCCCGGATCACGCGGTTGGCCTCGATCATCGTCCAGGCGCCCGCGCAGGCGAGGCACAGGGCCACGACCGCAAAGATCCGCAGAACGAGGGCCGCCACCAGCGACATGTTTTCGCCTTCCGTCTCAATGTCTTGGTGTCCAAGACCAAAGCCCCGAAAGCAAGCGTCCCCAGCGAGATCAGGAGAAGTTCCCAGCGCATGTCGGGAGCCGCGCTCTTGGGATCTTCTCTCTTATCAGCAGTTTCACAAGGACAGCGGACGGATCGCTCGAGACGAAACAAAAGACGCCGCCGGCGCCGCCCGCGCTTCCGGAGAACGTCCATGAAACGCGCTTTGCTTTTCGGCCTCGGCGCCGCGATCCTCGCCGGATCGGCGCCCGCTTTCGCCAACGACAGCGTCGAGGCGATCCTCAAGGACCCCAAGCAGTGGGGCATCCAGACCGGCGACTACGCCAACACCCGTTACTCCAAGCTCGATCAGATCACGGCGAAGAACGTCGACAAGCTCCAGGTGGCCTGGACCTTCTCGACCGGCGTGCTGCGCGGCCATGAGGGCGGCCCGCTCGTGATCGGCGACGTGATGTATGTCCACACGCCGTTCCCGAACAACGTGTTCGCGCTCGACCTGAACGACAACGGCCGCATCATCTGGAAGTACGAGCCCCGCCAGGACCCGAACGTGGTCCCGGTGATGTGCTGCGACACCGTCAACCGCGGCGTCGCCTACGCCGACGGCATGATCTTCCTGCAGCAGGCGGACACCACGGTCGTCGCGCTCGACGCCAAGTCGGGCAAGAAGATCTGGTCGGTCGTCAACGGCGACCCGAAGAAGGGCGAGACCAACACCGCGACCGTGCTGCCGGTGAAGGACAAGCTGCTGGTCGGCATCGCCGGCGGCGAGTTCGGCGTGCGCGGCCACCTCACCGCCTACGACCTCAAGACCGGCAAGCTGGCATGGCGCGCCTATTCGATGGGCCCGGACAAGGATCTCCTGGTCGACCCCGAAAAGACCACCGAGTTGGGTAAGCCGATCGGCAAGGATTCGTCGCTGAAGAGCTGGCAGGGCGACCAGTGGAAGATCGGCGGCGGCACTACCTGGGGCTGGTACTCCTACGATCCGAAGCTGAACCTCGTGTATTACGGCTCCGGCAACCCCTCGACCTGGAATCCGAAGCAGCGGCCCGGGGACAACAAGTGGTCGATGACGATCTGGGCGCGCGATCCCGATACAGGCGTCGCCAAGTGGGTCTATCAGGTCACCCCCCATGACGAGTGGGACTACGACACCACCAACGAAATGATCCTCACGGATCAGAAGATTGACGGTAAGGAGCGCAAGCTCCTCACCCATCCCGACCGCAACGGCTTCGCCTACACGCTCGACCGCGAGACCGGCGAGCTGCTGGTCGCGGAGAAGTACGACCCGGTGGTGAACTGGGCCACGAAGGTCGACATGGACAAGTCATCCAAGACCTACGGCCGCCCGCTTCTCGTCGCCAAGTATTCGACGGAGCAGAACGGCGAGGACGTGAACAGCCAGGGCATCTGCCCGACCGCGCTCGGCACCAAGGACCAGCAGCCCTCCGCCTACTCGCCCGAGACCGAGCTGTTCTACATCCCGACCAACCACGTCTGCATGGACTACGAGCCGTTCCAGGTGGCCTACACGGCGGGCCAGCCCTACGTCGGCGCGACCCTCTCGATGTACCCGGCGCCCAACAGCCACGGCGGCATGGGCAACTTCATCGCCTGGGATAACAGGGCGGGCAAGATCGTCTGGTCCAACAAGGAGATGTTCTCGGTGTGGTCCGGGGCGCTGGCGACCGCCGGCGGCGTGGTGTTCTACGGCACGCTCGAGGGCTACCTGAAGGCGGTCGACGCCAAGACCGGCAAGGAGCTTTACAAGTTCAAGACGCCGTCCGGCATCGTCGGAAACGTCATGACCTACGAGAACAAGGGCCAGCAGTACGTCGCGGTGCTCTCGGGCGTCGGCGGCTGGGCCGGCATCGGCCTCGCGGCCGGCCTGACCGGCGGCAACGAAGGCCTCGGAGCCGTCGGCGGCTACGCCGCGCTCGCCCAGTACACCGCTCTCGGCGGGCAGCTCACGGTGTTCGAGCTCCCGCGTTGACCCGATTTCGGGCCCGGACCTCCGGACCCCCCGCTTTTCCATAGCGTGTCCGGGCTTCCCTTCCTCCCTCGGCCCCGACGCAGAACTTATGGACACGGCGAGCTCCCTCGTGGGCTCGCCGTCTTTTTTTGTCCCGACGTCGGGACGGGCAGCCGAACCCCATCGGCGCGCAGTCTGAAGCCGCGACGAGGGAACGATCGACCTCGAGAAAAACTTTCGGGCGGCGGCGGTGCGCGCTATCGGCTGCGGAGCTTCATCAACATGTCTGCATACATTCTTGACAATGTATGCCTTAGATCCTATCTCTCTCGCGCATGAAGGCCTCAGAGGAGACTCCCATGACGGCGGCGACCTATCCCCGCCTGAACCCCTACGACGTGGGCGTGCGCGGCCGTTGCCCGCGCTGCGGCGAGGGGAAGATGTTCAACGGGTTCCTGACGTTGAAGCCGAAGTGCGAGGTCTGCGGCCTCGACTACTCCTTCGCCGACCCGGCGGACGGGCCGGCCTTCTTCGCCATCACCTTCGCCTGCCTGCCCTCGGCCTGCTTCGCGGTCTGGCTGGAGCTCGCCTACCAGGCGCCGTACTGGGTCCACCTGGTCACGACGGTGCCGATCATGCTGGCGACGCTGCTGCCGCCGCTGAGGCCCCTGAAGGGCTGGCTGGTCGCGAGCCAGTACTACCACAAGGCCGCCGAGGGCCGTCTCGTCCGCCCCGGCGACGAGGACGACGCCGAGCGCTGAACCTTGGCCGGTCGTCGGCGGCGCTCACACCACCTCGTGCAGCGTCCATCGATCGTCGCTCAGGATCTGGGCCAACGTGGTCAGCGCGGAGGCGAGCCGCACCCGCTCCGGCACCGCGCCGAGTGAAATCCGCACCGCCTCGACCGCAGGGCCGCCGGCGTTGAACGCGTCGGACGGCGTGACCGCGAGACCCTGCGCCCGCGCCCGGTCCGCCAGCCGGCGCCGATCCCAGCGCGCCGGCAGCGGCAGCCACAGATGCAGGCCGTTCGGATGCGCACGCCCGTCCGGCAGAGCCGCCCGGGCCAGCGTCTGGCGCGCGGCGGCTTCAGTGCGCACGCCGTCGAGAAAGACCTGCGCCGTGCCCTCCCGGATCCAGCGTCCGAGCACCGCCGTCATCAGCGGCGGCGCCATCAGGCTGACCGCGCGAAGGCCCCCGACGAGCTCGGCTCGCGCCGCCGGCGACGGCGCCACGACGTAAGCCACCCGCAGGCCCGGCGTCAGGCATTTCGACAGGGTGTGGACGTGCCAGGTGAGATCGGGCGCGAGAGTCGCGAAGGGCGGCGGCGCGTCCCTCGCCAGCGGCGAATAGGGATCGTCCTCCAGGATCGGCAGGTCGTGGGCGGCCGCGACGGCGGCCAAGGCGCGCCGCCGCGCCTCCGGCATGGTGATGGCGGTGGGATTTCCGATCGTCGGGTTCAGATAGACGAAGGCCGGCTTGCGCGTCTTGCACAGGCGATCGAGCGCGTCCGGCCGCATGCCGTCCGCGTCCGTCTCGACCACGCGCGCATCGAGGCCGTACTGGTGGGCGATCGACAGGGCGCCGGGATAGACCAGCGGCTCGCAGGCCATGCCGTCGCCGGAGCCTGCGACGGTGGTGGCGATCGCCGCCATCGCGCCCTGCGCCCCCGCCGCGACGAGGATGCGGTCCGGGTCGACGGCGCCCAGCGTCGGCCGCAGCCAGGTCGCCGCCGCCGCCCGGTCCGAGCTCGAGCCCGCGCCGGGGTGGTAGGACATCAGCTGGTCGATGTCGGTGCGCGCCACGAGATCGGCGACGCTCCGGCCCAGAACCTCCGCGAGCCGCACGCCGCGCGGCGCGGGCGGAATGTTCATGCCGAGGTCGATCGGCGGGGCCGCGGGATCCCGGCGGGCCGCGACGAAGGAGCCGCGCCCCGTGACCGCGTCGAGCAGGGCCCGGCGCCGGGCCTCCGCGTAGGCCCGCGTCACCGTGGTGAGATCGACGGAGAGCGCCTGCGCGAGGCTGCGCTGCGGCGGAAGCCGGTCGCCCTCGCGGAGCGCCCCGGAGGCCACCGCGCCCTCGATGGCGTCCGCGATCTGCAGATAAAGCGGCCCGCCCGCCGGGTCGATCCGGGGCGTCCACGACGTCGCGCCGCTCATCGCCGACCCTCATCCATGCACTCGCCGGATTGTATGCGGGACATTCCTGCCGACAATCAAGCGCCAGATGGCGGCGGGGCCCTCGCGCCATCGCGAATGACATAGCTCAAAGCCGCGGCCGGCCGACGGTGCGACGGTCTTGCCGGTCGGCGGCGCCTCTCGGGCGAGGCGCCGGAACTGCAGCGACAAGGAGCGGCGTTTCGATGATGGGCTGGTTCGTTCGGCTTTCCCTCGCCCTGGCGAGCTTCGTCACCGCCGTCTTCGTGGCGCGGGACGCGCCGAACTTCGGCGTCGTCAACGTGTTCGTCGCGATCACGCTGCTGGTGCTGGGCCTCGCCGTTCTCGCCGTCTGGTCGCCGGTCGTCCTGTGGGCGAAGGGCGCCTGGCGGAACCTGACCTCCTGAGCCCTGCGGGTCGCGCAGGCCGCCAGGGCCTGCCTAGCCGCGGGAGACGGGCGCCGGGCCGCGGACGGCCCGGCCGGAGACGCCTCCTTGTTACGGCGAGGGAATGTTGCCGTCCGCCACCACCTGCTTCCAGCGGGCGATCTCCTTGGCCTGAAACGCCTCGAACTCCTTGCCGGTGTTCGCCACCACGTCGAAGCCGGTCTTGGCGAAGGCGGCCTTGACCGCGTCGGTGCGGAGCGCGTCGGTCAGGGCCTTCTCGAGCTTGGCGCGGACGGCCGGATCGAGGCCCTTGGGCGCGCCGAAGGCCTGCCAGGAGTAGACGTCGACGCCTTCGACGCCCTGCTCCTTCAGCGTCGGAACGTCCGGCAGCATGGCGTGGCGCTCGTCGCTGGTGACCGCCAGCGCCTTGACTTTGCCGGCCGCGATCTGCGGGGAGATCACGCCGAGGTTCTGGAACGAGGCGTCGGTCTGGCCGCCGATGAGGTCGACGATGGCCGGTCCGCCGCCCTTGTAGGGGATGTGGTTTCCGCTGGTCCCGGTCTTCTGCCAGAACAGCTCGGCCGTCAGATGATCCGAGGAGCCGGAGCCGGAGCTCGCGAACGAGACCTTCTCGGGGTTCGCCTTCAGGTAGGCGATCAGCTCGCCGACGGTGTTCGCGGGAAAGTCCTTCCGGACCACGAGCACGTTGGGCGTGCGCACGGCGACGGTGAGCAGGTCGAAGTCCTTGGCGGCGTCGTAGGTCAGACCCTTGAACAGCGCCGGGTTGATCGACCACACCGACAGCGCGGCGCACAGGATGGTGTAGCCGTCCGGAGCCGAGCGCGCGACGGCGGCCGCGCCCATGTTGCCGGTCGCGCCCGGGCGGTTCTCGACGATCATGTTCGCGCCGATCGTCTTTTCGGCGGCGGCGGCGACGATGCGGGCCGCGGCGTCCGACCCGCCGCCCGGCGGGAACGGCACGACCACGGTGATCGGGCGCTCGGGGTAGCCGGCCGCGACGGCCGGGACCGCGGCGGCGACGATCGCGGCGGCGGCGCAGATAGCTCGAACGATGCGCATGTGCGCGTCTCCTGTCAGGCGTTCCCTGGGGCGGGCGCTCTGGCGGCGCCGCTGCCGAGGGAAACGCTAGCGGGGGCGTCGATGCTGGTCTAAGCCAGATGCGGCATCGTCTGATGCCGTTGACGCATCGTTTGGCGACGGCTCCATGTTCGAGTTCACCCATCTGCGCTGTTTCGTGGCGGTGGCCGAGGAGCTGCATTTCGGGCGCGCGGCCCGGCGGCTGAACATGACGCAGCCGCCGCTCAGCCGTCAGATCCAGCTGCTCGAGCACCTGCTCGAGGCGAAGCTGTTCGAGCGCTCCAACCGGCGGGTGGCGTTGACTCCCTCGGGCCGGGCCTTCCTGCCCGAGGCGCGCCGCCTGCTGCAGCTCGCGGAAGGCGCGGCGATGTCGATCCGGCGCATCGGCGTCGGCGAGGCGGGCACTGTGACGATCGGCTTCACCGCCGCGTCCGGCTACGACTTCCTCCCCCGCATCGTGCGCGAGCTGCGGGCGGAGCTCGCGACCGTCGACCTCGTGCTGCGCGAGGCCGTGACCTCGGCGCAGCTCGACGCCCTCGCCTCCGGCCGGCTCGACATCGCGCTGGTTCGGCCGCCGGTCCGCCGCGCGAGCTTCCGCTCCAGGATCGTGCTGCGGGAGCCGATGATCCTCGCGCTGCCGGCCGGCCACCCCATGGCCGCGCGCGACGTGATCGACCTGCACGATCTCGGCGACGAGCCGGTGATCAGCTACTCGCCGTTCGAAGCGCGCTACTTCCACGATCTGGTGCTCAGCCTGTTCGGCGCCGCCGGCGTGCAGCCGACGATCACCCAGCACGTCAGTCAGATTCATTCGGTGCTGGCGCTGGTCCGCATCGGCCTCGGCCTCGCGCTGGTGCCCGAGGCGGCGGCGAAGCTGCGGTTCGACGGCGTCGTCCACCGCCCGATCCGGTCGCCGGGCGAAGGCATGGCGCAGCTCGCGGCGGTCTGGCGCACCGACCAGGAAAACCCGGCGGCGGAACGCGCGCTTGAGGTCATCCTGCGCCAAGCGCCGCCGCTCGACAGCTAAGCGATACGCAGGCGGCATCAATCGATGCTGTTTTTGTCTTGGACAGCAACGACGCGCACTGGGACCCTCGCCTCCAAATAACCCGCGCAAAGCGGATCCAAGGAGGACTCCCATGACGTTCGCAGCGACGCCGCTCACCCGTCGCCTCGCGCTCGGCCTTGCCGGCGCGGCGCTTCTCGGCATGACCCACACGGCGCCCGCCGCGGCGCAGACCTTCGATCGCCCGGTCCGCATCATCGTGCCCTACGCCCCGGGCGGCACCTCCGACACCCTCGCCCGGATCATCGCCCCGCTCCTTCAGGAGAAGGTCGGCCAGCCGGTCGTTGTCGAGAACAAGCCGGGCGCCGCCGGCAATATCGGCGCGGACGCCGTCGCCAAGGCCGACAAGGACGGGCAGACCTACCTGCTGACCGACGTCGGCACCGTGGCCTCGGCTCCCGGCCTTTTCGCCGACCTCACTTACAAGCCTCTCGAAGACCTCGCGCCGGTGACGATGGTGATGTTCTCGCCTTATGTGCTGGCGGTGAACCCCAAGCTCGAGGGCGTGACCGACGTCGCCAGCCTGCTCGCCTACGCCAAGGCCAACCCTGGCAAGCTCGCCGTCGCGAACTCAGGGATCGGCGGCGTCAACCACATCACCGCCGTCGCCATGGCGAAGGAGCTCGGGATCCAGTGGAAGACCGTGCCCTACAAGGGCGGCGCGGCCGCGACCCAGGCCGTGGTCTCCGGCGAGAGCAAGGTGATCATCAACGGCGCCACCGCGACGCTGCCCTTCGTGACCAACGGCCAGCTCAAGGGTCTTGCGGTGACGGGCGACGAGCGGGTCGCCGCCGCGCCCGATCTCCCGACCTTCAAGGAGGCGAAGCTGCCGCAGCCCAACGTCGGCTCGTGGCAGGGCCTGCTGACCACCGCCGGCTCGCCGCCTGAGAAGATCGCCGCGGTGAACGCCGCGGTGAACGAGGCGCTGAAGCGCCCCGAGGTGATCGAGCGCATCAAGCAGCAGGGCGGCCGCGTGGTCGGCGGACCGGCGGACGACCTCAAGACCTGGCTCGCGACCAACACCGAGAGCTGGGGCAAGATCATCGCCGACGCCGGGATCAAGGGCCAGTGAGGCCGTGACCACCCGCTTCGACCTGCAGGACGCGCTGTTCGGCGCGTTCCTCGTCGTCGTCGCCGCGCTGGTGTTCTACGCGACGCGGACGTTGAGCTTCGGTTCGCCGGCGGACATGGGCCCGGGCTTCATGCCGCGTGTGCTCGCCGGGATCGCGCTGGCCTTCGGGCTGTTCTTCGCCGCGCGCGGCTTCAGCCGCGGCGGCGAGCCGATCGATCCTCCGCGGCTGCGCCCCTTCGTGGCGGTGCTCGGCGCGATCGCGGCCTTCGCCCTGCTTGGCGTGAAGGCGGGCTTGGCCGTCGCCGCCGTCGCGACGGTTCTGGTCGCCGCCGCCGGCAGCGACGAGACCCGGCCGGTCGAAGTCGTCCTGTTCGCGATCGCGCTGGCGGCGGCCTCCGTGCTGCTGTTCGTGAAGGCGCTGGCGCTCCCCATTCCCGCCTGGCCCTGGTGACGGCATGGAGCTCTTCGACAGCCTGTTCCTCGGCCTGCAGGTCGCGGTCGAGCCGCAGAACCTGCTCTACTGCCTGTTCGGCGTCCTGATCGGCACCGCGATCGGCGTGCTGCCCGGCATCGGGCCGATCCCGACCGTCGCGCTGCTGCTGCCCTTCACCTTCGGACTGGAGCCCGCGACCGCCTTCATCATGCTGGCCGGCATCTTCTACGGCGCGCAGTACGGCGGCTCGACCACGGCGATCCTGGTCAACGTGCCGGGCGAGACCTCGTCGGTCGTCACCTGCATCGACGGCCACCAGATGGCGAAGAAGGGCCGCGCCGGGCACGCGCTGGCGATCGCCGCCATCTCCTCCTTCTTCGCCGGCACCGTGGCCACCATCGTCATCGCGCTGCTCGCGATTCCGCTCGCGGCGCTCGCGCTCAAGTTCACGGCGGTGGAGTACTTCTCCCTGCTGGTGCTCGGCCTGATCGCCGCGGTCGTGCTCGCCCACGGCTCGGTCGCCAAGGCCCTCGCCATGATCGTGCTGGGGCTGATCCTAGGGATCGTCGGCATCGACGTCTCCTCCGGCGCCTCGCGCATGACCTTCGGCATTCCGAACCTCGCGGACGGGCTCGATTTCGTTCCCGTCGCCATGGGTCTGTTCGGCCTCGGCGAGATCATCGCCAACCTCGAGCGTCCGGCCGAACGCCGCGTCGTGGCGCAGAAGGTCGGGAGCCTGATGCCGAGCGGGCCGGACCTGCGCCAGGCCTTCCCCGCGATGGTCCGCGGCACCGCGATCGGCTCGTTCCTCGGCGTGCTGCCGGGCGGCGGCGCCGCGCTGCCGCCCTTCACGGCCTACGCGCTGGAGAAGAAGTTCGCGAAGGATCCCTCACGCTTCGGACATGGCGCGATCGAGGGCGTCGCGGGGCCGGAGGCCGCCAACAACGCCGGCGCGCAGACCAGCTTCATCCCGCTGCTGACGCTCGGCATCCCGTCGAACGCGCTGATGGCGCTGATGATCGGCGCGCTGATGATGCACGGCATCCAGCCCGGTCCGCAGATCATGACCGAGCAGCCGGCGCTGGTCTGGGGCCTGATCGCCAGCATGTGGACCGGCAACCTGATGCTGCTGGTCATCAACCTGCCGATGATCGGGGTCTGGATCGCGATGCTGAAGATCCCCTACCGGCTGATGTTCCCGGCGATCGTGCTGTTCTGCTGCATCGGCGCCTACGGCATCTCCAACTCGATGTTCAACGTCTGGCTGATGCTGGGCTGCGCCGCGATCGGCTACTTCTTCATCAAGGTCGGCGTGGAGCCCGCGCCGCTGCTCCTCGGCCTCGTGCTCGGGCCGCAGCTCGAGGAGAACTTCCGCCGCGCCATGCTGCTGGCGGACGGCGACGTGACCGTGTTCGTCACCTCGCCGATCAGCGCGGCGATCCTCGCCATCGTCGCGCTGCTGCTGATCGCGATGTTCTCGCCGAAGATCGCCCGAAAGCGCGAAGAGGCGCTGGTGGAGTAGGACCGCTCCATACGCGTATGCGTATATCAGGCTTTTATACGCATACGCGTATATGCCCCTTATATACGCGTATGCGTATATTGATTGATTATACGCATACGCGTATTATGGCGATATGGCCGAACACATAGCTCGTACCGAACAGCAGTTGGGCGCCATCATACGACGGCAGCGGCGCAGCGCAGGCCTGAGCCAGAGCGCATTAGGTGAACTGGTTCATCTGCGGCAGGCGACAATCTCACGTCTCGAAAAGGGCGAACCCGCCATCCAGCTCAAGACACTTATGGAAATCCTGGCGGCTCTGCAGCTTGAGCTCGTTGTCCGCCCTCGCTCGACTTCAGACCAGATTATCAATCTGTTCTGATGGCGAAACGTCCAACTCGCATTCCCCTGAACGTCTTCCTCAACGGACGGCACGTCGGCGTGCTGCGCCGCCAGTCAAGCGGCGCCGTCGACTTCCGTTATGACCAAGCGTGGCTTGGTTGGGCGACGACATTTCCCATCTCGCATTCGCTGCCGCTGCGCGAGGAACAGTACATAGGCGACGCGGTCGCCAACGTCTTCGACAACCTGCTCCCGGACAGCCTCGCGCTCCGGACGCGCATCGCCGAGCGCGTCGGCGCGGCGGGGGTCGACGCGTACAGCCTGCTCAGGTCGCTCGGCCGCGACTGCGTCGGCGCTCTTCAGTTCCTGCCCGACGGCGAGGATCCCGGTCCGGCGGGGGAGGTCCGCTCCCAGCCCATGTCCGAGGACGACGTCGCCCGGCTCATCGATAATCTGGCGTCGGCGCCGCTGGGCGTTGGCCCGGAGGAGGATTTCCGCATCTCGCTGGCCGGAGCGCAGGAAAAGACGGCGCTGCTGCGCATCCGGGACAAGTGGTTCAAACCCTTGGGCGCGACGGCGACCACGCACATCCTGAAACCGGAGATCGGCGCGAGGGCGCTCGGCGTCGACTTTCCCCACAGCGTCGAGAATGAGCATCTCTGCCTCAGGCTCATGGCCGCGTTCGGCCTTCCCGTCGCCGAAACCGAGATCGCCGAGTTCGGAGGACGGCGCACGCTGGTCGTCCAGCGGTTCGACCGCTACTGGCGCAGCGACGGAAGGCTGTTGCGCTTGCCGCAGGAGGACATCTGCCAGGCGCTCTCCGTGCCCCAGACCCTCAAATACCAATCCGAGGGCGGGCCCGGGGCGACGCGAATCCTTGACCTGATGAAGGCGAGCGACACGCCGCAGGACGATGTCGCGACATTCCTCCGGGCGCTGGTCGCCTTCTGGCTGATCGGCGCGACGGACGGGCACGCGAAGAACTTCAGCATCTTCCTCGCGCCAGGCGGGCGCTTCCGCATGACGCCGCTCTACGATGTGCTGACGACCCAGCCGACGGTGGACGCCGGCCGGATCAGACGGAACCAATTCAAGCTCGCCATGTCTCTCGGCAAGAGCCGTCACTACCGGGTCGACGACATCGCTCCACGGCATTTCCTTGAGACCGCGGCGGACGCCGGCGTCGGCGGCTCCATCATGCGCGCGATCCTCGACGATCTCGCAGCGAACGCCCTGCGCATCGCGACCGAGGTTGTCGAAGAACTCCCCGCAGGCTTCCCTGAAGAGCTGACGGCGTCGATTCTGAACGCCATCCGACGCCGCGCGCCATTGCTCGCGGTTTAACGGGGTCCGCGCCGCTCCTTACCCCCGCTTGCCTTCCTCATGCGTCGCCACCGTCCAGGCGCGGGCCTGCTCGCTGATGGTGAAGCCGAGGCCGGGGCGGTTCGGCACCACCATGCGGCCGTCGCGGATCTCCAGCGTCTCGTCGAACAGCGGCTCCAGCCAGTCGAAGTGCTCCACCCACGGCTCGCGCGGGTAGGCGGCGCAGAGGTGGAGGTGGATCTCCATGGCGAAGTGCGGCGCCATCTTGAGGCCCTTGAAGTCGGCGAGCGCCATGATCTTCAGGAACTGGGTGATGCCGCCCACCCGGCCGGCGTCCGGCTGGATGAAGTCGACGCTGTCGTTGCGGATGAGTTCAAAATGCTCGGCGACGGAGGTCAGCATCTCGCCGGTCGCGATCGGCGTGTCGAGGGCGGCAGCGAGCTTGGCGTGCCCCTCCGCGTCATAGGCGTCGAGCGGCTCCTCGATCCAGAACAGGTTCATGGGCTCCAGCGCGCGGCCGACGCGGGAGGCGGTCGGTCGGTCCCACTGCTGGTTGGCGTCGACCGCGACGGGGAAGGCGTCGCCGAGCAGCTTCCGGACCGCCTCGACCCGGCGTAGGTCCACCATCGGGTCGGGCTGGCCGACCTTGATCTTGACGCCTCCGATGCCCTTGTCCTTCAGGCGGGCGCAGCTCTCCAGCACCTCCTCGATCGGCGACGACAGGAAGCCGCCGGACGTGTTGTAGGCCCGCACGGAGTCCCGGTGGGCGCCGAGGAGCTTGGCGAGCGGCAGACCGGCGCGCTTCGCCTTCATGTCCCAGAGCGCAATGTCCATGGCGGCGATCGCCTGAACCGCAAGGCCCGAGCGGCCGACCGAGGCGCCGGCCCAGCAGAGCTTCTCCCAGAGGCGCGCGATGTCGTTCGGGTCCTCGCCGATCAGGTTGTTGGCGATCTCCTTGGCGTGCGCGAACATGCCGGGGCCGCCGGCGCGCTTCGAATAGCTGAAGCCGTGGCCGAAGGCGCCGCTGGCGCTCTCGATCTCGCAGAACAGGATCGAGACCTCGGTCAGCGGCTTCTGCCGCCCGGTCAGCACCTTGGCGTCGCTGATCGGGGTCTTGAGCGGCAGGAAGGCGAGCGAGAGCTTCACCCAGGCGATTCGGTCGGTGGTGGCTTCGCCGGGCGCGAGGCCAGCCATCAGCGGGTTCGCGGCGATCGTAGAGGGCGTCGGGACGTTCATGGGGCGGTCTCCTCGGGTTGAGGCCGCCGTTCGCGCGCGGCCGTCTTGGCGTCGCGCTGAGGGGGACGCGACGATAGCCATACCGCGTCCGGATCGCCCTTCTCGATCCAGAGCGCGCATCAATCCATGCGAGGTTTGACTTCACTGGATGACGTCCATGATGCCCATGACGCATCGAACCATTCGCTCTTTGGCTTGGACCGGCATCGTCGCCGAGGCTTAACGTCGGCCCCGCACCGGCCGCCAGACGCCGGATCGAGGGAGCGGACATGCCCGGACCGAGCGACACGCCCGTCGTCACCGAAATGCGCGTCGTGCCGGTCGCAGGCCACGACAGCATGCTGATGAATCTGAGCGGCGCGCACGGCCCGTTCTTCACCCGCAACCTCGTCGCGCTCACCGACAGCGCTGGAAACACTGGCCTCGGCGAGGTGCCGGGCGGCGAACGCATCCGCCAGACGCTGGAGGACGCCCGCGAGCTGATCGTGGGAAGCGCGATCGGCGACTGGAACCGCGTGCTGAACGCCATGCGCGCGGCCTTCGCCGACCGGGACAGCGGAGGCCGCGGCCTCCAGACCTTCGATCTGCGCATCACGATCCACGCGGTGACCGCGATCGAGAGCGCGTTCCTCGACCTGCTGGGCCAGCACCTCGACGTGCCCGTGGCGGCGCTGCTCGGCGAAGGCCAGCAACGCGACGCCGTCGAGATGCTCGGCTACCTCTTCTACGTCGGCCCCTCCGATCGGACGCCCCTGCCCTACCGGCGCGCGGAGAGCGGCGACGACTGGACGCGGCTGCGGGACGAGGAGGCGATGACGCCCGACGCCGTCGCGCGGCTCGCCGAAGCCGCGCACGCGCGCTACGGATTCAACGACTTCAAGCTGAAGGGCGGCGTGTTCTCCGGCGAGGATGAAATGGCCGCCGTCACCGCCATCAAGCAACGCTTCCCCGACGCGCGCGTGACGCTGGACCCCAACGGCGCGTGGTCGCTGAAGGAGGCGATCCGCGTCTGCAAGGGCCAGGGCCACATTCTCGCCTACGCCGAGGACCCCTGCGGCGCTGAGGAGGGCTTCTCCGGCCGCGAGATCATGGCCGAGTTCCGCCGCGAGACCGGCCTGCCGACCGCGACCAACATGATCGCCACCGACTGGCGGCAGATGCGGCACGCGATCCAGCTCGGCTCCGTCGACATCCCGCTCGCCGACCCGCACTTCTGGACCCTCGCGGGCTCGGTGCGCGTCGCGCAGCTCTGCCGGGACCACGGCCTCACCTGGGGGTCGCACTCCAACAACCACTTCGACGTCTCGCTCGCCATGTTCACCCACTGCGCCGCCGCGGCGCCGGGGCGGGTGACGGCGATCGACACCCACTGGATCTGGCAGGACGGCGAGCGCCTGACCAAGGAGCCGTTGCAGATCAAGGGCGGCCTCGTCGCCGTGCCGGAGCGGCCGGGGCTCGGGATCGAGATCGACTGGACCGAGGTCGAGAAGCACCACGAACTCTACAAGACCCATGGCCTCGGCGCCCGCGACGACGCGGCGGCGATGCAGCACCTCATCCCCGGCTGGATCTTCGACAACAAGCGCCCCGCGATGGTGCGCTGAGCGCGGATCACGCCGACAGACGCCATCGACACAAGGGACCGGCGATGAACCTCCCCCAGAACACTTTCAAGACCGCGGTTAAGGCCGGCCGCCAGCAGATCGGCCTGTGGTCGAGCCTCGCGAGCCACATCTCGACCGAGGTGATCGCGGGCTCCGGCTTCGACTGGATCCTGCTCGACATGGAGCACTCTCCGAACGACCTCGCGGACGTCTACGTCCAGCTGCAGGCGATCATGGAAGGCCCGACCCAGGCCATGGTGCGGGTGCCGAGCGACGACCCGATCACCATCAAGCGCATCCTCGACGCCGGCGCCCTGTCGCTGATGATCCCGAACGTCGAGGACGCGGACCAGGCCGCCCGCGCCGTCGCCGCCACCCGCTACGCCCCGCGTGGCGTCCGCGGCTTCAGCCAGGCGCCCCGCGCGGCCCGCTTCGGCCGCGTGGCGAACTACCATTCGCTGTGCGAGGAGCAGATCTTCGTCACCGTCCAGATCGAATCCCAGCGCGCGCTGGACAACCTCGAGGAGATCGCGGCGGTCGAAGGCGTCGACGGCGTGTTCGTCGGCCCCGGCGACCTTTCCACCAGCCTCGGCTACATCGGCCGCCAAGGCCACGAGGACGTGGTCGCGACCATCGAAGCGACGCTGAAGCGCATCGTCGCCGCCGGCGCGGCCCCCGGCATCCTCACCGGCGACGAGACGCTCGCCCGGCGCTACATCGCAACGGGCTCGCTGTTCACCGCGGTCGGCTCCGACATGAGCCTCCTGGCCCGCACCACCGAGGCGCTCGCCAAACGCTTCAAAGAGGGCTGAACACCGGCGCTGATGGGCGGTCATGCCCGGCGAAGCCGGGTATCCACGACTTCGCTGGGCGTAGCGCTTGACGTCCAAGTCGTGGATGCCCGCGAAGCGCGGGCATGACGGAGTAACCGTTCTCCAAGCGTCCACAGTTTCTCCATAGCCTATACACAGACCCGGAGACCTCTCATGAACATCGGATTCATCGGCCTCGGCATCATGGGCAAGCCCATGGCCGGCCACCTCATCGCCGGCGGCCACACGCTGTTCCTGAAGACGCGGCGCGAGGTTCCGGCGGAGCTCGTGTCGGCCGGCGGCAAGCCATGCGCCTCCGCGGCCGAGGTCGCGGAGAAGAGCGACGTGATCATCACGATGGTGCCGGACACGCCGGACGTGGAGACGGTGCTGTTCGGCGAAGGCGGCGTCGCGGAAGGCCTGTCGGCCGGCAAGATCGTGGTCGACATGAGCTCGATCTCCCCGATCGCGACCAAGGGATTCGCGGAGAAGGTCGCCGCCAAGGGCGCGTCCTATCTCGACGCGCCGGTCTCCGGCGGCGAGGTCGGCGCCAAGAACGCGGCGCTGTCGATCATGGTCGGCGGCGAGGAAAGCGACTTCGACCTCGTGAAGCCGCTGTTCGATCTGATGGGCAAGACCGTGACGCATGTCGGCCCGGTCGGCTCCGGCCAGGTGGCCAAGGTCGCGAACCAGATCATCGTGGCGTTGACCATCGAAGCGGTGGCGGAGGGGCTGCTGTTCGCCTCGAAGGCCGGCGCGGACCCGGCCAAGGTCCGTCAGGCGATCACCGGCGGCCTCGCCACCTCGCGCATCCTGGAGCTGCACGGCGAGCGCATGATCAAGCGCACCTTCGATCCCGGCTTCCGGATCGCGCTGCACCAGAAGGACCTGAACCTCGCGCTCGAAGGCGCCAAGGCGCTCGGCGTCAGCCTGCCCTCGACCGCGATCGCCCAGCAGCTGTTCTCGGTCTGCGTCGCGAACGGCGGCGCCGGCTGGGATCACTCCGGCATGGCGAAGGCGCTCGAGATCATGGCGAACCACGAGATCGCCAAGGCCTGAGCGGCGCGCGCGGGCGGCCGCTTAAGCTCGCCCCCCCGCGTCAGTAGAACCCGGTCAGCGGCAGCCGCTCGGCCGAGATCAGGTGCTGCCCCACGCTGCGCGCCTTGTAGGCGGCGGGGTTGTGGGAAGCCAAAGTGCGGGCGTTGCGCCAGTGCCGGTCGAGGTTCGCGCTCTTCTTGGTGGCGGAGGCGCCGCCGGCGTCGAACACCAGCGAGCCCGCGCGGATCGCCAGCGCGTCGACGACCACCTTCGCCTTCGCCGCGGCCAGCGCGCCCTCATGGGCGGCGTCGATCTGCGGAACCCCGTCGACGCGCGAGGCCACGGCGCGGTCGAGCGCGTCAGCCGCGGCCAGCACCGCCGCCTCGGCGGCGAAGGCGGCGCTTGCGATCTCGCCGACCGCCTGCTGCAGGATGGGATCGTCCGCCGGGCGCTCGGCCGGCGCGAAGGAGAACGAGCGCTTGCGGGTGCGCACCAGCTCCGCCGCGTCCTCGGCGGCGTCGCGGAGGATCCCGGCCACGATCGCGGTCAGGAACAGCTGCGAGTAGGAGCCGGTGTAGGGCCGGGCGAAGCCGACGCCCGCGCTCTCGTCGTCGAAGATCACCTCGTCCGCCGCGACAGGGACGTCGTCGAGCCGGGTCGTGCCCGTGCCGGTCAGCCGCTGGCCGACGCCGTCCCAGTCGTCCTCGAGCGTCAACCCCTTCCGGCCCACCGGCACGATGGCGCTGACGAAGCGGTCGGCCTCGTCCTGCGCGCGGACCAGCACGTAGTCCGAGTAGAGGCTTCCGGTGCTGAAGTACTTCACCCCCGTCAGCGAGAAGCCGTCGCCGCGGGCGACGAGCCGCGTGTCGAAGCTCGTGCCGCCGACGCTGCGGGCGTTGATCTCGTTCATCGCCAGCCCGACGATCGCGCCGCCGGCCACGAGCTGCGCCCAGCGGACGTGACGGTCGCCGGTCGAAGGCAGCGCGAAACGCTCGACGTAGCCGAAGTGGTTTCGGACGATGTGCGCGACGTTGGGGTCGGCGGCGGCGAGCAGGATCACGACCGACAGCAGCTCGCGCAGCGTGAGCCCGGCGCCCCCCTCCTCCTTCCGCAGCCGCAGCGCGCCGAAGCGCGCCGCCCGCAGCAGGTCGATCTGGGCGAAGGGCAGCGTGCGCGTCGCGTCGCGCTCGGAGGCGCCCTCGGCGATGGCGGCGAGCAGTTCCGAGAGCTCGCGCGAGCCGGGCGTCGGCAGACGCGGCGCGACCACGCGCAAGGGAGTGCTGAGGGCGGTCATGGGCGTCTCCTGATCATTCGGCGGCGTCTGCGGCGCGGGCGTGGCGGAAGCCGGCCGCGGGATGGCGTGCGTCCACACGGGGACCCGCGCCGCCGAGCTTTTCGCGGAGGGTTCCGGGGGCGTAGGCGCGCTTGTACCGCCCGCGGCGCTGCAGTTCGGGCACGACGAGGTCCGCTACGTCCTCGTAGCTCTCCGGCGCGACCGCGCAGGCGAGGTTGAAGCCGTCGACGCCGGTGGCGGCGACCCAGGCCTCCATCCGATCCGCGACCGTGGCCGGCCCGCCGACGAACACCGGTCCGATGCCGCCGACGCCGACATGCTCCGCCACCTCGCGCACGGTCCAGACCCGCGAGGGGTCGGCGCGGGTGATGTTCTCCATGGCGGTTCGGCCGGCGTCGGTCTCCACATGCGCGACCTGCTGGTCCAGCCGGTAGGTCGAGAAGTCGACGCCCGTCCAGCCGGACATCAGGGTGAGCGCGCCCTCGGCGCTTACGTAGCGTCGGTAATCCGCGAGCTTCGCCTCCGCGGCGGCGTCGGTCTGCGCGACCACGACGGTCGCCATCGCGAAGATCGTGATCGCGGCGGGGTCCCGGCCGGCCTCGGCCGCGAGCCGGCGAATGTCCGCGACGCGCGGGGCGATCGCCTGCGGGCTCGGGCCCGACATGAACACGCATTCGGCGTGGCGCGCCGCGAAGGCCCGGCCCTTGGGCGAGGTTCCCGCCTGGTAGATCACCGGCGTGCGCTGGGGCGACGGCTGCGACAGGTGGACCGCGTTCACCTCGAAATGCGCGCCGCGGTGCACGAAGGGGCGCACCTTGGTCGGATCGGTGAAGACGCCGCGCGCGTGGTCCCGCACCACGGCGTCGTCGTCCCAGCTTTGCTCCCAGAGCCCGTAGACGACGTCCATGTACTCTCCGGCGACGGCGTAGCGGTCGTCATGGGCGCGCTGTTTCGCGAGGCCTGCGGCGCGGGCGGCGCTGTCGAGATAGCCCGTCACCACGTTCCAGCCGACGCGGCCGTCGGTGAGGTGGTCAAGCGTGGACATCCGGCGCGCGAAGGGGAACGGCGGCTCGTAGCTCAGGTTCGAGGTCACGCCGAAGCCGAGGTGCCGGGTCGCCGCCGCCATGGCGGGCACGATCAGCATCGGGTCGTTCGCGGGGACCTGCGCGCCGCGCCGCAGCGCGGACGCAGGCGAGCCGCCGTAGACGTCGTAGACGCCGAGGACGTCCGCCAGGAACAGCCCGTCGAACAGCCCGGCCTCCAGGGTCCTGGCGAGGTCAATCCAGTAGCTCAGCCGGTTGAACTCGGCGGACCGATCGCGCGGATGCCGCCAGAGGCCGGGAGACTGGTGCCCGACGCAATTCATGGCGAAGGCGTTGAGACGGATGTCCTTCGGCATGGGCGCTCCTACCGCGCGCTCAGGCGGCGGACCGCGACGTCGCCCGCGAACTGGACCACGCAGACGAGCGCGATCAGCACCACGATCACGGCCGCCATGACGGTGGTGTCGAAGCGTTGGTAGCCGTAGCGGATGGCGAGGTCGCCGAGGCCGCCCGCGCCGACCGCGCCCGCCATGGCGGAGGCGCCGATCATGGTGACGACGGTGATGGTGAAGCCGCCGACGATGCCGGGCAGCGCCTCGGGCAGCAGCACATGGCGGACGATCTGCCGCCGGCGGCAGCCCATGGCCTGTGCGGCCTCGATCAGCCCGGCGTCGACCTCGCGCAGCGACACCTCGGCGATGCGCGCGAAGAACGGCGTGGCCGAGATCGACAGCGGCACGATGGCCGCCCAGACGCCGATGGTGGTGCCGGTCACGAGCCGCGTCAGCGGCAGCAGCGCCACTAGCAGCACGATGAAGGGGGTCGCCCGAAAGCCGTTGACCACGGCGGCGAGAGTCCGGTTGATCCGCGGAGCGGGCGACAGCCCGTCGGGCGCGGTCAGCACCAGCAGGACCGCGATCGGCACGCCCGCCGCGAGCGCGACCAGCGCCGATGCCCCGACCATCGTCAGCGTGTCGAGCAGGCCGTGCAGCAGGCGGTCAATCATCTGCGGCGACATAGCCGAGCACCTTGGACGAGGGCGCGAGGCCCGACAGATTCGGCGAGCTCGCGAGCCGCACGGCGAGCAGCAAGCGCCCCTGGGTGTGGCCGCCGATGCGGTCGAGCTGCGCCGAGAGGATGCGCGGCTTGGCCCCGCCGAGCGCCGCCGCGATCGCGCCGATGTCCGGCTCTCCCTCGCCGGAGAAGGTGAGCTCGACGATCGCGTCGCTCCGGCCCTGCGGCGCAGGGTCGGGCCGCAGGCGGTCCGCGACGTCCTCGGGAAGCCCTCGCGCCAGCGGGCGCAGCAGCGTGCGGGTGGCCTCGTGCCGGGGCTCGCCGAACACGCGCCAGACCAGCCCGACCTCGGCGATCGCGCCCCGGTCCAGCACGAGCACCCGGTCGCAGATCTCGCGGATCACGCTCATCTCGTGGGTGATCAGCACGATCGTCAGGCCGAGCCTGCGGTTGATGTCCTTGAGCAGCGCGAGGATCGACTGCGTGCTCTCGGGATCGAGCGCCGAGGTCGCCTCGTCGCACAGCAGCACGTCGGGCCCCGCCACCAGCGCGCGGGCGACGCCGACCCGCTGCTTCTGGCCGCCGGACAGGCGGGCGGGATAGGCGTCGCGCTTGTCCGTCAGCCCGACCAGCGCCAGCGCCTCGCGGACGCGACTCTCGATCTCGGCGCGCGGACGCTTCGCGACGACCAGCGGCAGCGCGACGTTCTCGGCGACGGTCTTGGCCGACATCAGGTTGAAGTGTTGGAAGATCATGCCGACGCGGCGGCGGAGCGCGACCAGACGGTCCTCGTTCAGCGCGCCGACGTCCTCGCCGCCCACGAGCACCTGGCCCTCGGTCGCCGTCTCCAGCCGGTTGATCAGGCGGAGCAGCGTCGACTTACCGGCGCCGGAGCGCCCGATGACGCCGAAGATTTCACCCGGCTCGATCGCGAGGTCGATCCCGGCGAGCGCGGGCGCGGCGCTGGCTGCGTAGACCTTGGAGACGCCGCGGAAGCCGATCGACCCCGCGCGCGCCGCCCGCTCGCGCTCCGCGCTCTGGTCGAACATCAGCGGTTCGACGAACTTCGGCGTCCAGTGCGGGGACGCAAGCGGCGGCGGCGCCTCGTCCGCACGAGCGAAGTGGGCCTCGCTCATTTTTCCCACGCGATCGCGTAGAGCTTCGGATTGTTCGCGAAGGCCTTGCCGATCGCCTCCCGCACCTTGGGAGAGGAGTGGTAGATCTCCACGAACTTGAGAATGTCGGGGTCGGTCTCGCGCCCCTTCTTCGCGACGAAGCGGATCGCGAACTGCCGGTCCTCGATGCCGGAGTAGATCAGCGCGGAGCCCGGATCGAAGGTCTTGGCGGCGACGATGAAGTGCGGATAGCCGAGCGCCAGGTCGACGTCGGCGGTGATCCGCACGAGCTGCGGGCCCTCGACCTCGGTGAAGGTGAGCTTCTTCGGGTTCTCGACGATGTCGTCGAGCGTGCCGAGGAAGCCGACGCCGTCCTTCAGCTTGATCAGCCCCGCCTTCTCCAGCAGCAGCAGCCCGCGCCCCTGGTTCACCGGGTCGTTGGCGATCGCGACCGTCCCGCCGGTCGGGATCTCTGCAAGGCTCTTGTGACGGAGGGAGTAGAGCCCGATGTTCGCGAGCGTTCCGACGCCGGCGTCGGTAAATGCGTAGCCGCGCTGCTTGATGGCGTTGTTCAGGAACGGCTGGTGCTGGAAGTAGTTGACGTCGATGTCGCCGGCCTCGAGCGCGACGTTGGGCGTGGTCCAGTCGCTGAACTCCACCACTTCGACGGCGAGCCCCTGCGCCTTCGCCTCCTCGGCCGCGGCGGCGACCGAATCGGCATAGGCGCCGGGCGTCACCCCGATCTTGAGGCCGGCGGCGGCGGCCGGCGTGACGACCGCGGCGGCGAACAGGGCGACGGCTGCGAAAAGTCTGCGGTTCATTGTCCGAGATCCGGTGAAGCTTGAGGAAAGCGGGTCAGCCGTGGCGACTGTGAGCGGGCGCCCGCTCCAGGGCGGCGTCGAGGGCGGCGGCCACGGCGCGGGCGGCCTCGTCGAGGTCCGGCGACCGGCGGCGGCGCGGACGGGGGATATCGATCGCGATCCGCGCGGCGATCCGGCCGGGCTTCGCCGCCATCACGGCGACCTCGTCGGCGAGATAGACCGCCTCCTCGACGTCGTGGGTGACGAGGACCAGCGTGGTCTTCAGCTCCGCCCAGAGCTCCAGCAGGTGGTCCTGCAGGTCGGCGCGGGTGATGGCGTCGAGCGCGGAGAACGGCTCGTCCAGCAGCAGAGCCTGCGGCCGCGCCACCAGCGCGCGGGCGAGCGCGGCGCGCTGCGCCTGGCCGCCCGAGAGCTGCCGCGGCCAGGCCTCCGCACGGTCGGCGAGGCCGACGCGGGCGAGCGCGGCGTCGACCCGCTCCCTGCGCTCGGAAGCGAAAAGATGCTCGAGTCCGAAGCCGACGTTGCCGCGCACGGTAAGCCACGGCAGCAGCCGCGGCTCCTGGAAGACCAGGCCGATCGCCTCCGTCGGGGCCGTAACCGCCGCGCCGTCGAGCCGCACGCGGCCGGCGCTCGGGGCGTCGAGCCCGGAGGCCATGCGCAGCAGGGTGCTCTTGCCGCAGCCGGAGCCGCCGACGATCGCAAGGATGCGGCTCGGCGCGACGGCGAGCGAGACGTGCGACAGCACGAGGCTGCCGTTGGCGAAGACCTTGGTGACGTCCTCGAAGGCGAGCGCCGCGCTCACGACCGCGTCTCCGCCGTGTCCTGCCAACGCAGAAAGGGTGCGGAGGCCGCGACCAGCAGGCTGTCCGTCGCCTTGCCGAGCAGGGCGAAGACGAGGATGGCGGCGACGATCTGGTCGGGCTTGCCCAGCTGCTGGCCGTCGACCAGCAGATAGCCCAGGCCCTCGGAGGCGCCCATGAACTCGGCCGCCACCACGAACATCCAGCCGAGGCCGAGGCCGGCCCGGAGCGAGAGCGCATAGGCCGGCAGGATCGCCGGCAGCAGCACGCGGCGGGCGAGCGCGAGCCGCGACAGCCGGAAGATGCGGCCCACCTCGATGGTCTTCCGGTCGACGGAGGCGATCGCGCCGAGCACGCCGAGATAGACGGGGAAGAACACCCCCGCCGCGATCAGCGCGATCTTCGGCGTCTCCAGGATGCCGAGCCAGAGGATGAACAGCGGCACCCAGGCGATGGACGGCACGGCGCGCAGGCCCTGCAGCGTCGGGTCGATGATGCGGCGCACGAGGGTCGATCCGCCGGCGATAGCGCCGAGCAGGGTGCCCGCCGCGACGCCGATGCCGAAGCCCGCGGCGACGCGAGCCGCGGTCGCGCCGATGTGGAGCGCCAGATCCCCGGTCCGCCACAGCTCGACCAGCGTCGTCGCGATGCGGCTCGGCGGCGCCATCAGCCGCCCGTCGGACAGGCCGGCCCGCACCGCGAGCTCCCACGCGGCGGCGACGCCGAGCGGCAGGGCGAGGCCCAGCAGCGGACGCGACCAGCCGCTTGCAGCCCGCCGGACCGCCGGGCGCTCGTCGCGCGCGGCGGAGCCGGATTGCAGAAGCTCGACGGCGGACATGGCTCGGCCGCCCGTCAGTTCGTCAGCTTGGCGTCGAAGGCGCGGTCGATCAGGTCGCCCGTCACCTTCGTCACGTCGGTCTCGGCCGGAATGACGCCGGCTTGGGCGAGCGCCTCGCCTGCCGCGGCGACCGCCTTCACGTCCCCGTCCCCGATCGGGGTGTACTTGATGGTCGTGCGCTCGAGCTGCCGGGCGACGACGTCCTCGGGCAGCTTCGCCGCCTTGGCGAGCAGCGCGTTCAGCTCCTTCGGATGCTCCAGCGACCAGGTCCGGGCCTGGTCGTAGGCCTTCAATACGGTGTCGACGAGGGCGGGGTTCTCGGCGGCGAAAGCCTGCCGCACGTTCAGCGCCCCCCAGCTGTTCAGCGAGGGATCGCGATAGACCAGCTTCGCGCCGTCCTGCAGTTCGGCGGAGGCCATCATGGGATCGAGGCCCATCCAGGCGTCGATGTCGCCGCGCTGGAGCGCGAGACGGCCGTCGGCGTGCTGCAGCAGCACCAGCTTGACGTCCTTGTCAGTGAGCTTCTCGCGGGCCAGCGCGCGGATCAGGAAGATGTGCGGATCGGTTCCACGGGTGACGGCGACGCGCTTGCCCTTGAGGTCCGCGACGCTCGCGATCCCGCTGTCGGGCTTCGTCACCAGGGCGGTCCATTCGGCGCGCGAGTAGACGTAGATCGACTTGATCGGGTTGCCGTTGACGCGGGCGATGAGGGCGGCGGCGGACGCCGAGGAGCCGAAGTCCAGCGAGCCCGCGTTCAGGAATTCGAGCGCCTTGTTGGAGCCCAGCGACTGCACCCAGCGCACCGAGATCCCCTGCGGCTCGAGCGCCTTCTCGAGGAAGCCGTTCTCCTTCAGCGCGACGCTGACCGGGCTGTAGGTCGCCCAATCGAGCCGGATTTCGGTTGGCGCCGCGTGGGCCCGGAACGGCGTGACGAGGGCGGCGAGCGCAAGGCCGAGGGCGGCGGCGCGGCGGGTGAGGAACATCGAACCAGTCTCCAGACGCCGCGACCCCTGCCGGCGGCTCGATCTAAAGACATTAATTCCATAAATTCAGTCAACATAATTTTGCATGCCACGCCGGGAGGCGGTATCAAGCCCTCCTGACGAGTCGACGCGACCGGAGACGACGCTCATGACCAAACCGCTCAGCCTGTTCTGGTTCATCCCCACGCAGGGCGACGGGACCTATGTCGGAACCGACGTCGGCCATCGGCCCGCGGACTACGGCTACCTGCGGGAGGTCGCGACGGCGGTGGACCGGCTCGGCTTCGAGGGCGTTCTGCTGCCGACCGGCAAGGGATGCGAGGAAAGCTGGATCGTCGCGACCGCGCTCGCGACCGCCACCGAACGGCTCAAATTTCTCGTGGCGCTGCGGCCGGGGGTGACGAGCCCCGCCTTCGCCGCGCGGCAGGCTGCGGCGCTCGACCGGATCAGCGGCGGGCGCTTGCTGCTGAACGTGGTGGTCGGCGGCGACGCGGCCGAGCTCGCAGGCGACGGCGTGTTCCTCGACCACGACGCCCGCTACGACCAGGCGGCGGAGTTCCTCACCGTGTGGCGGCGGATGCTCTCCGGCGAGACGGTCGACTTTGAGGGACGGCACTTGACGGCGAAAGGCGCGGAGCTGGCGTTCCCGCCGGTGCAGACGCCGCACCCGCCGCTGTGGTTCGGCGGCTCCTCGGACGCCGCGATCGAGCTCGCAGCGGACCAGACCGAAGTCTATCTCTCCTGGGGCGAGCCGGTGGAGCAGGTCGCGGAGAAGATCGCGCGGGTGAAGATGGCGGCGGCGAAGCGCGGGCGCACGCTGCGCTTCGGCCTGAGGATCCACCTCATCGTGCGCGAGACGGCGGAGGAGGCCTGGGCCGCGGCGGACCGGCTGATCAGCAAGGTCAGCGATGAGGCGATCGCCGCGACGCAGGCTAAGGTCGCGCAGTCGGACTCGGTCGGCCAGCAGCGCATGACGGCGCTCCACGGCGGCCGGCGCGACCGCCTCGAAATCGCGCCCAACCTCTGGGCGGGGCTCGGCCTCGTCCGCAAGGGCGCCGGCACCGCGCTGGTGGGCGATCCCGCGACCGTCGCCGAGCGGCTGCGGGAGTACCAGGCGGTTGGGATCGACACCGTCATCGCCTCCGGCTACCCGCATCTCGAGGAATCCTACAAGGTCGCCGAGCTGCTGTTCCCTGAACTCGGGATCGGCCCCGCCCGCCGAGGCGCCCATGGCACGATCGCGGGCGAGTTCGGCGTCCGCGCGCAGGACAGGCGCGCCGCGACCTCGTGACCGCGGTCCGCGACTGGCGGACCCGCTAACGCAAAGCCTCGACGCGAAGGACGGCGGGTACTATATCAACCGGTACAAAAACACTGGGATACCGGAGATGGGCCGTCACAAGGAGTTCGACGTCGACGAGGCGCTCTGCGCCGCGCTGCAGGTGTTCTGGCGCCGCGGCTTCGAAGGCGCGTCGCTGACCGATCTGACGGAGGCCATGGGCATCACGCGCCCCAGCCTCTACGCGACCTATGGCAACAAGGAAGAGCTCTTCCGCAAGACGCTCGACCGCTACGAACAGATGCACCTCTGCTTCGTGGCGCAGGCCATGGAGGCGCCGACCGCGCGCGGCACGATCGGCGAGCTGCTGCGCGGCTACGCCGATGTGTTGACCGATCCCATGCATCCGCCCGGCTGCCTCGGCGTCAACAGCTCTGTCTGCACCGGCGGCGGCGAGGCGGAGACGATCCGGCAGGAGCTGATCGCCCGCCGCTCCCTCAACGAGGAGACGCTGAAGCGTCGTCTGGAGCGGGCCGCCTCCGAAGGCGAGTTTCCCGCCGACGAGGACCCCGCCGACTGGGCGCGCTACGTCATGTCGGTCGGTCTCGGCATGGCCGTGAAGGCGGCCGCCGGCGCGACGCGCTGCGAGCTCCACCGCGTCGCCGAGATCGCGCTGCGCGCGCTCCCCGCGCGGGAGCCGGCGCTGGCCTGAGCCAGCGCGTCTTTTCCCTCTAATTCAGATACGAGCCTTGAGCCGGGACCCGGACGCTCGCCCGCTCGAGAGCTGACGCCCCGCCCGTCCCTCCCTGTCTGAAACGGGCGTTCCTGGGTCCCGGCTCGAGGCCGAGACCGCAACCGAAGCGTCCGTGGCGACCGTTCGGCCAGCCTCGATCCACCTTGCAAAACAGCGACGGCCGCCGGGGGATCGTCGGCGGCCGTCGTCGTCGGGAGGGGCGAGAGAGCGTGGGACGCTTCGCGTGCCGCCCCTCCTAACCGATGGAAAGCGGATCGGCGTGGCCGGGCGCCGGTCCTGTCGGCGCAGGGCCTGCCGGCGACGGCTCATGGCCGTGGCTCTTGAGCTTGCGGCCGCCGGCGAGCGTGCGGATCACGACGTAGAACACCGGCGTTAGGAACAGGCCGAAGGCGGTGACGCCGATCATCCCGGAGAAGACCGCGACGCCCATGGCGGCGCGCATCTCCGAGCCCGCGCCGGTGGAGGTGACCAGCGGCAGCACGCCCATGATGAAGGCGAGCGAGGTCATCAGGATCGGCCTCAAGCGGAGCCGGCTGGCCTCGACCGCGGCCTGCAGCGGCGTCCGCCCGGCGATCTCCAGCTCGCGGGCGAACTCCACGATCAGGATCGCGTTCTTCGCCGACAGGCCTACCAGCACGATCAGGCCGATCTGGGTGAAGACGTTGTTGTCTCCGCCTGAGAGCCACACGCCGACCAGCGCCGCGAGGATGCCCATCGGCACGATCAGGATGATCGCGATCGGCAGCGTCAGGCTCTCGTACTGGGCGGCGAGCACAAGGAACACGAGGAAGATCGCCACCGGGAACACGATCATCCCCGAGTTGCCGGCGATGAACTCCTGGTAGGTCAACTCGGTCCACTCGAAGGTGAAGCCTTTCGGCAGCGTCTCCGCCGCGATCTTGGTGACCGCCGCCTGGGCCTGGCCGGTGGAGAAGCCCGGAGCCGCGCCGCCGTTGACGTCGGCCGAGAGGAAGCCGTTGTAGCGCATGGCGCGCTCAGGTCCCGCGCTGGGCTTCACCGTCATCAGCGCCGACAGCGGGATCATCTCGCCCGAGGTCGCGCGCACCTTCAGGAAGCCGACGTCCTCGGCGCGGGCGCGGTAGTCCTGGTCGGCCTGGACGCGGACCGAATAGGTGCGGCCGAACTTGTTGAAGTCGTTGACGTAGAGCGAGCCGAAATAGATCTGCAGCGTGTTGAACACCTCCGCGATCGGCACGCCGAGCTGGCGGGCCTTGGTGCGGTCGATGTCGGCGAAGAGCTGCGGCACGTTCACCTGGTAGGAGGAGAACAGCCCCGCGAGCTCGGGGGCTTGGTTCGCCCGGGCCAGGAAGGCCTTGGTGGCCTCGTCCAGCGCCTGGTAGCCGCGGCCGGCCTTGTCCTCGATCTGCAGCTTGAAGCCGCCGATGGTGCCGAGGCCCTGCACCGGGGGCGGCGGGAACATGGCGATCACCGCGTCCTGGATGCCGGCGTATTGCTTGTTCAGCTCCATCGCGATGGAGCCGGCGCTGAGCGACGGGTCCTTGCGCTCCTCGAACTCCTTCAGGCCGACGAAGACGATGCCGGCGTTGGACGAGTTGGTGAAGCCGTTGATGGACAGGCCGGGGAAGGCGATCGCGTTCTTCACGCCCGGGGTCTTGAGCGCGATGTCGCCCATCTTCCGGATCACGTCCTCGGTGCGGTCGAGGCTCGCAGCGTCCGGCAGCTGGGCGAAGCCGACGAGGTATTGCTTGTCCTGGGCCGGCACGAAGCCGCCGGGGATCGTCTTGAACAGCTGGCCGGTCACGCCGATCAGCCCGGCGTAGAGCACGAGCATCACCAGCTTGCGGCCGATCGCGAAGGTCACGCCGCGGCCGTAGGAGTCCGCGCTCCAGGCGAAGAAGCGGTTGAAGCGGCGGAAGAACCAGCCGAACAGAAAATCGATCCCGCGCGTCAGCCGGTCCTTGGGCGCGCCGTGGCCCTTCAGCAGGAGGGCGGCGAGCGCCGGCGACAGCGTGAGCGAGTTGATCGCCGAGATCACCGTCGAGATCGCGATGGTGAGCGCGAACTGCCGGTAGAACTGGCCGGTGAGGCCCGAGATGAAGGCGAGCGGCACGAACACCGCGATCAGCACCAGCGCGATCGCGACGATCGGACCGGACACCTCCTGCATCGCCTTCAGCGCGGCGGCGCGGGGGGCGTGCCCCTCCTCGATGTTGCGCTCGACGTTCTCCACCACGACGATCGCGTCGTCGACGACGATGCCGATGGCGAGCACCAGCCCGAACAGGCTGAGCGCGTTGATGGAGAAGCCGAAGAGGTGCATCACCGCGAAGGTGCCGACGATCGACACCGGCACGGCGATCAGCGGGATGATCGAGGCCCGCCAGGTCTGCAGGAACACGATCACCACCAGCACGACCAGCGCCACCGCTTCGAGCAGCGTGTGCAGCACGGCCTCGATCGACGAGCGCACGAACTGGGTCGTGTCGTAGACGATCGAGTAGTCCACGCCGTCCGGCATGTTCGCCTTGATGTCCTCCATCTCGGAGCGCACCCGGTCCGCGATCTCGATCGCGTTCGAGCCCGGCGCCTGGAACACCGGCACCGCGACGGCGGACTTGTTGTCGAGCAACGACCGCAGCGCGTAGTCCGAGGCGCCCATCTCGAGGCGCGCGACGTCGCGCAGACGCACGATCTGGCCGTTCGCGCCGGACTTCACGATGATGTCGCCGAACTCCTCCTCGCTCTGGAGCCGCCCCTGGGCGTTGAGCGACAGCTGCAGGTCGACGTCCGAGGGCGCCGGCGCGCCGCCGACCACGCCGGCCGCCGCCTGCACGTTCTGCGCGCGGATCTCGGCGACGACGTCTGACGCCGAAAGGCCGTGCTCGGCGACCTTCTGCGGATCGAGCCACACGCGCATGGAGTAGTCGCCCGAGCCGAACAGCTGGACCTGGCCGACGCCGCGGATGCGGGCCAGCCGGTCCTTCACGTTCAGCACGGCGTAGTTGCGCAGATACTTGGAATCGTAGCGGCCGTCCGGCGAGGTCAGGTGGACGACGAGCGTCAGGTCCGGCGAGGACTTCACCGTCGTCACGCCGAGCGCGCGCACTTCTTCCGGCAATCGCGGCTCGGCCTGGCTCACCCGGTTCTGGACCAGCTGCTGCGCCTTGTCGGGATCGGCGCCGAGGGCGAAGGTCACGGTCAGCGTCATCACGCCGTCGGTGGTCGCCTGCGAGGACATGTAGAGCATGTCCTCGACGCCGTTGATCTGCTCCTCGATCGGCGTCGCCACCGTCTCCGAGATCACCTTCGGGTTCGCGCCGGGGTAGGTCGCGCGCACCACGATCTGCGGCGGCACCACGTCCGGGTACTCCGAGATCGGCAGCGCCGGGATCGACAACAGGCCGGCCAGGAAGATCACGGCGGAGAGGACGCCGGCGAACACCGGCCGGTCGATGAAGAACTTCGAGATGTTCATGGCCGGAGCCTTCGGGTCGCAGCTTGGGCGTCGTCCCGGACGCCGGCGTGCGGCGGAGCGGGGTCAGGCGCGGGGAAAGGCGTTCAGTTCTCGGGGGCGTCCCGGCGCGGCCTCGCGGCGGGTCGGGACGCCTTCACGTCATCGCGCCGCGGAGGCCTGGCGCTCGACCAGCTTTGCGCCGTCCATGCCGACCGGCTCCGGGGCGACCAGCGCCCCCGGACGAAGCTTCTGCAGCCCGTTCACGACCACCCGCTCGCCGGCGTTGAGCCCGCTCAGCACCACCTTGAGGCCCTCGGCGGACGGGCCGAGCTTCACCTCGCGGTACACCGCCTTGTGGTCATCGCCCACCACCAGCACGAAGGTCTTGTCCTGGTCGACGCCGACCGCCCGCTCGCTGACGAGCAGCGCCGGGGCGGACTTGGCCTGGCCGAGCCGCAGCCGCGCGAACTGGCCGGGCATGAGCTTGCCGTCCGGATTGTCGAACGCCGCGCGCAGCCGCACCGTACCCGCCGTCACGTCGACCGAGGGATCGACATAGGACAGACGGCCGATCACCGGAGCGCCCGTCGCGGTGGTCATCTCGACCGGAATGGCCGAGAGCTTGTCCGCGTGGTCGCCGCCGTCGGGAAGGCTCGCGAGCGCCCGCGCCACCGCGCCCTCGTCGGCGTCGAAGCTCGCATAGATCGGATCGACCGAGACCAGTCTCGCGAGCGACGGCGCGCCGGGACCCGCGGCGATCAGGTTGCCGACGGTCACCTCGATCCGCCCGACGCGGCCGGCGACGGGGGCGCGGATCTCGGTGTAGCCGAGGTTGAGCTCCGCGGTCCGGAGCGCCGCCTGCGCGCCCTGCGCGGCGGCCTCCGCCTGCCGCACCGCGCTGTCGCGGTTGTCGAGATCGCGCTCGGAAATGGTGGAGGCGGAGGTCATGCGGCGGCCGCGCGCGAGATCGTTGCGGGCGAGCGAGACCCGCGCTTCGGCCGCGGCGAGATCCGCGCGGGCGCGGTCCACCTCGGCCTGATAGGGCTCGGGATCGATGGTGAAGAGCGGAGCGCCCTTCTCGACCAGCGCGCCCTCGCGGAAGTGGACCGTCCGGATTTCGCCGGCGACCCGCGAGCGGACCTCCACGCGGTCGACCGCCTCGAGACGGCCTGAGAAGCTCGACCAGTCCACGATGTCCCGCGGCTCGACCGCGGCGACGCTCGCGGGCGTGGCCTGGGGCGCAGCGGGCGCGTCGGCGGACACCACGCCGGTCGGCGACAGAACGACGGCGGCGAACGCCGCGACGGCCGCGGCGCCCAGAGAGGCGGCGCGGGCGGAACGAAGGATCATCGGTTGCGTCCCCAGCACGATGCAAAACCATACCGATCAGTATGGTACCGATAGGTAGATTTGCGGGGGCGGGGAGTCAAGGCGAAAGATATCGGACGGTATGAAAAACGCCAGCACGCGTCCGCGCGCCCGGCGGCGCATAGCGCCGCAGGCTGCGGACGTCCGGGTTCAGCGAGGTCTGATCACGTCGCGGCATTCCGTTCGCCGCCGCAAACACGCTCCACGTCGTCCCGGCCGAAGCGCCGGGACCCAGAAAGTTAGCCGGGTCGGGTCAGTCTGCGACGCGGCATTGAAGGATGCCGGCGCTTCGGCCGCCATGGCGACGGCCCGCGGACCCGAGCGAGCTCATTCGGCGGCGACCGCTCGGCCTTCCGGATCGTCGCCGCGCTCGATGTAGGCCTGGGCGTCCTCGCGGCGCTCGAACACATGGGGCGCGAGGCCGCGCCGGCTAAGAGCCTCCTGCATCTTGAGGCGCAGGAAGGCGCTCGTCGCGTAGCGCGTGGTCTTCAGGTAGTGGTGCTCCGACATGTACTCGATCATCTCAGCGTAGGCGTCGTAGAGGTTCTCGCTGATCTTAAAGCCGTCGTGGTTGATCACCGAGTTCACGCGCCGCCCGACCGCCTTGCAGGCGTTGATCAGGATGCGGCGCAGGTCCGCGATGTCGTTCTTGCTGCGCGCCTGCCAGCCCTCGAGGTTGACGAACAGAATGTTGCGCTCGTGGTCGTAGCTGACGCGCTCCGGCAGGCGCAGGTTCAGCAGGTCGGCCTTCAGCTCCATGGGCTCGTCCATGAAGATGCGCCGATCCATCAGACCCGGGTTCTTCACGATCGGCTTGAAGTCCATGTGCGCGAGGATGTCCTCCTCGATCTCGATGCCCGGCGCGACCTCGATCAGTTCGAGCCCCTCGCGGGTGAGCTGGAACACGCAGCGCTCGGTGACGTAGATCACCGGCTGGCCGCGTTCGGCCGCGAACTCGCCCGAGAACGTCACCTGCTCGACATGGTCGATGAACTTCCGCGAGCGGCCTTCCTTGACGATCTTCACCTCGCCGTTCTCGATCTTCACGTCGAGGCCGCCGACGGTGAAGGTGCCGGCGAACACCACCGCGCGGGCGTTCTGGCTGATGTTGATGAAGCCGCCGCAGCCGTTGAGCTTGCCGCCGAAGGACGATGTGTTGACGTTGCCGTAGCGGTCGCACTCGGCCATGCCGAGGCAGGTCATGTCGAGGCCGCCGCCGTCGTAGAAGTCGAACATCTGGTTCTGGTCGATGATGCAGTCGGCGTTGCTCGCCGCGCCGAAGCTCGACCCGCTCGCCAGCACGCCGCCGACCGCCCCGGCCTCGGTGGTGAGGGTGATGTAGGGCGTCACCTTCTCCTCGGCGGCGATCGCCGAGATGCCCTCCGGCGCGCCGACGCCGAGGTTGACCACGCCGTTCGGCGGCAGCTCGAACGCTGCGCGGCGGGCGATGATCTTGCGGGCGTCGAGCGCCATCCTGGCCATGGAGGCGGCGGGCACGCGGACCTCGCCGGCGAGCGCGGCGTTGTAGGTCACGCCGTAGTTCATGCGATGCATGTCGCCTTCGGCGAGCACCACGCAGTCGACGAGGATGCCCGGCACACGCACGTCCTTCGGGCGCAGGGAGCCGTCCTCGACGATGCGCTCCACCTGCGCGATCACCACGCCGCCGTTGTTGCGCGCGGCCATCGCCTGGGCCAGCACGTCGAGCGTCAGCGCCTCCTTCTCCATGGAGATGTTGCCATGGGGGTCGGCGCTGGTGCCGCGGATGAAGGCGACGTCGATCTTGGTGGCCTTGTAGAACAGCCACTCCTCGCCTTCGACCTCGACCAGCTTGACGATGTCCTCCTCGGTCAGCTCGTTCACCTTGCCGCCGCCGAGGCGGGGGTCGACGTAGGTCTTCAGGCCGACCTTGGAGAACAGGCCGGGCTGGCCCGCGGCGCAGGCCCGGTAGAGCTGCGAGATCACGCCCTGGGGCAGGTTGTAGCCATAGATCTTGTTGGCCTTGGCGGCCTCCGCCACCTTGGGCATGCGGCCGAAGTTGGCCGCGATCACGCGCTTCAGCAGGCCGTCGTGGTGCAGCCGGCCGGTGCCCAGGCCTTTGCTGTCGCCGGCGCCCGCGGTCATGATCAGCGTGAGGTCGCGCGGCGCGCCGGTCTCGACATAGCGCTTCTCCAGGGCCGCGTGCAGCGCCTCGGGAATGCAGCTCTGGACGAAGCCCGTCGTCGTGACGACGTCGCCGTCCCGAATGAGCGCGATCGCCTCGTCCGCCGTGATGACCTTGTTCTTTTTCATGCCCCGCCGTGTCCTGACCTGCGCCGCCCGGGCCCGCCGTCCGGCGGCAGCCGCGCTCTGCGCTTGTCGCGAATGTAACGGATGCGTTCCAGAACGTGCAATCGCTCCGTAGGGAGGAATACCATCGGAGCGGCCGGAGAAAAGAGCACCCCGCGAACAGTTGTGCCAGGCCAAGGGCCTCCGCTTGTCGCCCGCTTAACGAGAGAATGCGGAACGACCGGCCTGCGCTGGCATTCCAGATGCCTTGCTGCAGCGCAGCATGAACATGGCAATACTTTACGGCCCGGCCATCGCGAGACGGCCCGACGCGACGGCTGCGTCGGGGATTGAACCGTGACGCCGGCCGCGCAATGGTGCCGCCGAAACACCGGGAACATTTTCCATGCGCATGCTCACTGTCGCCGTTCTTCTCGCCTCCGCCGCCGCCCTACCCGCGGCGGCCGCTGGTTTCGAGCTTCCGCCACGCAAGCCCGGCCAATGGGAGATGTCGATCCAGGTCGACACCGCGGCCATGCCGCCCCAGGTGATCCGGATGTGCCTCGACGCGGAGACCGACAAGCTGCTGAACCAGAAGTTCAGCGGCATGGCCTCCAACATGTGCTCCAAGCAGGAGCAGACGAAGGACGGCGACGCCATCGTGCTCGACAGCGTGTGCCAGCTCGGCGACATGAAGTCGGAGTCGCGCTCGGTGGTGACGGGCGACTTCGACAGCGCCTACACCATGAAGACCGACGTGAAAATGAGCGGCAGCAACGCGCCGAACGGGGTGAAGAACATCACCCCCGGCGGGCCGATGTCGCAGCAGACCACGCTGAACGCCAAGCGCACCGGCGAGTGCGAGGCCTCGATGAAGCCGGGCGACATCGATCTCGGCGGCGGCCGCGTGATGAACGTCCGCGACATGCCCTCGCCCAACATGCAGTGAGCGACGGCGGCCCCAGGGTCGCGTAAGGCCGCGTCAGGCCGCGCGCGGGCGCTCCGCCGCGCCGTAGAGCATCCGTCCCGCGTCGGTCAGCGCCAGCTTCGCGCGCTGGGTGCGGGCGTCGCGCGCCGCGACGGCCACGAGGCCGAGGTCGTCCGCGAGATCGGCCACGGCGCGCAGCACCAGCGCATGGGCGAGGCCGAAGACCTTGGCGAAGGAGCGGCTGTCGGCGGCGACGCCGGCCCCGAGCGCCGTCACCAGCCCCGCATGCAGCGGCGTCAGTCCCGGCGCGGCCTCGGTCACGGCCTCGACCGCCGCCATGAAAGCGGTCTCGTCTTCGGCGAGGGCGGCGCTCACGCCGCCGCCTCCGCGCGCGGCGCAAGCGACACCAGCACCGACTTCGACAGCGGCGTGTCGCTGAGGTCGCCGACCTTGTTGAACGGCACCACGGCGTTGAGCTCGGGGTAGTAGCCGGCGATGCAGCCGCGCGGGATGTCGTAGGCGATCAGGCGGAAGTCCTCGGCGCGCCGGGTCCGGCCGTCGTCGGCCGCGCCCAGCACGTCGACCCGCGCGTTCGGCTCCGCGCCCAGCGCGGCGATGTCGTCCGCGTTCATGAAGAGCACCCGGCGCTCGCCGTAGACGCCGCGGTAGCGATCGTCGAGGCCGTAGATCGTGGTGTTGTACTGGTCGTGGCTGCGGAAGGTCTGCAGCACGAACTGGCCGCCGGTCCGGCGCGCCGCCTGGTGCTCCACCTCGGCCGGGAGCGGGACGGCCGAGAACTCCGCGCGGCGGGAGGGCGTCTCCCACGCGCGTTCGGCGGCAGGATTGCGCAGCCGGAAGCCGCGCGGCCGGCGCACGCGCACATTGTAGTCTTCGAACCCCGGGATGACGCGGGCGATGCCGTCCCGCACGAGGTCGTGGTCCTCGGCCATGGCCGCCCAGTCCACGTGGGCCGAGCCGACGGTCGCCGCCGCGATGCCGCAGATGATCGCGACCTCGGACTTCAGATGCGGCGAGGCCGGCTTGTTGATGCCGCCGGACCCGTGGACCATGCTCATCGAGTCCTCGACGGTCACGATCTGCGAGACCTTGCGGGCGTTGCGGTCGATCTCGGTGCGGCCGAGGCACGGCAGGAGGTAGGCGACCTCGCCCACCGACATATGGCCGAGGTTCGGCTTGGTCGCGATCTGCACCGTCAGCCGGCAGGCGCGCAGCGCCGCCTCGACGACCTCGGTGTCCGGCGTCGCGCGGGCGAAGTTGCCGCCGAGCCCGATGAAGGCCTTGGAGCGACCCTCGACCATCGCCTCGATCGCGTGCCGCACGTTGTGGCCGGGTTTGCGCGGCATGGCCTTGCCGTAGACCGCCTCGAGGTTGTCGAGCAGCCAGGCCGGCGGGTTCTCGTTGATGCCGACGGTGCGGTCGCCCTGCACGTTGGAATGGCCGCGCACCGGGCATAGACCCGCGCCCTCGCGGCCGATATGGCCGCGCAGGAACAGCAGGTTCGCGATCTCGCGCACAGTCGCGACGGAGTGCTTGTGCTGGGTCACGCCCATCGCCCAGGTGGCGATGACGCGCTCGGCGCCGAGGTAGACGTCGGCGAGCGTCGCGATCTCGTCGTAGGTCAGGCCCGACTGGTCCTCGATCGCCCCCCAGGACGTCGCCTCGACCTCAGCGCGCCAGGCGTCGAGCCCCGTGGTGTGCTCGGCGATGAAGGCCTCGTCGAGCAGCGATGCGCGGCCCGCCGCGCGTTCGGCGGCGTCGCGGGCGAACACGACCTTCGCCACGCCGCGGATCGCGGCCATGTCTCCGCCGAGCTTGGGCTGGAAGTAGTGGCTCGCGATCGAGGTCGAGCCGCCGCGCAGCATCTCGATCTTCGCCTGCGGATCGGAGAAGCGCTCCAGCCCCCGCTCGCGCACCGGATTGAGCACCGCCACCCGGGCGCCGCGCTGCGCCGCCTTGCGCAGGTCGCCCAGCATGCGCGGATGATTGGTGCCGGGGTTCTGGCCGATGACGATGATCGCGTCGGCGTGGTGGAAGTCCTCGAGCGTCACCGTGCCCTTGCCGACGCCGATCGACTGGATCAGGCCGACGCCGCTCGCCTCGTGGCACATGTTGGAGCAGTCGGGGAAATTGTTGGTGCCGTAGATCCGCGCGAACAGCTGGTAGAGGAACGCCGCCTCGTTGGAGGCGCGGCCCGAGGTGTAGAACTCGACCTCGTCGGGGTGGGCGAGCGCGTTGAGCTCCTTCGCGATGCCCGCGAAGGCCTGCTCCCAGCTCACGGGGACGAAACGGTCGGTCGCGCGGTCGTAGGCCATCGGCTCGGTTAGCCGGCCCTGGCCCTCGAGCTCGTAGTCGCTCCAGCCCCGCAGCTCGCTCACCGAGTGCCTCGCGAAGAACGCCGGCGTCGCGCGCTTTTCCGTCGCCTCCCAGGCGACCGCCTTTACGCCGTTCTCGCAGAACTCGAAGGACGAGCCGTGCTCCGGATCGCCCCAGGCGCAGCCCGGGCAGTCGAAGCCGTCGGGCTGGTTCGCCTTCAGCATCGCCTTGGCGCCGGTCAGCATCGCGCCGCTCGCCATCAAGTGCTTCCCGCAGCTGCGAAGAGCGCCCCAGCCGCCGGCGGCGTGGGAGCGTTTGAGCGGAGCGGCCGCCTCGGTCATGAGTCAAACCATTCTAAGGAGAAGCGCGAGCCCTCACCATTTGGGCCAGCAATCGATCTGCGAGATAATCCCGGATCGCCCTCCCTGCAACAACAGTTCGCTCGAATACTAGCTTATGCGAAGCTGCATGGCTCCTATGCGTTAAGACTATAAAAATTCAAGAGAGAGCTATCCGCGTCCTTACTATCGCATCTCGCTATCGATCGATCGAAGAATCGGTATCAGTATTTAAGATCATCTACACGCATGATCGACCGATAGGGAAAACGCATCATTCCGCGGCGCAATATCGAAACCGCGTCCGTGGAGGGTTTTTCCGGCCGGGTCGAGTGATTAGATTGCGCGTCCGCCGTCGCCTGCCGCGACGGAGCAAAGGCGTCTGTCCCCGCATGCAATCCATCATTTCGATCTCGGGCCTGTCGAAGACCTACGACGGCGGGTTTCAAGCGCTGAAGCGCGTCGATCTCGACGTCGCGCCTGGCGAAATCTTCGCGTTGCTGGGGCCGAACGGCGCGGGCAAAACCACGCTGATCTCGATCGTCTGCGGTCTCGTGAACGCGAGCGGCGGATCGGTGCGCGTCGGCGGGCACGACATCGTCGCGGACTACCGGGCGGCGCGCTCGCTGATCGGCCTCGTGCCGCAGGAGCTTTCGACCGATCGTTTCGAAAGCGTGTGGGACACGGTGGCGTTTAGCCGCGGTCTGTTCGGCAAGCCGAAGAACCCGGCCTACGTCGAGAAGCTGCTCCGCGACCTCTCGCTCTGGTCCAAGAAGGACGAGCGCATTCTCGCGCTCTCCGGCGGCATGAAGCGGCGCGTGCTGATCGCCAAGGCGCTCGCCCACGAGCCGCGCGTGCTGTTCCTGGACGAACCGACCGCCGGCGTCGACGTCGAGCTGCGCCGCGACATGTGGCGGCTGATCCGAGAGCTGCGCGACACCGGCGTCACGGTGATCCTGACGACCCACTACATTGACGAGGCTGAGGAGATGGCCGACCGCATCGGCGTCATCCGCGCCGGCGAGCTGATCCTCGTCGAGGAGAAGACCGCGCTGATCGCCAAGCTCGGCCGCAAGGAGCTGATCCTGCAGCTCGGCGCGCCGCTGGCGGAGGTTCCGGCGTCGCTCGCCCGCTACGGGCTGGAGCTCCGGCGCGAGGGCTGCGAGCTCGCCTACGTCTACGATGGCGCCCGCGAGCGTGCGGACCTCGCGGCGCTGCTGACCGAACTGACGGCCGCGGGCGTCGCCTTCAAGGACATCCGCACCACCCAATCCTCGCTCGAGGACATCTTCGTCGATCTGATGAAAGAGCGCGCATGACCAGCTCCGTGAACCTGCGCGCCGTCGGAGCCATCTACAAGTTTGAGATGGCCCGCGCGCTCCGCACGATCATGCAGAGCGTGATCTCGCCGGTGATCTCCACCTCGCTCTATTTCGTGGTGTTTGGCGCGGCCATCGGCCAGCGCATGCAGGAGATCGACGGCGTCCCTTATGGGACCTTCATCGTGCCGGGCCTGGTCATGCTGTCGCTGCTGACGCAGAGCATCGCCAACGCCTCGTTCGGCATCTATTTTCCGCGCTTCGCCGGCACGATCTACGAGGTCCTTTCGGCGCCCGTGTCCTACCTCGAGATCGTCGTCGCCTACGTCGGCGCGGCGGCGACCAAGTCGATCGTGATCGGCCTGATCATCCTCGCCACCGCCTCGCTGTTCACGCCGCTCACCGTCGAGCATCCGGTCCTGATGGTGACCTTCCTGCTGCTGACGGCGGTCACCTTCAGCCTGTTCGGCTTCATCATCGGCGTCTGGGCGGATGGGTTCGAGCAGCTGCAGATCATCCCGCTGCTCGTGATCACGCCCCTCACCTTCCTCGGCGGCAGCTTCTACTCCATCGACATGCTGCCGCCGTTCTGGCGGGCGGTGAGCCTGTTCAACCCCGTGGTCTATCTTGTCAGCGGCTTCCGCTGGAGCTTCACCGGGAAGGCCGACGTCCACATCGGCGTAAGCCTCGCGATGACGGCGGTGTTCCTGCTGGCCTGCCTCGTGGCGATTCGCTGGATCTTCAAAACGGGATACCGGCTGAAGGCGTGAGGGGCGCGCGTCCCGATCGCAACAAGCCTAAAGCGTCGTTCCGGGCGAAGTCCCGGAACCCATCACCCCGCCGTTTAAGCTTTCCCGACACGGCGGGGTGATGGGTTCCGGAATTCCGCTTCGCTGCAGCCGGAACGACGCTCTCGCGCGCCTAGCCTGCAACCTGCTCAGTCCGCCGGCTTGACCTTCAGCGTCGAGCCCTCGGCCGCCATCACCCGCACCCGCGCGCCGGCGGGCAGGTCCGGTCCGGTCGCCCGCCAGACGGTGTCGTCGATCCGCACGCGCCCCGCGCCATCGACGAGCGGCTCGTCGAGCGACAGCACCCGCCCGACGCAGGCGTGCGCGCGCCGGTTCAGGAGCGGCCGGTCGCTGACGGCGGCGTTGTCGCGGCGGCCGAAGAACCACCAGCCCACCGCGGCTGCGAGGCCGAGCACGGCGAAGGCCAGCACCTCGGTCTGCCAGCCGGGATCGACGACGAAGGCGAGCGCGCCGACGACGACCGCCGCGAGCCCCAGCCACAGCAGCACGGTTCCGGGCGCGACGAGTTCGATCGCGAGCAGCGCCACTCCCAGCGCCACCCAGCGCCATGGCCCGAGGCCGCCGATGAGTTCGACCAGCACCGCCTCAGCCTCCCGACGCCGGAGACGGGCCGACGTTCGGCACCGAGCCGCGCCGGGACCCGGAGGTCCGGGCGGCTGGCGTCGCGCCGCCGTCGCTCCCGAAGGTGTCGCGCGCGATCTCCGCGATCCCGGCGAGCGAGCCGATCAGCGCCGTCGCCTCATAGGGCACGACCAGCGTCTTCTGGTTCGGCGAGGTCGCGAGCGCCTTCATGGCGTCCACGTACTTCTCTGCGATGAAGTAGTTGAGCGCCGCCATGTCGCCGCGCGAGACCGCCTCGCTGACCAGCGACGTCGCCCGCGCCTCGGCCTCGGCCTGCCGCTCGCGCGCTTCGGCGTCGCGGAAGGCGGCCTCCCTGCGGCCCTCGGCCTCCAGGATCTGCGCCTGCTTCGCGCCCTCCGCCACAAGGATCGAGGCGCGTTTCTCGCGCTCGGCCTTCATCTGCCGGCCCATGGCCGCGACGAGGTCCGCCGGCGGGGTGATGTCCTTGATCTCGATGCGGGTGACCTTCACGCCCCAGGGCCCGGCGGCGGCGTCCACCACGTGCAGCAGCTTGACGTTGATCTCGTCGCGCTGGGACAGGATGTGGTCGAGGTCCATGGAGCCCAGCACCGAGCGGATGTTGGTCATGGTCAGCGCCATCATCGCGCGCTCGAGGCTCGTCACCTCGTAGGAGGCCTGGGCCGCGTCGATCACCTGATAGAAGGCTACGCCGTCCACCGTCACGCTGGCGTTGTCGCGGCTGATGACCTCCTGGCTCGGGATGTCCAGCACCTGCTCCATCATGTTCACCTTGCGCCCGATCTGGTCGATGAACGGCACGATGATGGTCAGGCCGGGATCCAGCGTCCTCGTGTACTTCTGGAAGCGCTCGACGGTGTAGTTGAAGCCCTGAGGGACCGTCTTCACGCCGGCGAAGATGACGAAGATGATCAGCAGCGCCGCCGCGATCGCGACGATGTCGAAGCCGGACAGCATGAACGAGACCCCCCCTTTGGCGGGGGCCATGAGGCGCCAAAGGCCTTGGGAACGCAAGCCGCTGGGCCGGCGGCGCTTCTCCGGCGGCGGGACCCCTGCGACGCTTGAAAGCCGCGCGTCCCGCGCCCACCTTAACGATCGGCCGGAACCACCGGCCTTCGGAGCGCTTTGTTTACGAGGCTCCGTCAAAGTCGCTTATGCGAAGGACTTTGAACATGTCGCGTATGACGAGTTTTCAGAGCCCGTTTCTGCTCGGGTTCGACGGCCTTGAGCGCGCGCTGGATCGCGTGGCGAAGAGCGCCGACGGCTATCCGCCGTACAACATCGAACGGGTGGGCCCGTCCATCGACGGGCCGGAACGGCTCCGCATCACGCTCGCCGTCGCAGGCTTCCAGCCCGAACAGCTGGAGGTCACGATCGAGAAGAACGAACTGGTGATCCGCGGCCGGCCGCCAGCCGAGCGCGAGGACCGCGTCTACCTCCACAGAGGGATCGCGGCCCGTCAGTTCGTGCGAGCCTTTCTGCTCGCCGAAGGCATGGAGGTTCTCGGCGCCGATCTTGCGACGGGACTTCTGGTCGTCGATCTCGTTCGTCCAGAGCCGAAGCGCGAAGTTCAACGTATCGCCATCGCGTCGCGCGACGAAAGCAGCCGCTTAGCGGAGAAGGAGTGAGTCATGATCCGGGAAAACGCTTCGGTCCGTCGGGGTCCCCTGAGCTCGGCCGAATTTGCGGCCGTCGGCGACGGCCACATCGCTTACGTCAAGCCGATCCTCTCCGAGGAGCTCAACGCCCTGTTTCCGGAAGCCCCGGAGCTTGAGCCGGGCCTGAAGCTGTTCGCGCTGCTCGGCGCCAACGGGCAGCCGATCGTTGTCGCCGACAGCCGCGAAGCGCTGTTCGAAAGCGCCCGCGAGCACGAACTCGTCACCGTCAGCGTGCACTGAGATCAGCCGCGAGCGATGCAGAACGGGACGCCGCGTACCTCGGGGCGTCCCGCGCCTGCGTGACGCCGGCGTCCGCCTGTAAACTAAGCAGGCTACGCCGCGTTTGAGGCGATCGGCTGGGTGAGCACGGCGTGCAGCGCCGTGGCGTCACGGGAGGCGCGGAGCTTCTGCGCGGTCGCGGGATCGCGCAGCACCCGTGCGACCCGCGCGAGCGCCTTCAGATGGTCCGCCCCCGCGGTCTCCGGCGCGAGCAGAAGGAAAGCGAGGTCGACCGGCTCGCCGTCCAGCGCGTCGAAGTCGATCGGACGGTCCAGCCGCGCGAACAGGCCGAACAGCCGGTCGAACTTCGGCAGCTTGCCGTGCGGGATCGCGATGCCGGCCCCCACGCCCGTGGAGCCCAGCCGCTCCCGCTGCAGCAGCGTCTCGAACACGTCGCGCTCCGGCAAGCCCGTGAGCTCCGCGGCGCGGGCCGCAAGCTCCTGGATGGCCTGCTTTTTCGAATTCACTTTGAGCGCCGGTAATATCGCGTTCTGCGCGACGAGGTCGGCTAGGGGCATCTGACGTCGAAACCTCGGCTGCGCGGCCCGCAGCGACGCATGGGGAACTCGCCCACACGCCGCGACCGCGGCTCGAATTTAGTGGCCGTCCGCGCCGCCAACCGGGGGCGGGTCAATCCAGCCGACGTTACCGTCAGCACGGCGATACACCATATTGATGCGGCCGTGAACCGCATGCCGGAAAACCACCACAGGCGCGCCGGTCAGATCGAGCTCCATCACCGCGAAACCCACCGTCATGCGGCGCAGCTTCGTGGTCGTCTCCGCCACGATGACCGGGCTCCAGCCGTCGTCCTCGAGATCGGTGTCGTCCGTCGGGGTCTCGAACACGACGTAGGGCGCGCTGTCGTTCGAATCGGCGTCGGCGTGGTGGTCCTTGAGGCGGGCCTTGTACCGCTTCAGGCGGCGCTCGATGCGGGCCGCGGCCTGGTCGAAGCTCGCGTAGGCGTCCGCGGCCGCGCCGGCGGACTGCAGAACGATCCCGCTGTCAAGATGCAGCGAGCACTCGGTGCGGAACCCGGAGCCGTCCTTGGCGACGGTGACGTGGCCCGAGAAGCCGCCATCAAAATACTTCGACATCGCGCCAGAAATACGATCCTGAACTTGCTCTCGAAGGGCCTCTCCAAGATCGAGGTTCTTTCCGGAAACGCGCAACGACATGGATTTCGCTCCACGACTGACGACAGGAGGTCGGTCGGACGTCCGAACACTGCCTTCAACGCCGCCAAAACCGCGCCGCCGAACGCACCGTCGTCGCCCTCCTTTTAAGACCTAAGAGCCGCCCATATCGAAGTCAATCGGCCCTTCGGCGCGATCATTTTTCCGCTAATGCCTTGAAAAACTTATCGGAACTCTATTGGGCCGAGGCGTTGCGGCTCGACGTCTTCTCGCGCCTGCGCTGCACCGACGACGGAATGCGCAGGCTCTCGCGGTACTTGGCGACGGTGCGCCGGGCGATCTCGACGCCGCCGTCGTGCAGCCGCTTCACGATCGTGTCGTCGGACAGCACGTCGTCCGGACTCTCGGCGTCGATCATCGTGCGGATGCGATGCCGCACCGCTTCCGCCGAATGCGCGTCGCCGCCGTCCGCGCTCGCGATGGAGGCGGTGAAGAAGTACTTCAGCTCGAACACGCCGCGCGGCGTCGCCATGTACTTGTTGGCCGTCACCCGCGACACGGTCGACTCGTGCATGCCGATGGCGTCCGCGATCGTGCGCAGGTTGAGCGGCCGGAGATGCGCGACGCCGTGGACGAGGAAGCCGTCCTGCTGGCGCACGATCTCGGTCGCGACCTTGAGAATGGTCCGCGCCCGCTGCTCCAGGCTGCGCGTCAGCCAGTTCGCCGTCTGCAGGCACTCGGTCAGGAAGGTCTTCTCCCCCTCGTCCTTCGCGACCCGGACGACCTTGGCGTAATAGGCCTGGTTGACGAGCACGCGCGGCAGGCTGTCGGCGACCAGCTCCACCAGCCAGGCGCCGTCCGGGCCGAGCCGCACCAGCACGTCCGGGCTGACCGACAGCACCACCTCGCCGCCGAACCCGCGCCCCGGCTTGGGCTCGAGCCGCTTCAGTTCGGCCAGCATGTCGGCGAGGTCTTCCTCGTCGACGCCGCACAGGCGACGCAACGCCGTGAAGTCGCGGCGCGCGACAAGCTCGAGGTTTTCGATGAGCGCCTGCATGGCCGGATCGTAGCGGTCGCGCTCCCGCAGCTGGATCGCGAGGCACTCCGCGAGCGTGCGCGCGCCGACGCCGCTCGGCTCGAAGGTCTGGATGACGCGCAGCACGCGCTCGACCGCTTCCAGCGAAGCGCCGAGGCGCTCGGCGATCGACTCGATCGGCTCGCGGATGTAGCCGGCGTCGTCGACGAGGTCGATCAGGTGCAGGCCGATGGCGCGCTCGACGGTCGACGACACGGCGAGCGCGAGCTGGCGCTCGAGGTGATCGGCCAGCGTCGGGCGATCGGCCACGAAGGCCTCGAGGTCGGCGCCCTCGCCCGAACTTGCGGACCCCGGACCCATCGACGACCAGTCGCCGGCCTCGGGCGGCGTCTCCGCCGGCGTCCGGACCGCCTCCGGGGGAGCGTCGTCGGGGAAGACGTTGCCGAAGTCGGTGTCGAGCGGCTGCTCGGGCTCTGATCGGGAGCCGGCGCCGCCGTCCTCGCTCCAATCGTCGGGGCTTTTCGCGCCCTCGAAGGCCTCCTCGAGGCGGCGCTCCTGCGCCTCGTCCGGCCGGTCGTCGACCCGCTCCTCCTGCCGCTCCAGGAGCGGATTCTGCTCGAGTTCGTTCTCCACGTAGGTGGCGAGGTCGAGGCTCGACAGCTGCAGCAGCTTGATGGCCTGCATAAGCTGCGGCGTCATCACCAGCGACTGTGATTGGCGCAGAAGCAGCTTAGGGGTCAGGGCCATGAGTGCGGACGCTCGGACGGCTGAGGCGGCGCGGCCCCGGCCGTCGCGCACTCGTCAGCGGCGGCCAGTCCGCGTCGTCGACACGGGAACAGGACGGGCGCGAAACGCCCGCCGAGCCGATCGTCTGCGACTTCGACCCTCGCCGCAAGGCGTGTGGGCCGATTCTTGCATAACGAACCGCTTCGCCGTTCTTAAAGCCGAAACTCTTCGCCGAGGTAAAGCCGCCGGACGTCCGGATGAGACACGATCTCGTCGGGCGTTCCCTCCATCAGCACGCGCCCCGCGTGGATGATGTAGGCGCGATCGATCAGCCCCAGCGTCTCGCGGACATTGTGGTCCGTGATCAGCACGCCGATGCCGCGGTTGGTGAGGTGCCGCACCAGCGCCTGAATGTCGCCCACGGCGATCGGATCGATGCCTGCGAACGGCTCGTCGAGCAGCATGAAGCTCGGCCGGCTCGCGAGCGCCCGGGCGATCTCGACGCGGCGGCGCTCGCCGCCGGACAGCGCGATCGACGGCGACTTGCGCAGCCGCGCGACGCCGAACTCGTCCAGCAGCGCCTCGAGGTCGTGCTCGCGCCGCTTCCGATCGGGCTCCACGACCTCGAGCACCGCGCGGATGTTGTCTTCGACCGACAGGCCGCGAAAGATCGAGGCCTCCTGCGGGAGGTAGCCGACCCCGAGCCGCGCCCGACGGTACATCGGCAGGCGCGTCACGTCGTTGCCGTCGAGTTCGATCCGGCCGCGGTCGGCCGGAACGAGACCCGTGATCATGTAGAACACCGTGGTCTTGCCGGCGCCGTTGGGCCCGAGCAGGCCGACGGCCTCGCCGCGCCGCACGGAGAGGCCGACGTCGTGGACGACTGCGCGGGAGCCGTAGCTCTTGGCGAGCCCGCGCGCGACCAGCGCGCCTTCGGCGACGTCCGCGGTTTCGAAGTCATGACCGTCCGCCGCCGGCGAGTACGCGGCCTCAGGCTGCCGCCGGCCGGCGGCGAAACGCGACATCGGGTTCACGCGGCGCTCCTTAGGGCTGCTGGCGCTGCGCGGGCTTGAACACGCCCTGCACGCGGCCCCCGCCCGCCGCGCTCTCGATGCGCGACCGCTGGCTCGTCAGATCGACGTGCAGCCGGTCGCCGCGGATCACGTTGTCGCCTTGGGAGACCACCACGCCGCCCGTCAGCACGACGGTGTTGCTCGGCATGTCGAACACCCCGTGCTGGCCCGTGGCCCTCTGGTTCTTCGAGGTGACGACCACATTGCCGTCCGCCTCCAGCCGGCGGATGTCGCGGCCCTGGGGCGCGCTCGGCGTGCCGGTCGGGCCCGAGGTGGCGCCCTGGGTCGGACGCTGGCCATCCTTGGGCTTCTGAGGAGGCTGATCGTTCGGGCCGTAGTAGTAGATCGTCAGCTCTTTGGACTTCAGGGTCGAATCGCCCTGCACCACCTGAACGTTGCCGGAGAACACCGCGGCCTGGTCCTTCTCGCGCACCTCGAGATTGTCCGCCTCGACGTTGACCGGCTCGTTGGAGCGGCCGGAGAACCCTTCGAACGCGCTTGTGACGGACTGCGCCGAAGCGACCGCCGGCAGCGCGAGACTTGCGAAGATCGCGAGAACGAAACGCATCGGCGCCTCCTTGGGCGTAGTGTTTTGAGCTTTCACGGCGTTTGCGGGGGATTGGCGGGGGAAGCGGCGGCCGCGGCGGATTCCCGACGCAGCGTCAGCTTAACACGGCCGGAGAAGCGCATGCTGTCGCCGCTGTGCAGGATCTCCATGCGATCCGCGGTGAGCAGCGAACCGCCCATCTTGATGGAGACGGGTTGGTCGGACACGATTCGTCCCGTCTTCAGCTCCGCCCGGGCGCTGGCGAAGGTCGCGTCGTCGCCCTTGTCGGAGATGGCGCGCACGCTCTGCGTGAGGTCCAGCACCTGCGCCGTAGCGTCGTAGACGCCGGCGTTGGAGGTGAGCGTCGCCCACCCCTGGTCGGTCATCTCGATTCGCGCGCCGAGGCCGTCGAGCTCGATCCGGTTGGGGCTGGCGACGGTCTGCCGCGCGGTGCGGGCCGTGACGTCGTAGGCGCGGTCCTGGCCGTTGAAGCCGCGCAGCCGCGGCGCGTCCATCGCCACGGTGGAGCCGCCGACGTCGATGCCGGCCACGTCCACATGCACCTCGTCGGAGAGCGGCTCGAGCACCGCGGCCGCGCCGGCCGCGACGACGAGCGCCGCCGCGAGCGCCGGCGTGGCGATCCTTAGCCGCCGCACGAGCCGGCTGTGCCGTTCGGCGCGCCGGAACGCCTCGACCGGAACGGCGCCCGCCGCGGCCATGGCGATGATGGGGGAGGACCTCAGCACGCGGTCGTTCCGTCAGGCGTGCGAGAAGATGTCGTTCTCGGCCCAGCCCGCAAGATCGAGCGCCGCGCGCACCGGGACGAAGGCGAAGCAGGCGTCGGCGAAGGCAGTCCGGTTTTCGCGCGCGAGCACCCCATCCAGCTTGGCGCGCAGGGCGTGCAGATGCAGCACGTCGCTCGCAGCGTAGGCGAGCTGGGCGTCCGACAGCTCGTCCGCGCCCCAGTCCGACGACTGCTGCTGCTTGGAGATCTCGACGCCGAGCATCTCGCGCACGAGATCCTTTAGGCCGTGGCGGTCGGTGTAGGTGCGGACCAGCTTCGACGCGATCTTCGTGCAATAGACCGGCTCGGTCATGACGCCGAAGGCCTTGTAGAGGGCCGCGACGTCGAAGCGGGCGAAGTGGAACAGCTTGGTCACCGCGCGGTCGCGCAGCAGCGCCTCGATGTTCGGGGCGCGGGTCTGGCCGGGCGCGATCTGGACGAGATCAGCCGAGCCGTCGCCGGTCGAGAGCTGGACCAGGCAGAGCCGGTCGCGATGGGGATTGAGGCCGAGGGTTTCGGTGTCGATCGCGACCGCAGAACCGGGAACGTAATCGTTGGGAAGATCGCCCCGATGGAGTCGGATCGTCATGCGCGCTCTACCGATCATGCGCGCCGGACGCGGGACGGAACGAGGCCGCCGGGCGGGCGCGCGTCAAGACGAACACGTTCGAGCGCCGCGAATGAAACTTCGCGACGCTCGAACGTGGATGTGGTGCCCAGAAGAGGACTCGAACCTCCACGGTGTTACCCACACGGACCTGAACCGTGCGCGTCTACCAATTCCGCCACCTGGGCTCGCGGTGGGTCTTAGGGGGTCGACCGGGGGCCTGTCAATGGCGCCGTCGGGCTAATCCGCGGCTTTCGGCCTGAGCGCTCCGGCGGGCCGAGAGCCGCCGCGCGGCTGCGGGCTGCGCAATTCGGCCCTATTCCTTGACGAAGGATGAACGCGGGACCGGCCGAACGTCATCGCAGGGATTTGCACGATGTTTCTCAACACACCGTCCGCAGCCGCGCTCGCCGCGACGCTCGCCCTCGCCTCCTCCGCATCCGCCCAGCAGGCGCCGAGCGCCGCGCAGGCCGCCGTCGCATTGGTGGGTCAAGGCGTCGCCACGCGTGCTGCGGACGACGCCGCTTGCCCGCGTGTCGTGACTCTCAAGGGCGCGGAGAGCTTCCCACGCGGCAGGACGGGCGCGAATCGTGCGCAACTCGGAGCCCTCGCCCGCGACTGCGCCGCACTGGGCGCCGAGACGCTGGTGAAGGTCGCGGTGACGGGCGACGGCGCCCGCGCGACGACGGCGGGACCCAGCTGGTTCAACGCGCCGCTCACCATCGCGGTGCTCGACGACCGCGGACGGCCGGTCGCGACGCGGCGCGCCAAGGTGAAGGTTCAGCTGCCGCGCGACGCGACGTCCGGCCCGTTCGCCTATGTGGTCGAGGACCTGTCGCTGCCGCCGGCGAAGGACTACGCCGGCTGGTCCGTCGTGGTCGGCTTCGAGATGAGCCAGGCCGAACTGCGGCGGGCCGCGAAGGTGGTGACAGCGGGGCGGTGAGGCCGCTGCTGATGGGCGGGATAGGCTAGGCCGGAGCCTCAGCGCTTTGTCGGGACGTTGCCAATTTCCGGTATCAACTGAGCGGACGGAGTTTCAAAATCAATCAGATAACGATTCCGCAATTCATCTATCGGCTTATTCTCGACCAAGAATACGCGCGCTCCAAAATTCTCGTAAATATCCTTGGTCACTTCATCCCATGTTTCGAAACTGCATACCTTCGGGACTGTCTCACACGGCACCGACTGTTTCATGACGGCAGCACCAGCTGGACTTCAATCGGAATCGATACTGCTAATAAATTGACTTGCATCGAATGCGGTCTTATTGCATCTAAAACTGTGAGTTAAATGGCAGAATCTCCAGAAGTGCTCTTTATAGTATTCGAACGAATACGAACTTATTTCTTCATTTAATAGATTATTTGACGCCTCTTGAGTCAGAGCTCTGTTCGGCTCATCTTTAAGTAATTTGTTAGCAATATGTCTGCTTGGGTCTTCTTCAACCTTCTTGATGACCTGCAGCAGACCGCGGCTACTGCCGGGAAAGATTGGATACCGACCTGAGACCGCGAAGATTATAGCGGACACTCGTTGATCTTTTTCATATTTACCGCCCAGCATTGCGATCGCCTGCTCGACGGTCTGCCCTTTTAATTCCTCATAAGAGCCGACGAAAACATACTTCAGCGCCGGCGGCCCTAGCGTGCGCAGTCGGCCGACAGCAAGGTCCGGTTGTTTGTCAGGGTAGTAGGGTATCAGCCGGATCAACCAGCTAACACGCGCGTTCGTGGCGAGATTGGCGAAGATCTGGTCTTTGGGAACGATCTTGATCGGCCTGTCGGTGCGGTTCAGGAGCGCGACCGCCGGCCCTGCGATCGAGAACGCGACGCCCGATATGAGGCCCGCCGCCATGGTCAGCTTCAGCCAGGTGGCGGGCTCCCCTTCCCGGTTGATCGTCCGGAAAAGCGCAGCGAAAGCGAAAGCCATCAGCGCGAGCCCGACCACCGACAGCGTTGCGGCGGTCTGGATCTCGGCAACCAGTTCGATCGTGCGTCGGACTTCCGCAAAAAGCTCGGTCATGACCGCCCCCGTGTGAGGCACGCGATTACACCATTAAATGGTGACTTTCATCAATGCTCTTATTAGTTGCGCTGACGTGCATCGCAAACGAAAAAAGCCGCCCGGAGGCGGCTCTTCGAAACGTGACGTGCGCGGCGTTCAGTTGAGCTTGGCGCGGAGCTCCGAAAGACCGTTGTCGAACAGCTTGTCGCCCAGCGGCCCGCGAGCCTGGGAGGTCAGCACCTCGGCGGCGGCGGAGACGGCGGCGTCGGCGGCCGCGGAGCGCACCTCGGTGACGGCCTGGGCCTCGGCCATGGCGATCTTCTGCTCGGCCTGCTTGGTGCGGCGGGCGACGAACTCCTCGACCTTGGCCTTCGCGTCGGCCGCCAGACGTTCGGCGTCGGCGCGGGCGGAGGCGACGATCTCTTCCGCCTCACGGTCGGCCTGGTCGCGCTTGCGGGCGTATTCGGCCAGCAGGCGGCTCGCCTCCTCGCGCAGGGCGCGGGCTTCGTCGAGCTCGGCCTTGATCTTGGCCGCGCGGCGGTCGAGCGCCGCGGTCACCTTCCCCGGCACGCCGAGATAGACGACGATTCCAATGAAGATGACGAAGGCGACGAGAACCCAGAATTCAGCGCTTCCCACGGTCTCGTCTCCTCAGCGTGCGAGCGAGGCGTCGACCGCCCGCTCGATCTCGGCCGCCGGCGCCGAGGCGCCCGCCAGCCGCTCGACGATGGCTGAGGCCGCGTCGACCGCGATCACGCGAACGTTGGACAGCGCCTGCGCCTTGGTCGCGCCGATCAGCGCTTCCGCCGCTTCGAGCCTGGCGTTGAGCTCGGCCTCGGTGCGCTTGCGGTTGTCGTCGGCCTCCTTGGAGACCCGCTCGCGGGTCTCGGACGCGATGGCCTGCGCCTTGGAGCGCGCGTCCGCGAGCGCCTTTTCGTAGGCCTCGCCGGCCGCCTTGCTTTCGGCCCGCAGACGCCGCGCCTCGGCGAGATCGCCTGCGATGCGTTCGGCGCGGCCTTCGACGATGTTGGCGACGCGCGGGATCGCGACCTTGCTCATCAGCAGGTAGAGCAGGCCGAAGAAGATCGCGAGCCAGAGGATCTGACCGGCGAAGGTGGACGAATCGAACGGCGGAAACGCGCCGCCGCCGCCATGGCCGCCGCCGTGCGCTTCCGTGCCGGCGTGCGTCTCGGCGGGCGTCGCATGCTCCGCCTGCGCCAGGATGATTGTGCCGGCCGGACCAGCGGTCTCGGTCATCGAAAGCTCTCCATCGATCGCGCGTCAGGCCGCGCGGGCGGCCGCGAGGGCCGCCTCACGCGGGAGGTCCGTCCGAAATCAGACGGCGAACAGCAGCAGCAGCGCGACGAGCAGCGAGAAGATGCCGAGCGCTTCCGTCACCGCGAAGCCGAAGATCAGGCGGGCGAACTGGCCGTCGGCGGCCGAGGGGTTGCGCAGCGCGCCGGCGAGGTAGCTCGAGAAGATGTTCGCGACGCCGACGGCTGCGCCGCCCATGCCGAGGGTGGCGAGACCGGCGCCGATGAACTTGGCGGCTTCAGCTTCCATGACGAGAACTCCAATTGGGACAGTGGGTTTCGGGGCGATGACGCCGCAGGCTTGATCAGTGGCCGGGGTGCAGCGCGTCGTTGAGGTACATGCAGGCCAGCAGCGTGAAGACGTAGGCCTGCAGGAAGGCGACGAGGAACTCGAGCGCGGTGATGCCGATCGCCAGGATGAGCGGCAGGACGCCGAGCGCGAGGCCGACGCCGCCGAGGCTCGCGGAGAGCATCGTCACGAAGCCGGCGAAAACCTTCAGCGTGATGTGGCCCGCGAGCATGTTCGCGAACAGACGGACGCTGAGGCTGATGGGGCGGGAGAGGAACGAGATGACCTCGATCGCCGCCACGAGCGGAAGGATGTAGCCCGGCACGCCGGACGGCACGAACAGGTGCAGGAAGTGCGTGCCGTGCTTGGCGAAGCCGTAGATCACGACCGTCAGCATCACGACCATCGACAGCGCGAAGGTGACGATGATGTGGCTGGTGACGGTGAAGGTGTAGGGAATCAGGCCGATCAGGTTCGCGAACAGGACGAACATGAAGAGCGAGAACACCAGCGGGAAGAACTTCATCCCGCTGTCGCCGGACGTTTGTCGGACCGTGCCCGCTACGAACTCGTAGGACATCTCCGCCAGCGACTGCAGCCGGCCCGGCACCAGGGTGCGGGCCGAGGTGCCGATCATCAGGAAGCCCGTGATCAGGACGACCGTCAGCGCCATGTAGGCGGCGGAGTTGGTGAAGGCGAAGGCGCCCTCGCCGATGAGCGGAACGATCTGGAACTGGTGGATCGGATCAAGTGCGCCGGCCATCGTTCCTTCAGCCTGTTACGGGCGCGCCGCTCTCGGCGTCCCTCGTCCTCGAAAAATCGGACGTCTCCGGGGTTCCGAAGGCGTCCGACCAAACTGCGCGACGCGTTCCGGGAGGCCTACTGGCCCGGGCCTTTGACGAGGCCCGCCGAGCGCAACACATTCAACACCCCGGCGGCGAAGCCGAGCAGCAGAAAGACGATCAGGCCCCAAGGGCTCGATCCGAACAGCTTGTCGACCAGGAAGCCGACGATGCCGCCCGCCACCACGCCCGCGACGAACTCCGAGCTGAGCCGGAACGCCTGAGCGAGGCCCGAGGAGGCGTCGCCGCCGGAGCGGCCGTCAGCGCCGGCAGATTTGGGGGAGCCTCGCTTTTCGATCTCGCGATCGAGCCGCTCGAGACGCCCGGCCAGATCGCCGTCGCCGGGAGCGTCGTTCTGATCCGAATGGTGGTTGGAGCCTTGCGCCATTACGCCCGCGTCTCCTCCCGACCCCCGGAGCCGTTCGTCGCCCCCTTCAAGTCGCGCGCACCCTAATTTTTGGGGCATAGGCTGTCAAGGTTCCGCCGCAAAGTTACAACGCCTTGAAAATAATGTGAAAAACGGCGTCGAACGGGGGTGCGGCGGAAACGTCGCGGGGGCTGGACGGTATCTGTTGCGGGATATCCCCGTTGAAGTCGCGGGGCCGCCGTCCGGCAAATGCGCGCAGGCCGGCGCCAAAGCCGACGCGGAGGCCGCCTGAGCGGCGAATCTCCGTCCGCGAGGGCCCCGGCCTTGAACGAAGAAGGCCGGCGCCTCCCAGGAGGCGCCGGCCCAAAATTTCATACGAAGTTCGGTCGATCAGTCGAAGACCGCCTTGCCGTTGGCGTCCACCTTCACGTCCTTCTTGCCGTCCGCGGCCGCCACGTCGATCTCGTAGGCGACCGCGCCGCTCTCGCGCTCGACTTCGGCGCTGATCGCCTTGCCGCCGCCGAGCTGCTCGGCCGCGGCCACCGCCGCCTTGAGCTGGGTCGAAGCCTTGTTGAAGTCGGCGGGCTTCAGCATGGTGAAATAGACCTCGATCGGCTGGTTCTCCTCGCCCGTCACCTGGCCGGAGTTCGGGTCCACATAATACTCAGTGAGCTTGTCGCCCGCCGCGTTCAGGACCTTCACCTCCCAACGGCCGCCGTTGTCGTCCTCGAACTCCACCTCGGTGGCCTTGCCGCCGCCCTTGGCCTCGGCCGCGTCCAGCGCCTGAACGAGCGACACCTTCGCGTTCTTCGCCATCTCCGTCTCATCGGCGCGGGCGCCAGAGACCGGGGCGAGAGCGACGGCGCCGAGCGCGAAAGCGCCGAGAGCGATGCGGGACACGGTGGACATGACGTAACCTCCAGATGCCGGTCGGTTGAAGCCGACCGGGTGTTAAACGAGGGCGGCTGTCGCCGACCTAGGGGAGGCTCAACGCGGAGGCGCTTGCTATGTTTCGTCCCGCGCAGGAAATAAAGCGTGAGCCCGCACCCTTGGCCAAGGCCTGCGGCCGCCCCATGCACTTGCTTCTAGGACGCCGCCTTGCCCTCTCCCCTCTCGGCCGTTCTCAGCCGCGATCTCGCGCTCGCCCGCGGCGGCGGAGCGGGGCTCGGCGTCGTCTTCTTTCTCCTGGTGGTGACCGTCACGCCCTTCGCTGTGGGGCCGGACCTGCCGCTTCTCGGCCGCATCGGCCCGGCGATCCTCTGGCTCGGCGCGCTTCTCGCCACCCTGCTCGGGCTTGATCGGCTGCTGCAGGCGGACCACGAGGACGGCGGGCTCGACCTGATGCATCTCGCGCCTGCGCCTCTCGAGCTTGTCGTCGCGGCCAAGATCCTCGCCCATTGGCTCACGACGGGCGTGCCGCTCGTCGTCGCCGCGCCGCTGTTCGCGGTAATGCTCGACGTCGGGCCTCAGACCTCGCTCAAGGTCGCGGCGTCGCTCCTGCTCGGCACGCCGGCGCTCGCCTGCCTCGGCGCGGTCGGCGCGGCGCTCACCGTCGGCCTGCGCCGCGGCGGCCTTCTGGTTCCGGTGCTGATCCTGCCGCTCGCGATCCCGGTGCTGATCTTCGGCGTCGCCGCAAGCGATCCGGCGCGCGACGGCTTCGGCCCGCTCGGCGTGCTGGCGGGCCTGGCCCTCGGCTACGCGGTGCTCGGCCCGGTCGCGGCCGCCGCCGCGCTCCGGCTGCTGCGCGATTGAGATGTGAACGGCTTGCGACGGATGGCGCGTTTCCTGCGACGCAAAGGCGCCTTAGGTAACTGCGACCTCGGGATCGACGTATTCGACGAGTTTAGATCCTGGGATGATTGACGATCCCGGCTCGCCGGCTTCGCCGCCGACGACCACGAACGGACCGGCCCGACCGAACCCATGGCCCTGCTCTCCGCCGTCACCTCGCTCGCGAACCCCTCGCGCTTCGCGGCCTTCGCCGAGCGGCTCACGCCGTGGCTGATCGGCGTGACCGCGGTGGTCTTCGCGGTCGCGCTGTACCTCGCGCTGGTCGTCGCCCCCGCGGACTACCAGCAGGGCGAGACGGTGCGGATCATGTTCATCCACGTGCCCTCGGCCTGGCTCGCCATGTTCGCCTACACGCTGATGGCGATCGCTAGCCTCGGCGTGCTGATCTGGCGCCACCCCATCGCCGACGTCTCGGCCAAGGCCGCCGCGCCGCTCGGCGCCGCCTTCACCTTCCTCGCGCTCGCCACCGGCTCGCTGTGGGGCAAGCCGATGTGGGGAACCTGGTGGGTCTGGGACGCGCGGCTGACCTCGTTCCTGATCCTCTTCATCATGTATCTCGGCCTGATGGCGCTGCGCTCCGCGATCGAGGAGCCGTCGCGCGCCGCCAAGGCCTGCGCGATCCTGACGCTGGTGGGGTCGGTCAACATCCCGATCATCAAGTTCTCGGTCGACTGGTGGAACACGCTGCACCAGCCGGCCTCCGTGATCCGCGCGGGAAGGCCGACCATGGACCCGTCCATCCTTTGGCCGCTGCTGATCGCGGCGGTCGCCTTCACCCTGCTGTTCACGACGTTGCACCTCGTCGGCATGCGCACCGAGCTGCTGCGCCGTCGGGCGCGCACCCTGCGCCTCACCGCCGCGGCCTCGGCGCCCTCAGCCCTCGCGGCGGAGCCAGCGGAATGACCGACCCCCACTTCGGCTATATCGCCGCCTCGTACGGCATCGCCTTCGCGGTGATCGCAGGGCTCATCCTCTGGACCGCGCTCGACCAGCGCGCCCAGCGCCGGGCGCTGGCGGAGCTCGAGGCCCGATCGGGGCGGCGGCGGTCCGGCGAAGGGCTTCGCCCATGAAGGCGCCGTTGCCGGCGACGACCCCGGACGACCGGCCCTCGCCGCTGCGCCGGGCGCTGTTCGCGCTTCCCGTCGCCGTGGTCGCGGTCGGAGTCTGGTTCTTCTACGGCTCGTTGACGAGCGGTCGCGACCCCGCGGCCCTGCCCTCGGCGCTGGTCGGGCGGGCGGCCCCGCAGACGGCGCTGCCCGCCCTCGAGGGGCTGCTGGCGAACGGCGCGCCGGTCGCGGGCTTTTCGACCGCCGACCTCGCCACCGGGCAGGTCACGCTGGTGAACGTGTTCGCCTCCTGGTGCGCCCCCTGTCGGCAGGAGCATCCTGTGCTGATGCGGCTGCGCGAGCAGGGCGTCCGCATCCTCGGGCTGAACTACAAGGACACGGTTGAGAACGCCCGGCGCTTCCTCGGCGGCCTCGGCAACCCCTACGAGCGCGTCGGCGTCGACGCCAACGGCCGGGCTGGCGTCGAGTGGGGCGTCTACGGCGTGCCCGAGACCTTCGTGGTGACGGGCGACGGCCGCGTCGCCTTCAAGTTCGTGGGCCCGCTGACGATGGAGTCGGCCGAGGCGACGCTGAAGCCGCAGATCGAGAAGGCGAGGGCCGCGACGCCCGCGACGGACAAGCCGTCGAGCTGACGGGGCCGCAGACTTCGTCCGGGCCCCTCCCCGCCGGCCGCGGAGCTCTTATCTCTCACGCGTGTCCACCCGCGCCCGCGTCCCCTCCGCAGCCGTGCTGCCCGACCGCTTCGTGCGCTGGTTCGCCGGGCGCGGCTGGAGCCCGCGCGTCCATCAGCTCGAACTCATGGCGCACGCCCAAGCCGGGCGCGACGCGCTGCTGATCGCGCCCACCGGCGCCGGCAAGACGCTGGCGGGCTTCCTGCCGACCTTGGTCGAACTCGCGGAGCGCGGGCCGTCGAACTCCGACAATGCGGGAACCCACACGCTTTACGTCTCGCCGCTAAAGGCGCTCGCCGTCGACGTCGCGCGCAATCTGGAGCGGCCGATCGCGGAGATGGGTCTGCCCATCCGCGTGGAAGGCAGGACCGGCGACACGCCCGCCGCCCGGCGCAAGCGGCAGAAGGAGCGCCCGCCGGACATCCTGCTCACGACTCCGGAACAGATCGCGCTGCTGATCGGCGATCCCAGCGCGGGTCGGCTGTTCGAGACGGTGAAGCGCGTGGTGGTGGACGAGCTGCACGCGCTGGGCCCCACCAAGCGCGGCGACCAGCTGGCTTTGGCGCTCGCCCGCATCCGGGCGCTCGCGCCGGGCGTCGTCACGGTCGGGCTCTCCGCCACCGTGAGCGACCCCGACGCGCTGCGGCGCTGGCTGGTCGACCCGCGCCGGGGCCGCCCGCTCGCGGAGCTCGTGCAGATCGCCGGCGGCGCGGCGCCGGACATCTCGATCCACCAGACCGACGAGCGCCTGCCCTGGGCCGGCCATGGCGGCCGCCACGCGCTGGGCGCGATCTACGAGGAGATCAAGCGGCACAAGACCACGCTGCTGTTCGCCAACACCCGGGCGCAGGCCGAGCTGACGTTCCAGGAGCTGTGGCGGATCAACGAGGACACCCTGCCGATCGCCCTTCACCACGGCTCGCTCGACGTCGGCCAGCGCCGGAAGGTCGAAGCGGCCATGGGCGAGGGCCGGCTGAAGGCGGTGGTCGCGACCTCCACGCTCGATCTCGGCATCGACTGGGGCGACGTCGACCTCGTGGTCCACATGGGATCGCCCAAGGGCGCCTCGCGCCTGCTGCAGCGGACGGGGCGCGCCAACCACCGGCTGGACGAGCCCTCGAAGGCCATCATGGTGCCCGCCAACCGCTTCGAGGTGATCGAGTGCGAGGCGGCGCGGGCCGCCGCGCTCGCGGGCGAGCAGGACGCGGAGGCCGCGAAGCCCGGCTCGCTCGACGTGCTGGCGCAGCACGTGCTGGGCGTCGCCTGCGGCGGCCCGTTCGACGCCGACGCGCTGTTCGCGGAGGTCACCTCCGCCGCGCCCTACGCCGACGTCGACCGCGCGACCTTCGACGACGTCGTCGCTTTTGTGGCGACCGGCGGCTATGCGCTGCGCTCCTACGAGCGCTTCGCCAAGATCCGGAAGACCAAGGACGGCTTGTGGCGGGTCTCGAACCCGCAGGTTGCGCAGAGCTGGCGCATGAACGTCGGCACCATCATCGAGGCGACGACGCTGAAGGTGCGCCTCGCCAAGGCGCGCCGCTCGAAGGCCGGCACGGTCGCGCCCGGCGGCTTCGGAGGGCGGGTGCTGGGCGAGATCGAGGAGTATTTCGTCGAGACCCTCACCCCCGGCGACACCTTCATGTTCGCGGGCGAGATCCTGAAGTTCGACGCCCTGGTCGACACCGACGTCTACGCTTCGCGCTCGACCTCCGACGCGCCGAAGGTGCCGACCTACGTGGGCGGCCGCATGCCGCTGACGACCGACGTCGCGGCCCGCGTGCGTGGCATCATCGACGACCGCTCGAGCTGGCCGACGCTGCCCGAGCAGACGCGCGAATGGCTCGGCCTGCAGCAGCGCCGCTCGCTGATCCCGGAGCCGGAGCAGCTCCTGGTCGAGACCTTTCCGCGGGCCGGCAAGAACTTCCTCGTGGCCTACACCTTCGAGGGCCGGCTCGCGAACCAGACGCTCGGCATGCTGCTGACCCGCCGTCTGGAGCGCGCGCACGCCGCACCGCTCGGCTTCGTGGCGAGCGACTACTGCCTCGCGGTCTGGGCTTTGCGCGACATGAGCGCGATGATCGCGGGCGACCTGCTCTCGCTCGACGCGCTGTTCGACCAGGACATGCTCGGCGACGACCTGGAGGCGTGGCTGGAGGAGAGCGCGTTGATGAAGCGCACCTTCCGCAACTGCGCCATTATCGCCGGCCTGATCGAGCGCAACGTGATCGGCGCGAAGCGCAAGACCGGGCGGCAGGTCACCATGTCCACCGACCTGATCTACGACGTGCTGCGCCGGCACGAGCCCGATCACGTCCTGCTCCGCGCCGCCCGCGCCGACGCCGCCCGCGGCCTGATCGACCTCGAGCGCATCGTCGAGATGCTGGCGCGGGTGAAGGGCCACATGGTCCACAAGCCGCTGTCGCGCGTCTCGCCGCTGGCTGTGCCCGTGCTGCTGGAGGTCGGCCGCGAGCCGGTCTACGGCGCCTCCCAAGACGCGCTGCTGAAGCTTGCGGCCGACGATCTGGTCGCGGAGGCGATGGCGGAGGATTGACCCGGTGGCGGCGTGCCCGCCGCCGGAGGCCGAGCCGGGATCATCCCCTGACGCTTCCTGCGAGCGCGTCGGTTTGATCCGCGTCAAAGCGGCGGCTGCGGTTCGGGGCTGTTCTCCTCTCATTCAAGAGGAGAAACCCGGATGCCCGCCGAAACCCTGTTCGTCGTCGCCGCCGTGCTCGTGATGTTCGGCGCCTTCGCCGGCACGCTCGCCTGGGCCGGCTCCCGAGCGCGCCCGCGCTGACGCGCCGGAGGCGTGGACGGGACTCCGCGGTTCCTGCTACGTTCCGCGGAATGATTCCGTCCCGCCCTTCCAAGAGCGCGTCCGAGCCGACGATCACCGTCGCCGGCGCGGCCCTCGTCGCCGATCCGCTCGGCGCGCTGTACGAGCCGGGCTCGGGCGCGCTGATCGTCGCGGATCTGCATCTGGAAAAGGGCTCGTACTTCGCCCGCCGCGGCCAGATGCTGCCGCCCTATGACACCGCCACCACGCTCGGGCGGCTCGCGCGCCTCGTCGCCGCCTATCAGCCGCGCGTGGTCATCGCGCTCGGCGACAGTTTCCACGACGACGGCGGCCCCGCCCGCATGCACGAGGCGGACCGCGCGGCGGTGGCGGAGCTGCAGCGCGGGCGCGACTGGATCTGGATCGCCGGCAATCATGATCCGGCGCCGCCCGCGAACCTCGGGGGCGAGGCCAGGCTGACCCTCGTTCTCGGCGCCCTCACCCTGCGCCACGAGCCGACGGCCGGCGCCGCGCCCGGCGAGCTTGCCGGCCATCTGCATCCGGTGGCGAAGGTGGCCGTGCGCGGCCGCGGCCTGCGCCGCCGCTGCTTCGCGACCGACGGCGCGCGCGTGGTGCTGCCGGCCTTCGGCGCCTACGCCGGCGGCCTCAACGTGCGCGACCAGGCCTTCGCCGGCCTGTTTTCGGGCGACGCCTTCACGGCCTGGATGCTCGGCGACGCTGGCGTCTACGCCTTCGCCGCCCGGGGCCTCCGCCCGGACTGACGCGTTCTTGCTTCCCTTCTCACCCTGCCGGAGAACGGCAGGAAGAGGCCGCCTTTCGGATGGCCGGCGCCCCTAGATCCGCACCCGCTTCTCGGCCACGGCGGCGAACAGCTCCGCGTCGAGCGGCGTGAAGCGACCCTCGGTCGGGTGGGCGAGATAGAGCGGGTCGGCGATCAACGCAGGGTCGCAGCCCTCCCGCACCAGATCCACCTTGCGCTGCTTGAACGTGCCGGTGACGTCGATCGTCCGGCCGATCCTTAGGAACACCGGTCGGGCGTAGGGCGGCAGGCTGGACGCCAGGAAGGCATGGAGCCCCGCGAGGTCGAGCTCGCCCTCGGTCACCACCAGCGCCATGCCGGCCCGGCCGTCGTAGCCCGGCGCCGCCACGCCGTAGACCGTGACGTCGGTCACGCCGGGGAACATCGAGATCGTCTCGGAGACCTCCGAGGTCGCGACGTTCTCGCCCTTCCACCGGAAGGTGTCGCCGATCCGGTCCACGAAGTAGAAGTAGCCGTTCTCGTCCCGCCGCATCAGGTCGCCGGTGCGGAACCAGCGGTCGCCGGGCTCAAAGGCGTCCGTGAGGATCTTTCGCTTCGTCGCCTCCGGGTCGGCGTAGCCCTCGAAGCGCATCGAGGGCTTTGACGGGTCGTTGAGGATGCGCCCGACCACCTCGCCGACCTCGCCCGGCGGGCACTCGACGCAGCGGCCCGAGGCGTCGCGCACCTCCGCGCAGGCCTCGACGTCGAAACGGATCACCTTGGTCGGGAACTTGCGCTTCATGTACCAGGGGATGCGCCCGACGGCGCCCGGCGTGCCGTCGAGGTTGAACAGCGCGACGTTCCCCTCGGTCGCCGCGTACCACTCCAGAATGAACGGGATCCGGAAGCGCTCGGCGAACTGCGGCCAGACGTCCGGCCGCAGGCCGTTCCCGCAGACGAGGCGCAGCTTGTGTCGCGTCTCGGCCTCGCACGGCGGCGTGTGCACGAGGTAGCGGCAGAGCTCGCCGATGTACTCGGCCAGCGTGCACTCCGTCGCGACCACGTCGTCCCAGAACCGGCTGGCCTGGAACCGCTCGCGGATGACCACCGAGGCGCCGGCGAGCAGAGGCGCGCAGGCGGCGATGACGCCCCCGACCGTGTGGTACATCGGCAGGCAGTCGTACATCCGGTCGTCCGGCCGCACGCCCATCGCGCCCATGAAGCCATGGGTGATCGCCATCAGCCGGTAATGGTTGATGTTGGCGGCCTTGGGCATGCCCGTGGTGCCGCTGGTGTAGATGAACAGCGCGCGGTCCTCGACCGTCAGCCGCGGCAGGTCGACGGCCGGCAGCGGCGCGCCGGAGAAGCCGGACAGGGCCTCGTCGATCCGCGGCCAGTCGAACGCAGCCTCGCCCTGGACGTCGCCATGAAGCCAGACCGCCGGGCGTGGATCCACGCTCACGAAGGCCTCGGCGGAGGCGTAGGCGGCGGCGAGGTTCGCGCCGACGATCACATGCTTCGGCCCGACGATCGAGACGCAGTGGGCGAGCGGTCCGCCGGACAGATTGGTGTTGAGCAGCGCGACCACGCCCCCGACGCGGGTAATCCCGAGCCAGCAGGCGAGATAGTCCGGCCGGTTGGTCATCATCAGGGCGACGACGTCGCCTTTGACCACGCCGTTCGCCTTCGCCCAGCGGGCGTAGGCGTTGGCGCGCGCGTCGAGCTCCGCGAAGCTGTAGGTCTCGTGCTCCGAGATCAGGGCGGTGCGGGATCCATGCTTCGCCGCGAGCTCCGCCACGACGTGCGGGAACACCCGCCCGCGGTCGCGGCCGATCGGCATGGTGGCGCGCAGCGCCCGCAGAACTCCCTTGAGGAAAAGCCAGTCCCGCGCAAGCCGCGACCACGGCGCCATGCACCCTCCTGCGCCTCGTTCAGCCCGCGACGCGGCGGCGAAGCGTCTTCGTTGTCGTCCCGCAGTGAAGCCCGGCGGCCCAAGCGCTGTCCACCCCTGCGAAGAGGCGACGCTCGCGACCGTGAACGGTTATCCCAGCAGACCTCCGGCGCGCGGGGCGAGCGGATTGTCGCTCATGGCCGCGCGGTCCGGCCGGTCCGGCGCGATGCGGCCGGCGAAGGCGGCGTAGAGCTTCCCGAGCAGATCGGGCTCCAGCCCCTCCCCGATCGCGACAAGCCGGGTGCGGCGGTCGTCGTCCGGCCAGGCGTCGAGGAAACGCGGGGCGGCGAAGACGTGGCGCACGCCCTGCACCACCAGCGGCCGGTCCGGCTCCTCCGCCAGCCGCACCAGCCCCTTAAGCCGCAGCAGCTTCGGCGCGTGGGCCGAGCGCAGCAGCTCCACGAACAGATCGTAGGACGCACGGGTCAGCGGCGCCTCGCTCGCCAGCGCGACCGAGACCACCGAACCATGGATCGCCGGCAACGCCGGAAGATCGGGCTTCGGCGCGTCGTGCCGCGCGAGCGCCTCGCCGGCCGCCACGGTCGCGGCGTCGACGACGCGCGCCATCGGCGCGAGGGATCCGACCGCCGCCCGCGTCGCGGCGGCCTCGGAGGCGCTCGCAATGTCGATCTTCGACAGCGCGACGAGATCGGCCATCGCCGCCTGCCGGGCGGCCTCGGCGCGCTCCGCCAGCGTCGCGGCGCCGTCGACGGCCGAGACCACGGCGACGACGCCCGCCACCTGAAAACGCAGCGCGAGATAAGGGTGCAGCGACAGCGTCTGCAGCACGGGGACGGGATCGGCGAGGCCCGTCGTCTCCAGCATCAGGCGGCTGAACTGGGGGATGCGGCCGTTGTCGCGGGCGCGCAGCAGGCCTTCGAGCGTCTCGATCAGGTCCCCGCGAAGCGTGCAGCACAGGCACCCGCCCGCGAGCGCCACGACGCCCTCGGCCGCGTGCTCCACCAGCAGATGGTCGACGCCGATCTCGCCGGCCTCGTTGACCACGACGGCCGCGTCCGACAGCGCGGGATCGCGCAACAGCCGGTTCAGCAGCGTGGTCTTGCCCGCCCCCAGGAAGCCGGTGAGCACGGTGAGCGGGATCGGGGCGAGGCGGGGATCGGTCATGGAGGGTGCGGCACGGGCGATTGAGGCAGGAGGACGCGACCTTAGAGAACGCTCCCCACGGGCCACGCTCAGCGCGTCATCTCCCGGCTTGTCCGGGGGATCCAGGCGTCATGGGACCGCAGCGTCCGAAAAGCGGACGCCCCGGATAAACCGGGGCGTGACGAGCCTTATCCTGAAACGTTCGCGAGGGAGCGCTCAGAACGACGACTTGCCCTCGGTGGGCGCGGCGTTGCGGTAGATCCCGCCGGGCACGGCGACCGGCGAATTGGAGGCGGCGTTGGGGCCCGGCGACAGCGTCGGGCCGGCGCTCTTCGGCGTGAGCTCGATCTTGACGCGGCCCTTCTTCTCCGTAGAGGCCGCGGTCTTCTTCGGCGCCTTCGCGGAGGCCTTCGCCTTCTGCGGCGTCGCGGCCTTCAGCGGCTTCACCTTGGCCGAGCCCGGCTTCACGGCCGCGCCGGGGATCAGCGCCGGGGTCGTCGAGGCCTTCGGCGCGAAGGCCGGCGGGTCCTCGTCGAGGCCGCTCGGCTTTGCCGCCACCTGCGGCGCGTTCGGCGCCGGCGTGGCGTAGACCATGACCGGGTTCACCTGGGTCTTCGCCATCAGGATCGGCCGCCAGGGATGGCCGTTGGGGTCGAGCTTGCGGGCGGCGCGGATCTTGGCGGTCGACTTGCCGCACATCTGCTCGCGGAGGTCGACGGGGAAGGCCGCCGTCACGTCGGGGAGGCTCGCCAGCGTCCCGCGCGCGGAGGTCGCCGCGAAGCCGCGCTCGAAGGCGTCGATCGCGGTCTCGGACCGCTCGATCGGCGTCGGCGCGCCGAGCACCACGGTGACGAGGCGGCGGCTGCCGCGGGTCGCCGTCGCCACCACGTTGAAGCCGGAGGAGCAGACGTAGCCGGTCTTCATTCCGTCCGTGCCGGGATAGCGCCCGACGAGGCCGTTGTGATTGCGGAGAATGCGGTCGCCGATCTGGATCGCGTCGAGCGAGAACAGGCCGGCCCACTGGGGGAAGTCGCGGTAGAGCCGGGTCGCCAGCACCGCCATGTCGCGCGCCGTGGTGCGCTGCAGGTCCGGACCGGGGCGCACCGGCAGCCCGTTCGGATTGACGAAGTTGGTGCTCGTCATGCCGATGCGGCGGGCGGTGGCGTTCATCTCGGCGACGAAGCCCTCGACGCTGCCGGAGGCGCCCTCGGCGAGCAGGAAGGCGATGTCGTTCGCCGACTGCACCATCAGCATCTTCAGCGCGTCGTCGACCGTGACGGTCTGGCCGACCTGGAAGCCCATCTTCGAGGGCGGCTCGGCCTGGGCCCGCGCGCTGTAGACCAACGGGGCGTCCCGGCGGAGCTTGCCGTTTTCAATCGCCTGCAGGACCACGTAGGTGGTCATTAGCTTGGTCAGCGAGGCCGGGTACCAGGGGACGGTCGGCTCCTGCGCCTCCAGCACCTGGCCGGTGGCGACGTCCGCGACGACGAGGGGGTTCGCCGCGGCCGGCGCGACCAGCGCGAGCGTTGCGGCGAGCCACGCGACGGCGCGGCGGGCGGGGGACTGGGGCATGGGCGCGATCGTACTCGTGATGCGTGGTCGTCGAAGCGACGCTCTCGCCCTCGCGCGTCGCCGACGCGCGTCCGGGCCAAGGACGCTGCCTAAAGAACGCCTGCCTGAGGCAGGACCGTTGTACCTTCAGAGTCGGAAAAGTCCAACGACGGAGGTTCACGAGGGACGGAGCGCGACGAGGCGGGCGAAGCGCCAATCCGTCCGGGGGCGCGTCAGGCGCCCTGCAGCGCCGCGTCTTTCTCGTCCGCCGCGTGCGCCAGCGCCTGGGCCGCGACCAGCTTCGCGAAGGGGCCGTTCGCCGCTGCGAGACGGGCGAAGGAGCCGCTTTCGACGATCCGCCCGCGCTCGAACACCAGCACGCGGTCGGCGGAGCGCACCGTCGCCAACCGGTGGGCGATGACGAGCGTGGTGCGGCCGGCGCGCGCGGCGTCGAGCGCCGCCTGGACCTTCTGCTCGGTGTGGGCGTCGAGCGCGCTGGTCGCCTCGTCGAGCACGAGGATCGGCGGGTCCTTCAGCAACGCGCGGGCGATCGACAGCCGCTGGCGTTCGCCGCCCGAGAGCGAGGCGCCGCGCTCGCCGAGCACGGTGTCGAACCCTGCGGGGAGGCGCCGGACCACGTCTAGCACCTCGGCCTTGGCGCAGGCGGCCTCGAGCTCCGCGTCGGTCGCCTCGGGCCGGCCGACGCGGAGGTTGTCGGCGATGGAGCGGGCGAACAGCATCGGCTCCTGGAACACGACGCCGATGTTGCGCCGAAGCCCCTCCAGCGTCAGTTCGCGAATGTCGACGCCGTCGATCAACACGCGGCCCTCCTGGGGGTCGAAGGCGCGGTGCAGCAGCGACAGCGTGGTGGACTTGCCCGAGCCGGTCGCGCCGACGAGCGCCACCGTCATGCCGGGCGTCGCCTCGAACGAGACCTCGGCGAGCGTCGGCCTCCCCGCCTCATAGGCGAAGGAGACGCGGTCGAAGGTCACCTCGCCACGCACCCGGCCGGGGTCGCGCGCGTCCGGGCGCTCGGCGACCTCGGGCACGGCGTCGAGCAGGCGAAGGAATTCGCCGATCCGCGGAGCGTTCAGCAGCGCCATGTTGACGAGCGCGACCGCGTCGCCGAGCCGGGCGACGACGAGGGTGGCGAGGGCCGCGAAGGTGACGATGTCGCCGACGCTCGCGAGCCCTTGCGCGTTCAGCGCAGCGCCCGCCAGCACCACGCCGAGGACCGTCAGCGTGCCGGCGGCGGGAGTCGCTGCGGCGGCGTAGGCCCACCACGACAGGATCGGCATCTGCGCGTCGAGCAGGCGCTGCATCACGCCGCGCACGACCGCCATCTCCCGCCCGACGCTTGCGAAGCTCTGCACCACCGCGACGTTGCCGATGGCGTCGGCGGCGTGCTGGGCGAGGTCGGAGTGGTAGCCCTCGATGTTTTCCTGCTGGGTCTGCGTCTTGCGCAGCAGGGTGATGAGCGCGATCCCGAAGACGGCGACCAGCCCGAGCAGGATCAGCCCGAGCCACAGGTTTAGCGCGAGCGAGGCCGGCAGCAGCGCGACGACGCCGACCAGCGTCGCGAGCCCCGAGCGGAAGAACGACAGCCAGACGTCGGCGAGCGCGTTCGCGCCCATGGTCAGCGCCTTGACGATCCGCCCGGAATGGGTGCGCCGGTGGTAGCTCAGCGGCAGCGTCAGCACATGGCCGAAGGCCTCGGTCATGGCGGCGAGCCGCCGGCGGTGCGACAGCCGGTCGGCGTGAAGGCCGACCAGCACCCGGCCGACGATGGCCGCGAGCGCCACCCCGCCCCAGGCCACGGCGAGCGCCGGGATGGCGTCCGCCTCCCCACGCGTCAGCTTGTCGATCACCTTGCCGAACAGCACCGGCTCCGCGAAGGCGGCGAGCGCCAGCGCGACGTTGCCGAGCGCGAGCATCACCGCGAGCGGCCGTTCCGGCCCGAGCAGGCCGATAGCGCGGACGTAGGTGGCGAAAATCCCCGGAGCGGGGCGATCGGCGGAGGGCGGGACGGACATGGCCGGCAGCATCGCCAAAACGTCCCGTCGCGCAAGGCGACGCGGTAACGCAACCTTAAGATCGGCGCCCGGCCGGGCTACACGTTAACAGGTTGTTTACCCTCTTCGTTAACTGTGCGTTGAGAGGTCCACGCCCGGCGCGGCCCTCGATCAGAGCCCCCAACCCGCCGCGCGGAGCCGGACAGCCGGGCGCGATGGGACGGGGCGACGCCCAGGGTGCGCGCCATGAGCTTCAGCGATCCGAGACACGTGACGGCCGGCGCCGACCAAGCCGAGGCGGGCGGCCATCGGCTGGAGCGGCTGGCGGAACGCCTTTCGGACGCGCGGCGCGCCAACGACAGCTCCTCTCCCCTGCCGGAGCTCGAACAGCTGGTGTCCATGCTGGCGCAGCGCAACATCCAGACCGAGGACCGGCTCGCCAACGCGCTCGAGGGCCTCGCCCGCTGGGTCGAACGGTCCGGCCCCGCTGCCCCGGCCACGATTCCGACGCCCGAACCGATCGCCCCGACGCCCGCCCCCGCGTCCGCGGCCGAGGCCCCCGCGGACGACCTCGAGGCGCGTCTCACCGCCTTCGCGCGCGCGCTCACCGAAGCCCCGGCGCCCGCTGCCGTTACGCCCGCGCGACCGGCGGACAAGGCGGCCCAGCCCGGCTCGCTCCGCGCCGCGCTCGCTGAGATCGCCGCCCGCCAGAGGGATCTCGACGCCGACGATGAGCCCCCGGCGCCCCGCGCCGTCGCCGCTCCCGTCGCTCCGCAGGCGCCTGCCGCGACGATGGTCGATCCGATCGCGGTCGCCGGCCTGCGCGAGGAGATCGAGACGCTGGGCTCCGCGATCCGCGACATGCCCACCCGCGCCGAGGTCGACGGTCTCGCCCGTGAGATGGCGGCGCTCGCCGCGCGGCTCGGCGAGGAGCGGCCGGCCCGCCTCGATTCCGTTTCGCTGATGGCGATCGACACCCTCGTGTCCGAGGTCGATCGCATGCGCGGCGACGCGGCGAGCCCGCAGATGCTGGCGCGCTTCGCCGACGAGCTCGGCGCGGTCGCGACCCGGCTCGATCATCTGACGCCGGCGAACCCCGAGCTGTTCGACACGCTGGCGCTTCGCATCGAGCAGGTGCGCGAGGAGCTCACGCAGTTTCCGCCGATGGCCGCGGTCGAAGGCCTCGCGACCGAGATCCAGGCCGTGCTCGCCCGCCTCGACGCGCAGGAGCGCGCCGCCGCGCCGACCCAGCAGGCGGTCGCGGAGCTGTCGGGCAAGGTCGCGGTTCTCGGCGGCAAGATCGACGGCATCGCCGCCGCCGCCGAACAGCGCGCGGAGGAAGCCGAGCGCATGGGCCAGGCGGTCCGCGCCGAGCTCGCGACGCTTTCCAGCGCCGACGCGATGGAGAGCTTCAGCCGCCAGATCGAGAGCCTGACCGCGAAGCTCGAGAGCCGGCGCGAGCAGGGCCTGCCCACGGCCGAGCTCAGCGCCAAGATCCCCGCGCTGATCGACAAGATCGACGCGCTGACGGCGGCGTCGGACGCCGAGCGCGTCGCCGAGGCGGTGCGCGCCGAACTCGCGGCGATCGCGCAGCCCGCCGCCAAGCTCGACGACATCGGCCGCCAGATCGAGGGGCTCACGCTCGAGCTGGCCCGGCGCCCTTCGGGACCCGACGGCGTCGAGGCCCTCGCCGGGAAGATCGACGGCCTCGGCATCCGGCTGGAGGCGGTCGCCGCCGCCGCCCGCGCGCGCGGCGCTTCCGCCGAGCGCGTCGAAGAGGCGGTCCGCGGCATCGCCGAGCACCTGATCGCGACCGCGCAGGCCGACGCCAGCGGGCCCAAGTCCTTCGGCGGCCTCGATACGCGCATCGAACAGGTGGTCGAAGGCCTCGACCGCGCCGGCGGCCGGCTCGACGATCTCAACGCCGGCTTCGCCTCGCTCGCCGCGAGGGTGGAGCAGGCCGCATCCGAAGCCGGACGCAACGCCGTCGCGGCGCTGCGGGCGGAGGGCGCCCAAGGCGCCACGCCGTTCGCCGACGGCTCCGACCAGCTCGCCCACGCCCTGCTCGAAATCAAGGCTGCGTCCAAGCGCGACGACCGGCGCACCTCCGACACGCTGGACGCCGTCCGGCTCACGCTCGAACGCCTGATCGAGCGGATGGAGGCGATCGACGAAGCGCTGAACGCCCACAGCATCGGCGTCGTCGAACGCCGGTCCTCCGCCTTCGACGACCGTCCGCAGACCGCGCCCGCGCCGCGCGTCGACGCCACGGAAGCCGCCCGCGCCGCCGCGCGTCGGGCGATGGAGGAGATGGAGGCCTCCGGCGATCTCGCCGCGCGCTTCGGACGCCCGCCCGCCGACGACGCCTTCCGGCCGGTCGCCGATCTCGCGTCCGATCACCCGCTCGAGCCGGGCGCGGCGCTGCGCGTGGAGCGCCGGACCGACGGCCTGCTGGACGCCCCTCACGACCCGCAGCCCGAGAGCCCGTCGAGCGACGTCGGGGCGCTGAGCGCCGCCGCTTTGATCGCTTCGGCCCGACGCGCCGTAACGCGGCCGGCGGCCGACGCCGAAAACGTCCTCGCCGAGACGGCGACGGACGAGCGCCGCTCCCGCGCCGCCGGCGTTCTGGCGGTCCTGAAGGCCCGCCGCCGTCCGATCCTGCTCGGGATCGCGGCCGCTTTGATCGTGCTCGGCGTGCTGAAGGCCGCCACCAGCATCAGCGACCATGGCGCCGAGACGGCGCCCGAGCCGGCCGCCCCGACCGCGGAGAGCGCGCCGCCCGCCCAGCCGACCCCGCAGCTCCAGGCGCCCGAACCCGCGCCCCAGCAGCCCGCCCCCGCCGCGCCCGCGGCCCCGGCGGCGCCTGCGGAGCCGCAACCCATCGAGCCCGCTCCGGCGCCGAAGCCGCGCGCCGAGATCGCCCCGCCGCGGGCGAAGGCCGCCGACATCACCGATTTCGCCTTCGCCCAGACCCTCGATCCGTCGGGCCAGAAATTCACGCCGCCCCCGAAGAAGGACGACATCGTCACGGGCTCGATCAACCGCGGCGACACGCTGCCGGATTCGATCGGCGGCTCCATGCTTCGGCTGCGCGCCGTGCAGGGCGATCCCTCGGCGCAGCTCGAGATCGCGGACCGGCTGGCCGCGGGCCGCGGCGTGGAGGCCGATCCGGTCGCCGCCGCCCGCTGGCTTGAGAAGGCCGCGGTCCAGGGCCTCGCCCCGGCGCAGCATCGCCTCGGCAGCCTCTACGAGAAGGGCCGCGGCGTGCCGCGCGACCTCGCCGCCGCCCGACGCTGGTACGAGCAGGCGGCCGCCTCCGGAAACGTGCGCGCCATGCACAATCTCGGCGTGCTGCACGCCGAGGGCGGCCTCGGCAAGCCGGACTTCGGGGCGGCCATCGTGTGGTTCCGCATGGCCGCCGAACGCGGCCTCGTGGACAGCCAGTACAATCTCGCCGTGCTCGAGGCCCGCGGCCTCGGCGGCAAGCGCGATCTGGCGGACGCCTACAAGTGGTTCTCGCTCGCGAGCGCCCAGGGCGACCAGGACGCCGGCCGCAAGCGGGACGACGTGGCGAAGGCGCTCGGAGCCGCCAATGTCGCGAGCGCCGATCAGCTGGTGGCGAACTTCAAGCCGCGCGCGGTCGACCCCGCCGCAAACGAGGTCCCCGCCCCTCCCGGCGGCTGGGACCAGGCCTCCACGAACGCCGCCGCCGCCCCGATGCAGCTGCGCTGATCGGCGCCCGACGCGTTGACAACGCCCGCCGCGGCGGGCGTAACCACATCTGACCGGACGGCGCGGCGGGCGCGTCGCCGGCGCGTCGCGGTCCATGCAGATCTATCTTCCGATCGCTGAACTTCCGGTGGACGTGCTGCTCGTGATCGGCATGAGCCTCGCGGTCGGCTTCGTGTCGGGCCTGTTCGGCATCGGCGGCGGCTTCCTCATGACCCCGCTGCTGATCTTCATCGGCGTTCCGACCGCCGTCGCGGTCGCTTCCGAAGCCCCCCAGATCGCCGCCTCCGCCTTCACCGGCGCCCTCTCCTACTGGCGCCGCCGCGCGATCGATCTGAAGCTCGCCGGCGTGCTGCTCGCGGGCGGCGTGGCCGGCACGGGATTGGGCGTCTGGTTCTTCAACGCGATGCGGGCCGCGGGGCAGCTCGAAGTCGTGATCGCGGTCTCCTACGTCGTCCTGCTCGGCGCGATCGGCGGGATCATGCTGACGGAGTCGCTGAAGACGCTGCTCAAGACGAAGCCCTCGGCGCCCGCCCGCCGCATCGGCGGCCGCAGCCTGATCGACCGCCTGCCGCTGAAGCTGCGCTTCAAGCAGTCGATGATCTACGTGAGCGCGATCCCGCTGGTGGGCCTCGGCGTGTTCGTCGGCTTCGTCGGCGCGGTGCTCGGGATCGGCGGCGGATTCCTGCTCGTGCCGGTGCTGGTCTACGTGTTCCGCGTGCCGACGGCGGTGGTGGTCGGCACCTCGCTCGCACAGATCCTGATCACCATGCTCGCGGCCACCGTGCTGCACGCGACCGTCAACGCTTCGGTGGACGTGGTGCTCGCCATTCTGCTGATGCTCGGCGGGTCGATCGGCGCGCAGTTCGGCGTGCGGGCCGGCCAGAAGCTGCGCGGCGAGCAGCTGCGCCTGCTGCTCGCGCTGCTGCTGCTGGCCGTGGGCGCCCGCTTCCTGGTCGAACTCGTGGCGGAACCGGCTGAGCCGTTCTCCGTCTCGACGACGGGCCGGCCGAAATGAGACCGCTCGCGGCTCTGGCCGTACTCGCGCTGCTCGCCGCGGCGGCGCCGGCGCGGGCGGAGAAGCTCGTGGTCGCGCTGTCCTCGCAGCAGATCGCCATCGCCTCGAATTACGCCGGGGGCGACATCACGCTCTTCGGCGCCGTCCGCGCGGACCCGGAGAGCGACGGCGCCCCCCGCCGCTACGACCTCGTGGTCACCGTGCGCGGACCGGGGACCACGCTCGAGGTGCGGGAGAAGCAGCGCACCGCCGGGCTCTGGGTCAACCGCGAACGCCGCCGGTTCCCGCGCACGCCGTCCTATCTCGCCACGCTTTCCACCCGCCCTCTCGACGTCATGCTGTCGCCGGAGATCCGCGATGGGCAGCGGCTTGGCCTCAAGGCGGCGGCCGCCCCGCGCGGCGAGGACCTCGGCCGTCCGGAGTTTTCCGAGGCGCTGATCCGCCTGCAGACCGCGCGCGGCCTGTGGCGCGAGGAGCCGAAGGGCGTCGTCTTCCTCGACCCCACGCTGTTCCGCACGACCTTCCACCTCCCGCCCAACGTCCCTTTCGGCGCCTTCGAGGCGGACGTCCGCCTGTTCTCCGCCGGGGTGCCGATCGCGCGCGAGACCATCACCTTCCGGGTGGTGAAATCCGGCTTCGAGGACCGGGTCGCGGCGCTCGCGGAGAACTGGCGTCTCGCCTATGGTGTCGCGACGGCGCTGCTGGCGCTCGCCTTCGGCTGGACGGCGAGCGTCGCGTTCCGCCGGGATTGAGCCCGACCGCCGCCGCGGAGCCGCCCATGACGCTGATCGCATCCGAGCCGGCCGGCGACGACCGCGACATCCCCGAAACGCCGCTGGCGCTGGGCCTCGCCGGGCTCACGCCCTTCATCGGGCTCGCGCTCGCGCTCGCGCTCCAGCATCCCGTGGTGTTCGGAGTCGACGCCGCCTTCGCGCTGACGGCTTATGGCGCGACCATCCTGTCCTTCCTCGGCGGGGCGCACTGGGGCCTCGCCCTGCGCCACCCCGCCCCAGACGTCCGGCGCGCGCTGTACGTCGGCGCCATGGTCCCGCCGCTGTGGGCCTGGGCGGCCCTGCTGGTCGGCGGCGCAGGCGGTCTCGCGCTGCTCGCGGCCGGTCTCGTAGGCCACGGAATCGTGGACGCTGCGCGGTCCGGCCGTTTCGCGGCGCCGCGCTGGTACGGACGGCTGCGCCTCGTGCTGACGGCGGTCGCCACGATCGCGACCGTGGCCGCGGCCGTCGTCGTCGGTTACGCCGGATGACGTCGCCTCCGCCGAAGGCCGCGGTCGCGACCGTCGGCTTCTGGCGCGCGGCCGGCCATGACCGCTGGTACGATCGGAGCGACGCCTTCGACGCCCTCGTCCGCCGCCGGCTCGGCCGGCTGCAGCGCCAAGCGGCCGCGGGCGCCCTCGACGACTGGGCGGGAACGCCGGTCGGCGCCCTTGGCCTGCTGATCCTTCTCGATCAGGCGCCCCGCAACCTGTTCCGCGGCGCGCGCGAAGCCTTCGCGACCGATGCCGCCGCCCAGGAGGTGGCGGCGGCCGCCGTCGCCCGCGGCTTCGACCGCCGCACGCCCTGGCCGCTGCGCCAGTTCTTTTACATGCCGTTCGAGCACGCCGAAGATATTGCGCTGCAACGCCGGGCGATCGCGTTGTTTCGCGCGTCGGGCGACGACGAATGCCTGCGATGGACCGTCGTTCACGCCGAGATCATCGAGCGGTTCGGGCGGTTTCCACATCGCAACGTCATACTTGGACGGCCATCGAGCGCCGCTGAGCTGGAATACCTCGAAAACGGCGGCTTTCAGGGATGACTTCGTTTACGATCTTCCCGAACCCATCCTTAAGCGCGGCGGCGTTATTCGATTGCCTCAATCGAATAGGGATCGTCGAATGCCCAGCGACGCCAGCGCATGCCATGACGGCCGCGACGCCCAGGAGCCGAATGGGGTGACCCCCTTCGCCCGTCTGGCCGCGCGCCTGCGCGGGCTGCTCGCCGACCGCTCGGACACGGCCACCGCGAAGAAGGTGGCGGGCGGCGCGTTCCTGTTCCGGGTCGGCAACGCCGGCATCGCCTTCGCGTCCCAGATCCTGCTCGCGCGCTGGATGGGCGAGAGCGAGTACGGAATCTACGTCTACGTCTGGACCTGGGTGCTGCTCCTCGGCGGCATGACGAGCCTCGGCCTCGCCTCCGCGCCGCAGAAGTTCATCCCCGAATACGCCGACGGCGGCGACCACGCGCTGCTGCGCGGCTTCCTCCTCGGCAGCCGGCTGCTGTCGATGGTCTTCGCCACCGTCGTCACCGCGGTAGGTCTGCTCGCGCTCTGGCTGTTCGGCGACGTCCTCGACCACTGGGCGATCGTGCCGCTGGTGCTCGCCCTGGTCTGCGTGCCCATGTACGTGCTGACCGACGTCCAGGACGGCATCGCCCGCACCTACAACTGGATCGACGTCGCGCTGGCCCCCGCCTATCTCGTCCGGCCGCTGCTGATCCTGGCGCTGCTCGCGGCGCTGAGCTGGGCGGCCTACGCCCCGACCGCCGTGACCGCCATGGCCGCGACCATCGTCGCCACCTGGGTCACCGCCATCGCCCAGCTCGCGCTGCTCGAGAAGCGCCTGCGGGAGCGCACGCCGCGCGGCCCCCGCGCCTTCGCGCCGCGCACCTGGATGGCGGTGTCGCTGCCGATCTTCATGGTCGAGGGCTTCTACCTGCTCCTCGCCTACACCGACGTGCTGGTGCTCTCCGCGTTCCGCGAGCCGCACGAGGTCGGCGTCTACTACGCCGCCGTGAAGGTCATGTCGCTCGTCGCCTTCGTGTCGTTCTCGGTCTCGGCCGCGGTCGCCCACCGCTTCACCGAATACGCCGTCGCCGGCGAGCGCGAGCGGCTCGAGACCATGGTGCGCGACGCCGCCCGCTGGACCTTCTGGCCCTCGCTCGGCGGGGCCGTGATCATCCTGGCGCTTGGGTGGCCGATCCTGTGGCTGTTCGGCCCCGCCTTCGTCGAGGGCTATCCCGTGCTGTTCGTGATCGCGATCGGGCTGCTCGCCCGCGCGACCGTCGGCCCGCTTGAGCGCCTGCTCAACATGCTCGGCCAGCAGAACGTCTGCGCCGCAGTCTATGGGGGCGCCTTCCTCCTCAACATCGCGCTCGCGCTCGCCTTCGTGCCGCCCTTCGGGATGATGGGCGCCGCCGCCGCCACCTCGCTCACCCTGGTGATGGAGTCGATCCTGCTGTTCGTCATCACCCGCCGCCGGCTCGGCCTCGGCGCCCTGCCCTGGGGACGCGGCCCGGGCGGCCGTCCCGTCGTCTCGCGGGTGGCCGACAGCGTCGCGGCCGGCGCGACGGACATGGGCGTCGCCGGCCCCCCGCCCGCGCTCGATCTCGGCGTCGCCTCCGGCGCCCGCTTCGAGATCCTCGACGTCGCGGGCATGACGCGCGTCCGCGCCGCCTGGGCGGACCTCGCCGCCCGCGCAGCCGAACCGACGCCCTTCGCGGCCCCCGACTTCGCGATACCGGCGGCCGCTCATCTCGCGACCGCGCGCCGCGTCCGCTTCGCGGTGGTGTGGGCCGCGGACGGTTCGATGCTCGCGGCGCTGCCGATCACTCCGCGCCGTCTGCTGCCCTGGGCCGCCGGCGCGTCCACCACCCTCTGGGCCTATCTCGGCCCGCTCGGCACCCCGCTCCTCGACGCCGCGCGCGCGCCCGAAGCCATGGCCGCGCTGCTCGACGGCCTCGCGCAGTCGGGCCGCGCCACGCTGCTGTTCCGCCTGCTGCCCGAGCACGGCCCCGCCGCCGTCGCTCTCCGGACGGCGCTCGCCGCCACCGGCCGCGCTTCGGAACGGATCGACGGCTACGGCCGCGCCCTGCTGGTCACCGGCGCAGACCCCGAGGCCTTCCTCACGGCCTCGCTGTCGTCGAAAAAGCTGAAGGAGCTGCGCCGCCAGCTCCGCCGCCTGGGCGACGAGGCGCCGATCTCCTTCTCCGAGGCCCGCGGGGCGCAGGAGACGCCCGGCGCGCTCGACCGCTTCCTCGCCCTCGAGGCCAGCGGATGGAAGGGCAAGGGCGGCACCTCGATGCGCGACAACGCCGATCAGCTCGCCTTCATCCTTGAGACGATCAGAAACCTCGCGGCGAACGACGACGTCCGCTTCCTCGAGATGACGGCCGGAGACGCCGTCGTCGCCTCGGCGCTGGTGCTCGTGAACGGCCGCCGCGCATGGTATTATAAAACCGCCTACGACGAGCGCTTCGCTAAGAACTCGCCGGGCGTGCACCTGACGCTCGAACTCACGCGCCGCCTTTTGGAAGACCCGGAGATCGACAGCGTCGACTCCACCGCCATCGCGAACCACCCGATGATCGACCACATCTGGCGCGACAAGCTCGCCCTCGTCGACCTGATGGTGTCGTCGCGCCCCGGGGCCGCCCGCACGCTCGCCCTCTCCGCCGCCGCCGAACGCCTGCGCCGCCGCGCCCGCGTCCAGCTGCGGGACCTCTACCTCCGCGCAAAAGGACTCGTTCGATGACCGCAACGCTCAGCGCCGCCGCGACGGATCTCGCGGCCTCCTACCCCCTCCGCCACTTCCGCATCACCCACGATCTCGCTTCGCATCCGCTGCTGCAGCTGCCGCGGCTGATCGCGCTGACGAAAGAGCTCGAGCGTGACCGGTTCGAGTACAACTCCGGCAAGCTCCAGCCGAACCAGAAGGCCGAGGACACGCCGCTGGTCAGCCTCACGCCCGAGGAGGTGGTGGCGCAGATCGAGACCGCCGGGGCCTGGATGGTGCTGAAGCGCGTCGAGAGCGTGCCGGCCTACCGCGCGATGATGGAGGAGGCGCTGCTGTCGATCGCGAAGCAGCTCGGCCACGCCAGCCTTGACGGCGCGAGCTTCCGCGACATCGAGGGCTACATCTTCGTCTCCTCCGCGAACTCGGTGACGCCGTTCCACAGCGACAACGAGGACAACTTCTTCGTCCAGATCCGGGGCCCGAAGTTCTTCCACCTGTTCGACAACGACGACCGCTCGCTGGTGTCGGAGGAGCTGCTGGAGAGCGCGCCGTCCAAGCACCGCAACCTTCCCTACGAGCCGAGGTTCGAGGAGCGGGCGACGGTCTACGACCTGAAGCCCGGCGAAGGCGTGTTCGTCCCGTATCAGGTCCCGCACTGGGTCCGCACCGGCGACGACTACTCCATCTCGATGGCGATCACCTGGCGCTCGGACGCGGTGGTGCGCCGGAACAAGCTGCTGTTCATGAACGCCTGGCTGCGGGAGAAGGGGTTCCCCCAGGCGGCTCCGGGCAAGAAGCCGGCGCTCGACGGCCTCAAGGTCGCGGCCTACACCGCCGCGCGGTCGGCGATCGAGCCGCTCCGCCGCAACGAGACCATGCGCCGGTGGCTGCGCTCGGCCGTGTTCGGCAAGAAGGCGAACTACTACTACGAGGCCCAGAAGGCCGCCGAGAAGAAGGCGGCCTGAGGCCCACACGCATCATCCCGGACGGCGGAAGCCCAAGCCGGGATGATCGTCAGGCGTCCGCTTATGACTCGCACCAGTTCGAAGGATGATCCCGGCCCTCCGCTTTGCGGCGACGGGGATGACGCCTACCCCCGCTCGCGGAGCAGGCGGCGGATGACCTTGCCCGTGGTCGTCAGCGGCAGCTCGGCGACGAACTCCACCTCGCGCGGATATTCGTGCGCCGAGAGCCGGTCGCGGACGAAGGTTCGGATCGCGTCGGCCAGCGCGTCGTCGCCGACAACGCCCTCGCGCAGCTGCACGAAGGCCTTCACGATCTGGGTGCGGGTCGGGTCGGGCTTGCCGACCACCGCCGCGAGCGCCACCGCCGGATGGCGCGACAGACAGTCCTCGATCTCCGTCGGGCCGACGCGGTAGCCGGAGGAGGTGATGACGTCGTCGTCGCGGCCGATGAAGCGCACGTAGCCGTCTTGGTCCGCGACCGCCTGATCTCCGGTCGTCATCCACTCGCCGCGGAACTTGGCCGCGGTCGCCTCCGGCTGGTTCCAGTAGCCGAGGAACATGACCGGGTCCGGCCGGCGCACGCAGATTTCCCCCGGCTCGCCCGGGGCGCAGGGGCGTCCCTCGGGGTCGAACAGCGCCACCTCGTGGCCCGGCGTGGGCTTGCCGATGAAGCCCGGCCGCGACACGCCGACGCCGGCGGCGGAGGCCAGCACGTAGTTGCACTCGGTCTGGCCGTAGACCTCGTTGACGATGAGGCCGAGCTCGTCCTGGGCCCAGCGAAACGCCGTCTCGCCCAAGGCCTCGCCGGCGGACACCACCGACCTCAGCTCCAGCCGGAACCGCTCGCGCGGCTTCGCGACCGCGGCCATCAGCCGGAGGGCGGTGGGCGGCACGAAGGCGTTCCGGACCTCGCCTTCCTCCAGCAGCGCGAAGGCGGCCTCGGGATCGAACTTGGCGCGGGGCTGCGCGACCACCGGCACGCCGTAGTGCAGCGCCGGCATCGCAAGGTTGAGCAGGCCGCCGGCCCAGGCCCAGTCCGCCGGCGTCCAAGCGCGGTCGCCGGCCCTCGGCAGGAAATCATGGGTCATCCGGAAGCCCGGCAGATGCCCGATCAGCACCCGGCCGGCGTGCAGCGCGCCCTTGGCCGCGCCGGTCGTGCCGGAGGTGTAGATCATCAGCGCGGGCGCTTCGGGTCCGAGCTCGACCTCCGGCGCCGTCCCACCCTCAGCGAGCAGGGCCTCGTAGCCGAGCGCGTCGCCGTCGGCGCCATCGACGCAGACCACGATCTCGAGCGCCGGAGCGGGCGTCGCCATGCCGGCCAGCCGCTCGATTCCGGCCGCCGTGGTGACGACGGCCTTGGCGCCGGCGTCGGTCAGGCGGTGCGCCAGCGCGTCCGGCCCGAAGGCGAGCGCGAGCGGCATGGCGATGCCGCCGAGCCGGGAGATCGCCACATGGGCGACGATCGCCTCCGCCCCTTGCGGCAGCATCACCCCGACTCGATCGCCCCGCATGACGCCGCGCGCGGCGAGGCCTGCGGCGAGCGCATGCGACGCCGCGCGGATCTCGCCGTAGGTGGTCGGGGCGAGCGCCTCGCCGGGCCGTTTGACGAGCACCGCGACGCGGTCGGGCTCGTCGATCGCCCAGCGGTCGCAGATGGCTTCTGCGATGCTGAAGCGCGCCGGCAGGTTCCAGTCGAAGGCGGCGCGGAGCCGGTCGTAGTCCCTGATTTCCGGCAGCAGCACGGCGTCCCCGCCGAGCCGCGCCGGTTCTCCGCCGCTCACGCGTCGGACGCCTTGACGACCGGCGCGAAGGCCTTGAGCACCTCGTCGTAGACGCCGCGCTTGAACGGCACGATCAGCTCCGGCAGTTCGGCCAAATCGGCCCACCGCCAGTCCGAGAACTCGGCCTTGTGGCCGCCGGGCGAGGCCACGTTGATCTCGGCGTCGGGCCCGGTGAAGCGAAAGGCGAACCAACGCTGCGTCTGGCCGCGGTAGCGCCCGGAGCGGGTGCGCGCCAGCACCTCCGGCGGGAAGTCGTAGGCGTACCACGCGGGGGACTCGGCGATCAGCTCGACCGACGACACGCCGGTCTCCTCGTAGAGCTCGCGCTTCGCGGCCGTCAGCGGCTCCTCGCCCCGGTCGATGCCCCCCTGGGGCATCTGCCACTCGTAGGCGCGGACCTTGGGCTCGACGTCGCCTCCCTTGCGCCGGCCGATGAAGACCTGGCCTCCCGCGTTGACGAGCATGATGCCGACGCAGCGGCGGTAGGGGAGATCGGTCATGGGCGGGTCACGATCGGGTCTGCGCGCCGCCGGCGGCGCTGACGGGGACGAGCGCGACGCCGCGCTCCGCCAGGCCCGCCCGCCAGATGTCTACGCGTTTCAGGAGCAGGGGCGACAGCGTGGCCCACCCGACGGCGACCTTTCCCGAACGCGCTTCGCGTTCGAGGCGGGCGAGCGCCACGTCCACGCCCTCCGCGTCGGACTCGGCGTCGACCACGACGGCGGGACGGGCGAAGGGCAACCCCGCTTGGCCGGCGATCGGCGAGGCCTTGTCGGCGCGATTGGGCGCGCCGCCGATGAACATCAGCCCGCGCCGGGCGAGCTCCACGAAGATCGGCTGCAGCGCCGGCTCGGTCTCGAGGAAGCGGGCGCCGGCGAGGGGGGCCAAGCCGACATAGCCTTCGGCGCGGCCAAGGGACCAGCGCAGCCGCTCGAGGTTGGCGGAGGCCGGCAGATTGGTCAGCAGCGTCTGCGGGCCGGGGTCGTTGGCCGGGTAGTCGAACGGCTCCATCGGCGCCTGGAGCAGCACCTCGCGGCCGCCCCCGCGCGCCTTGGCGACGAGATCGGCGACGTCCGACCCATAGGGCGAAAACGCGACCGACACCTCCGCCGGCAAGGCCGCCAGCGCCTGCAGCGTCGCCTCCCGGCCGACGCCCAGTCCGCCGACGACCAGAGCGACCCGCGCGCCATCGCGCGCCTCCGCGCCGCGGGCGTAGGCGTCGAGCGGCCGCCGGCCGTCGGCCGCGACGCGCGGCAGCCCGCCGTAGCGGCTGTCCTCCAGAAGCGCCTTGTCGATCTCGCCCGGGGCCGCCCGCGCGCCGCTCTGGGCCGTGCGCCCGTCCTCCGCGCCGGGCACCCGAATGATGACCGGGCCGCTCTTCGGCATGGGATCGCCGGGCCGCACGATCGGCACTCCGTCGCGGGACGTCTCTTCCGGCTTCGTCGCGGCATGGGCTTCGGGGGCCGCGGCCTCCGGGGCGGCCGCGCCGCGCCGCTCGATCGCCGCCGTCACGACGGGCTGGCCGCCGAGCGGGTCGGTCACGACGATCGCCCAGACGCCGCCGAAGGCCAGGATCGCGAGGGCTGCGGCCGCCACCGCCGCCGCCGGGTCGACGCGCGGACGCCGACGCGCGGCCGCGGCCCGCGTCTTCGCCAGTCTGCCCTCAACGGGCTTTTCGAGATCGTCGTGGGTCATCGCCCCGGATCGCTGCGCGCCGTCCCGGTTGGCGCGCTGCGAATCATAGCGGATTCGTGACGCGGCCGCCTCAGGCTTTCGCCGGAGACGGCCGCGGAAGATGAGGGTCTTTGGGAAGACCGTCAGTTGGCGCTGGAGGACTTCGCCGCCGGCGGGAAGTTGGCGTTGCTCTGGATGCCGCGCAGCAGGTCGAGCGCGTAGTTGAGCTGCTTGTCGTCCTTCTTGTCGGCCGGAACATAGGCCGACGAGCCGGACGCCTCGTCGTCGCCGTTCTTCAGGTGGCCCTTCAGGCCGGCCTCGCCCTTGGTCTCGTCCTTGCCCTTCACGTCGTCGGGGATCTCCTGGACGCTCTCGATGTCCGGGACGATGCCCTTGGCCTGGATCGACTTGCCCGAGGGCGTGTAGTAGCGCGCGGTCGTCAGGCGGATCGCGCCGTTGCCGCCGAGCGGGATGATGGTCTGAACCGAGCCCTTGCCGAAGGAGCGGGTGCCGAGCACCGTCGCGCGGCGGTGGTCCTGCAGCGCGCCGGCCACGATCTCGGAGGCCGAGGCCGAGCCGCCGTTCACCAGCACGATGATCGGCTTGCCCTTGGCGAGGTCGCCGGAGCGCGCGTTGAACCGCTGCGATTCGTCGGGGTTGCGGCCGCGGGTGGACACGATCTCGCCGCGCTCCAAGAACGCGTCGGAGACCGCGATCGCCTGGTCGAGCAGGCCGCCCGGGTTGTTGCGCAGGTCGAGCACGTAGCCCTTGAGCTTGTCCTTGCCGATCTTCTGGTCGAAGTCCTCAAGCGCCTTCTTCAGGCCCTCGAAGGTCTGCTGATTGAACTGGCTGACGCGGATGTAGCCGATGTCGTCGCCCTCGACGTTGAACTTCACCGAACGGATCCGGATGACGTCGCGGACGATCTTGATCTTGACCGGCTCGGCGGCGCCTTCGCGCTGCACCGTCAGCTCGATCGGCGTGTTGACCGGCCCGCGCATCTTCTCCACGGCCTGGTTCAGGCTGAGGCCCTGGATCGACTTGCCGTCGAGCTCGGTGATGATGTCCTTGGCGCGGACGCCGGCGCGCGCGGCGGGCGTGTCGTCGATCGCGCCTTCGACGCGAATCTGGTTCTCGAACATCTGCACTTCGATGCCGAGGCCGCCGAACTCGCCGGAGGTCTGCGTCTGCATGTCCTTGAACGCCTTGGCGTCCATGAAGCTCGAATGGGGATCGAGCCCGGAGAGCATGCCGTTGACGGCCGATTCGATCAGCTTGGCGTCGTCCGGCTTCTCGACGTAGTCCGAGCGCACGCGCTCGAACACGTCGCCGAACAGGTTGAGCTGCCGGTAGGTGTCAGCGTTGCCTGCCGCTTCCGCGGCGGAGCCGAAGAACGCCCGCGGCTGAAGCGCCATGCCCGCCGCGGAGGCGCCGAGGACGGCTCCGAGCAGGACCAGGGAAACCTTTCGCATCATCCGCCTACCTTTTCGCCTGGGACGCCGGCCCACCATGGGGTCGGGTCGATCGAGCCGCCGTCCTTGCGGAACTCGACATATAGCACGGATTTCTGAGCTCCGGCTGCGGCGGTCGGCGTCGCTCCGGAAGGATCCCCGCTCATCACGGCCACCGGTTCGCCCGCGAGGACGAACTGCTTGAGCCCGACAGTGATCCGCTCCATTCCCGCAAGAAGGATATGATAGCCGCCGCCGGCGTCGAGGATCAAGAGTTGCCCGTAGGAGCGGAACGGCCCTGCGTAAACCACCCAGCCGTCCGCGGGCGCCGTGACCGGCGCGCCGGGCCGGGCGGCGAGCGAAAGCCCCTGTTCCGCGCCGCCGGCGCCGTTCGGCCGGCCGAAATCGCGCAGCTTCTGACCCGCCACCGGCAGCGGCAGCATGCCGCGCGTCTCCGCGAAGGGCAGCGCCGGCGCGAGCCGCGTGGCGTCGTGGAGAGCCGCGAGATCGACCTTGCGCCGCGTCTCGTCCCCTGCCGGGCGACCGGCCGCCGCCGCGGCCTGCGCCGCCTCGGCCGCCGCGCGCGCGCCGGCGACCTCCTGCTCGACGCGGGCGACCAGCTCCTCGAGATCCTTCACGTCGCGGGCGATCGCCTGCGCCCTGGCGGTCTCGCCCGCGAGATCGGTCTCGCGGGCGCCGAGGCGGCGCTGGCGCTCGTCCATGAGCGCGGCGAGGCGCGCGCGTTCGCGTCCGAGGTCGGCGAGTTCGCCGGCCAGCTCGTCGCGCTCGTCGGTCATCATGGCCTTGAGCCGGGACATCTCGCGCAGGTCCGAGCCGAGCGATTCGGCCTCCGCGCGCATGTCCGGCACCACAGCGCCCAGCAGGATCGCGGAGCGCACCGCCTCCAAGGCGTCGTTGGGGCGCACCAGCAACGCGGGGGGCGGCTGCCGCCCCATCCGCTGCAGGGCGGCGATCACCTCCGCGAGCACGTCGCGCCGCGCGAGCAGCGAGGCTTTCAGCTGCCGTTCCGATTCGGCCATCTCGGCGATGCGCGTCTCGCGCTCGGCGACCTGAGGCTCGCGCTGCCGAATGGCGCCGGCGGCGTCGATCAGGGCGGCCTGCAGCTTGCCGCGCTCGCCCTTCAGCGCCTCGATCTCGGCTGCGATGCGCTGACGCTCCTCGTCGGCCGCCCGCAGCGCGTCGCGCTTCTCGTCGAGGGCCTTGCGCTGGTCCTCGGAGACGGCCGGCGGCGGCCGGTCCTGGGCGCGCGCGAACGCCCCCGACGCCGCGGCCAAGGCGGCGCCGAGCCCGAGCGCGCGGAGAAGGCGAAGTCGGCTCATGGGAGGATTTGAGCGGCCTGAGGCTTAAGGTTTCGCTAACCACACCTGCCGGGTTTTCGGCCGGCCCGCAACGGGGCCGCCGTCGCGGCTCAGGAGCGATGGTAGGGATGGCCCGCGAGAATGGTCGCGGCGCGGTAGAGCTGTTCGGCGAGCAGCAGGCGCACGATCTGGTGCGGCCAGGTCATCGCTCCGAAGGCGAGCTTCGCCGCGGAGCGCGCCAGAAACTCCTCGGCCAGCCCGTCCGCTCCGCCGATCACGAAGGCCACCCCCGCCGCGCCGTCGTCCCGCCGGCGGCCGAGGTCTGCGGCGAAGGCCTCGCTGGTGGGCGACCTGCCGCCCTCGTCCAGCGCGTAGATCAAAAGTTCGGGATCGAGCGCGGCGGCGAGCGCCGCGGCTTCGTCCCGCTTGCGGTCGTCCGGCCTGCGGGCGCGGCTCTCGTCGAGTTCCACGATCTCCGGCGCCGAAAGCGCGATCCCGCGGCCGACCTGGCCCGCGCGCTCGACATAACGGCTCACGAGCTCGCGTTCCGGTCCGGCCTTCAGCCGGCCGACGGCCGCAATGACGAGACGCATCGCGGCGCGGCGGTCAGGACGCCGAGACTTCGACCGGGCGGTCGGCGGACCACATTTTCTCGAGGTTGTAGAAGGCGCGGACCTCCGGACGGAAGACGTGAATGATCACGTCGCCGGCGTCGATCAGCACCCAGTCGCAATGGGGCAGCCCCTCGACCAGGGCCTTGCCGTGCCCCTGGGCGCGGAGCTCCTCGACGAGCTTGTCGGCGATCGAGCCTACATGCCGGTTCGAGCGACCGGTGGCGATCACCATCTCGTCGGCCAGCGCGGATTTTCCGCGCAGGTCGATGACTACGGTGTCTTCCGCCTTGTTGTCGTCGAGCACATCGAGGATGAGGTGAAGCAGCGCCGGGTTCGCCGCATCGGGCGTTCCGCCGCCGATATGAGGCGCCATCAACGGCGTCTCCTTCAGCGCTATGGTGGACAGGGGTCTTCGCCTTCCGTCAGCCGTCCTCTTAAGCCGGAGGCTTCTCCGACCGCTTCCACATTAACGGTTTCGCAGGCACTTTTTCAACCGCCTGAGCCGAGGAAAGCGCCCGCAGCGTTCACGAATCGTGTCGGGCGCCGCGCAGCGCGGTGGACGACAGCGGCGAACGGGGGCCGTGCAGGAAGGTCCAGGCCGGCGGCGGCGAGCCGGCGAGTTCGGCCGCGGCGGCCTCCGGAACGCGCCGTCCCGCCATTCGGGCGGCCGCCCGGGCGCGGATTGCGGAAAGCGTCGCGCCGGGGCGGTCGACCACGGCGATCGGGACGGTGGCCGCGATCGCGCGCCAGCGCTCCCACATGTGAAACGTCTCGAGGCTGTCGGCTCCCATGATCCACACAAAGGCCACGCCCGTGGCCCGGCGGGCGAGATGCGCGATCGTGTCGTGGGTGAAGCGGGCGCCGAGCGCGTCCTCGAAACCGGTGGCGACGATGCGCGGATGGCGCGCGACCGCCTGGGCCGCCGCCACGCGCTCCCCCACCGGCGGCAATTTTGCGTTGTCCTTCAGCGGATTGCCGGGCGTCACCAACCACCACACCCGGTCGAGCCTCAGCCGCTTCATGGCGGTGAGCGTCGCTAGCCGATGGCCCGCGTGCGCCGGATTGAACGAGCCGCCGAACAGGCCGATTCGCATGCCCGGAGCGTGCGGCGGCAGCGCCGGCGTGCCGACGCGACCCGCCGCGCCCCGGGCCCTGCGGTTCACGGACGAGTCTGGCCCGTCCCGCGGACGCGGTAGTTGAAGGTCGTCAGTTGCTCCAGCCCCACCGGCCCGCGGGCGTGCAGGCGGCCGGTCGCGATGCCGATCTCGGCCCCGAAGCCGAATTCGCCGCCGTCCGCGAACTGGGTCGAGGCGTTGTGCAGCACGATCGCGCTGTCGACCTCGGCCAGGAAGCGCGCCGCCTCCGCCTCATCGGCCGTGACGATCGCGTCGGTGTGGTGCGAACCGTAGGCGTCGATGTGCGTGAGCGCGCCCTCGAGGCCGTCGACCACCCGCACCGCGATGATCGCGTCGAGGAACTCGGTGCGCCAGTCCTCGTCGGTCGCCGGGGTCACGCGCGGATCGACCAGCCGGGTCTCCGCGTCGCCGCGCACCGCGCAGCCGGCGTCGAGCAGGTCCGTCACCAACGGCGCCAGGTGGCTGGCGGCGACGGCGCGATCGACCAGCAGCGTCTCGGCGGCTCCGCAGACGCCCGTGCGGCGCATCTTTGCGTTCATCAGGATCGACCGCGCCATGGCGAGGTCCGCGCCGGCCGCGACGAAGACATGGTTGTTGCCGTCGAGGTGGGCGAACACCGGCACCCGCGCCTCCGCCTGCACGCGGGCGACGAGGCCCTTGCCGCCGCGGGGCACTATGACGTCAATGTTGCCGTCGAGGCCAGCGAGCATGGAGCCGACCGCCGCGCGGTCGCGCGTCGGCACGAGTTGGACCGCGTCCTCAGGCAGGCCGGCCTCGGCGAGGCCGAAGGCGAGCGCCGCTTGGATCGTGGCCGAGGAGCGGAAGCTGTCCGTGCCGCCGCGCAGGATCGCGGCGTTGCCGGCCTTGAGGCACAACGCGCCGGCGTCGGCGGTGACGTTGGGGCGGCTCTCGTAGATCACGCCGATGACGCCGAGCGGCGTGCGCACGCGCTCGATCGCGAGGCCGTTCGGCCGCGTCCAGGCGGCCGTCGTCTCGCCGACGGGGTCGGCCAGCGCCGCGACGGCTTCGAGGCCGTCGGCCATGCCCTTGATCCGGGCCGGGGTGAGCGTCAGCCGGTCGAGGAAGGACGCGGCGACCCCGGACGCCCGGGCGGCCGCGAGGTCCGCCTCGTTCGCGGTGAGGATCTGGCGCTCGGTCGCGAACAGGCGGCGCGCCGCGGCCTTGAGGGCTTCGTCCTTCGCCGGTCGGGCTGCGAGCGCGAGCGTCTTCGCGGCGGCGCGGGCGCTCCGGCCCACCTCCAGCATGATGGCGTCGATCTCGATGAGCCGTTCGGCGGCGGCGGACATGACTGCACCTCCAAGGGAACGCGCCCTTTAGCGCGTTTCGGAAGCCGCGTCATTATGCGGCGAGCGCTGAACGGACCTGCATGCGTTCCCAAGCCATTCGCGCGTCATGGTCCGGCTTGACCGGACCATCCATGTCGGGCGTCGCGCTCGACGCCGCCGGTGGGTCCTCCGGTCAAGCCGGAGGACGACGGCGCGCTTTACGCCCCCGTCAGGACGAGATCGTCGCGGTGGATGATGGCCGGCCGTCCCTTGAAGCCGAGCACCTGCTCGATCTCGGCGGTCGGCTTGCCGCGCAGGCGGTTCGCGTCGCCGGAGTCGTAGGACACCAGACCGCGCGCTACCTCGACGCCGTCCGGCGCGCGCACGATCACCGCCTCGCCGCGCGAAAAATGTCCGTCCACTCGGACGACGCCGGCTGGGAGCAACGAACGCCCGCGGTTCAGCGCCGAGGCCGCGCCGGCGTCGACATGAATCTCGCCGCGCGGCGAGAGCACGCCGGCGATCCAGCGCTTGCGGGACTGGGCCGGATTGTCGTGCGGCAGGAACCAGGTGCACCGGCCGCCCTGCTCCACCACCGACAGCGGGCTGTCGACCTTGCCCGAGGCGATCATCATGTGGATGCCGGCGCCGGTCGCGATCCGGGCGGCCTCGACCTTGGTGCGCATCCCGCCGCGTGAAAACTCCGACGCCGCGCCGCCTGCGATCGACTCCACCGAGGCGGTCACGCGCTCGACGATCGGGATCAGCGTGGCGGTCGGGTCCTGGGCGGGGGGCGCCGTGTAGAGGCCGTCGATGTCGGACAGCAGCACCAGGCAGTCTGCGCTCGCCATCGACGCGACCCGGGCCGCCAGACGGTCGTTGTCGCCGTAGCGGATCTCTGAGGTCGCGACGGTGTCGTTTTCGTTCACGACCGGGATGGCCTTCAGCGCCAGCAGGCGGGCGAGCGTGGCGCGCGCGTTGAGGTAGCGCCGACGCTCCTCGGTGTCCCCGAGGGTGAGCAGAAGTTGACCTGCGGTTAGCCTGTGGTCGCCCAGAACCTCGGACCAGGCGCGGGCCAGAGCGATCTGTCCCACCGCGGCGGCGGCCTGGCTGTCCTCCAGCCGGAGCGCGCCGCGCGGCAGCCCGAGCACCGTGCGGCCGAGCGCGATCGCCCCCGAGGACACCACGATCACCTCCGCGCCGCGGGCGGCGTGGCGCGCGAGATCGGCCGCGAGGCTTTCGAGCCAGGAGCGCTTGAGCGCCCCCGCGACCTGATCGACGAGCAGCGCCGAGCCGATCTTGACGACGATGCGGTTGAAGGAGGCGAGCGAGGGAGCGGTCACGGGCGGTACGCAGGCTCGATGTCGGTGTGGACGAAGTCGTCGCCCTTGAAGAGCAAAGGCGCGTTATGAAACTTCGCGATCGCATAGCTCATGCAATCGCCGAAGTTGAGCTTGGCGGGATGGCCGCGGCCACGGCCATATCTCTGGAAGGCTTCGGCGGCCAGTCGGTAGTGGTCCGCCGTGAACGCGACGACCGTCACCGCCGGATTGGAGGCGATGTCGTCGATGAAGCGATCGGCGCCGTCCGACATCAGCGATTGAAGAACGATCCGGGTCTCGAGAAGGGTCGGAGCGCCGACGAGCGCCTCGGCCACGCCTATGACCTGCGCGAACGCTTCCCCTTCCGACTCGTTCTTCGCAATCGCGACGAGAGCCGACGAGTCCACCGCGATCAACGCGGAAGACCTTGCTCGTCGTACATGTCGTTCATCACGTCCTCGACCGAGACGCCCGGCTTCATGTTGGCTTTGGCGCGCCGGGCCGCGGCGCGTAGGGCGTCGATGTTGGCCTTCTGCGTAGCGGTCACTTGCGAAGCGTCCCGGAATTTCGCGCCATGCGCGCGAAGGGCGTCAAGCACGACCTCCGCGACCGGCTTGCCGGTGATATCCGCGACGTTTCGAGCGATTTCATAAGCCTCATCGCTCCGAACGTTCAGCTGCCGGGCCATGCTAGCTCTCCCTTACCGGGAGCTAGCCTACACCCGCGCCGTTACGGCCGCCACGCCTCCGCCGCGATCTGCGGCATGGCTTCGGCGGCCTCGACGCCCTTGGCCTCGTCGATCACGCCGAGCAGCTGGCGCAGCGTCGCCTCGATCGCCTCGCCGGACTGGGCGGACAGCACGACCGGGGTCGTCTTCGCCGCGCGCTTGAGCCGCTGGAGCTGCTGCTTGCGAAGTTCGGGCGAGAGCGCGTCGGCCTTGGACAGCGCGACGATCTCGGGCTTGTCGGTCAGCCCGCCGCCATAGGCCTCGAGCTCCGCCCGCACCACCTTGTAGGCGTCGCCCGCGTGCTCGGAGGTCCCGTCCACCAGATGCAGCAGCACGCGGCAGCGCTCGACGTGGCCGAGGAAGCGGTCGCCGAGGCCGACGCCCTCGTGCGCGCCCTCGATCAGACCCGGAATGTCGGCCATCACGAACTCGCGGCCGTCGACGCCGACCACCCCGAGGTTCGGGTGCAGCGTGGTGAAGGGATAGTCCGCGATCTTCGGCTTCGCGGCGGAGACGGCTGCGAGGAAGGTGGACTTGCCGGCGTTCGGCAGGCCGACGAGGCCCGCGTCTGCGATCAGCTTCAGCCGCAGCCAGATCCAGCGCTCTTCGCCCTCCTGGCCGGGGTTCGCCCGGCGGGGCGCCTGATTGGTCGAGGTGGTGAAATAGGCGTTGCCGAAGCCGCCGTTTCCGCCCTTGGCGAGCACGTAGCGCTGGCCGACCTCAGTGAAGTCGAAGAGCAGCGTCTCCTCGTCCTCGTCCAGGATCTGGGTGCCCACCGGCACCTTCATGATCACGTCCGCCCCGTTCGCGCCGGTGCGGTTCTTGCCCATCCCGTGGACGCCGGTCTTGGCCTTAAAGTGTTGCTTGAAGCGGTAGTCGATCAGGGTGTTGAGGCCCTGTACGCACTCCACGATGACGCTGCCGCCGCGACCGCCGTCGCCGCCGTCAGGACCGCCGAACTCGATGAACTTCTCGCGCCGGAACGAGACGCAGCCCGCGCCCCCGTCGCCGGAACGCACATAGACTTTGGCCTGGTCGAGGAATTTCATGAACGTCGCTTCGTCGTCTGGCGTGTCAGGCGCGCGAGGGCTCGCGACAAACGCCTCATGCCCGCTTTTGGCGGGCGTCCACGACTTGAGCGTCGCGTTCGACGTCAGGGGAGGCTCGTGGACGTCCGCCAAAAGCGGGCATGGCGGCGTGCGGCCGTGCGCGGCAGCCGGCCACCGGCCAAACTGCTTTCGCGCAGGCTCTAGCACATTTCGCGCGCAAGCGAACGTCCGAAGGTCAGCGGCGCGGGGCGGCCATGCGGATGGCGATGTCCACCGTGCCGATGGGCACGCCGAGCTTGGACACGCGGGCCTTGTTCTCGACCGCGCCGGGGCCGCGCAGCACCAGCGTATCCTCGAAATGCACCTGCGCCGTGCTTCCGCCGGTCTTGAGCTTCACGTCGTAAGAGAGCCGCAAGGTGTTGCCGCTCTCTACGCCCGTCGCGACGCCCACCACGTCGTCGCGACGGCCCTCGTAGCGGCCGGGACCGACGCGGCGGAAGCGCCAGACGTGGCGCTCGGTCTCGCCATCGGCGTAGGCGATGTCCTCGGCGAGCTCGAGCCCCTGCGCGGTGCGGCGGCCGTTGAAAACCACCTTGAACGGCCGGGTCGAGCCGGTGAGCGTGTTGCGGAACACGCCCCGCCCCGTCCCCCGGCCGGCGAAGGTCCGCTCGAGCGCGAAGGCGGGGCCCGAACCATCTTCGCCGGCGACCTTCGGCGCGCCGGCGCAGGCGGTGAGACCGAGCGGAAGGGCGAGAGCGGCAAGGAGACGGCGCATGGACGATGCCTCCGGCGACGGGACGGTCGACGTGGATACGTCGTTCCCGCCGCCGCGGATGCCGCGCCTTCAGCCCCCGAACGCCCGGACGTCCGCCGCGGCCCACTCCCGGAACGAGAGGAAGGTGTCGCGATCGAGGCGGAAGCGGTCCGCCGCCAGCGAGCCGCCGGACGCCGGCCGCACCAGAGTCGAGCCCTCCCACTGGAATCCGCAGCGGATCAGCACCTGGCGCGAGGCCCAATCGCTCGCCCGGCAATTGGCGCGCGCGGCTTTGGCGCCGCCGCCGAGGAAGGCCGCCTCGAGCGTCGCCCGCGCCGCCTCCACCATCAGCCCGCGGCCACGGTGGGCCGCGCCGAGCCAGAAGCCGAGCTCGACCACGCCCGGCTCGACCGACCGCCAGCCGACGCCGCCCACCACCGTGCGCTCCTCCTTGAGCCGCAGGATCAGGCTGAGGTTGGTCGGCCGCATCTCGCGCGCCGCCCGCAGGACGAACGCCTGGGCTTCCGCCGTGAGGGCGAGTTCGGCGAAGGGCGCGGTGGCGAGGCCGATCGGCGCCTCGGCGGCCCGCGCGATCTCGGCGACGTCCGCGCGCGTGGGCATGCGCAGGCTGAGGCGCGGGGTCTCGATCGCCGGCTGGCCGTTTGTCCAGGCGGCGCGTTCAAGCGTCGAGGTGGCGAGCCGCACGGTCGCGCCGCGCGCCTTCGAAAACGCATCGGTCTCGCCGGTCGGCCGGAACCCGAGCCGCGCCAGAAGCCGCCCCGAGGCGGGATTGTCGAGCATATGCCCAGCGTCGATCGTCGCGAGGTCTGTCGCGGCGAAGGCGAAGTCGAGGAAGGCCCGCACCGCCAGCCGGCCGACCCCGCGGCCCTGGAACGGCGCGGCCAGCCAATAGCCGAGCTCCGGCGTCGCCCCGGAGGCGTCGATCGCGACGACGCCTCCGAGCGCGCCGTCCACCGAAACGCCGGCCGCGAGCATGTCGCGGCGGTCGGCGACGCTTTTCAGCCAGGCCTCGGCGTCGTCGAGACCGTAGGGATGGGGGACCTGCGTGAGGTTTCGGGCGACGGCGAAGTCGCCCAAGGCCGCGGCGATCGCCGGGGCGTCGTTCAGGGTCAGGCGGCGGAGGCGGACGATCGTCTCCGCGGTGGTACAGTCTTCGAGCAACAGACCTTCATCGAACAGCATCGACATCGAACCGGACCTTCCGAAACGGCGACGGGGGAGAACGGTCGCCCGTCTCCCCCGTCGGTCCGGACCTATTCGGTCCTGTCGTGATCCGCCGGGGGTCTTGGGCCCGGCGGGAAGCGTCGCTTCAACCCGCCGTCATTCCGCAGCTTCGGCCGCCTGGGCGGCAGTGACGTTCACGTAAGTGCGGCCGTTGGCTTTCGATACGAACAGCACTTGGCCTTCGACGGTCGCGAACAGGGTGTGGTCCTTGCCCATGCCGACGTTGACGCCCGGATGCCACTTGGTGCCGCGCTGACGCACGAGGATGTTGCCCGGAATGACGCGCTCGCCGCCGAACTTCTTCACGCCGAGGCGCCGGCCTTCGGAGTCGCGGCCGTTGCGGGAGGAGCCGCCTGCCTTCTTGTGAGCCATCGGAGTTCTCCTTTTCTCGAGCCGGTCAGTTCTTGGAGGCGCCGGTCAGGCCGACGATCTTGACGATCGTATGGTCCTGACGGTGGCCGCGCTTGCGCTTCGAGTTCTGGCGGCGGCGCTTCTTGAAGGCGATGACCTTCGCGCCGCGCGCGTGCTCGACGATTTCGGCCGCGACCGAGGCGCCCGAGACGAAGGGCGCGCCGAACGTCACGTCGTCGCCCGAACCGATGAAGAGAATCTCGCCAAAATTCACTGTGGAGCCGGCCTCGCCCTCGAGCTTGCCGACCGTGATCACGTCGCCTTCGGCGACCCGGTGCTGCTTGCCGCCGGTCTTGATGACTGCGAACATCGTTTCAAAGTCCCGTGTTCATAACGCGCTCCCGAGGCGGAATGCCCTTGGCGCGGCTTTTTGTCAGTCTGGGTCGTGTCGCCCAAACGGAATGGCGCGGATGAGAGGTCCCACCGCGCCAGCGCGTGTCTCTACAGCGGGAGCGGGCTTCCGGTCAACCGCGAAGGCGCGTCGCGGAGCCCCGTTCCGCTATCAAGACGCGGGCTCCATCGTCCGCGGCCGCAGCGGCGCCCGCCCGTGCGCCTGTTTGATGTCGGCGATCTCGTCAAGCATGACGCGCAGAGCCCGGAGGGCGCGGTCCTCCTCGGGCGTCAGCTTGCCCTTCGGCTCGAAGTGAGTGACCAGCACGGCCAGCGCGTCGCCGATGCGGCCGAGCTGGCGGCCGTAGCTGCCGACCGTGTCGATCACCTCGGCCTCCACCTCCGGCGCCTTCGACAGGCCCATGTTGACGGTGAACAGGCTGAAGCTGTTGCCGACCATGTTGAAGGCCGACGTGAAGATGCGAAACGCCTGAGTGACGTCGCCCCCGAGCGGCATCCGAAACGTCGCCATGAGTCCCTCCCCCGCAGGAAGGCTCCATCTCACGCCCATGGGGCGGCGACGTCAAAGCCCCTTCATCAGCGGGGCCGCGAACGGCGTCCAGGCGCCGACCGGGACCCCGCCCGCGCGCAGCATCTCCCCGGCCCAAACGTTGCAGGTGCGGACCGGCGAGAACGCGCCGACGGCCGCGAAGTAGGCGTCGCCGTAGCCCTGCGTCGCTCCCGCCAGAGGCTGGACGCGCCCTTCGGCGTCGCGGGCGAACGAGGCCTCGATCCGCGCCGTCATGGCGGCGTAGAGCGGCGCGGCGATTTCGACGGTCCGGACGTTGGCGCTCTCCGCGCGGATGCGCGCGACGGGCAGGACGTGCATCACCGTCAGGTCGAAGGCGAGCGCCCGCGCCATCGCGCCGACCGAGAGGTCGCTCAGCGCGCCGATCTCCGTGTAGGCGGCGCGCGAGCCCCAGCCGAAGGCGACCCAAGGCGCGGCGCGGCCAGGCGCGGCGATGGGGGACGCGTCGAGTAGAGGCCGCCAGTCCTTCGACGGATCGACAGTCGGGAGCACGAGATCGACGTGGTAGCCGTTGTCGACGACGAAGATCGTGACCCGTCGGCCGGCCATGGCCGTCGCCAAGGAGCCTAAGGGGATCGACCCGGTCGCAGCGGCGGCGAGATAGAGCAGCCCCGCCGCGGCGAGAGCCTCGACCAGACCGAGCAGCCCCGCCACGATCGTCCGCGCCGCGCGCGCTCCGTCCACAGGCCTCTCCGCGGTTCAAAAAAAGCGATGTTACCCGCCTTGCATTCCTCCGGCGGCTGCGGCATAGGAAGCGCCTCGTCGGCGGCAGCGTCGACGGTCGACGAAAGCGGGCGGGCGTAGCTCAGGGGTAGAGCACAACCTTGCCAAGGTTGGGGTCGTGGGTTCGAATCCCATCGCCCGCTCCAGTCGACCAAACGACGAAAGCCGCGGGTAGCTCCGCGGCTTTCGTCGTTTTTGGCGGTTGGCGGCGGGGAAGGTTCGAGAGGAACATTAGAGCCGCGGTTACGCCTCGGTTACAGACCACCGGCGGACAACACCATTATAGGGTTGCGCGCCTTCGAGATCGTCATGGAGCGGTCTTGACCCGGTGCAGACCTTCCGCCCTGCCTATTCGAATGTCCGCTCGGGAGGCGAAGCGGCCCCGGAAGCGGCGGCATGCGCTAGGATCTCGGCCTGCCATCCTTGCACCAGTCGATGCGGCCGTGCCTGATCCAAAAATGGCACCCGCAGTCGTTCTGTTGATGGACGGACGGCTTGACGGTCGGGCGGCCGAACCAGTCCAGGGCGATCTCCCATCGCGGTCTACGCTTCTGGCTTAGCGAAAGCGGGATCGTCGCTCCGCACCCGCCGGGGCATTTCAGGCAAGCCCATTTCTCGAATCCGCCGTCGACCACGTGCACGACCTCGCCGGGCCTGAGCTCGGGTTCGGACGGATACGACCGTGCCCGGCTCGCCAAGAAATCGAACTCGATGAAGCCGAAGCGCCGCAACGTCCTCGCAATGAACCTCTTCAACATTGCTAGCCGATCCTGTGCAGGAAGGGCGCCACGTCGGCCCGGCCCCAAATCTTCGGGGTCGCGCACTGCTCGCATTCCTGCCGAGGCGAGCAGGTCGTGGTTCGCTCCTCGATTGCGTCGAAGCGGCGGCGGCGTTCGGGCTTCATCCCCTCATCGCCGCGGAAGGCTGTCAGGGCATGGAGCAATTCATTGACGGCCATGCAGGCTGTTTCCGTGGTGAAGGTCACGACGACCGGCGCGGGGTCGCCGCCTCCGGAGACGTAGGCCTCCGCCTTCCGGCGCTCGAACTCGTCGGGGCCGGTGCGGCGCAGGGCTTCGTCGCGCGCTCGCACGGGATCGATCAGTCCACGGCAGAGCAGGCAGGGCGTCCCAGACGCCACCACGGTCACGCGGCCGGCCATCTCGTAGGGCCGGTCCTTGCTCTTCGGGATGATCCGGACGCCCATGTCGATGACCGGTATGCCGTAGTAATACGCCAGCCTGTTGAGGAAGAGCCGGCCATCGTGATCGTCCGTGCAGCCGAAGATCACGTCGCATGAGCGCATGGCATCGCGCACGTCCGCATCGCCGACCCATCCACGGAAGGTGGCGACCTGCACTCCGATCTCGGCCCCGCGGATCTCGCGGGCCAGGACGTCGACCTTCGACGCCTTCGCCCTGACGTCGTCGAGACGCGAGCCGTGGACGCGATTGAGGTTCGTCAGCTCGATCGTGTCGTCGTCGACCAGGAGGAGATGGCCGATCCCGAGCCGCGCCAGCAACATGGCGGTCGGGCTTCCGGTGCCGCCGCACCCCACGATCCCGACGCGCAGGCTGCGAACGAGCGGGTTAAAGGCCGGGCCGAACAGGCGGGCCTGACGATCCAGCACCTCCTCGACAGGCATCGCCCCGACGCCGTGAAGGATGAGCTTGCGCCCCGAGACCAGGACCCGCTCGCACGCCTCGGAGCGGTCGGGGCTCGTCCAATGCCGCGCGCAGATCGAGCCGTCGCCGCCCATGACGACGCTGGCGAAGCCGTGCCCATCGCCGGAGCGGTTCGAGACAATCCTGAGGAGGTCCTTCTCGTTGCGGTCGTCCTGGTCCGAGAAAAAGGCCGTGCTTCCGGGATGGGTGTGGGCGATGCCCAGGACCAGGCCGCGCTCCTCAGCATTTTTGAGGAGTCGGACGAAAGACCGCGTTGACCAGGTGACGTGAACGCCGGAGGCGGAGACGCGATCCTCGTCAGGCACCGGAACCACCTCATGGGAGACCAGCCGTCGCCTGCGCAGGCCGGTCCAGGGGTCCGACGCGATGTCGGCCACGCCGAAGAGAACGTAAGCCGCGGCCTCGGCGCCGTCGGCCGAGGAGAGAAGCGCGCGAAGCTCGGCTTCGTGCCCCTCGATGAGGATCATGTCGATCATGTCAGGCCGCCTCCGCGAGGGCGCGCTCGATGCGCTTGACCATCGTGTGGATGCCATCGATCCCGGGCCGCCACGTGTTGTTGTGCCGCGACCAGCGCTGCCAGATCTGGCCGCGGAAGGGGTGCTGCTGATCGGCCGCGCGCGGATACCTGTTCGCGCCCCGCAGCTTGAGCCACGGCAGGCAGTAGAACATGTCGGGCGGGCAGTCCGGATATCCCGGCGGCAGAACCACCAGGATATCGGCGGAGGCGGCGTCGAACTTGCCGTCCGGCAGCGCGATGCCCTTCAGCACCACGCCCGCCTGACCCGGCTGGCTGCCGTCCTCGTAGGCGATGCCGCGACCCTCGAGATAGGCGACGTCGCGCGGGGGCAACACGATCGAGAGGCCCTCGGTCGTCTGCGCGATCGCGGTGAAGAACTTCTCGACGCCCGCCTTCGACAGGTCGACCAGGTCGCCGTCGCGGATGAGAAGATCCTCGCCGCCCCGGATCTCCTGATAGACGTCGTGGGTGCGAGGGTCGACGCCGGCGTTCTTCTTAAGGACCAACCCGCTGATCAGGTTGGGACCCCATTCGCCCTCGCGATCGTCGATCTTGAAGCGGAAGGAGCGATCGGTCCGGAAGACCAGGACCTTCTCGGCTCCCTTGGCGCGGAGATCGAACAGCTCTTCCTGGCGCAGGGTCTCCAGCGCGCCGTCCGGAAGCAGGGCGATCGCCAGGTGCTCGTCGACGGGCCGGGCGCCGGCCGCCTCCAGGATCTGGCGCCCGGTCACGATCGGATCGGGGATTGCGATGCGGCGGAAGTCGAGCTCGGCGTTGCCGATCAGGATCTCGAAGTGGGGCGAAGGGGGGTGGGTGGAGTGGTTCATGACGACCTCGTCTCGATGTCTGGGCGGCGGATGCCGACCCTTCCATTCGAGTAGCGAAGCGAGCTGGGCGGATTCGGTAATCGCCCTAAAAAGAATCCTCCGATGTGCAGACGAAATAGTATTGGCAGGTCGGGCATTCCCTTCCCGGCGAGGGAGTGAAGTCGCCTTTCTCTATGCCCGCGATGGCGTCGGAATAGTCCGAGACCGCCTTCCCGCCCTTCGTCGGGACGATCGGCACCCTGCCGGCCTTAGCCGGGTAAAAGGCTTCAAGGTCGATCCTGCGGCCCGGGAACGCCTGCGCGGCGGCGACGCCCATCAAGGCCCACTCGGCCTTCTCCTCCTCAGACTTCGACTTGCGACCGGTCTTCAGCCGCTGCGCCACGACGCCGGAGGCCGTTTCCAGAACTCGGTCCGGCCGCAACGTGATCGTCTTGCCGCCCAACGCGGCAGTCCATTCCGTGCCCACGTCCTCACCCTCTACCAAAGCCGACACCGAGCCTTCCACCATCCGTCTCGCCTCGGCGCGGTAGAGCGGCTCGAAACCATGCTTGGGGCCGTGTTCGGCCCAGATCGCCTCCAGCTGCTCGATCGCGGCGGCAGCGGTCACGGTCCGACCCTTCCGACGTTCCTCGAAGATCCATCGGACGGTTTGCCTGACACAGCCATGGAACCGGAGATAAGCGCTGTCCTCCTCGCCGCCGCGAAGGCCATCGAGCACCTCGTAGCGATACCGGGCCGGGCACTTCATGTAGATATCGAGATGCCGGCCCTGATGGATTTCCTGCGGGACCGTGGGAGACATCGGCTCGGACCGCTTGCTCCCTGTGGCGGTCGCCACGGTTCGCGATGCGGGCAGCACTCCGGGCATCCGCTCCAGGAACTTGGAAGGGTTGCAGGTCTGGCTCTCTGTGTAGCGCGCCGCGCTGCTGATCGACATCACGTCGCGGGCTCGCGACAGGGCGACGAAGAAGAGGCATTCCGTCTCGGCGTCGTGCTGGTCCTTCGATATTTCCAACCGTTCCATCCCGACCGGCGCGGGGCAACGCTGCGGGCGTTTGGGCCCCGGCACCGTGCGCGTCGCGACCTGCGGGAGGTGAACGGCGCGGAACTCCAGGCCCTTCGAGGCGTGCACCGTCATCATACGGACCGCGGGGATGCCGCTGGCCTCGGGCGGCACGATCCGGAATTGCCGGTCGTCGTCGAGCCTCTCCAGCCTGCGGATATCGTCAAGCAGCTTGCGTCGACCAGCGACCGACCGGTTGGCGTCGTAGTGCTCGCGGCAGAACTTGAGCAACTGGTAGATGGCGACGAGGCGCTGCTGGGAGCGGACGTCGCCGACTTCCAGTATGGGACGAAGGTAGTCGCTGGATTCGAGGAGATAGTGGCTGAGCAGGTGCCAGGCGCTCGTCTTCCACTCGACGCCGTCGAGGTGCCGCGCCAGGAGCTTCAACGCCTCGGAGCTCGCTTCGCTAAGGCCCGGAACCTCGTCCGCTTTCGCGCAGGCCGCGATGACCTCCTGACCCGTCTCCCGCGCATGCCGCAGCAACGCCACGGCGTCGGACCTCGACACGCCGTATTGGGGGAACCGGGCGACGCGGACCAACCCGACACCGCCTCGATCGCTACCCAGCGAGACCAGCGAGAGCAGGTCGCGAATCTCCGGTCGCTCGAAGAGGTCGCCGAGATAGAGGACCGGAACGCCGAGATCCTGAAGCGCCCGGCCGAACCTTGCCAGGCACAGATGGGTCGTGGCGAGGATTGCCTGATCCTCGTAACCGATGCCATCGCCCTTCAGCCGCTCGATCTGATCGCGTATCGCCGTGGCTTCTGAGGCCAGGTCGGGCGCATGGAGGAGATCGACGAAGCCGACCCTGCCACGCTTCGCCCTCCAGGTCGCCGCCGGCTTCGGGGCAGCCGCCATCTCTGCCCCGAAGCGTGCGAAGGCCCGAACCACCGTCTCGCATGATCGGTAATTGGTCTTTAGCTGCCGGCGCTGGGCCCCGGTGTATCGGTCGGTGAACCCCATCGCATTCTGGGGGGCGGCGCCGCGAAAGCGATAGATCGACTGCCGAGGGTCGGCGACGACCCAGAGACGCTTGCCGCTCTCGGTGATTTGGTCGAGCAGCTCGGTGCTGGCGAAGTTGACGTCCTGATACTCGTCCACCAGCACATGGCGATGCTTGGCCATGACGGTCGCGCGGACCTCGGGCCTCTCTCGCAGCAGCAGGACCGAGCGATAGACGAGGTCGCCGAAATCGACACTGCCGTCTGCTGCCAAGGTGCGTTGGTAGATCTCGTAGACCTCGCCGACCTCCACGGCCTTCTCGGCCCGCTCAATGTCCTGGGCGGTCGTCGCGGCGGCGAGCGCGGCACGTGCGGCCGCAAGGTAGTCATGGTCGGAGATCATCTCGTCCTTGGCCCGGGAGATCGCGCGTAGGATCGGGCGAAGTTCAAGCGTCGGGTCCCACAGGTTCTGGAAATGGTCGAGCCGGAGCTCGCCGAGCACGCTTTCCAGCAGCGCCAACTGTCCGGATTCGTCGAGGACCTTGAAATCGGCAGGCAGGCCTGCAGCGTGGCAGTGCAGCCGAAGCAGTTCAAGACCGTAGGCGTGGAAGGTCCCGACCCAGATTAGGGGCGCGGCGACAGCATCCACCCTCTCGACCCTCTCGATCATCTCGGCCGCGGCCTTGTTCGAGAACGTCAGCGCGAGGATCGACGACGGCGGCTCGCTTCGGGCGAGCAAGTGCTTGATCCGCGAGATCAAGGTCCGCGTCTTGCCCGTCCCCGGACCCGCGTCGAGGATCAGGGGACGCTCGTCCCATTCGGCCGCCTCGCGCTGCTCGGGGTCCAGATCGAACGTGACGGCCGACCTATCCTCAGCCTCCTTCGGTGGCGTCAGCGGAGGCAGGAGCAACGCCCGGATGGCCTGCATCCGAACAAACTCGACGGGCAAGCCGAGGTCGTTCGCGATGGACGAGGGGCGCTCCTTTCCCTCGAAAAGCCACTTGCGAAGCTTGTCCGCGGGCAGCAGGAACTCCTGCGCGAAGATGTCCGCTTGGACTTCCTGCCGCTCGCGGGGGGAGTAGGCGACAACACGGTCGCTTCCCGTCTCGATCGGCTGACCGCCGAACCCTGCCTCGGTCGATCGGATCATGAAGGCGGTTTCGTCGTGAAGGACGAAATGACCGAGTTCGTGAGCCGCCACGACGGCGCGTTGGCGGCCATCGAGATTGGCGGCCAGCCGAACGAAGCCGTCGTCCCTTTCCAGCGCCCCGAGGACGCCGACGCCGTATACCGTCCCCGGTTCGAAGTTGTCGGTCTGCAATCCGGCCTGTTTCAGACCCTGCGCCACCAACTCCGCCGCCGCGTCGGACGATGCCTTGTTCCTGGCCTCCGCGTGCCGCTGGCGCGCCTTGAGACGAACATCGCGCCAGACGTCCATGCCCTATTCCTCGTCTTCCTTGAGCCAGAAGGCTTTCGCCTCGTCGGTCATCTCGGAGGCTTCGATCGCCTCTTGCCAGCTGCGCTTCCGACCCTCCCTCGGGCCGTTCGCAGCCTTGAAGGCGGCAACGGCCGGCGGCTCGCTGGAGGCCCTGGCGACGTCCAGCATCCACCGAGCCACCAGGCCGAGCTTCTCCGCGCCGACGCGGGCGAAGCGCTTTGGAATGCTTGCCGGTTCGATCCGCCCGGCGTTGATGTCCGAGACGATCGACCGCGGAACGGTCATCGCGTCCGCGAGGTCCCGCAACGACATCCCGGCACCCTGCGCGACCGCCCTCAGGGTGGGCATCGGCCTCGGCGCTGCCTCGACGGCGGCCTGCGGGCGGATGGAGGCCAACAATTCCATGTCGGCGATCTCGACCGCATGGCTGCGGATCTCGTTCGCGTATTGGGGATAGCGGTTGGTCCACTCCTTCAGGACTTTCGGCGTGACTACGTCGACGGCCTGGTGAAATTGAAAAATCACCTCATCGAGCTCCTCGGAAGAGGTTGTCATTTGCTTGCTCCCAACAATTCGAAAATGTCCGCTCTTATCCGATCGACCCACGTCTTGATCGTTTGAGGGCTTTTTCCGAGCAACACGGCGATGCTCTCGTCCGGATCGGACGAGGTATACTTGAAGCCGTTGAGGTGAAGTGCGAACGCCTTTCGATGGAGCGGGTCCAACCGCTCCAGGATGTCGGCGGCAATTGCCAACTGCTCCGGACTGAGCCGCGTGCTGTCGGCCGGGTCGAAGGTGCGGCCGGTTTCGTCATCCTCGACGGGAAACTGCTCGACCCATTCCTTCTCGCGAAGCGACGGGCGCAGACGGTCGGTGAGCCGTTCCCTTAGCTTCTTGTAGAAGCCTTTTTCAAACCCTACCCCATCCTTCGAGGTGGGATCCAGCAGGGCCTCGTTGAGCTTCCCGATGACTTCCTCGATGATCTCCGAGCCGCCATCCAGGAGATCGCGTCGGACACGTTGGCGCAGGTATCTCCGAGCCCGGCCTTGGAGATGCTCAAGGAGCCTTCCCCTGGTCCGTTCGGTATCGGGTCCGGCCATCTCCCGAAAGGCCGCGACGATCTCGACGGCCTTGCGGCGATCGAGGTGCCCGTCCTCGCTCAGCGACCGCCATTCGTCCCACTTCCCGGCATCCTGCCCTGTTAAGTCGTTCAATAGACACCCCCCTGGTCAAGCGGCGTCCTGTTGCAGTAGCGATGCAACGACAAGCCATTCGGTAGTTGTTCGCAAAATTATTGTTTGAACGGGAGATTCGCGCAATCGGAGCTCCCGGGCGCGATGCCGCCACCGTGGCGTGGGCGTAAGCTTCATCGATGCCAGTCGAGCGAGGATCGCGGTAGCTGATACGGCCAGCGCTTCACGGCGCTTGTTCGCTTAATAGAGTATGACATCAGGATGTTGTGGCCGCCGGACCGACCTTTTTTATCTTAACGGCAGCTGTCGGGCTCCAAGCGCATTCGAGTGGTTTTGCCCGAAGGTCCGCTGATGGCACATTTCACCTTCAAGCGCTTGTCATGCCTGGATTTACCTTGGAAGGCCCGCCTTCCGCCGCCTGCATCAGCGCGTAGGGGTCAGCGCCGATTGCGCGGGCAAACTCGACAAACTCCGCTGCATCCAGCCGCCTCTCACCGAGCTCGACCTTTGAAATAAAGGTTTGACGCTGCCCCACGCGACGGCCCACCTCTGCCTGGGTGATACCAGCGGCCTTCCGGGCCTGGACCAGCGAGGCCACCATCCTTTGGTACAAATCGGATCGAATGGAGGTCAAGGAGGTGACGCCGGTCGTTAAACCGACCCCTCAATGACACCCGAAATTTGAGTACCCCAAAACCGGGTATTCAATCACTCTGCCTCGACGTTCCAGCGATTCGAGGCGGCCGTGAAGGAGCAGTATGTCGGCGACATCAACGACTACCGAAAGTACGCCCTTCTCCGCGTCCTAGCCGCCGGTGGACGTCACCGGGTTGGCGTTTGCTGGATGATGACGCCTTCGGACGGCAGCGCGGATGGGAACGTCCTCTCCTATCTCACCAAGCCTGAGCGATTTCGCGCCTTCGATTCCGACCTCTTCGATCTCCTTCGCTCCACTGTTAACGACGTTGGCGGCCGCCGCCTCTCCGCGATCGAGGCAGGGGAAGCCATCCCCAGCGCGACCTACTACAACGCCCAACTCCCGCGCGAGCGCGAGGCTCGGTCCGCATATTGGCGGAATTGCCTGGCCTCGTTTCGGGACCGAGACCTCGTGTTTCTGGACCCGGACAACGGGCTTGCAGTCGCCTCGACGGCCAAAGGCCGGAAGAACTCGGACAAGTATATTTTCCTCGACGAGGTCGCCGCGTTTTACACGGCTGGTCAGTCGCTGCTGATCTATCAGCACTATCCGAGGATTGACCGGGTCAGCTTCGCCGCGGCTTGCGCCAGCAGCCTAAGAGCGATCGCTTCTGACGCCGAGGTCTGGCGCTTCAGCACCGCTCACGTGCTCTTCCTTCTACTCCTTCGACCTGACGCGCCCGCCAGCTTCATGATCGCAGTCAAGGAAGCGGCGTCGCGTTGGCCTGCGGCGTTCATTCATGGCGCAAAGATGACCCCGGCCCGGGGTAAGGCCGGCCCATAATTGATCTGACGTTTTTCAGATGATTTACTTTTCGTTTATTGGAGTCGGTATGATGTATAAACGCTGGGTCGCACTCGCTTCCGCACTTTTGACTTCAGCTTGCAATCCTTCCAATCGAACGGCGACGCTTGAGAGCGCAGCGGCTGGAGCAATGCGCACCGCGGGTCCCGGCGATACGGTTTTGGATTTTCGGCTCTCAAGGCCCCTTCCGAACGCCTTCGGTGGCGCGGACATTTTCGGCCGCACGACGAGCGCCGGACGTGTCGTGGTTCGTTTCCTCGGCGTGGAGGGCGGACGAGCGGCGCTCGAGCGCTCCGACCTCATGATCGAAACCAACGCTACGACGATGAACCAGACGCCACTCGTCGTGCCGCACGCATCGCGCACGACGGTGGCGGGAATGGTCGACGGAAGGCCCGTGTCCGGCGTGGCGACCTCGACCGACTACGCGGTGGTCGGACCGCGGCCGACGGCGCAGATCGCCACCGCCCGAACGCCGATCCGTTTGATGCTTGCCGCGGGCCAGAGCGTCCCCGTCGAAGGCCGCACGCTTCGAATCCTCCAGGTTCAGGCTAACTCAGTGACCTATCGCATCGACTGAGATGTTGGGTAGACGACCCGGGAATATTTTGCAGGCCGGTTCGGGTCCCCCGTCATATCGCGCTGACCCTGCATGGGGGGAGGGTTGCGGCATGCCGCCGGGAGGGGGGGCCTGCGCAGCGCGGGAGCGCGCCACCAGGGCGCCCGCGCTGTGGCGCGGCCCCTGACCCGCCCAGGCACCCCGGCGGCCGTCCGCGTACTACGGGAGCCCCGACGCGGGGCCCCTGGCGGCTTAAGTGCCGGCGTGTAGCACCGGATGCACGGTGATCATGTAGCCGTCGGTCTCGCACGCGCCGAACTCTGCGAGCGCCTCGACCAGCTCGCCCGGAGCGATGCCAGAGATCAGCGCCGCCTCTTCCATGGCAAGGACGTCGAGCGACCCGGTCGCGCAGCACCGGACCTCAAGCAGCAGGTCCGCGGATCGATCCGCCACTTCACCCATAGACCTGCTCGAGCGCGGTGATCGCCGCCGCCCCTCCCCTCACCGCCTGGGTGTAGTGGCCGAGCGTCACGGTCGGGTTCGCGTGTCCCGCGATCTGCGCGACGAGCCCGACCTCGATGCCCTGGGCCTGCAGCGTCGAGATGAACGAATGTCGCGCCGAGTGCGGCGTTACGTACGGCAGCTTCAGGCGTTCGAAGGTCGGCTCCCAATAGCGCTTTCGGAAGTTCTGGTAGAGCAGCGGCCCTCCACCGCCCAGCCGAGGCTTCGGCCAAGGCTGGAGACGTCCAGGGCCGGGAAACACCCGGTGCAGCTCCTTGTCCTTCCGCGGGCACCGCAGCCGCCAGGCGAGCAGCAGCTCACGCAACGTTGCGCCCATAGGGATCTCGCGCGTGCCGGCCTCGGTCTTCGCCATCTCCGTCAGCGACCCGTCACGCTCCTGGATGCGGCGGATGCGAATGACGTTCTTGTCGAAATCGACCTCCTCCCACAGGAGACCCAATTGCTCGCTCGGCCGCGTTCCGGCGAGGAACGGGAAGGCGTAGTAGATGCCGAACTCGTCGTCGCGTGCAGCCTGGATCACGTCGCGGATCAGTTCGCTGGTGAGAATGGCCTTCTTCGGCTTGTGGCGGGCCCGAGAGAGGCCGGTCGGCATCGTCGGCGCACGGACTTTAAAGTCCTCCTCAGCGAGCGCCAGGATCGACTTCAGGTGGGCCTTGGCGCGGTTGGCGGTGTAGACGCCGCACTGGTCCACGACGCTCCGGTGCCAGATCCGGATTGCCGCGGTGGTGATCTCGTTCAGCTTCACCTCGCCGAGCATCTGAACGAAGGTCGCGCCCTTGGGCTTCACCTTGGCCGCAGTGTACTCCGCGCGTTCTCGGGGCGTACCCACCAGCACGGGCCCACGAATGACGGCGCAGACGACCTCGTAGCCCTTGAGCGTCGTCGCCTTCACGTTCCCCTCGCGATCGGCGAGCCAGTGAGTGATCGCCTCCCCGATCGTCGGTACGGTGCGCTCGTCCACGTAAACACCCTCGGCGACTTGCATCTGCAAAGCCCGCTGCCGAACCTCGGCGTCACGCTTGCGCTCGAAAAACTCCTGACGGCGGCGACCTCCGTTCGGGTCGAGATAGTTCAGCACGTAGCGATCTTGGATCACGATCGCCCCGCTCTTGAGCTTCCGCTTGCGCATCCGCTTCGTGAGACTAACGGAGAAGTTCATGAGGTTGATCCTGTCGAACAAGGACTGGATTAATACGAAAACACGCCGAAGTAACCCGCGCAATTAATCGCCGACCGGCCTGCAGATAGTGCAAAATATCGCGAGATGTAACCGACAACGTAACCACGGCCGCGCCAAACTTTCGAAGCCAAAGAGATGTTTAAACTCGGGGCTATTCGGATTCGGCGCTCACCGAGGTTGAAATCGTAACCGTGGCGGGGTGGCGGGTGTGGCGTGGTACAGCCGCGTGCGCCCGGCCATACCGCGTCAGCAGCCCGGCCAACACCGCAGGACTACCAGCTGCCCGGCAGCTCCTGCGGTCCATGCCACACCCGCCACCCCGCCACGCTAGTAGGGGGGTGATTGGCGTATCGTGTCATCCTGATGGTCTTGGCGTTTTGGGCGAAGATAGCCGCGAACCGTCTGGTGGCCTTGCCGGAATTTGCCGGCCTCCCATCCGAGTTTTTTCATCACCATCGATAGGCGCTTCGTCTGGTGTTGAGCTTGGCGGTCGGGCGGAATCTCTAGAACTTCGCGCAATAAATGCACGGTGGCGACGCGCGCCGTCTCACCTTGCGCGATTCCGTTCACTGCCGAGAGCATCTCGATCCAAGGATCTTCCTCCAAGCGGCCCTCCTGTTCGGCGGCGGCCGCCGCCCAAAGCTCCCGCGGCAATTGGATTGACGCGCCGTTCGCTTCTGAGACTGCCGCTTCGGCCCAAAGTTGGTCGCGGTCTCGCTCCAGCGCGACCAGATCAATGGCGCTGGTTTGAACCGGCCAAAATCGCCGATTGCCTGTTTGGTCGCGGAGATATTTGCTCTCATTGGTCGTACCCACCAGGATCGACTGGCGAAGTCGTAGCTCGACAAACCGCCCGTAGGCTGGTCGGCTACGGTCAAGCGACCGTGAGGCGAAATTTTTAATCTTGTTAACCTCCGCTTTGCTCATACCTTCAACTTCACCCAGTTCGTAGATCCAGACGCCCTCAAGCAGCTCCATCTGAGTCTTCGAATCCTGCGTAAGAATTTCCTGATCCGAATGGTTGTCTGGGCCAGCAAGTATTTTCAGGCTCGACGACTTTCCCGTTCCCTGGGGGCCTTCAAGCACCACGATCTGGTCGAACTTGACGCCTGGACGCCTGACGCGGCGCACCGCTGCGATGAGCATGATCGAGCCGATCGCCGCATTCAGCGGCGTGTCATCCGCGCCCAGATAGGTGACGAGCCAACGGTTCAGCCGGGGCTCTCCATCCCACTCCAGCGACTGAAGCATCTCCAGAATGGGATGGAACCTATTCTCGAGGCAGAGCAAATGAACCGCTGCGTAAATGTTGTCGGGATGGGGATCAAAACCGAATAATTCGATGACAAGACTCCGAATAACCACACAAACATCGTCACCGATCTGACCCTCATATTCTTCAACAAGCTTGCCGTTCACAAGCTTCCTGTGGCGAAATTGATCAAAACTGAAACTCAGTCCGGTCCGTCGCAAAGCGACGACAGTGTTGCGGAACGTGGATCTCGGCACTTTTCCACGGAGATCGGGCCATCCGTCGGCGCACGCGGCCCGGGCCGCACGTGCCTGTTTAAACGCGTAGGCAGCCTGATTCCGCTTCTCCCGAATTGATTCAGAAACGCCCAGCTGTGGGTTGAGCAGAACGCCCGCGATAAACTCATCGGAACAGCCGGCACGGACGAGTGCGCACGCGACGTGGAACACTGCCTCGCTCCGCGAGGGGAAACGCGCCCCCGGGGATCCCATTGGTAAGTCGGGGTCGTCGCCATTCTCGATGATCGTACGTGTCTCGGCGGGCACGTCGGCTGGGATCTGATCCAATGAGACCAACTCGATTGCGGAAGGAGACCCCGGCACCGCCGCGATTGCTCCTTTTGGGCCGGCCGGCCCTGGATCGTCAGCCGGAAAGTCTTTTATTTCATACAGTCGGCTCCAATCGACCTCCACAAGCTTTGCTAAAGCCGGCTCCCGGCCTGCCTTCCGTTTTGTCGCATTTGGAAGGTTGATCGTGCCCGGTAACCGCATAATGCGGTCAACGTTATGGCATTTGTCGCCGCCAAGATTCTTCGCGATGACCTGATTACACCGCTCCGCCCGATCGAAATCAGACGACGGCGAGTTCAATAACCAGAACGCCTAGTAGCCGCCCCCTGACATCACAATCGCCGTAGGAGGAGGTTCGTAAGCCTCGATGCGCCGCCGGGCGGAGAGGTCATCGACATCGACGTGTAATGCTATGATTTCAACCACGTCGCCCTTCTTGGCTTTGGCGTTTCTCAGTCCTGAACGTAGTTCGTTGACGTGAAAGTATATGTTAGCCTCTCCTTGCTGCTCATTGATCCAATCTGCAAGCTCTTCTTCCTGGTCTTTCTTGAAACTCGCCGCATGAAGCTTACCGTCCGGCGGGATTGCTACAACGTGCCAGGGTCCGTCCGGCTGCATTTTTTGGAGGAAGCGGAAAGCCTCGTCGGTGTCCGGTTGAAGATCGAAGTAATCATCCATCACACTCCTCCTCGACGGGAGGCGTTGATGAACGCCACGACTTCGGACAGCCGTACCAGCCGACGAGAGTTGAACGGCGCGTAGCTCGGCAGCGCGCCCCGTTTTATTGCTCGCTGGATCTGCCAATATGGGAGGCCGAGCGCGGTGGCCGCTTCGGCGATTGTGATCAGTTTTTCAAGCTTCGGTCGCTCTATCTGCGAAAAAAGGGGATTGTGTGCGTTATTAGTTTCAAATTTCGCCGACATAGGGAGCTCCTCTGGTTTGAGGCTCCTTGTCCGCGGAAAACTTACCTGAGGCCCGCCACCCCCCGGGGGCGCCGAGTCTGCTCGAACTCAGTACGACTGAGTGGCGGCAGTACGGCGGGCGTAAGAAGAGGGTGTCGCAGCATTTTCTTTATAGCGCCCTCGCCGAGTTTTATGAAATTGTCGCCGATGTCTTCGCCCGATGCGACCCTTCCACTGCTGTCCTTCACGTCGGGAATAAGTCGCGCAAACCAGTCTTTAGGGTATGGTCCCCATGGCGCGAGACGCTCGCGGCGTATATCAACACACAAAGATCGCAAACTTTCGACCGCAATTCCACGAAACTCCGGCGTAAGCGATGGCGCGTTTGCTCTTATCCAGTGCGCGTACCAATGTTTTTGAACTTCAACACTTTTAGTCATGCCGGCTAACGCTTGTTTTATCGTTACCCCGCCTGCTTCACCTGTAAGCGATAGCATGCAGTAGCGTTCATACAGCGCGTGTAACCGAGCCCAGGCGGTAATAAACAATTGGGTCATCTTACGTTGAGCAATCGCGTCGGCTGCGATCTGCAATACGTCCATCCGGTCCATGACGTTCGCCGCGGTGTGCGCCGGTACCTTTAAGCTCTCCGGAACTAAAATACCGATTTCGTAGGCGAGTCCGGCCCACAGCTCGCGAGTCATCGAGCCCACAGGCGCATGAATGTAAAATGCTGCACCATAGTCAAACTTAGTTTGCATTGGATTATCGACGAGGCCGTAAGTGAGATAGTTCAGCCGAACCCGCTCGTATGCGCTATCATCAAGAAGTTCGAAACCTTCGAGATTTCTTTGAATTTCGCGAAATCTTTTTTCAATTTCGATCCAGTCAATAGCATTATCTTCAGACGATCTATTGCGATCTAACTCATTCTCACTTTGCTTCGATTTATATGATCTGCAACGCAAGGTATGTTCTCCAATTAATTGGTTATATCGGTCCTCAGAGGAGCACCATCCGCCCTCCCACGTCCATGTAGCCGCACTACCGTGAAAAGAACGGATATTAGCGACGCGGTGCATAGCCAGGCATACGAGCGGAAATAGCGCGGTCTTGAATACCGAACCAGAATTTACATAGAATGGAGTGCCCTCTTAGCAAGATCATCACCGCCGCTTCACACGTTCGCAATCGTCTCTTGCAACAGCAAGTCCGATTTATGCGCGGCCATCGGCGACCCACTCCTTCAGCTCATGCAGTGTATATGGGTCAAGAGGGCTCGCACTCTTTCTGTGTGCCCGCCGATGACAAGTTGGGCACAGCACAAGGAGATGCTCCGGTAACGTCGTTCGCTTTCCTATTGCCAAAGGCGTAGGGTGGTGAACGTCAAACATCGCGCCGTCCTTGTGGGTGAAGCCGCAGGCCTCACACGTGATCGCCCCATAGCGCATTCGGTTTTGATGCTTGACTTCTCTGGCTAACCTTCGATCTCGTTCGACGGCCAGCTGTTGCTTTAGCACCCGCGCGCCTTCTTCCGCTCCGGACGCCGGTATCGTAGGGAGCCGCGCGGTCACCAGTCTGGGCTTTCCCGAGTCATAGAAATTTCCGGGAAGCGGGAGACCCACGCGCTCAACTGGCAACCCATGTAGCGCTGCCCAGAGCTGCTTCATTGCCTGTTCGGGATGTACAATGCCATCTTGCGAGCCACCGAGGATGGTGCGGTCTGCGAAACCGAGATCTTCGACAAGGCGAGGCGCCCCGGCGAAACGCCACACATCGTGGAGCGCTATAGCCACCGGCCATTGCGCTAATCGGCCGACCTCCTCCGGGTCTGTGATCAGGGTGCTTGTTAATCCGTATACAAGGGCTAGCCGGGCGACATTGAGCACCCTACCCTCGTATCCTTTTTGGACGTTTTTGCCGCCACCGATGGTGATGACGTAAGGGCGTGTCGTTGCCCGTTTAGCCGCGCCGGCCGCCACCTGAAAGTAGCTCTTATCGTTAATAGTGCCGCGCGCACCGAAACACAGTACGTGAGAGCTGAGCGGACCGAAAACAGCTTTAACGCCTATAATTTCATCAGAACCCGAAACTACATCGGCCAGCCGTTCAAGCGCCTCCGAACTCGGGGCGCCTCCGCTGGTCTCGATGATTCGGCGCAGGCGCGCCTCGTTCGCGGGCCCAACGTCGCCCGCGGGCTTGTAGCCGGAAATGCGGGGCCGCCCCAACAAGTCCATGACGTACGAGATATTCTGCATGCGATATTCGACGGAGCCACTCGACCGTCCCGCCAGCGGACCGGCGAGAAGACGCCGACGATGCTCTGATTTTGAATAAGGGGTGCCGGCAAGCTCGAGTAGTACCATTTCCGAATAGGCTTTGACCGCGGCGTCAAGCTCCGCATCTGTCCACTCCATCTCATCCGCCATCTTTCCACCCTTCCGCTAAGGGGCGACACGCTTACTTCGCGCTACAAAATGCATCGCTCGACCCAGAATGGCGATCTGAATGATGGTAGATCCGATGGTCTTTGTTGTATCTCGATGGGCTTGCTACTCACGTCGTTTGGTGAGCTCACCACCATGACATCAAGCACGACTTCCGCGCACAATATGATAGCAGCTAATTGCGTCGGCTGAATGTTACGCGACCAGCCGGGCTCCTCGATGGGCAAGGTCAAGGCGTGCCCGCGCGAGCTCGTCAAAGACCGACGACTGTGTCAGACCATAATCTCTCAGCTGTCTCTCTAACCGTACCAAGCGGCCTAATTGCCTGTTGAGGATATGGCAGGCTGTTGTGTCGATTACCGAGCGGCCCTCGACATCACTCCACCAAGCTTGAAGTGCAACAATGCCTACGCGGACCAGATCGACTAAGGCCACATCGGACTCCGCTAACTTCCATATACCGTCGAAAACGTTGAGCTTGTCACCGCTCCTTGGATTTAGGCGGTCGAGAGCAACAATGTATTCGCGAGCATAGCCAAATCTATGTGAATTCAATTCATCGAATTGGCGCTTCTCCAACCGGAGACGAGAAAATTTCTTTGATATTCTTTCTACAGCGCCGATTGCCAGCTCCGCGACTCTTGCGTAATCACCTCGCTCCTTGGCAATGCTAATCAGTTCCGAACAGGCGCGAATATGGGCGTAAAGCGGGACATCATGAGCCCTATCGTTTGAGGACCAGGACGAAACCATGTCGAGGAGAACCTGCCAGTCCTTCAACTCAATTTTTGTGTTTATTGCGTCGGCCATTAGCTCCGGCCTTGTACAACCGAGGCGTCTGGCGGCATCAAACTCGCGGTCCGCGTCGGCGGTGCGTGGCGGAGACTGCCGAAGAAGAGCTTGGCCGAGAACATTGGCCACATCTCCGCTTTTTGGGAATTTCGTCCGGAGTTCTTGAGCTACACGCAGTGCTTCGTCCGCCCGGCCAACGTTCCATCCAGCCACGACCCTCCGGATTCCAGCCCCAATTGACCGGTTGTCAGTATTACTTCGCTCCTGCGCCCTGGCGCAGGCCTGCTCGACAGAAGCAGCTTGTGACCCAAGATGTGACCGGAGGAGCTCCGTAACTGCAGATAGATCGCTTGGCGCAAAGATAACAGAATCGCCGCTTTCCTTGGTCGATGTTGATATTAAATGATAGGACTGCAGATCCGAAACACGGTCCCGCACCACTTTGGGTGTCACCTCCAGTATGCTTGCCAGATCATTGACGCTGGTCTCGCCTAACAACAAAACGGCATAAAGAAGCCGGCCCTGCGAACCTCCTAGGCGGCTTATCTCACGCTGAAATGCAAATCTCCGAACCTCCTCACCCTCTTGCCCCTTCCATGTCTCGATCGCAGTAGCGAGATTTTCGCCCAATTTCACCAATCGCACGACCGAAGCTGCAAACAAGGGCGACCCTGACGTCGCGACATAAAGGTCTTCCATATTCTTCCCGGAAATGCCCGCGATCTCAAAAACCTCACAAATATTACTAACAAATCTACTAAAACTTTCATACTCAAGCCCAGCGATCTTTACTACAGCAGTAGGCGGCATGCCCTGGTCTATTCGGGATGTCATCAGAATACGGCTGCACGGAATGTCGCGACCCACCGTCCTGAGAGCTAGGCCGTTCAAGGCTGCAACCATCTCCTTTTGCTCGTCTGGTGCAAGCGAATCAATGTCGTCGATTATGAGCAGGCACGTATAATTCTGAAATGCATCGACCACGCGGTCTGCAAGTTCGTCCAGCGAGGGCTCGTCGATATCAGGCGAGATTTGGTGCGAAAGAGTCTGAAGTATCGCCTCGTAAAGTTCCTCAAGATTGCCAAAATCAACACGGCTCGCTTGGATAAGATGCCCCCGCAAAGCCGAATACGTCCTCTGCTTGGCAGTGAGCCATATAACCCATTCGATCTCACCACCGCCGCTTGCAACCACCTCCTCAGCGAGGCGGTACGCGACGGAGGTCTTACCGAGTCCTCCGATCCCGGTAACAAGACGCACGGGGCTTCTCGGGTCCGAGAGCCAGCTCCTTAACGACGCCAGTACGTCCGTACGGCCGACGAACTCAACGAGGTCGGGATCCCGCGCGGGTAGAGCCGAAACCACTGCAGGACGGTTGCGTCCACCCGGCGCTTCTGGTGGCGAACGGTCCGCATGAAGAAATTGCCAATCTTCACTCGTAGCCGAGGCGGGACGACATTCATCGCGGATGCGGACGTATGTTTCCTCATTGAAACAACGCTTTCCGTTCGGTTTTTCCGGTCCCATCTTCTTGAATCTAACTGGCGCAACCCGAGCGGGTCGACGAGGCACGAGCATAAGGGCTAACCGTGCTGTACCAACTTGTGTGGACATTTCAAAAAACCGGAATGAGCACTCGATGCTATTCCCCGTATAGCTTTCTAGACGCCTGTTAAAATCTCCGAGATCAAAATCGCCAATACAATTTTTAATGCGGCTGCTTCCCTTATCCGAAACACCAAACAAAATGTATCCGCCGTACGAATTGTGGAATGCGACCACATCTTTTATAATGTCGCCTATCTCTGATTTGTGAAGTTTTCTGTCCTCGTCAGTTGGCTTGTTTGGGAGGCAAGGCAACTTCTCCTTGTAGTCCCAAAGCTGCGACTCGTAATCGTGTGGCTTTCCTGACGGCAACAGCTCAGCTACGATTTCATCATCGAGTTTTAAGTCGTCGACCCACAAACGTAATTTAGCTACGAGCGATACCTGCGCATTGGCTAATTTCGACGTCGCAGGCTTGCTCGACTTCTGATGCGCACGTAACGCCATTACAATTGGTTCCCGTCGACCGAAATCGCTCACTGAGGACGTCCCCGCCGCATATCGGTGTTCAGTGCGCCAAGCGGGTCTCTCAATCTCGATAGCAGCACAATCGAGCCGGCTGGTGAAGCGCTTGGTGGATGCAGCCCGCGTATCGGGGGGACAAAGGCCCCGACTGCTACCGCACGCGCCGGCAAACGGGCGTGGAGGCTGCGGAGGTAATCGAGCTAATTACCATCGAAGTCTCCTGCGGCCGTCGGCGAGCCGTTAACATCAAAGTGCGTTATCGAAAGGCTGCTAGCCGAGTTTGAGCATGGCCGAGCGCGGTCGCAAAAGGAGTAGGATTACACCTGCGCCGCTCGGATCACGCCCACCACCTCGGACAGCCTCACGAGCTTCCGACTGTTGAAGGGCGCGAAAGCTGGCACCACGCCGGCTTTCACCGCTCGGCGGAGAGCGTAGTGCTGGATGCCCAGTTGTCGGGCCGCCTCCTGAACCGTCAAGAGGGGCTCTGGCGGCGGGCCACATCTACGGGCTCGTTACTTTGGACGCTCTTCGTCATATCGACTCTCCCTCGCTAGCTTCGGAGAAATCGATCGCGCGCTGAGCACCCGCAGAGTTTACGGGAGGTTGTGGGCTAGAAGCGGCGGTTACGCTCACAGCCCTCTTCTGCTGTCCGAAGCGTGGCGCGGCCTGGCGCTCGGGTGCAAATCGAACCTGCCGCTGTTTTGAACTGTGGCGTTACGTCTCGTCCTGGCATCGGCCCTAACGCCTTCCACCCGCGAGAATATTCTCGATTGCCAAGGTTGGGGTCGTGGGTTCGAATCCCATCGCCCGCTCCAGTCGACGTCAAGCGCATGAAAAAGGCCCGCCTCGCGCGGGCCTTTCGCGTTTCCGGGCCTCCGGCCTAGCTCTCGTCAGATCTGGCGGCCGTTGAGGTTCGGGTCCTGGGTGCTGATCGCGTCCGTGGTCCGCGGTTCGGGCTCCGGCTGGCCGTCGGCGCGGTCGATCCAGATGCGGATCGGCCCCGGCTGCATGTTGCCGAAGGGCGTCGCGAAGGCGATCTCGGCGGCGTCGCGGCCGACGCCGATGCGCACGAGCCCGTCGAGCGCCGCCTGGCGCGTGCCGTCGAACAGCCACCATCGGCCGTCGAGATAGGCCTCGAACACGGCGTGGAAATCGGACGGCGACAGGCCGAAGGCGTAGCAGCTGACGAGCCGCGCCGGGATGCCCAGCGCGCGGCAGAAGGCGATGCCGAGATGGGCGAAGTCGCGGCAGACGCCCGCGCGCTGCACCAGGATCTCCGTCGCCGTGGTCTCGGAGTCGCTCGAGCCGCGGACGTAGTCGATGTTCTGGTAGATCCAGCTGCAGATCGCGCTGACGCGCATGTGACCACGCGGGAAGTCCCCGAACTCGCGGAGGGCGAAGGCGGCCAGGCGATCGGACGGCACAAACCGGCTCGGCAGCAGATAGGGGAGAATTTCGAGCGGCAGGTCGCGGATGTCGGTCTCCTGCACCGTCGTCGGATCCGCGCGGTGGACGTCGAGGTCGACCTCGGCCTCGTAGGCGAGCGAAAACTCGCCGGGCGAGGCCAGCGCGCGGACGTAGCGGTTGCCGACGTCGGGCGCGACATAGCTGAGCTGCTCGACCTGGGGCGAGAACGACAGCCGGTCGACCAGCCCGACGTGGCGCGGGAGCTGCGCCACCTCGACGTTGAAGATGAACACCGTCTCGTCGACGATCTTGTAGGCGAGCTCGCAGCCGAGCTTGAACTTCATGGCGGTCTCCGTGGCGCCGGGGGCGGGCAAGGCTCCCGGCGGCGGGAGGACCCCGAGGCGGCGAGAGAGCGCGCGCCTAACGCGCGAGCGGAGCGCTGGTTCCGGGGCCCCCGGAACGCGCTCCGCCGCTGGCCTCAGCCCTCGTCGAGGTAGCGGCGCTTGAGGTGCGCCTTGAACACGCCCGCGTCGAGCGGGCGGCCCGTCGCGCGGGTGAGGAGCTCGTCGGTCTCGTAGAGCGAGCCATGGGCGTGGACGTTGGCGCGCAGCCACGCCACGATCGGGCCGAAGTCGCCGCGCCCGATCGCAGGCAGGATGTCGGGCTCGGCCGTCCGCGCGGCGTCGAACAGCTGGGCGGCCGTCATGGCGCCCAGCGTGTAGGTCGGGAAGTAGCCCCAGCCGCCGGAGGGCCAGTGGATGTCCTGCAGGCAGCCGACCTTGTCGCTCGGCGGCGTGACCCCGAGCAGCGCCCTCATGCCGTCGTTCCAGGCGGCCGGGAGGTCGGCCAGCGGCAGGTCGTCGGCGATCAAGGCCTTCTCCAGCCGGTAGCGCAGGATGACGTGTGCGGGATAGGTGACCTCGTCGGCGTCGACCCGGATGAAGCCGCGGCTGACGCGGGTGTAGCGCCGCCACAGCGCGTCCGCCTCCCAGGCCGGGCCGGAGCCGCCGAAGGTCTCGCGCATCAGGGGCGCGGCGAAGGCCACGAACTCCTTGCTGCGGCAGGCCTGCATCTCGATCAGCAGCGACTGGCTTTCGTGCACGCTCATGCCGCGGGCCGCGCTCACGGGCTGGCCGAGATAGGCCTGCGGCCGGCCCTGCTCGTAGAGCGCGTGCCCGGTCTCGTGCAGCACGCCCATCAGCGCGCTCGCGAAGTCCGATTCGTCGTAGCGCGTGGTGATGCGGACGTCGTTGTCGGCGCCGCCGCAGAACGGGTGGGTAGAGACGTCGAGCCGTCCGCGCTCGAAGTCGTAGCCGAGCGCGGCCATCATGCGGAGACCAAGCGCCCGCTGCTTGTCCACCGGGAAGGGTCCTTGCGGCGCCTCGTCCTTCGGTCGGCGCGCCTGCGCCGCGATCACCTCGTCGGCGAAGCCCGGCAGGAAGGCCGCGAGGTCGTCGAACAGCGCGTCGATCTTGGCCGCGCGCCCCCCCGGCTCGTAATCGTTCAGCAGCGCGTCGTAGTCGCCGAGGCCGAGCGCCTCGCCCTTGGCGCGGGCGGCCTCGCGCTGCAGCCGCAGCACCTCGGCGAGATAGGGCAACAGGCCGGCGAAATCGGATTCCTCGCGCGCCTGGCGCCAGCGCATCTCGCAGGCCGAGGTCGCCTTGCTGGAGGCCTCGACCAGATCCGCCGGCAGCGCGGTGTCTTGGGCGTAGACCCGGCCGATCTCGCGCAGGTTCGCCTTCTCCCACGGCCCGAGCCGGTCGTCGTTCGCCGCGGCCTCCAGCCACTCCTTGACGCGGGGGTCCGTCGCCATGCCGTGCCGCAGCACGTCGAGCAGCGCGACGCTGTCCGCCCGCGTCTCGGCGGCGCCCTTCGGCATCACGGCGGCGTTGTCCCAGTGCAGGATGCCGAGGGCGTTCGACAGCGCGGAGACGCGGCCGAAATGGGCGGAGAGCTCGGAATAGGCGGTCATCGGCGGGAGAACGTCCAGTTTCGCGGCGGGAGGCTCATCCAGAGCAAGCCTCGCCGCCGGGTCAAGGGGATAGGGCGCGCCGGACGCGAGACGGGCTGGGCTACCAGTAATCCCGGCGTCTTCGAGAACGAGTAGCCCATGCACCGGCCTTGAGGCTGGCTCAGACGCATCCCGTTTCGGGAGGGATGGCCGACCTCCGTGCTCACTCTTGGCGCGCCGCGTTTCTGGGTCCCGGCTCAAAGCCGGGCGCGGCGAGGGCGGGACTCCGACAGGTCACCCGCCGAGCACGTCCAGCCGGGGCGCGGCGGTCCACAGGATCGCGGCTTTCACCGGTCGGTCCGGCCAGATCTCGGCGAGCAGTTCGGCGTAGGCGGCGAGCTGGGCGGCGTATCCGGGTGGGATCGCGCCCGGCGGCGGCGGACGGCGGTCGGTCTTGTAGTCGACGACCAGGATCTCGGCGTCGGTGACGGAGAGACGATCAATGCGGCCGGAGACGGCGCGGCCGTCCCGGAGCCGGCCGACGATCGGGACCTCGCCACGGCCGGCGCCGGAGAACACCGCCGCGAAGGCGGCATCGCCGACGACGGCGAGGGCCGCCGAAACGCACTCAGCCTTGAGCGCGTCGTCGAGCCCCGGCGCGCGCTGGCTGAGCCGCGCCGCAGCCTCGGACCTGCGCTCCGGCGCGACCTCGGGGAGCGTCTTCAGCAGGCGGTGGAGCAGCACGCCGCGGGCGCGGGCGGCCTCCGCGCCGGGGCCGGCGGGCGCGGGGCCCGCGTCGTCCTCGGCGACCAGGGCCGACGGCGAGAGCGGCGGACCAGGCGCCTCCTCGTAGCCGGCGGGCGCGAACAGCCAGTCCGGCGGCCGGTCGTCCGCGGACGCCTTCTTCTCATCGGTCCCAGCGGCGGCGGCAAGCGGGCCGCCGCTCGCGAGCCGGTAGAGCGTCCCGCCCTCCGGAAGCTCGACCGTCTCCACGCCCTCGGCCGCGGCGAGGCCTTCGCGGACGAGGTCGTACCAGGCGCCCTCGGGTCGCGTACGTCCCGAGTCGTGTCCGCAGACGATCAGCCGGTCCTTCGCCCGCGTCATGGCGACGTAGAGCAGCCGGCGGTGCTCGGCCTCGGCTTCGGCGCGGACCTGCGCGCGGGCGGAGGCGAGCGCGGGCGGGTCGTCCTCCTTGCGCCCGGCCCAGACCGGGATCTTCGGGGCGCCGTGGCCGGCGCCCGCGCGCGCAACGTCGATCAGCGCGGAGCCACGGCCCGAGGCCGCGCCGCCGCAGGTGTCGGCCAGCACCACGAGCCCGGCCTCGAGGCCCTTGGCGCCGTGCACCGTCATCACCCGCACCTCGCCCGAGGACACGTCGAGATCGCGCTTGATCTCGGCCGGCGCCGCCCGCATCCAGCCCAGGAAGCCGGCGAGCGTCGGGGCGTGGGTGGACGAGTGGTCCTGCGCGAGGTCGAGGAAGGCGTCGAGCGGGTCGTCGACCTCGTGGCCGAGCCGGGCACGGTAGGCTTTGCGGGCGCCGCCGCGGGCGATCAGGTCGGCGTAGAAGGCGAAGGGCGTGCGGCCGGCGGCCTCGTGGGCGAGCACGGCCAGGCGCTCATGCGCCGCCCGCGCCCGCGGAGGCCCGTCCGCCAGCGCATCACGCAACCGCGCCCCGCCCCGGCCGGGCGCGATCGCCAGCAGGTCGTCGTCGGTGAGGCCGAACAGCGGGCTCTTCAGTGCGCAGGCGAGCGCGAGATCGTCGTCCGGCGTCGTCAGAGCGTCGCCGAGCGCCAGAAGGTCCATGACCGCGATGTGCTCACCGACGATCAGCCGGTCAGCGCCCGCCACCGGGACGCCTCTGCTTTTCAACGCCCGCAGCACCGCCTCGAACAGCGCCTTGCGCTGGCGGACGAGCACGAGGATCTCGCCCGCGGGCGTCTCGCCCGACGCGATCGCGCGCGAGATCTCCTCGGCGATCCTGTCGGCGAGGCGCACCACGGCGCTCGCCGGCCTGACGGCGTCGAACGGCGCGTCCCAAGCCTCGTCCGCATGCGCCGCCGGCGCGGCGGCGACCAGCGGCCAGAGCTCGACGGAGCCCGGCGCGCCCGTGCGCGTCGTCGAATGCGCGGTGCCCGCCGCGTCCGACGACAGGCCCTTGCGCGCGCTCTCCAACGCGAACACGGCGTCGACGCCGGCGAGGACGGCGGGCGTGGAGCGAAAGCTCTCCTGCAGCCGCACGTCGTCGAAGCGGAGGTCGACGGCCTCATGTCCACGAGTGTAGGCGCTGCGGACCTCGCCGAAGATCGCAGGCTCCGCGCCCTGGAAAGAGAAGATCGACTGCTTCTCGTCGCCGACCGCGAACACCGTGCGCGTCGCGCCGCCGCGCGCCCCGGCGCCGGCGAGGAATTCCTCGGTCAGCCGCCGGACGATCTCCCACTGCGCCGGGGCGGTGTCCTGCGCCTCGTCGACCAGCACATGGTCGAGCCCGCCGTCGAGCTTGAACAGCACCCAGGCCGACTCCGTGCGGGCCAGCAGGTTGCGGGTCTTCGCGATCAGGTCGTCGTAGTCGAGCAGCGCCTCGGCCGACTTGGCGCGGGCGTATTCGGCTGCGGTGGCCTCGGCGAGCGTGAGCAACGCGCGGGTGCGGGCGACGATCCGCGCCGCCGCGCGGCGCGGCAGCAGGGCGGCAAGCCGCTCGCGCTCGCCGTCGAGCAAGATCGCAAGGTCGGGAAAGGCGGCGCGAGTGGCCTTGGTGACGAACCGGTTCGGCGCCCGCGGCTGGCCCGTCGCCGTAAGAAACACGGAGAGATAGGCCTCCCGCCGCTCGCCCTCGTCGCCGGCGGCGACCGCCTTGAGGAAGCAGGTCGCGAGATTGGCGTCGGTGGTCGAGCCGTCCGCCAGCGCGCGGGCGATGGCCGGCCATTCCTCGGCCGGCAGGCCGGCGCCGAGGATCGCGGCCTCCAGCGCCTCCGCGTCCTCGTCGCCGGAGAGTTCGAAGGTTCCGGCCAGCGCGCGGGCCGCGCCCTCCGGGTCCCCGACCGCGGGGTCGTCGAACAGGCGGCGCAGGTCGTCTCGGCCCGCGACCGCCTCAGCCACGGCGTCGTCGATGGTCTGCGCGGCGACGCGCGGCACCAGATGGGCCAGCGCCGCGCCGACCGGGCCTTGCGGATCGCGCGCCGCGCGGGCCAGCACCCGGGCGCGGGCGCGGGCCATCATCTCGGCCTGGTCGCGCTCGTCGATCTCGGCGAAGCCGGCGGGCACGTTGGCCTCGAACGGGAACTGGCGTAGCAGGCGGCCGCAGAAGGCGTGGATGGTGTAGATCTTTAGCCCGCCCGGCGTCTCCAGCGCCTGGGCGAACAGCCGGCGGGCGCGGGCGAGATGGGCCCGCGACGGCCGAGCGCCTTCGAGGCCCGCCACCTCCGTCGCCAGCGCCTCGTCCGGCATGGTGGCCCAGCCGCGCAGGCGCTCCACCACCCGGTTCTGCATGTTGGCGGCCGCCGCCTTGGTGAAGGTGAGGCAGAGAATGCGCGCAGGGTCCGCCCCGGCCAGCAGCAGACGGACCACGCGCTGCACCAGCACGTAGGTCTTCCCCGAGCCGGCGTTGGCCGAGACCCAGGCCGAGGCGCGCGGGTTCGACGCCAGCGCCTGCCGCTCAAGCGTCGCGGCGCTCGGACCGCTCATTCCCCATCTCCTTCCCCATCCGAGGCGCCGCCGGTGGCGGACCACTCCTTCACCCGCGCGAGGTGGGCGTAGGGGCCTTCCGGGCGCGACAGGAAGGTGGGATGGGACAGCGAGCGGTAAGGCTCGGCCTCGTCCTCGAAGCGATCCACGACCTGCCGGAATCGCGTGAGCGCCTTGGCCGCGACGTCGGCGAGCGGCTCGTCCTTGGCCCGTACGTCGACGACCTCGCCGGCGGGATCGCGGCCAGTGAGACGGACCAGCGCGAGTCCGCTCGGCGTCCCGCCGTTGGGCGCGGCGTCGGCGAAGCCGCCGACGGCGAGCAGCGCGGCCTCCAGCGGCAGCTGCGGCGCGAAGCCCGCGAGCACCTGCTTCACCGAGGCGGCGCGGCCGGTCTTGTAGTCGAGGATCGCGAAGCTCCCGTCGTTCAGCGCGTCGATCCGGTCGGCGCGTGCGGTCAGCGCGAACTCGCGGCCCATGCGCGTCGTGAAGCGGTGGGCGGCGGTCTGCTCCACCAGCGTGCGCGCCACGAAGGGCGCGCGCGCCCGCTCGAAGCCCAGGAACCAGTCGACGATGCGGGCGTAGCGCGGCCACCACAGCAGACGCGCGTCGTCGCGCTCCAGCAGGGCGCCGAAGGCGGCCTCCCCGAAGCGCAGCAACGCGGGCCGGGCTTCCGGATCCGCCGCCGTAAGGCCGCTGCGGGCGAAGGCCTCCAACGCGGCATGAATGACGTCGCCCAGTTCGCGCGCGCCGGGTTCGGGCCCCACGGGGCCGAGCTCGTCCAGCCGGAGCACGGAGCGGGCGTAGAGCGAATAGGGATCGCGCAGCCAGGTCTCGACGGCGGTGACGCTGATCTGGAGCGGGCGCAGCTCGAGCTTCGGGCGCGGCTCCGGCGGCCGAGGCGCGGCCTCGCGCGGGGCCTCGTCGAGCATCTCCGCCAGCCGCGTCAGCCGCGCGCCCCGGGCCTTGGCGGCGGCGTGGGCCGCGGGCGCGGCCACAGCGGCGAGCCGCTGCAGCCAGCGCGACGGGATGGTCGGCGCGCCGCCGGCTTTCGCCGCCCGCGTCAGCGTCACCTCAGGCGCGCCAAGGCCCTGGACGAAGTCGTGCGCGGAGAGGCCGATGCGACGCTCCGGCGGCGCGAGACCGAGCTGCGCCCTGAGCGGCCGGTTGATCCAGGCGTCGCTCTGCGGCGTCGGCGGCCAGACGCCTTCGTTGAGGCCGCCGAGCACCATGTGGTCGACCTGCAGCAGCCGGGCTTCCAAGGGGCCGAGGATCCGGAGCCGCGGATGCCTGTCGCGCGGCGGCCGCACGACCCGTCCCGCCATCAGCGCGACCAGCACCCCGGGGAAAGCCCTCGGCGCGATCGGCTCCGCCTCGAGCGCGGCTTCGCCCAGCTCCTCGAGGAACTGCGCGACAGCCTCGGCGTCCTCGCCCTCCGCGTCGCCGGCGATCTCCGCGTAGGCGCCCGTGAGCGCGGCTGCGAGGCTTTCGAGCGGCGCGGTCGGCGCCTCGAGGGCGCTTGCGAGCGGACTGAGGGCCGCCTCGAGGCTGTCGACCAAAGCGCGGGCCGCGGCGCGGTCAAGACCGCCGAACCTCTTCGCCGGACCGTGACGGCGCTCGCCCTCCTGCGGCTCCCGCAGCGCCCGGCGCAGGGCGTCGAAGCCCTGACCCGGCAGCGCGTCGCGGAACGCAAGAATGTCGAGCGCGTCGGTCGCGCGGGGGCCAAGGCCGGAGGCGTCCCCGAGGCGGCAGCGGGGGTGGCGCAGCAGCGCGAGCAGCGGCGCCGGGCGGGGATCGAAGGCGGCCTCGGAGACCAGCCGCAGCAGGCCGCCGGAAGGCGTCGCCTTGAGCGCCGCCCCCGCGCTGTCGTCGATCGCGACGCCCCAGCGGGCGAGTTCGGTGGCGACCCGCGCCGCAAGGCCGCGGTCAGGCGTCACAAGGGCGGCGGTTTTGCCGGGCGTCGCGAGCGTCTCCCGCAGGGCGACCGCGATGGCCGCGGCCTCGCCGCGCGGATGGGGCGCATCCACCAGCGCGACGCCGTCGAGCGAACCGACGGCTTCGAACAGGTCGCCCGAGGCCGCGCTCCAGAGGTCGGTGGTCTCGGCGGGCCGCAACGCGTCGGCGGCGAGACGCGCGCGGGCCGCAAGCGCGGGGGGCGCGGGCGCGAGTTCGCGCACCTCGGCGCGGCTGACGCCGAGCGCCTGCGTGAGGCGCGACAAGCCCCGCTGCGGATGGCCGTAGAGGCCGGGCGCGTCGCCGTCGCGCAGGGCGGTCCAGGCGGCCTCATCGAGGCCGTCGCGATCAAAGCCCGGCAGCACCACGGCGCCCCATGGCGCATGGGCGATCGCCGCGATCAGGCGGCGGGTGGCCGGCGCCGAGCCGGTCGAGCCGGCGGCGATCACCGGACCGGTTCCGGCGGCGACCTGCGCGGCCGCAGCGTCGAGCTGAAGCCTGCGGCGCCGGCTGGGATCGAGTCGGCCGATCTGTTCGAGGTGCTCGGGCCAGGCTTTCAGCGCCACCTGCAGGAAGGATTGGGTGATCGCCCAATAGCGGTCGTGTTCGCCCGGCGCGAGGGCGCCGAGCGCCGCGACGTCGACCTCCTCGGTCTCGATCTGGTCGATCAGGGCCTCGAGTTCGGCCGCGAGATGGATCGCCTCGGCCGCCGTCGCCGGGATCAGCGGGCCGTCGTCGTCGCTGAGGCGCAGCATGGAGCGGTCGAGCGCGCCGGCGAAGCCGAACACCAGCCGGGCGAGCGCCAGCCGCCGCTCCAGCGGGGCCGCGGCGGGCGGCAGTTCGCCGTCGGCCTCCGCGACGTCCTCCGCGGCGCCGGCGTCCTCATCGACGTCGCCGAGCGGCGCGATGCGCGGCAACAGCGTAGCCCGACCGTCGAGCTCGGCCAGGAACGCGTCTCTGAGCGCGCGGGCGGCGCGGCGCGTGGGCAGGAAGATGGTGGCCTCGGCCAGCGCCAAGGGGTCGCCGCGCGGCGCGAAGCCCGGCACGACCGTCCCGTCGAGGATCCCGCGCGCCAGCGTCGCCAGGAACGGCGCGCCGGCGGGGATCGTCAAAACGTTGGGGGCGCGGCCCGTGCTCATGGGTCGGGCGAGCCTAGACCGCCGGTCCGATTCGCCTCAAGCGCCGCTCAGACGCGGTCTTCCGTGACCGCGTCGAACATGTGGAGGTCGCGCCGCTCCGCGCCGAGTATCAGACGCGCTCCCGGGGCGAGATCGTCCGGGGCGGCCGCGCCGAAGCGCGCGGCGACGGGGACGCCGCCCACGAGACCTTCGATCCAGGTTTCCCCGCCGAGCCGCGACACGGCGGTCACGTCGACCGGCAGACGCGCGCCGTTTTCGGGCGGCAGGCCCTCGCCGATCGGAAACAGCCGCTCCGGCCGGACGCCCAGCAGGCCGTGGGTCTTGGCCGTCATCACGCTCGCCGCCCCGAGCCAGGTCCCATCCTCAAGCGAGAGCCCCGTCTGGTTGGCGCGCACGGGCAGCACGTTCATCCCCGCAGGTCCGGTGAGCCGCGCCACACGGACGTTCGCCGGGCGACGGTACAGCTCGTCCGGCGCCCCGACCTGCAGAACCTCGCCCGTATCGAGCGCGACCTGCAGGTCCGCTGTGCGCAGAAGGTCATCGCCAGGCCGGGCGGCGACCACCGCGACGGCGCCGGTCTCCGCCAGATGGGAGCGGAGAGTTCTGACCGCGCGAGCGCGGTCCTCAAAGCCGAGCGCCGCGAAGACGCCGTCGACCACGATCGCGCCCGGCCGGCGCGCGAGCGCCTGCGCCAGCGCCGCGAGGGCGCGGGCCGACGTCGAGACGTCGCGGGCGCGGCGGGCGAGCAGTGGGCCAAGACCGAGCGCATCCGCGAGCGCCAGCGCGCGCGTCTCCGTGGCGCGGCCCTCGGCGCCGAACCGCGGCAGCCCGCGGACGACGTTTGCGTAGAGGTTCGCGCGCGGCCTCAGCCGGTCGGGCGCGACCATGGCCGCGAGGCCGGGCGCGGCGGTTCCGAACGAACGCAGCGGCGTCTCGCCGATTGCGATCTCGCCGCTCGTCGGCCGTTCGACACCCGCGATCAAGCGCAGCAGCGTCGAGGCCCCGGCGCCGGCCGGGCCGGTGACCGCGCACAGCGCGCCGGCCGGAACGGCGAAGGACGCGCCCTTCAGCACCGCGTCCCCGGCATAGATTTTGACGACGTCGGCGAGCGTGAGCGCGGGCATCGCCTCAGCCGTAGACCAGGACGCCGGCGAGGCCGGCCGAGCCCACGATCAGCCGCCACCAGGCGAAGGGCGCGTAGCCGCGCTTCGAGATGAAGTCCAGCACGTAGCGAACCACCACCAGCGCCACGAGGAAGGCGCAAACGAAGCCGACCGCGACCAGCCCGATGTCGTCGAGCGAGAGCACGTTGCGGTTCTTGTAGAGGTCGTAGGCGAAGGCTCCCGCCATGGTGGGCATGGAGAGGAAGAAGGAGAACTCCGCCGCCGCCCGTTTGCTCGCGCCCATCAGCAGCGCGCCGACGATCGTGGAGCCCGAGCGCGACACGCCGGGGATCAGCGCCAGGCACTGGCACAGGCCGACCGCGAGGCAGAGCCAGAGCGGGAAGCGCATCGCGTCGTCGAAGCGGGCGCCGTCCCGCGGACCGTCCACCCACGCGTGAGCCGGCCCATCGACGCCTCGCACCTCGTAGTGCTGGGTCGGCGTGCGGGCGTCGACCCAGAGCAGCACGAGGCCGCCGACGATCAGCGCGACGCAGACCAGCGCCGGGGTCTCGAACAGCACGTTCTTGATGAAGCCGTGCAGCGCCGCGCCGATGACCGCCGCCGGCAGGAAGGCGATCAGCACGCCGAGGACGAAGCGCCGCGCGGAGGGGTCGGTCGGGATGCGCCGGGCGACGTCGATCAGCCGCTGCGCGTAGACCAGCAGGATCGCGAGGATGGCGCCGAGCTGGATCAGCACCTCGAAGGTCTTCCCCGTCGACTCGAAGCCCAGGAAGTGACCGAGCAGCAGGAGGTGCCCGGTGGAAGACACGGGCAGGAACTCCGTCAGTCCCTCGACGACGCCGAGAAGCGCCGCTTCAAGCAGGCTTGCGATGTCCATGACGTTGGAAACCCCTCGGCTCAGCGGCGATTCGCTGTTGTCCCACGACGACGCCGGTTCTATACGGGGTCCCCGCGCCGCGCCATCGAACGACCGGCGTTCCGGCAGGGCCGCGGCAGGCCGGCCACAGTTCAAAGCGCAAGCGTCCTCCCGGTCCATGGCGATCCTCTACCACCATCCCCTCTGCCCCCATTCGCGTTTCGTGCGTCTCGTCATGGGCGAGTACGGCCTCGACGCCGACCTCGTGGAGGAGAAGGTGTGGGAGCGGCGGGAGCCCTTCCTGCACTTGAATCCGGCGGGCACGACCCCGGTGCTGGTGGAGGCCTCGATCCCCTCCGTGCCCGGCGCCGACGTGATCGCGGAGTACCTCGACGAAACCCGCGGCCTCGCCCTTGGCGACCGCCGCCTGCTGCCGGAGGCCCCGCGCGACCGCGTCGAGAGCCGGCGGCTCACCTCCTGGTTCAACCAGAAGTTCTTCGACGAGGTGTCGTCCCATCTCGTGATGGAGAAGGTCTACAAGCGCTTCATGCCGACCAACCTCGGGGGCGGCGCGCCGGAAATGGCCGCGATCCGCGCGGCGCGCTCGAACATCCGCTATCATCTGAAATATGTCGGCTATCTCATCCGGCAGCGGAACTGGCTCGCGGGCGACCGGCTGAGCTACGCCGACCTTGCGGCGGCCGCGCATCTGTCGGTGGTGGATTTTCTGGGCGACGTGCCGTGGGACGAGGACGAGACCGCGAAGAGCTGGTACGCGCGGGTGAAGTCGCGCCCCTCCTTCCGCCCGCTGCTCGCGGACGGAATGCCCGGCATGCAGCCCTCGCTGACCTACGCCAACCTGGATTTCTGACCTCGCGTCTGCGCCTCCCTGCTTATGGGGAGAAGACGCGGCATGCCCCAGCTTGTCCGGGGCATCCAGGTCTCAACTGCCTTGCCATCGCCGATCAGGCCAAGATCCCGCGGTCAAGCCGAGGGATGACGGCACCCGTGACCCTCGGACCGCGTCAGGACCTGCGCGGATGACCCCCGCCGCCCTCAAGGACGAGCTCCGCGCGCGCGCCGCCTCCTACGGCTTCGAGGCCTTCGGCGTGACGACGCCGGACGCCGTGCTCGCCGCCGGCGCGCGGCTGCTCGAGGCGCTGGCGCTCGGCCGGCACGGGAGCATGGCGTGGCTGGAAGATCGGGCGCAGTGGCGGGCGGACCCGCGCGCGCTCTGGCCGGAGGCGCGCTCCGTCGTGCTGCTTGGGCTGAACTACGGGCCGGACGCGGACCCCCGCCGCGCCCTCGAACATCCCGACCGCGCCGCGATCTCGGTCTACGCCCAGGGCGACGACTATCACGACCTGATCAAGGGCCGGCTGAAGCAGGTCGCCGGGGCTCTGGCCTCCGCCGGCCACGCGGCCAAGGTGTTCGTGGACACCGCCCCCGTCATGGAGAAGCCGCTCGCGGCTGCGGCGGGCCTCGGCTGGCAGGGCAAGCACACCAATCTCGTCTCGCGCGGCTACGGCTCCTGGCTGTTCCTCGGCGCGATCTTCACCACCGCCGAGCTGCCGCCGGACGACGCCGAGACCGACCGCTGCGGCTCCTGCCGGGCCTGCCTCGACGCCTGCCCGACCGAGGCCTTCCCCGCGCCCTACCAACTCGACGCGCGGCGCTGCGTCTCCTACCTCACGATCGAGCACGCCGGCCCCATCCCCCACGAGCTTCGGCCGAAGCTCGGCAACCGCATCTACGGCTGCGACGACTGCCTGGCCGCCTGTCCCTGGAACAAGTTCGCCGAGGCCGGTCGCGAGATGCGGCTCGCCGCCCGCGACGCCCTGCGCGCGCCGGAGCTCAGCCGGCTCGCAGCCCTCGACGACGCCGGCTTCCGGGCGCTGTTCGCGAAGTCCGCCGTGAAGCGCATCGGCCGCGACCGCTTCGTCCGCAACGTCGCGATCGCGATCGGCAATTCCGGCGACGCTAGCCTCGCCGAGGCGCTCGGTCCGTTGCTCGATGACCCCTCCGCGATCGTGCGGGGCGCGGGCGCCTGGGCGATCGCGCGGCTCGTCCCGCCTGCGACGCTCGCGCCCCTTGCCGCGCGGCGGCTTGCGACCGAAACCGACGAGGAGGTGCGCGCCGAGTGGCGCGCAGCGCTTGACCAGGAGGCGGCTTGAGACGGCTCGTCGTATTCGGCTGCGGCTACACCGCCCGCCGCTTCGTCGCCCTGCACGGGTCCGCGTTCGACCGCGTGGACGTGACCTCGCGCTCGGATGAAACCGCGGCGCGGCTGGCCGCCGACGGGCTCGCCGCCCATGTGTTCGACGGCTCGGAACTGACGCCTGCCCTCGCCGAGGCGGCGCGAGCCGCGACCCACGTGCTGGTCTCGGCGCCGCCGGACGCGCACGGCGACCCCACCTTGCGCGGCGCCGGCGCGGCCTTGTCCGCGGCGGCTGGGCTGGCATGGGTCGGTTACCTCTCCACCATCGGCGTCTACGCCGACGCCGGCGGCGGCTGGGTCGACGAGACCACCGAGCCCGAGGCCGACAGCGAGCGCGGCGCCCGGCGCATCGTGGCGGAGCGCGAGTGGCTGGCCTTCGGGCGGGAGCGCGGCATCCCCGTGCAGATCTTCCGGCTCGCGGGCATCTACGGCCCCGGCCGCAGCCAGATCGACAACCTGCGCGCCGGGACGGCCAAACGCTTGGTGAAGCCCGGCCAAGTGTTCAACCGCATCCACGTAGACGACATCGCAGCGGCCCTCGCCGCCGGCGTCGCGCACCCCGGCGCCGGGCCGATCGTCAACGTCACCGACGATGAGCCGGCCGCCCCGCAGGACGTGGTGACCTACGCGGCGCGCCTGATCGGCGTGGAGCCGCCGCCGGAGACGCCGTTTGAGACCGCCGCGATCTCCGAGATGGCGCGGAGCTTCTACTCCTCCAACAAGCGCGTCGCGAACCGCGTGCTCAAGGAGGAGTTCGGCGTGCGGCTGGCCTATCCCACCTATCGCGAGGGGATCGCGTCGCTGGCGGAATGAGCGCAAGAGCGCGACGTTCCGCCGGCAGCGGGGAACGTTGCGCCTGAGGCGTCGGTTGGGAGGACACGGGACCGAGGACCGCTGGTCCGCGTCCGCCGCTACGAACCGCAGAGCCCGGAGACGCTCTTATGACCCCGCTGGCGTTCCCCGCCCTCACCGCCTTCTACGGCGCCCTGCTCGCGCTCCTGTTCGTCGGCCTGTCCGCCTGGGTGGTCGCGGGCCGGGTGGGCGACGACGCGCTGCACGGCGACGGAGGCCATGAAGGCCTCGCCAAACGCATTCGCGCCCATGGCAACTTCGCGGAGTACGTGCCTTTCGCGCTGCTGCTAATCGGGCTCTACGAAGCGGGCGGCGGCTCCACGGGACTCGTGCGCGGGCTGCTGATCGCGCTGCTGGTCGCGCGGCTGCTCCATCCAATCGGGATGTTCGCGCCGAAGAACGCGCCGACCCAGTTCGTCTGCCGCGGCGGCGGCATCCTCGCCACCTTCGGCGTGCTCGCCGTCGCCGCCGTCGCCCTGCTTCTGCGCTGACCCCGACTGGCGCCGCGCTTGCGTGCCGTTCTCGCGCCGGGCCCTCGCCCGGCCTGAAAGACGGGAGAACGCATGCCATGTGCCGCGGCGACGACGCGACCTGCCCACAATTCGAGCTGCATTACCGCGCCTTCCGCGAGGATCTTGATCATGAGCGCCGCGGCTTCCTGAAGAGCGGCTTCGTGGCCGCCGGCGGCCTCGCCACGTTGGGCGCCGCGGGCGCCTCTCTGGTGACGCCGGCTTTGGCGCAGGCGACCGCGGCCCGCGCTCCCGGCGAGCGCAAGCACCATTACCTGCCGGCGAACGCCGACACCGTGCATTGGGGCTACTTCTCGAAATCGCTGAAGCCGCGGGTCGAGGTCGAGAGCGGCGACATCGTCACCATCGAGACGCTGACGCACCACGCCTGCGACGACCGCGAGCGGATGGTCGAGGGCGACGAGGGCGCCGAGAGCGTGTTCCTCTGGACCAAGGAGAAGAAGGGCGTCGACCGGCGCGGCGCCGGGACCACCGATCCCAAGCTCTACAAGAAGGGCTCCGGCGAGGGCCAGGGCGTGCACGTCATGACCGGGCCGGTCTACGTCCGCGGGGCGGAGCCGGGCGACGTGCTCGAAGTGCGCATCCTCGACTGCGCGCCGCGCCCCTGCGCCAACCCGAAGTTCAAGGGCAAGGCCTTCGGCTCCAACGCCGCCGCCTGGTGGGGCTACCACTACAACGACATGCTCGACGGCGCGAAGCGTGAGGTGGTGACGATCTACGAAGTGGACGCGGGCGGCGCAAAGAGCTGGGCGCAGGCCGTCTACAACTTCAAGTGGGTTCCGCAGACCGATCCGTTCGGCGTCGAGCACATGACGATCGACTATCCCGGCGTGCCGGTGGATCACTCTAAGACCCAGCGCAACTTCGACGTTCTGAAAGGGGTGCGGGTGCCGATCCGTTCGCACTTCGGCACGCTCGGCCTGGCCCCGGCGGAGGCGGACTTCGTCGACACGATCCCGCCGAACTACGTCGGCGGAAATATCGACAACTGGCGCATCGGCAAGGGCGCGACGATGTACTACCCCGTCGCGGTCGAGGGCGGTCTGCTCTCGGTCGGCGATCCGCATGCGAGCCAGGGCGACAGCGAGCTCTGCGGCACCGCCATCGAGTGCTCGCTCACCGGCGTGTTCCAGCTGATCCTGCACAAGAAGGCCGACCTCGGCGGCACGCCGCTGGAGAAGCTGAACTACCCCATGCTGGAGACGAAGGATGAGTGGCTCGTCCACGGCTTCTCATTCGCAAACTACCTGAAGGAGCTGGGGCCGGAGGCGCAGTCCGCGATTTACGGCAAGTCCTCGGTCGACCTCGCGATGCGCGACGCCTTCCGCAAGATGCGCCACTTCCTGATGACCACGCAGAAGCTGACCGAGGACGAGGCGGTCTCGCTGATGTCGATCGGCGTGGACTTCGGCGTCACCCAGGTGGTGGACGGCAACTGGGGGGTCCACGCGGTGGTCAAGAAGGACATCTTCGCCGGCCGCGCGTGACGCCGACCGCGGGCGCGGCGTCCGACGCCGCGCCCTTAGTTGCTCAGCGCTGGCCGCCGGAGGCCGCGAGCGTCTCGCCCGTCACCCAGCCCGAGGCGTCGGAGGCCAGGAAAACCGCGACCTTGGCGATGTCGTCCGGCTGGCCGAGACGGCCAAGCGGGGTCGAGGCGATCATCTGCTGCTCGAACTCGCTGCCGATGACGCCGGCCGCATGGGTGCCTTCGGTCTCGACGCCGCCCGGATTGACGGCGTTGACGCGGATCTTCTTCGGGCCGAGTTCCGCGGCCAGGATCCGGGTGAAATGATCCACCGCTGCCTTGGTCGCGCTGTAGACCGAGACCGTCGGATACACGCCGCGGCTCGCGACCGAAGAGACGTTGACGATCGCGCCGCCCTCCGGACCGAAGCGCTTGGCCGCCTCACGGATCCCGAGCAACGAGCCGAGCACGTTGATGTCGAACTGGCGGCGGTAATGCTCGACCGTAAGGTCCTCGATCGCGCCGAACTGGTAGACGCCGGCGTTGTTCACCAGCACGTTCGGCCGTCCGAACGCCGCCTCCGTCTCGTCGAACAGACGCAGCACGTCCGCCTCTTTCGAGACGTCGCCCTGCACCGCGACCGCCCGGCCGCCGGCCGCCTGAATGTCCGCCACGACACGGTCGGCGCCCGCTTTGTCGGAGGCGTAGTTCACGACCACGGCGGCGCCCGCGGCGCCGTACGCCCGCGCTATGCCCGCGCCGATGCCCTTCGAGGCGCCGGTCACGATCGCGGTCTTGCCCTTGAGTTCGCTCATTGGATTTCCCCTGCAGCGAGTTGTTTCGATAGTTAGATGAATGTCGAACTATCGGCCCGCAAGGGGCCCAACCGGGGATTTTTTATGGGCCCTCAGATTGCGGCCAGACGCGAGAGATAGGCGGCGAGCACCTCGCGATTCAGGGTCAGGCTGGCGCACCGGCCTTCCCGATGGATCTCGACGAGACCGGCGGTCTCGAGCTCCTTCATGTGATGCGACAGGGTCGCCGCGCTGATGCCCTGCGCTTCGTGCAGGGCCGCGCAAGGGGTGGGCTCGGCGTTGCCGCCGATCTCCTTCAGGATCTGCACCCGCCGCGGCTCCGCCAGCGCGCGCGCGATGCGCTCGAACTGGCGGTCCGGCAGAGTGTCGTCGCTCTTTGTCATGACGGTTAGGTAGTGCGTCCCGAACGAAAGTGTCGAGACGCCGCGGCATGGCGGCCGCGCCCTTGGCGAAAACGCTCAGTCGGCCACGAGCGAGTCGACGCAGACCTTCCACTCGCCGGCGATCTTCTTCCAGACCACGAGGTACTTCCCGGAGTTGTCGGTCTCGCCGCCCTCGCCGCCGGTCTTGAAGGAGTAGGTTCCGACCTCGAAGGCCATGGCCTCCGCCGGGTCCACGTCGATCGTCGTCGGGCCGAAGATCACGGTGTCGTTGGTGGCGGCGAGCAGGCCGCCCCAAAACTCGGCGATCGCCGCCCGGCCCGAGATCACCGGCGCGCCCGCCACCAGGATGCGGCCGTCCTCCGCATGGACCTCCGCGATCTTCGCGGCGTCGTTCGCCCGGACGGCGCCGAGCCAGACCTCGATGGCGGAACGGATTTCCAACTCGGAGTTCGACATGGGGGACATGATTCTCTCGTCTGCGAGGAGATGCGCGGCGCGCGTGGAAGGAGAGGGACCGATGCGGCGCATCAAGACCGCCGGCACGCTACGACAGGACGCCCGGAGCACACAGCCTAAGATTGCGTCATGCCTGCGTGCGAAGCGGCGGCGTCGGCCGCTCCGGCGAACCTCGGCCCGCGGGACGTCCCCTGCTGGCCTCGGCGAACCCCCGGCAGCCCCCTCATTCCCTTGCCGTGGGGCGCCGCGCCTGCTATCCGCCGCGCATGGCCGCCGAACCCCAGACCAACATCCGCAACTTCTCGATCGTCGCTCACATCGACCACGGGAAGTCCACCCTCGCCGACCGCCTGATCCAGACGACGGGCGGCTTGCAGGCGCGCGAGATGACGGAGCAGGTGCTCGACTCGATGGATATCGAGAAGGAGCGCGGCATCACCATCAAGGCGCAGACCGTGCGCCTCACCTACCCCGCGCAGGACGGCCAGACCTACATCCTCAACCTGATGGACACGCCGGGCCACGTGGACTTCGCATACGAGGTCTCGCGCAGCCTCGCGGCCTGCGAGGGGTCGCTGCTGGTCGTCGACGCCAGCCAAGGCGTCGAGGCGCAGACGCTCGCCAACGTCTACCAGGCGCTCGACAACGGCCACGAGATCGTGCCGGTCCTGAACAAGATCGACTTGCCCGCCGCCGAGCCCGAGCGCGTGAAGGAGCAGATCGAGGAGGTCATCGGCCTCGACGCCTCCGACGCTGTGCCGATCTCGGCGAAATCCGGCCTCGGGATCGATCTCGTGCTGGAGGCGATCGTCAAGCGTTTGCCGCCGCCGAAGGGCGACCGCGCGGCGCCGCTGAAGGCCATGCTGGTCGACAGCTGGTACGACACCTACCTCGGCGTCGTGGTGCTGGTGCGCATCGTGGACGGAGCCCTCAGAAAGGGCATGAAGATCCGCCTGATGGGCACGGGCGCGGTCTACGACGTCGACAAGGTCGGCGTCTTCACGCCGAAGATGACGGACGTGGCCGAACTCGGCGTGGGCGAGATCGGCTTCCTCACCGGCTCGATCAAGGAAGTGGCCGACACCCGCGTCGGCGACACCATCACCGAGGACAAGCGCCAGACCAAGGACATGCTGCCGGGCTTCAAGCCGGCGCAGCCCGTGGTCTTCTGCGGCCTGTTTCCCGTCGACGCCGCCGACTTCGACGATCTTCGCGCCGCCATGGGCAAGCTGCGCCTCAACGACGCCAGCTTCTCGTTCGAGATGGAGTCGTCGGCCGCCCTGGGCTTCGGCTTCCGCTGCGGCTTCCTCGGCCTGCTGCACCTCGAGATCATCCAGGAGCGGCTGGAGCGCGAGTTCAACCTCGACCTGATCGCGACGGCGCCCTCGGTCGTCTACAAGATTCGGCTGACGGACGGCTCCGAGATCGAGCTGCACAATCCGGCCGACCTGCCCGACGTGATGAAGATCGAGGAGATCGCCGAGCCCTGGATCCGCGCGACGATCCTCACGCCCGACGACTACCTCGGCGCCGTGCTGAAGCTCTGCCAGGACCGGCGCGGCCTGCAGATCGACCTGTCCTACGTCGGCAAGCGCGCCATGGTGGTCTACGACCTGCCGCTGAACGAAGTCGTCTTCGACTTCTACGACCGGCTGAAGTCGATCTCGAAGGGCTACGCCTCGTTCGACTACAACATCACCGACTACCGCGTGGGCGACCTCGTGAAGATGTCGATCCTGGTCAACGCCGAGCCGGTGGACGCGCTCTCCATGCTGGTGCACCGCACCCGCGCCGAGGCGCGCGGCCGCGTGATGTGCGAGAAGCTGAAGGAGCTGATCCCGCCGCACCTGTTCGTCATCCCGGTGCAGGCCGCAATCGGCGGCAAGATCATCGCCCGCGAGACCATCCGGGCGCTCCGCAAGGACGTGACCGCCAAGTGCTACGGCGGCGACGCCAGCCGCAAGCGCAAGCTGCTCGACAAGCAGAAGGCCGGCAAGAAGAAGCTCCGCCAGTTCGGCCGCGTCGAGATCCCGCAGGAGGCCTTCATCGCCGCGCTGAAGATGGACGAGTGAGCGTCTGTTCCGGTCTCAGGCGAACTCCACCTCGACGTGACGATCGGTGAGGCGGACCACCCGGCAGGCGTGGGTCACCTCGTCGGCGCCGATGGCGAGATCGAAGCGATCCGGCAGGCCGGCGACGCTCGATACGTCGACGCCGGCGCCCCGGTCCGAAAGAGTGCGCACGGTGCAGTCGATGGTCGACGCGCCTCGGTTGAACAGGATGCGCCCGCCCTTGAACACGCGGCGGCGCGCCTCCGCCGGCGGCTCGACCGGCCGCGCCGCGACGCATCGGTCGCGCCCCTGCCTCTTCGCCATATAGAGCGCCGCGTCGGCCTCGCTCAGCAGCGCGTCGACGTCGAGGGTGCCCGACAGGCGGGAGGCGACGCCGAAGCTGGCGGTCATCCGCACGGCGGCGGCGCCGAAGGCGTAGGTCTCGGAGCCGATCGCCTCGCGCAGCCGCTCCGCCACCTCGAGCGCCGCGCGCGGACCGGCGTACGGCAGCGCCACCGCGAACTCCTCGCCGCCGAGGCGGCCGATAAAGTCCGAGGTGCGGAGCTGGCCGAGGCAGGCCGCGACCGAGCGCTGCAGCACCAAGTCACCGCTGGCGTGGCCAAAGCGGTCGTTGATCGTCTTGAAGTGATCGAGATCGATCGCGACGAGGGAGAGATCGTGGCTGTGCCGCGCCGCGAGGTGCAGCGCGCGTTCCGCCTCGTCGCGAAAGGCGCGCCGTGACAAGGCGCCGGTCAGGGCGTCGGCGTTTGCGAGAAGCCTGAGCTCCATCTCGTCGATGACGACCTTCGCGAGATCGTCAAGGATCCTGATCTGTTCCTCATCAAACGCTTGGGGCTTTGTGTCCCATATGCAAAGCGCGCCCAAGACATGTCCGTCGTGGGTGCGCAGCGGCGCTCCGGCGTAGAAGCGCAGGTGAGGCTCGCCGGTGACCAAGGGGTTATCCGCGAACCTCGGATCGTTCGCCGCATCGTGCACCACCAGCGGCTGTCCTTGCAGCACTGTGGCGTGGCAAAGCGCCGGCCCGCGCGGCGTCTCCTGCGCGTCGAACCCGATCCGCGACTTGAACCACTGCCTATGGCCGTCGACCAAAGTGATGGAGGCCGCGCAGGTGCGGAATATCCCCTTCGCCAGACGCGTGAGGCGATCGAACGCTTCCTCGCGCGGCGTATCGAGGATGTCGTAGCGGGCAAGCGTCGCAAGCCGCGCCGCCTCGTCCCCGGCGAGGGGCGGCGGCGGGGCCTGCGGCGCGCCGTTCGACTGAATCAAAGAAGCCATAGGACCTCGCAAGCGAACGCACACACGAACGCGCTCTGCACCCTAGCGCCGCAATTCCTTATCGAGCGTTTCGGGGAACGTTCAACACGTCGACGAACCGCAGCCCGCCCCTTGGTCCAGAAAGTCCCGCAAGGCGCGATCGATCGCGCCGGCGTCCCTAAGTTCGCATTCCCACAGAACGAGGAATCCCCAACCTTGGGCGGCGAGATCGTCCAGCGCGCGGACGTCACGGGCGCGGTTGCGGTCGATCTTCGCGCGCCAATACTCCGCGTTGGTCTTCGGCATGCGGCTTCCGCGCGCGCAATCGTGGCCGTGCCAGAAGCAGCCGTGCACGAAGATGACCTTCCGGCGCGCGGGAAAGACGAGATCCGGGCTGCCCGGGAGGTCCTTGCGGTGCAGGCGAAAGCGATAGCCCAGAGCGTGGGCGGCGCGGCGCACCAGCATTTCGGGCTTGGTGTTCCGGCCTTTCACCGCCCGCATGACGGCGGAGCGGGCTTCGGGGGTCTGCGGAGGCGCGGGGTTCCGGTTCACGCGGTGCGCCGCGCGGCCACCCCGCGGCCGAGCAGCGGCTCCAGCAGTTCGTGGGCGAGGAACCGCACCACCGGCACGGCGACGCCGTCGCCCGCAAGCCGGTAGGCGTCGTTGTAGTTCGAGGGCAGCGCGTAGGCGTCGTCGAGCCCCATGAGGCGGGCGGCCTCGCGCGCCGACATCAGCCGCGAGCGCACGACGCCGTTCTCGACCACCAGCAGCGTCTGCCGGCTGGAGCCCCCGGCGGGCGTGCGCAGACAGCCGGCGACGCCGTCGAACCGCGCCTCCGCGCGCTGCACCTTCGCCCCCGACGCGTCGAGCCGCATGCGGCGGTAAACCGCGCCGACCCGGCGGAGCCCGGAGGCCTTGAGGCTTTCGATGCGGGCGCGGTGGAGCGGCGCCATCAGCGCGAGCAGGGCCTCGGTTTCGTGCGGCTCGCGCCATCGCACTCCGGCGGGCTCGTCCTCGACGATGTCCTCGAGCGCGCGCGCATTGACGCGCGGCGCCTGCAGGCGCCACCAGATCCAGGCCTTCTGCGCTTCGGGACCAAGCGCGGCGTGGGCGGTGTGCAGCGCCTTCGGGCGGAAAGCGGACGGCGCGCCGGGGACCGGATCGACGGCCGAGGCCGGCAGATCGACGTCTTCGGCGATCGCCACGATGAAGAGGCGCGGGCGCGACTGCGGGAGGAACAGAGCGGCGTCCACCACCAGCGCGCCGAACTGGTAGCCGGCGTCGCTCAGCGCGGCGCCGATAGACGCGAAGTCGCGCCCGCCACGCGAGGTCAGCGCCCCGCAGACGTTCTCGAGCACCAGGGTCTTCGGCGCGCGGCCTTCCGCCTTGAGCCCGAGGATCGCGCTCCAGAAACCCCAGAACGCGCCGGAGCGCGCGCCGGCGAGGCCGGCCTTGGCGCCGGCGAGCGACAGGTCCTGGCAGGGAAAGGAGCCCCAGGCGAGATCCGCCCGCCCGGGGAGCATTGCGGGCGTCACGGCGTGGACGTCGCCCACGTGCAGGTGGTCCCCGCCGAAGTTCGCGCGGTAGGCGGCGGCCTTCTTGGGGCTGAGATCGTTCGCGAACAGGCAGCGCCAGCCGGACCCGAGGCCGACCCGGGCCATGCCGCCGCCTGCGAAGAACTCATAAAAGGTGAGTTCGCTCACGCGGCGGCCCCCTGTCGCCCGGCCCGTGCGACGCCGTCGCGTTCAGCCGGGGTCAGGCGACCTCCGTGGTGGTGTCCACCACGTCGGCCTGCGGCGCGTTCTTCTTGATGGATTCGATCGCGCTCTTGGCCGAGGCCTTGGTGGTGTAGCCCTCGGAGCCGAACATCGGCTCGCCGTTCGACGCGACGAAGCGGAACCGGAATTCACCCTTCTTGTCTTTGTAGATCTCGAACTTTGCGGCCATTTGCGCCTCCCGGGATTGGTCTCAACGCCCCGACTCGCAGGCTATGACCAAGCTTGCGCGGCCGCCAAGCGGGAAGCCGCGCGCATCAGTGGAAATCGCGCGATTTCGGCAGAATGCGCACGTCGCGCGGGTGCGCGCGCGGCTGCTGCGGGCGGTCGGGCTGCGGACGGCGCACCTCGTCGGCCCGCGCCAGCGGCGGCTCAAGCCGCCGACTCGACAGGCGGGAAAGCTCGTGGGTGCGGTCGACGAGACGCTCCGCCACCAGATGGACGATCCCTTCGGGGCTGCGCTGGACGCGTCCCTCGATCTGGATCAGCCGGGCGGCCATCACCTCGCGGCGAAAGCGGAGGAGTACGGCCGGCCAGACCACGGCGTTCGCAACCCCCGTCTCGTCGGCGATGGTCATGAACACGACGCCCTTGGCGCTCCCTGGCTTCTGACGGACGAGCACGACGCCGGCCGTCGTCAGCCGCCGCCCGTCCCGGGCGTTCCTGACGTCCGTGCAGGAGACCGCGCCCTCCCGCGCGAACAGGTCGCGCAGGAACTGCATGGGATGGCCTTTGAGGGAGAGCCGGGTCGTCTGGTAGTCCGCGACCACATGCTCCGACAGCCCCATTTCGGGAAGCGCCTCGCTCCCTTCCTCGGCGCCGAGGTCCGCCGCGTCCGCCGCCTCGAACAGGGGCAGCGCGACGTCGTCCGGCAACCGCCGCACCTCCCAGAGGGCCGCGCGCCGGTCGAGCCTCATCGAGCGAAAGGCGTCGGCGTCGGCGAGCTTGACCAAAGCGGCCTTCGGCAACCGCGCCCGCCGCTTCAGATCGTCGATCGAGGCGAAGCCGCCCCCGCGCGCCGCGACCAGCGCCTCCGCCCAGTCCTTCCGAAACCCGTCGATCTGCCGAAAGCCGATGCGCAGGCGCAGCGCGTCGTCCGGCCGCTTCTCCAGCGTGTTGTCCCATTGGCTGACCGCGACGTCCGCCCCACGGGTCTCGACGCCGTGCTCGCGGGCGTCCCGCACGATCTCGGCCGGGGCGTAGAACCCCATGGGCTGGGAGTTGAGCAGCGCGCAGGCGAAAGCCGCGGGATGCCGGCATTTCAGATAGGAGGAGATGTAGACCAGCTTGGCGAAGCTCGCGGCGTGGCTCTCGGGAAAGCCGTAGGAGCCGAAGCCCTCGATCTGCTTGAAGCAGTTCGCCGCGAACTCCGGATCGTAGCCGCGCGCGATCATGTTCCCGACCATCTTGTCCCGGAACACGCCGATATCGCCGAGGTTGCGGAAGGTCGCCATGGCCCGGCGCAGGCCGTTGGCCTCCTCGCCGGAAAACTTGGCCGCCACCATGGCGATGCGCATGGCCTGCTCCTGGAACAGCGGCACCCCGAGCGTCTTCCCCAGCACGTTCCTCAGTTCGTCCGGGTCGTGCGGCGGTCCGGGCTCGGGGTACACGACCAGCTCCGGATTCCGGCGGCGCTTGAGATAGGGATGGACCATGTCGCCCTGGATCGGCCCCGGCCGCACGATCGCGACCTGGATGACGAGGTCGTAGAACTCCTTCGGCTTCAACCGCGGCAGCATGTTCATCTGCGCGCGGCTCTCGACCTGGAACACGCCGAGCGAGTCCCCGCGCGACAGCATGGCGTAAACGTCCTTCTGGTCCGGCTCGATGGTCGCGAGCTCGAGCTCTTGACGTTCGTGGACGCGGATGAGGTCGAAGGCCTTGCGGATGCAGGTCAGCATCCCGAGCGCGAGCACGTCGACCTTCATCATCCGGACGGCGTCGATGTCGTCCTTGTCCCATTCGATGAAGCTGCGGTCCGGCATCGCGGCCGGCCCCACGGGCACGCATTCGTCGAGCCGATCGTCGGTCAGCACGAAGCCGCCCACGTGCTGAGACAGATGGCGCGGAAATCCGACAAGCTCGCTCGCGAGCTTCAGCGCCGGCAAAAGATAGGGGTTCGACGGGTCGAGGCCCGCTTGGCGGACCTGCGCCTCCGTCAGCCCCTCGCCCCAGCTCCCCCAGACCGTGTTGGCGAGCGCGGCGGTCAGGTCCTCGCCCATCCCGAAGACCTTGCCGACCTCGCGCACGGCGCTGCGCGGCTTGTAGTGGATGACCGTGGCGACCAGCGACGCGCGCTCACGGCCGTAGCGCGCGTAGATGTGCTGAATGACCTCCTCGCGCCGCTCATGCTCGAAGTCGACGTCGATGTCCGGCGGCTCCGAGCGCTCCTTGGATAAAAACCGTTCGAACAGGACGTTGGACTCGGCCGGATCGACCGCGGTGATCCCGAGCACGTAGCAGACCGCGGAGTTCGCCGCCGACCCGCGCCCCTGGCAGAGAATGCCCTGCGCCCGCGCGTAGGCCACGACGTCATGCACGGTCAGGAAGTAATGCGCGTAGTTCTCGCGCTTGATGAACGCCAGCTCCTTGGCGACCAGCTTCGCCACCTCCGGAGGCGTCCCCCGGGGATAGAACCGCTCGAGGCCCTCGCGCACGAGGTCGCGCAAATGGCCGTGCGGCGTCTTGCCGGCGGGCACCGGCTCGTGCGGGTAATTGTACTTCAGGTCCGCGAGACTGAAGACGACCTGCTCCGTGAACCGCAGCGTCTCCGTCACCGCTTCCGGCGCGTCCCGGAACAGCCGGGCCATTTCGACTCCCGGCTTCAGGTGCCGCTCGGCGTTCGCCTCCAGCCTGCGGCCCGCGCCGTCGAGCGTCACGCCCTCGCGGATGCAGGTGACGACGTCGAGGAGCGGGCGCCGGTCGGGCGTGTGGCAGAGCGGCTCGTTGGTGGCGAGAAGCGGGACGCCGACGCGGGACGCCAGGCGCTTCAGCCGGGCAAGCCTGCGGGCGTCGTCGCCGCGCCGCGGCATGGCGGCGCCGAGCCAGGTCGCGTCGCGGCCCGTCTCCTTCAGCGCCGCGAGCGCGCGCTCCGTCTCGCGGCCGGGCGCCCGCGACGGCATGACGATGGCGAGCAATCCCTCGCGCCACGCCAGCAGGTCCTCGAAGAACAGGCGGCACTCGCCCTTCGGGGCGCGCCCCTTGCCGAGGCTGAGCAGACGGCAGAGCCGCCCCCAGGCGGCGCGGTCGCGCGGATGGACGACGACGTCGGGCGCATCGTCCTCGAATACCAGACGCGCGCCCACCACCAGCTTCGGCGTTGGTTGCGGCAAGTCCTTGTTGCCGAGCGTCGCATAGGCGCGGACGACGCCCGCGACGGAGTTCACGTCCGCGATCCCGATGGCCTCGAGCCCATAGAACGCCGCGGCCGCGACGTACTCCTCCGGCCGCGAGCCGGCGCGGAGGAAGGAGAAAGCCGTCATGGCGGCGAGTTCGGCGAAGGCGGTCATCCGAACAGGCCGTGCAGGAACCAGCGCGGATGCTCCGCCTCACGGACGTAAAGCCCGTCGCGGTAGAGCCAGAACCGGGCGCCTTCCGCGTCCTCCACCCGAAAGTAGTCGCGCGTCAGCGCGCCCGGGTCCCGCCGCCACCATTCGAGCGCGATCCGCTCCGGCCCCTCCGCGCGGGCGACCGCATGCGCCACCCGCCGCCACAGGAAACGGATCGGCGGCCCGTCCGGCACCTCGGCCAGAACCTCGATCGGCTCTGGATCGGCGAACAGCCGCAAGGGGCGGCGCGGCGGCTCCGCGAGGGACGGAGCGGGCCAGTTCGCCGCACGCGCAGCCGATCGCCCGCCCCCGGCCGACATGGCCTGGGCCGGGCGCGCCCGCACTTCGCCCTCCGGACGATGAACGTCGCCGGCCAGGAAGCGCAGCACGCGGCGGCGGCCATGGCGCGCGGCGAGCCGGTCGACCAGCTCCGCGACCGCTCCTTCCTCCGCCGCGCCCGGATCGAGGCTGACGGCCTCGGGGGCGAGCGGCTCGACAGCGAGCGCCGACAGCCGGACGAGATCGAAGCCGAAGCCGGGATCGATCGGATCCGCCAGCGCGTCGAGCCGCTCCCTGAGGAGCCGCAGCAGCATCTCCGGATCCCGCGTCGGCCGGCCGGTCGCGACCGAGATCCGCGAGACCTTGCCGTCGGCGCGGAAGAAGGCGGCCTCGACGCGGGTCACGCCCTCGCCCGCGGCCTCGAGCCTGCCGGCGAGCGCGCCCGCAAGCGCCCGGCACGCCGCGACGACCGCATCCTGGGTGAGAACGGGGTCGGGAAACCGGCGCTCGATCATCCGCGCCGGCGCGGGGCGCCGTGGCGAAATCGGCGGATCGACCCTGCCGAGCGCCTGGTCGAGGGCCGCCACGAGACCGGAGCCGAACCGCGCGGCGAGTTCGCCCCGGCCGCGGGCCGCGAGTTGGCCGAGCGTCGTCAGGCCGGCGCGGGCGAGGCCGACGCGGACCGCCTCGGCGGGCCCCAGGGCCGCGACCGGCAGCGCCGAAAGGCGCGCGCGTTCCTCCTCCGGCGTCGCCACGCCCCCGGCCGTGAACCAGGCCAGCGCCCGGGCGACGCCGGCCCCGCCCGCGACCGTGACGCGGGCGGTGAGGCCCTGGCGCGCGAGCGCCTCAGCCACATCCTGCGCCATCGCCGCCTCGCCGCCGAAGAAATGCGCGCAGCCCGCGACGTCGAGCAGCAGGCCATAGGGCGGATCGAGCGCGACGAGCGGGGTGTAGCGGTCGCACCAGTCGGCCACCGCCGTGAGCAGGGCGTGATCGGCCGCGGCGTCGGCCGGGACCACGCGCAGGTCCGGACGGATCGCGCGCGCCTCCGTCAGCGGCAGTCCGGGCCTCGCGCCCGCGGCCTCCGCCGCGGCGTCGACGGCCACGATGCGGAGCGTCGCGCCCTGGCGCTCGACGATGACGAGCGGGCGGTCATCCGGCGCGTCGGAGCCCGCCGCCCGCTCCCGCCGCCGCACCCGTTCGACGGGCAGGTTCGGCAAGGCGACCGCCATGATCCTCCGCGCCGGGATTGAGGCTTCCGGCGTTCCGTGCGGCAACGGCGAAGCTACGCTCATGGCCGTCCCACCCAAGCGTCCACCGCCCGAGGCCGCCGCGACGGTTGCGCACCAGTTCGACGTGAAAGCGCGGTCGTCCCCAGTCCTCCTCTCCAGGAGGCGAGGCTGCGGGGGCGACCCGCCAGCGCGTCTCCGCCGCCGAGAATCCCACGGGCGCGGCGAGCGAGGGGGCTCCCGCCCGCACCACGATCGCCGGCACGCCGGAGCGGCCGGCGGCGAGCGCCAGCCGCCGCACCGCGACGCGGTCGAACGCCGCCAGACGACCGAAGGGCTCGATCAGCGTGACCGCGAGAGCCGGGCAGGCGAGCGCGGCTTCCGCCGCGCGCAGCGTCGCCGCCTCGTCCGGCGCGCGCACCACCACCAGCCGGTCGGGATCGAAGCCGAGCTCCGCCAGCCCCATCGGCCAGGGCTCCCCGGTCTCGCGCCCGGACATGTCCTGTCGGATCCATACCGCCGTCCTCCCCCGCCGTCCCGCCTTGACGGCGAGCGCGACCGCAAAACCCGTAGCCGCCACGGCCCCCGCCGCGGACGCGCCCGACACTGCGTGCAGGGCTCCGCGCCGGAGCCCGCCGCCGAGCGCCGCGTCCATCTCGGGCACGCCGAGGACGATCCGCTCCTCCGCGCCGAGAGCCCCCGACGCGTCGGCCTCGATGCGGGCCACAACCGTCCTGAGCGCGTCGAGCGTCTCCGCCGCAGCGCGCGTGGTCATCGTTGAAATCCGCAAAAGTTCTTGTTCTGTTCTCTTATAGAGAGCGCCTCAAAACTGAGTCAAGACGCCGCACACGAGACCGCGGGAGCCTCCTGTCCCCCACTGTCGGGAGACTCACCGGAGCACCTCTTGATCGGAACAAATATCGAACATATGGTCGGCATCAAGCTGGGAACAGAGAAAGAACTCCGTGGACATCACCGCCAAGCTCGCCATCCTCGCCGACGCCGCGAAATACGACGCGTCCTGCGCCTCGAGCGGCACGGACAAGCGCACTTCGGCGGGGTCGAAGGGCGGCCCGGCGCGCGGACTCGGCTCCACCGAGGGGGCCGGCATATGCCACTCCTACGCCCCCGACGGCCGCTGCATCTCGCTGCTCAAGATCCTGCTGACCAACGCCTGCGCGTTCGATTGCCTCTATTGCGTCAACCGCGCCACCAGCAACACGCCGCGCGCCCGGTTCACGGTCGAGGAGGCGGTGACGCTCACGCTCGACTTCTACCGGCGCAATTACATCGAAGGGCTGTTCCTCTCCTCCGGCGTCATCCGCAACGCGGACTACACGATGGAGCAGGTGATGCGGGTGGCGAAAAGCCTTCGCCTCGACCACGGCTTCAAGGGCTACATCCACCTCAAGACCATTCCGGACGCCGCGCCCGAGCTGATCGCGGAAGCCGGCCTCTACGCCGACCGGCTGTCGATCAACGTCGAGCTGCCCAATGAGACCAGCCTGAAGCGCCTCGCGCCCGAGAAGGATTTGCGCGCCGTCCGCCGCACCATGGCCGATCTGCGCGGTCGGATCGAGGAGGCGAAGGAGCCGACCGCCGCCGGCCGCGCCCGCCCCCCGCGCTTCGCGCCCGCCGGCCAGAGCACCCAGATGATTGTCGGCGCCGACGCCTCCGACGACCGGGCCATTCTGACGACCTCCGCGAACCTCTATGGCTCCTACCGGCTGAAGCGGGTCTATTTCTCCGCCTTCAGCCCGATCCCGGACGCAAGCGCCGCCCTGCCGCTGGCCGCGCCGCCGCTGGTGCGCGAGCACCGGCTCTATCAGGCCGACTGGCTGATGCGGTTTTACGGTTTCAACGTCGCCGAGATCACCGAAGGCGGCGGCATGCTGGACCTCTCGATCGATCCGAAGCTCGCCTGGGCCCTGCGTCACCGCGAGCAGTTCCCGCTCGACGTCGCCCGCGCCTCCCGCGAACAGCTGCTGCGCACGCCCGGCCTCGGCAAGACGGTGGTCGACCGGATACTGTCGGCCCGCCGCTTCCGGATGCTGAGGGTCGAGGATCTCCGCCGCATGCGCGCGCCGCTCGCCAAGGCCCTGCCCTTCCTCAAGCTTGCGGACCACACCCCCTCGATCACGACGCTCGAAAGCGAGCGCCTGATCGAACGCTTCGTTCCCCAGCCGCGGCAGATGGCGCTCGCGCTGTGAGCCCGCGGCGGATCGCGCTCGCGGGGCCCTCGGACGTCGCAGGCTGGCGCGCGGCCGCCCGCGCGCTGGCCTCCGAAGGCGTGCACCCGCACGACGTCGTCTGGACCGTGAACGGCGATGGCGGCGACCTGTTCGCGGCGCCTGTCGCGACGGAGGCGCCGCCGCTCGCCCCCTCCGCGCTCTCGGTGCCGCGCGCCTTCCTCGATCTGGCCGAGGTCGCGCTGCTGCACAGCGATCCCGGCCGCTTCGACCTCTGCTACCGGCTGCTGCTGCGGCTCGCCGCCGACCGCACCCTCCTGGGGGACGCCGCCGATCCCGACGTCGTGCGCGCGCACGGCCTCGCCAAGGCCGTGCGGCGCGACAAGCACAAGATGACCGCCTTCGTTCGCTTCCGGGAAGTCGCGCGCGATGACGGCGCATGGTTCGTCGCCTGGTTCGAGCCGGAGCACCACATCGTCGAGGCGACCGCGCCGTTCTTCATGCGCCGGTTCGCGGCCATGCGCTGGTCGATCCTGACGCCGGAGCGATCCGCGCATTGGGACGGCGCCACGCTCGCGTTCGGCGAAGGCGGCCGTCGCGCCGACGCGCCGGACAGCGACGTTTTGGAGGACGCCTGGCGGACCTACTACGCCAGCATCTTCAATCCCACCCGGCTGAAGGTCCACGCCATGCGAGCGGAGATGCCGCGGAAGTACTGGCGCAACCTTCCGGAGGCTTCGCTCATTCGTCCCCTGATCGCTTCGGCGGCGAAGGCGACGGCCGACATGGTCGCCGCCCCCGCGCCGGAGCCGAAGAAAGGCCAGCGCATGACGCCAATCGAAGCCTCCCCCGACCGCGGCGAACCGTCCTCGCTGCAGGCGCTGCATGACGAGGTCGACGCGTGCCGCGCCTGCCCGCTGTGGGAGCCCGCGACCCAGGCGGTGTTCGGCGAAGGGCCGCCCACCGCGACGGTCGTCGTCGTGGGCGAGCAGCCCGGCGACAAGGAGGACATCGCCGGCCGTCCGTTCGTCGGCCCCGCGGGCGCGCTGTTCGACAAGGCCGCACGGGAAGCCGGCCTCGAACGCGACAAGGTCTACGTCACCAATGCCGTGAAGCACTTCAAGTTCGAACCGCGCGGCAAATTCCGGCTGCACAAGACGCCAGGTCCGACCGAGATCAACGCCTGCCGTCCCTGGCTGGAGCGCGAACTCACCCTCCTGAAGCCTCAGCTCGTGGTGGCGATGGGCGCCACCGCAGCCCGAGCGGCGTTCGGAAAGCCGGTGAAGGTGGGCGAGCACCGTGGGCGCATCGCCCGCCGCGACGGCGCGCCGGACGTGCTGGTGACGGTGCATCCGTCCTATCTGCTGCGCCTGCCGGACGAAGCGCGTAGGGAAGAGGAGTACCGACGCTTCGTCGACGATCTCGCTCTCGCGGCGAACTATCTCGCGGAAGCGGCCTGACGGGAGTCCCGTTTCTCATACCAGAACGACGTCCCGGCGAGGGCCAGCCCGCCGAGCGCGAGCCCGGCGCCGACCCAGCCCGGCGCCGTCCAGCCGAGACCGGCCGCGATCGCGACGCCGCCGAGCCAGGCGCCGATCGCGTTGGCGAGGTTGAAGGCCGAATGGTTGAGCGCCGCGGCGAGCGTCTGCGCGTCCGCCGCCACGTCCATCAACCGCGTCTGGAGCGCCGGCCCGATCGCAATGCAGGCCCCGATCAGGAACAGGTTGATCGTGGCGGTCCACAGCGTGGCGGAGCCGTAGACGAAGCCGCCGATCACCACCGCACTCCAGACCAGCGTGCCGAGAATCGTGGCCTTGAGCGCGCGGTCGGCGAGCATGCCGCCGACGATGTTGCCGGCGATCATGCCGAGGCCAAGGACGGCGAGCATGACCGGCACTAGGCGCGCGGGGAGACCGGTCACCTCCGTCAGCGTGGGCGAGATGTAACTGTAGACCGCGAACATGCCGCCGAAGCCGACGGCCGCCACGCCGAGCGTGAACCAGACCTGGGGCTTCGCGAAGGCGCCGAGCTCGCGGCGGGCGCTCGCGCCCTCCGCAGCGGCGATCGCGGGCAGGAAGGCGCGCACGAGCGCCGCCGTTAGGAGGCCGAGCGCCGCGACCGCCATGAAGGTCGCGCGCCAGCCGAGGGCCTGCCCGAGCCAGGTGGCGGCCGGCACGCCCACCACATTGGCGGCGCTCAGACCCAGCATGACGTTGCTGACCGCCTGCGCGCGCTTGTTGGGCGCGACGAGCGACGCCGCCACGAGCGCAGCGACGCCGAAGTAGGCGCCGTGCGGCAGACCGGCGACGAACCGTCCAGCATTGAGCGAGAGATAGCCCGGGGCAAACGCGCTCGCGAGATTGCCAAGCGCAAAGAACAGCATCAGCCAGACCAGCAGCGCGCGCCGCGGGGCCTTGGCGAACAGCACGGCGAGCAGCGGCGCGCCCACCACGACTCCCAAGGCGTAGGCGCTGATCATATGGCCGGCGGCGGGGATCGAGACTCCGATGTCCGTCGCGACGTCGGGCAGCACGCCCATGGCGGCGAACTCGCCGGTGCCGAGCGCCAGACCCCCGACGGAAAGAGCCGTGAGGGCGAAACGGGCGCCATAGGGCGCGCTCGGAGCGCGGTCGGCGGCGTAGGGTTCGGCCGTGATCGCCGCGTCGGAAACGGACATGAAGCCCTCCGGAAAAAAAAGGGCCGGCGAAGCCGGCCCAAGTCTAGGGAGGAAACGCCCAAGGAGGGCTGGGCCAGCGCGAACGCCGGCCGCGACGATCGGTATACCGGGGTACTCGCCATGCTGCAACGCAGCGGATTGCAGGGCAGTCATGCGCTAGCGCACAGGGCGGAGGTGCAGCCACCTGACTGTCAAACAACGGTCATTCAAGGCAGGCCACACTGCTGCAGCGCAACGACTGCGGGCATCGTCCAATAGATCACATCTATTAATATCGCGCTTGCCGGGCATGTGCGGGCCGTCAGGCGCGAGCGAACCCGAACCGTCCAAGGCCTGGCAGGTTGATCGCGGGGCTTCGGAACTCGAGACCGAACACCGCGCCGAGGATGTTGATCTCCAAGCCTTCCATCCAGCCGAGCGTCACCCCGCCATAGCCGCCCGCCGTGAACCGCAGGCCCGTCTTTGAGGGCGTCAGGGCGACCCAACGTCCGTCATAGGGAAAATCCTTCCCCAGCGCGGTCGTCGGCAGTTTAGCGTCGAGCTCCGGCACCGCCGCCATCACGGCGGCCACGAAGGTGTTCGAGTTCGGCCCCGGCCAGGCGCGGTAGTCGCCGATCGCCGCGAACCCATAACCCGCGATCGCCTCGCGGATCTTAGGGATGGCCCGTTCCGCCAGAGCGCCGTCCGCGGCGAAGACGAGTTCCGGCGCGCGGCCGAACCAACGGCCGTCGGCCACGAAGCCGTTGACGCGGATCGGCTGGCCCCAGGCTGTGTAGTCGTAGCGCGTGTAGGCGTCCGCGCCCTTCGGCTTCACCACGATCCAGCAGTGGGACGCAAAGATCCCCCGCCAGCGCACGGTGCGCGCGGCGAACACACGCACCACCGCCTCGGGCTGCTGGGCCGCCGGCGGAAGGAGCCCCGCGCTGGAGCGGTCCGCGGTCTGCCAGTCCCGCGGCCCGCTCCCCATCGCGTACAGCAGCGCGGACAGACCAAGCGGCAGCAGGAACAGGACAACGAAGCTGCCGGCGAGCACGCCGAACATTCGGAGAATCATGCGACCCAAGGCGTGAAGAGGTGAGGCTGCGTCCGATCCGGCGCGACGCGAACATAGGCGACCCACACGCGCAGCGGGAGCTACGCGCTCGATTTCGTGATGAGGCGTATAACACCGCCGAATCGGGCTGCGGCCCGCGTACGCGGCAGGGAGTTTGCGATGCGTCGCTTCGCTAAGGCTTTGGTCGCCCTCGCGGCCGTGGCCGGTTCGGGATGCTCGACGGAGGCGCCCCGGCTCCGGGCGCCCCTCGCCGAACCGGTCGATCCCGTGCGCTACGCCTGCAACGACGGCTCGTTCCTCTCGGTGCGATTCAAGGCCGACGCGGCGGACGTCACCATGGTCGACGGCGAGAAGGCTCTGCTGTCGCGCCTCGGCGCGGCGTCCGGCGCGCGTTACGCGGCCGATGGATTCGAACTCTGGAGCCGGGGCGACACGGCCACATGGACGGCGAAAGGAAGCCCGGCGACCGCATGTCTCGCCACATGACGGCGTGGGGCGCGCGGATCAGACGCAGTCGAGCCCCCGGTCGGTCGCGATCACGCAGCGCGATTTGCCCGCGAGCTTGGCCTGATACAGCGCGGCGTCGGCGACCTGCAGCAATTCCGGCAGCTCTTCGCCATGATGGGGCGTCAGCGCGACTCCGACGCTCACGCCGATGGTGACCGCCATTCCGTCCCCGAGATCGTAGGGCGCGCCGACCTCGCGGATCAGCCGCTCGCCGAAGGCCGGCGCCTGCGCCCGCTCGACGTCGCGGGCGATGATGACGAACTCGTCGCCTCCGATCCGGGCGGCGACGTCGCCGGCGCGGAGCAGGCCCTTGAGCCGCGCCGCGGCCGCCTTCAGCAGCCGATCTCCAGTGGCGTGGCCGTAGGTGTCGTTCACGGCCTTGAAACCGTCGAGGTCGAGATAAAGCAGCGCCAACTGATGGCGCTCGCCTCGGCTGACCGCGTCGACCGCCTGCGTCAGGCCATCCCGGTTCGAAAGGCCCGTCAGCGCGTCGTGCCGTGCGCGGCGATCGTTCTCACGCTCGGCCTCCATGGTGTTGACCAGAAGGCCGTTCAGCCGATAGGCGGCGAGCCGCATGCTGATGAGGTAAAACGGGATCTGCACCAGCGCCGCCAACATCGCCGGCTCGCCGGAGAAGGGCGCCGCCAGGCAGATCGGCCCAAGGCTAAGCGCGATCATCAGCGCGACGAGGCGCGGGGCCGCGAAATTCCGGAAGCAGATGCCGCCGACCATCGCCGCCGCGGACATGCAGGCGATCGTCGCGGAAACCCAATCCCCGCTCAGCACGCAGACCGCCGCCCCGTAGCCGACGCTCGCCGCCCAGACCACCGACAGCAGGAGATAGACGTCGGTGGGCGTCCCCTGCCCGGCTCCGGCGCGCCGGAACGAGATCACAAGCACGGCGAGGCGCGCGACGCCGATCACGATCTCCGCCACGAACCACGCGATCAACAGAGGCTGTCCCAGCCGCGCCGCTACGATCCCGGCGATCAGGATGCTGTTGAACACCCCGCCCGCGAAGATCGGCAGCGTGCCGTGCAGGCTGGCGATCAACGCCCGACGGATCTCGGGCGGCACGTCCTGCCCGGCTTCGGTTAGCCAGCGCATGACCCGCCATCGCGGGAGACTGAAGAGGCCTTTGGGTCCCATGCCGCCAAAACCGGTCGCCGGGATTTGCCGGCCATTAACTATGGAAAGCTTCCATGACCATGATTCCGGCCGCGCTCAAGCCTAAGCTGTAGGCGTTCGCCTGAGATTGCGGCTCCGAGCTGCAGCCGCGCCATGGCGCCGTTCCGGACGTTCCTCTTCTCGCAGGCTGATATAAAGATCTGACGCGCTTGGCCTATCCGCGCAGGGCGCACGCGCGAAACCGTTCGACGCCGCGGCCGGCTTCGCCCTAGATGTTCGCTTTCGGGCAACGCCAGAAAGACTTTGATGACCGACGCCGCCGTGCAGACCACCGATTCCGACGACATGACGGCTGCGGAAACGGCCAATCTCTTCGAGTCCGTCGTCGACATCGCGCTCGCGATCAAGGCCATCGCCACGCATCTCTCGGAGATGGAGGCGCTGAAAGCGCACGGCCTGACCTTCGAGGACTACTGCGTGTTGAATGCGATCGCGGCCTCCCCGGGGCGGAAGGCGGCGGCGATCGCACGGGAGGTCGGCCAGTCTCGCCAGCGCTTCCAACAAATCTCCGACGACTTCCGCGCGCGGGGGCTGATCCAGAAAGCGAGTTCGGAAGAAACGCCGAGGGCGAGGCTTCTGACGCTGACCGAAACCGGCCGCGCGGCGCTTGAGGCGGTCGCCGCGCAAGGCGAGGCGCTCGACGTGCATCTCGACCCCCGCGAGCTTCGCCACGTGGCGATCGCCCGGCGCGCGCTGGTGCGGCTCGACCGCAGCTTCGCCGAAGGATTGGGGCTGAGAGCGAAGAGGGACAAGAAGGCCAACTGACTCGGCAGGCGAAACGCTGCGCGCCATAAGGAGACGGAGGCCGCGATGGGCCAGCCAATCGATCCCCGAACGATCGACGATGCGCTCAGCGCGCTGATGCCTCCCGAGGGCGCCCTCCTCGTGGTGACGGGCGATATCGACATCGCGCTCGGCGGACGGCTGGCCGCCGGCCGGGCCGCCATCCGCCGGACGCCGAGCTCATTTTCCGCTGAGGAAGCGCTCGCAGCGCAACCGGACCTCGGCGTCTGCGTCCTCCGCGAGCCCATTGCGGGTTTCGATCAAGCCGGCGAAACGCTGCAAACGCTCGCGGCGGCCGGGCTGCCGACCATCGTCACCTTTACGACCCCAAGCCCCGTCGAGCAGGATGACCCCGGGATCGCCTCAGGCGCTGCGGCGCTCGGCTTTCGCGCGACGGCGGCCGCCATCCCCGCAGAGGGCCTTACCAGTTTCCTGTTGCTGCCGAGCGGCGAAATCACCAATGCGGCGTGGTGGCGCAGCCAGGACGGTCAGAGGTTCGTCAAACGCCGCCGCAAGCGTGGCGAGCGCATGCTCGCGGACGACACCATGCGCGACGGCGCCGTCGTGTGGCGCTCGTCGCCCAAATGGGAGGACCGCTCGGTCGTCGTCGCGTCGCTTATTCCGGACGATCTGGCGGTGCTCGATCTCGGCTGCGGGAAGATGTTCATCGAGCGTCACCTGCGAATGCGGGCATATGCGCCGCTCGACCGCATGGCGCACGACGAACGGACCCTCGTGGTGGACATGAACCATGACGACCTGCCGACCGACGCGCTGGCGGCCGCCGATCTGGTGATCGCCCTCGGCGTGTTCGAGTACGTCGTGGATCCCGAGCGCCAGTTCCGGACGGTCTCCGCGGCGGGGAAGCCGTTTCTGCTGAGCTACAACGTTGGCGAACTCCGCCGTCGCGACGCCGGCGACGCCCAGTTGACGGACTGGCGGAACGACTGGACCACCGTCGAGCTGATCCAGAGGCTGATCGCGAGCGGCTTCGCGCTTGAGCGGCTGATCGACTATGGGCCCCGGCAGCGCATTCTCGTCGCTATCCCGCGGGCCGGCGACCGCCGGGACTGGTGGAGCCGACTGGGAGCGCCGAAGACATGATGCGTCCCCGGCCGCACGTCATGCGTGCAGGGGATGATCGGGCGTGCTGCCCGGCGCTTCCATTTGGGACCGGCAAACCGCTCTTCGAAAGCTTCGGCGCACCCGCTATGCCCGGTGTGGCGGCGGGGAGGAGCCTGCTGTAGTCTCCCGGCCCGAGCGCGGCGGCGGGACCTGCCGGAGTGACCGCAGGGCGGGACGCGCCTCGGCGGACCGTCGGGAGCCAGGCCGCGGAACCAAGGAGATGTCGATGTCGAGTAAGCCTTCCGTCGTGCTGCTAGGATTTTTCGCCCGCGGCAACGCCGGCGACGAGGCCTTCCTCCATGTGCAGCACGATCTGCTGAAGGACGACTTCCACGTCATCGTGCCGATCGAACATAAGAACGCGTGCGAAGGCTTCCAGAGCTGGGAGCCGTACAACCAGTGCGAGATCATCAATTACGACGACGTGCCGCGCGTCTATGGCTCGGACGTCGCCGCGCTGCACATCGGCGGCGGCTCTCTGCCGTTCGGTTTTTCCGGGCAGTTCCTGATGTCCGCCCTCGACGCGCAGAAGCGGACGATGATCACGGGCGTCGACTCCTCGGTGAAGTCCGCGCTGGGCCGCGACCACATCCGCTTCGACATCTACAACCGGCTCGACCTGTTTTCCGTCCGGACCACCAAATCGATCTTCAACCTGCGAAAGGCCGGCGTCGGCGTGCACCACGGCGCGGACTGGGCGCTCGGCCTGAAGGCGATCGAGCCGCCGGCGCACAAGCGCGGCGGAGCGTTGGTCACCCTGCGCAACTTCGGCACGCCGGACCAGGAGCACATCGACGCCGTCAATCGCCTGCACGCCTATCTAGAGCGCCAGGGCCACAAGGTCCGCTACCTGCCCTTCGCGCCGGACGACCAGCGCTTCATGAAGTTCTTCCCCACGGCGAACGCGGACAACACCGAGGTCTGCTGGCATGACCCTCGCCAGGTGAAGGGCCTGATCGGCGCGGCCGACGTCGTCGTCAGCGTCGGTCGTCTGCACACGCTGATCATGTCGATGACCTCGCAGGTCCCGACGCTTGCGATCGACCCCAAGATCATGGTCGAAGGCAAGCACATCCTGAACCGGAAGAACGTGTTCTTCTGCGAGGAGGTCGGCCTGCCGTTCTACTACTCCGTCGACGACATGATCGCGGAGTATGGCGACGACTTTAACAGCCGCGTCAAGGTGATCGACTTCGCGCCGGATTACTACGAGCGCCTGAAGCAGCAGTTCGATCTGGTGCTGAAGACGGCGCGCGGGGACGCCGACGTGGACAAGAGCTGGCGCGCCGGGGCCGCGGCGGTTCCCTCGTTCGCGGGGGCCGCGGCTCCGGCCGGCGCGCCGCTCCCGAAGCGGGCCAAGGGATCGGACTCCCCGGACCGGGCGGCCGCGCGCGAGGCAAAGCGCGAAGCCAAGCGCCGGGAGCGCATCCGGGCGAAGGAAGAGAAGCAGGCCGCCAAGGGCGGGGACGTCGCCAAACGCTCCGACGCCGCCTGATCTCGCACAGGAGCCCTCGATAGGGCGGCGCGCCTAACGCGCGCCGTGCCGTTTACCCGCGGTCGAAGGCGCGGCGGATCGTCGAAATCATCGTCTCAAGGCGTTTCTGACCGTCGCGCAACGCGATCTTGCCCGAAGGCCGGGCGCGGCCGCCCGAGATGACGGCCATCGCGGCGTCGATGTCCGGCACGTAGTCGATGTCCAGTTCGGCCGCCATAGCGGCGATCTTGGCGAAGGAGGCGGGATCCTGGTCTTCGACCAGCGGCGGACAGATCTGCATCACCGGCGTGCGCGTGGTGGCCGCGAAGATGGTCGGATGGAGGCGGCCGACGCTGATCATCAGGCCGCTTGAGGCGATGAACTGCTTCACCCGGCGCGAGTTCCACCAGTGCCTCTCGCTCGGCGCTAGGCGATCAAGACCGAGGTCAGCGGCGAACTTGTCGTCTTCCGCGCAAAACGGCATCAGCGTCGGCTCATAGCCGTTCGCCGCCAGCTCGCCGATCAGCCGCTCCACCTCGCGCACATACTGATACGACACGACCTGCAGCGGAAACTCGCGCAATGTCACGAGCGCGCGCCGCTCGTTCGTCGTGACGTCCGTCGCCTTGTCTGTGACGAGACGCAGAGCCCAATCGGCGCCGTAGGTCACCTGCCGTTTGGCGAGGCGGGCCTGCTCGACCGCGGCGGCCGAGCGCAGCGCGACGACGTTGAACAGCCTGATGTAGCTCTGCAGAGCCGCGTCCGCGGCGGGCCCGCGGTGAAACCGGCTCGCCGGCAGGTCGGTGCCGGCGAACGCGATGGGAATGCCGGCCGAGCGCGCGGCGATGACCTGATCCGCCACGAAACCGATCGGCAACCCACCCCCGCCGACGATCATGGCGCGCGCGGTCCGGGCCGGATCGGCCAGGTTGCCCTGATGGATCCGCTTGCAGCGCTCGTAGGGGTACCAGTTCCAGTAGCCCTCGGCGGCGCCGTGCTCGTCGAGGCTCACGATCACGTCGTAGTCGCGCGAAAACTCCTCGTAGATCACCTGGAACAGCGCTTCGTCGCCGCAGTTGCCGCGGCCGAAGAAGCCCGCGACCAGAAGCGCCGGGCGATCGTCGGGCGACGCCAGGGTGACCACGTCGGCTGCGCTGCGATAGCCCACGTCGGAGACGGCGGCGCCGTCCATGCCTTTCGGGACCAGCAGGTACAGCGCGCTGTCAGCCTGGAAGAAGCGCCAGAACACGTCGAAGCCGGCCGCGGTGGCGGCGTTCTCGAAGGCCGCCACCGCAGCCGAACGCCCGACGTTGTCGCCGCTGCGCGGCGCCGGCGTGGAAGCGAGCACGGGGATGCGCGCCTTGGCCAATCGCCGCAGCAGCCCCTTGTCGTCGCGGACGGAGCCGAACACCCCCAGCGCCGTGATCAGGTCCGCCGCCGGCAGTTCAAGACGCGCGAAGTTGGATCGTGGCGTCTCGGATTCGAGCGCGACGACGTCGCGACCGTCCCAGGAACTTGGCTTCAGATGCGCCTCGATCGCCGCCCGCTCGCCGCCGAGGTCCAGCACGTTCAGCCCGCGTCGCACGAACCGGCTTGCGAACCGCGCCTGCGCCTCAAGTCCTTCCGCCATCGGTACTCCTCGTCCGCACGCAGCGGGCGCACGCCGACACGCAGCGACCGGCTCACCTTGGGTGTGTAGCCGCAAACCCGCCCGCCCCGGAAGCCCTTTTGCTATGTCGTGGCGTCCGGCGCGCCGTCCGGGCGGCTCCGTCCGCCCGAGCCTCTCCAGAGACGCCGCGCGGGCGCCAGCGCCTCCGCCTGCGGGGCGCGGCGCTTTATCTGCGGAGGGTCGGAGGTCGGACGGACGACGCTGACGAGCGTTCCGCGCCCGAGCGCTTCGGTGATCAGCGTGACGCTGCCGCCGGCTTGCAGAACCACAGGGCTCGTCAGGCGAAAACGCGCTCAGCATTGGGGCTTACGTTCGGGAGGCTGGTGGAGCCGAGGGGAGACTCACCGCGCTGTGATAGATCACTGATTTTCCGTGCTTTTTAGGCATGGGTGAATATCACGGTGGACCTACATAGTGGACCTACTTGATGTCGTGCAAGGGGGGCAAATTCAGGTCTCTTTTGACATATTGGCTCTTTTCCTGCTTTGGTATTTTATTGGGAGTCTTGTTGCCACTATGCTACATGGTGTTTACTATTTATGCGAACGCATCCACATGCCGAATACATAATTTACATAAATTCGCAGGTAATGATATTAATCGAGAACGAATTGGATCAAAGGTTTTAAGTCATGCTGCCAAAATAACGCTACATTTTGATTATTTTGCGCGTCAGATAAGCATTTTAGATCATAGACGCCGGCGAGAAGGGCACCCGTTACAACTTGTGAACCGTACGCGTTCCTCCAAGTTTCCGCCTTACCACCAACCTCGCGCTGCAATCGCTTCCAACTATTCTTTGGACCATTGGATACTTTGCATTCCAAGGCAAGAAGCCGACCGTCTTTTAGGCGAATAGGAATGTCGCATTTTGCCGACCCAACCTTTCGCTCCCGGGAGAAGTGCGCTCGTGCCAATCCGTCGAGCGCAGCAAGTGGTCTTCTCGAAGCGTCGATAGTCAGTTCGGCGAGGACAAGAGCCTCCGACACCGCGTCCTCTTGCTTTTTAGATGCCCCTCCCCGCCGGCTCGTACCAAGCCGCTCGTGGGCGAGCAGGGTCGCCGTCGCCATTACGGCCGCGTCTCTTTCTTCCGTGGAAGGTATCCGCCCAGCGAGAACCCAAGGAAACCGTTTCAAATCGACGAGATCCGAAATTACCTGCGCTGACTTTTCCGCATAGTTCTTAGGTACATTCTTAAATTTTTTGCCCACTAACGTCCAAAGGTCTTCTTCACTAATCCGCGGCGCGCACATGTAACGAAGGATCTGCCACAGCCCCTTTCTCGACAATAGGTCCTGCCCTTCGATCTTTGTAAGATCCTCCGTGGCAGACAGAGCCGCGCGAATCTGCGGCTCTACGATGTCCCATGTGCCATGATACGCAGCAGGGCCTTCGTTTTGACGTTCCGCTATAAAGCGTAGCTCCGCTAAATCTCTATCGGTCTTCAGCTCCTCATCCGACCATCTCAGCGGATTTGCCATTCAGCTTCTCGCGTGCGGCCCTGCGATGGGCACCGTTCGTGATTTCCTCCATTTCGGTGTAACGAACTCGCTTGCTGAAACAAGAGGGCCAACCAACCGATTTTCCGTTGCCACGGCCAACCGAGTGGGCTGCGGCGAATAGCTCCCGCCCGATCGCTCTGCCGATATCGCCCTGAACAGCGTTGCCAATTTGCCGGAACCGCGAAGCTAAGGACCGTCCGTCAAAAACCCAATCTGTTGGAAATCCCTGCAGGCCCGCGCACTCCCTCCATGTCAGCCGTCGTAGATCTGCTTGACTAGTTCGCAGCCAATCCGGTGTCGAAGCCGCTCGTATTGTCCGACTGGGAACCGTCAAATCGGCAACAAAACAATCCTGTCGGTAGCCCCAATGGCCGCTGGGTCGATTGGCCTCAACGAGCCCGACCGACCGAAGGCCCGTGCCTGGTTTCAGAGCCATAAGCTCTGCTACGCGGCGACCTTTCGGCCGAACGACGTCGGCAGCGTCGGGAGCTCGCTGGGCCGCTAGAAATTGACCAAGCGTTCGCCATGGCGAAAGGCTTTGGCTACCGTCGCGACAATGACTTGGGAGCGGGAAGTGAGGGGGCGTCTCTTTGTACGCCGCGATCATGTACAGTCGGACACGTCGCTGAGCGGCTCCGAAATCGGCCGCGTTAAGCAAGTCAAACCGGCACGCATAACCTAAATTTTCAAACTCCGACTGTATTTCCCGTAGAATACCGCCGACATCCCCGTGCGCGCCCTTAGCTGTTACAAGACCAGCGACATTCTCAAACAAAATAAATCTTGGCCGGGTTTCTGCGGCGATCCGAACGAACTCTTTAAAAAGCTGCCCACGCGGATCGTCCAGCCCTTTCATTCGCCCGGCGGAACTAAATGGCTGACATGGCGGCCCCCCCGCTAATAGGTCCAGACGCGTCCCTTCGGGTAGCAGGTCGCCCCCTCTGACGTCGCGGATATCAGCGTGAACGACGTTGCAACCTCTCAGGCGGCCAGCTGCGCGATTGCTTCGTAGCGTTTGAACCGCATCACGATCAATCTCGACGGCCGCTAATGTTCGCCAACCGGCCTCTTCCAAGCTCGCCGAGAGGCCGCCAGCACCAGCAAACAGGTCAATTGATGTGTACGCCACAGCCTGCGCTCCCGAACAGAACGCGAACTTTCTAATGCGATTTGGCTACGGATTGATAGGGGGCAGGCGGCCACTCCCGTCCAAAATTTCTTGCAAGCCCCTGCACGCGCCGGCTCGCTTTTGAGAACTCGCCGCGGTGCATAGTTCACATGGCCTTTTTAGGGTACCCGACCCGATGACTCTCGCAAAAATAGGCTGAAATTTTGGTCACATCGGAGAGAGGGAGGGGGCAGCCGCCTAGCTCCGTTTTCAATAACAAGTACCAAAATGAGCACACGCGTCGGCCTTAGTCGCATACATCAATGGCAAATAATCTATGTCTCTCGTATTACTCTGGTATTACAGCTTTATAGGGAGCGTTATCGCGTCGAGGCGCACTCCGGTCTCCTACCACTGTTTATTTTGCAATAAATAATTCGTATCTAACTTCGCTATGCGGACCATGAGCCGTTGGGCTTGTGTCGGAGACCATTTTAGCCCTCGCCGAGTGGTTACGCCCATCTCATTAAGCTTGCATGCCACCGCACTTGAGCTTGCGCTGAAGCCCATCGCATTAATGGTCGGTGCCAGATCTGCGGCAAAGAGGTCCGCATTGCGCGAGCGGGTGCTACGTCCCTTCTCACGGTCGCTGTCCGTGGCTATTCGCCCCCGAAATCCGCCCAAGACAGCTCCCCGCGTTTTTGCGGCTGCTAGCGCTGCTTGAGTGCGCTCCGAGATCATTTTGGCTTCGTGCTCAGCGACTGCTGCGAGAATATGAATTGTGAGACGATTAGCTTGAGGAAAATCGCAAGCTTGAAACTCAACGCCACTCTCCATGAGGTTGGATACGAACGCGACGCTTCGCGCCAACCGGTCAAGCTTCGCGATGACTAGTCTTGCGCGATGAAGGCGACAGGCGGCTAGCGCAAGACGAAGCTGCGGTCGATCCGCTCGGGTTCCACTTTCAACCTCGACGTAACTACCAGCTAGTAGGTTTTGGGGATCCCTAAGATAACGGCACACAGCCTCTCGCTGCGCTTCTAAGCCCAAACCTGACCGTCCTTGCCGAACGGTACTAACTCTGTAGTACGCAATAAAGCGATCTATCGGCATTTTAACCTTCACATTGCTAGCAACGAACGTTGCTAAGAATGTAAAACGTATGCGAGGTCCAAACAATTCTAGATCGAGCGCCCGAGCCATCGCTGACAAATAACTTTACCGATTGAGATAACGCCCCATTTCTTCGTTACCTCGACGTTGTTCCCCGCATAGCTGTCTATCATAGGTGGCCGACCGGCAGGCGTAAGGCAAATTCTTATCGGCTGTCTGCGCTGGTCCGCCTTCCCGGCTGACGTGTGGTGCCGACGTCGACTGAGGCGTGCTCGATCTCTTGCCACACGACGAGGCCATCATCAAAAGCCCCAACGCGATCACGAGCCAGACGATCTGCATAACGACACCTCCAGGAGCCCAACGGGACATGTCCGATATACCAGGTCTATAGTCATTGGTTTTCGTCCTCGCAAGCTGGTCGCTTGCGCCGATGGATGGAGCGGCTCTTGTTGCCTGGAATTTGCGGCGGCTGCGGGTGTCTCTTGGCATCTCGCAGGAAGCCTTGGGAATCGACGCGAAAATCGATGTTTCGTACGTAGGCCGCCTGGAGCGGGGCACGGAAAATCCAACGATTGGCCTGTTGGATCGGCTCAGCCATGTCCTCGGGGTCCACGTCTCAGAGCTTCTTCAAGAGCCAGACCCGCTAGCTGATCCCGCCCCACGTTTGAAGCCGGGAAGAAAACCGCGAGGCCAGCGGTAGCTCGTGCAAACGTTTGCAAGCCGCGCAAAGGCCGCGAGGGGTGATACCTTATCCCGTATGGAACCTGCGTTCTCGTGAGTTTACGGTCCCAACTATCGTATAATCTCGCGAGAATCCTGCGAGAAAAGAACATTTCGCAAGCCGCACTTTCGCGAGTTGCGGATGTCGACCGTGGGTTGATTGGAAAAATCCTCACGGGCAGCGCAAATCCGGGACTTGAGACGGTAGAGAAGCTTGCTCAAGCACTAGGAGTGTCAGCTAACAAGCTTCTGTCACTCCCCCCGATTCGGAGACCGGGCGCGGCTAGGATTTCTCGTCCTAAGCAATTCACGAGGCAGAAGTAGATTATAATCGACAGTATATTGAAATTATACATTATACCGCGCGCCCGCGAGGGGAGGTATTACATAATATGCGGTATCTAAGGCGTGAAAGAATGAATACAGCTATCGCGGTATTACGAAACACGGTGTGTTCGCGAAGCGAATACACTGTTTCGTAATACGTGCCGAGGCGGGAACGCCTCGTCGCGACAATCGCACTTGCAGTGGTTTGGTGCCGCGTTTCCGCGGAAGCGGAGGGAGGGCGCAATTTCGGCATTCGCGGGTTACAGGTATGAGATCCTCACTTTTTCCAAGTTGGGCTCTGGCGGTGCCTCTAACCCCCCGCCTGACGGCCTTTACGGCACGCCCCCACCCTACCTAGCAACGCCTACGACGTCAGACGTGAAGACCGGATAGGTCCAAACCGTCAAACCTCACTTTTGTAATCTCTTCGGCGAGCGTGCGTGGCTTGTGGCCCTGGCCGTAGTTGTCCTCGGTCTTTCCGCTTGACCATCCGCCGAGAGCGCGCACCCGCTCGGGCGATATGTCTGCCTCACGCAGTGCATCCCGGAAATTATGTCGAAAGCTGTGGAAGGATGTTTTTGGGGTTTTTGCCCCCACCGATTGGAGAAAATTGCCGAACCACTTGCTAAAATTATCGCTGTAATATCCAGTTTTAGCCTCAGTGATCTCGGGAAATAGTCTACCTTCGTCGCCGCAAACGTTTGCAACGTATTTGATAAGACCAATCCTCACCAACTCCGGGTGTATAGGAACGTATCTTATACCAGCCTCTGTTTTTACCCGCCGATTTCCCTCCGCTGATACCTTTATTACGAGAGCCCCACTAAGCTCAGCGATGTCAGCCACGTTCAGCTGGCAAATTTCTTGGAGCCGAAGGCCTGAGAACAAAGCGATGAGCGGGATCCAGAAACGACCGCGACGAGGCCGGCTTTTTCCAACCTTATTGTATCCACCCCCATCGTCGATGCAGCCGGTATAGATTGGAGCATTAAATATGCGCACTAACTGTTCGATCGTAAATGCGTGCCTCGCATCATCTGCAGCAAACGACGCATCCTTGATACGTATGTTCGTGGCGGGATTTGATCCGATCAGTCTTTCCTCGACCGCAAATTCAAGAAGATGTGACAATGCGGATAAGTAGATATTTGCACTCACGGCACTCATCGGCATCATGCTTTGAGTCCGCGCCAACGCGGCAGCTTCCTTCAACGACATCGCGGGAAACCTCTTTCGAGCGTTTGGCGGAAGGGTGCTGAGCGTATTACGAAATTGACGAACATTATCGCGGGATATGTTCGCCACTAAAGTGTCCGGTCCAATCAATTCCTCAATTAATTCAATTTGCGATCGCCTCTTTAGGATTGTCTTTGGCGCGACATTATCAGTACGGTGTTCATTATATTTTTTGATTAGATTTCTGACATTAACTGGAATCATCTGCGTTAGATCATAATCACCTTTTGTAGATACATAGAACTCATCTGATCCGTTCGAGCTGTAATCGGCCTTGAGTCGTTTTAACTGACGCAAGGCATTTTCTCTCAGACCTCTTCCGATTAGGTCGGACAGCCGTCTAAAAGCGGGACTGTCCATCTTCACGGTCAAGCCATTTGCTCTGGCTAATTCTCCGATGACGGATTGGACCGTCTGTGTCGTGACGTCATCCGTGGCGTCCCCAAAACGGTAGATGTCCTGCTGCAGTTGCAGCTCGAATTCTCCCGGAGTGATATTCACATAGCCCGCTCGGTCCTCGATGGACCGTTTTTCGACGCTATGGAACCACTCTAGGGCGAGGTAGTCGGCGTGCGCGACGGTAAGCGGAGAGAATGGCTTGTTTTCGAACTGGCGGCGCGCCTTCGCGATCTCGCCATCGATTCGCTGACTGTAGGAGGCCGCGAGCCGTTTAGCTTCAGCGTAGTCGGAGGTTCTCAGACTGAAGCGATATTCAACCCGGTTGAGGAGCGGGCGAAGAGCCTCAGGAACCTTGGCTCGAAAGTACCAATTTCCGTATCGTTTGAAGAGCCTGGGGTAGCGTGAGGCCATGGATGATTCTGCGCTCGGTGGACCCGTGGAGTGGACCCAATCTAGCAGAAACGGCATTCTTAAGCGATAAAACCGTTCAGAATTGAGCGATTTTCGGGAGCGGTGGTGGAGCCGAGGGGAATCGAACCCCTGACCTCTGCAGTGCGATTGCAGCGCTCTCCCATCTGAGCTACGGCCCCGCATCCCGAAGGCGCGCCATATACGAGGCCGTCCCGGACTCTGTCAAGCGACCGGCCCGCCGTCGGCGGCGGGCCTTGGCAGAAGCGGCCCGCGGCTCCGCAGGGCGCGCGCCTTGTCGGGCCGGTCCGTCGCCGCTATCACTCGATCGTCTTCCCCGGACCTTAGGATCGACCGCCGGATGCGCGCTGTTCTCGACGTCGTTCTGCTCGCCCTGCAGCTCTACACGTGGCTGCTGATCGCCATGGCGATCCTGTCCTGGCTCGTGGCGTTCAACGTCGTGAACACCCGGAATTCGGTGATCGCCGCGATCTGGGACTTCCTGATCCGGATCACGGAGCCTGTTCTCAGGCCGATCCGAAACATGCTGCCCAGCATGGGCGGAATCGACATCTCGCCCATCATCCTGCTGCTGATCATCTTCTTCATCCAGCGGGTGATCGTCCTCTACCTCTACCCGAGCGTCTACTGAGCGCGACGCCGTTCCGCGCCGGCGAGGCCAAGCTCCATGTGCGCGCGCGGCTGACGCCGCGCGGCGGCCGCGACGCGATCGACGGAGTGGAGCTTCTGTCCGATGGGACGGCGGCGCTCGCCGCTCGGGTGCGGGCCGCCCCTCAGGACGGCGAGGCCAACGCGGCGTTGCGCGCGCTGCTGGCGAAGGCCGCGGGCGTGGCCCGCTCGTCCGTCACGCAGACCGCAGGCGCGACGAGCCGGATCAAGACCTTCGAGATAGACGGCGACCCGGCCGCGCTCGAGGCGCGGCTCCGGGCCGCGGCGGGCGCGGCCTGACGGGCGGGGCCGCCGGAGAAGTCGGGCCGTTACTTCGCGGCCTTGGCGCGCTCGATGGCGTCGAGGATCATCTGGCGCGCTTCTTCCGCGCCGCCCCAGCCCAGCGCCTTCACCCACTTGTCGCCTTCGAGATCCTTGTAGTGCTCGAAGAAGTGGCTGATCTGGTCGAGCGTGATGCCCGGCAGGTCGGAGTAGTTCTCGACCTTCTCATAGCGCCGGGTGAGCTTCGGCGTCGGGACGGCGATGATCTTCTCGTCGAGGCCCTTCTCGTCCTCCATCTTGAAGACGCCGACCGGGCGGCAGCTGATCACGGCGCCCGGCACGATGGCGCGGGTGTTCGCCACCAGCACGTCGATCGGATCGCCGTCGTCCGACAGAGTGTGCGGGATGAAGCCGTAGTTTCCGGGATAGCGCATCGAGGTGTAGAGGAAGCGGTCGACGACCAGCGTGCCCGACTCCTTGTCGAGCTCGTACTTGATCGGCTCGCCGCCGATCGGCACCTCGATGATCACGTTGACGTCGAAGGGCGGGTTGTTCCCGATCGAGATGGCGTCGATGCGCATGGCGTCGTGTCGTCCTTGGGTGTCGCGGGCGAGGGTCGCGCTTGAATAGCGGAGCGGCCCGCCGCGGCGCAAGCGCGCCGGCCGACGCCGCTTGGGAAAGCCGGAACGGTCGGGACCTAGCGCCAGACGAAGGCGAACTTCTCGAGCGTGACGTCGCCGAAGGTCTCGACCCCGCGGGCGGAGAGCTTGCCGCCGAGGCGCGCGTAGAAGGCGCAGGCGGGGTCGTTGGCTGCGAGCGACCAGGTCGCGGCGCCGGAGAGCCCCCGGGCGGCAAGATCGCCACGCGCCGCCGCGAACAGCCGTCTGCCCAGGCCGACGCCTTGGTACTCCGGCTTCATGTAGAGCTCGTAGATCTCGCCGCCGACCGCGAGCATGGAGGCGCGGTTGCGGCCCGAGCTGGCGTAGCCCACCGCCTCGCCGCCGAACATGAGGAGGCTGACTCGCGTGCCGCGCTTGAGGGCCGAGGTCCACCAGGCGGGTCCGCGCCGCTCGATCATCCGCTCGAGCTCCCGGCCGGGAATGAGGCCGCGGTAGGCGTTGCGCCACGCTTGGTCGTGCACGTTCGCGATGGCCGGGGCGTCGGCCGCACGCGCAGGTCGGATCTCGATCGCGACGGTGCTCACCCCTTGAGAGTAAGCCCCGTTCATCGCGCCGGACAAGGGGTGAATGGCGTCTTCGCGCTGCGCGGCGCCCAGCGCGGTGGACGCCGGGGGCCGGGCGGGCGATAGGAGGCGTTCAACCCCTTCCCGGATCGCCATGGAGCGTCCGTCCAGCCGATGTGGCGCGCGACCGTCCTCACCCTCTACCCCGCCATGTTCCCGGGTCATCTCGGCCATGCGCTCGCCGGCCGCGCGCTGGGCGGGGCCTGGTCGCTGGACGCGCGCGACATCCGCGACCACGCGCACGACCGCCACCGCTCGGTCGACGCGACGCCGGCCGGGGGCGGCCCAGGGATGGTTCTGCGGGCCGACGTCGTCGGCGAGGCGCTCGACGCGCTTCCCGGGGACGATCGCCCGCGCATCCTGCTCACGCCCCGCGGGGCGCCGCTCACTCAGGCCCGCGTCCGCCGACTCGCGGCGGGACCGGGGGCGGTGCTGCTCTGCGGGCGCTTCGAAGGCGTCGACCAGCGCGTGATCGAAAGCCGGGCGCTGGAGGAGATCGCGGTGGGCGACGTGGTGCTGTCGGGCGGCGAGGCGGCCGCGCTGCTGCTGCTGGACGCCTGCGTCCGCCTGCTCCCAGGCGTGATGGGCGACGCGGCTTCGGGCGACGACGAGAGTTTTGAGGGCGATCTGCTGGAGCACCCGCACTACACCCGGCCCCGCGCGTTCGAAGGCCGCATGATTCCCGACGCATTATTGTCAGGCGATCATAAAGCGGTGGAACGCTGGCGGAAGCTCCGCGCGCGCGCGGACACGCGCAAGCGACGACCCGACCTCTGGGCGAAATATGTCGCACGCACGACAGGGGGCGTCGACAAGCCCGATAAAGTCGAGTAGTAGACCGGCCACTCACGAGATTCCCTGAAACTTCTCGTGCGCCTCGCGATGCGAGAGACGCGGAGACGACGCCATGAACATTATCGAACAGCTCGACAAGGAGCAGATGGAGGCCGTTTCGGCCAAGCGCGAGATCCCCGATTTCGCGCCGGGCGACACGGTCATCGTCAATGTGAAGGTCAAGGAAGGCGAGCGCGTGCGCGTTCAGGCCTACGAAGGCGTGGTGATCGCGCGTTCGGGCGGCGGCCTCAACCAGAACTTCACCGTGCGGAAGATCTCGTACGGCGAGGGCGTGGAGCGCGTGTTCCCGCTGTTCTCGCCGCTGATCGACAGCGTGAAGCTGGTCCGTCGCGGCAAGGTGCGCCGTGCTAAGCTCTATTACCTGCGCGATCGTCGCGGCAAGTCGGCGCGTATCGCCGAGAAGACCGACCGCAGCCCTAAGGGCTCGGTGAAGGGCGGCAAGGCCAAGACGGCGGTCGCCGCCGCCGAGTGATCTGCAGGCGGGCTTAGCCCCGTCGGCGTTGGAACTGAAGACGGCGCGTTCCTCAAGGGCGCGCCGTTTTCGTTTGTGCGTTCGTCACGTGATGCGCAGGTCTCGTATTCGGCGACCGAGTTTCGGACCGCTAAGACCAACGCGCGCAGCACGGCGCAAGCGTCAACCAGTCATCGTATCTCTGGAAGGCCGCGCTTGAGGCCGTCCCCCACTTGCTCACAGGAGCGGTAGGCGGATCTTCAGTGCGGGGGCTGGGAAGGCGGCGCTGGCTCCGGCTCCACCACGCCCGCGGAACGACCGGCCACAAGCCAATGGACGAGGCCGCCGACAAAGCCGCAGGCCAGCACCTGCACGGGCTGGAACAGCGGGCCGTCGACGCCCGATGGCAGCAACGCCCAGGGAAGAGCTGCGGTGAGAGCCCCGACGACGGCGTAATAGGTCCAGGTGCGGATTGCGAACATCTCGCCGATGATGACCGCGACCATCGCCGGCGCGCCGACCAACGGGGCGAACAGAAACGCCATCGTCCACGCGCCGACGGCGAAGTCCATCCCAAGCAGAGCCACCTCGTCCGGAAACAGGGCGACGTCGCCGAGGGCGCTCGCGGAGATCGCGGCGAGCGTCGCGAACCCTGCGAGGAGGCCGCAGACGAAGCCGACGGGCGCGAGCAACAGACGCAGGGCGATTTGGGCGAGCATCGCCCTCAACGCTCCGAGACGTCGGAAAGTCTCACTCCGCCGCCTCGAGAGCCAAACGCTCCTTCGCCCGCAGCCGCTTCGTTTCGGACTTCAACTGGCCGCAGGCCGCCGAGATGTCGCGGCCGCGCGGCGTGCGCACGGGGCTGGCGTAGCCCGCGCGAAACACAATCTCCGAGAACCGCTCGATCGTCTCCCAGTCCGAACACTCGTAGGGGCTGCCGGGCCAGGGATTGAACGGAATCAGGTTGATCTTCGCCGGCACGCCCTTGAGCAAGCGCACCAGTTCGCGCGCCTCGGCCGGGCTGTCGTTGATCCCCTTCAGCATCACATATTCAAACGTGATGCGCCGAGCGTTCGAAGCGCCGGGATAGGCGCGGCAGGCGTCCATCAGCTGGGCGATCGGGTACTTCTTGTTGATCGGCACCAGCACGTCGCGGAGGTCGTCGCGCACTGCATGGAGCGAGATCGCAAGCTGGGAGCCGGTCTCTTCGCCAAGCCGCCGCATCTCGGGAACGACCCCCGAGGTCGACACCGTGATCCGGCGGCGGCCGAGGCCCAGCCCCTCCCCGTCGGCAATGACCTCGATCGCGTCGCGCACGCCGTCGAGATTGTAGAGCGGCTCGCCCATGCCCATGAAGACGATGTTGGTGACGAAGCGCCCGCCGTCTTCCGGGACGACCGCGCCGTCCGGGGCCGCGCCTAACCAGTCCCCCAAGCGGTCGCGCGCGACGACGACCTGCGCGACGATCTCGGCCGCGGTCAGGTTGCGCACCATCGTTTGGGTGCCGGTGTGGCAGAACGAACAGGTCAGCGTGCAGCCGACCTGGCTCGACACGCAGAGCGTCCCGCGGCCTTCCTCAGGGATGTAGACCGTTTCAATCTCGGCGCCGCGGTCGTGGCGGCCGGTCGAGGGCATCCGCAGAAGCCATTTGCGGGTGCCGTCCACCGAGATCTGCTCGGTGACGATCTCCGGCCGCGCGAGGGTATAAGCCTCCGCCAGCACCGCGCGAAGATCCTTGGACACGTTGGTCATGGCGGCGAAATCCGCCACGCCTCGGTTGTGCAGCCAGTGGTTAAGCTGCGTCGCACGCATCTTGAGCTGCCGTTCGGGGACGCCGGCGTCCGCCAGCGCCGCCATCAGCCGGGCGCGCGTAAGGCCCACGAGCGAGGGCTTCCCGGCGGCGGGCGCGACGGCCGACGCGGCGCCGGCGCCGACGGGCGCTGCGTTGGGATTGCCACGGGTGAGGTCGAGCGCGGTCATGATGAGGCTGTCGGCGACGGCTTGATGTTCTGAAGAGGCGGGAGCCCTAGCACGAAACGGCCCGCGACGCGACCCGTCGGGCCGCGCGCGCTCACGCGCCCTGTTTCGGTCCGTACGCGGCGAGAAACACCTCGACCGCCCGCCCGACGACATAGCTCACCCGCTCCGGCGGCGGAGGCGCCTCGCCCCCGATCAGCACCGGCATCATCACTGAACTGTGGCACATCGTGAGGAACTGCCAGGCGGCGAGTTCCGGGTCCGAGACTGTGAGATCGCCCTGCGCGTTCTTGGCCTCGAGCCAGGCCGCCAACCGCGCCGCGCCACGCCGCGGACCTGCGCCCAAAAAGAGCTGGCCGATGTCCGGCTGCCGGTCCGCCGCGCCGATCACCATGCGCACGGTGGAGACATGCGACGGCTCGACCATCGCCTCGATGAAGCTCAGCCCGAGACGCCGCAGAACCTCCCGCACGTCGTGATTGTCAGCGTCGAGCTCGAAAAGGCGCTCGGCGGTCAGCGCGCATTGCGCCTTCACCAGCGCGGCGAACAGGTCCTCTTTGCTCTCGAAGTAGACGTAGAGCGTGCCCTTCGACACGCCCGCCGCCTTGGCGATTTCGCCCATGGAGGCCCCGTCGAAGCCCTGCGCCAAGAACACGCTGCGCGCCCCGTCGAGGATCTGGCGCCGTTTGGCGCTGTCGAGATGGTCGGGAACCAGAGCGGCGTCCGTCACGGTGTCTCTCAATTCTCCCGGCGGCACGCGCCGGCTCGTGCTTGATTGAATCCGCGCTCAGACTCAAAGCGAGCCAAAGCCGTGTGGAGCGCTAGTCTGTCGCCGCCGATGGGGCGGGGGCGACTTAATTGCTCCGTTGCGATCGACGCCTCAGCTCTGAGCAATCAGTGGCGCAATCCAACTGTGGTGAGGGCATGAGACGCCGTTTCGTTGGCCTAAATTGACCGAACCGTTCGGTCAACTTAGGCGTCCTACGCGCTCGCGTCCAGTTTCGGTTCTGATGGTCGCGGCTTTCGGGCTCATCCTGACGCATCCGAATGCCCCCAACGCGCCGCTTAAGCTTTCCGCGATCCCTCGCGCGATCATCCGCGCGGGCCCCAAAGCACCTCGCTCCAGACTGCCGTCCTCCGACATCTGCTCCTTGCGTGGCCCGCAAGGCAGCACCGCATTTTATGCAACCCTTGGTCCGCCGGTCAGCCTCCTCACCCCGCGGCGTTCGGGGGCGGAGGGATCCGAGCGGACGTAATCGGCAACACCCGAAAACACACGGGGTTGAGCCCCACTCCCCCAGTCCGGCTAAGGACTTCGCCGCTTCCATCCAGACGCGCTTGGGAGCCCATGAGGCCCTGAACGTCGCCGCACCAGCGGCAGCACCGCTCACGCCGGAACAGAGTTGTGCGCACGTCACACGAGCCCGCCCGAAATGACCGAACGGTTCGGTCAATGTTGCCAAGCCGCATCGCGGGCGCTAGCTTGTGTTGACTGAACGGTTCGGTCATCCGCCTCCGCCTCCCTCTCGGGGTGATCCGGGCCGTTCAGTCATCTTTGTCGCTCCCTCGGGAGCCTTGATCGCCCCGGAAACCAACCTGATGGCGACTTCCCGGCCTGACGTTTCCCGCTCCGCTACTCCGTCGCGCCCCCGGCTGGTCGCAGGCGCGCAGCAGGAGGTCGCACGCCGGGACGTCGGCACGACGGTGGGCGAGCAGCCGCGGGCGGAAGCGCCGGCGAACCCGGAGCAGGCCGCCACCAAGGTGCCGTCCGCGTCCGGTCCTCCGAAGCGTTCGCGCAAGACCCTGATCTTCGGCGCGGTCGCGGTCGTCGCGGTGGTTGCGGGCCTCTGGTACGGCTACGACTGGTGGACGACCGGCCGCTTTATGGTCGAGACCGACGATGCCTACGTGGGCGCCGACATGGCCGTGATGGCGCCCAAGATCTCCGGCTATGTCGCGACCGTGTCCGTCGAAGACAACGCGCGGGTCAAAGCCGGGGAGCCTCTCGTCACGCTCGACCCGGGCGATTACAAACTTTCGCTCGACGCTGCGAACGCCAAGATCGCCACCCAGCAGGCCTCGATCCTGCGGTTTGACAGCCAGATCGCGGCCTCCGCCGCGCAGATCGATCAGGCTCAGGCGCAGGTCGACAGCGCCTCCGCCGCGCGCGACCGCACGGTCGCGGACTTCGGGCGCGCCCAGGCGCTGGTGAACTCGAGCTACGGCAGCCGGCAGAACCTGGACCAGGCGCGCGCGGCCCGGGACCAGGCGGTGGCGTCCTACGCGTCCGCGGAAGCGGGCGTGACCGCGGCCAAGGCGAACCGCGACGTGCTTGTGGCGCAGAAGGCGGAGGCGAGGCGAACGCTTGGTGAACTCGAGGTTAACCGCGCGCAGCGGCAGCGCGACTACGACGCGACCGTCATCCGCGCGCCGTTCGACGGCGTCGTCGGCAACAAGGGCGTTCAGACCGGCGACTACGTGACGCCGGGCAAGCGCCTGCTGGCGGTGGTGCCGCTCGACCGCGTCTACGTCGACGCGAACTTCAAAGAAACCCAGCTCGTGGACCTCGCGCCCGGCCAGACGGCCCGGCTCGCGGTCGACGCCTATCCCGAGCACGACGCGACCGGCGTGGTCGACAGCCTGGCGCCGGCCGCAGGCGCCGTGTTCAGCCTGCTGCCGCCGGAGAACGCCACCGGCAACTTCACCAAGATCGTGCAGCGCGTACCCGTGCGCATCCGCGTTTCGGCCGAGGACGTCGCGAAGGGCCGGCTGCGGCCGGGACTCTCCGTCGTCGCGACCGTCGACATCCGCACCACGCCCGCCACCCCATCCAGCGCGTCCGCAGGGACGCGCTGACGAGACCCCGCGCCGGGGAGCTCTGAGTCATGAGCGACGACGTCCTTCCCCCAGGCGGCGGAAGGCCTGCAGGCGAGACCCGCGTCCCCCACGCGTCCGCAGGCCGCGCTCATGGAGCCCCCGGCGCGGGACCCCCTTCCGGGGGCGCCCCGGCCGAACCGATCGTCACCCCGCGCCGACTGATCGCCTTCCTCGCCCTCGTCTTCGGCATGTTCATGGCGATCCTGGACATCCAGATCGTCTCGTCGTCGCTGGCCGAGATCCAGGCGGGGCTGTCGGCGAGCCCGGACGAGATATCCTGGGTGCAGACGAGCTACCTGATCGCCGAAGTCATCATGATTCCGCTGTCGGGCTACCTCGGTCGGGCGCTTTCGACGCGCGTGCTGTTCTCAATCTCCGCCGCCGGATTCACGCTTGCGAGCGTTCTCTGCGCGACGGCCACGACCCTGCCGGAAATGATCGTCTACCGCGCGCTCCAAGGGTTCATCGGCGGCGGCATGATCCCTACCGCCTTCGCCGCCGCCTACACCATCTTCCCGAAGCGCCATCAGCCGGCGATCATGGCGCTGGTCGGGCTGACCGTGACGCTCGCGCCCACCGTCGGACCGACCATCGGCGGCTATCTCACCGAGCTGTTCTCCTGGCACTGGCTGTTCCTGATCAACGTCGTGCCGGGCGCTGTGGCGACCCTCATCGCCTGGACGATGGTGGACTTCGACGAGCCCGACCTCGGCCTGCTCAAGAACTTCGACTACGCCGCGCTGGCGGCGCTCGCGGCCTTTCTGGGCAGTCTCGAATACGTGCTGGAGGAAGGCGCTCGCGACGACTGGTTTCAGGATGAGACGATCCGGGTCCTGACTGTGGTCTCGGTCGTCGGCGGGATCGCGTTCTTCTGGCGCTGCTTCGCGGCGAAAGACCCGCTGGTCGACCTTCGGGCCTACGCCGACCGCAACTTCGCCGTCGGCTCCCTGCTGACCTTCGCCATGGGCGTCGGCCTCTACGGCATGACCTACCTCTATCCCGTCTTCCTTGGCCGAGTGCGAGGTTACGACTCGCTCCAGATCGGCGAGACGGTGTTCGTCACGGGCATGTTCATGTTCATGACCGCGCCGGTCGTCGGCGTGCTCTCCCGCAAGGTCGACCCGCGCTGGCTCATCGGCGCGGGCTTTCTGGGCTTCGGCGTGTCCTGCCTCGACCTGACGTACATCACCAAGGACTGGGCCTTCTGGGACCTGTTCGTTCCCCAAGCGCTCCGCGGCGTCTCGCTGATGATGTGCATGGTGCCGATCAACGTGGTGTCGCTCGCCACCCTGCCGCCGCAGAAGCTCAAGAACGCGAGCGGGCTGTTCAACCTCATGCGCAACCTTGGGGGTGCCTTTGGGCTCGCCTTCATCAACACGTTCCTGAACGAGCGGCAGGACCTGCACATGCTGCGGCTGCGCGAGAACGTGACCTGGGGCCGCGCCGTCGCCGAGGAACAGCTCTCGGCCATGACCAACGCGTTCAGCGCCCGCCTCGGCTCCGACGCTGAGCTTGCGGCGGTGAAGCAGGTGTCGAACATGGTGCGGCAACAGGGCTTGGTGCTGGCCTTCGCCGACCTGTTCTGGGCGCTCGCGATCCTGTTCGCGGCGCTCGTCGTGCTCGTCCCGCTGGTCCGGAGACCCAATCCGAACAGCCCGGCTGCGCCGGCGCATTGACCGCCACTCACTCGGGCGGCGTTTTCGTCTCGGCCCGCCTGATGGACCACGCCAACCAGGCCCAGTAGACGAGAAAACCGCCGATCCCGAACGTCACGGCGACGCCTCCGAGCGTGATCCGGCCGGCCCACCACAGGGCGACGCCCGCGCAGCCGAGCGCAATCCCCGACAGCAACATGAAGAGCGTGGGTCCTGGCGCGTCGAACGGGACGCTGGCCTCACCCCGCCATTCGACGCCGTCGACCGCCCAGGCCTCGGCGCGCAAGGCTTCGGGATCCGCGGCCGCTCCGACAGAGGTCGTTCGACCACGCCGCGAGACGCCGAGGATTGGTCCGGCCCGCGCGGCGAGGGCGAGCGCCGCCACAACCGACACGCAGGCCCAGGCGGCGCCGCCCATCACCGCGATCATGTCGTAAGCGCCGTCGCGGAACGCGAGCCAGTAACCGGCGATCGAACCGAAGACCAACGCGACGGTCAGGAACACCGCGGCGGCGATTAGGGCTACAGAGCGCCCTTGATCTCGCGAGGGCTCAGAGTCGGTCACGGAGCGCGAAATAGCTCATGGCGGCCACGAGGATGGGCTTCCGGAGCCAGGTTCCGCCTGGGAACGCCGGAACAGGGAGCCGGCCCAAGAGGTCGAAGCTTCCGAGCTGGCCGGCGACGGCGTCCGCCAGGATCGTCCCGAACATCGGGCCGAGCAGCACACCCTGCCCCGAATAGCCTGCAGCCACCAGTACGTTCGGCGCGACCTGTCGCACGAAGGGATGCCGCGTCGGCGTCACGCCCAGCACGCCGCCCCAGGCATGGTCGAGCCGCACGCCCTTCAACTGCGGGAACACCTTCTCCAAGTGGCCGCGGACGATCGGGGCCACGTCCTTTGGAAGCGTGGTGGAATAGGTTTCGCCGCCTCCGAAAAGCAACCGGCCGTCCGGCGTCGGGCGGAAGTAATAGACGACGAAACGACTGTCGGAGACCGCGGCGCGGCTGGTCAGCGCGTCCTGCAGGCGCTCGCCGAGCGGCTCCGTCGTCGCGATGTGGTTCGCGATCGGCATGACGTGGGATTCGACCGCCGGCTGCACCCCGTCCAGCAGGCCGTCGGTGCAGATCAGCGCGTGATCGGCGATGACCGTGCCTTCGGCGGTCTCCAGCACCACGCGGCCGTTTGGCTTCAGACTAAGAACGCGGGAGCCCTCGTGCACTGTGGCTCCCGCCGTCTCCGCCGCGCGGGCGAGGCCGAACGTCAGCGCCAGAGGATCGAGATGGCCGCCGCCGTGGTCGATCGAGCCGCCGTGGTACTGGTCGCTTTTCACCAGCGCCCGCAAGCGGTCGCGGTCCAGCGGCTCGACATGGGGATAGTCATAGTCGCGCGCGAGCTTCTCGGCGTAGCGATGGGTTTCGCGGACGTAAGCCGGCTTATGATCGGCGTGGATCAGGCCTTGCTCATAAGAGCAGGCGATGTCATGGCGGTTGATCAGCTCCTTTAGGAGCGCCTTTGCGTCTTCGGCCATGTCCCACAGCTTGCGGGCGTCGTCGCGGCCGACGACCCGTTCGAGCTCGTCCTGCTCGTGGCGCTGCCCGGTGTGAACCTGACCGCCGTTCCGCCCCGAGGCGCCCCAGCCGACCCGCGCCTGCTCGAGCACGACGACCCGCGCGCCGCGCGTCGCCAGACGCAGCGCGGCGGACAGCCCCGTGAAGCCGGCGCCGACGATCGCGACGTCGGCCCGGTTCTCGCCCCGCAAAGGCGGACGCGGTCGAGGCGCCGGGTTGACCGCGGCGTAGTAGGAGGCCGCAGGCGGGAAGACGCCCGTCACAATGTGGCCCTCACACGTTCAGCAGCAGGTACTCCCGCTCCCACGGGCTGATGACGCGCATGAAGGTCTCGAACTCGGCGCGCTTGATCGCCGCGTAGGTGGCGGTGAAGGTCTTGCCGAACACGTTCTGCAGCGCCTCGCACTGCTCGAAGGTGGCGACCGCCTCCAGCAGGCCGCGCGGCAGGTCGTAGTCGAGGCCGTGGGCCGAGCCGTCGATCGGCTCGGACGGGGTGAGGCCCTCCATCATCCCGAGATAGCCGCAGGCGAGCGATGCGGCGATAGCGAGATAGGGGTTGGCGTCGGACGACGGCACCCGGTTCTCGACGCGCCGCGCCGAGGGCCCCGAGGGCGGCACGCGGATCCCGGTCGTGCGGTTGTCGTAGCCCCACTGCACGTTGATGGGGGCCGAGGACTGCCGCGTCAGCCGGCGGTAGGAGTTCACGTAGGGAGCCATCACGCACATCACGGTCGGCAGATACTTCTGCGTGCCGCCGAGGAAGGAGAAGAATTCGGACGAAGGCTTGCCGTGCTTGTCGGAGAACAGGTTGGCGCCGTCCGCGTCCACCACCGACTGGTGGATGTGCATGGCCGAACCCGGCTCGTTCGCGATCGGCTTAGCCATGAAGGTGGCGTAGATGTTGTGCTTGAGCGCCGCCTCGCGGATCGTGCGCTTGAACATGAAGACCTGGTCGGCCAGAGCGAGGGGGTGCCCGTGCCGCAGGTTGATCTCCATCTGCGCCGCGCCCTCCTCGTGGATGAGCGTGTCGATCTCAAGCCCCTGGGCCTCGGAGAAGTCGTAGATGTCCTCGAACAGCTCGTCGAACTCGTTCACAGCCGAGATCGAGTAGGACTGCCGCCCGGTCTCCGGGCGTCCCGACCGGCCGATCGGCGGCTCCAGGGGATAGTCGGGATCGGTGTTCGGCTTGACGAGGTAGAATTCGATCTCCGGCGCGATCACCGGGGTCCACCCCTTGTTGGCGTAGAGGTCCACCACACGCTTCAGCAGCTGGCGCGGCGAGACCTCGACGGGGCGGCCGTCGCGGTGGAAGGCGTCGTGGATGATCTGCGCCGTCGGGTCGGAGGCCCAGGGCACCACCGCGAGCGTGGAGAAGTCCGGCTCGAGCACCAGGTCGCTGTCCGCCGGGTCGCCGCCGCCGGGCTCGTCGTCGGCCGCGTAGCCGCCGGAAATGGTCTGGTGAAAGATCGAGGACGGCATGTTCATGGTGGGCGAGGCGAAGAACTTCGCCGCCGGCATGATCTTGCCCCGCGCGACGCCGGCTTGGTCCGGCACGACGCATTCGAGCTCCTCGATGCCCCGGTCGAGCACCCACTGGCGCGCGTCCTCGGCCGACGCCGCGCCCCTACGGTCGGCGATCGCCTCCTTGAGGCCGCTGCGCTTTTTCTTGCTCATCAAGCACCTTCGAGATGGCGCCGCACGGCCCCCGTCCCGCTCGACGAACGGAAGAGGCCGTCTCACGGCTTGACCCGAGCCAGCGGACAAAGCGACGGCGCGCAAGGCCCGGAAGGGCCTGTCGCTGCTTGCGGCGCGCTCCGGATCGGGTCGATCGCAGGAGGTCGAGGAGCGCTCGCGAGGCGGTGCGGATCCGCCCGACGCCGGATCCTCCGACGCGCCTCAAGCCTGCCTGAGGGCGCGGACCAAATCAATCGCTGCGGCGCCGCATCGATTCGAGGCATGGCGCGCGAGCGGGCAGAGAATGTGTTGTGCGCGTCACGCGCCAAGGCTAGCGTTGCCGTCGACGGCCGTCGCGGGGCGGTCCATCCGGGGATTTGGAGAAGCGACGAATGACGTCGAAACGTTTGGCGCGATCGCTCATCGCGGCGTGCGGCTTCGCTCTGGCGTTGACAGGGCAGGCGCTGGCGCAGGCGAAGGAAGTGCGGATCTACAACTGGTCGGACTACATCGACGAGCAGATCCTGAAGGACTTCGAGGCGGAGACCGGCATCAAGGTCGTCTACGACGTCTTCGACTCCAACGAAATTCTCGAAACCAAGCTTCTCGCCGGCAAGACCGGCTACGACGTGGTGGTGCCGACCGCGACCTTCCTGTCGCGTCAGATCAAAGCCGGAGTTTTCCAGAAGCTCGACAAGTCCAAACTTCCGAACATTTCAAACGCTTGGCCTGAGATCTATCAGCGCATCGCGAAGTACGATCCGGACAACGCCTACTCCATCAACTACATGTGGGGCACGACCGGCATCGGCTACAACGTCGACAAGGTGAAGAAGGCGTTCCCCAACGCGCCGACCGACAGCTGGAAGCTGGTCTACGACCCTGAGAACCTGAAAAAGCTGAAGGGCTGCGGGGTCATGTTCCTCGACAGCCCCGAGGACCTTCTGCCGTCGGTCATGACCTATCTCGGCCTGCCGCCGGACTGGTCGGACGTGAAGAACGTGGAGAAGGCGGCGGAGCACCTCGCCAAGCTGAAGCCCTACGTCACCAAGTTCCATTCCTCGGAGTACATCAACTCCCTGGCCAACGGGAACATCTGCGTGGCCGTCGGCTATTCCGGCGACATCTTCCAGGCCAAGAGCCGCGCGGAAGAAGCGAAGAAGAACGTCAACGTCGAGTATTCGCTTCCGAAGGAGGGCGCCCAGCTCTGGTTCGACCAGATGGCGATCCCCGCGGACGCGCCGCACGTGGAAGAGGCTCACGCCTTCCTGAACTACGTCCTCCAGCCGGAGGTGGCGGCCAAGGCGACGAACTTCGTCTCCTACGCCAACGGCAATCTGAAGTCGCAAGAGTTCATCGACGAGAGCGTGAAGACCAACCCAGCGATCTATCCGACGCCGGAGGTGTTCGCGCGGCTCTACACCGTGCCGACGATCGAGGACAGCAAGACCCAGCGCGCCCTCACCCGCGCCTGGACGAAGGCGAAGAGCGGGCGCTAGGCCTAGCGCCGCCAATTGACGCGCGTCCTCCTCCGGCTTGACCGGAGGATTTATCCCATCCGTCAAGCGCCGCGTCGGGCGTGGATGGTCCGGTCGAGCCGGACCATCCTGCGGCGGAGACGCATCCTGCGCATGATCCCGGCTCCGCGTCGCTGCGACCGCGACGCCCTCAAGCATCTCCCTCTCCTCCCGCGGCTGGATGACCTCATGGCGCTGAAGCCCGCCCAGAAAGCCCTCGGTCCCATCCGGCGCTCCTTCGCGCCCTGGCTCGATCCGTCCGCGGTCCCGCTCATCCGCTTCGAGAACGTCGTGAAGCGGTTCGGCGACTTTACCGCCGTCGACGACGTGTCGATCGACATCCACGGCCGCGAGTTCTTCGCCCTGCTCGGCCCCTCCGGCTGCGGCAAGACCACGCTGATGCGCATGCTCGCGGGCTTTGAGGAGCCGACGTCAGGCCGGATCACGCTCGCAGGGCAGGACCTTGTCGGCGTGCCGCCCTACCGGCGGCCCGTGAACATGATGTTCCAGTCCTACGCGCTGTTCCCGCACATGTCGGTGGAGCAGAACATCGCCTTCGGCCTCAAGCAGGACAAGCTGCCGAAGGCCGAGATCGAGGCGCGGGTGAAGGAGATGCTACGGCTCGTCAAGCTCGAGCCCTTCGCGAGCCGCAAGCCGCACCAGCTTTCCGGCGGGCAGCGGCAGCGCGTGGCGCTCGCGCGCTCGCTCGCGAAACGACCCAAGGTGCTGCTGCTGGACGAACCGCTCGGCGCGCTCGACAAGAAGCTGCGCGAGGAAACCCAGTTCGAGCTGATGGACCTCCAGATGGAGCTCGGGCTCACCTTCCTGATCGTGACCCACGACCAGGAGGAGGCGATGACGGTCGCGGACCGGATCGCGGTCATGAACCACGGCAAGCTGGTGCAGGTCGCGACCCCTGGCGAAATCTACGAGCAGCCGAGCTGCCGCTATGTCGCCGGCTTCATCGGCGACATCAACCTGTTCGAGGCCGAGGTCGCCGCAAGCGCCGGCGGCCTCGTGACGCTGAAGAGCGCGGAGGTCGGCGCGACGTTCAGCGCCGCCGGCGAAGCCGCCCCCGGCGCCAGCGTGGCGCTCGCGGTGCGGCCCGAGAAGGTGCGGATATCGATCGATCCGCCGCCAGCGGACGCGGCCAACGTGCTCAAGGGCGAGGTCTGGGACATCGCCTACCTCGGCGATTGGACCGTGTTTTTGGTGAAGGCCGAAAACTCCGAAAAGATCGTCCGCGTCAGCCGCGCCAACGTCATGCGCAGCGAGACACAGCCGGTCGCCTGGGACGACAAGGTCCATGTCTGGTTCGCGCCGGACGCGGGCGTCCTGCTGTCGAGCTGAGGGAGCGGCCATGACCGACGCGTCCGCGCCCACGCCCGCCGGAGCCAGCCCCTGGGGGCGGCGGCTCGTCATCGCCATTCCCTATCTCTGGCTGCTGGTCTTCTTCCTCGCGCCGTTCTTCATCGTCCTCAAAATCTCGTTCTCCGACACGGTGATCGCGCAGCCGCCCTATACGCCGCTGCTCGACCTCGCGCAGGGTTGGCAGGGGATCAAGGACTGGTGGGCCGGGCTCGACGCCGAGAACTACGGCATCCTGTTCGAGGACGAGCTCTACGTCGCCTCCTATGTCTCGAGCCTGCGCATCGCCACCATCGCGACGCTGCTGACGCTGCTAATCGCCTATCCCATGGCCTACGGCATGGCCCGCGCGCCCAAGGGCTGGCGCCCGATGCTGCTGATGGCGGTCATCCTGCCGTTCTGGACCTCGCTGCTGATCCGCGTCTACGCGTGGATCGGGATCCTGAGCCCTGAGGGCCTGCTGAACGCCTTCCTGCTCGGAACCGGGATCATCTCCGAGCCGCTCTACATCATGAACACCGAGACCGCGGTCTTCATCGGCATCGTCTACTCCTACCTGCCATTCATGGTGCTGCCCCTCTACGCCAGCCTCGAGAAGCTCGACGACACGCTGCTGGAGGCGGCGGCGGACCTCGGCTCGCCGCCGTGGAAGGCGTTCTGGCAGATCACCGTGCCGCTCTCGCTGCCGGGCGTGATCGCGGGCTGCTTCCTCGTCTTTATTCCCGCGGTCGGCGAGTTCGTCATCCCTGACCTGCTCGGCGGCTCCGAGACGCTGATGATCGGCAAGACGCTCTACAACGAGTTCTTCATGAACCGCGACTGGCCGGTCTCCTCGGCGATCGCCGTGCTGCTGCTGTTGGTGCTCGTGCTGCCGATCGCGATCTACAACAACGTGCAGGCCCGCGAAGTGGGGGCGAAGACGTGAGAAAGGGGCTCTCCTCCGTCAACATCGTCGCGCTCACGCTGGGGTTCGCGTTCCTCTATCTGCCGATCGTGCTGCTGGTGATCTACTCGTTCAACGACAGCCAGCTGGTGACCGTCTGGGGCGGGTTCTCGACGCGCTGGTACGCGGCGCTGCTCCACAACGAGCAGCTGCTCGAGGCCGCCTGGGTCACGGTGCGGCTTGGGCTGATCTCGGCGACGCTCGCGACCGTGCTCGGCACGCTCGCCGCCGTCACGCTTACCCGCATGACCCGGTTTCCCGGCCGCACCCTGTTCTCAGGGATGGTCTATGCGCCCCTCGTGATGCCGGAGGTGATCACCGGCCTGTCGCTGCTGCTGCTGTTCGTGGCGATCGGCCTCGACCGCGGCTTCCTAACGTTGGTGCTGGCGCACGTCACGTTCTCGATGTGCTTTGTGGCGGTGGTGGTGCAGTCGCGGCTGATCACCTTCGACAAGAGCCTCGAAGAGGCGGCGATGGACCTTGGCTGCCCGCCGTTCAAGACTTTCCTGGTGGTGACGCTGCCCATCATCCTGCCGGCGATCGTCTCGGGCTGGATGCTGGCCTTCACGCTCTCGATCGACGACCTGGTGATCTCCCAGTTCACCACCGGCCCGAGCGCGACCACGCTGCCGATGCGGATCTACTCGTCGGTGCGGCTCGGCGTGAAGCCTGAGATCAACGCGGTCTGCACCATCATGATCGCCATCGTCACCATCGGCGTCATCGCCGCGTCGATCGCCACGAAGCGGGCGGAATCCGAGCGGGTGAAGGCCGAGCGCGCCGCCGCCGCGGGGCGGTGATGACTGGAGGCCAGGACGCGAACGAGGGGAAGAGAGCTTGAACCGCGCGGCGCCGTTTGGAGGCTGTCTGGGTGCCGTATTCATGATCGGGCGGGCGTTCCGACGCACGGCGCGCCCGCGGTCATGACTCAAATATAGCGTGCCGGCCAGTTCCGCTTGGACTTCAGCGCGTCGAGCTCGGGGAGCGCTCACGCATCCGATATTCCCCGTAAATCGACACCCGCAATCATCTTGCTGCTGTATTCGCGTTCATCTCCTACAACACATTGAAGGATCTTTCCGCATGGCGATGGCTGAAAATCTTGACTCCGACTCGGGGTCGGCGTCGACCCACGTTATGCCGTTCGAGATCAGGCGTCTGGCCAGCCGCCTCAATCCTGCGACGAACCCCCAGGACGTGGTCGCCGCGACCGTCGCCGAGATCCTGACGCTTGATCTCACGGACTACGAAGAGGTCGTCTATCTGGCGTCCGCCGCCATGAAGAACGAACATCATGACGCGACGGCCCACCTTCTAGAGAACGCCGTGCGGGTCCGCCCAGAGGGATCCATTCTGTCACGGGCCGGCTATACGGCGCGCGAGCACGCGCTGCGCTTCCGCCTGGCCCAGAAGAGCAGCGACTCCATCGTCGAGGCTGGACTGACGACGCTCCGTTCGCCCGAGCCGAGACACTTCACGCATCTCCCTCATGTCGGCTTCGATTTCATGCGCGAGGTCAGCGAGCATGGCGGCCGTGAGATCCCGCGCACGATCCACCAGATCTGGATCGGCGGAAGGGCGGCGCCGCAGCAGCCCCAGGACGAATGGGGCGAGTGGTGCGAAAAGTACGGCTATAGGTACCGCCTGTGGGATGAGGACGCCTGCAGGACGCTGAGCTGCTACTCAGGAGCGCCGTTCCGGAGCTTCTACGGCCAGAAGAGGTTTGCCGGCGCGGCCGACATCCTGCGGGCGGAGATCCTGGCGCTGCACGGCGGGCTCTACCTGGACATGGACATGTTCCCGGTGGACACGGGCTATTCCCTCCACGAGGTGCTGCCCATGCGCGGCATGCTCTGCCTCGCCTCGAAGTCCTATCGGAAGATGACGGCGGGCGGCCTCTACGTCACCAACTCCGTGCTCGGCGGCACGGCCGGGCACCCCGTGATGAGGCGCTATTTCGACGCCATGGAGCCGTCCTGGCGGCGGATGCCGCAGGAATCGGCCTGGTGGAGCGTCGGCGCCTGCCTGCTGACGGCCTCGTTGGTCGGCGCCTGCAACACGATCTCGCCCGACCACGTCGGCAGCCTTGGCAAAGCCGATTTCGATGATCGTCACAAAGCCCTGCGGGACATCAACAAGAAGAGAACGATGCTCTTCTTCAGCGCGAAGCCCTGGCGTTAGAGACCAAGCGGGCGTCGCCCGCTCGTCTAAGGCCTCCCGGTCGCCGCCCGGCGCGGGGCGACGACCGGCCCAGGTCAGTGGGCGTGCATCAGCGTCTGGATGCGCTTGCCGAGATCCGCGAGCATCGTTGGATAGTTGGCGAAGGGCTTCTTCTTCATCTTCGCCTGCAGCCGCGACAACCGCGCGCCGAGCTTGTCGGCCGTGAAGTCGTCCAGCAGTCCGCGATGATAGATGCCCTCCTCCATCCCGTCCTCGCGCAGGAGAAGGGTTGTCTTATGGCCGGTCTCCCGCGCGAACCAGAAGTCCACCGCGAAGGCGGGCACGTGCTCCGCCAGGGCGAACACGACGGGATGAAACCGGCCGAAGGACACCACAGCGCGGGCCCCGGCAATGACGTGTTTCGCCTTTTCGGGCTCGAAGTAGAGATCCTTGATCGTCTGGTCGCCGAAGCCCAGCTTCGCGGCGAGCTTGGCGTCGCCGGCGTCGAAGGGCACGATGACGATCTCGCACCCGAGGGAAGACGCGAAATCCCGAACGCCCTGAAGCCAAGGCGTGATGAGCTCGACGTCGTCCGGCGGCCGGGCGCGGAACGTGACCACGATGTAGTCGGAGCTGGGCAATGGCGCGGCCCAGGGTTCGGCCTTCAGGCCGAAGGCCCAGTCCGGGGCCCACTCGCCCGGCACGTCGTAGTGCGTCAGCACGTCGATCGAGAGCCGGTCGCGAACGGTGGTGACGTGCGCGAGCTTGAGCATGGCCCGGCTCGCCTCCACCATCACCGGGTCCTTCTTCGAGAAGAAGTCCTCGTGAATGTGCACGCCTGAGTGCACGATGGCTTTCCCGGCCCGCCGGGCGCAGATCATCTGGTTGTAGCCGAAGCCCAGCCCCAGGCCGCCGCCGCCCAGGAAAAACCCGCAGACATCCGGCTTCATGACCTCCCCGCGATTAAGGGAGTCGATGCACTTGGCCCCCTTGTACGGCCAGTGTGTGGTCGTCGCGTCGAGCGCCGGCGAGTTCAGTGCGAACTTGTACGAAAACTCGGGCCCGATGTGGCGGATGATGGAGTGCGAGAGCGCCTCGTCCCCCATATTGCCTTTCGCGAAGAACCCGCGAAGGACCACCTGCTTGGGCGACGACTTCGGATCGACTTTGGCGGCGGAAGTGGGTTTCGGCAATGTTCGGCTCCTGTCGCCGCGTAAGGATGTTCGAAAGCGATTCCTGAAAGCAAGCGCATTCCCGCAGCGGCGCCCTGAGCTTCAAGCGCTCGTTCGGGCGGGTCCAGACGCTCGGCGCGACGTTACGATTTCAGCACCTGGAGAATGTCGGCGGCCGCTTGGTCGACCGCGGCCTTGTGCCCGAGGAAGGGCTTCGAAAGGCCGCCGTCGCGATAGAGGCGGACGAGGCGAGCGATCTCCGCCGGCGTGAACTCGTCAATCCGGTCTGTGGGGAAATGGAAGTCCTCGAGGCCGTCCTCGACCAGCTGGAGGCAGGTCTTGTCGTCGGACCGCCCGGGCCGGACGGTGTCCAGGCTGAAGGTCGGAACGTCGTTCGACATTCCGAACACGAGCGGATGATAACGGCCGAGCGAAAACACCGCTTTCGCCTGCCCCAGCAGATACTTGACGTAGGTCGGCTTGCTGAAGAGGTTGCCCATCATCTCGCCCTTGATGTTCAAGGTGCGGGTGAGATTCTGGTCGCTCGCGTCGAAGGGAACGAGCGCCACGCCAAGCCCTTCGCCCGCGGCGTAATCCATGATGCTCTTCAGAAAAACCGCGGTCCGGGGATTGTTGCGGTTCGTGTCGGCCCGGACCGTGACGACGATGTAGTCGCCCTTGGGCTTGGGCCCCTCGGTCTGATTGAGGCCGAACGCCCAATCCGGAACGTACTTCGGATGCACGCCCAGCTTTTCCGCCACGACGATCGACCGGCGATGGCGCACGCTGAAGAAATTCGCGGCGCGCAGGAATGTCGACGTCACGTTGTTGAAGTCTGCAGAGTTCTCCGAGATAAACTCTTCCGTGATGTGAACGCCGGTGTGGATGATCTTCTTTCCGTACCGCCAGGCGAACATGTACTGATCCCAGCCAAAACCGAGGCCCAGACCGCCGCCGCCCAGGAGCAGGCCGGCAACGTCAGGCGCCGCCAAGGCCCCCCGGTTCAAGCTCCAGATCACTTTCAGCTTGTCGTACGGCGGTATCTTCGGCGTTATGAGTTTTTCTTTGACGTAAACAAGATTATTTGCAGATATAATTATTCTGTAATCCTGGGAAAAATACTGGATCATTGTAGCGAGCAGAGCTTCATCGCCACAGTTGTTGTTTCCGTAAAAACCGCGAACCACCAACCCAGGCAATTCATCCATCAGAGCAACGCCTCCTTTATGACAACACCGTAGTGACGGCGGCACTCCCCCTAGGAGACCGTCCTCAGAGCTATCATGATTGGCGGACCAGATAAACGGAACGCGGCCGTATTTTGCTGCATCGCAGCGCCGGTGTGTCCGCGCGGCGCCTTGGTCGCCGCTCGCCCATGACATGACGTGGGACCTTCCGCCGGAGAACGCGTGTCGTGGCCGAGCGAGCCGAGGCGGCTGCGCCTTCACCTTCGGCTCGTTCGGCGCGGACGAATATGAGGGGTTCCGCAGGCGAACGGAGGGTTACGCCATGCTTGGCGCCGCCGCTTGCGGCGCCGGGCTTGCGCCTGTCTCGGGTCGGATGCGGAACCAGATCGCGTAGAGCGCCGGCAGGAAGAGCAGGATGAGGACTGTGCCCGCCGCGGTCCCGCCGATCAGGGTGTAGGCGAGCGAACCCCAGAACACCGAGGTGGTCAGCGGCACGAAGGCGAAGACGGCCGCGAGCGCCGTCAGCACGACCGGACGCGCCCGCTGGACGGTCGCCTCCACCACCGCCTGATAGGGGTTCATACCCTCCTCCTTGTTGGTGTGGATCTGGCCAATCAGGATGAGCGTGTTGCGCATCAGGATGCCCGACAGGCCGATCAGTCCGAGGATGCCGTTGAACCCGAACGGCACGCCAAACAGCAGCAAGGTGGGCACGACCCCGACGAGGCCAAGCGGCGCGGTAAGGAACACCATGAACATCGCCGCGAAGCTGCGAACCTGAACGATCAACACCAGCAGAATGAAACCGATCATGACCGGGAAGATCGGAGCGAGAGCCGCGTTGGCCTTGTCCGACTCCTCGGCGTTGCCGCCGATCTCGATGCGGTAACCCGGAGGAAGCGCTGCTATCGTGGGCGCCAACGCCTTGAACACCTCAGCGGTGACCTGCGGCGGCTGTAGGCTCTCGTCGATGTCGCTCTGGACGGTGATGGTCGGGATCCGGTTTCGCCGCCGCGTCACCGGATCCTCGGGCCGCGTCTCCACGCGCCCGATCTGGGCGAGCGGCACCATCTGCCCACCGCTGTTGATGACGGTGAGGTCGCCTAGCCGGTCGAGGTCCGGCGCGGCGCCGAGGTCGCTGCGCACCACCAGCGCGACGGTCCGTATGTCCTCGCGGATCTGGCTGACGGTGGCGCCGCGCAGCAGAACCTGGAGTTGCTGCGAGACGTCCGCCGTGGTCAGCCCGATCGACTGCAGCCGGTCCTGGTCGAGCACGAAACGGGCCGTCGGCGCCCGTTCGCCCCAGTCCTGGTTGACGGTGCGGGTGTGAGGATTGGCCTGCATGACGGCCTGCACCTGGTTCGCGACGTCGCGCAGGACCGTGAGATCCGGCCCCATGACGCGAAACGCGACGGGGAAGCGGGCGTAGGGGCCGAAGACGAGCTGGGTGACGCGGACGCGACCTTCCGGCGCGAGGCCGTCGGCGACCGCTTGCCGTGCCCGGCGCTTCAGCGCCTCGCGCTGCTCTTCGCTCCCCGTCAGCACGATGATCTTGGCGAAGGAGGGATCGGGCAGTTCAGGGTTGTAGGCGAGGAAGAAGCGGGGCGCCCCCGCGCCCACGTAGGCCGTCACCACCTTGGCCTCCGGCTGCTTGAGCAGCCAGTCCTCGACGCGACGGGTGATCGCGCTCGTGACGTTGATCCCCGTGCCTTCGGGCATCTGGACTTCGATCAGCACCTCGGGACGATCGGAGGTCGGGAAGAACTGCTGCTTCACCGCGCCCATGCCGACGATCGCGGCGACGAACGTCGCCGCCACCATGCCCGCGACGACGAACTTGCGCCGGATCGACCAGCCGACGAGCCGGCGGAAGCGCTCGAACATGGGAGTCGCGTAGATCTGGTGGTGGGCGTCGCCTGGCATCTTCTTGATGTCCGGCAGCAGCTTCACGCCGAGGTACGGCGTGAAGGCGACCGCCACGACCCAGGAGGCGATCAGGGCGAAGCCGGTGACCCAGAAGATGTTTCCAGCGTATTCGCCCGCGCTCGACTTCGCGAAGCCCACCGGCAGGAAGCCGATCACGGTGACGAGCGTGCCGGCAAGCATCGGCGCGGCCGTGTGGGACCAGGCGTAGGTCGCGGCTTCGACCCGGTTCAGCCCCTCCTCGAGCTTCACCACCATGATCTCGATCGCGACGATGGCGTCGTCGACCAGGAGACCGAGGGAGAGGATCAGGGCGCCAAGCGTGATGCGGTCCAGCATCCGGCCCGTGACCATCATGACGACCAGCACGATCGCGAGCGTAAGCGGCACGGCCGCCGCGACCACGATGCCGACCCGCCAGCCCAGGCTGATGAGGCACACGATCATCACCACGGCGAGCGCCACATAGAACTTCAGCGTGAACTCGCCGATGGCCTCCTCGATGTTCACGGCCTGGTCGGTGACTTTCGAGATCGTCACGCCGACCGGCAGGTCCGCGCCAAGCGTCGTCTCGGCTTGAGCGAGCGCAGCGCCAAGGTCGAGGCCGTTCCAGCGCTCCTTCATGACGACGTTGAGGATCAACGCCTCCTCGCCGCCGTTGCGGACCAGCAGCGTCGGCGGATCTTCGTAGCCGCGCTCGACAGTGGCGATGTCGGAGAGCTTGAGAATGCGTCCGTTCGAGACGATCGGCGTCTCGCGGATGCGATCGAGACTGTCGAGCGCTCCGTCCAGACGCACGACCACCTCGGGGCCCGATGTCGTGACCGAACCGGCGGGCGTCACGGCGTTCTGCCGCTGGAGGGCGGCGAAAACGTCGCCGGGGCTGACGCCGAGCGTCGAAAGCCGCGCATAGGAGAAGTTGACGAAGATCTGCTCCGGGCGTTCGCCCACGATGTCGACCTTCTTCACCCCGGGCAGGTGCAGCAAGCGCTGGCGCACGGTCTCGGCGTGTCGCACCAGCTGCCGTTCCGGCAGTCCGTGACCCTTCAGCGCGTAAACCGCGAAAACGACGTCGGAATATTCGTCGTTGACGAAGGGTCCCAACGTTCCTTGCGGCAGCCGGGTCTTGAGGTCGCCGAGCTCGAGCTTCTTTCGCGCCTCGTAGAACTGCCCGGGCACGGCTTCGGGCGGCGTGGCGTCCAGAAACGTGACGGTCGACAGCGAGAGCCCCGGCCGCGCCAGGGTCTCGACCCGGTCGTAATACTGCAGCTCCTGGAGCTTCTTCTCGATCGGATCGGCGACGAGGGCCTGCATTTCCTGGGCGGTCGCGCCGGGCCAGACGGCCGTGACCGTCATCACCTTCACGGTGAACAGCGGGTCTTCCGCACGCCCGAGCTTGAGGTAGGCGACCAGGCCGGACACGATGATCGCAAGAATGAGGAAGAGCGTGATTCCGCGCTCGCGGACAGCGAGCGCGGACAGGTTCCAGCCGCTCATTGCATCGCGGCCTTCTGCTCGGCGATGCGGATCGGGTCGCCTTCGCGCAGGAACCGGCCGCCGGTGGCGACCACCGCCTCGCCGGGCGCGACCCCGCCGCTGAGCGTCGCGACGTCGGCCCCCAGGCGCTCGACCCTGACAGGTCTCCGCTGAAGTCGTGGCCCGTCCTCGATCGCCCAGACAAAAAAGCCGAAGCCGTCGTCGTTCAACGCCGCCAAGGGCACGCGCGCGGACGCCCCGTCTGGGGCCATGCTGAGCGTCACGGAGACGGTCGCGCCGAGCGGCGCCCGGGCGGCGTCACCGCCAAGCACGTAGCGCGCCTCGTAGGTCCGGGTGCGGGGATCGGCCGCGTCGGACAGCTGGCGCAGCTTCGCGGGCCCCTTCACCTCTCCGCCGTAGAGACTGGCCGCGGCCTCGGACCCGATGTCCGGCCTCACCGACTCCGGCAGGCTGATCGAAGCCTCCCGCGAACCGCTGTGGGCGACCCGCAGGACGGCTTGCCCGGCCGAGACGACCTGGCCCGGCTCCGCCAGCGTCTCGACGACGACGCCGTCTTCATCGGCCAAGAGGATGGAGTAGGCGCTCTCGTTCCGCGCCACCTGGGCCTGCGCCCGCGCCGCCTCGAGCTGCGCGTTGGCTGTGTCCAGCGCCGCCTTGGCTTGCTCGTAGCGCTGCTGGGTCGACCATCCCGCCTTGCGGAGCTCGCGGTACCGGACCTCATCGGCCGCGGCCTGCTTCTGAACGGCCTCCGCCGACGCCACCGCGCGCTCGCGTGACGTGATCGCGAGGTCGAGGTCGGTGCGGTCGATGCGCATCAGCGGCTGACCCGCCCGGACGCTCACGCCGGTGTCGACCAGGCGTTCGACGATCTTGCCGGGCACCCGGAAGCCGAGGTTGCTCTGGACGCGCGCCGCGACCACGCCGGTGAAGACCCGGCGCTGGGCCGCGGCTGGCTCCACCGGCGCCACCTGCACGATGCGAGGCGCCTGACGCGGGTCCGCCTGCGCCTCCGGCTTACAGGCGGCTAGCGCGAGCGCCGCGGTCGCAACGCTGATCAGGCAGGCAATGCGGACGCTCGGCATCGGTTCGTCCCCCTGAGACTTTACAAATTACGATCATCATATAAAAAGGCACGGCGTCGCACGCAAGCGGATTCTCGGCGACCTCCTCCGCGAGCCGTGGTCCGCGCGCTGCGCCGCTGCTGCGGTCGGCCTTCGGCCTGGGCGTGTCATGCGACCCAACGGTCCACGTCGGAGGCCGGCCGTGGCGCTTTTCCCAGCGCAAGCCCTTAGGCTGCGCGGCGGGACCATCCAGCGTGGGTCATCGCCGCGCTTAGCTGGCGCAATCGGCGGGGGGCGTCTGCTCGGGCGGCAGGCGGGGAGCGACGGCATGTTCGCGATCCTCCGCCGCGGGACGGGATCGTCCCGCAGCCTGCAGGTCTCGAACATCGTTGGCATACGCGGCTCCGGGCCGCCGCGGGTCAGCGCATTAGGCCGCCCGCCATAAAGCCTGCGACGGCGGCCGCCGGAGCGTGGGCCGGTCGCGCGGATCGCGGCTCATCGCCCCGATTGGCGCACGGCCGCCGCGGCGGTCAGGTCGGAAAGCTCATCTTCAGGCGCTCGCGGCAGACGTCGAGGACGCGCTCGGACAGCGCCTTGTCGTCCCCGCAGGCGCGCGCCAGCACGATTGCGCCGATCATCCCGGCGTAGAGCGCGAGCACCTCGTCGCTCGCCGTGTCGCCAAGGCCGAGCGCTTTGCTCAGGCGCTCGAAGGAGTCCCGGGCGCCATCGGCCATGGCCCGCTGGACCAGCGCGTCCCCGCGCGACGTTTCAGCCCCCAGCGCCGCGACGGCGCAGCCGCTCTCCGGACGATCGCGGTGCCCCGGCGCCACGTATTCGTCGATCACGGCCGCCACGCGTTCTTTCCCGCCGTCGCCAGACCGTTCGGCCGCGGCGACCAGGTGATCGGCCGTCTCGTGGAGCGAGCGACGCACAGCCTCGGCGATCAGCGCGTCCTTCGAGGGGAAGTGCGCGTAGAAGCCGCCGTGGGTGAGCCCGGCCTCCTTCATGAGGGCGGGCACGCTGACGCCGTCGACTCCGTCGCGCCGAAACAGGGCCGCAGCCTGCGACAGGATCCGCTCCCGCGTCGCGGCCTTGTGCTCCTTGCTGAGCGGCATCCGGCTGTCTCCCTTTCCGCGCGATCAGCAGAACAGGATCGCGCCTCATGCAGGGCGATTACAATATCATGTTATGATCATCATCTCAAAACTCTGGAAGGGGTGACCTCCAACCAGCGTCAGTCGGCAGTCTGCGCTAGGAAAAGCTCCGCGCTCAGTTCGAGCGCGTCGACAAGGGAGCGGAGCTCCTCCAAGCTGACATGCTCGTCCGCCGCGCCCATGTTGTTCGGCGTCAGCCCGCAGGTCACCGTCGGTACGCCCGCATAGCGGTAATGGCGCGCGTCCGAGGCTCCGACCCGCATGGTCCGGACAGGCCGCTCGCCAAGCACGGTCTCGCAGGCGGCGCTCACCGCCGCGACGATCGGGTGGTCCGGCGGGGTCCAGTTCGGCTCGTAGCGCCGCGTGATCTCCACCGTAACGCCGGGGATCGCCTCCGTGCGGCGGAGGATCTCGGCTTCGACGTCGGCGACCGTCACGCCGACCGGCAGCCGGACGTCGGCTGTCGCCTCGGCCTCGTCGGCGATCAGGTTGCTGAGGCGGCCGCCCCGGATGGTGCCGAAGGTCACGGTGACATGGCCGAGCGTGTGGCTCTCGCCGGCGCCTGACAGCGCTTCCGAGACCGGCGCGCTCGCGGCGATCGCGCGAGTGACCTCCTCCGGCGCCTGCACGGCGATGTCGCGCAACGCCTTGAGGCTTTGGATCGCGTCGACCAGCCGTTCGATCGCGCTCTCGCCGCGGTGGACATGGGCGGCGTGGGCGGCCTTGCCGGTCGCCTTGAGGGTCAACCAGATCATGCCCTTTTCGCCGAACCTCAGTACGCCCGGCGAGCCCACGTCGGCCGAGATCATCGCGTCGCCCTGCGCATAGGGAACCGTGTCGAGCATCAACTTCGTGCCGAGCACGCCCATGGTCTCTTCGTCGCCCGCGAAGGTCGCCACGACCTCGCCGCAGAGCGTCTTGCGCTTCGCGGCGAGCCGGGAGAGCGCGACCACGATCGCCGCGACCCCGCCCTTCATGTCGGAGACGCCGAGCCCGTAAAGCTTGCCGTCGCGCTCCTCGCCGTCCGGGTCCGCGTTCCAACCGGCGCCCAGGGGATAGGTGTCGAGATGGCCGTTGAAGACGAGCCGCTTGCCTCGCCGCCCGCCGCGGACGCGCAGCACGACGTTCGCGACGTGATCCGCGCTCTGGACGCGCTCCGCCTCGATCCCGTCGACGCCCCAGACCGCGGCGAGGATGACGTCCGCCGGGCCGTTGGTGTCGCCGGGGGGCGTCTCGCTGCGGGCGCGCAGCAGAAGCTTGGTGAGCTCGACGACGTCGATCCTATCCGGGCCGGTTGCGCCCATGGTCAGGCGGCCCTCAGAGCGGCCGTCGCCGCCGCGTCGATCGAAAAGTCCGCCGTCAGCGCGACCTTGTAGACCGCCTCGGCGCGCTCGCGGCTGACCAGCCCTTCGACGACGTCCCCGCGCACGCGTTCGGGATCGCGGGCCGCAGGGTCGCCATAGCCGCCGCCGCCGTTCGAGATCGAGACGACCTTCTGGTCCGCGCGGACCACGACCTGCTCCGCGGTGCCCAGCACGGAGACCGCGCCGTCGTCGGATTCGAGGTACTGTCTGGCCGAGAGCGACGGCAGGCCCCCGCAGGCGCCTTGCGCCGGATTCACCGTGCCGTCGCTGACGAAGCCGAGTTCAAAGTCGCAGTCCACCGGGCGGAACTCGGTGCGGATGCCGGGCGCTCCACGGAACGCGCCCGCCCCCTCGCTGTCCCGCGCGATCGAACGGCGCTCGACCAGCATCGGATGCAGCATCTCGTCGATCTCGACGCTGTCGTAGAACGGCATCCCGGCGTTCCCCATGCAGAACAGCGACAGCCAACCGTCCTGCACGGGCGTCCCAGGCCCGCCGCCGGCCGCGAGGATGACCTCGTTGATGAAGGCGTGGCCGTTGCGCGGATCCGTGCCCGAGATGACGCCGGCGGCGGGCGGCAGGCCTGCGCCGCCCTCCGCCATGCCGACGTTCGGGTCGATCTGGGCAAGCGCGCGCTGGACCGCGTTGGTGACGCGATCGCCGAGGTTGGTGGTGGCGACGGAGGTCGAGACCGGATGGCGAGGTATGCCCACGCAGCAGTTCTCGCGCAGGGTCACATCGATGCGGCGGAGCGTTCCGGCGTTCGGGATCACCGGGATCGGCAGACTGTTCAGCACGCCGACGAGAGCCGCGGTGCGGGCGCAGGCGTGGCTGAGGTTCACGCCGACCGGCACGCAGTCGATGTTGTCGGTCATGTCGACGAAGATGCGGCCGCCTTGCGCGTCCACCACCACGTCGGCCGTCGCCGGGATGCCGCCCTCGGGGGTGCCCGGAAGCGGGTCGTGCACGCAGGTCGCGCGGGCGCTACCCGAGTTCATCGTCCCGATGACCTCGACCATCCGGCGCTCGGACAGATCGAACCAGTCGCGGGCGTGGGCGGTGAGCGCGTCCCAGCCGAGTTCGCGCGCCATCTTGATGATCTCACGTTCGCCGATGCGCGCCGCGCCGACCATGGCGAGGTAGTCGCCGCGCCACTGGTCGGGCACGCGGATGCGCATCAGGCACATGTTGATGATGTCGGCGACGTCCTTGTAGCCGGTCTGCACCTTCACCGCCGGAAAGATCAGCGCCCCTTCCGCGTAGACGTCGCGCGCGAGGCCCATATAGGTGGTCGGCAAAGAATTCCCGCAATCGGCCTGGTGCGCCTTGGCCAGCACGGTGAAGCGGTGGACGCCCTCGTCGTCGAACACCGGCACGAGGATGGTGTGGTCGGCCGCGTGGCTGTTCCCGTGATAGGGCGAGTTGTGAAGAAAGGCGTCGCCGGGCTTCAACTCCGGATGAAGGTCGAGCATCGACCGCGCCATCAAGTCGGCGCCGCCGATCACGTGGATCGGGTAGCTGTCGGCCGCCGTCAGCAGTTCGCAGTCGGCGGTGACGAGCGCGCAGGAGAAGTCGCGCGCGGTGTTTATGACGCCTGAGCGTGCGGTGCGCAGCAGCGTGTTGGCCATCTTGCGCGTCACGCCGTCGAAGCGCTTCTGCATGATGGCGAGCTTGACGCCGTCGAAGCCGGCGGCTGGGGCGACGGAAGCGGTCACGCGGCGAACTCCCGGAGGCGGACGGCGGGCTGGACGAGGGGCTCGACCATGAGACCGCCGTCGGCGGTCTTTCGGGCGCGCGAGCCTGGCGCGAGCACGACCGTCGTGAAATTGCTTTCGACGACGGCCGGCCCGAGGACCGTGGTAGCCCGGTCCAGCGTCTCGAGCCGGTACGCGGGCGCGTCGACCCGGCCGGTCTCACGGAACGTCATCGGGCGCGACGCGGCGCCGTCGGAACCCTGGCCCGCCGGCAGGCGGATGGCGCCCTCGTCGGCGAGGCGGCAGCGCGCGAGCGCTCGCCAGCCCATGATCTCGACGTCGTCCCCGTCGTCGCGGAAGCCGAAGAGCTCTTCGTGGCGCGCGTGGAAGGCGACGACGAGGCGCGCCGCGGCGTCCGGCGCCTCGAGCAGGGCCTCGTCGAACGCGACGTCGATCTCCCAGACTTGGCTGGGATAGCGCGCCTCGATCGCGAGATCGACTTGTCGCTCGCGGGCCCGTTCGCCAGCGGACGCGAAGAAGGCCTCCGCCCTGCCGTTGAGCCCGGCGACGATCGCCTTCGCAACCTCGGCGTCGAAGGTTCCGGTCTTCATGAAGGCCACCTGCGAAAACTCCGACGTCAGCTCCGACATCATGGCGCCGGCGGCGCTCAGCGCGGCGCCGACGTCGGGGAAGATGATCGAGCGGCAGCCGAGCCGGCGCGCGATCAGCACCGCGTTGATGCCGGCCGCGCCGCCGCCGCCGATCATCACGGCGTCCTCGGGGTCGACGCCCTGCTTGACCGTGATGTCCTCGATCGCGTGGACCATGCTTTCGGTCGCAAGATCGACGATCGCGAGGGCGGCGTCCTCGACGCTCAATCCCAGCGGCGTCGCGACGTCGCGCTCGATCGCCGACCGGGCGGCGTCCACGGCGAGGCCCATCTGGCCACCCAGGAAGAAGGCCGGGTCGATGTAGCCGAGCGCGACGGCCGCGTCGGTGACGGTCGGCCGCGTTCCCCCACGGCCGTAGCAGACGGGCCCGGGATCGGAACGCGCGCTTTCGGGACCCACGCGCAGCAGGCCGCCTTCCACGATCGCAATCGAGCCGCCGCCTGCGCCGACGCTCTTCACGTCGACCGAAGGGAAGCCGGTGAGGTGGCCCTGGTAGATCGGCCCGAGCCAGGTCTCGCGGGTGCGCGGCAGCGTTCCGTCGCGCACGAGGCTGACGTCATAGGTGGTGCCCCCGGCGTCGGTGACGATCGCAGTCGTCGCGCCCTCGAGCGCCGCGAAGTAGCGGCCCGCGACAGGCGCCATCGAGGGGCCGGAGTTGAGCGCGAGGATCGGCCGCTCAGCGAGTTCCTCGACGTCCACGAGTCCTCCTTGGGACGTGACGGCGAAGATCTGGCCGGCCATTCCGCGCTTACCGAGCCGCTGCTTCAACGCCCGCAGATACGCGCTCATGATGGGTTTCAGCGAAGCGTCGATCGCGCAGGAGGAGGTGCGGCGATACTCGCGCACCGTCGGGTTCAGCCGATGCGCGAGCGTGAACGGGATTCCCGGCAGGCGTTCGGACAGAAGCTCCCCGACGCGCAGCTCGTGCGCCGGATTCACGATCGACCACAGCAGCGAGACCGCCACCGCCTCCACCTTCTCCTCCCTGAGCCGCTCGATGACGGCGAGCACGGCTGTTTCGTCGAGCTCGGCGTGCTCGCGGGCGTCGGCGAGGATGCGGCCGGGGATTTCGAAGGTGAGCGCGCGCGGGATGTAGGGGGCGGGATAACCGATCCGGTAGTTGAACGGATCGGTGCGCCCCCCCTCGCGGATGAGCAGGATGTCAGGGTGCCCCTCGGTCGCGAGCAGCGCCGTGCGGGCCGCCTGTCCCGTGATCACCGCGTTGATGGCGCGGGTCGTGGAGTGGAACAGCACCTCAACCCCGCCGAGGAACGCCTCGACGCCGGCCCCCTGCGCCTCCGCGGCCAAGGCGACCGCGGCGATGATGCCGTCGATCGGGTCGGGATAGGTGGTCGGGGCCTTGAAGATCTCGGCGGCGCCGGTGGAGCGGTCGACGACGAGGTCGGTGAAGGTGCCGCCGACGTCAATGGACAAGCGCATGCGGGTCCGCCCTTCGCATCCTGGGGTCGATGCAAGCCGCTTGCGCCATGCGCAAGCCGGCTGGTTTAAGTGGTTGGTCGTCGAATCTGAGGAGAACGGGAGCCGCATGGCCGGAACGAGCGTCGAGCGCAGCGCGTCGGGTCCTTCCCAGGAGAAGCCGATCCCGATCGGCCCCCGGGTGCGACACCTGCGCCAGCTTCAGGGCCTGCGGCTGAAGGATCTCGCGGGCCTCGCCGGCTGCTCCGAGAGCTTGGTGTCGCGGATCGAGAACGATCTCGTCACGCCCTCGCTCAGCACCATCCACCGCATCTGCAAGGCGCTCGGAGTGAACGTCTCCGCGCTGGTCGATCCCGTCGAGCAGCGTGTCTGCACCACCTACGGTCCGCATGACCGGCCGCGCACCTCGCATGGACCGGCCGGCGAAGGCGACGGCAGCATGTGCGAGACGCTGACGCCCTTCGGCGCGGAGCGGATGCTTGAGGGACTGCTGCTCGACCTGCCCGGCGGGGGGCCGCTGTGCGGACCGTTCGAGCATGCGGGCGAAGAGGTCGGCTACGTGCTGGAGGGCGAGCTCGAGCTCATCGTCGAGGGCGAGCGGCACCAGTTGCCGGTCGGGCACAGCTTCTTCTTCAGCTCGTCGCGCGTGCACAGCTATCGGGCCTTCGGAGCGAAGACCTGCCGCGTGCTCTGGATCAACACGCCGCCGACGTTCTGAGAGGGCGGGGACGCGGCTCACGACGCCGTCTCCGAGCGTTCAACGACCCGCAAGAACCGCTTGGTGCGCTCCTGACTCGGGTTGTCGATCACGTCCGAGGGCGGCCCCTGCTCGACCACTACCCCCTCGTCCATGAAGACGACGCGGTCGGCGACCTCGCGCGCGAAGCGGATTTCGTGGGTGACGACGATCATCGTCATGCCGGCGTCGGCGAGCTTGCGCATGACCTGCAGGACTTCGCCGACGAGCTCCGGATCGAGCGCTGAGGTCGGCTCATCGAACAGCATCAGCTTCGGTGAGATCGCGAGCGCGCGGGCGATGGCGACGCGCTGCTGCTGGCCGCCTGAAAGCCGGTGCGGAAGGTGGTCGGCGTGCCGTGCGAGGCCGACTTCGGCGAGCAGCCTCAGGCCGAGTTCGCGCGCCGCGTCGGGCTTCATGCCGAACACGCGGACCGGCGCCTCGATGACGTTTTCGAGGGCGCTCAGATGGTTGAACAGGTTGAAGTGCTGGAACACCATGCCGATGCGCGCGTCCGCCCGCGCTTTGGCGAGACGGCCCGTCGGCCTCAGTCCGCCCCCAGGACCGCGTTCGTAGCCGACATGGGCCCCATCGACGGTGATCTCGCCCCAGTCGACGGGCTCGAGGTGATTGATGGCGCGCAGGAACGTGCTCTTGCCGGAGCCGCTGGGGCCCAGGAGCACTACCACCTCGCCCCGCGCGACCGTCATGTCGATGCCGTTGAGCACGACGCGCCCGCCATAGGACTTCTGAATGTTGCGGCAGACCACGAAGGGCTCGCCGCGCTGCGCCGTCCCGCCCGCGGAGGTCGCCAGGCTTCGAAAGACGTCGTCGCCGGGCGCCGCCGGCTCGGCGGTCCCCGGGATCGCGGCGGACGCCGGCGGAGTGGCTTCCGACGGCTTTTCGTTCAGCCGGAACCCGAACATGCGCCGCAGCGTCTCGCCGCGCGGGCGGCGCTCCCGCTCAAGGTCGAAGCGCGCCTCGGCCCAGCCTTGAGCGATCGAGATCGCGCTCGTCAGGATGAGGTAGATGAGCCCGGCGGCTGCGAAGACCGTGAAGAACTTGAAGTTCTGGCCGACGATCTGCTGCGCTTTGAACGTCAGCTCGTTGACGAAGATGATCGAGGCGATGGACGTCAGCTTGAGCATGCTGATCGTGTCGTTGCCGACGCCCGGCAGGATGGCGCGCATCGCCTGCGGCAGCACGATGCGGCGCAGCGTCAGCACCGGCCCCATGCCGAGGGCTGTGGCCGCGGTCGACTGCGCCTTGTTCACCGACAGGATGCCGCCGCGGATGATCTCCGCGCTGAACGCAGCCTGATTGAGCGAGAAGCCGATGACGGCGGTGGTGAAGCTGTCGAACTTCAGTCCGATGTAGGGAAGCGCGTCATAGATGAAGACGAGCTGCAGCAGCTGCGGCGTGCCGCGCACGATCCAGATGTAGAACCAGGCGAGCGCGCGCACGGCGAAGAGGTTCGAGAGCCGCATCAGCGCGAGGCCAAGGCCCAGGACGAGGCCGATCGTCATGGCGAGCGCGGTGATCTTCACCGCGGTCCATGCCCCAGACCACAGGAATTCGGACGCCGCGTAGGAGAAGAACTCCCAGATCCAGTGCTGCTCCGGCGCCACGGGCGCGTCGTCGGCGAACAGGGATTGCCCGGCGGTCGTCGCCGGGGCCTGAGCCCATGCGGCGACCGCCATGAAGGCGCTCGCGGCGACGAATGTCGCCGCGACGCGCAGAGCGATGCCGATCGTCATGCGGGCGCGCCTGTCCGACCTCGCCCGATCAGTCGCGCTTCACTTCGGCCGCGACCTCGAGCGAGGGATCGACGCCGTACTTCTTGAAGATGGCGGCCTGCTCGCCCTTGGCCTGCAGCACCTTCAGTCCGTCGTCGATCGCCTCGATGAGGTCGGCGTTGCCCTTGGCGGTCGCTGCACCCATCGTGAAGCCGCTGATGATCGCGAAGGCGCGGGCGTATTTCTCCGGCGCGTCCTTCACGGTGGCGTCGGCGAAGCCGAGGTCCCACAGCAGGATGTCGGACCGGCCGCTCTCCAGCTGGCGCATGCCGGCCGCAAGATCCTGGAACGGCATCATGGTGACCGGGTCCTTGCCGCCGGCCTTGCAGGCCTCGTCTTGCTTCTTGGTCGCCTGCTCCTCGACGCTGCCGAGGCCGAACGCGACGGTCTTTCCGCAGAAGTCCTCGATCGCCGAGACTTTCTTCGGGTTGCCGGCCGGGACGAGCGCGCCGGTGCCGGCCTTCATGTAGAGCACGAAGTCGACGGTTTTGGCGCGGGCGGGCTTGTAGTAGAGGTTGTCCCACATGACGTCGATCTGCCCGGCCATCACCGCCGGCAGCAGGCCTGACCAGCCGCCGAGCACGAACTCGGTCTTGAGCCCCGCGCAGTCGAACACGGCGCGCGCGAGATCGGCGTCGACGCCTACGACCTTGTCGAAGTTCGCCTTGTCTCGCATGACGTAAGGCGGCGTCTGCGGATCCGCGCCGACCTTGATCGTCTTGCCGGCGAGCGACGGATATTTCTCCGCGACCTTGGCCGGCTCGCAGGCGGCCTGCGCGCGCGCGGCGCCCGTGACGGCGACAAGCGCTCCGAGGGAGGCCGCCGCGATCGCCATGCTCATTTTTATGGATGCCACAGTCTGAACTCCCCGATTGCGTCATGGTGTGAGGGGGCCGTCGGCGGAGCGCCGTCCGGGCGTCGCAGGCGTAATCAGTCGATGCAAGTTACTTGCATGTTGCGCAAGTCAAGCAAGCGATGTGCCACATCGAGGTCCGCCCGGTTTTTCGAGATTTCCTTGGCGAGACGCAGCGTCGCCCGCCGGCCGTCGCCGCTTTGCGCGGCGCCTGCACTCAGCCTAGGCGCCGACGAGCGCAGCTGGCGCTTGCGAGGGCGCGCTCAGCGTCGCGAACGCGCCGGCGTGGAAGAGCAGCGGTCGGCGGGAGGGCGCCGAGGTCAGCTTCAACACGCGGCCGATCAGGATGTGATGGTCGCCCCCGTCATGCATGGCGTAGCGCGCGCATTCGAAGGTCGCGATCGCGTCCCTGATCAGAGGGGCGCCGCACACCCCGGCGGCGCTCGGCGTCCCCGCCCATTTGTCCGCCCCGCGCGAGGCGAAGCGCATCGCGCAGTCCGCCTGCTCCTCGCCGAGCACGCTGATGCCGAAGTGGCTCGCGCGCTCGAACGCCGGCATGCTGGAGAGCGAGCGCGCGAGCGCCACTGAAATGAGCGGCGGGTCGAGCGAGACGGAGACGAAGGAATTGGCCGTGACGCCGACCCTTCGGCCCAGCTCGTCCTTGGCCGCGACGATCGAGACGCCGGTCGCGAAGCATCCCGCCGCCCGGCGGAACGCTCTGGGGTCTATTGGGTCCTCGCCGGCCTCGCTCACAGCAATCCGAGCGTCGCGACGCGCTCCCCCTTGGACACGCTGCCGAGGGTGGTGGTGCGTACCAGCAAACCGTCCTCGGGCGCGCTCACGACCTCGACCTCATCACCATAGACGTTGAAGATGCGGCAGAGCACGTCGCCGGCCTTCACCGCCTCGCCCAGCGCGCGCTCGGTGATCAGCAGGCCGCCCCGATTGGCGCGCAGGCCCAGGAAGTCGCGCATGACGTGGGTCTCCGCTGGCGGCACTTGATCGCCCTCGATCATCCCGAGCCCGATCAGCAGGTTGGCGACGCACTGCGCGCCGATGGCGACCTGATCCTCCTCGAGCCGGCCGCCCTCGCCGATCTCAAAGGTGAAGCCGGGAATCCCGGCCTTCGTCGCTTCGACGCACAGGATGCCGTCGGAGACATACATCCCCTTGTCGCCGCGCATGATCCAGCCGGTGCCTAGCAGTTGCGCCATGCGCTCGGCTTCGCGCGCGGGCTCGCCGAGGTTCATGTGCGGCAGGATCGCGATCGGCACATAGCGCCCGCCGCGGGTCGGGGTGTGGACGTCGAGCGCCGCGTCGCACTGGCTGATGAGGCGGAAAAGCGTCGCGGCCATGACCTGCGCGATGTTGCCCTGGGGGTCGCCCGGGAAGCAGGTCCAGGCGTCGGTCGGCGCCTGATCGAGCGGCGACTTCAGATACTGCGAGATCGGCAGGCGATGGTCGGCCAGCAGCGCGAGCGGCTGCTGCACCGGGCAGCAGACGATCGAGCCCGACAGCGTCTTCGGGTCGATCGCCGCGAGCGCCCGGTTGACCAGCGCGATTCCGTTCACCTCGTCGCCATGGATGCCGGCGCCGATGTAGATGCGGGGTCCCGGCTTCGCGCCGTTGATCAGCACGAGCGGCAGTTGCACGCTGGAGCCGTCCGCGAGCTCGAGCGCCGAAATCTGACCGCGCGCCCGCTCGCCGGCGGGAACGGAAAAGCCTTCGATCGTCAGGTCTTGCATCATGCGCTCGTATCAGCCGGCGACCGCTCTGAGCGGAGCGTCGGACTCCGGCTCGGGCAGGCCGTAGGAGGTGAAAAGGCCCTCGACCGCGCCCTTGGCGCCGGCCCAGTCGAAGGTGCGATAGGCCATGCCCGCCACGACGTGGCGCGGGCCGGAATAGAAGGTCTCGTACTGGACGTGCCGCGAGGCGAACTCCGACCCCATCGCGTCCCAGGCGAGCTTGAACAGCTGCACGCGCTCTTCCGGCGAAAAAGCCGGCGAATGCTGGGTGCGGCAAATGAGATCGGCGATTTCGGGATTGGCGAAATCCCCGACCGAGGACGGCAGCATGATCACGCCTCCGCCGGAGAGTTCGCGCAGCGTCTGAATCACCCGCGGATAGAGCGCCTGACCCTTCACCTGCGCGGCGTAGAGCAGGCCGCGGTCGGGGAGGAAGTAGGAGCCATAGAACGACCCCTTGGCTTCCATGCCGTAGACGAAGGCCTCGATCATCCCGACGTCGGCCGCCAGTTCTCCGAGCGTCTGGCGCACGTTCGGCATGGCGGAGGTGCCGATGGTGTCGGCGATCTTGTGGGCGAGGCCGACAAGGAAGCGCAGCTTCACCATCAGACGGATCTCGGCCTGATAGTTCTGGAACGCGTGCACCGGCGCCTCGTGCCACTGGGCCAGCTGCGCCGCGATCCCGCGATGGACGAAGATGCGGTCCCAAGGAATTTTGACGTCGTCGAAGTAGATCAGCGCGTCGTTCTCGTCGAAGCGCGACGACAGCGGGTAGTCGAACGCCGAGGTGGCAGCCTGCTCATAGGAGCGCCGCGACATCAGCTTCACGCCCTTGGCGGCGATCGGCAGCATCGCGGTCAGGGCGTAGCGCTCCTCGGTGGGCCCGAGCGGCCGCAGCGTCGTGACCATGACCTCGTCGGACAGCGCCGCGCCCGTGCCGAGCATCTTTGCGCCGCGGATGGTGACGCCGCCCTCGTCCTCGTCGACGATCCGGACCGCGACGTCGGCGTTGCCGCCCTCGCCCGCCCCCTTCGAGCGGTCGCCCTGCGGATCGATGATCACATAGGAGAGGTAGAGGTCGCGGTCGCGGGCGTAGGCGTAATAGTCCAGCACCGCGCCGGCCCGTCCGCCCTCCAGCCGGCGATAGACGTCGGCGCCCGCCGCCATGCAGGCGATCGTGGAGGCGACGTGATCGGGCGAGCGGCCCATGAAGCCATGATGCAGCTCCGCCCAGGCGACCAGCGCCTCCCGCCGGCGGACCAGCTCCTCGTAGGACGTCGGCATCTGCCAGGCGCGGCTGACGCGGACGCCCGTCGGCGTCTCGAAGGTCGAGCGCTCGATGTTCTCAGGGCGGGCCTGAAAGTCGTAGAGGCCCGCGACCGATGCGGCCGCGCCCTTAAAGGCCGCATGTCGCCCGACGTCCGGAACGCGCTCGCCGTTCAGGAAGACGCAGCGGCCGTCGTTCAGGCCCTGGACGTAGTCGGCTCCGGATCTCATTGCGCCCTCCACGGCCCCAGCTTCTTCGCAGGCCGATATTTCACTTTGCGACTTAGCTTTGTCAAGAAGCTAAAATGGCTTTATATTGGGATCCCTCGCGGTTGCGGTTCGTCGCGAGCTATGGGCATCTCGCCACGCAGACCTCCGCGGACGTTCCGATGACCTCATTTCCTCCAAAGACCGTCAGCCGCCGGGAACTGCTCGTCGACGGTTCCGACGCGGCGTTCCGGACCCTGGTCGACGACCTCTCGCACTTCGCGTCGCGCCTTCAGCAGATCCGGGACGGGCTGGCGCGGCGGATGGGGGTGACGACGCCGCAATATTCCATCCTGATGGCGCTCGCCCGCAGACCCGAGGAGGGCGCGCTCGGCATCAAGGCTCTGGCGGAGAGCCTGCGGATCAGCGTGCCCTTCGTGGTCAACGAGACCAAGAAGCTCGAGCGGCTCGGACTGATCGGCAAGCTCCCCGTCGCCGAGGACAAGCGGAAGGTCGACCTCGTCCTGACGGACGAGGGCCGGCGCGCGATCGCGGCGGTCGGCGCCATCCAGAGGGAGGTCAACGACGTGCTCTTCAGCAGCGTGGACGAGGCGTCGTTTCACGAGCTGTCCAAGCTGACCCGCGATCTCCTGGTCTCGGCGGGCCAAGCCCTGACCCTTTCGGACGAATGAGCCTCGCGTGAAGCCCTCGCAAGACATTCCTGTCCTCGCGTGGCAAGCATCGGCTCGCGAGGAACGCCTGCAGACACCAGCCCGCTGGAGCTTCGATGACCGCGCCGACGCCTCCTGCACCCTCGACGGCCCTACCCCGCGCCGTGACCCACGGAATCGACGAGCCTCTCATCCGCAGGGTCGTCGACCGCTTCTATGCGCAGGCGCGGGAGGACGCGGTCATCGGACCGGTCTTCAGGACCGCCGTGCCGGACGAGCGATGGCGCGCGCACCTCGACACGATCGTCGACTTCTGGAGCTCGATGCTGCTCGGAACCCGTCGCTACGACGGCCGTCCGCTACGCAAGCACCTCATGCTGCCGGAGCTGGGGGACGAGCACTTCAGGCGCTGGCTCGCGTTGTTCCGGAAGACGGTCGAGGAGCTCTGCCAACCGGACGTCGCGGCTTTCTGGGCCGACCGCTCGGAGCGCATCGGGAACTCATTCCGCATCAACGTTCGGATGCATCGCGGGGATGACGTTCTCCACATCAAGCCGCTCGAGCGCGAGGTCCTGCCCGAGTAGAGACATCCGGCATACGCCGGATCGCGCCGCGTCGAGCGCGGGCTAGGAGACCGAGCGACGCGCGCGAGTGAGGGCGATGATCCCCGCCATGACCACGATCGTCGATCCGACGAGGGTGAGAAGGTCGGGCCGCTCGTTAAAGACGATCACCCCCGTAAGGATGGCGAACACCAACCGCGTGTAGCGGAAGGGCGTCACGGCGCTGATCTCTCCCGTCCGCATCGCCGTCGTCAGGGCCCCGTAGGCGACGATCCCAGCGCAGGACGCGACCCCCAAGCTCAGGGCCGCGCCCGCATCCGGAAGTTCCGGCGCCGCGCCGAACGGAAGCGCCACGAGCCCGGCGAACACCAGAGACGCGAAGCCAAGCACGCCGAGTTGGTTCTGTGACAGGCTGGGCGGGGCGGCGCGCGTCGCGAGGTCCCGTCCCGCGAAGCCGAGCGTCGCGATCACGGCGAAGACGGACAGCAGGCTAAAGCCATCGGCGCCCGGCCGCAGGATCAGCAACACCCCGCCGAGCCCGACGAGGACCGCGAGCCAGCGGCGAACGCCGACGCTCTCGTTGAAGAACGCCGCAGCGCCGGCGATCACGACGAGGGGGGTCGACTGAAGGATCGCGGACGCGGTCGAGAGCGGCGTCAGCGCGATGGCCAGCATGAAAAACAGCCGCCCCGTGACCTCGAACAGAGACCGGACGAGCACGACGCGCGACAGGACCGCCCGCGACACGGGCCTCTCTCCCGCGGCGATCGCCATCGCGGAGAACGCCGCGAGCCCCACGGCGCCGAACGACATCAACACCTGCCCGATCGGCAACGACTGGGCCGCAAGCTTGAGGAAGGTGTCCTCGACCGCGAAGCCCAGCATGGCGAGGACCATGAATGCGGCCCCGCGCGCATTCCACGCCCCGTGGCGCCGGTCAGAACCGCGGTGAGGGGCGACACTTTTAATGCTCATGGCCACGCATGTGAGATGCGCCGTGGAGAGGCTGGCTACGGGGGGATGTCGCGCGTCGTGGCGCACGCGAGGGCCGCCGCCAACGCGCCGCACGGGCATACGCTATGACGGCTCGCCACGCGAACCTGATCGGACGCCGGCGACCATGTCGCTCCCTCGCCGGTCCATCTGCGGACATGAACAAGCGGGCGCGTTCGTTCGATTGCTGCTGGGCGCGGTCATGACCCCAGCCGCAGGAGGCGCGCCCTACGCCGATCTTGGCCCCATCCCGATCAAGGTCATGCGCCGTCGGGAGCCTGGCCAGACGCGGGCCTCACGCGTCGCCGGTCCGGCCGCTCATTGAGCGACCGCAAGCTCCACCTCCGGCCGTCGCTCACAAGCCTGGAGACAGAAAGCGGGTCCACGTCGATCCGGTAGAACGCCGTCGCGGGAGCGCCGAGCGATACGATCGCGCAGGCCTTCACGACCGCGGCCGGCGCGATGGCGACGCTATGCCCGCGATCGGACAGGCGCTCCGCGAGCCAGTCCCCGACGCGCGACGCGAGATCGGCGAGGGATTCGCCGCCATGAGGCTTCGCCAGTGGATCGCCGGCCCACTCCGCGAACGCACCGGGCTCATCTTTCGCCACGTCGTCCAGGTCGCGGCCGCTCCAGGCGCCATAGTCGATTTCGGCGAGCTTTTCCGAAGCGGCCGCATCCACGCCGAGCCATTCGGCCGTGAGGCGCGCCAAAGCATCTGGAGCGCGCCAGTACCTGTCGGCACGCGGAACGAGCCGACCGCGCCTGACCTCGATCGCGTGCGAGACATCGTCCGCGTCCTCGCGCTTCGGAAAGCCGGGGCGCCTCCGGCGGTCGGCGCAGATGAGAGTCAGGCGATGCGTCATCGCGCTCGGCCGGCTGCGCCGACCGCCCTCACTGATCGCCGGTCGGCTTCTGGCTGGCGCCGGCCGCGCGACGTCGGCCCGCCATCGCTGCGACGCCGCCGCCGACGGCGAAGAAGACCAGACCGAGGCCGGCCGACGCCGTCGCGGGATCGCTCAGGACATCGGTCAACCGCGGCCTGACGATCGCGGCGGTGTTGAACGGGCTTGCGCTCGAGGAGCAGATCGCGGCGGCCTCGGGCGAGGCGGCCCGTCGGGCCTCGATGCTCTCCAGGATCGCGTTCGCGCGCAGCCGGCTCGAAGGCGCGCGCGCCATGGCGTGCAGCAGTTCCTTGGCGGCCGCGAGATAGGCGTGGGCGCAAGGGTTGAACGGGCTGGCCTCGCGCGAGACGCCGCCGGGCGCCAAACCCCAGCCGCAGTAGGCGAACTGGACGCCGAAGTGGTTCACGAGCCGTCGCACCGGCCCGTCGGTCGCCGCCTGAGCCTCCGCGAGCGCGACGATCTCATCGAGATGCTCGTCGATGATGGCCATCTCGCCATGAGAGATCGGCGCGATCGGCAGGCCGCCGCCGTCCGTCGACGGCCCGCCCGAATGGGCGAGCGCGGCGGCGGGGGCGAAGACCCCAGCCGCGAGTGCGGCGGCCCGGACCAGGCGCCCGAGCCGTCCCGCAGAGGCGCCCGGCGTCATCGCGACGCCGCCGCGTGCGCCGCCCGGGCCGGCGGGCGCGCGCTTCGGGCGGCGTATTCCGTTGCGGCCCCGAAGCCGAGACCGACGGCCGCCCAGAGCACGGCCTGCACGCCGATCGACGCCATGCGGAAGTTCCAGAGCGCGGCCGGAGAGAACGAGGCGGGAATCTCCTCGATGTTCGGGAGCGCCGCGAACATGACCGCGACGACCGCAAGATAAAGGAGGCCCGCGGCCGTCGCGCCGTTCCAGTCGCCGAACCGCTCGGCGAGGCGCCGGGCCGCCATCACGCTCGCGGCCATCAGCGCGATCGAGAACGCCAGCATCGCGAAGAACAGCTCCGTGCGCGCCCCGATCGTGTCCGCGCTGCCGACGGCCGGAGGGTTCGCGGGATACTTGAGCTGCGGGATGAGCACGACCGTCACGAAACCGAGCGCCGCGAGAAGCGCGGCCGTCGAGCGGGGGCTCATGGACCCCAGGCGTCCGTTCGCGAAGGCGAAGGCCAGCGCGAACAGGCCGCCCGCCGCGGCGCCGTAGACGACGAGGCCCGTGAAAAGCCCAGCGCCGGCCTGTGTGGAGCGGCTCACGATCTCCGGCTCTTCGGCCTCGCCGTGAGCCCCGGAAGCATGGCTCGCGCTTTCCTCGAACGCGATCGCGTACTCAACCCATGGCTCGCCGAAGACCTTGGCGAAGCCGAAGGCGAGAAGGCCGGCGAGCACGCCGACCATCATGCCCCTCAGCAGAAGGTTGCCGACCATCTCGCCCTCCCTCAGTGGCAGGGGAAGCCGAGCAGGTGGCGGCCGTCGTGCACGAACTCATGCACGAAGGAGCCCCCGATCAGCGAGGTCGCGCCCTCTTCCGCTCCCACGAAGTAAACCGTGAGAAGGAGCATCAGGCCCGCGAAGACCGCCCAGGGCAGGATCGCCGCGACGGGAATCGGCTCGACGTGCGTCGACGTGGGGGTTGCGAATGCGGCATTGGTCATCAGGATCTCCCGAGTTCGACCGATGGAAGGAGAGACGCCGCGCGTGGGCCGCGCGACGGAAGGCGCGGCTCAGGACGCGCTTGGGGATTGCTTCAGCGCGACGTCGTGGATCCAGCCTGCGAGCTTTGCCGAAGCGAAGGCGAAGCAAGCCCCGATGATCATCGAGAACGGCACGATCAGCAGCGCGTTGCGCCCCGAAGCCGACAGCATGGCGGCGGGCGTGAAGGCGTCCGCGTTCTGCGTCAGGAATGAAAACGTGCAGGCGTAGCCGTAGGTGACCGCCGGGATCGACGAGAAGGCGGGGATGTGGGCGGCGAGAACGTAAACCGCGATCGAGGCCGCCACGATCGTCGCGCCGAGGACGGGCCCCGGAGCGAGGAGCGCGAGCGCGAGGCCTGCGGTCCAGGCGATGACGACTCCGAAGATGTTGGAGACGACGGTCGTCCGGAACGCCGCGGCGTCGCCGCCGCAGTGGTAGAAGCAGGCCCATGCCGCGAACGCCGCCCAGATCAGGAAGGCGTTGGTGGCGAGGAACGCCCAGGTGCAGATGCCCCCGAGGAGTCCCACGCTGATGGCGAGAGGGATGATCATGGCTTGCGCCTTTCGAGACGCGTGAGGACAAGACTTTCCCTTCCGGCGCGAAGCGATTCTCGCGCCGGTCGGCGAAACGCCGGTTCGGATGCGACTAGAGGGTCAGATGACCTCGTCGCGGGTGCGGTGGAGGAACTCTTCCGTGCGCCTGTCAAGCTCCTCGTGATTGATCAGCCCCTTGTCGAGCGCGAGCCTTTCGAAGGCTGCGAGCCACTGCTCGTAGTAGCTCCACGTTTCGTCGCCCGGCTCGTGGGTCTTGTCCCACTCGCCGATCGTGCTGATCAGGCTCTTGCGGAAGTCCTCGTAGGGGTAGGACTTCGCCTCCGCGAGCGCGAGAACCATGCCGAAGGCGCGTCCCTGCCAGGGCTCGTCGAACTTCAGGCTCTCGCAGTTCCGCGGGATGGCCTCGCGTCCGGTGAGGTCGTCGACATAGGCGTCCATCGTCCGCGCCTCCTCAGGCCGTCGCCAGACCGAGGCCCTGCATGGCCTCGGTGGAGACGAGCGCCGCGAGCTTCTCCTCGCTCCAGCCGTCCGTGCCGGCGGGCCGCTCGGGAATGACGAAGTAGCGGACCTGCGCGCTCGAATCCCAGATCTCGATCTTGGACTCGTCCGGCAGGGTCACGCCGAAGTCGGAGAGCACGCCGCGCGGCTCACGCACGACGCGGGCGCGGAACACCGGGTCCTTGAACCAGTAGGGCGGCAGACCGAGCAGCGGCCACGGCCAGCAGGAGCACAGCGTGCAGCAGACGACATTGTGGGTGCCGGGCACGTTCTCGACGACCTTGAGATTCTCGCCCTCGATGCCGTCGCGCATCCCGAGCTCGGCGATCGCCTTGTTGGCGTCGGCGAGGAGGCGTTCCTTGAAGGCCGGGTCGGTCCAGGCCTTGGCCACGACCTTGGCGCCGTTGAACGGCCCCATCTCGTGCTCAAAGAAGTTGATGACGCGGTCGACCGTGTCGGTGCCGATCAGGCCCTTCTCGCGGAACAGGGACTCCAGAGCCTTGGTGCGCGCGGCGTAGTAGGTCTCGCTTTCGCGCAAATGATGATGATGTTCGTGATCGTGATCGTGATCGTCGCTCATTGAACTCGCCTTCTCTTGGCGGGCGCGCCGCCGCTATTCGTCGCGTATCGGGAGGAGTATCTGGGTCACGCCGCCTCGAGGTAGGCCTCGAAGCAGTCGTTGTAGAGCACGTCGCCCTTGTCCGGGATGTCGTCCCAAAGATCCCGCGTCTTAAACTTCACGAGATATACAGGCTGGGCGGTGCAGATGCCGTCGGTCGGCACGTTGTCGGCGTAGAGATACGCGCCCTTGTAGACGGTCTCCACGACGCCGATCCGATTGCGGAGGTAGCCCGGGAGACGGGTATGGGCCGCCGGCGGCATATCCTTCACCCGCACCGTGTCTCCGGCTTTGAAGAGCGGGTCGACCGCCACGTCGCGATACGGATTTGCGCCGGTGTAGAAGTAGTCGATGACCTTGGCGGTGACGTCGTTATCCCCGGCGTTCGGCTGCGCGGCGTCGGGATGTTCGAGGTAGTACTTGGTCTTGGCCTCGAGCTCTTTCTCCGAGATATAATTCTTGGAGATCAGGAACTTGCACATTCCGCCGAGCCACTTGATGTAGTAGCGGTACTTGAAGTAATCGAGCGGGTTCATGGACTCGGCGAGAACCCGCAGGTCGGGCCAGGCCCAGATGCCGGTGCCCATCATCGTCGTGTGAACTGCGAAAAGCTGGGCCTCCCACGGCTCGACGAAGACGCGCTTCTCGACGTTGACGGGGCCGAGATTCTCTATGCCCCCGAGATAATGCTGTATCTTCATGCTTGAGCCTCCGCATCGATCGGCGCTGAACGACCCCCTCGGGATCGGCGCCTCGCTTGAATCAGGTCTGCGCGGCCGCGCTTCCGCGGCGTCGTCGCAGGCGAGTAATTCCTCAGATGCGCGACCTTTTTGCGAAGCAGGCCTCAAAGCCAAAAACGCAAAAAAGCCCGTCAGCATCTTGCTGCGGGCGACTGTGCCGAGTTCTGTTTAAGTGCGTGGCTTGCGTCTACATGGGCAGCACTGCCCGACGCATGCCATTAGAGTGAGGCTGGCATAAACGACAGTCAAGCACAATTTTTGATCTGATGGCGCACGCTTTTTACTCGCCTTCAGCGGGCAGGCGGTCCGATCGCCGCTTGACAACCCGTCTCGGCGGATGGAGCCTGAACATCAGGCGCTGGGCAAAGATGCCCGTTCGAGCGTCACGCATTTCGAGACACATCACGGCGCGGGACATCACCGCGCCTGGCAGCGACGCCCTCAAGCCTCACGGCTCGAGGGCTTTTTTGTTTGGCGATCCGATGACGACCTGCACCTTCCGCATCGGCCTGATGTTTTCCTCGACCGGGCCCTACAGCTCAGTCGCGGAGCCCATGCTGAACGGCGCACTGCTCGCCGTGTCGGAAGTCAACGCGTCGGGGCGGGTTCGTCTCGAGCCCGTCGTGGTAAACCCCGGCGGCGACCTTGCCCGCTACGCTCCCCTCAGCTCCCAACTGTTGTCGAGCGGGGTCCGACAGGTCGTCGGCTGCTACACCTCCTCAAGCCGGAAGGAAGTCATCCCGGTCTTCGAGAAGCACGACGCGATGCTCTGGTATCCCTCGCACTACGAAGGGTTCGAGAGCTCCGACAACGTCGTCTACACGGGGGCCGCGCCCAACCAGCACATCCTTCCCCTCATCGATTACCTGATGTCGTCTTACGGCGACCGCGCCTTCTGCGTCGGCTCCAACTACATCTGGGCCTGGGAGAACAACCGGATCCTGCGCGAGGTCGTGGTGGCGCGCGGCGGCTCGGTGGTCGCCGAGCGCTATCTCCCGGTGGGAGAGACCGACTTCGACAAGACCATTGAGGCGATCCTGTTGGCGCGGCCAAGTTTTGTGTTCTCGTCGCTGATCGGCGTCAGCGGATACGGCTTTATCCGACGTCTGCGCGAGATTTGTGTGGCCCGCGGCATAGACCAGCCGGCGAATCTCCCTGTCGCGAGCTGCAATCTGAACGAACCCGACCTGATCGACATCGGAGGCGATGCGATGGATGGCCATATCAGTTCAAGCGTCTACTTCTCGTCTCTCGCAACGCCCGAGAACGACGCCTTCGTGGCGAACTACGCCGCAGCCTATCCTCACAAACCCGCCACGTCCGCAGATGCGGAAGCGTCCTACATCGCGGTCAAGCTGCTCGCCGCGGCGCTCGCCGAGGCCGGCGTCGACGAGATCGTGCCGGTCCGCCGCGCGCTCGCCTGCCAGCGACTGAAAGCGCCCCAGGGCGAAGTCGCCGTCGACGCCGACACCATGCACCTTCATCTCACGCCGCGGATCGGCCGATCCCAGTCCGACGCGACCTTCGTGGTGATCCGGCAGGAGCCGGTGGCCGTCCGGCCCGACCCCTATCTCGTGCGCTTCTCCGCGACGGACCCCTGGTCGTCATCGACGGCGCAGCTTCGGGTGGTGAGCTGATGACCGAGGTTCATCTCCAGAATTTTCGAGGCATGCGCGCCGTGATCTTCGCGGCGGGCGAAGGCGGCATCGACACCTTGGCCTCGGTGCTCACGAAACTTGGTCTTGCTGTCGAGAGACCCGCGGCGCTCGACGGGCCCGTGGTCGACATGGCGGCGTTCAGTTCGGGACGCGACGTGCTGTTTATCGACGGCGATCTCGAAGGCGTGCTCTCGTCCGCGGCGTTTTCGAACGGCCTGCCGCCCGCGGCGGTGATCGGTCTCGTGGGCGTGGAGGCGCCGAGCCGGCTGAAGGGGCTGATGCACCAGGGCGCGACCGCGTTCCTGCGGAAGCCGGTTTATGCGGGAGCGGTCTACACGACGCTCTTCCTCGGCGTGAACCAGCACCTGCAACGGAAGGCGATCGTCGATCAGCTCGCCGAGCACCAGGATCGTCGCCGGCGACGGCGGCTCGTCATCAAGACCATCGTCCGGATCATGGAGCGCCACGGAGTCGACGACGACGAGGCCTACTCCATCCTGCGGCGCGACAGCATGCGTGGCAGGATCAGCCTCGAAGACTACTGCGAACAGTATCTCGCCTGCCGGTCAGAGCCGACCGGATCCACCGACGACGAAGCCGCCGACTTCACGCTCATCCGGCGCTGACCTGATCTCTCGACGACGCAGTCGACCGCCGCCCCGCACGTCGGGCGGCGAGCCGCCTCGCGCTTCCCCGGACGCCGGCTGCCATCGACGCCAGCCCGTCCTCCCCAGGAGAACGGCACAATGAACTGGCTCGACACGTCGATCATGGCGGCGCGCGGCGAAGCGAAGGGGCGCCCCGGGCGGACCTTCTCGATCACAGAAGAGTCTCAGGGCAAGTATCACTACGTTTACGGCCCCTACGCAGAGCCGAAGCTCCGGGTCGATCCCGGAGCGGTGGTTTCGGCCGAGACCCACGACGCGATGGAAGGGCAGATCAAAACCGAGAGCGACAGCCCGAGCGAGATCCTGAACTTCCCGTTCCTCAATCCGCAGAACGGGCCGATCTACGTCAACGGCGCCGAAAAGGGCGATTGCCTCGCGGTCTATATTCACAAGATCGTCCCGCGCGGTCCCCAGCCGGTCGGCACGACCTGCATCATGCCGGAGTTCGGCGGCCTCGTGGGCACGGGCGACACCGCGATCCTCAATCCGCCGCTGCCCGAGATCGTCAAGAAGCTCGAGGTGACGCCCGAAAAGGGCGTGGTCTGGAACGACAAGATCACGCTGCCCTATGAGCCCTTCATCGGCACGATCGGGACCTCGCCCGAAATCGAGGCGATCTCCTCGCTCGTCCCCGACTACTACGGCGGCAACATGGACCTCCCGGACGTCGGCCCGGGCGCCGTGATCTACCTGCCGGTGCATGCGCCCGGCGGTCTGCTCTATCTCGGCGACTGCCACGCCACCCAGGGCGACGGCGAGCTCTGCGGCTTCGCGATCGAGCATCCGACGGTCACGACGATCCAGATCGACCTGATCAAGAACTGGACCTTCCGCTGGCCGCGGCTCGAGACGAAGGACCTCATCATGACGATCGGCTCCGGCCGTCCGATGGAGGACGCCGCACGCATCGCCTATCGCGAACTCGTTCGCTGGATGGCGGCTGATTACGGCTACGACGAACTCGAGGCTTACATGCTGCTGACCCAGGCCGGAAAGCTCAGGGTCGGGAACATGGTCGACCCGAAATACACGCTCGGCGCCTCGATCTCCAAGACGCTGCTGATCTGACGGAGCCTCCCCCGTCGCTCCGGCCAGGCAAGGACGCGACCGGGTTCTTCGGCGTCCTTGGCGCCGGTGAAAGACTGAGCCTCGGGGTGGCGTGCGCGTAACGCCGCTTCGTGCTTCGAAGCGGAACGTCCCGAGATCCCCAGCAGGCGCCTTGGACTGCTGGGAACTTATGAGCTGCGGCTTGCCGGCCTTCGCAAAGCAGGAAGGCTCGCTCTCAAGCGCCAACGCCCGCCGGCGGAAGACCCGTTACGCCCTCGTCGGCGAGAAGGCCTCGATGGGGATTGTGGGCGCTCGGTCAGCGAGCAGGTCCGCCACCACCTCTCCGGTCCTCGCGCCCGAGGCCAGGCCGATGTGCCCATGGCCGAAGGCGTAGACGACGTCGCGCGAGCGGCTCGCGCGGCCGATCACCGGCAAGGAGTCCGGCATGCTGGGCCGGAAGCCCATCCACTGGGTAAGGCGTTCTTCCGGATAGTCGCGCCTCAACCCCGGAAAAAGCCGCTGGCCGAGATTGAGCAGGATCCGGGCGCGACGCCAGTCGGGCTTCGCGGCGAGTCCGGCGAACTCCACGGTGCCGGCCAGGCGAAGGCCCGTCTCCATCGACGTGGCGACGAACTTGCCGGTCGCGTCGAGGATCGATGAGCGCGGCGCGATCTCCGGATCCTTGATGACGATGTGATAGCCGCGCTCCGTGTCGAGGGGCACGTCGTCGCCGAGTTGCTTCGCGAGCGGCTTGGACCACGCGCCGGCCGCGACCACCGCACGGTCAGCCTCCAGGCGGCCGCCAGCCGTGCGCACCGCCTGCAGTCGGTCTCCCTCAAGATCGAACCCGACCGCACGCGTGCGCTCGATCGTGCCGCCGTCGCGAACGAACGCCTCGGCGAGCCGGGAGATCAGACGGTTGGGGTTCACCGTATGCCCGTTGTCGGGCACGAAGACGCCAATGCGGTACTCGCGGGAGAGGCTGGGCTCCTGCTGCCAGAGAGCGTCGCGGGTCAGCACCTCGAAAGCGATCCCGTTGTCGCGCCGCAGGCGCCAGCCGAGAGCGTCGCCGTCAAAATCCTCCTGGGAGCGGTAGACGACCAGATGACCCTGGCGCCTCAACAGCGCTTCCGCGCCGGCGTTCGTCACCAGCGGCCGATAGGACCCATAGCTGTCGCGCAACAGGCCGGCGAGCGCGGCGGCTTGGGCCGCGACACGATCGGGGGAGCCTGCCTTGAGGAAACGGTAGATCCACGGCGCGACCTTCGGCGCGTAAGCCCAGCGGATCGACAGCGGTCCAAGCGGGTCGAGCAGCCAGCCGGGAATCTTGGACAAGTTGCCCGGCATCGACATCGGCACGACCGAGGAGGCGTTGAGGCAGCCGGCGTTGCCGAAGCTCGCGCCCTCGGCGATGCCTCCCGGCTCGATCAGCGTGACCTCATGGCCGTCTCTCAGCGCGAAGCTTGCGGACGCCACCCCGACGGCGCCGCCGCCGATGACCACGACCTTCATGATTGCTCTCCTTCGATGCGGCCGCTCATGCCGGCGCCGCCGCGGAGCGCAGCGCGTCGAAGCGGCCGCCCGCGTAGAGCAGCGGGCGGGCTTCGTCGCCGCCCATCGTCATGTCCACGACGGTCGCGATGAAGAGGGTGTGGCTCTCGACAGGCATGGCCTCGGCGATCGCGCAATCGAAGCTCGCGAGGGCGCCTGCGAGCGCCGGCGCGCCCGTCGTCAGCGGTCGCCACGCGGTCTCGACGAAGCGCCGGTGACGGTGCTCCGAGGCGCTGAAGAGCCGCGCGGTGTCGACGTCGTCTTCGGCGAGCAGGTTCACGCAGAACACTCCGGCGCGGCCGATCACGTCGTGGCAGGAGACCTGGCGGTTCACGCAGATCAGCAGCGTCGGCCGTGGTTCGGCCGCCACCGAGGTCACGGCCGTCGCCGCGAAGCCGTGCGGAACGCCGCCTTCTATCGTTGTGATGACGGACACGCCCGAGGCGAGCCGCCGCATGCCGCGTTTGAACTCTGAGGGATCGGTCATCGAAGGCTCCTGTGCCGCAGCCGCTCCGTCGGCAAACGCCGTGCCATCGCAGCCCTCCGCCGCCGCTGAAGCGTGGGAGCGCGCTTCGTCTCGACGCTGAGGCGAGCGCTGTCGCTGATCTGAGACGTCGCGCGGTTGGGCCGCGCTCGTTCCGCTTCATCCCCGGCGCGGCCTTGGAGCACGCGCGGCCGGTCCCTCAGGAAAAGCAACGGGTTGGACCGCGTCGGAGGGGACGCCGCGGTCCCGCTGGCATGGCTCTTGCGGCCGGCGGTCGGACCACCTCCTAAGCAATGAGGCGCCGCCTTGAAGCTCTCACTGTTCATGATGCCGATGCACGCGATGAACCGGGACTATCCGGAAACGCTCGATGAAGACATCGAGGCCTTCAAGCTCGCCGATGAACTCGGCTTCGAGGAGGGCTGGATCGGCGAGCATTACTCGTCAGAGATCGAGCAGATCTCTTCGCCGCTCATCTTTCTTGCGCATATCGCTGCGCAGACGAAGAACATGAAGCTCGGCACGGGCGTGGTCTCGCTTCCAATCTATCATCCCGCGCAACTCTCGTCCCATGTCGCCCTGCTCGACCATCTGACGAAGGGCCGGCTGATCCTTGGCGTTGGGACCGGCGGCCTCGGGTCGGACTTCGAGATCTTCGATCTCGTGAAGGCCGACCGCACTGCGATGATGCTGGACTCGCTCTCCATCATGAAACGGATCTGGGCGTCCGACCCGCCCTACGACGTCCAGGGCACGTTCTGGAAGGTTCAGCTCAAGGATATGCTCTGGCCGGATCTCGGCGTCGGGCCGCTTCCGAAGACGCTGCAGAAGCCGCACCCGAAGCTCGCCGTCTCCGTCAGCAGTCCGAACTCCGGATCGATCCGGGTGGCGGCTCGGGAGGACCTGATGCCGATCTCGGCGAACTTCGTCGCCTCCTGGGTCGTGAAGACCCACTGGGACACCTACTGCGACGAGATGGCCAAGCTCGGCAAGACGCCGGACGGCGCAGACTGGCGGGTGGCGCGCAGCATCTTCGTCGCGCCGACCGACGCGGAGGCTGAAGCTTACGTCAAGACGCCGGGCGGAGCCTATGACTGGTACTACGACTACATGTTCCAGGTTTACGCCCGCATGGGCTCGGCGGCCCTGCTCGCGCCCTTCGTCGACACGCCGCCGGAGACGATCACCCATGAATTGGTTCGGGACAACTTCGTGATCTACGGAAGCCCGGAGACCGTCGCGGGCAAGATCTTGGCGCTGCGCGAAGAGGTCGGACCGTTCGAAACTCTGATGATGACGTCGCATGACTGGAGCGACAAAGCCGTGATGCGGCGCTCGATGGAGCTCCTCGCCAGGGAGGTCATGCCGCGGGTGAATGCGACGCTCGAGGCGGAGCCCGTCGAACTGAAGCGCGCCGCGGGGGCCTGAGCATGCTGAGCACGGATACGGGTCTGCTCCAGCCGGGCAAGCTCTGGGTCAACTGGTTCGGCGAGCAGTATTTCGTGCCCGCCTACACCGCGCGGCCGCGGTCGGAGGAGGACGTCCGCGCGATCGTGCTCGCCGCGCGCAAGCTCGGCCTGCCCATCCGCGCGAGCGGCGCCGGGCACTCCAATCCGGCCGTCGTGCCGACGCCGGGCGTCCATGTCGACTTCGACGCCTTCAACCAGGTCGTCGCCGTGGACCGGGACAAGCTCCAAGTCACGGTCCAGCCGGGCATCCGCGTCGGGGACTTGAGCCGGTACCTCCGCACGGTCGGCATGTCGCTCAACAATCAGGGCGACATCGACACGCAGAGCGTGACCGGCGCGATCATGACCGCGACGCACGGGGCGGGAGTCACCTTGCCCTGCATGTCCATGCAGATGATCGCCGCGCGGATCGTCACGGCGGACGGCGAGTTCCTCGATCTGTCCCAGGAAAAGGACGGGGAGTTGTTCAAGGCGTTCCGCGCCTCGATCGGCATGTTCGGGCTGATCGTGTCGCTCACCATCCAGGCCGTCCCGTCCTACAACATCCACAAGCGATCCTGGAACACGGACGTCGAAGACTGCCTCGAGGGTTTGCACCAGCGGCTCGCCGACAACCGGACGTTCTGGTTCTTCTGGCTCCCCCGCAAAGCGTCGGCGGAGCTCTATGTGCTGCCGGGCGGGGTGGTGCCGTCGCAGGCGACGCGGGACCACGACATCTGCCACATGCGCACCTACAACGCCGTGCCCGTGGACGAGCCCGCGCCCGAGCTGCAGCCGGGGGAACAGTTCGGCCACAGCTCGATGATCTTCCCCAACCCCTACATCCCGAACTTCCGGGAAATCGAATACGCCGTGCCGTTCGAACGCTTCGAGGAGGCCTTCGCGGAGGTCCGCGAGCGCTTCATCGCGAAGTATCCGCAGGCGATCTACCCGGTGGAGTGCCGCCCGGTGAAGGCCGACGACAGCTATCTCAGCGCCTACGCGGACCGCGCCGGCTACGCGCTGTCGATCTCCGGGCCGCTGGAGCACTGGAGCTGGGGCATGCTCAAGGAGATGGACGAAATCCTCGACCGGTACGATGCCCGTCCGCACTGGGGCAAGCATCACTTCATGTCCCCGCAGCGGCTCGAGCGGCTCTACCCGCGCTACGACGCCTTCAAGAAGATCCGTCGCGAGATCGACCCCGACGGCATGTTCCTGAACGACCACCTCCGGGCTCTCTTCGCCTGATCAGGGCCGTCGCTTGAACGACGACGCGCGCCCGAACCGACTGGAACAATCATGACCATGAGCCTCAGCGTCGCGGCGGCCGAGCCCGCCGGCGTCCCGACAAAGCAGTTGATCATCGACGGCAAGCATGTGGACGCGCAGGCCGGCCGCACCTTCGAGACCCGCAACCCAGCGACCGGCGAACTTCTCGCGGACGTCGCCGAGGGCGACGCGGCGGACATCGAGATCGCCGTCGCCGCCGCGCGCCGCGCCTTCGAGGGCCCGTGGAGCCGCTTCACGCCCTTCCAGCGGCAGGAGTGCCTGCTGAAGTTCGCCGACCTCGTAGACAAGCATTTCGAGGAGCTGACGCGCACCGACGTGCTCGACATGGGCGCGCCGATCACCTTCGCGCGCGCGCGCAAGACCCGCGCTCTCGGCATGATCCGGTTCTACGCCGGCATGTGCACCACCATCCACGGCGAGACGCTGCCAAACTCGTTCCCCGGCGAAGTCTTCAGCTACACGCTGAAGGAGCCGATCGGCGTGGTGGGCGCGATCACGCCCTGGAACGCGCCGCTGACCTCGACGATCTGGAAGCTCGGCCCGGTTCTCGCGACCGGCTGCACGATGGTGCTGAAGCCGGCGGAGGACGCGCCGCTGACGGCGCTGCGGCTGGGCGAGCTGCTGCTGGAGGCCGGCGTGCCCTCAGGCGTCGTCAACGTGGTCCCCGGCTTCGGCCACACGGCAGGCGCGGCGCTGGCGGCGCATATGGACGTCGACAAGGTCGCCTTCACGGGCTCCGACGTCACCGGCCGCAAAATCATCGAAGCCTCCAAGAGCAACATCAAGCGCGTGACGCTGGAGCTCGGCGGCAAGTCGCCGGACGTGATCTTCGCGGATTGCGACATGGAGGCGGCGGTCGCCGGCGCCGGCATGGGCGTCTTCGCCAACACCGGCCAGATCTGCTGCGCCGGCACGCGGCTGCTGATCGAACGCCCGATCTACGAGGAGTTCGTCGCGCGCGTCTCGGCCTACGCCAAGTCCCTCAAGGTCGGCGACGGAATGGACCCTGCGACGCAGATTGGCCCGGTGGTCAACGCAAAGCAGCTCGACCGCGTGACCGACTACATCGGCATCGGCCTTGAAGAAGGCGCCGTGGCGTCCGCCGGCGGGGCGCGTCTGACGGAGGGCAAACTCAAGGACGGTTTCTTCGTCGAGCCCACGGTGCTCTCCGGCGTCCACAATGACATGCGGGTGGCGCAGGAGGAGATCTTCGGTCCGGTCGCCTCCGCGATCCCCTTCGACACGATCGAGGAGGCGGCCCGGATCTCGAACGCCACGCCCTTCGGTCTCGGCGGCGGCGTATGGACGCAGAATGTCGCGACGGCGCACCGCATGGCGAAGTCCATTCGCTCCGGCACCGTCTGGGTCAACACCTATGGCGGCTTGGATCCGGTGGTCCCGTTCGGTGGCTACAAGGCGAGCGGGTACGGCCGGGAGTCCGGCCTCCACCATGTGGACGAATACCTCCAGACAAAGTCAGTGGTGATGAAGCTCGCCTAAGGCGACCTGGCGCAGCTGCTCAACTTGACGGCGCCGACAGGCGGAGCCCAAAATAGTCGCATCTCAGCGCTATGAGGGCTCCGATGGCTGACACGCTTGGCTATGCCGCGTCGCGCGCGGTCCGGACCGCCGCTTCGGCCGCCGTCGCCCTGCCTGCGGACAGCTATGACGTCGCCGCCTCATGGCGGCGCTGCGTCGACCGTTACCGCCTCGACCCGCTTTCGGGCCAGCCGGTGACGACGCTAACAGGACCCGAGCTGACGCAGCACCGTGAACCCTTCGAGGAAGTGCTGGCGATCGTCGAGGAGGAGATCTACCAGGTCGCCGAGCCGCTCTCGGCGGCGAGCTTCAGCGTCAGCTTCGCCGACATGGTGGGGCTCATCCTCTACTATCGGTCGGACCGCTCCCTCGGAAACTACCACGAGGTCGAGCGGGCGGGGACCCTGTGGGCTGAGGGCGTCGCGGGGACCAACGGCGTCGGCACCTGCGTCGTCGAACGTCGCCCGGTCCAGGTCTTCAAGGATCAGCATTTCTTTCGCCACTTTGCCCATCTCTCCTGCTGCGCCGCGCCGGTGATGGCGCCCGACGGCGAGATGATGGGTGTGCTGAACTTCACCACCGGAAACCCGGATGTCTCGGAAGGCGCGTTCCGGCTTGCCTGCGGGTTGGTGTCGAAAGTAGCCGAGCGTCTCGGCAACCAGCTGTTCCGGCGGCAGTTTCGCAGCAACGCGTTGCTGGCGTCGTTTGGGGCCTCGGGGTCTCTGCTGCTCGCCGTCGACGACGAGCACAACCTCGTCGGCGCGAACGCCTCGGCGCGGCGCTGGCTTCAACTCTCCGAGGGCGCGCTCCGGCCGCGGAAGCTTTGGGATCTCTTCGACGGCGACGGGGCCGCCTTGGCGGGCGAGGCCGGCCGCATCCGTCTTCGGCGCAACGACGAGGAGACCGAGTTCAGCTTCCAGGGGCGGCGGCCCGGCGCGGCCGTGGCGAGGGCGGCGACGCCGAAACCTACGAAGCCGTTCAAGCGGCCCGAGCCGGCCGATGTCGCCGTGGAACCGACCGTCGAGGCATGCCTTGGCGCCGACCCGCGCATGGCCGGCCAGCTCCGCCTTCTGCGGCGGGTCGTCGGCAGTCGTTTGCCCATCTTGGTCTTAGGCGAGACAGGCGTCGGCAAGGACACGCTCGCCCGCGCCCTGCACCGCGAGGGCGACCGGCGGGACAAGCCCTTCGTCGCCTTCAACTGCGCCGCGGTTCCGGAGAGCCTGATCGACAGCGAACTGTTCGGCTACGGCTCCGGCGCCTTCACGGGCGCGCGGCGCGAGGGCAATCCCGGCCGCCTCGTGGACGCCGACGGCGGCACGCTGTTTCTCGACGAGATCGGAGACATGCCGCTTGCGCTCCAGACACGGCTTCTCAGGGTTCTGGAGACGGGCGAGGTCACGCCGCTCGGCTCCGGCAAGCCGAGACAGATCGACCTGCAGGTGATCGCCGCAACCAACCACGACGTGAAGAGCCGGATCGCCGAAGGCGCGTTCCGGGCCGACCTCTATCACCGCCTTGCGGCGGTCGTGGTGACGCTCCCCCCGCTGCGCGAGCGCACGGACGCCGCGGCGCTCATACGCAGGCTCTTCGCGCTGGCGCGCGCCGACCGCCCGCTCGACCTCTCGTGCGAGGCTCTGACTGCGCTCCTGGCTCATCCCTGGCCCGGCAACGTACGCGAGTTGCGCTACGTGCTCCAGCGCGCCGCGCTTGTGGCGGAGGGCCCCGAGGTGACGGTGGACGATCTGATGCTCGACGCCGCCGTCGGATGCGCTCAGCCAGCCTCTCCCGGCAGCGAGACCCCCGACACAGCCCGCGGGGCCGTGGCGCTCGCCGAGCGGCGGGTCATCGAAGAGGCGCTCGTGGCGCATGACGGCGACGTCACGCGGTCCGCGCGCGCGTTGAAGATCAGCCGGGCGACCCTCTACCGAAAGCTCCGGCAGCACCAGCTCGAGGTCCCTGGGCGTCAGCGTTGAACGCTCATCAGGCGATCTCGGTGTCGCACCCGCGAGACTCCTCGTCCGATCCTGAAACGTCGGCGGCGGACGCGCTTGCGGGATCCGGCTAGCGAAGCCGCCTCAATCTTCACCGCGCTCAAGATCTGCTCAGCTGCACAGGAGGCGTGGCACGGGGTTTGCGCACGCTCCCAACGTCCACCCTTGAAAGCTGAGAGGCGCCGATGTCAGACAGCATTGCCCAACCGAGGCTCGACCGCCGATCGGTCCTGAAGGCGGGCGCCGCGGGCGCCGCCGTCGCGCTTGCGATGCCCTCCATCATCCGCCCGGCGATGGCGGACGACACGATCGTGCTGCTCACCTGGGAAACCTATCACGACGATCCGTGGCTCGAGGAGTGGGGCCGGGCCAACAACGCCAAGGTCCAGGCGATCCGGATCGGCTCCGAGGACGAACTCTTCCAGCAGCCGTTCTCCGGCGCGGTTCACCCGGACGTCATGTACATCGAGACCGGTTCGCTCGCCCGCTTCAAAGCCGGCGGCCTGATCGTCGATTTCGACGTTTCGCAGGTCCCGAACGCGAAGAACATCACGCCGAAGCTCGACTGGAAGAAGTACGCGAGCATCGACGGCAAGGTGCAGGCTGTTCCTTACAATTGGGGCACCCAGCCGCTGATGTACGACGCCGACGTGGTGAAGGCGACCGATAGCTGGTCCGTCCTCTGGGACCCTGCCTACGAGGGCAAGGTCAACCTGTTCGACGATTGCTCGCTGACCTTCCCGATGATCGCGCTGCATGTCGGGGCCAAAGACCCGTTCAATCTGACCGACGACGAATTCAAGAAGTGCGAAGACGCGCTGCGCTCGCTCCGCAAGCAGATCCGCGTGATCGCGCGCGGCTTCGACGACGCCTCCACCATCTACGCCGCCGGCGACGCCGTCATCGGCTACTGCCAGAACGTCGCCGTGGTGACGTCGCTGCAGCAAAAAGGCAAGAACTTCAAGTACTCGCTGCCGAAGGAAGGCACGCCCACCTGGATCGACTGCGCCGGCGTCTCGGCAAAGGGCAATCGCCCGATCGTCTATAAGTTCCTCAACGACAATCTGACGCCGGAATGGCAATCACGCTTCATCACGAGCTCGACCAACAACGGCGTGCTCAGCGCGGACGTCGCCCGGACCGCGGGCGTGAAGGACGAAACGATCAAGATCACCAACCTGCTCGACGCCGAAGACCCCTCGTTCTGGGAGAAACTTGTCGTCTTCCAGAAGAACGAGGATCTCGATCGGCGGCTCCAGATCTGGAACGACTTCAAGTCCGGCACTCTCTGAAGGCCGGCGGCGGGAGAGCGAGATGAGCCTGGCGGAACCGCCGTTGCTGGCGCTCGATGGGGTCGACAAGACCTACGAGAGCGGGAAGAAACCCGCTCTCGACCGTGTGTCGTTCCAGGTCGCGAGGGGGGAATTCTTCTCCATCCTAGGTCCGAGCGGCTCAGGCAAGACGACGCTGCTGCGGATGATCGCGGGCTTCGAGACCCCCGACAGGGGCCGGGTGGTGATGGACGGCGAGCCCATCACCCACGTGCCGCCGTTCAAGCGCGACGTTCGCACCGTCTTCCAGAGCTACGCCCTGTTCCCGCACCTCACTGTTCGGGGCAACGTCGAATATCCGCTGCGGATGGCCCGTATGGACCGTCCGCAGCGCGCCGCCAAAGCGGTGGACGCGCTCTCTCTGGTCGACATGGCGGACTACGCCGACCGGCTGCCGCATCAGCTGTCCGGCGGCCAGAGGCAGCGCGTAGCGCTCGCGCGCGCGATCGTCTGCCGGCCACGGATTCTCCTGCTCGACGAACCGCTTGGCGCCCTCGACCTGCGGCTCCGCCAGCAGATGCAGCACACGCTGGTTTCGCTGCAGAAGGATCTCGGGATCGCCTTCGTCTACGTGACGCACGACCAGGGCGAGGCGCTGTCTATGTCCAACCGGGTCGCCGTGATGAAGGAGGGCAGGATCGCCCAACTCGGCACGCCGGAAGAGCTCTATTTCGAGCCGGCCTCCGAGTTCGTCGCCCAGTTCGTCGGTCGCTCCAATCTCATCCCCGTGACCTTCCAGTCGGACGACGACGGTCCGGTCGCGGTGATCGGCGGCTCGCGGTTCCCGCGGTTGAGGTCCCCGAAGGCCGGGCCCGCCCGTCTCGCCCTGCGCTTCGAGGCCATTCGCGTCGCCCCCGTCGCCGCAGGCGCGGGGGACCTCCCAGGGGTGGTGGAGGACGTCCTGTTTCTGGGCACCAACCTCGAGATCAACGTCCGCTGCGAAGGGCTCAACCTCATCGCGAGCGTCCCCGCGGCGCGGACGAACGGGCTGTCACGCGGCCAACCGGTCAGCGTGACGATGGACCTCAGCAACGCGCGGGTCTTCCATGGTTGATCAGTCGGCCGCGGCGACCGGCATGAGCACGCCCGCGCTTCCGCGACCGCGCATCGCGCGCCTCGTCAATCTGCCGGTCTGGGTCTGGCTCGCGGTGATCGTGCTGCTGCCGAACGCGCTGCTGATCGGATGCAGCCTCATGCGCATCTCGAACGGCTTCATCGCGTTCGATCCGTCGCTGGTGAACTACCAACGGCTCTGGGGCTCGTCCGGGTTCTGGACCCTGCTCGGGCGCACCCTGAAGCTCAGCCTCCTCGCGAGCGCGATCGCGGCCCTGATCGCCTATCCCCTCGCCTTTTTCGTCGGCCGGGTCGTCAGGCGCAACAAGGCGCTGATCGTCACTCTCATCCTTGTGCCGCTGTGGATCAGTCTGCTGATGCGCGTTTTCGCGTGGCGGCTGATCCTCGGCCAGTCCGGCCTGCTCAACAGCTTCCTGGTCTCGAGCGGCGTCCTCGACCGGCCGTCCGAGGCGTTTCTCTACACCTCCGTGTCCGTCATCCTGGTCTTCACCTACATCGCCATCCCCTACATCTTCATCGCCACGTTGAACGCTTTCGAGAAGCTGCCCCAGTCGCTGCTCGAAGCCTCGGAGGATTCCGGCGCGTCGAGCCTGCAAACCTTTCTGCACGTGGTCTGGCCGCTCACCCGCCGCAGCCTCGCGATCGGCGTGTCGCTCGCCTTTCTGATCACCGTCGGCGATTTCGTGACCCCCTCGATGATCGGCGGCGTCGACGGAACCACGATCGGCGTTCTGATCTCCTCGCAGTTCGGGATGGCGAACAACTGGCCCTACGGCGCCGCCGTCGCGATCGTGCTCATGCTGTGCTGCGGCGCGATCGTCGGGCTCCTGATGGCGGCCTGTCCGCAGCGCGGGGTGGTGCTGGGCGACGAAGGCCCGCGGCCGCCCTCTCGCGCCGCCTCGCCTCGCGCCCGCTGGCTCAAGATCGCGGGGACGATCGGCGTCGCCGCGGTCGTACTCTTCCTTTACGCCCCGATCGCGCTCATGGCGTTCTTCTCCTTCAACGACAGCAAGATGCAGCTCTTCCCGCTCGCCGGCTTGAGTCTGCGTTGGTACTTCGACCTCCTCGCCAACGCGCCCCTGATCGCTTCCGCCCAGCGCTCGCTGATCGTCGCCGTCTGCGTGATCACGGTCTCCACCACCGTCGGCACGGCGTTTGCGCTGCTGCTGCACTATGGCCGGGTGGCCGGCGCGCGGATCTGCGAATTCGCGATCGCCCTGCCCATCGCCATGCCCGGGGTCGTGCTCGGCATAGTCATGGTGCTTGGCACCGAGATGCTGCGCATCCCGTCCGGCCTCGTTCGCACCGTCGTCGGGCAGTCGAGCTTCGTGCTGCCCGTCACGATGATGCTGGTGCTCGCGCGTCTGCGGCGGCTGGACCCGTCGCTGCTGGAAGCCTCGCTCGATCTCGGCGCGGACAGGCTGCGCAGTTTCGTTTTCGTGCTGCTGCCGCTGATCCGCGGCGCCGTCGCCAGCGGCGCGCTGCTCGGCCTGACGCTGTCCGCCGACGACGTCATGGTCACCCTGTTCCTGGCAGGGCCGTCGCAAACGCTGCCGATCTGGGTGTTCAACCAGATGCGTTTCGGCTTCACCCCGACTGTGAACGCCGTCTTCACCCTGCTCGCCGTCGCCTGCCTGCTGATCGTCGTCGCCGCATCGCGGATCGGCGGCCGGCTGGGCCGCCCAACCGATCCGTCGTGAGCGGCGACCTGCATCAGAGCGGAATGCTGACGCTGCGCGACACGGTGGCGTCCGTAAAATGAGGGACGTCCGACATGACCGCTTCCGTCTCGGCGGATGCGAGCGCCGCGTGCATCGCGGCCTCGTCACGAAACCGGTAGATCCCGACCGAGACGACATCCGGAGCGTCGACGTCGCGGGGAAAGAAGGCGGCTGCGCTCTCCAGGCCGTGCCGCCGCCAGCACGCGAGCGCCAACGCCAGGTGAACATCCACATAATAATCGCGGTCGAAATAGGTGCCGCCGCTGCAGGTCACTATCATCGTCGCCTTCGTCATGGGGCGGCATTTGCAACGACTGGCCTTCGCCCGCAACTGACAGAACTGAACGGTCGTCGTTCAATTGTGAGGGCGGATGCGGAGCTCACCCCGTCGGGAGCTCCGGCGACGATTTGGCATGACTTCTTTGTCCGCCGAGGACGAGCGCGATCACGGGCGCGAGGCGCTTACGGCCGCCCCGAAACGACCGCGAAGTCCGTTTCGAATGGGATCTGAAGCCGGGCGGCGCCGTCAATGCACGTCCGCTTATCCCTTTGCCGCCGCCCTCACGAGCGATCTGACGCCAACCATGCAAATCAACATCGCCTCCGAGACGGACATCGCTTCGGTGGTCTCATTGCTGAACCGTGCTTACAGGGCGACCGGCGGCGAAACAGGGTGGACCACCGAGATCGGGCTGCTTGCAGGGGATCGCATCAGCGAAGCGACGCTCCGCGACGAGATCGCGACGAAGCCGCAGGCGTTCTTGCTGGTCTACAAGAGCGAGGACGAGGTTCTAGGCTGCGTTTGGGTCGAGCCCGGCGCCGATGGGGACGTCTGGTATCTCGGCTTGCTGGCCGTCGATCCGAAGCTGCAGAACAACCAGCTCGGCCGTCGGCTCCTCGGCGCCGCGGAAGACTGGATCAGAGAAAGAGGCGGGCGGGCGATCAAGATGACGGTCATCGACGCGCGCAAAGCCCTGCTCGACTGGTACGAACGGCGCGGTTACGTCCGAACCGGCCAGACGGAGCCCTTCCCGTCGGCTGACACCCGGTTCGGGGTCCCGATCGCGCCAAACCTCCGGTTTGAAGTTTTAGCCAAGGCGCTTTGACTTGAGGCCGCCGCTTCAGCGATCTCGCCGCACGTCTGATCGGACATCCGTCCGTCCGACGTAACTGGACCGTATCGGGCGCCGCAGGCTCTTCTCGTCTCGCGGACGCCGCCCTGCGCACAGGCTTCGGTCGCCGACGGCGCAATCACGGCTGCTGCGTCGTCCTCGCAACATGATCGGTCACCACGCTTATGAAGGCCCGCAGCCGCTGAAGGCGCCGAATGTCCCGGTGGTACCCCATCCAGATGTCCCGTGAGGGCGGCTCCACGGGCAAATCAAGCTTGCGAAGACCGGCTATCTGGCTTCCGACCACCTGCGGCAGGACGGCGACGCCGATGCCCTGGCGGCTCATCCGCCCCTGCACGTTCCGATTGTTCGACCGGAGGAGCGGCTTCGCGTTCGGGAAGCTCTCGGTGAGCCAGGCGATGTCCGGGAACTGCCCGGTCGAGGTGTCGTGGGTGATGAGCCGGAAACCGGCTCCATCTCCATACGCCGGCTCAGGCGAGCCTGCAGCGACGTAGACGCCATAGGGCAGACGGACCAGCCGGCGCTGCACCACGTCGGGGCTGTCGAACGGAACGATCCGGAACGCGATGTCGGCCTCCCGCTGCGCGAGGCTGAAGAGGCGGGTGCCCGTGAGAACTTCCAGATCAACGTGCGGGTAGGCCTTGGCGTAATCGTCGATGATGGGCGGCAGGACGTAGGCGCCGAACCAGTCGGCCGAAGATATGCGCAAAGTCCCCTGGAGATTTTGCTCCTGGCCGGCGAGCCGTCGTTGAATGGTCAGGGCGCTTTCCTCCATCTGCTCCGCCAGAGCGATGACGGCGGTTCCCTCCTCCGTCGGAACGAAACCGTCGGCGGTCCTCTGGAAGAGCGTCTGGCCAGTAGCCTCTTCGAGCGCCCGGAGCCGGCGCCCGACCGTGGGATGGCTCAGATGAAGCGCCCGGGCGGCGGCGCCCAGCGTGCCGGCGCGGGCTATGGCCAGAAAGATCCTGACGTCGCTCCATTCCATCGCACACCCGCCTGACCCACAGAAATGAACAGGGATCGTACGATACTGTCAGTTATCGAACGAATCCATGCGCCTACATGCGCCTCATCCCCGCTGGGCTAGGCGGCGCGCAGGCCGCTGTCGCGTCGGCTTACGCCGCGCCCGGCGCCAGCGCTGAAGGAGAGCATGATGAAAACTTGGCTGATCACGGGATGCTCGTCGGGTCTCGGCCGGCAGCTTGCCGAAGCCGTCGCCGCGCGAGGCGATCGCCTCGTCGCCACCGCCCGTTCGACCGACAGCTCGAAAACGCTGTGCGAACGCTATCCGGAGACGGTGCGAGCGATTTCGGTGGACGTCACCCGCGCCGGCGACGCCGCAAAGGCCGTAGCCCTGGCTGAAAGCGCGTTTGGCGGCCTCGACGTCCTCGTCAACAACGCCGGCTTCGGCTTCATCGGCGCGATCGAAGAGGGCGAGCCCGGCGAATACCGCCCGATGTTCGAAGTGAACCTCTTCGGCCTGATCGAGACGACCCGGGCCGCGCTGCCGGCGCTGCGCAAACGCGCCGGCGCCCGCATCGTCAATCTCTCCTCCGGCGCCGGGATCGCCGGGTCCGCGGGGTTCGGCTTCTACAACGCGAGCAAGTTCGCGGTCGAAGGACTGTCCGAAGCGCTTGCGCAGGAACTTCGTCCGCTCGGCGTGCGCGTGATCATCGTCGAGCCCGGCCCCTTCCGCACCGCGTTTCTCGGTCGGTCGATGGTCACCGCGGCGCGGGAGATCTCCGCCTACGCCGAGACGGTGCCGGCGAGACGCCAGTACCGTCAGACCAATGACGGCCGGCAGGCGGGCGACCCGGCGAAAGCCGTCGCCGTGATGCTCCAGGCGGTCGATGCGGAACAGCCGCCGCTGCACCTGCCGATCGGGCCGCGCGCCCATGCGATCGCGGAGCAGAAGCTGGACTCCTTCCGCGCCGACCTCGCCGCCTGGCGCGACGTCTCCATCGCCACCGACTTCGACGCGCGCAGCCAAATCGGCCCGAACTGATCGGCGGCGGCGAAGCTGAGGTTCAAGAACGGAAATAGGCACATGAGCGCGACGACATGTAACGCCGCGGCCCCCACGGCCGCTCTGGTCCCGAACGGCGACGCCCTGCTTGAGCCGCGGCGCTGGACGATGTTCGTGATCCTGCTGGTCGGCGCGTTTCTGCCGCCGCTCGACTTCTTCATCGTCAATGTGGCGCTCCCCTCGATCCGGGGGGACCTGGGCGCCTCCTCCTCCGCCGAGCAGCTCGTCATTTCCTCCTACGCCGCGCTCTACGCCGTGACGCTCACGACCGGCGGGCGGCTCGGCGATCTGTTCGGTCGCGGCCGCGTGTTCTTTCTCGGCCTGATCGGCTTCGCCGCCGCCTCGACGCTGTGCGGCTTCGCCTGGTCGCCCTGGGCGCTGGTCGCCGGGCGGGTGCTGCAGGGCGTCACCGCCGCCGTGATGGCGCCCCAGGCGCTCGCTTCGGTGCAGGCGATTTTCCCGGAGAGGGAGAAGCCGCTCGCCCTCGGCATCTATGGCGCGATCTTCGGTCTGGCCGCGGTGATCGGGCAGGCCTTGGGCGGCGTGCTGATCGCGTTGGATCTTCTGGGGCTTGGGTGGCGGGCGATCTTCCTGATCAACCTGCCGGTCGCGGCGCTCGTCCTGCTGTTCGGCGTGCCCCTGCTGAAAGAGACGCGCGCCCGCGACGCGCGCCGGCTCGATCCCGGCGGCATGGCGCTGTCGATGCTGGCCCTCGGCGCGCTGCTCGTGCCGCTGATCGAGGGGCGTGAGGCGGGCTGGCCTCTCTGGTCCTGGCTGTCGCTGGCCGGCGCCCCGCTGCTGGCGTGGCTCTTCTGGCGTTATGAGACCCGGCTGGCGCGCTCGGGCGGCGCGCCCCTGCTCGACCCGGACGCCTTGCGGGCGCCGGGATTGGGACGCGCGCTGCTGATCGCGCTGCTGTTCTATTCGATCGGCGGCTTTTTCCAGCTGCTCTCCGTCTACCTGCAGGAGGCGCTACGTGTGACGGCGCTGGAGGCGGGCCTCGTCTTCCTGCCGTTCGGCGCCGGTTTCTTGCTCGGGCCGCTGTCGACGCCTTTCCTCCGACGGGTCTGCGGCGCCTATGTCAATCCGATCGGCATGGGGCTGGAGGTCGCCGGGTTCCTGGGTCTCGCCGGGCTCCTTGCGGCCACGCTGAGCGGCGCGCATCCGGCGCCGACGCCGCTCGCCGTCATCCTGTTCGTCATCGGTTTTGGGCAAGGGCTCGCGCTGCCGACCCTGATGCGGATGGTGACCGGCCGGGTCGCGCCGGCGTTTTCCGGCATGATCGCCGGCATCGCGAGCTCGACGCTGCAGGTCAGCACCGCGCTCAGCGTCGCCGTGATCGGCGGGATCTTCTACGAGGTGCTGGGGGCGCGATCCGATCCGGCCGCCATCACGCGGGCGCTCATCGTGGCGGTCCTGTGCATCGCCCTCTGTCTCGCCGCAGGCGTGGCTCTGAGCGTCGCCCTCGTTCGGCGGGCTCCTCCTTCGCACGGCGAGGGGGCAGGGGCGGTTTTGAGATCTCCTCCACGCCGCGCGCCTAGGGGCCCTTCCCGGACGTGAGATGCTCCACACGGTCCTGCCGGCCGAGCAGAGGCGAAGGCCTTCATCGACACCCTCGGTCCATCGCGGCGGCGACGCCGTCAGCGGCTGGCTGAAGAGCGGCAACCCGACGGCAGCGAGCTCACGGCCGGGCTCCGAAGTTGACCGGCGCGTCGATCCCAACGCCTTTGGCCGTGAGCCGGATTATCAGGCTCTCGAAAACCTCCGGCGCGCCGCGCTGCTCTTCAATGGCGCATGCGAAAACCGCGGACATGACGAGGTCGAGCGTACGGCTGGCCGGTCCGCATTTGACCGCGTTGGTCACGGTGATGGCAACGTTGACCGTCGTCGCGAGGTCGCCGCGCGCCGCCTTTCCCAGTGCTTCGTCCCGGTCGGCGTCACGCTCATCAGGAGCATGCGGGATCTCGCGGGCGAGCTTGGTGTCGCCGAGCGGCGGCGCCTCGCGTCGCCACAGCGACAGCAGCTCGTCTTCCCGGTCGATCCAGATGTTCTCGGGCTCCTTCAGCTCGACCGACCGCCAGCGGCGCACAGCGATCAGTCGCCGGGACTGATCAGGCCCGGCGAGTGGGGCTGGAGAAGATCGGCTTAGCCGCGGGAAGCCGCATTAAGTCGCTCGGCTCGGGCCGATCGGCGGCGGTCAATCTGGCGCTATGCAGGAGGTGGTTTGCTTCGTGAAGCCGCGGCTCGATCTCGTAACGACGTTCATCGCCTCACCGAACCGCCTTAGCTTCAGAGCTCCTGAGCGCCGTGGGGCCCACTCGCCGCATTCAACAACGCGCAGGGTCATCGCGCTTGAGGTGCGTCGAAAGCTTGTTCGATTTTATCGCTGCACCTCCGTTGGCGGCGTCGATGCAGACTGTCCAATCGCGGACGAAGTGAAGTCCGTTTCTGACCCGTCGCGGACAGCCGGAGAGACCGCTTTTGGACGGCCATCCCTCTAGCTGCGCGCGCTCAGGCAGGTTGGTCTAATCGTCGGAAAGCTAGGGAATATTTGCGCGGACTTCATGGTCCATGATCAACTTCCCCCCGCCCTCAAGCGGCGGGCTTCGCGAACAGGTCTTTCAGTCGCGAGGGCTGGCAGCGCAGGTACTGGTCGGCGGCGCGCACCTGTCCGCCAAGCTCGGCCGCGGCGTGCCAAGGCCAGCGCGGGTCGTAGAGGATGGTGCGGGCGAGCGCGACCATGTCGGCGTCGCCTGTGGCGACGATCGTCTCGGCCTGCTCGTATCCGGTGATCAATCCTACGGCGACCACGGGGATTGAGACCTCGGCCTTCACCGCGCGCGCCAACGGCACTTGATAGCCGAGCGAGACCGGAATCTTCTGGGCGGGATGCAGCCCGCCGCTCGACACGTGGATCGCGTCGCAGCCGCGCGCCTCTAACGCCTTGGAGAAGGCGATCGTCTGCTCTACGTCCCAGCCGCCCTCGACCCAATCCGTCGCGGACACGCGCACGGTCACCGGACGCTCGGCCGGGAACGCCCCGCGCACCGCGTCGAAGAGCTCGAGCGGGAACCGCATGCGGTTTTCCAGCGACCCGCCGTAGTCGTCGTCGCGCCGGTTGGAGAGCGGCGACAGGAACTGGTGGATCAGATAGCCGTGCGCGCCGTGGAGTTGGACGGCGTCGACGCCGAGCCGGCCCGCACGGGCGGCCGCCGCCGCAAAGGCGTCCCTGACCTTCTTCAGCCCGTCGGCGTCGAGCGCCCGGGGCGGCGTGTCGCCGTCGGCGAAGGGAACCGCGGACGGCGCTTCGGTCCGCCAGCCGTTCGGGGACGTCGGAGCAATGTGATGGCCGCCGAGCCACGGCTTCTCGGTCGAGGCCTTGCGGCCGGCATGGGCGAGTTGCACTGCGATCGGCATGTCGGACCAGCGCCGCACGGCGGCGAGCGTCTTGCCCATCGCGGCCTCGGTGGCGTCATCGTAGAGCCCGACGTCGCCATAGGTGATGCGGCCCTCGGGGAGCACGGCGGTGGCCTCGATGGTCAGCAACGCGGCGCCCGACAGCGCGAGTTGGCCGAGATGGATAACGTGCCAGTCCGTCATGCGGCCGTCCTCTGCCGAATATTGGCACATCGGCGCAATAACGATCCGGTTCTCGAGTTCGAGCTTGCCGACGGAAATCGGCGTGAAGAGCTGAGGCTGGGCCAAAGGAGGCTTCCTGATACGGAAGGACCGACGCTAAGCGTCAGCCCTTTTGAAGGCGTGAGACTGTCGGCGGAGATAGGCGCTATGTGCTCCACAGTCGAGTTTCGACGAACAGACGCGGATCATTGGCCACGCCGATCTCGCCGCGTAGGCCTTGCCGAAACGTGATGGGCAGGTGGTCGTTGCGGTATTCCTCGGACAGCGCCGAAAGCTCTTCGGAGACCTCGATCCCGGAAATCCGCGCGGTCCGCCCGCCAGCCAGAAGCCGGATTGCCTGGCGAGCGCGCGAGCGCGTCGAGAGCCACGACGATGCGACCGCTCAGGTTGAGGGGCCCGGTCGGTGGGGGTGGAACAGCACTTCCGTGTCGGGCGCCTGAGCAGCCTCGGAGGACCGCGTCATGGCGGCTACCTCGTCCATGGTCCCGCCTCAAAGAGCGATGATTCCCGGTCTCCTTGGACCGTCTCAGGGAATGTTAGGGGCGCAGCGATCCGCCTCAACTGACGCCCGTCAATTTAGCGCAGAATTGGCGCTGCCGAGACCAGCGACGGCGATGGGCCAGCGATCGTTAGCGCCAAGGACATCGCGCCAAGGACGAAGTGTCAGCGGGGATCCGGTCGCGGGCGATTCCTGACGCCCGTCAATGCCGGACCGGCGCCGGTGGGATATAAGACCCTGCAGATCGTTGGCCCAGCGGCCGCCACCAGCCGCGACCTGCGCCGTCGCCTGGACGGTGGCGAGACGATCAGCGTCGGGGTGGAGTATCGCGGCCGCACGCCGAGCGGCGGGCTGCGGCACGCGGCGCTTGCGGAGATCCCGGAGCACTAGAGCTTGCTCCACGGATCGGCGTCTTCATGCGCCTTCTCGATGCTCTTGCGGAGCCTGTTCGCCTTCATGCTTCCGGGCACGGCCCAATACGGGCGGTTTCCGTGGGCGCCTGGGTAGTACCGCCAGCCGGCGAAACGAGGCACAGGCCGAAGGCCTCTCAGCTCCTGGGGCGCAATGCTGCGAGGAATGCGGACCTCCAGACCGAGGGGATCCGATGCGCTCATGAATGCCGCTACGGCCTCCGCTGCTGAAACCGATTTGCCCTCGTCGTTGTAGCGACCGACCTTCACGGTCTCGCCGTCCGGGATCACAAACACGACGGCAATCGAACTGCGATAGCCGCTGCGGCGGAGTTCCCGAGCCCACTGGAAGGTCGTCATGAAATTTGGGACGACCGGCACGCAATAGACGTTCGCCTCCGTTCCCCACGTTTGAGGCTTCAGACCGCTTCGCAGAACCGCGCGCGCCAGCCGAGCATCGGTGATGTGAAGAAATCGAGCCAACCTCAGTCCCCAGATAGCAGCCGAGTTGTTCAGGCGTCGTCGTTCCGGAGCAGCTCCATCTGGTAGGTCTCCGTCGCCGGAGAAATCTCGTCCAGCCCTCCGTCCTGGCGCAAGCCGCGTGCCACCACGATCAGAGCGTCGTCCGGGAGCGGCCGCTGCAGCGCCTTTGCCTCCGCCCAGTCCCCGCGCAGCCAGACATCGATCTCTTCAGCGGCCGTGAGGATGACCGGCATGGCCTTCGGATGGATCGGCGCGACGACCGCGTTCGGCTCGGTCGTGAGGAAGCCGTAGGCGTCGACCGTCACCTCGCCCTCGGCGTTCTTCCGCACGCTCGTCCAGGTCGTCCAGATCCCGGCGAACACGGCGAGCGGCCGGCTCTCGTCGCGCGCGAACCACACGACCTCCTTCTTCCCGCCCGGCAGCGTGTCGTATTCGCTGAAGCTCGTGAACGGCACGACGCAGCGGTTGGTCGGTCCCAGCCAGCGGCGCCAGTGCGGCGACGCGGTGTTGCGGATGTTGGTCACGCCGGGATCGGTCGTGGGCCCCTTCAGGGCGAAGACCGGCGACGGCATGCCCCAGCGCGCCAGCGCAAGCTCGCGGCCGTCGGCGCCCTCGCGCACGATCGGCGCGGAGTAGTCGGGGAAGATGCCCGGCATCGGCGGCAGGTTGCCGGTGCGGTCGACCATCGCGCGCGTCAGCTCGCGGATCGCCGCCTGGCCCTTGGTGAGCGAGTAGAGATTGCACATGAGCGGCGTGTCCACGCTTGCGTCAGCAACTGATGTGGATCAGCCGCGTTACCGTTCTACCGCGAGCGGAGAACGGTGTATGCCGGTACCCTACGCCCTTGTGGCGGAAGCCGAAATCATCGGCCGCACGGACGTCGCCGACGTGCTCACTCAGGCTGGTCGCACATCGACATCGTCGTGTGCTCGGCGCGACGTCTCGCCTGTTCAGCCCGAGATTTCCTCGAGCGACTTTCCTCTGGTCTCGACGCCTAGCGTCAGCACCGCGACCGCGGCGACGACGAATGAGCCAGCCCCAAGCGCGAACACGCCGGCCGAACCAAGAGTTGGTAAGACCACCCCGATGACAGACGGTCCGATCAACGAACCGATCCGGCCGACCGCGGAGGCGCAGCCCGCGCCGGTCGCCCGCGCGCGCGTCGGATAGAGCTCCGGCGTGTAGGCGTAGAGCGTCGACCACATGCCGAACAGGAAGAACTGCATGACGAGGCCGAACACGATCAGCATCGTGAACGATGGCGCGTTGCCATAGGCGAAGGCTGCGACCGCGGAGCCGATCAGCATCAGCGCGCACGTGCCCTTGCGGCCCCAGGCGTCGACCAGCCAGGCGGCGGTGATGAAGCCCGGAATGCCCGCGAGCGCGATCAGCACGACGTATTCGGTCGACTTGGTGTTGGTGAAACCCTGCGCCTGCAGCAGCGCGCCGAGCCAGGTGGTGAGGCCATAGAAGCCGAGCAGCGCGAAGAACCAGACCAGCCAGATCATCACGGTGCGGCTGGCGTACTCGCCGGCCCAGAGCTCCATGAAGGAGAAGCGGCGCTGGCCCCGCGCGAGGGCCGCGACGGGCTTCGGCTCCCCGAGGCTCGCTCCGGCCGGCAGCCGCTCCGCGACCTTCCGCTCGATGTGCGACATGACCTTCTCGGCTTCGTCCAGCCGGCCCCGGTCGGCGAGCCAGCGCGGGCTCTCCGGCACGAGGAAGCGCACGACGAACAGGAACAGCGCCGGGATCGCCTGACACAGGAACATCTCCCGCCAGGTGAAGTGCGTGAGGAACAGCCAGCTGAGCAGGCCGGCCGCGATGAAGCCGATCGGCCAGAACCCCTCGAGGATCGCGAGGTAGCGGCCGCGCTTCGCCGTCGGGACGAACTCCGACACGATCGCCAGCGCGACGGGGAACTCCATGCCCATGCCGAAGCCGAGCAGCAGGCGGGCGTAGCCGAGGGTCGTGGGATCGGGCGCGAAGTAGCACCACAGGCTGCCCGCGCCCCAGAAGATCATCGAGATCTGGAACACGAGCTTGCGGCCGATACGGTCCGCCGCCATCCCGGAGATCGCCGCGCCGAGGAACATGCCGAGAAAGCTCATCGACGACAGGAATCCGGCCTGCGCGGTCGAGAGGTTGAACTCGGTCTTGATCGAACCGAGCAGGAAGGTCAGCGAGCCGAGGTCGATCGAGTCGAAGAACCAGGCGGTCGCGATGATCGCGAAGATCATCTTCTGGTAGCCCGTCATCGGCAGGCGATCGAGCCGCGCCGCGATCATCACGTCGCTCGCCGTCGTGGCCGACGACGCTCCGGCAGGCGCGGCGGCGCCTCCCGCTGGCAGCGAGATATCCGTCATGGCCGCATCCTCCCCCGGTTGCGTGGCTCGAAGCTCGGGCCCTTTGGGCCTCTTACCCCGACGCTATTTCCGGAAAATGAGAGATGCAACTGATATATTAGTAGCCTTCCAATCCTTCGCCCTTCTCTTTTTGGGTGGTCGGCGGCGTGCTAAGTCACTCTTCGTCGACGACCAAGCCGCCCCAAGGAAACCGGGAAACCATGAGCGTGACGAAGGTGCGATCGCGACCGCCGCGCGCTGCGGCGGTCGAGCGTCCGGCGGTCGAGCGTCCCGCCGCAGAGCGCCCCGCGCCGGCGCAGCCCGCGGACGGCGGGACGTTGACTGACCGGGCCTATGTGATCCTGGAAGAGCTCATCACCACCCTGCAGCTTCCGCCCGGAGTCTTCCTGAGCGAGATGGCGCTCGCGCAGAGGCTCGGCTTCGGCCGGACCCCGATCCGCGAGGCGCTTCAGAGGCTCGCGCGCGACGGTCTGGTGATCGTCGCCCCCCGCCGCGGCATTCTGGTCTCGGAGGTGAACCTGAAATCGCAGTTGCGCCTGCTCGAGACCCGGCGGGTCCTCGAATCCCTTCTGGCGCGGCTGTCGGCCGAACGGTCGGACGCCGGTGAGCGGGCGCGTTTCGCGGCGATCGCGGAGGGCATGCGGACCGCGGCGGCGGCCGCCGACGACCTCGCCTTCATGCGGCTCGACCGCGAGTTCAACGACCTGGTCTCGGCCACGGCACGAAACGAGTTTGCGGCGCGCGCGATGTCCAACATGACCGCCCTGTCGCGGCGCTTCTGGTACCAGCACTACAAGGAGGTCGGCGACCTCGGGCTCTCGGCGCGGCTCCATGCCGAGGTCGCCGAGGCGATCGCGGCGCGCGACGGCGCGGCCGCGGCCGCGCGATCCGACCGGTTGATGGACTACATCGAGAGCTTCGCCAGAAAGACGCTCGACGTCTGACGTCGTCTGGTCCGGAGCAGATTCCGGACAGAAGGACCGCCGTCAGACCTGCCGGCGGTTCTCGACCATGGCGGCGAACTTCTCGTATTCCGCCTCGTTGACGCCGTAGGAATGGTCGTCGTCGGGAAACGCGCCGACCTTGACCTCGCGCACATACTCCTTGATCCCCGCCACCGCGACCTCGGTGAGCCGCGCGTAGCGCTTGGTGAACTTGGGCTTGAAGTCGGTGAAGACCCCGAGCAGGTCGTGGCAGAGCAGGATCTGGCCGTCCGTGCCGACGCCGGCTCCGATGCCGATCGTGGGGATTGTCAGCTGCTCGGAAATGAGCTTGGCGATCCGCGCCGGCACCGCCTCGAACTCCAGCATGAAGCAGCCGGCGTCTTCGATCGCGAGCGCGTCCTCGAGGATCTTGAAGGCCGCGTCCGCGGTCTTCCCCTGGATCTTGAAGCCCCCGAAGGTCGCGACCGTGTGCGGCGTCAGGCCGATGTGGGATGCCGTCGGGATTCCCGCGTCCACCAGCGCCTTCAGGATCTGCGCCCGGCTCTTGCCGCCCTGCGGCTTCACGGCGTCGGTGAGCGCCTCCTGCATGAAGCGCGTGGCGTTTACGAGCGCCCGGTCGATCGTGTTGTAGCTCTGGTAGGGCATGCAGCCGAGCGTGAACGTGTCCGGCGCGCCGCGGCGGATCGCCTGCGCGTGCATCACCATCATGTCCATGGTCGCAGGGATTGTGTTGGGGTGGCCGTGCGCGATCATCGCGAGGCTGTCGCCCACCACCGCGACGTCGACGCCCGCCATCTCCGCCCATTTGGCGGAGGTGTAGTCCGGCACCGACATGTAGACCATCTTCTCGCCGGTGGCTTTGGAGGCGCGGATCTGCGTCACGGTGCGCTTCTCGCGCTTTTCTGACGACGGAGCTGCGGTCATATCGAGTGCTTTCAGGAGGGGTCGCGCGTGAGGCGACGGGAGGCCGGGGCGCTTTGCGCCTGCGGCGTTCGCCGTCGGGGAACGACCCTCGGGGTGGATCCGCGGGGCCGCGCGATGGACACGTCGCGGCGGTTAGGCCGCAGCGGCGTCGTAGGTCGAGACGACGTCGTCGATGTCGGCCGTCGACATCTCCCACTCGTTCTGGAAGTTCGCCACCACGTCCCGCATGAAGCGCTCAGTCAGCGCCTCGGCCCGCGCCCCGTCGCCGAAATGATCGGTCAGGATCGCAAACGCCAGTTGCCGCGGGGCGGGACCCTCGTAGCTCCATTCGAAGTCGGCGCCGGCGTAGTCCTTGAGGTCGTCGCGCGGCTGGAGCGGTTCGCCGTTCACGGTCACCAGAATGCCGTCGATGGTGCGGTCGCCGATATAGGTCTTCATCGCGCGCGCCCCTTAGCGTCCCGGCCCGCCGGCGTGTTGTCGGCCTTGGACCGCATGACCTCAGGGAAGATCCACAGGCTGACGCCCGTGAACGGCCCGAGGAACAGCAAGGCCATCTGGGGCCCGGTCTTGCCGAGATGCCCCATGTAGAACCAGCCCGCGGCCGCGGCGAGCAGCACCACGATCGTGAGCCCCATCTTCACCCTAAACGGCATCGCCCCCTCCCTTGTTGTCGTAGGTTGTCAGGCGGCGTAGACGCCGCCGACGACGTGCAGGAGCGCGATCGCGAGAACCGTGCCGGCGAGGAGGATCGCAAGACCCGCCGCGCCGTCGCGCCAGCGCTCCGGCCACATGTTGAAGATCCCGGGCGCGAACAGGAACGCGAAGCCCGCCACGATGACGACGCTGGTCCAGCGAAGCTCAGCCGCCGCGTAGATCCCGGTCCCGACGGCGAGCGCAAGAAACGCCAGAGCGTTGACGATCGCAAGCGGAACGCCGGCCGGATGGACCTTAAGGTCGTCGCGGGTTGACAGCGGAAAGGCCCCGGCCAGCACGTAGAAGCCCAGTCCCGCGACGCTTGCGAACAGCGCAAACCATGCGAGCGCCCCCAGGTTCGGTTCGATCATGTCCATTGAGTTCCGGCTCCTCGGTGCGGAGGCCCGACGACGTCGTCGCGCCGATCGACGTCATTCGGCGGGCTGCGCGTAACCCTTCTGAGCCGCGGCTCCGGGAGCCCGCGGCGTGCGCGCGGTCTTCCGCATGTCCGTCTTCACATGCTCGGTCGAGTAGCCGTTGAACAGCGTCCCGATCAGGCCACGGTTGAGGTCGGAGGTGCCGAACAGCCAGTCCATGATCGGGAACGTCAGGTTCATGTTGCGCTCCATCATGATCGACTGGTCGTGATGGGCGGTGTGGTGCCGCCGGTTGGTGTTGATGAACGGCATGTTTCTGACGAACCAGTTGTCGTCGACGTGGCAGCAGAAGTGCATGAACTCGTAGATCATGTAGATCGACGTCGTTGTGGTGATGAACAGCCAGCCGACGTTGGCCGTGAACAGCCAGCCGAGCACGATCGCGCCGGGAATCGACATCAGCGTGAAGGCCGCGAGCGCGTAGGGCGGAAAGAACGTCACCCGGTAGTCGCGGTGGTCGGCGAACCGCATCTCGTGCTCGGTGAAGAACTGGTGATGCTGCAGCGTGTGGCGGTTGTAGACGGCGCGCGCGACCGGGTTCTTGGACGGCCGGTGCATGACGTAGCGGTGGATCCACCACTCGACAAAATTGCAGAACAGGAAGGTGATCGGAACGGTCGCAAGCTCCGCCCAGGACGGAGCGTCGAGGTTCGACAGGTAGATGTAGAGCGCCGTGAAGCCGATCACGTAGATGATCGCGATGTGCAGCAGGCCATTGTACCAGCCCGCCACGCGCTGCCGGTAATTCGCCCGGTAAGCGCGCTGCCGTTCGGACATGGTTGTCTGGGTGAGTTCCATGTTTCCCTCCTGCTTGGACGCCGGTCACCGGCCTTGCTGCGCAACTGATATATCATTGGCGCATCACGAAAGCTAGGAGGATTAAAAGTGAGGAGCTGACCACCTATTTTTGGGAAGAGCGGCACGTTCGCGTGGCGACAGGCTCGCGCCGCGCCCGGCGCCAATCGAGGGAGCGAGGCAAAACTACCGCGGTAGTGACCCTAGGTTCGAAGTGCTCCTTGTTCATCCTGGTGGACCGCTGTGGCGAGCGAAAGATTCTCATGCGTGGTCGATCCGAAAGTTGAAATTCAAAGCGGAGAGACCGCCGAGGAGGCCGCCAGACGGGATTTTACAGAAGAGCTTGGAGTCCCACTCGCCGGCGCGCTCGCGACGCTCGGAACTGTCAAACCTCTAGCAGACAAGATCATTTATGGCTTCTCGTGGTGCGACGACGATGCCATTAGCAGCCTTCGTTCGGCAATGGGACGCGCCTTGCAAGCGGCGGCAAGCCCGATCCCGTTATCCAAACCGTCGTGGCGACCAGCCGTTTTCACTGCAGCGTACGCGCCCTCGACTTACTGCGTGGGAGGTCATCTCTAGCTGACCATTTCCAAGCGCATCGCGCAGCAGCGCTTCAGATTTCGGTTTCGCCGTTAACTGACGTTAATGCGGCGTTCGCAGCCGAAGCAAAGCTTGTCGCGTCGCCTCATGTTGGGGAGCCGCAGCGTCTTGCGCGCATCGGAATTTGAGCCTGTCAATCCAAGCCATCTCCTCGGCTGAGGGGATCGTAGATCCATATCGCCGCTTCAATTCCTTGGATGTGCTTCGACTCCGATTCCCTGTCTTGCTCTCGTCCTCGCCCATATGACCCATGAACTTTTCTTTCAGAACTTCCGGGACGCCTGCAGCGTCACAGGCCGCGCTGAATGTGTGCCGCGTCGGATGAACGACATGCCTCGGATCCGTCGCCACCATGTCAATCTGGCGATTAAGTCTCTTGGACGTTCACCGGAAGGCGGTCGAGGATATCTCGATACTGAAACACGTCGTATTTCCTGTAATATCCAATCGGCTTGTCTCCAACGACAGCGGTTAAGACATCGATCCGTCCTGGACAGTCGGCCAGATGCTTGGCGCTCTCGCCCAACTCTTCCTGTTTCTTAGACGAAAAAGCGGCTACTCGCGTAGATAGCGCGATCCCGGCCGGGCCAGCGATTGCGACACCGCCGCTGCGACTGCCGAATGCACCATGGCCTCCAGCGTCCCAAGCCCAGGGAGGCGATCAGGGGCGTCGCCGCAATAGCGCCTTCGGGAAGAAGCCGGCGCGGAACACCGACGCCCTGCAGTTCTGCTTGAACGAAAGCATCGGTGTCCGCCGAAATCAGATCAGCCAGATCGTCGTCCATGATCAGCTTCGGCGCGCCGTCGATGACGATCGGGCGCGACGTTCCACCTCCGGCGAGGCGCTCCATCGTTATCTGGCATTTCGCTCGATCGGCCCAACGGCGGCGGTCGCCATCGAAATCGTCCATGACATGGTCCAGGATGGCCGCGAGCGCAGAGCGAGCGTCCGGGCCAAGCCCGGCGCTCCTCAACGTCTCGAATGCCTCCTCGACCACCCGCACGAGCGTCGACGCCCTTCGCCGGGCGATCCGGAAGTCGCTTGTTTGAACCGAGCGCCGGATGTCCGGTCTGCCAAGGCGAGAAATGAGATCGGATGGGACCGATCTGCGGAACCAGAGCATCTGGCCTCGCCGGCAAATGTAGCTTGGCGAGATGCTTGGCATGGCACGAATCGCGTTGAACGATCGGCGTGCCGTTTCGGGAAACGAATTTTGCATCGCTTGGCGGCATCCGTTCGTGTGACGGTGCGCTGTGACAATGCGAGCGAAAAATCAGGCCATCTGATCGAAAAATATCAACGACTTAAGTCGTGGCGGAGGGAGCGGGATTCGAACCCGCGATACGGTTTCCCGTATACACACTTTCCAGGCGTGCGCCTTCAACCACTCGGCCACCCCTCCGGAGCAGCGGGGAGTATCAAGCCGCGGAGGCGGTGACAAGCGGGGATGACCGAAACTTCGGCGATTGCCGCCGACGGCGCGGCGACCCATGTTCACACCGCGGCCGACGCGGCCGCTGCGCATGCTCGATCCGACAGTCAAAAGGCCGCCGACGCCCATGATCCGCTTTCTGATTCGCCTGCTCGGCTTCCTCGTGCTCGCCGCCGGCTTCGTGGCGTTGGTCGTCGACGGCGCGCGGGCGATCGCGTCCGGCGTGGTGACGCTGACGTCCCTCGAGTCGAGCTGGGCGACCTTCGCTCCGCAAAGCCTCACCGACGCCAAGGCCGCCGCCGGCGGGGGCGCCGCGGCCTCGATTGTCGATCCCGTCCTCGCCTTCCTGCTCTCCGCGCCGACCTTCGCGGTGTTGGTCGCGCTCGGAGTGATCTTGATGCTTCTCGGCCGGCGTCCGCGCCGGCTGGTGGGCGTCACGCCCTGACCGCGATCGCGCCCCGCGAGTTGACGAAAGAGTGGCTGCTCCCGTGCTTGCCCGGTCGTTTCGCGTGTGTCATGCGGGCTTGGGGGCTGCGCGCGCGACCGGGGAGAGCCTGGAACGCCGACGGGGGCTAGTAGGGTCATGATAGCACGCACGCTGGAGCGCGGCCTGTTCGCCAGCCGCTGGCTGATGGCGCCGTTCTACGTCGGCCTCGTCGTCGGCCTGGCGGTGCTCCTGGTGAAGTTCCTGCAGGAGCTCGTGCACTTCGCCGAAGGGGTTTTTGTCGCGACCGAGAGCCAGGTGATCCTGGGCGCGCTGTCGCTAATCGACCTGTCGCTCACCGCGAACCTGATCCTGCTCGTCATCTTCTCGGGCTACGAGAACTTCGTCTCGCGCATGGATCTGCATGACCAGAACGAGCGGCCCGAATGGATGGGCAAGGTCGATTTCTCCGGTCTGAAGATGAAGCTGATCGCGTCGATCGTCGCGATCTCCGCCATCCAGCTGCTGAAGTCCTTCATGGATCTCAGCGAGACCAGCGACCGCGACATCTACTGGATGACCGTCGTCCATGTGGTGTTCGTGCTGTCGGGCGTATTCCTCGCGCTGTCCGACTGGCTGACCGACGACGCCCACGGCAAGGCGGGCGACAGCCATGCGCCCAACCCCAAGGGCGAATCCGACAGCGAGGCGGCGGCGCGGCATGTCCGCGAGGACGCGGGCGTCGCCGGCTAATCCGGCCGCAAGGGCGATCGGGCCCAGAGGCCGCGCCGCCATCGCGGTCATCCAGGGGCGAGAGCGCGGTGTTCGGGCGAGGACGCCCCAAGCCGGAAGCGTGGGTCGGCGATCGGTCCTTCCACCCGCACCGGGGCGCGCAGAGGGGCGCCGCCGAGCGGCGCGAGTTGCCCCGCCAGAGCGAGCCGGCGCGTCGTGAGGTCCGCCTCGCCGGACAACGCGAGCGAGGCTAGCGGCCCGGACAGTTTCAGATCGTCGCTGCGGGCGACGCCGCGCCTGATGACGGCGGTTCCCTCGGCCGAGGTAACGTCCAGCCGGCCGGGCAGACCGAACAGCGCCAGCGCCTTGGCGCGGAATCCGCCGATCGCCCGATCGCTCGCGAGCCGGGCGGAGGCGCGGCCATTGAGACTCGCGACGATCTCCGCGATCGAGCCGCCGACGCCCTCGAGCGCGAGGTCGCCGTCGACCACGCCCGACAGCCGCGTCCCGCCCGCGGCGGCCTCCAGCGCCCGTTCCGAATCGACCCCGCTCAGCGTGAGCCCGATCTTGACCGACACCGTTCGACCGTCCGGCCGGATCGTGGCGCCGCCGCGGACGACGCCGCCGTAGGCCGCGGCTTCCCCGACGCCGACGTCGAGCACGCCGTCGGCCACGCCTACGGTCGCGGCCGTGGCGCCCAGGCGGAAATCGCCGACGGTCACAGCGCCGGCCGAGAGCCTGAGGTCGAGGTCGACGGCGCGAAACGGCCGGGCGTCCAGCGCCGCGGCGCTCCACACGTCCGCGGAGCCGAACAGCGGCGCGAAACCATCGACGTAGTGCGTCACGTCCAGCGCGCCGGCGTCGAGCGTCGCTTCGATCAGCGGCCGCCCGTCCCGCGCGCCGAAACGCGCCGCGCCGACCAGCGTGGCGTCGTCCACGACCAGCTCCGCTCGGGTGACCGCGACGCCGTCGCCGTCGACGGTCGCGCTCCCGGTGAGGCTGACCTCGGCGAGCGGGGCCGCCAAAGCCGGCGCGGCGGAGCCGACCCAGGCGATCATGTCGCGCAGGGACGCGAGCCGGACGCCGAGCCCGCCTTCGAGCCGCGGGGCGGCGCCGCCCGTCGCGGCCCCCTCGAACGCGAGCCGCGCGCCCGCAGCGGTGAGCCGCAGTTTTGCGCCCGACCGACCCTCGGAGAGAAGCGCGAGCGGATCGGCGATCGAGGCGAGAGCCTCGACCCGCCGGCCGCGGAAGACGGCCGCTCCGGTGACCGACAGCGGCCGCCCGGCGCGAGGCCAGACGGCGCCGGCGTCGAGGTCGTCGAGACGCCCGCCCGACCAGGTGACGACCGCATCGCGGATCCGGATCCGCGGCGGATGGGCGGCGCCGAGCGGGCGCGCCTTCAGAAGAGCCGCGGCGCGTTTGAGGTCGATCGCTTCGGCGTCGATCGCGGGCGTCTTCAGTTCGAGCTCGTCCAACTCGACCCGGCCCATCAGCAGGGCTCCGATCCGCGGCGTAGCGACCACGGCCCGGACGACGGCCATCGGCGTTCCGCGCGCATCGGAAACCCGCACGTCCTCCAGCCGTAGTCTCGGCTTGGGAAACAGGACGAAGGAGCTCTCGCCGCGCGCCTCGACCACGAGATCGCCGCCGGCCGCGACGCCCGATCGCAGCGCCGCCTCGATTGCTCCGGGCGGCGTCCGCACGGCGGCCGCCCCGAGGCCGGCGCCAAGCGCAAGCGCCACGACGGCGAGGCCGAGAACGATGCGACGCATCGGAACGGCTCCCATGATGCGGAGAAGGACCGGAAGGGCGGGCGCCGCTTATACCGCCGCCGCGCCGAAGGGCCAACTCGCCCCAGCGCGGCCTCCTCTTCCCCGCGGCGCGGCCGAGCGTGTAGCTTTCGCAGCGATCACGCCCCGCCTACCGCTCACCGGGAGCCGCCCGCCCATGACGACCGACGCTTCCGAACCGCTCTGGGCGCCAAGCATGCCGCGCATGGCCTCAAGCGCCATGGCGAGCTTCGCCGACAGCGCTGCGGGGCGGGCGCGCCGCAGCCTCAAGACCTTCAAGGACTTGCACGCGTGGTCGATCGAGGATCGCGCGGCCTTCTGGGACCTGGTCTGGGACTTCTGCCATGTCGTCGGCGACAAGGGCGAACGCGTTCTCGAGAACGGCGACGCCATGCCCGGAGCGCAGTTCTTCCCCGAGGCGCGGCTGAATTTCGCCGAGAACCTGCTGCGGCGCGACGGCCCCGGCGACGCCATCGTGTTTCAGGCCGAGGACAAGGCGAGCGCGCGCCTGTCGTTCGACGAGCTGCGCGCGCTGGTCTCGCGCATCCAGCAGGCGCTGGTCGCGGCCGGCGTCGGCGAGGGCGACCGGGTGGCGGCGATGATGCCGAACCGTCCGGAGACGGTCGCCTTCATGCTGGCGACCGCCTCGCTCGGCGCGATCTGGTCGTCCTGCTCGCCGGATTTCGGCGAGCGCGGCGTGCTGGACCGCTTCGGCCAGATCGCGCCCAAGGTCTTCGTCACGGTCGACGGCTACTGGTACGCCGGCAAGCGCATCGAGGTCGCGGCGAAGCTGAAGCCCATCGTGGAGGGCCTACCGACCGCCGAGCGCGCCGTGGTCGTCCCCTATCTCGGCGTCGCCGAAGAGGTGGCTTCGACCTTGCGCGGCGGCGTCTCGCTGGACGCCTTCCTCGACGGCTTCGAGCCCCGGCCGCTCGCCTTCACGCGCCTGCCGTTCGCGCATCCGCTCTACGTGTTGTTCTCGTCCGGCACCACGGGCGTGCCGAAGTGCATCGTGCATTCGGCCGGCGGCGTGCTGCTGCAGCACCTCAAGGAGCATGTGCTGCACTCCGACATCCGGCCGGGCGACCGGGTCTTCTACTTCACCACCTGCGGCTGGATGATGTGGAACTGGCTGGTCTCGAGCCTCGCGGCGCAAGCGACGCTGCTGCTCTACGACGGCTCCCCGTTTCATCCCACTCCGGCCGTGCTGTTCGATTTCGCGGACGCCGAGCAGATGACGTTCCTCGGGACCTCGGCGAAGTGGATCGACGGGGTGAAGAAGCAGGGCCTGCGCCCGCGCGACACCCACGACCTTTCCACGGTGCGCACCATCGCCTCCACGGGCTCGCCGCTCGCGGATTCCAGCTTCGACTGGGTCTACGAGGCGGTGAAGACCGACGTCCAGCTCGCCTCGATCTCGGGCGGAACCGACATCGTCTCCTGCTTCGTCCTCGGAAATCCGCTCGACCCGGTGTGGCGCGGCGAGATCCAGGGCCCGGGCCTCGGGCTCGCCATCGAGGTGCTCGACGACGACGGCCGCCCGCTGGCCTCCGGCAAGGGGGAGCTCTCCTGCGTCAAGGCCTTCCCGGCCATGCCGATCGGCTTCTGGAACGACCCCGACGGCGCGAAGTACCGCGCGGCCTATTTCGAGCGCTTCGACAACGTCTGGGTGCACGGCGACTTCGCGGAGTGGACGACGCACGGCGGACTGATCATCCACGGCCGGTCGGACGCGACGTTGAACCCCGGCGGCGTGCGCATCGGCACGGCGGAGATCTACGCCCAGGTCGAGAAGATGCCCGAGATCGTCGAGGCGCTCTGCATCGGGCAGGAGTTCGACGACGACGTCCGCGTGGTGCTGTTCGTGCGGCTGGCCGAGGGCGCAACCTTGGACGAGGATCTGACCAAGCGGGTGAAGACCCGCATCCGCGAGGGCGCCTCCCCACGGCACGTGCCCGCGAAGGTGGTCGCCGTGGCCGACATCCCGCGCACCAAGTCCGGCAAGATCGTCGAGCTCGCCGTGCGCGAGGTGGTGCACGGCCGCGCGGTGAAGAACAAGGACGCGCTCGCAAACCCCGAAGCGCTCGACCTCTACGCCGACCTGGAAGCGCTGAAGAGCTGAGAGAGCGAGGCTTCGACCCTGTCGTCCTCCGGGCCAACCAGGGGACCTATCTTCGGCGTCGAGCGCCACGACGGACGTGGATGGTCGCATGTGCGGCGCGCTCACCTGGTGGAGGCGCCGTCGAAGCGCGCTCCCCGATTGACAGCCCCGGCCGCGCGCCCCAAACGTCCGAACCCGTTTCAGCCCTTCTCCGCGGAGCCCCACCCCATGAGCCATGCCGACATCGCCAACGTGATCGACGACGCCTGGGAGCGCCGGGCGGAGATCGGCGCCTCCACCAAGGGTCCGGTCCGTGAGGCGGTCGAACAGGCGTTGGCGGCGATGGACAGGGGCGACCTTCGCATCGCTGTGCCGGAGAACGGCGCCTGGACCGTGCACCAGTGGGTCAAGAAGGCCGTGCTGCTGTCGTTCCGCCTCAACGACATGGAGCGCATCCCCGGGGGTCCCGGCGGCGCCGCGTGGTGGGACAAGGTGCCGTCCAAGTTCGACGGCTGGGGCGACGAGCAGTTCAAGGCCGCCGGCTTCCGCGCGGTGCCGGGTTCGATCGTGCGCCGCTCGGCCTATGTGGCGCCCAACGTCGTGCTGATGCCGTCCTTCGTGAACGTCGGCGCCTATGTCGACAGCGGCACGATGGTCGACACCTGGGTGACGGTCGGCTCCTGCGCCCAGATCGGCAAGAACGTGCATCTCTCCGGCGGCGTCGGCATCGGCGGCGTGCTGGAGCCGCTGCAGGCCGGCCCCGTGATCATCGAGGACGACTGCTTCATCGGCGCGCGCTCCGAGGTCGTCGAGGGCGTCGTCGTCCGCAGGGGCTCGGTGTTGTCCATGGGCGTGTTCATCTCGGCGACCACCAAGATCATCGACCGCGCCACCGGCGAGGTCTTCGTCGGCGAGGTCCCGGAATACTCGGTCGTCGTTCCCGGCTCGCTGCCCGGCAAGCCGCTGCCGAACGGCCAGCCCGGCCCGTCGCTCTATTGCGCGGTGATCGTGAAGCGCGTCGACGCCCAGACGCGCTCCAAGACCGCCATCAACGAGCTGCTCAGGGACTGAGGGCCGTTAAACCCGCGATCGTCATGTCCACCTTGCGGGCATGACGGCGCGCAGGACGACGTCAATGACCACTGATCTCGCCGCACTCGACCCCAAAGACCCCGTCGCGGTGGCGCAGGCGCTGATCCGCTGCGAAAGCGTGACGCCGGCGGAGGGCGGCGCTCAGGCGCTGCTCGAGAGCCTGCTTTCGCCGCTTGGCTTCGAGGTCTGGCGGCCGACCTTCTCGGACGAGGGCACGCCGGACGTCGCGAACCTCTACGCACGCCGCGGCGAGGGCGAGGCCTTCGTGCTCGCCGGCCACACCGACGTGGTGCCGACCGGCGACGAGGCGCGCTGGACTGAAGGGCCGTTTTCCGGTGCGATCGCAGGCGGCGAGCTCTACGGCCGCGGCGCGGTCGACATGAAGGGCGCGATCGCCTGCATGGTCGCCGCCGTCGCCCGAGCGCTCGACGGCGGCGCGCTCTCCGGCCCCGTCGCCTTCCTCATCACTGGCGACGAGGAAGGCCCCGCGATCAACGGCACGGCGAAGCTGCTGGAATGGGCGCACGCCCGCGGGGAGCGCTTCTCCGGCTGCCTGCTGGGCGAGCCCACGAACCCGCAAGCGCTGGGCGACGTCGCCAAGATCGGCCGCCGCGGCAGCCTATCCGGCACGGTGACGCTCCCCGGCCTGCAGGGCCACGTCGCCTATCCTCATCTCGCCCGCAACCCCGTGCGCGAGCTCGCGCCAGCGCTCACGGCGCTGATTGGCGAGCCGCTGGACCAGGGCACGGAGCATTTCGAGCCGTCGAACCTCGAAGTGGTCGGCGTCCGCAGCGGGACCGGGGCGTTCAACGTCATCCCCGGCGACGCCGCGTTGCAGTTCAACGTCCGCTACAACGATCTCCACACCGCGGACAGCCTGATGGCGCTGATCCGCGACCGGCTGGACGACACCCTCGGCGCCGGGGCCTACGTCCTCGCGTTCGAGCCCGCGAACGCCGACGCCTTCCTCACCGCGCCGGGACCGCTGGTCGACGCCGTGTCCGGCGCGATCGAGGCCGAAACCGGCCGCCGGCCGGCGCTCACCACCGGCGGCGGCACCTCCGACGCGCGCTTCATCAAGAGCTACTGCCCGGTGATCGAATTCGGCCTCGTCGGCCAGACCATGCACCAGATCGACGAGCGCGTGGCGGTGGCCGACCTCGAGACGCTGACGCGAATTTACGAGCGCGCGCTCGCGGCCGCCTTCGGCTGAGCGCCTGCTGTCAGCCGAACACCTTCTGGTTCGCCGGCCGGGCGGCGATCCGCGCGAGGTAATCGTCGAAACGCTTCGGTTCGGGAAGCCGCCCCCAAGACCGCGTCCATCCAAGCATCGATCCCACCATCACGTCGGCCGCGGTGAAACGAGCGCCCACGATGTAGGGCGTCCGGGCGAGCTGGGCCGCGATCCGCGCCACCGTCGCCTCGAAAGGCGGCCACCCGATCGCGCTTGCGGGCGGCGCAGACGCGCGTGGATAGGCGGCGTCGGCGAGCGCTGGCTCCACCGCCGCCGCCATATAGACGATCCAGTTCAGATAGGCGCCGCGGGCCGGGTCGCTCGGCGGCGGCGCGAGGCCGTCCACCGCCGCGGCGTCTGCCACATGGATCACGATCGCCGCGCTTTCGGTCACCACGGTCGACCAGGTCCCATTGGGGCCGCGGTCGACGAGAGTGGGGAGCTTGCCGTCCGGGTTGAGCGCCAGGAACTCCGGCGCCTTGTGGGTGCGCGCCTCGAAGTCGTGGGGGACGAGTTCGTAAGCCTCGCCGCTTTCCTCAAGCAGCCACCGCACGCGCTGGGCGCGCGACCGCGGATGGTGATGCAGGACGAAGCGCGGAGCCACCGCCCGTCAGACCCGCGCCTGGCGGCCGGCGAGCAGGTCGCGGATTTCCCCGAGCAGCTTCACGTCCGGGGGCGTCTCGGCGGCCGCGGCAGGCTTGGCCTCTTCCTTCTTCTTCAGACGGTTCACCGCCTTGATGATCAGGAACAGGATGAAGGCGATGATCGCGAAGTTGATGGCGATCGTCAGGAAGTTGCCATAGGCGAGCACGGCGCCCTGCTTCTTGGCCTCGGCCAGCGAGGGGGCGGTCACGGCCGATGACAGACCGATGAAGTAGTTCGAGAAATCCAGCCCGCCGACGATCGAGCCAATGATCGGCATGAAGATGTCGCCGACGAGGCTCTCGACGATCTTGCCAAACGCCGCGCCGATGATGACGCCGACCGCGAGATCGACGACATTGCCCTTCATGGCGAATTCTTTGAATTCCTGAAGCACCGACATGTCTGACCCTCAACGCTGCGCCGGCATTGGCCGAATGATCGCTGGACGTTAACGGAGCTTTGACGGAAGGCAAGGCGACGGAGTTCTGGGGGCGCGAAGGTCTCGCGGCTTGCCCGACCCGGACGTGCGAGGGAGGCCGGCGACGGTCGGAAGCAGAAGCGGCCCGTCTGGAATTTCGGTCGCGCTTCGGACGAAGGTCGTCATTCCCCGGTTCATTCGGGGAATCCAGGCTGGTTATCGAGCGTCACGTCGACGGAAGGCTGGATGCCCCGGACAAACCGGGGCATGACGACTTTGAATTTGCGAGCACTCTGAGCTTCCTGGCGGACGTCTGGGTCGGGCGCGTGCTTTTTGGGCTGGAGGCGAACGTGCAGGGCTGGATCATCGTCGCGGTCGCCGCCGCCTATCTCGCCCTTCTGCTCGGCGTCGCGGCCTACGGCGAAGCGCGCCGGCCCGCCTGGCTCGCCGGCCGCATACGTCCGCATCTCTATGCGCTCGGCCTCGGCGTCTACTGCACCGCCTGGGCCTTCGCCGGCGCGATCGGTCTGGCGGCGAGCTCGGGCTGGACCTTCTTCGCGCTGACGCTCGGCGCAGTGGTCGCGATCGGCGCGTTCCGACCGCTCGTCGCGCGCGTGGTTCGGCTCGCCAAGGCCAACAACATCACCTCGATCGCCGACCTGATCGGGGCCCGCTACGGCAAGAGCCAGCGCGTCGCGGGCCTCGTTGCGATCGCCGCCGTGATCGGCGCGACGCCCTATCTCGCGCTGCAGCTCAAGGCGATCACCCTCGCGCTGGGGACGGCGCTGGGGCGCGATCTGCCGGTCGACCCCGCGCTCGCCGCCGCGCTCGCTCTCGCGGTCTTCGCCTGCCTGTTCGGGACCCGCCAAGTGGAGGCGACCGAGCGCCACGAAGGGCTGATGCTGGCGATCGCGACCGAATCGGTGGTCAAGCTCGGGGCGTTCCTCGCCGTCGGCGCGTTTGTGGTCTGGAGCCTATTCGACGGCCCAAAGGACCTCTACGCCCGGGCGTCCGCGGCCGGCGTGCTGGCGCCCTTCGAACACGCGCCCTCGGCCGCCTCCTTCGCCGCGCTCGCGCTGCTCTCGTTCCTCGGCGCTTTCCTGCTGCCGCGCCAGTTCCACGTCACGGTGGTCGAGGCCCGCGACGCCGACGAGACCGCCACCGCGGCCTGGCTGTTTCCACTCTACGCCCTGGCCATGAGCCTGTTCGTCGCGCCGATCGCGGCGGCAGGACTGACAATGTTCGGAGCCGGGCGCGGGGTCGATCCGGACGTCTACGTCCTCGCCCTGCCGCTCGCCGGCGAGGCGCCCTGGGTCGCGGTGATCGCGCTCACCGGCGTGCTGTCGGCCGCGACAGCGATGGTGCTGGTGGAGAGCGTCGCTCTCTCCATCATGGTGTCGAACGACCTCGTCATTCCCGCCCTGCTTAAAGGCCCCGAGACCTCCCGCCCGGACATGAGTCGCCGCCTGCTGGGCTTCCGGCGGCTCGCGATCCTGGTGATCCTCTTGGGCGCCTACGCCGCCCACCGGCTCGCGGGCGCGGCGCAGCTGGCGAGCCTCGGCCTCTTGTCGCTGGCGGCGATCGCCCAGCTTGCGCCGGCCTTCTTCGGCGGCCTCGCCTGGCGGCGCGCGACCGCGCGCGGCGCGATCGCCGGTCTCTCCGTCGGGCTTGCGACCTGGGCTTGGACGCTCGCCGTGCCGGCTCTGGCCAGCCACTGGCCGGGTTCGGTCGCGTTCCTGGACGATGGCCCCTACGGCCTCAGCTGGCTCGCGCCGCGCAGTCTGTTCGGCGCCGGCATGGCCGATCCGCTGGCGCACGGCGTGTTCTGGAGCCTGCTGCTCAACACGCTCGCCTTCGTGCTCGTCTCCCTGCTCCGCGCTCCGTCCCAGATCGAGAGCCAGCAGGCGGAAGCCTTCGCGGACGGGGGCGCGCCGCCTGCGCCGGCGCAGGCTGGCGGCAGCTTGCGCCCCTGGCGCTCGCGCGTGACGACGAGCGACCTCGTCCAGACCGTCGGGCGCTACCTCGGCGCCGAACGGGCCGACCGGGCCTTCGCGGGCTTCGCCCGCGGTCGCGGCGTGCCGTTGGAGTCGAAAGCGGAGGCCGACGTGCAGACGCTGCGCTTCGCCGAGCACCTGCTCGCCTCCGCCATCGGCGCGGCGTCGTCCCGTCTCGTGCTGTCGCTGCTGCTCAGCCGCCGCAACGTGACGACCCAGGACGCGCTGCGCCTGCTCGACGACGCCTCCGCCGCCATGCAGTCGAACCGCGACGTGCTGCAGACCGCGCTCGACAACGCCCGCCAGGGCATCACCGCGATCGACCGGGACATGAAGCTGGTCGCCTGGAACCGCGAGTTCCGGGAGCTGTTCGACCTGCCGGAGCAGATGATCCACGCTGGCGTGGGGCTGGACGACATCTTCCGCTTCAACGCCGCCCGCGGACTCTACGGCCCGGTCCACGAGGAGGAGTTCGTCGCCGACCGCATCCAGCGCTTCGTGGTGCGGCTGGAGACTTTGCGCACCCGCCTGCAGCCCTCGGGCCGCGTGATCGAGATCCGCTCCGCCCGCATGCCGGACGGCGGCGTTGTGACCACCTACACCGACATCACCGAGACGGTGAACGCCCAGCAGGCGCTGGAGCTCGCGAACGAAAACCTCGAGCGCCGAGTGCGCGAGCGCACCCGGGAGCTGACGCGCCTCAACCAAGAGCTCGCCCGCGCCAAGACGGTCGCCGACGAGGCCAACATCTCGAAGACGCGCTTCCTCGCCGCCGCCAGCCACGACATCCTGCAGCCGCTGAACGCCGCGCGCCTGTTCGCGACCAGCCTGGTGGAGCGCACGACCCCTGAGGAGGACTTCGGCCGGCTCTCGCGCAACGTCGACGCCTCGCTGGACGCGGTTGAGGAGATTCTCTCAGCCCTCCTCGACATCTCTCGGCTCGACACCGGCGCGATGAAGCCAGAGCTCTCGGTGTTCCGCCTCGACGAGATCACCGGCCAGCTCGGCCGGGAGTTCGCGCCGGTCGCGGCCGAGAAGGGGCTGAAGCTCGCCGTGGTGCCCACAAGCCTCGCCGTGCGCTCGGATCGTCGGCTCCTCCGCCGCCTGCTTCAGAACCTCGTCTCCAACGCCATCAAGTACACGCCCGCAGGACGCGTCATCGTCGGCGTGCGCCGGCTGCCGGACAGCCGCATCCGCGTGGAGGTCTGGGACACCGGCCTCGGCATCGCCTCAGGCCAGCAACAACTGGTGTTCCGCGAGTTCAAGCGTCTCGAGCAGGGCGCGAAGGTCGCGCCGGGCCTCGGCCTTGGCCTGTCGATCGTGGAGCGCATCGCCCGCGTGCTCGACCACCCCCTGACGCTGCGCTCCAAGCCGGGAATGGGCTCGGTGTTCTCCATCGAGCTGCCGACCGCGGTGGCGCTTCCTGCGCCGAAGCCCGTCGAGGGCCTCGTCGGCTCGCGTGGCGCCGCGCTCGTGGGGCTCGTGGTGCTCGCGATCGACAACGAGCCGGCGATCCTCGACGGCATGGCGACGCTGTTGAGCGGCTGGGGCTGCACCGCGCTCACCGCCGCCAACCAGCGCGAGGCCGAAGCGCTGATGCGCGCGCGCAAGCTAACGCCGGACGCGCTGCTCGCCGACTACCATCTTGACGAGGCGGACGGGCTTGAGGCGATCGTCAATCTCCGTTGGAAGCTCGGGCAGCCCATCCCCGCGATCCTGATCACCGCCGATCGATCGCCGGGCCTGCGGGAGCAAGCCGCGGAAAAGGACATCCAGGTGCTTCCGAAGCCGATCCGCCCCGCCGCGCTCCGCGCGTTGCTCGCCCAGCTCCTCGCCCAGCGCGCCGCGGCGGAGTGAGCGATCGACCCTGACGGGGGCGTCGAGGCTGAGCCCCTCGCTCCGCTCTCCGTGGTCCGGACATGCGAACGGCGCCGAATCCGATTCGGCGCCGTCGCTTCGTCAATCGTGCTCTGGACGGCTGCGCCGGAGCCGGGCTGTCAGCTCGCCGCGCGCTCCGGCCACTGGCCGGCTTCGATCTTGGAGGCGGCGATGACCGCCTGAGTGCGGCTCTCGACGCCGAGCTTGGCGAGGATCGCGGACACGTGGGCCTTCACAGTCGCTTCGGAGACGCTGAGCTCATAGGCGATCTGCTTGTTGAGCAGGCCCTGGCTCAGCATCATCAGCACGCGCACCTGCTGCGGCGTCAGCGTGCCGAGGCGGGAGACGAGCTTCGCGGTCTGGTCGTCGGTCGCCAGCGAAAGGTCGAGGTCCGGCGGCGTCCAGTTGTCTCCCGCCAGCACGGCGCGCACGGCGACTCGCATCTGGGACACGTCGAGGGTCTTGGGGATAAAGCCCGAGGCGCCGAAGTCCATGCAGCGACGAATGGTCGCCGGATCCTCGTTGGCCGACACGACCACGACCGGGATCGCGGGGTATTGCGCGCGGAGGTACATCAGGCCGGAGAAGCCGCTCACGCCGGGCATCGTGAGATCCAGCAGCACCAGATCGAAGGAGGAATCCTCCTCGAGAGCTTTGGTGGCGGCGTCGAAGGATCCAGCTTCGACAATCTCGGCCGCCTCTTCCTTCACCGCTTCTTTAAGTGCGGTGCGGAACAGCGGGTGATCGTCGGCGATGAGCAGGCGGTACGCGGAGGAGTCGGCGATCGTCATCATGAAGTCGTCTTAGCGCCCCCGCCACACGGAAGTCGATGCGTTACGTAGTCCGTGCCCACATCTTCAACACGTTCGCAGCGAAAGACGCAAGATTTCGTTGCAGCGCGAAGACCTTCCTTCCCCTGATGACAGCGCTGTCATAGCGTCGCTCCGATAAAATGAGCCACGATTTCCCGATCGTGGGGCCGATCGCGATGCTCGACGAGATAAATTCCCTGCCACGTCCCGAGCGCAGGGGCGCCGGCGATGACGGGTATCGAGAGCGAAACGCCGGTCAGCATGGTCTTCACATGGGCGGGCATGTCGTCCGGCCCCTCGAGGTCGTGCCGCCATCCAGCGTCGCGCGGGGCCAGCCTGTCCAAGGCGTCCAGAAGGTCGTCGCGCACCTCCGGGCTCGCGTTTTCCTGGATGGTCAGGGAGGCGGAGGTGTGGCGCACGAACAGCGTCAGGAGGCCGTCTCCGGCGCCCCCTTCGGTCAGCGCGGCCGCCACACGCGCGGTCACGTCGACGAGGCCCGGTCCGCGCGTGCGCACGGCGATGCGCGCGATCGATTGATGCGGCGCGGGGCCTGAGGACACGCCGGCGACTGTGGAATCCTGGCTCATCGGCTGAACGTCGCGCCGTCCCGGGCTTGCGGAAAGACCCCCGGCGGCGGTTTCCTTCCAGTCCCGCCGCGCCGCCAGCTTTCCGGACGCCACCATGACGCCGCTTCTGACGATTGACCCCGCCGCCTTCGCGCCCGACGCGGCTCCGGAGGGGACCGTCGCCCTGAACGAGCGCCTGATGGCGCAGGCCGCCGGCGCGCCGGACGCGTGGTCCATCGGCCCCGCGGCGGTGCGCGAGCGACGCAAGCTGGGGCTCAGCCCCTTCATCGGGGAGCCGAAGTCAGAGCGGGCCGAGATCGTCGCGATCCCGGGTCCGGGCGGCCCGCTGCAGCTCAGGGTGATCGCAGCCCCGGCGCGGGCGACCGGCGTCTATCTCCACATCCACGGCGGCGGCTGGACCTTCGGCTCCGCGGACCAGGACGACCCGCGCCTCGATCGCCTCGCCGCGAAGCTCGGCCTCGCCTGCGTATCGGTGGAGTACAGGCTCGCGCCGGAAAACCCCTATCCCGCCGCCCCCGACGACTGCGAGGCGGCGGCCCTCTGGCTGGTCCGCGAGGCGAAGGAACGGTTCGGCGTGGAACGGCTGCTGATCGGCGGCGAATCGGCCGGCGCGCATCTCGCGGTGGTCACCCTGCTGCGGCTGCGCGACCGGCATGGGCTGACGCCTTTTTCCCGCGCGAATCTTACCGCCGGCTGCTTCGACCTCGGCCTCACGCCGAGCGCCCGCAGCTTCCGGCCGGAGGGCCTCGTGCTCGGCGCGCGTGACCTCAGGATGTTCGTCGCCCAGTACCTGCAGGGCGGCGAGGACCGTCAGGCGCCCGACGTGTCCCCGCTCTACGGCGACCTCGCCGGACTGCCCCCCGCGCTCTTCACGGTGGGCGGGCGCGACCCGCTGGTGGACGATACGCTGTTCATGGCCGCCCGCTGGACCGCGGCGGGCAACAGTGCGGAGCTCGCCGTCTGGCCGGGCTCCCCCCACGTCCACGTGGCGCTGCCCGACCCGCAAGCCGAACCGGCGCTGAAACGGATCGAGGCGTTCTTGAAGGAGTGAGGCGGCGCTACGACGCCTTCGCGACCGTGGTCAGAAGCGTGCGGGCGACGTCGGCGGTGACCCGCCGCCGGTACTTCCGGTGGACCAGCTGGCCGTTGTGGTAGACGTCATGCTCCACGTAGAGCATCTCGCCGTCCCAGCGCAGAACGTTGTCGCTCTCCGTGGTCTCGATCACCGCGAGACCCTGGATCAGCTGCCCCTCCTGACGAACGTCCTGCATGGCGGTCGGCTTCCTGTTCTTGAACCTTTTTCGGCGCCCATGGTGGGACGGCTTGCGGCGCTTGTCGAGCCGATCTCAGCGGTCCAGGGGGCCCTTCGACAGCCGGTCGAGCGCGAACCGGCTCACGTCGCGGAGCAGTGCCACGAAAGCCGCCGCGCCGTGGTCGAGAGCGGCCTCGCCCGCTTCCGCCGTCGCGGAGGCGGCGTCGCCGACCGCGCCGGACAGGTGGAGGTCCTGCGTCATCCAGCCAAATCCGGCCGGCGTCGCGGCGCGGAGGTGCGTGAAGTCGCGCTCCATGGCGTAGGTCGCGGAGCGGAAGTGCTCGGCGCGGTCCATCTGCACGAGCTCGGGGCGTAGCGCGCGGATGACCGATGTCTCGATCTCGCCGCCGTGGATGCCGTGCCGGAGCTCGTCGGCGGAAAACAGGCCGGCCGGATAGCCCAGCCGGTGCCAGCTGGTGACCACCGCCAGCATGCCGTGGGCGATCCGAAGATTGCGCGCCACCACGTCGAGCGCGGAGGTGTTGCCGCCGTGGCTGTTGAGCAGGATCAGCTTGCGCACGCCGGCGCGCGCCACCGAGGCCCCGATCTCGGTCCAGGCGCGGATCGTCGTTTCGGCCGAAAGGGTCAGCGTGCCCGGGAAGGCGAGATGTTCTGCCGAAGCGCCGATGGTCTGCATCGGCAGCACCGTGACCGGCAGATCCTCCGGGACCAGCTCCAACGCGCGCTCGAGATAGCCGTCGCCCAGCATGGCGTCGACGCCGACGGGCAGGTGCGGCCCGTGCTGCTCGACGGCCGCCACCGGCAGCACGGCGATCCAGGTCGCCACGTCGCCGTTGCGGAACTCCTCCGTCGTCATCTCGGTCCAGCGGCGGCGGGGCAGCGTCATCGTCGATCCTCGGAGGCGTCAGCTTTCCGCGGCTGAGGCCGCCGCGAAACGCCTGCTATGCATCAGAAGCGCGCGGACCGCACGCCTCATATCGTCCAAAGGCAGCGTCGGCCGGCCGCCCTGCGCCGCGGGCAGACCCTCGGCCGCCTGCTCCGGCAGCAGCGGCAGATGCAGGAACGCCGCGTGCAGGCCTTCGACGCCAAGCGCGAGGTAGAGCGTCTGGTTGCAGAGATGGCGGCCCGCGTCGTGGGAGAGGACGACCGGCAGCCCGTCGCGCGCAAGCTGGTCGGCTGCGCCCGCGAGGTCCGGCCAGGTGGCGTCGCGCGTGTACGGCCCGCTGCCATCGACCGGCCCCAGCGCGCCGCAGCGTCCGCAGACGTCCGGCGTGCGCAGGTCCCGATCGTTCCGGGCGATCCGCTCGAGCGCGAGGTCGGCGCGGCCGGCCGCCTGCCCCATGAGCAGGATGTGCGTCGGTCGATGGGCCGCGAGCGCGACGCGCAGATGGCCGGCGATCGCTTCCGTGTCGACGGGGAGGCGAACGAAGGCGACCGGCCCGCCCCAGAGCGCGGTCAGCGTCGCGCGCTCGTCCTCCAAGGCGTCGAGCAGGCGCTCGGAGCAGTTCCAGCCGCCGTCGAAGGCGCCGAAGGCGGTGATCACCAGGCTCATGTCGCCATCATAGCGGAGCCCGCGCCGCGTCGGCATAGTGCCGCCGATGACGCACAGCCTATCGCCCACGCCCTTCGTCGCGCTCGAACGGGTGTCCAAGACCTTCGCCCAGATCAAGGCCGCTCCGCGAGCCCAAGGGGGCGAGCCCTCGGACCGTCCGATCGCCGCGCTCGACGGGTTCGACCTGAGGGTCGGCGAGGGCGAGGTGGTGGCGCTGCTCGGTCCGTCCGGCTGCGGCAAGTCCACCGCGCTTCGGATGATCGCAGGCCTGACCGAGCCGACCTCGGGCGCCGTCGTCTGGCGCGATCCGGCGGCGGCCGGAGACATCGGCGTGGTGCTGCAGGACCCTACGCTCGCGCCCTGGTCGACGGTTGCGGACAACGTGCGCCTGCCGCTGCGGCTGAAGGGACTGGGCCGCGCGGCTTCGGAGCCGCGGGTGGCGGAGGCGCTGACGCGCGTCGGGCTCGCCGACCGAGCCGGGGCCTATCCCGGGGAGCTCTCCGGCGGCATGCGTATGCGTGTCTCCATGGCGAGGGCCCTCGTCGCCCGCCCGCGCCTGCTGCTGCTCGACGAACCGTTCGGCGCGCTCGACGAGATCACCCGCTTCAAGCTCAACGACGAGTTGCTGGCCCTGAGACGCGAGCATGGATGGGCGGTGGTGTTCGTGACCCACTCCGTCTTCGAATCCGTCTATCTCGCCGATCGGATCGTGGTGATGACGCCGCGGCCCGGCCGGGCGGCGGCCGAGATCGCCGTGTCGGCGGACGAACCGCGCTCTTCAGGCTTTCGCATGAGCCCGGCCTACGCCGCGCTCTGCCGAGGGGTGTCGCAGGCGCTCGAGGCTGCAACCGAAGCGGGATAACAATCATGGCGCCTACGCCTAAAGAGTGAGGCGCCGCAGTCGACTTTAAGAAGTCTCTCACGCATAGCATCGGCTGGGCGGCCGAGGCAGATCAATGAAAAGCCCTTACTCCAAGACCGTCGGTTACGAGCTTGTTCACGCGGCGCGGCTGCACCGCGCCCGCGCCGCGCAGCTCCTCAGTGAACTCGGCCTATTTCCAGGGCAGGAGCAGGTTCTGACGCTGCTCGCCGGCGAAGACCGCACGATGGGCGATCTCGCCGCTCATCTGCGCGTGCGGCCTCCTACGGCCTCGAAGACCGTCGCTCGCCTCGCCGCGCAATCTCTGGTCGAGCGCCGGTCGGCGCCGGGCGGCGACGGCCGCGTGGTGCGCGTCGGGCTCACGGACGAGGGCCGGCGCCGTGCCGAAGCGGTCGAAGGCGTCTGGGCGAGGCTTGAGGCCGAGATGGTGGAAGGGCTGGACGGCAAGGACCGCAAACGGCTGAAGAAGCTGCTCCGCAAGATGGGCCGCACCCTCGGCGATCAGCTGGGCGGAGCGCCGGCGCCCGCGCCGGCGGACGACCTCGCCGAAGAGGCCGACGAGTAACCGTCGCCCTCGCCCTTGGGCCGTCGCATGAGCGGCGCTCATGCCCGGACGCCGCAAAGCGGGCTTGTTCTTTTTTTCATCTCGTGAACATTTTTGGCCTCCGGTCGCGCCGACGAGAAGATCGGCCGATCCCGTTCGAGGATGCGCCTTGGCCAACATCTATGATTTCGCCGACCGCGCCGCGGTCGTCACCGGGGGCGCGCGCGGCATCGGCCGCGCCGTCGCCGAACGTCTGATCGAAGGCGGCGCGCGCGTCGCGCTGTGGGACCGCGACGCGGCGAAGGCCGAAGAGACGGCCCGCGAGCTGGGACCCGCCGCCCTGGCCGTCGCCGTCGACGTGACGGACTACGGTTCGGTGGAGCGCGCCCGCGACGCCACGCTCGACCGATTCTCCCGGATCGACGTTCTGGTGAACAACGCCGGGATCGCCGGCCCCAACGCGCCGACCTGGGAGTATGACCTCGACGCCTGGCGCCAGGTGATGGCGATCAACCTCGACGGCCCGTTCCACTGCTGCCGCGCGGTGGCGCCTGTGATGATCGGCCAGGGCTACGGCCGCATCGTCAACGTCGCCTCGATCGCCGGCAAGGAGGGCAACCCGAACGCCCCCGCCTACTCCGCCTCGAAGGCGGCGCTGATCGCGCTGACGAAATCGCTGGGCAAGGAGCTCGCCGCCTATGACATCGCCGTCAACGCGGTGACGCCGGCGGCCGCTAAGACTGAGATCTTCTCGCAGATGACCGAGGAGTTCATCGGCTACATGCTATCGAAGATTCCACGCGGACGATTCGTCGAGGTGGAGGAGGTCGCGAGCCTCATCGTGTTCGCGGCGTCCAAGGAATGCTCCTTCACCACCGGATCGGTGTTCGACGTGTCGGGCGGCCGGGCGACCTACTGATGGCCGACGGCTCCCCGCGGTTCGCGGGCAATCTGGAGGCGACGAGCGAGGCGGCGCGCGCGGCGCGGCTGAAGGGCATCGGCCTGATGCTGGCGGCGCTCGCCTGCTTCGCGTGCCTCGACGCGATCGCGAAGACGCTGAATCACCAGATGCACGCGATCCAGGCGGTGTGGGCGCGGTACGCCTTTCACTTCCTGCTGGCCTTCGTTTTTCTGAATCCCTGGACCACGCCCGGCATCACGCGGACGAAGAAGCTGCCGCTGCAGATCGGGCGGGCGACGCTCCTGGTGCTCTCGACCGCCAGCAACTTCGTCGCGCTGAAGTACCTGCAGCTCGACGAAGCGATGACCATCACCTTCGCGACGCCGTTCGTGGTCGCGATTTTGGCCGGACCGATGCTCGGCGAGTGGGTCGGGCCCAAACGCCTTGCGGCGATCCTGGTCGGCTTCCTCGGCGTGCTGGTGGTGACCCGGCCGGGGCTCGGCGGGATCCATCCCGCCGCGGCGCTGTCGTTCCTGAACTGCCTGTTCTACGCGCTCTACATCATCACCACGCGCATGCTCGCGGGGCATGACGCCACCTCGACCACGCTGTTCTACTCGAGCCTGATCGGGGCCGCGCTCGTGACGCCGCTCGCGCCTTTCGTCTGGACCTGGCCGACGTGGCAGGGCTGGGCGCTCATGGTCGCTGTCGGCGGTTTCGGCGCGCTCGGCCACTACTTCTTCATCGCCGCCCACAGGCTCGCGCCGGCGGCCGTCCTGTCGCCGTTCATCTACACCCAGCTCATCGCCGCGGCGGCGCTTGGCTTCGTGATCTTCGGCCATGTGCCCGGCCTGTGGACGCTGGCGGGCGCCGGCATCGTCATCGGCTCGGGGCTCTACCTGCTGATGCGCGAGCGCCGCGGCCGCGTGGTGAAGACGGCAGACATCGCCCCCGCCGGACCGGAGCGCTGACGCGGGGGGCGCCCGCGTCTGTCCGGAGTCCGGCGGGAACGACGTCGTCCCTTACGCCTTCTCGATCGTCACGCCGTTGGCCTTCGCCACCAGTTCGGCGATCACCGGCACGTATTCGTCGCCGCGGCCCTGGCTGACAGCGTGGGCGAACATGTTCTTCACCGCGTTCGACAGCGGGTTCGACATCGCGAGGCCGTTCTCGAGCGACTCGAGGTAGAGGCAGTCCTTCAGCGCGTTGCGGGCGGTGAAGCGGAAGGCCTCGGTCTCGCCGTCGATCGCCGAGCGCATGAAGGTGTCGTAGTAGCCGTTCATCATCCGCGTTCCGCGCATCCAAGCGTCGAAGGTCTTGGGCGCGATGCCGGACTTGATGGCGACGGCGAGCGCCTCGGAGTAGAGCGCGCCGTAGCCCTGGGCGACGAAGTTGTTCACGAGCTTCAGCGTGTGGCCGGCGCCGAACGGCCCGACATGCACAACGTTCGAGGCGTAGGTCGACACGATCGGCTTCACCCGCGCGAAGGTCTCGGGATCGCAGCCGACCATGGTGTCGAGCTTGCCCTCCCACGCCTCGTTCGGCGTGCGGGCGAGCGGCGCGTCGACCAGCGTGACGCCGATCGCCTGCAGCTCGGCGTGAAGTTTGGCGGTCGAGGTCGGATCCGCCGTCGAGGCGTCGATCACCAGCGCGCCGGAGGCGAGCCGCCCCTTCAGGCCCGCCACGGTCTCCTCGACCTGCGGCGAACCCGTCACGCAGATCACGACCACGTCGGAGGCGCCGGCGAGCTCGTCCAAGCTCTTCGCTTCGGTCGCCCCGCGCGCGACGAGGTCCTCGACGGCCTCTCGCTTGCGATGCGCGATCACGGTGAGCGGATAACCCTTCTCGACCAGGTTCTTCGCCATGCCGTGTCCCATGAGGCCAAGGCCGACGAAACCGATGCGCTCCATTCCCAAGGCTTACTCCTTCACGGCGCCAGTCATCGACGAGACGTAGTAGTCCACGAAGAACGAGTAGAGGATGACGACCGGCAGGGACCCGAACAGCGCGCCCGCCATCAGCGAGCCCCACTCGTAGACGTCGGAACGCACGAGCTCCGTCAGCACGCCGGTCGGGATCGTCTTGCCCTCCGACGACTGGATGAAGGTCAGCGCGTAGATGAACTCGTTCCACGACAGCGTGAAGGCGAAGATGCCCGCCGAGATCAGGCCGGGCACCGCCAGGGGCAGCATGATCTTGGTGAGGATCTGCCAGCGGCTGGCGCCGTCGATCAGCGCGCACTCCTCCAGCTCGTACGGGATCGAGCGGAAGTAGCCCATCAGCAGCCAGGTGCAGAACGGCACAAGGAAGGTCGGGTAGGTCAGGATCAGCGCGAACTTTGTGTCGTAGAGCCCGAGCTTGAACACCATCAGCGCGAGCGGGATGAACAGGATCGACGGCGGCACGAGATAGGCGAGGAAGATGCCGAGGCCGACGATCTTGGAGCCGCGGAAGCGCAGGCGCTCGATCGCGTAGGCCGCGAACACCGAGGCGACCAGCGACAGCGCGGTGGCGCAGACCGAGATGACGACCGTGTTCCAGAGCCAGTTCGGGTACGAGGTCTGGAACAGCAGATACTTGATGTGGTCGAGCGTCGGTTTCGCCACCCAGAACGGGCTGTAGTTGGCGTAATCGGTCAGCTGCTCGTTCGGTTTGATCGCTGTGATCGCCATCCAGTAGAACGGGAACAGCAGCACGAACACGAAGATCGCGAGCGGTATGTAGATCGTGACGATCTTCCGCGGCAGCTTGTCGTGGAACCCCATGCCGCCTTCGTCGGCGACCTTGGCCTTCTTCGCTCGCGGCGCGGCGGCGGTGTGGACGGCGGTCATGAAAGCCTCGCAGTCGTCATCCCGGCCGCAGCGAAGCGGAGAGCCGGGATCGTGCGCCGGGAAAGGCGCTTTGTCCTTGGGGCGATCCCGGCTCTGTGCGGCTGAGCCGCTTCGTCCGGGATGACGATGAGGGGCCGTTCCATCAGTCCGCTCCCCCCTGCTGCCACTTGCGGCGCTGCAGGCCGAAATAGCTGAACAGGATCGCGCCCAGCAGGAACGGGATCATTGCGACCGCGATCGCGGCGCCTTCGCCCAGATTGCCGCCGGGGATGGCGCGCTGGAACGAGAGCGTCGCCATGAGGTGCGTCGCGTTCACCGGCCCGCCGCGGGTCAGCACGTAGATCAGCTGGAAGTCGGTGAAGGTGAAGAGCACCGAGAAGGTCATCACCACCGCGATGATCGGGGTAAGCATCGGCAGCGTGACGTGGCGGAAGCGCTGCCAGGAGGTGGCGCCGTCGAGCGTCGCGGCCTCGTGCAGCGAGGGCGAGATGGTCTGCAGGCCGGCGAGCAACGTGATGGCCACGAAGGGGATGCCGCGCCAGACGTTCGCCGCGATCACCGAGGCGCGCGCGGCCCAGGGATCGCCCAGGAAGTTGATGTTGCTGTCGATGATCCCGAGCTTGATCAGCGCCCAGGACAGCACCGAGAACTGCGCGTCGAAGATCCACCAGAAGGCGATCGCCGACAGCACGGTCGGCACCACCCATGGCAGCAGCACGACGGCGCGGAAGAACGCCTTGAACGGCAGGTGTTCGTTCAGGATCAGCGCGAGCCAGAGGCCGAGCGCGAACTTCAAGATCGACGCCACGAGCGTGTAGAAGATCGTGTTGAACACCGACAGCAGGAAGACGCTGTCTTCCATCAAGAGCTCGTAGTTCTCGAGCCCGATCCAGATGCCGTCGCGCCCGATCGTGGTGTCGGTGAAGCCGAGATAGACCCCAAGCCCGAGCGGATAGGTCAGGAACACGAGCAGCAGGATCGCCGCCGGCAGCATGAAGACGAGGCCGAGGAGGTGCCGGCTGTGCGCGATCCGCGACGTCAGCGAGCGCCTTGCGGCCGGATGGGTCAGGTGATCTGCGGCGGCGGTCATGCGTGCCTCTGGGCCGTCATCCCGGACGGCGGCGAAGCCGTCGAGCCGGGATCGTCATCAGGAAAGCGCCTCGTCCGGCGGACGACCCCGGATCGGCCTTAAAGCCGTCCGGGATGACGCTCCTCAGGGTCGGATCACGTCCGGTAGTAGCGCTCGGCGCGCTTGGCGGCGCGCTTGACCGCCTCTTCCGGGCTCCGCTGGCCGGTCACGGCTTCGGCGAACATGTCGACGAGCACGTAGTCCGCCATGAAGCCCGCCGATGCGGTGCCGAGCGGGCCGGCGTAGCCGTTCGGGCGGAGCGTCTCCGAGGCGACGGCGTAAGGAGCGGCGAGCGGGTCGGCGGTCCATACCGGGTTGTTCGCGTAGCCCTTCAGCGTCTGGCAGCAGTAGCCGCTCGACTGCGTGACCCAGTCGGCCATCTGCGCCTCGTCGTACATGAACTGCATGTACGCCTTCACCGCGTTGGGGAACTTCGTGTACTTGAACGCGATCAGCGTCGTGACCTGGAACAGCTCGACCTTCTTGCCCACCGGTCCCACGGGGAAGTTCGTGGTCTTCAGATCCGCCGCCATCTCGGCGAGCTTCGGATCCTTCTTGGTGGCGTAGGCGAGTGAGATGCCGTTGGCGGTCATCGACACTTCGCCCGCGAGGAAGGCGCGGTTGTTGTTGACGTCGAGCCAGCTCTCGGTGCCGGGGATGAAGGTCTTGTAGAGCTCGGAGGCGTACTTCACCGCCGCGATCGTCTCGGGGCTGTCGAGCACCACCTTGCTGTTCTCGTCGACCACTTGGCCGCCGTGGCTCCACAGCAGCCAGTGCGCGTAGTTGTTGCCGTCGCCGACGCCGTGGCCATGGGTGAAGCCGGCCGGATGGTTGATGCCCTTGAGCGCCTTGCAGAGCTCGAGGAAGCCCGCGGTGTCCTTCGGGAACTCGGAGAAGCCGGCCTGCTTGACCCAGCTGTCGCGGTAGCACACCGCGTTGCCGATGACCGCAAGCGGCAGGCCGACGAACTTGTCGCCGCTCTTGGCGTAGGACGCCGGACCTTCGTACCAGCCGCCATGGGCCGAGCCGATCTGGCCGGCGATGTCGCTCACGTCCAGCAGCTTGTCGGGATACTGCTGCGGATCGTCGAACCACACGAACATGATGTCCGGACCCGAGCCGACGTTTGCGGCGACCGCCGCCTTCGGACGGATGTCCTCCCAGCTTTCCTTGTCGATCCGAACCTCGACGCCGGTCGCTTCGGTGAACTTCTTGGTGTTCGCGATCCAGGCGTCTTCGTCGCCCTTCACGAAGGGGGACCAGCGCAGGACGCGCAGGCTTGCGCCCTTCTCCGGCTCGATCTTGGCCGCGCCTTGCGCAAAGGCGGGTACGCCGCCGATCAGAGAGGCCGCGCCGAGGCCGGCGCCGGTCGCGAGCACGTCGCGTCGGGTAAACTTCATCGGTTCCTCCTTGGGACGTCCGCCGATCGTTCTTGAGCGCCGGCGGTGCGTCGGAAAAAGACGTCGGGACAAATCAGATTCGGACGCCGGTCTCCGCGTCGAACAGGTGGACCAGGCCCGGGTTCGGAGCGAGCATGATCCTGTCGCCGGGGGCGATGGAGATCCGCTCGCGGAAGATGCCGACGACCTCCTTCTGGCCGAGCTTGGCGAAGACCTGGGTCTCGGAGCCGGTCGGCTCCACCACCACCACTTCGGCCGGAAGTCCGCTGTCGGACACCGTGAAGTGCTCGGGCCGCACGCCGTAGATCGCCGGGCGGCCGTCGGAGGCCGCAGGCGCGCGGGCGAGCGGCAAGTCCACTCCGTCGTCGGTGCGGAAGGTGGCCGAACCGTTGGTCGCCACCTTGCCCTTGATGAAGTTCATGGCCGGCGAACCGATGAAGCCCGCGACGAAGGTGTTCGCCGGGTTGTCGTAGAGATCCAGCGGCGCGCCGATCTGCTCGACGATCCCGTCGTGCATCACCACGATCTTGTCGGCCATGGTCATGGCCTCGATCTGGTCGTGGGTGACGTAGACCGTCGTGGTCTTGAGCCGCTGGTGCAGCTCTTTGATCTCGGTGCGGACCTCGACGCGCAGCTTGGCGTCGAGGTTCGACAGCGGCTCGTCGAACAGGAACACCTGCGGATCGCGCACGATGGCGCGCCCCATGGCGACGCGCTGACGCTGACCGCCGGAGAGCTGGCGCGGGTAGCGGTCAAGCAGCTTTTCCAGCCCGAGGATGCCGGCCGCGGTCTTCACGCGGGCGTCGATCTCGGACTGCGGCGCCTTCTTGAGCTTCATCGAGAAGCTCATGTTGTCCGCCACCGTCATGTGGGGGTAGAGCGCGTAGTTCTGGAACACCATGGCGATGTCCCGCTCCTTCGGCGGCACGTCGTTCACGACCCGCCCGCCGATCAGGATCTCGCCGCCGGTGATGCTCTCGAGACCCGCGATCATCCGCAGCAGCGTCGACTTTCCGCAGCCCGACGGCCCGACCAGGATGACGAACTCGCCGTCCTGGATGTCGACGCTGACGCCATGGATGACGGCGGTCGAACCATAGGCTTTGCGAACGTCGCGAATCTCGACGGATGCCATTCAGTGTCCTCCCTGCGCCGGCCGCGCTCTCGAGGGCGCCGCTCGGCAGAGCCGTCATACGCGATCCGCGCATCAGGCCTGCGCATATTGCACAGATGTTCGGAAGGCGCACAAGAAAATCGGAAGGCCGCTTTCACGTTTTGTGATGGCCTCCGGGAGCGGCTAAAGTCCGCGCGCTCCTCGTCAATCAATCAACAGGATCGCCTCATGACGCGCCCCGTTTTGCTCCTGACCGGCCGCCCGCCGGAGGCGACGCTCGCTGCGCTGGAGGAGGTTTTTGAGACCCATCGCCTGTGGGAAGCGAACCCCGAGGACACCCTCCTTTCGGAGATCGCCGAGGGCGTCCAAGCGATCGGCGTGTTCGGCAAGCGGCCGGTCAACGAGGCGCTGCTGTCGCGCTTCCCGAACCTCGCGATCGTGTCGAACTTCGGCGTCGGCTACGACCTGGTGGACGCCGGCTGGGCCTCGAAGAACGGGGTCGTCGTCACCAACACACCCGATGTGCTGAACGACGAGGTCGCCGACACCGCGGTCGGCCTGCTGATCGCCGCAGTGCGCGAGTTCGGGCCCGCGGAGGCGCATGTGCGCGAAGGGCGCTGGGCGAAAGAGGGCCCCTACCGGCTGACCTCGAGCCTGCGCGGACGCACGGTCGGCGTCGTCGGCATGGGCCGCATCGGGCAGGTGATCGCAAAGCGCCTGCAGGCCTTCGATCTGCCGATCGTCTACCACTCGCGCAAGCCGAACCCGGAGGTGAGCTTCCGGCACTACCCTGATCTCGTCGCCATGGCCCGCGACGTTGATACGCTGATCGTCATCATCCCCGGCGGACCGTCGACGGCGAAGCTCATCAACGCCGAGGTTCTGGAGGCGCTGGACTCCAACGGGGTGGTGGTGAACGTCGCGCGCGGCACGGTGATCGACGAGCAGGCGCTGATCGCCGCGCTTCGGGACGGGGTCATCCTGGCGGCCGGGCTCGACGTGTTCGAGAAGGAGCCGGAGGTGCCGGCCGAGCTGATCGCGCTCCCGAACGCCGTTTTGCTCCCGCATGTCGGCTCGGCCTCCGTCGCCACCCGTGCGGCGATGGCGCAGCTGGTGGTCGACAATCTCACCGCCTTCGCCAAGGGCGAGCCGCCGCTCACGCCGGTGGCGGAGACGCCGTTCTCAGGCTGGAAAAGCTGAGGCCTCCGCTAGCCGTCGCATCTCGCGCGGATCAACGCGCGGCCGTGGCCGTCTCGAACGGGCGGACCGCGCGCATCAGCGCGGCGTAGGGGGCGAGCAGGACGAACGCCCCCACGATCTTCACAAGGAAGTCGAAGCCCGCGAGGCTGATCCACAGCGGAACCGCCGGGCCGACGCCGAACGGCGTCACGGGGGCCGACATCGCGGCGTCGCCGGCGAAGGCGAGCGTGAAGAAGACAGCGGTGTCGACGGCCGAGCCGAGAAGGCTCGCGGCCAGCGGCGCCCGCCACCACGCCAACCGGCGCAGCTTCGAGAACACCGCGACGTCGAGCAATTGGCCGAACAGGAACGCGGCACCAGACGCGATCGCGATGCGCGGCGCAGCCAAACCCAACGACAGCAGCACGGCGGCGGCAAAGCCGACACAGACCACGCGGCGCGCGAGGGCGGGGCCGAACCGTCGGTTCGTCAGGTCCGTGACGAGAAAGGCGAGCGGATAGGTGAACGCGCCCCAGGTCAGCTTGTCCCCGAGACCGAAAGCCTCGACGGGATGCTGGACCAACACGTTCGACGCCGCGACGACCAGGGCCATCGCGGCGGCGGGAACGATCAGACTGGCAGGACCGAGAGCGGGACGCGCCATGAGGTGCGCCCTCCGCGGGACCGCAAGATCAGGAGGCAGCGGCCTCGGCGGCCGGAGCGTCGCCAGACTTGGCGATCTTGCGCTTCAGCTCGCGCGCGCCCTGGCTGAGGTCGAGCTCGGACGCCTTCGTCAGGAAGGCGTCGAGGCCGCCGCGGTGCTCCACCGAACGCAGAGCGTGGGCGGACACCCGCAGGCGGACCGAACGGCCGAGCGCCTCGGAGATCAGCGAGACCTGCACCAGGTTCGGGCGGAACTTGCGCTTGGTCTTGTGGTTCGAGTGGCTGACCTTGTGGCCGCTCAGCACGGCCTTGCCGGTCAATTCGCAGCGCCGCGACATGGGCTGACTCCTGAAAGTGTAGGTCTTCGACCCGTGTGTCGCCGCCGTTCGGACCAGTCGATCCGGGCGCGGGCGCCACGAGCCTCGAATTGAGAAGGCGTCGCTATAGACGCGAGGGCTCGAAGCGTCAAGAAATCAAAGCCGCGCGGGCCCGCCGAGCGAAACGAAGCCTCACAAAGGACCGAATCGGCCTTAGGCTGTATCCTTCGTTTCGTCGCACGCGTCGAACGCGCGCCGTCGTCGACCCAGTCGCTCCGCGAGACCTCAGCCCGCCCATGCCCACGTCAACGCCCGTCTGGACCCGCCGGCGCCTTGGCGCCTCGGCGCTCGCGCTCGCCGCCCTCGGCTGGGCGATTCCCGCCGCCGCGGCCGAAACCCGCGTCCGCGCCCGCTACGACCTGACGCTCGCCGGTTTCGGCATCGGCGCGGCTTCGATGCAGGCGGGGTTCAAGGGCTCATCCTACGACATGAACGTGAGCGCCCGGATGACCGGCCTCGCGAAATTCCTGACCGGAGGCCGCGGCGCCGCCACCTCGCGCGGAGCGTTCCGCGCCGACCATGTGACGCCGACCGCCTACGCCATCAACACCAAGTCCGGCGAGAAGGGCCAGGTGATCCGTTTCGCGCTGGTGTCCGGCGCCGTGCGGACCATGTCGGTCGAGCCCCCGCCCCGGACGGAGGGCATCGTGCCGATCTCCGAAGCCGACAAACGCGGCGTGGTCGATCCCGTGAGCGCGCTGATGATGCCGGTGGCGAGCGGCGGCGACCCGCTGGCGCCCGCGGCCTGCGACCGCACGCTGCCCGTGTTCGACGGCCGCCAGCGCTTCGACGTGGGGCTGAAGTTCGACCGCTTCGAGACGGTGAAACCCTCCACCCCAGGACCCGGCCAGTACGAAGGCAAGGTCGTCGTCTGCAAGGCGGCGTACAAGGCGATCTCCGGCCACCGGCCCGGCCGCAAGCAGGTCGAGTTCATGGAGAGCAACAAGGACATGGAGATCTGGCTCGCGCCAGTCGCCGGGACGCCTGTGTTGCTGCCATGGAAGATCGCCGTGCGCACCGAGATCGGGATGGCGGTCATTGCGGCCAGCTCGTTCACCGTCGGCGCGCCCGCGCAGCGCGCGTCGATCGAGGACAAGGATCTCTGATCCCGCTCGTGGGGCCCGAGGCGGCCTGGGGCTTTCAGCCGCAGAGCGCGGCCTCCGCAGAGCCCATCCGAAATCACGAGTCGATTCAAGCCCTTGGAACGAATCGCGAATTTCTTCCGAGTCGCCGATTCGCCCCCCGTTCGTTCCAGACTCGTTCCGGTCGAGCACCCTCATCCTTGACTCGCGGGGCGTGCATCCCGCCGCGTCGAGATGCTAAGGAGAGGTGAATGACCGACGTCGCAGAGCTTGCGCCGGCCGCCGCCTCGGACCTCGCCGCGCCTTTCCGCGGCCGTGGCGTCACGGCGGTGCTCGGACCCACCAACACCGGCAAGACCCACCTCGCCATCGAGCGCATGGCGGCGCATGGCTCCGGGCTGATCGGCCTGCCGCTGCGCCTGCTCGCGCGCGAGGTCTACGGCCGGCTGGTCGAGAAGGTCGGCGCGGAGAAGGTCGCTCTTGTCACGGGCGAGGAAAAGATCAAGCCGCTCGGCGCGCGCTACTGGGTCTCGACCGTCGAGGCCATGCCTCGCGACCTCGACGTCGATTTCGTCGCGATCGACGAGATCCAGCTCTGCGCGGACCTCGACCGCGGCCACGTTTTCACCGACCGGCTGCTGAACCGTCGGGGCCGCTACGAGACCCTGGTGCTCGGCGCCGCCACCATGCGGCCCTTGGTGGAGCGCCTGCTTCCCGGCGCGAACATCGTCACCCGGCCGCGCCTGTCGCAGCTCTTGTTCGCCGGCGAGCGCAAGATCACCCGTCTGCCTCCCCGCACCGCGATCGTCGCCTTCTCGGCCGAGGAGGTCTACGCCATCGCGGAGCTCATCCGTCGGCAGCGCGGCGGAGCGGCGGTGGTGCTCGGCAAACTCAGCCCCCGCACCCGCAACGCCCAGGTCGCGATGTACCAGGCGGGCGACGTCGACTACCTCGTCGCGACCGACGCGATCGGCATGGGGCTGAACCTCGACGTCGACCACGTCGCCTTCGCCGGCGACCGGAAGTTCGACGGCCACCAGCACCGCCGGCTGAACCCGGCCGAGATGGCCCAGATCGCGGGCCGCGCCGGCCGCCACCTCAAGGACGGCACCTTCGGCACCACCGGACGCTGCGCGCCGTTCGAGCCGGAGCTGGCCGAGCGCATCGAGGCTCACAGCTTCGACAGCGTCCGGGTGCTGCAGTGGCGGAACGGGAAGCTGGACTTCGCTTCGCCCGGCGCCCTGATCGACAGCCTGTCTCGACCTCCCGCGGAGCAAGGCCTTACGCGCGCGCCTGACGCCGACGATGTCCGCGCCCTGATGACCCTCGCGCGGGATCCTGACGTGAGGGACGCTGCGCGGGGCCGCGCGCGGACCGAACTGCTGTGGGACGTCTGCCAGGTGCCGGACTACCGCAAAATCGCGCCCGCCCAGCACGTCGAACTTCTCGCGGAGCTCTATGGTTTTCTGAGCTCTGCGGGTAAGGTCCCGACCGACTGGTTCGCGCGGCAGGTCGCAATGACAGACCGCGCCGACGGGGACATCGACACGCTTTCCGCGCGCATCGCGCATATCAGGACCTGGACGTTCGTCGCCAATCGCACGGATTGGCTGAGCGCCCCGGACCACTGGCAAGGAGTGACGCGCGGCGTCGAGGACAAGCTTTCGGACGCGCTGCACGAGCGGCTCGCCCAACGCTTCGTCGATCGCCGAACCAGCGTTCTCATGCGCCGCCTCAGGGAAAAGGACATGCTCGAGGCCGAAATCAACAAGGACGGCGACGTGGTCGTCGAGGGCCACCACGTCGGACGGCTCGCGGGCTTCCAGTTCGCCCCGGACTCGTCGGCCGACACCGTCGAGGGCAAGGCGCTGCGTGCGGCGGCCTCGAAGGCGCTCGCGGGCGAGATCGAGGCCAGGGCCAACCGGTTCTCCAATGTGGGCGACGGCGACGTGGTGCTCGCCTCCGACGGCGCGGTGCGCTGGCAGGGGGAGCTCGTCGGCAAGCTGTCGAAGGGCGACAAGACGCTCAGCCCCCGCATCCGCATCCTCGCCGACGACCAACTGACGGGCGCGGCGCGCGAGCAGGTCGAAAAGCGGCTTGACCAGTGGATCCGCGCGCATGTGCAGAAGCTGCTGGGGCCGCTCGCGGCGCTGGAGCAGGCCGAGGACGTCGCCGGCGTAGCCCGCGGCGTGGCGTTCCAGCTCGTGGAGGAGCTCGGCGTCCTCGACCGTGCGCAGGTGGCGGAGGAGGTCAAGGGCCTCGACCAGCCGTCACGCGCGGCGTTGCGCAAGTACGGCGTGCGCTTCGGCGCGCATCATCTCTACCTCCCGGCCCTGATGAAGCCGGCGCCGAGGGCGCTCGCCGCCCAGCTCTGGGCGCTGAGCCACGGCAAGGACTCGGACGGCAAGGTTGACGACATCGCCCACCTCGCCGCCTCCGGGCGCACCTCGATCCCGGTCGATGCCGAGATCGACAAGGGCGTGTACCGGGCGCTCGGTTACCGCGTCTGCGGCGAGCGGGCGATCCGCGTCGACATCCTCGAGCGGCTCGCCGACCTGATCCGCCCCGCGATCGCCTGGAAGCCCGGCCAGTCCGGCGCGATCCCGGCCGGCGCGTTCGGCGGCAACGCTTTCACCGTGACGGTGGCGATGACCTCGCTCGCCGGCTGTTCGGGCGAGGATTTCGCGACCATCCTGAAGTCGCTGGGCTACCGCATGGAACGGCGGCCCAAGGCTCAGGCGCCCGTGTCGCCTCCCGTCGCCGCCGCGCTCGCAGCGCCTGAGGCGGACGGCGCCGAGGCCATCGCGCCGGTCGACGACGTCGCGGAAACCGTCGAAACCGCCGCGCCCGACGTGGCTGAGCCCGACCTGTCGGTCGAGGGCGCAGTTTCCGACCTCAGCGACGAGGAGGTCGCCGCGACCTCCGACGAGCCGACGTTGAACGACGCCGCGGACGCCGACGACGCGGTCGTCGCCGCGGACACGCCGGTATTCGACGCCGGCGACCAGGCGCCCGCTCTGATCGACCCGATTGACGCCGACGAGCCGGAGCCGGAGACGGTTGAGGCGGCGTTGGAGGACGAAGGCGTCGAGACGCCGGAACTTACGGCCGAGATCGCGGAGGCCGCGGCTGAAAGCGCCGCCGAGGCCGCGCTCGACGCCGCGCCGGAAGCGCCCGCCGCCGACGCGGTGGCGACCGAGCCCGAGATGATCGAGGTGTGGCGTCCCGCGGGCTTCGGCCGGCGCGACAACCAGCGCCCTCGCGGCCGCGAACAGGGCCGCGCCGGAGAGCCGCGCGGCGAACGTCCGCATCAGGCGCGCGGACCCCGTCGCGAGAGCGGCGGCGCCGGGCAGCCGCGCCGTGAAGGCGGGGAGCCCCGTCGCGAAGGCGGGGAGCCCCGTCGCGATGGGGCGGGCCGCCCCGCGGGCGAGCGTCCTCGCTTCGGAAGCGACCGCAACCGCGGCGAAGGCCGGCCGGGCGGCGGCGAGCCGTTCCGCGGCCGTCGCGACGGCGGGCGCCCCGGGCAGGATCGCCCGCGTCCCGACCGCGAGGACCGTGGCGCGCGGCACGCCGCGCCGCCGTCGGCTAAGCGGCCCGATCGCGCGCCGGACCCGGACTCGCCCTTTGCGAAGCTCGCGGCCCTCAAGGCCCAGCTCGAGCAGGGCGGCAAGGGGAGCCCCGGCAAGACCGGCGGCAAGCCCGGCAAGGGTCCCGGCAAGAACGGCGACGCGGACGCCTGAACCCGATGGCGGGACCGGAGGACGTCGCCCCGGCCCGCCTGCGCATCGACGTCTGGCTGTGGCGCGCGCGGGTCGTGAAGACCCGCGCGCGGGCGGCTGAACTCGCGCAATCCGGCCACGTCCGCGTTAACGGCCAGCGGATCTCCGCGGCGGGCCGCGGCGTGAAGATCGGCGACGTCCTCACCATCGCTCTTGAGCGGACCGTCCGCGTCCTCCGCGTCGCCGACTTCGGCGACCGTCGCGGACCTGCGACGGAAGCGCGCGCCCTGTTCGAAGACTTGGCGCCGCATCAGAATGACAATGCTGCGCCGCAGGACGATCCCCTGGAATAACGCAACGATAATGCGTTCCAAAGCGATCGTCCGCACGCATCGTTCAAAAGCTCATTTTTCAGGCATATCTCACCGAATTCTAACTTTTCTGACGTTTCCGTGAGGAAGGTTGTCGGCCGATCTCATCGCCATTGTTATCGATGGAAGCACGCGATTTCGCGGTGCAGCATGCTTTCGTCGAACCTCTGCGAGGAGCTGGACATGGCCGACATCTTCGACGCCGCCCTGCGTTTCCAGGGTGAAGTCTTCACCAAGGACAAGGCGCTCTACCAACGCCTCGCCCGGGACGGGCAGAGCCCAAAAGCGCTGGTGATCTCCTGCGCCGACAGCCGCGTCGCGCCCGAACACATCACCCAGGCAGGGCCGGGCGAGATCTTCGTCTGCCGCAACGCGGGGAACATCGTCCCGCCTTTCGCGCAGATGAACGGCGGCGTGTCCTCGGCGATCGAATACGCCGTCGTGGCGCTGGGCGTCGCGGACATCGTGGTGTGTGGGCATTCCGAGTGCGGGGCGATGAAGGCTCTGCGTCATCCCGCGAGCCTTGAGCCGATGCCCAACGTGAAGGCTTGGCTCAAGCACGCCTCGGCCGCCCAGAGCATCGTCTGCGAGGCCTACCCGCCGGACATCGACGAGGCTGCGGCCTGTCGGGCGCTGTCGATGGAGAACGTAGTGGTGCAGATCAACCATCTGCGCACCCACCCCTCGGTCGCCGCCAAGCTCGCCCGCGGCGAGGTCCGCCTGCACGGTTGGTACTTCGAGATCGAGACCGGCACGATCTTCGCCTACGACGGCGAGGCCGGCCGGTTCGAGCCGATCCGTGGCGACCGGCCCACGCCCGTCGCGGTCGGCCCTGCGCGTCCTGCGGCGCCGCTTGCCATCGCGGCGGAATGAGGAGCGCGCCCGTGACCCTGTCCGCTCTGAAGCCGTCCCTTCCCGCCTCGCTGAGCCGGGATCTCCCCGCCTCGATCGTGGTCTTCATGGTCGCCCTGCCGCTGTGCATGGGCATCGCCGTCGCCTCCGGCGCGCCGGCGGAACTGGGCCTCGTCACCGGCATCGTCGGCGGCGTGGTCGTGGGCCTGATCGGCGGCTCGCCGCTCCAGGTCAGCGGTCCGGCCGCGGGCCTCGCGGTCGTGGTGTTCGAGATCGTCCGTGAGCATGGCCTCGAGATGCTGGGGCCCATCCTGCTGCTCGCCGGCGCGCTGCAGATCGCCGCCGGCCTGCTCGGCCTCGGCAAGTGGTTCAAGGCGATCTCGCCCGCCGTGGTTCACGGCATGCTCGCGGGCATCGGCGTGCTGATCGTGGTGGTCCAGCTCCATGTGCTGATCGACGGCGCTCCGCTGCCGAACGCGCTCGAAAGTCTGATCGCGATCCCCGCCGCCTTCGGCGACGTGATGCGGCTGACCACGGTGAAGGGTCCGGCGGCGCTCGCGGTCGGCCTCACGGCCATTCTGGCGATGACCGCCTGGGAAAAGCTTCGCCCGGCGAACCTGAGACTCATTCCCGGCGCGCTGGTGGGCGTGGCGGCGGGCACGGCGCTGGCCGCGGCTTTCGCGCTGCCGATCAAGCGGGTGGAAATTCCGGAGTCGATCCTCGGCGGCCTGAACCTCACCGACGCCGCTGGCCTCGCAGGGCTGATGGCGCCTGGGCCGCTGCTCGCGGCCGTGATCATCGCCGTGATCGCCAGCGCCGAAACGATGCTGTCGGCGGCGGCGGTCGACAAGATGCACGCCGGACCGCGCACGGCCTATGACCGCGAACTCTCGGCGCAGGGCGTGGGCAACGCGATCTGCGGCGCGCTGGGCGCGCTGCCGATGACGGGCGTCATCGTGCGCTCCTCGGCCAATGTGCAGGCCGGCGCCGTGTCGCGGTGGTCGGCGGTGCTGCACGGCCTGTGGATCCTGGCCTTCGTCGCCGCGATCCCGGGGCCCTGGAGGTTGTGCCGACCGCGGCCCTGGCCGGCATCCTGATCGTCACCGGTTGGCGTCTTGTGAGCGTCCAGCACGCCCGCGGCCTGTTCCGGCGGCACGGCGCCCTTCCCGCCGCGGTGTGGGCCGCGACGCTCATCGTCGTCGTCGCCGTGGACCTGCTCACCGGGGTGCTTGTCGGGCTCGCCCTCGCGGGCATCGAGATCGTGCCGCACCTGAAGCGCCGCTACCTCGTCGTGCGCCGCCACGAGACGAAGGACGGCGGCTTGGACATGCGGCTCGCGGGGGCCGCGACCTTCCTCCAGCTTCCCCAACTCGAGAAGGAGCTCGCCGCCGTGCCGGAGGGCGCGACCGTCACGCTGCGGACCAGCCATCTCTCCTACATCGACCACACCACGTCGGAGATGATCGCGGATTGGGCCGAACGCCGCACGGGCGGAACGCGGATGCCGGTCGATCGCTCGGCCCCCAGTCACGAGCGGAGGCTGGCGAACGCCCTTCCCGCCTGACCGCGACAGGCGGACGCGACCCCGGGGGCGGCGGCCATGCCGCCCTTGCGAAGCACCCGCGCGTCCGCTACGTCACCGGTGCGAACCGGGAGACTGGCATGACCTACGTGGTCACCGACAATTGCATCCGCTGCAAATACACGGACTGCGTGGAGGTGTGCCCCGTCGACTGCTTCTATGAAGGCGAGAACATGCTCGTCATTCATCCCGACGAGTGCATCGACTGCGGCGTCTGCGAGCCCGAGTGCCCCGCGGAGGCCATCAAGCCGGACACCGAGCCGGGGTTGGAAAGCTGGATTAAGCTGAACGGCGAGTACGCGAAGAGCTGGCCGAACATCACTGTGAAGCGCGACCCGCCGGAGGACGCTAAGGAGTTCGACGGCAAGACGAACAAGCTCGAGGAGTATTTTTCTCCCGAGCCCGGCCAGGGCGACTGACGCTCGCTCACGCGCGGCAGGGCTGTTGCGCGTGTGCATCTCTTCGTTGATTTTCGCGTCCGTTCGTGCTATCCCTGCACAACGGTCAAAAACGACGCGCGCCGCCTCGCCGCCATCCCGACGGCTTCAGATTTCGGCACAAAACCGAACAGGCTGAATCCTTCAGAGCCGCCTTCGGCCTGGAGCGCGGTCGTTTTTCTCTGACGAAACGAGGCTTCGGACGGCTGAGCTGGCTCTCGGACGTGCGGGTCTCGGCGCGATCGCCCCGGCGGTTTCCGGGAACGAGGGATGTCCTGGCCCGACCGGCCACGACGAGACGGAGTTCAGAGCAGCATGAGCACCAAGAAGATCTCCCCGAGCCGGCATGGTTTCAAGCCGCTCGAGCACGTCGTCTATCCGTCGCATGGCGTCGGCCAGATCGTCGCGATCGAGGAGCAGGAGATCGCCGGCCATACGCTGGAGCTCTTCGTCATCAGCTTCGAGAAGGACAAGATGACCCTTCGGGTGCCGGTCGCGAAGATCGCGAGCGCCGGCATGCGCAAGCTCTCGGAGCCGACCGTGGTCGCCAAGGCGCTCGAGACGCTGACCGGCCGCGCCCGCGTGAAGAAGACGATGTGGAGCCGTCGCGCGCAGGAGTACGAAGCGAAGATCAATTCGGGCGACATGATCGCGATCGCCGAGGTGGTCCGGGACCTGTACCGCGCCGACACCCAGCCGGAGCAGTCCTACTCCGAGCGCCAGCTCTATGAATCGGCGCTCGACCGCATGATGCGCGAAGTCGCCGCCGCCGAGCGGCTGAGCGACATTGAAGCGCAGAAGCTGATCGAGGCGCAGCTCGCCAAGGGCCCGCGTCGCGGCGGCAAGGCCGAGGACATCGAGGTCGACGGCGAGACCGAGCAGGACGAAGCCGCCTGATCGCGGCCAGCGCCCGCTTCTAGGACTGCAAAAGCCCGGCTCCGCCGGGCTTTTCTTTGTTTACGCGTGCGCGCTAGCGCGGTTTGCCTGCCTTCAAGGCCTTGAAACGGCGTGATCACGAAACCGTGATCAAAAATCTCCAGTGGGACCATGTCCTTTTTCGGGTCTCACGCGTTTGGCCTCCCGTGAACGCCGTCGTGACGACGGCGCCAACGGGGAGTGCCGAGATGTCGCAGATGGCCGGAGTTCGCCGCCGCTTCGTTCGGGCCGCCATGGAGGCGCCCTTCCTCGAGCGGCAGGAAGAACACGATCTGGCCGTCCAATGGAAAGACCAGAAGGATGAGCAGGCGCTGCACCGTCTCGCCGCGGCTCATATGCGCCTGGTCATCGCCATCGCGGCCCGCTTCCGTCATTACGGCCTGCCCATGCCCGACCTGATCCAGGAAGGCCACGTCGGCCTTCTGGAGGCGGCCGCCCGGTTCGAGCCGGAGCGCGAGGTGCGTTTCTCCACCTACGCGACCTGGTGGATCCGCGCGGCGATCCAGGACCACATCCTCCGCAACTGGTCGATCGTCCGCGGCGGCACGAGTTCCGCCCAGAAAGCGCTGTTCTTCAACCTCCGCCGCCTGCGGGCCCGCCTCAGCCGCACCGGGGAGGCGATGATGCCCGGCGCGCTGCACACCAAGATCGCGGAAGCGGTCGGCGTCTCGGTGAAGGACGTCGCGGTGATGGATTCGCGCCTGTCCGGCCCGGACATGTCGCTGAATGCGCCGATGGTCGACAGCGACCCGAACTCGTCGTCCGAGCGGATGGACTTCCTGGTCGACACGCAGCCGCTTCCGGACGAGACGGTGGGCGACTCGATCGACGGCGAACGCCGGGTGCGATGGCTGCGGTCCGCTCTCACCGTCCTCAACGAGCGCGAGCTGAAGATCGTCCGCGCCCGTCGCCTGGCCGAGAACGCCGTGACGCTGGAGGCCTTGGGCGAGCGTCTCGGAATTTCCAAGGAACGCGTTCGCCAGATCGAGAACCGCGCGCTCGAGAAGCTCCGTCGCGCGCTCGTCGAGCAGCAGCCCCAAGCGACCGCCGCGATGTAAGGTGAGGTCCGCGGCGAGACTTCATTCGCCGCGTCCTTGAGCCTGCCGGCTCAAACGATGATGACGCTCGTCGCGTCCACGACGCCGGTCAGATGCTGGAGCCGCGCGAACACCACCCATCCGCCGTCGCCCTCGGCGTCATAGGCGATCTCGCCTGTCCGGGCGTCGAACAGCAGGTGTTCGTAGATGTCGGCGGCGGTCGTCGCGCCCTTGGTGAAGGCGGTGAAGGCCGCGTCGTCCAGCATGATGTGGTCTTCGGCCGCATCGAACGTGCGGATGACGTCCACGTCGCCGTTCGGAGCCTCCGCGAAGCAGAATGAGTCGGCCCCAGCGCCGCCGTCGAGCGTGTCGACCCCCAAACCGCCCATCAGCGTGTCGTCGCCTCCGCCGCCCTTCAGCCAGTCCGCGCCACTGTAGCCGCGCAAGAGATCGTCGCCGTTCGAGCCGAGGATCGTGTTGGCGAAGGCGTTCCCGCGCAGTTGCAGGCCGACGTCGCCCAGTCCACGCAGGATCTCGATCTCCTGGCCGGAGCCGAGGGCGAAATCCGCCGTCGTCCGCACCGTATCGACCCCGCCCTTCTTCGCTTCCTCGACCACGTCATCGGACGAGTCCACGGTGTAGACATCGTCTCCCGCCCCGCCGCGCATGGTGTCGGCGCCGCCGCGGCCAATGATGATGTTGGCGTTGGAGTTGCCACGCAGGAGGTTGTCGAGGGCGTTGCCGATGGCGCTTACCGCTACGCCGTCCTTCAACCCGAGCTCTTCGATGTTCGCTCCCAGCCGCCAGTCGACGTCCGCAAAAACTCCGTCGTAGCCGCCATCAGCGCGCTCCACGATCACGTCGTTCGAGCCGACGCCACTGTAGAAGTCGTTGCCGAGGCCCCCGATCAACCGGTCGCCCCCTCCTCCGCCGAGAAAGAGGTCGTCGTAATCAGACCCGACGATACGATCCGCGCTGCCGGCCCGGCCGTTCAGCACTGTTTGAAAATGGCCCTCGCCTTCAAAGCGTAGGGAGGAGGCGTCGAGCGATGAGCGGTCAGGATCGGCGACCAGCCAAAGCTGGCCGTAGTCCCCCCGCCCGCCGACAAAAACAACATCGAGCGCTTCGAGCTGGCTCCCCAGCAGATAGATATTTGCCGACGAATAGAACTCGATGCGTTCGATGTTCGAGATCTGCGAGTTCAGGTAATAGCCTCTGGCGCCGACCAGCGTGTCCACGCCGTCGCCGCCGTCGATGGTGACCTGGTCACCGGACCAGACCTCCGCCAAGATCGTGTCGTCGCCGGCGCCCCCATCCACTACGACCCGATCAAGATCATCAGCCGCCAGAAAATCCGCGCCGTCGCCCCCGCGCAGCGTGTCGCCATCGCGGGCCGCCCAAAGCGTGTCGGCCCCGCCGAGCCCCAGAAGCTCGTTCGGCCCTGACGGCGTGCCGCCGCTCTCCAACCAGTCGTTGTCGTCCGTCCCGCGGATTACAGCCATCGCGCATGCCCCATCGCTCTCGAGCCATCGCGAGGTGGGCCGACGACGACCGGACTGCTCCGGATGGTCGAGCCGAGTTTGAAAAGTTGAAAGACCCCGCCTTGATGCGGGTTATACATCGATCGACTTGACGGGCACCCAACAGACGCGCCGCAAGCGGCGGCTGAGCGCCCCTATCGCAGATTAAGCTTAATCCGGCGCGACCTGGGGGCAGCCTACTGCTGCACGCCGGAGGTCGAGCCGCCCCAGGCGCCGAAGGCGTCGGCGAAAGCCTGGGTCCCCGGCGTGCCCTTCTCGAGCGTCAGCACCGCCCGGCGACCGTTGTCGTACAGGATCGGGATGTCGAGCCAGCCGCGATCGCGCAGCAGCTGCTCGTTCAACGTGCGCTCGTTCTCGATGTTCGACAGCCCGATCAGGAAGAAGCCGTTGGTGACGCGCACCGACAGGCCCTGCACGGGCGCGCCGCGGGTCGCTTCGTCGGCCTTCATCAGGATGCCCGGAACGTTGGCGACGCCGGCGTTGGCGAAGTTCTCCGGAAGCCGGAACTGCACCTCGATCGTGTGGCTGGCCGGCAGGGTGGCGTCGGCGTTGCGACGGATCGTGATGGTCGCCTTGATCTTGCGCGCGGGAATGTCGATGTCGCCGCGGATCGCGGTCTCGAGCGGCTGGCTCTGCCCGGCGTTTACGGACTCGGTGCGCCACAGCACCGTGCCCTCGGTCTGCTCGCCGGACTGCTGGTCGGAGCCCTCTTCATAGAGGATCGCGCGCTGGGCCACGAGCGGCCCCGGCTGCGACTGGGTTTCGGCGGGCGGAGCGGCCGGAGCGGCCGTCGGCGCGGCCGGGGGAGCCTGCGGGGCGGGCGCCGGCTCGGCCTGCGGCGCGGGCGCGGTGGGTTCGGGCGCGCGGGCGACGTCCGTCGACGGAGCTTGCGGCGTGGGTGCCGGGGCCGGCTCGTCGAGCAGGCGGTCGCTGTCTTTGCCGCCGTCGGGCTTAGGGGCGTTCTGCGGCGTGGGAGCCGGGGCGTCGGTCTTCGCCGTCTCCACCGGAGCCGTCTGCGTGGATCCGCCGTTAAACAGCGCCGCAATCTGGTGCCGTCCGGCCAGAGCGCCGGCGACCACTGCGATCACGACAAGCGCGGCCAAGGCCACCAGGAGTCCGGAGCGCCGGGCCTTCGGCGCATCGGCGCGCTCGCCTGCCGCGCGGACGATGGGGCGGCCGTCGGCGCGGGCCGCGGGCCGGTTCGCCGGACGATCCTCCGCCTTCGGCGCCGCAGGGGCCGCCGCATTCGAGGCGGCCTTCGCCACGACGGGAGGTTCCGGCGCGCGCGGCGGCTCGGGCGCGGCCGCCGGAGCGGGCGCGTGGGCGGCCTCGACCTTTCGGATCGCCTCTTCGAGCTGCATGCGCTCCCGGGCGATGTCCTCCTCGGCGATCGGAGGCTCGATGCTGCGCAACTGCCGGATGATCGCGCCGCGCGCGCGTTCGTAGACCGCGCGCCGGTTCTCGCCCGTGTTGGTCTCAAGCCCCGCGACCGCGCGCGAGAGAACTGGGAAATAATCCGCCATGAATCACGACATACGGCAGCGCCCGGCCCTCGTCGAGGGCCGGGAAGACACGGAGTCGCGCGGTTTTTCAGTCTTCGAAGGGATCCGCCACAAGAATCGTGTCGGCGCGCTCGGGAGAGGTCGACACCAGCGCCACCGGGCACTCGATCAGCTCCTCGATTCGCCGCACGTACTTGATCGCCTGCGCCGGCAGATCGGCCCAAGAGCGCGCGCCGGCCGTGGTTCCGGACCAGCCCTCGATGGTCTCGTAGATCGGCTTCACGCGCGCCTGGGACCCCTGGCTCGCCGGCAGGCGGTTGATCTGCCCGCCGTCGAGCTCGTAGCCGACGCAGACCTTGATCTCGTCGAAACCGTCGAGCACGTCGAGCTTGGTCAGCGCGATGCCGTCGATGCCGGACACGCTCGCCGTCTGGCGCAGCGCGACGGCGTCAAACCAGCCGCAGCGGCGCGGGCGGCCGGTGACGGTGCCGAACTCGTGACCGCGCTCGCCAAGGCGGCGGCCGATCTCGTCGGTCAGCTCCGTCGGGAACGGACCTTCGCCCACGCGGGTGGTGTAGGCCTTGGCGATGCCCAGCACGTAGCCGATGGCGCGCGGGCCGAGGCCGGAACCGGTCGCCGCCTGGCCGGCGCAGGTGTTGGACGAGGTCACGAACGGATAGGTGCCGTGGTCGACGTCGAGCAACGCGCCCTGGGCGCCCTCGAACAGGATGCGGTCGCCGGCGCGGCGGCGCTGCTCCAGCAGCTCCCAGGTCGCGGCGACGTAGGGCAGCACCTTGGGCGCCGCCGAAGCCAGCTCGTCGTAGATCGCGTCGACGGTCAGCTCGGGCAGGTTGAAGCCGCGGCGCAGCGCGTTGTGGTGGCTGAGCAGACGCTCGATCTTGGGCTTCAGCGTCGGCAGGTTGGCGAGGTCGCGCACGCGGATGGCGCGGCGGCCGACCTTGTCCTCGTAAGCCGGGCCGATGCCCCGCTTGGTGGTGCCGATGCGGGTGCCTTCGCTCGAGTCCTCGCGCAGGGCGTCGAGCTCGCGATGCACCGACAGGATCAGCGTGGCGTTGTCCGCGACCTTGAGGGTGTCAGGCGTCAACTCCACGCCCTGCCCCTGCAGGCGGCCGATCTCGTCGGCCAGCGCGTGGGGATCGACCACCACGCCGTTGCCGATGATCGAAAGCTTGTTCTTCCGCACCACGCCGGAGGGCAGCAGGCTGAGCTTGTAGGTGACGCCGTCGATGACGAGGGTGTGGCCCGCGTTGTGGCCGCCCTGGAAGCGGACGACGACGTCCGCCTTCTCCGAGAGCCAATCGACGATCTTGCCCTTGCCTTCGTCGCCCCACTGGGCGCCGACCACGACGACGTTCGCCATCTTGCAAAAATCCTTCCGCCAGACCGGCCGAGGGCAAAAAAAGACCCCGGCTCGGGAGAGCCGGGGTTCTCCCGCGGCTTGCTATCGGATCGGGGCCGGCGTGGCAAGGCGGAGGGCCGCAACGTGGCGGCGGCGCTCGCCGCCAGGCGATCCAAGGCATGCGTCTGAGCGACAGAGACGGCTTGCGGTCCCGCACGATCTTGCAGTGACGCAACGTCAAGCGGGTGGCGGGTCTTCGAAAGCGAGCCGATATCTCAAGGAGTTCAGAGGATCACTCACATGGCCGACGCCGCATCCGCTTCATCCGCCCTTCCCGACGCGCTGCGCCTCGGCGTCGCCGAACTCGGCGTGTCCGATCTCGGGCGCTCGGTCGCCTTCTATGAAGGCGTGGTCGGGCTTCGGACGGTCGACCGCGCAGCTCGGGTCGCGACGCTCGGCGGCGCCGACGGCTCGGCCGTGCTCCGCTTGGTGGAGACGCCCGGCGCCCGGCCGAAGCCGAAGGACGCGCCGGGCCTGTTTCACGTCGCGATCCTCGTACCCGAGCGACGCGACCTCGCCGTGGTTCTCGCGCGGCTCGCCCGCGACCGGGTCCGTCTCGGCGCTTCGGACCACCTGGTGAGCGAGGCGCTCTACCTCGACGATCCCGACGGCAACGGCCTCGAGATCTACCGTGACCGTCCAAAGGCCGAGTGGCCCTACCGCGACGGCGCGCTCAGGATGGCGACCGAGCCGATGGCCGCGCAGGAGGTCCTCGCCGAGCTCTCGCCCGGCGCGGATCTCGACGCCGCGATGCCGGGGGGAACCGTCGTCGGCCACGTCCATCTTCAGGTCGGGGATCTCGCGGCGGCGCGCAGCTTCTGGATCGACGCCGTCGGCTTCGCCCTCACCACCACCTATCCCGGCGCGCTCTTCATGAGCGCGGGCGGCTACCACCATCACGTGGCCGCGAACGTCTGGTCCTCGCGCGGGCGCGGTCCGGCGCCCGAGGACGTGGCGGGACTAAGGTCGTTCGAGGCGGTCCTGCCGGACGCGAACGCGCTCGACGTCGTCGCCACCCGCTTGGAGGCCGGGGGCGTGCGCGGCCTCCGCGACGAGCGCGGCGTGACTGCGAGCGATCCATGGGGCTCGACGATCGTCTTCGTCGCGCCGTAAGCGCTTTTCCGGAGCCTCAAGGGTCAGCCGGACATGAAAAAGGCCGCCACGGCGTACCGTGGCGGCCCTCTCGATGGACAGCGCGCGAGGCGGGGGCCGTTTAAGCCCGCGCCTCGATCTCCGCGACGTTCTTGCGAACCGCGTCCTGCACCTTTTCAAAGGCGCGCACCTCGATCTGGCGCACGCGCTCGCGCGACACGCCGAACTCGCTCGAGAGCTCTTCCAGCGTCAGCGGATCGTCCGCCAGACGTCGCGCCTCGAAGATGCGGCGCTCGCGGTCGTTCAGCACCATCAGCGCGCCCGAGAGCGCCTGGCGGCGGTTGTCGAGCTCCTCGTTCTCCACGAGGCGGCTCTCCTGGCTGTCGCTGTCATCGACCAGCCAGTCCTGCCACTCCGAGGAGCCTTCGTCTTCGCGCAGCGGCGCGTTGAGCGAGGCGTCGCCGCCGAGACGGCGGTTCATGTCCACCACGTCCTGCTCATTGACGCCGAGCTTGACCGCAATCTGCTTGACCTGGTCCGGCCTGAGATCGCCCTCGTCCAGCGCCGAGATCTGGCTCTTCGCCTTGCGCAGGTTGAAGAACAGCTTCTTCTGGTTCGCGGTGGTGCCCATCTTCACCAGCGACCAGGAGCGCAGGATGTACTCCTGGATCGAGGCGCGGATCCACCACATGGCGTAGGTCGCGAGCCTGAAGCCCTTCTCGGGCTCGAAGCGCTTCACAGCCTGCATCAGGCCGACGTTGCCCTCGGACACGACCTCGCCGATCGGCAGGCCGTAGCCGCGGTAGCCCATCGCGATCTTGGCGACGAGGCGAAGGTGGCTGGTGACGAGCTTGTGGGCCGCGTCGCGGTCGCCATGCTCACGCCAACGTTTGGCGAGCATGTACTCCTGCTGCGGCTCCAGCATGGGAAATTTGCGGATCTCGTCGAGGTACTTCGAGAGACCGTTGTCGCTTACAAGGATTGGGAGTGCGGCCGAGGCCATATGCGTCTCCTTCGTCTAAGGCCCCCGCCCTTGCGGCAGGCCCTGTCGCGACCGCGGGATGCGCCGATCGCTCTGTTGTCCGCAGTATAACGCGAGGCGTGGCCGAAAGGTGTCAAAACCGCTTCACGGCGCCGTGCGTTTACGCATGGCCGATCTTTGATCTTCTCAATGATCCGGCCGGACCCTCAGCGCCGTCGCGAGGGCCGCGAGGTCGTCGGGGAGCGCGCTCTCGAACCGCATCGTCTCGCCGGTCGCAGGGTGCGCGAAGCCGAGGACGGCGGCGTGCAACGCCTGCCGGCCGAGGCCGAGGAGCGCGGCGCGGGCGTCCTCGTCAAGCTTCGAGGCCTTGGTCCGATGGCTCGCGCCATAGACCGCGTCGCCCATCAGCGGATGGCCGAGCGAGGCCATGTGCACGCGGATCTGATGCGTGCGGCCGGTCTCGAGCCGGCACTCCACCAGACTGGCGTCCGACGCCTCGAAGCGCTCGAGCGTCTCCCAGTGGGTGACGGCGAAGCGCCCGTCGCTGCGGATCGCGATCTTCTCGCGGTTGCGCTCGCTGCGGCCGAGCGGCGCGTCCACCACGCCGCGGGGATGCCGTGGCAGCCCCCAGACGAAGGCGAGGTAGGAGCGCGCCAGCGGGCCGGTGCGGCCATGGTCGGCGAACTGAGCGCTCAGCGCCCGATGGGCGAGATCGTGCTTCGCGACCACCATCAGCCCGCTGGTGTCCTTGTCGAGCCGGTGCACGATGCCAGGGCGCGCCACGCCGCCGACGCCGGACAGGCTCGCGCCGCAATGGGCGAGCAGGGCGTTGACGAGCGTGCCGTCGGCGTGGCCGGCGGCGGGGTGCACCACGAGGCCGGCGGGCTTGTCGATGACGATGAGGTGGTCGTCCTCGAACACCACGTCGAGCGCGATCGCCTGCGCCTGCGGCGCGGCGGGCGCGGGCGGCGGCGCGGCCACCACATAGGTTTCGCCCGCGTTGACCCGTGCGGAGGGGTCCTCTAGCGTCCGCGCGCCCGCCGAGACGGCCCCCTGGCGCATCAGCGCCTGCAGGCGGGCGCGGGACAGGTCCGGCAGCCGGGCGGCGAGAAAGCGGTCGATCCGCTCGCCGGCGTCGTCCGGGCCGGCGACGACGGACAGCACGCCGGGGGCCGGCGCCCCTTCAGGAACGGATTGAGACATGACGGCGCACGGCGGCTCGAACGGAGCCCCTCTCGGTGATGGCGCGGACGACGAGGATCCCCGCGTCCAGCGTGTCTACGCCCGCCTCCGCAGACTGACGATTGTCGGCGGCCTGACGATGGGCGTGGGCTTTCTCGCGCTGATCTCGGTGATCGCGTACCGCGTCGTCAAGTCGACGCCCGCGCCGAGAGTCTTCGTCGAGCGCGCCCTGGCGCTTCCCGGGGGCGCCCGCGTGGTCTCGACCGCCGCCGACGCCGGGCGCATCTTGGTGACGGTCGAGAGCGAGGGACGCCTCAGCGTACACGTGGTCGACGCCGCGACGCTCACGGAGACCGGCCGCCTCGACCTCGCCCCCGGCGGCCCCTCCGCGCCCCCGCTGCGCTGACGCGCTCGTCGCTCCGCCCTCTCGCAACCTCGCCGCGCCGAACCGCCGCAGAGCGCGGGGAGGTCCACCGTCTTCGAATTGTCGCAGCCGAGGCTTGCCGCCGCGGCCGATCGCGGCTATAGGGTGCGCCGCGCGAAACGCTCCCATCGTCTAGCGGTCTAGGACGTCGCCCTCTCACGGCGAAAACAGGGGTTCGAGTCCCCTTGGGAGCGCCACGCTCTATGATCTCCCATAACATTCGCATCTTAGCGCCAGGCGGCGCGCCTGGTTCTCCAGGTGCGGCAGTGTTCGTTCGAGCGCTCCGCGGCTCCGCCTCATCCTCCTTCGATCCACCGCCGCAGGCGGGCGGCGATGGCCTCGGGCGGGTCGCTTGGGGAGATGCGGTCGACGAGGAGGCCGTTGGCGTCGACGACGAACAGGCCGGAGCTGTGCTCCATGGTGTAGCCGCCGTCCGGCAGCCCCGCCTTGCGGGCGGAGGCGCCAAAGGCCCGCGCCGCCGCGGCGACCTCGGCCGGGGAGCCTGTAAGCCCCACGATCCTGGGGTCAAAGGACGCGAGGAAGGCTTTTAGCGCGCCCGCGTCGTCGCGCTCTGGGTCAATGTCGATGAAGAACGCCCGGAGGCTTTCCCCCGCGCGGCCGAGCAGCTTGAGCGCCAACGCAAGGTCGTTGAGGGTCGTCGGGCAGACGTCGGGGCACCGCATGAAGCCGAACACGACGACGTAAGGCGCGCCGTCCAGCTGGAGCGCGTCGAGCCGGCCGCCGTCGGTCCGGTCGAGCGCGAACGGGCCGACCTGGGTCACCGCCGCAGTCAAACCGTCGAGGCTGGCGCCCAAAGCCGTGAGCGCGATCGCGGCTGCGGCCAGCAGGCCCCGGCGCCTCATTGGATCCTCACGATCTTCGCCACGCTCGGCACGCCGCGGGCGTTCATGGCGAACAGCATCCAGTCGCCCTTGAGCAGCGCGCTCGTCCGCGGCAGCCGGATCTGGTAAGTGAGGCCGTCGGTGGTGGCGGCTCCCACGGCCAGCCGGCGCTGGTCGTTGTTGACCGAGTGCGTGACCGCCCCGAGCCGCACGATCGCGAAGTTGCGGACCGGTCCGTCGGTCGTCACCGTGAAGGGCCCCGTCGCCGGCGTGGTCGCAGGGGCTGTCAGGATCGTGGGGCGCGCCGCCGGCGTTCCGTCGGAATTCAGCAGATAGGGCGGCGTCAGGATCTCCGCGTCCGGGTGGTTCGTCGTGCAGATTCCGCACAAGCCGCCGCCGCCGACGAACACCCGGCCGTCGAGCATCAGCACCGCCACGCTGTGGTAGTTGCGCGGCACGGTCATCGCGGCGAGCCGCACGAAGGTCCCGCTGCCAGGGCTCCACAGCTCCGCGGCCATCACCGACTTGTCGTCGCTGAAGGCGATGGGCACGTTCATGCCGCCTGCCACGACCACCTGTCCGTTCGGCAGCGGGACGGCGTTGGCGAAGGCGCGCGGAAACTGCATCGGCCCCTGCTTGACGACCGGCACGGGGAGCGAGGGCCCACGGCTGAAGTCGATGACGTAGGCCGCGTCTGAGGCCTGCAGGCTCTCATAGGCCGGCGCGCCCCCGAGCTTGAGCAGCTTATTGGCGGCGTACATCACCACGTCGCCGTTCTGCGAATAGACGTCGTCGCCGCGGGCGCCGGCGGAGGCGATCGCTCCGGCGCCGCGGACGTCGATCCAGTGCATGGCCGCGCTCGGACCCGCCTTGAGGACGTAGTCGTTGCTCCAGGCGAACAGCCACATGTGGTTGTCGGAGCGGAAGGGCCCGTCGGGGTCGGGGCCGGCCAGGTCCTCCCCGTTGACGTTCGGCAACTCGCGCCAGCCCTGGGCCGCGTTCCACACCTCGCTCGTCTTGTATCCGATGCCCCCGCTCCACGAGCCGCCGACGGTGAGGACGTCCCCGTTCGGAAGCACGGTGTCTCCCTGGTAGCCGCGAGGAACGTTCATGGCCGCGCCGGTCGTCCAGGTGTTGGAGCCCGGATCGTAGATGCTGGTCTTGGCGCTGCTCGACCCGCCGTTGACGAGGATCCGCCCGTCGGTCAACACCGCGGTGCCCGGGCAGAACATGTCGTGGCCGGTGTTCGAGATCGTCATGGACGACGACGTTCCCGTCTGCGGGTCGAAGATCGTCGTGAAGGTCTTCCCCTGGTCTTCCCCGAAGCTGAACCGGTCGTGCGACGCCCACAGCAGGATCTTGCCGTTGCGTAAGGTCGAGGCGGCGACGGGAACGAGCGGCAGCGAGATCCGGCTGGACCAGAGCGAGGGCTTCGGCTGCGCGGACAGCGTCCATTTCTGGCTCGCCGCCCCCCGCAGGGCGCACGCGTTACGGGGGCGGCGTCGTCGATCGAGACGCTCGCGACGTCGAGGCACTCTCCGGACGCGACGGACACGATCTCGGCCCAAGCGGCGTTCGCGCGCAGGGTCCACGACTGGCTCGCCTCGCCATTGCAGGGAAACTGGGTGACGCCCGGGCCGTCGACCGCGCGCGCCGCAAGGCACATGCCGCTCGCGGCGTTCACGATCCGGTACGCCCCAGCGGTCGCCTTGAAACGCCACTGCTGACGGCTGAGGTCGAGGCAGCGGTTCTGCGCGACGGCGGACCCCACCCCTGCGCCGACCGCGGGAATCTCGGCGCACATCCCGCTGTTCCGGTTGACGAGCAGCACCACGGCCCGCGTCGGCTTCAGCGAGGTCTGGGCGTGGGCCGGCCCCACCGCCGCCGCGAGCGCCGCGAGCAAGACGCATCCCGAGACAACTGTTCGCATCATGGCTTCGCGCGGGCTGGAGACTTAGGCGCGCGGAGAGTTCCGCCCCACGCTACAGGGGGCAAGATCGACTATCAGCGCGCGCGCATCTCCCAATTTCCAGTGCGCGGATGCGGCCTACACCTTTCGGCGTATGGGCGTGCCTGCCCCTCTGTTCGTTGGTTGTGCATCGTAGGCGACGCGCGTTCCCAGCAGTCGTTCGGGCCGATATAAGCAAACGACAAAGTGTCTCGCCCTTCGCCGTCGCGGGCGTCGGAAGCGGGCCACGCGCATGGGAGGATGAAGCGATGGAAGTGCGCAGCGCGCTCGAGGCCGTGTGCTCCAGCCCGATGACATGGCCGAAGCCGCAGCGGCGGGCCTTCCTCATCGGCCTGCCCGTGACCCTGCCGCTGTGGCTGGTCGCCGCAGGGCTCGGCCTTCTGGTCCTGGTCGCGACGACGGCTTTTGTGAATGCGACGAGCCTCGTCCAGGAGGCCTGGGCGGACATTCGCGGCGCGGACTGACGGGACGCGCCGCGCCGCCTTCGTCGCTAGGCCGGCTGATGACGTCGCGTCACAGCCCGCCGATGCTGAGGTACTTCATGTCGAGATAGTCGTCCAAGCCGTAGTGCGAGCCTTCGCGGCCCATGCCGCTCTCCTTCACGCCGCCGAACGGCGCCACCTCGGTCGTGATCACCCCGTCGTTGACCCCGACCATGCCGTACTTCAGCGCGCCCGACACTCGGAACGCCCGGGCGAGGTCGCGGGTGTAGACGTAGGCGGCGAGCCCATATTCGGTGGCGTTGGCGGCGGCGATGGCCTCGGCCTCGGTCTCGAACGGGATCAGCACCGCGAGCGGCCCGAAGGTCTCGTCGCGCGCCACGGTCATGCCCGCGTGGCCGCCTGAAATCACCGTCGGCTCGTAGAAGGTTCCGCCGAGCGCATGCCGGCGGCCGCCCGTGAGCAGCCGGCCGCCCTTCTCCAGAGCGTCCGCCACATGGGCCTCGACCTTGGCGAGCGCGGCGTCGTTGATCAGCGGCCCCTGCAGCGCGCCCTCGGTGAAGCCGGAGCCGACGACGAGGCTCTTCGCCCGCGCCGCCAGCCGCTCCGCGAAGGCGTCGTGGATCGAGGCCTCGACATAGAAGCGGTTGGTGCAGACGCAGGTCTGGCCGCTGTTGCGGTACTTGGCGGCGACGGCGCCCTCGACCGCCTTGTCGAGATCGGCGTCGGCGAAGACCAGGAACGGCGCGTTGCCGCCGAGCTCCATGGAGACGCGCTTTACGCCCTTGGCCGCCTGTTCGCTCAGCAGCTTTCCGACGCGGGTGGAGCCGGTGAAGGTGATCTTGCGCACGTCGGGATGGTCGGTGAGGGCCTTCCCGATCGCCGGCGCGTCGCCGGTGACGAGGTTGACCACGCCGGCAGGAATGCCGGCACGCTCCGCGAGCACGCCCCAGGCGAGCCCGCTGTAGGGCGTGAACTCGGAGGGCTTCGCCACCACCGTGCAGCCGGCGGCAAGCGTCGCGCCGAGCTTGCGGGCCAGCATCGAGAACGGGAAGTTCCAGGGCGTGATGGCCCCGACGACGCCCACCGGCTCCCGGGTCACGAAGAGCTTGCGGTCCGGCCACGGCGAGGGGATGACGTCGCCGCGAACCCGGCGGGCCTCCTCCGCGAACCACTGGACGTAGGCTGCGCCGATCATGATCTCGCCCTTCGCCTCGGCGAGCGGCTTGCCCTGCTCCAGCGTCAGCATGGCGGCGAGGGCGTCGGCGTTGGCGCGGATGTCGGCCGCGAGCGCCTGCAGCAGAGCGGCTCGGTCGGCCGCGGTGCGCGCCGCCCAGGCCGGAAAGGCGCGGTTCGCGGCCTCGATTGCCCGCGTGGTCTCAGGCGCGCCGGCGAGAGGTGCCGTGCCGATCTCCTCGCCGGTCGCCGGGTCGTGAACGGGCAGCGTCTTGCCGCCGTCCGCGGGCGTCCACGCGCCGTCGATCAGGAGGGCTTCGCGGAAGAAGGGGCTGGTGCGGATCTGGTCGCGCATGGTGAGAGTCCTTGCGTCGGCGTTTTTGGAGCCGGCGCTCCCGGGGGGCGGGCGCGCCTCGATCGATGGAAACCTGTCGCGGCGCGGCTGAACCGCCAGGGTCGGACGTCAGGCGGGAATGGCCTGCAGGTAACGGCTCGCGGCCAGGTCGTCGCTCGCGATTTCCGGCGAGCGGCCGGAGATGAGGTCCGCGAGCACCCGGCCCGAGCCGCAGGCCATGGTCCAGCCGAGCGTTCCGTGACCGGTGTTGGTGAAGAGGTTGCCGAGGCGCGTCGGGCCGACGATCGGCGTGCCGTCCGGGGTCATGGGCCGAAGCCCGGTCCAGAAGCTCGCGGCCGTCAGGTCGCCGCCGGTCGGGAACAGGTCGCTGACCGAGCGCGCCAGCGTCGCCCGCCGCGGAGCGCGAAGCGCGCTGCTGAAGCCGGCGAGCTCCGCCGTGCCGCCGACGCGGATGCGGTCGCCGAGCCGGGTGATCGCGACCTTGAAGGTCTCGTCCATCACCGTCGACTGCGGAGCTCCGTCCGGGTTGGCGACCGGCAGCGTCAGGGAGTAGCCCTTCACGGGATAGACCGGCAGGGCGATGCGATGCGGGCGCAGCAGCGCCGGGGTGTAGCTGCCGAGCGCCGCCACATAGACGTCCGCCCGCAGAGCCTCGCCGGCGACGGTCCGGACGCCCGTGACGCGGTCGCCCTCCGCTTCCACGCCCGCGATCGGCACGCCGTAGCGGAAGCTCACGCCGAGGCCCTCGCAGATCGCGGCCAGGCGCTGGGTGAACAGATGCGCGTCGCCAGTCTCGTCGCCCGGCAGCCGCAGGCCGCCGACGAAAATCCCGGCGACGTGGGCGAGCGCCGGCTCCGCCGCTACGCAGCCGCTGGGGTCGAGCACCTCGTAGGGCACGCCGTAGGCGTCGAGCACGCGGGTGTCGTCGCGGACATGGTCGAGCTGCTTCTGCGTGCGGAACAGCTGCAGCGTGCCCCGCTCGCGGTGGTCGTAGGCGATCCCGGTCTCCGCCCGCAGCGCCCGCAGGGCGTCGCGGCTGTACTCCGCGATCCGGACCATGCGGCCCTTGTTGCGCTCGTAGGCGGCCTCGGTGCAGTTGGCGAGCATACGGGCGAGCCAGCCGTAGAGCTCCGGCGACAGCTGCGGCCAGACCACCAACGGCCGGTGGCGCATCATCAGCCACTTCAGCGCCTTCACCGGAATGCCCGGCGCGGCCCAGGGCGACGAGTAGCCGGGGGAGACCTGGCCGGCGTTGGCGAAGCTCGTCTCGAGCCCGGCGCCGGGCTGGCGGTCGACCACCGTCACCGCGTGCCCAGCCTTCGCAAGATAGTAGGCCGTCGTCACGCCCACGACGCCGCCGCCGAGCACCAGAACCCGCATTATCGCCCCCTCGCCGTCGAGACGCCGTCCGCGCGCCGTCGCCGCACGCCGAGACCGTCATAGCCTAAGGGACGCCCCGACGTCCGACGGATTTCGAACCCGCAGGACAGATCGGACGTGAGCGCAGAGCGCTGGACCTTCGAGCCGATTCGCGGCGAACCTCTTTGGACGCCGCTACGACCCGGGGGCCGAGACCATGGACTATGCGCGCCGGGAGACGCCGTCGCCGGTCGGACGCCTGACGCTGCTCGCAGGCGGCCGCGGTCTGGCGGCGGTGCTGTGGGAGAACGACGATCCCCGCCGGGTGCGGCTCGCACCGGCGCAGGACGGCGACGCGCGAGCGACCCTCGACCGCGCGGAGGCTCAGCTCGCCGAGTACTTTCGGGGCGAGCGGCGGACCTTCGAGCTCGACCTCGACCTCCAGGGCACGCCGTTCCAGACGGCGGTGTGGCGGGCGCTTCTCGCAATACCCTTCGGCGAGACCCGCAGCTACGCGGCGATCGCGGCGGCGATCGGGCGTCCCGACGCGTCGCGGGCGGTAGGCGCCGCGAACGGGCGCAATCCGCTCTCGATCGTCGCGCCGTGCCATCGGGTGGTGGGGACGACCGGCAAGCTCACGGGGTTCGCCGGCGGCCTCGCCGCCAAGGCCTTCCTGCTGGCGCTCGAGCGCGGCGCGCCCGCCCAGCGCGAACTCTTCGCCCCGCCGGCGGCATGACGTCCAACGTTTAGGCCGTCACAGGCCTTTGGTCGTCGCCGCCGCCGACCGCGGCTTGGACTTGGCGGGCGTCACGGCGCGGGCGATCGGCGCGATGACGTAGCTGACCAGCGGCACCAAAGCGGCGCCGACGATCAGCCCGACAATGCCCGCGCCGGCCGCCGCTACGATCCAGTGCACCGCGCCGGCCGCGAACGGCAGAGCGTGCGCGGCGGCTTCGGCGACGCCCTCGATCCCATGGTGGAGAGCAGGGACGAGGCCTTCCAGCCCGTGCACGATGATGCCGCCGCCGACCCAGACCATGGCGGCGGTGCCGACCACCGCGAGCGCTTTGAGAAACACCGGCATGCCGACGACGAGGCCGCGCCCGAACGCCCGGCGCAAGCCTGCGAGGGACGAGGTGTCGGGCGTCTTCGCCATCGCGACCCCGACGTCGTCCGCCTTCACGATCAGCGCGACGACGCCGTAGACCGCCGCCGTGATCGCGAGGCCCACGGCCGCGAGCACCGCCGCCTTCATCCACACGCTGTCGTCGGCCGGAATGCCCGAGAGCGTGATCGCCATGATCTCGGCGGACAGAATGAAGTCCGTCTTGATCGCGCCGGCGATTTTCGCCTCTTCAAGACCGGACGCGGCGGCTTGGTCCTTGGGAGCCTCCTCAGCCGCGTGATCCTCGTGATGGAAGAGGGCCTCCATGATCTTCTCGACGCCCTCGTAGCAGAGATAGGCGCCGCCCAGCATCAGCAGCGGCATGATCAGCCAGGGCGCGAAGGCGCTGAGCAGGAGGCAGGCCGGCAGCAGGATCAGCAGCTTGTTGCGGATCGATCCGAGAGCGATCCGCCAGACGATCGGCAATTCGCGATCGGGCTTGAAGCCGACCACGTAGCGCGGCGTCACCGCGGCGTCGTCGATCACGACGCCCGCAGCCTTGGCGCCGGCCTTGGCCGTCTGTGCGGCGATGTCGTCGAGCGATGCGGCCGCCACCTTGGCGATAGCCGCGACATCATCCAGCAACGCGATCAAACCGACGCTCATCGCCCCTCCTTAAACCGTCTCGGTGCGCCGTCGGCGGCGCAGCGCTGATATGTGGGCGACGTGCGGCCGAAGTCACGTAGGGTCGCCGCGACACGCCGACGGCCGCCCGGAAGCCGGACGGCCGTCGCGTCGATCAAATCTTAGATACTGGCTTACTTCGGCTGCTGGCCGGGAGTGGCGCCGACGGTGCCGGGGGAATGCTTGGAAGGGTCGACGGACGTTGCACCCGGCCGCTTCTCGCCGCCCTGCGCCGCGGTGTCCTTGCCTTCCTGCTGACGCTGCACGTCCTGCGGGCTCGTGGCCACGCCGCCGGATGTGTTGTTCATCGCGCCGGTGGTCTTCGGCGAGGTCGTCTTGGACGGATCGTTCGGGGCCGACGTGGCGCCCTTATCCGTGGTCGAGGGGGTCGTCGGCTTGTCCTGCGCGTGCGCGGCTCCGAGAGCAAGAGCGCTGAAAGCGGCGGCCAGAATGAGATGTCGCATGGGTTTTCCCTATCGAGTTTGTTGTTCGATGTTCGGTTGACAACTCGTCGGGAGGGCAGACGTTCCCTTATGCAGGGTGAACTTTTGACTACCTGCACCTGTTGCTTCGTCTCGCCGCGCAGATGACCGCGGTTGCATCGATCCGCCCGCTCGTCGCCACAGCCGAGCCCCAAACGACAAAGGCCGGCCCCGCGGGGCCGGCCTTTGTTCATTTTGAGTCGACGCTGAAGCGTCAGGCCTGCGGCTGCGGCTCGAGCCCAGCGTCGGGCCGCGGGCGCGGCTTGCCGGCGGTCGGCACCGCCGAACCACGCGGCGCGGGCGGCTCGTCCGATACGTCGCGCACCGGCGGCTTGCCCGCCAGGATGTCCTTGATCTCCTGGCCGGTCAGCGTCTCGTACTCGAGCAACGCCTTCGCGACGAGGTCCATGGCGTCCTTGTTCTCAGTGATGATCCGTCGCGCGGTCTCGTAGCCTTCGTCGATGAAGCGTTTGATCTCGTTGTCGATCTTCAGCATCGTCGTGCCCGAGACGTTCTGCTGGCGCGCCACCGACATGCCGAGGAACACCTCGTCCTGGTTCTCGCCATAGGCGACGGTGCCGAGCTCCTTGGAGAAGCCCCAGCGCGTCACCATCCCGCGAGCGATGTTGGTCGCCATCTGGATGTCGGACTGCGCGCCGGCCGTCACCTTCTCGTCGCCGAAGAACACCTCCTCCGCCACGCGCCCGCCCATGGCCATCGCGAGGCGCGAGGTGAGCTGTTCGTAGGAGATCGAGATCTGGTCCTTCTCGGGCAGGTACTGCACCATGCCGAGCGCCCGGCCGCGGGGAATGATCGTCGCCTTGTGGATCGGATCGTTCGCCGGCGTGAACAAGGCGACCACGGCGTGGCCGGCCTCGTGATAGGCGGTGACCTTCTTCTCCTCGTCCGTCATCACCATGCGGCGCTCGGCGCCCATCATGATCTTGTCCTTCGCCGAGTCGAACTCGGCGGCGGTGACCATGCGCTTGGAGCGGCGGGCGGCGAGCAGCGCGGCCTCGTTGACGAGGTTCATCAGGTCGGCGCCGGAGAAGCCCGGCGTGCCGCGCGCGACGGTCTTGAGGTCGACGTCCGGCGCCAGCGGCACCTTGCGGACGTGAACCTTCAGGATCTTCTCGCGGCCGATGATGTCGGGGTTCGAGACCACGACCTGGCGGTCGAAGCGGCCCGGACGCAGCAGCGCGGGATCCAGCACGTCCGGCCGGTTGGTCGCGGCGATGAGGATGATCCCCTCGTTCGCCTCGAAGCCGTCCATCTCCACCAGCAGCTGGTTGAGGGTTTGCTCGCGCTCGTCGTTGCCGCCGCCGAGGCCGGCGCCGCGATGGCGGCCGACCGCGTCGATCTCATCGATGAAGATGATGCACGGCGCGTTCTTCTTCGCCTGCTCGAACATGTCGCGCACGCGGCTCGCGCCGACGCCGACGAACATCTCGACGAAGTCGGAGCCAGAGATCGTGAAGAACGGCACGTTGGCTTCGCCGGCGACCGCGCGGGCGATCAGCGTCTTGCCGGTGCCGGGAGGGCCCACGAGCAGCACGCCGCGCGGGATCTTGCCGCCGAGGCGCTGGAACTTCTGGGGATCGCGCAGGAACTCGACGATCTCTTCGAGGTCGCTCTTCGCCTCGTCGACGCCCGCCACGTCCTCGAAGGTCACGCGGCCGTGCGCCTCGGTGAGAAGCTTGGCCTTGGACTTGCCGAAGCCCATGGCTTTGCCCGCGCCCCCCTGCATCTGCCGCGACAGGAACACCCACACGCCGATCAGCGCGATGAAGGGCAGCCACTGCAGGAGCAAAGCGACGAACCACGGCATGTTCTCGCCCGGCGGACGCGCCGAGATCGCGACGCCCTTGCCGTAGAGCCGCTGCACCAGCGACGGATCGTCAGGCGCATAGGTCTGGAACTGGGTGCCGTCGGTGTACTGGCCCGAGATGTTCTGGCCCTCGATCGTCACGTTGCGCACGCGGCCGTTGTCGACCTCGGTGAGCAGGGTGCTGAACGAGATGTCGTTGGTCGCCGCGCGCTGTCCCGGGTTCTGGAACAGCGTGAAGAGGGCGAGCAGGAGCAGAACGATGATCACCCAGAGGGCGAAGTTCCGGAAATTCGGGTTCATTGCGGGCCTTTCGCAACCGGCGCGGCGGCCGAGGACCCGCGCGAGACGCGCTGGGGCTTAAACCGCCGAGCGCAATGTAAGACCGCGTTTGGCGAATGCCAAGGCGATCGGAGGGAACGATCGCCCCGCCGTTCCGCGCCCGTGACGATAGTCTAAGGATTAGACGCGAAAGGCGCGTGGCTTCGCCATAATTCCCGGATGTAGTTCCGTCGGGCGGCGACGGGATGGCATGGACACGACGATGACAACCTTCGATCAACGCGAGCAGGCCTTCGAAGCCATGTTCGCGCACGATGAGACGATGAAGTTCAGCGCCTACGCCAGGCGAAACCGGCTGCTGGGCCTGTGGGCCGCCGAAGCGCTCGGGAAGCATGGCGAGGACGCGCAGGCCTACGCCAAGGCCGTGCTGCTGGCCGACTTCGAGGAGCCGGGCGACGAGGACGTGTTCCGCAAGGTGCGCCGCGACTTCGACCTCCGGGGCGTCGAGATCGCCGACGCCACGCTCCGCGCGAAGATGGCCGAGCTTCTGGCCCTCGCCGTGGTCCAGTTGAAGAACGAATGACGCCCCTTCCCTCTTTCGGAGCCCCTGCATGACCTCAACGGCGGTTGGTCCGGGCGCGCTCGGCGCGGCGTCGTTCGCCAATGGCGCGCCGCACTTCAACGGGTGGGTTCAGGCGCCCTCGACCCTGGTGGTGGAGACCATCGCCCGCGCGGGCTTCGCGTCAGTCACCCTCGACGCCCAGCATGGCTTCGCCACCTTCGACCGCATCGTCGAAGGCATCGCGGCGGCTGCCCTCGCCGCACGGCCGGCGCTGGTGCGCCTTCCGCTCGACGGCTTTTCCCTCGCCGCCCAGGCGCTCGACGCAGGCGCTGCCGGGGTGATCGCTCCGATGATCGACGACGCCGCCATGGCGCGGGCCCTCGTCGCGGCGGTGAAGTTCCCGCCGACCGGTCGGCGGAGCTGGGGCCCGAACCGCGGGCTTTCCTTCTCCGGCCTGTCGCGCGACGGCTACCTCGCCGAAGCGAACCGCCGGACGCTCGCGCTCGCCATGATCGAGACCGCCGAGGCGCTGGCCGCGCTCGACGACATTCTCGCGGTCGATGGCCTCGACGGCGTGCTGATCGGGCCCAACGACCTGTCCGTCGCCCTGAGCGGAGGCGTGGCCGTCGACCCCGACCACCCCGCGGTGATCGAAGCTCTCGACGCGATCGTCGCCGCGGCCCGGCGCGCGAAGAAACCGGCGGCGATCTTCGCCAACACCCCGGCTTTCGCCGCGGACTACGTGCGGCGCGGGTTTTCGTTCGTCTGTCTCGGCCCCGATCTCGCCTTCCTGCAGCAGGGCGCCGCGCGCGCCCTGGCCGAGGTGGGCGAGGCGTCCGGGCGGCCTTGAGTCCGCCGCACGTCCGCCATTTTTCCCAGCTTTCAGATGTGAAACTTTCAGTTGGGCTCGCGCGTTCTTGATGCGCGCTCGATCCGGTGGTCCCGGCGGCGTGGCGGGGTTCGAGGAGCCGGGCGGGAATCCCGTTTAGAGACAACAACGACAGACTCAGGGAGTTTCGACGTCATGCTCACCACAGCCAAGTCGCTGCTGGCCGCCGCGGGCGTTCTCGCGCTGACGGCCGGCGCCGCGAGCGCCGCCCCGGCCATCGCCACCACGAACCTCAACGTCCGGTCCGGCCCAGGCACGGGCTACTCCATCGTCGACGCGCTGCCGGCGGGCGAGCGGGTCAACGTCATCGGCTGCTCCGCCGGCTGGTGCGAGATCAGCATGGGCGGCAGCGGGTCCGGCTTCGCCAGCGCGAGCTATCTCGACATCGGCGGTTCCGCGCCGTCCCGCGTCGTGATCGAAGAGGACGAGTATCTGGTCCCCGGCTACGAGATCAGCGGCTATTACGAGAGCCGGCCGTACTACTACGCCAACGGCCTCTATTTCTACGGCGGGCGCTGGTACAATGATCGCCCCGGCTACCGCGGTTGGCGGCGCGACTCGTGGCGGCGCGACGTCACCTGGAACATCCGCGACCGGCGCGAGCGCGAACGCTGGGAATCCCGCCGTGACGGCCGCAGGGAGCGGATCGAAGATCGGCGTCGTGACGAGCGCTTTGAACGTATCGGCGAGCGCCGCGAGCGGATCGAGGATCGCCGCGAACGCCTCGACGACCGTCGTGAGCGCATCGAGGACCGTCGCGAGCGGATCCGCGACCGCGGCGACGACCGTCGGGTCGAGCGCGTCGAGCGCGACCGCCGTCCGGAAGGCCTGGGCGGCTTCGGCGGCGATCGCGGCGGTGACAGGGGCCGCGGCGAACGTGGCGGCTTTGAGCGCGGCGGCGGCGAGCGCGGCGGGTTCGATCGCGGCGGGGATCGCGGCGGCGGCGGCGAGCGCGGCGGCGGTCGGGAGCGCGGGGACCGCTAGGTCGAACGCATCTGGAAGCGGAAACGGGCGGCCCTTTGGCCGCCCGTTTTGTTTGGCGTGGAGCGCGTGAGGCTCAGGCCATCGCCTTCTGCAGATTGGCGTCGATCTTGTCGAGAAAACCCGTGGTGGTGAGCCAGGTCTGCTGGTCGCCGACGAGCAGCGCCAGGTCCTTCGTCATGAAGCCGCTCTCGACCGTATCGACGCAGACCTTCTCCAGCGTCTCGGCGAAGCGCTTCAGTTCGGCGTTGTCGTCGAGCTTGGCGCGGTGGCCGAGGCCGCGGGTCCAGGCGAAGATCGACGCGATCGAGTTGGTGGACGTCGCCTTGCCCTTCTGGTGCTCGCGGTAATGGCGCGTGACGGTGCCGTGGGCCGCTTCCGCTTCCATGACCCGGCCGTCCGGCGTCGTCAGCACCGAGGTCATCAGGCCGAGCGAGCCGAAGCCCTGCGCCACCGTGTCGGACTGCACGTCGCCGTCGTAGTTCTTGCAGGCCCAGACGTAGCCGCCGGACCACTTCAGCGCCGAGGCGACCATGTCGTCGATCAGGCGGTGTTCGTACCAGATCTTCTTGGCGGCGAACTGGTCCTTGAACTCGGCGTCATAAATCTCCTGGAAGATGTCCTTGAAGCGGCCGTCGTAGGCCTTGAGGATCGTGTTCTTGGTGGAGAGGTAGACCGGGAAGCCGCGGTTGAGGCCGTAATTCAGCGAGGCCCGGGCGAAGTCGCGGATCGAGTCGTCGAGGTTGTACATCGCCATGGCGACGCCGGAGCCGGGCGCGTCGAAGACCTCGTGCTCGATCGTCTGGCCGTCCTCGCCGACGAACTTGATCGTCAGCTTGCCCTTGCCGGGGAACTTGAAGTCGGTCGCGCGGTACTGGTCGCCGAAGGCGTGGCGGCCGACGACGATCGGCTGCGTCCAGCCCGGCACCAGCCGCGGTACGTTCTTGCAGATGATCGGCTCGCGGAAGATCACGCCACCCAGGATGTTGCGGATCGTGCCGTTCGGCGAGCGCCACATCTTCTTGAGCTTGAACTCCTCGACGCGCTGCTCGTCGGGGGTGATCGTGGCGCACTTCACGCCCACGCCGTGCTTCTTGATCGCCTCGGCGGCGTCGACCGTCACCTTGTCCTCGGTGGCGTCCCGGTTCTGGACGCTCAGGTCGTAGTAGTGCAGGTCGACGTCTAGATAGGGGTGGATCAGCTTGTCCTTGATGTACTGCCAAATGATCCGCGTCATCTCGTCGCCGTCGAGCTCGACGACGGGGTTGGCGACCTTGATCTTCGACATGGGCGGACAGCCTTTCGCAGTGAGGCGCGGCGCTTTGGCGCAGCGGCGGGTCGCCGGACATCTACCATCGCCGGCCGCGCTGCGGAAGAAGGCGGGCCCTCGGAAACGCAAGGGAGCGCCGCGCGAAACGCGCGTGGCTTTCGCATTTGCGAACGCTAGAAACTCGCTCCTGCCCCCGAGGAGAGCGTCATGACGAACGTCGCCGAAACGGCCGCCGGCGCTGCCCCAGCCGCCGACCAGAAGCTCGTGCTGTTCGCGGCCGTGGCCTGCGGCGCGATCGTCGCCAATCTGTACTACGCGCAGCCGCTGGTGGACCTGATCGCCCGCGATCTCGCGCTGGCGCCCTCCGCCGCGAGCGGCGTGGTGTCGCTCACCCAGATCGGCTACGGCGTCGGGCTCATCCTGCTCGCGCCGCTGGTCGATCTCACCGAGACCCGCCGCCTGCTCACCCTGACGCTCGGCGCCGCGGCGCTGGCGCTTGCCGCGACCGCCCTCGCCCCCTCCGGCGCGGCGTTCTTCGCCGCCTCCTTCGCGATCGGCGTCGCCTCTACGGCCGCGCAGATGCTGCTCCCGATCGTGGCGAACGCGGCGCCTGCGGAGACGCGCGGCCAGACGGTCGGCACGGTGATGAGCGGCCTGCTGCTCGGCATCCTGCTCGCCCGTCCCGTCGCGAGCGTGCTCGCGGACGTCGCGGGGTGGCGCGCGGTGTTCGGGCTTTCGGCCGCGCTGATGGTGGCGATCGCCGTCGTGCTGCGCGCCTATGTGCCGTCGCGCACCCCGCAGGGCGGCATGTCCTACGGAGCCTTCCTCGGCTCCATGCTGACGCTGCTGAAGCGACACCGCGTCCTGCGCCGGCGCGCCGCCTACCAGGCCGCCATGTTCGCCGTGTTCAGCCTGTTCTGGACCGCGGTCCCCATGCGTCTCGCCGAGACCTACGGCTGGTCCCACAGCTGGATCGGCCTGTTCGCTCTGGCGGGCGCGGCCGGCGCGCTGGTCGCGCCCTGGGCCGGCAGGCTCGCCGACGCCGGCCTGACGCGGCCCGGCACCCTCGCGGCGCTCGTCATCGCGGCCTTCGGCTTCGCGGTCGCCGGCCTCGACGGCTGGGGCGGGGTCGCCGCCCTGCTGTTCGGCGCCGTCGTTGTGGACGTCGGCGTCCAGATCAACATGCTGCTCGGCCAGCGCGCCATCTACAGCCTGGACGACGCCGCGCGCGGCCGGCTGAACGGGCTCTACATCGCCATGCTGTTTCTCGGCGGAGCCGCCGGCTCGGCGCTCGTCAGCCCGTTGATGACGACGTGGGGATGGCCCGCGGTCGCGATCGCCGGCGCGCTGATCCCGCTGGCGGCGCTGGCCTTCGCCGTGTTCGACGACGGGCGGGACTGAGCTTGCGCGCAAACCCGGCCGCGCCGTGCTAAGGCCACGCGCTCGCCCGAACCGCACGTGACGCCATGGCCGGAACCGACCACACCAAAGCCGCCCTCGCCGCCGCCCTTCCCTCGGGGCCCGCGGTCATCCTCGTGGCTCCGCAGCTCGCTCAGAACGTCGGCTCGGTCGCGCGCGCCATGGCGAACTTCGGGCTGGCGGAGCTTCGGATCGTCGGCGCGCCCGGGAGCACCGACGACCCCTCGGCGCGCGCCTTTGCGGCCGGCGCGGACTACGTGCTGGACGCCGCCGTCCATTTCGAGCGGCTGGAGGACGCGCTCGCCGACCTCGACCTCGTGATCGCGACCACCGCGCGCGAGCGCGGCCAGGCGAAGCCTGTCGACGCGCCGGCCGAGGCCGCCGCCCGGCTCGCGGCCCATATCGGCGGGGGCGGCCGCGCCGGCGTGATGTTCGGACGCGAGCGGAATGGGCTTGAGAACGAGGAAGTGGCGCTCGCGGCCCGCGTGATGACCTTCCCGGTGAACCCGGCCTACGCCAGCCTCAATCTCTCCCAAGCCGTGCTGCTTGTGGGCTACGAGTGGTTCAAGGCCGCGACCGGCGGCGCCGCGCCGTTCGACATGCCGACCCGCTCGCCGCCCGGCAGCCACGCCGAACTGGTCGCGCTGTTTACGCACATCGAAGGCGAACTGCGCGAGGCGGGCTTCTTCCGGTCACCTTCGAAGACCGCCTCGATGGTGATCAACCTCCGCAACATGATCCAGCGCATGGAGCCGACCAAGCAGGACCTGCAGACCCTCCACGGCGTCGTGTCGGCGCTGGTGGAAGGTCGCCCGGGGCCGGAGGGTCGCAAGCGAACCGTGCTGAAGCCTCTCGTCGAGGACTGAGCGCGACGACCGGAAACGCGTGACGCCCGGCGCGGATGTGCTAAGGCAGCGCCGTCCGACGCCCGGAGGCCTGAACGCCCATGATCCCCCGTTACTCCCGCCCCGAGATGGCCGACATCTGGTCGCCCGAGACCCGGTTCCGCATCTGGTTCGAGATCGAGGCGCACGCCTGCGACGCGCTGGCCGAGCTCGGCGTAATCCCGAAGGAGGCGGCGAAGACCATCTGGGAGAAGGGCGGCGCGGCGACCTTCGACGTGGCCCGCATCGACGAAATTGAGCGCGAGACCAAGCACGACGTCATCGCCTTCCTGACCCACTTGGCCGAGTTCGTAGGCCCCGACGCGCGCTTCGTGCATCAAGGCATGACCTCGTCCGACGTGCTCGACACCTGTCTCAGCGTGCAGCTGGCGCGCGCCAGCGACCTGCTGATCGCCGACGTCGACCGGCTGCTGGCGGCGCTGAAAAAGCGCGCCTTTGAGCACAAGCACACGCCGACCATCGGCCGCAGCCACGGCATCCATGCGGAGCCGACCACCTTCGGGCTGAAGCTCGCCGGCTTCTACGTCGAGTTCGAGCGCGCCCGCGAGCGCCTCGTCGCGGCCCGCAAGGAGATCGCGACCTGCGCCATCTCGGGCGCCGTCGGCACCTTCGCGAACATCGACCCCGCGGTCGAAGCCCACGTGGCGGAGAAGCTCGGGCTCTCGGTCGAGCCGGTCTCGACCCAGGTCATCCCGCGCGACAGGCACGCCATGTTCTTCGCGGTGCTGGGCGTCGTGGCCTCCTCCATGGAGCGGCTCGCGATCGAGGTGCGCCACCTGCAGCGGACGGAGGTGCTTGAGGCCGAGGAGTATTTCTCGCCTGGCCAGAAGGGCTCCTCCGCCATGCCGCACAAGCGCAACCCGGTGCTGACCGAGAACATCACCGGCCTCGCACGCATGGTGCGCGCCTACGCCCTGCCGGCGATGGAGAACGTGGCGCTCTGGCATGAGCGCGACATCTCGCACTCCTCGGTCGAGCGCATGATCGGCCCGGACGCGACGGTGACTCTGGACTTCGCGCTCAACCGCATGGCCGGCGTGATCGAGAACCTGCTGATCTACCCCGAGCGCATGCAGGGCAACCTCGACCGCCTCGGCGGCCTGGTGCACTCCCAGCGCGTGCTGCTGGCGCTGACCCAGAAGGGCGCGAGCCGCGAGGACGCCTACCGCCTCGTCCAGCGCAACGCCATGCCGGTCTGGCGCGGCGAGGGCGACTTCCTCACCCTGCTGAAGGCGGACGCCGACGTGCGCGGCTACCTGAGCGACGCCGAACTCGAGGACACCTTCGACCTCGGCTACCACTTCAAGGCGGTGGACCAGACCTTCGCCCGCGTGTTCGGCGAGAGCTGAACCCTTCGGCCGGCGTCCCGGCTTCCCGCCGGGACCCGGGAGCGGCGCCGGCGTGTCGCCGAGGCGCTGGACGTCGCCGTTATGGGGCGTGGCGCAGGCTTCCGGCAATCCGCCTGCGGAGGCCGGCTCCCGCCGGGCCGGTGGGCCCGAAAGCCCGTACCGTCAGGCTGGCGGCCTGAGCGACGTCGTCGCGGCCGCCGCTCAGCCCAGAGGCTTCTCCAGCACGTAGTAGGTCGTGCGGTCGTAGCCCTCGTGCCGGGCTTCGGCGGTGATCGTGAAGCCGAGGCGCCGGAACACGTCGATGTTCTGCGGCATGGAGGCCCGGACCTTCAAGGTCAGCCGGGCGCGCGCGACCTCGCGCGCCAAGGCCTCGGCCTCGCCCACCAGCGCGCGGCAGACGCCGCGGCCGCGCGCCGAAGCGTGGACCGCCACGCGGCCGAGATAGACCGCGTCGTCCTGCGGCGCGCAAAAGGCGCAGCCGACCACCGCCCCGTCCGCCTCGGCGATCAGCAGGAACTCCCGGCCCTCGAGCCGGGCCGCGAGGCTGTCGACGGTCTCCCGCAACGCCGAGAGCGGCGGCTCCACCGGACCGACCTCGCCGAACGCGCCGCTCACCAGCGCGTGCACCGTGGCGACGTCGTCCGGTCCGCCGCGGCGGACCGAGACTCCGCCGGCGCCGCTCACGCCGCGGCGAGCCGCGCGGCGACGGCGTCGAGCGCCTCGCCGGCCTTCGCCCCGTCCGGGCCGCCGGCCTGCGCCATGTCGGGCCGCCCGCCGCCGCCGGAGCCGCCAAGCGCTGCCGACGCGACGCGCACAAGGTCGACCGCACTGAACCGTGGGACCAGATCCGGCGTAACGCCGACGACCACGCCGGCCTTGCCCTCCGAGGTGACCCCGACGATGGCCGCGACGCCCGAGCCGATCGACTTCTTGGCCTCGTCGACGAGGCCCTTGAGGTCCTTCATCTCGATGCCCTCGACCGTGCGGGCGAACAGCTTGACGCCGGCGACCTCGCGGACCGCGTCGCCCGCCCCTGCGCCGCCGCCGCCCATCGCGAGCTTCTTGCGCGCGTCGACGAGCTCGCGCTCGAGGCGCTTGCGCTCCTCGATCAGCGCCTCGACGCGAGACACCACCTCGGCCTCGGGCGCCTTCAAAAGCGCGGCGAGATCGGCGACCCGGCCGTTCTGCGCTTCGAAGTGCAGCCGCGCCGCCTCGCCGGTCAGCGCCTCGACGCGCCGCACGCCGGCCGCGACGCCGCTCTCCCCGACGATCGTGATCGCGCCGATCTCGCCGGTGGCGCCGACATGGGTGCCGCCGCAGAGTTCGATCGAATAGGGCCTGCCGTCGTCGGCGCGCCCCATGGAGACGACGCGGACCTCGTCGCCGTACTTCTCGCCGAACAGCGCCCGGGCGCCGGAGGCGCGCGCCTCCTCGATCCCCATCACGCGGGTGACGACCGGGTCGTTCTGCAGCGCGATGGCGTTCGCGATCGCCTCGATCCGCTCGAGCTCGGCGGCGGCGATCGGCTTGGTGTGGCTGAAGTCGAAGCGCAGGCGGTCGGGCGCGACGAGCGAGCCCTTCTGCGCGACGTGGTCGCCGAGCGTGAGACGCAGCGCCTCGTGCAGCAGATGGGTCGCCGAATGGTTGCCGCGGATGCGCCGGCGCCGCTCGTGGTCGACCGTGAAGGTCAGCGCGTCGCCGATCGCGACCGCTCCGGACGTGATCTCGACCGCGTGGACGAAGAGGTCGCCGAGCTTCTTCTGGACGTCGGACACGACCACCTCGACGCCGGGCGCCGTCAGGACGCCGGCGTCGCCGACTTGGCCGCCGCTCTCGCCGTAGAACGGCGTCTGGTTGGCGATCAGGTATCCGCTCTCGCCCGCCGCCAGACGCTCGACCTCCTGGCCGTCCCTGATCAACGCGACCACGGAGCCCTCGGCCTGCTCGGCGCCGTAGCCCAGGAACTCGGTCGCGCCGACGCGGTCGCGGATGCCGAACCAGATGGTCTCGGTCGCCGCCTCGCCGGAGCCGGACCAGGCCGCGCGGGCCTCGGCCTTCTGGCGCGCCATGGCGGCGTTGAAGCCGTCGACGTCCACCGCGACGCCGCGGGCGCGCAGCGCGTCCTGGGTCAGGTCGAGCGGGAAGCCGTAGGTGTCGTAGAGCTTGAAGGCGGTCTCGCCGGCGAGGCTGTCGCCTGAGCCGAGGCCCGCGGCGGCGTCGTCGAGCAAGCCGAGGCCGCGCGCCAGCGTGGTGCGGAACCGCACCTCCTCCAGCTGCAGCGTCTCGGTGATCAGATTCTCCGCGCGCACCAGCTCCGGATAGGCGGCGCCCATCTCGCGGGTGAGCGTCGGCACCAGCCGCCACAGCAGCGGCTGCTCGGCGCCGAGCAGCTGCGCGTGGCGCATGGCGCGGCGCATGATGCGGCGGAGCACGTAGCCGCGGCCCTCGTTCGAGGGCAGCACGCCCTCCGCGACCAGGAAGCTCGCGGCGCGCAGGTGATCGGAGATGACGCGGTGGCTCGCCCGGGCCTCGCCCTCGGCGGCGACCCCGGTCGCCTCAACGGAAGCGTCGATCAGCGCGCGAAAGAGGTCGATCTCATAGTTCGACGGGACGCCCTGGAGGATCGCCGAAATGCGCTCGAGGCCCATGCCGGTGTCGATCGACGGCCGCGGCAGCGGGCGACGCTCGCCGGGCGCGACCTGGTCGTACTGCATGAACACGAGGTTCCAGAATTCCAGGAACCGGTCGCCGTCCTCGTCGGCGCTGCCGGGAGGTCCGCCGAACAGCTTGTCGCCCTGGTCGAAGAAGATTTCGGAGCACGGACCGCAGGGCCCCGTGTCGCCGGCCGCCCAGAAGTTGTCGGACGAGGCGATGCGGATGATGCGGTCGTCGGAGAAGCCCGCGATCTTTTTCCAGAGCCCGTGGGCCTCGTCGTCGTCGATGTAGACGGTGACGAGCAGCCGATCCTTCGGGAGGTCGAAGGTCTTGGTGACGAGGTTCCAGGCCAGCTCGATCGCGCGCTCCTTGAAATAGTCGCCGAACGAGAAGTTCCCTAGCATTTCGAAGAAGGTGTGGTGGCGCGCGGTGTAGCCGACGTTGTCGAGGTCGTTGTGCTTGCCGCCGGCGCGGAGGCATTTCTGAGCCGTGGTGGCCCGGGAGTAGTCCCGCCGCTCGAGGCCGGTGAACAGGTTCTTGAACTGCACCATGCCGGCGCTCGTGAACATGAGCGTCGGGTCGTTCCGCGGCACCAGCGGCCCGGAGGCGACGGCCGCGTGGCCTTCCCCAGCGAAATAGTCGAGGAAGGTCTTCCGGATCTCGTTGACGCCGCTCATGGGATTTCGGAGGTGCTCGCCGTTCGCGTTCGGGACAGGCGGCCGGAAAACGGCCGGCGCCCCGTCATGCGGCGAGGTCGCTGGACCATCGGGCTGCGGGGCGCGGCGGCACATTAAGCGCGGCGTCGCGCGCCTGTCCAGAAAGGCCGCGCCGCGGCGTCGCCATGGCGCGGCCGAAGCTCTCAGTCGGCGTCGAGTTCGGGGTCGTTGGGATCGACCTGGTCCAGGATCTTCTCGGCGAGCACGCCCGCGCTCTGGCGCACGGCGGACTCGATCCGCCCGGCGATCTCGCCGTTTTCCTTGAGGAAGGACTTCGCGTTCTCGCGGCCCTGGCCGAGGCGCTGGCTGTCGAACGAGTACCAGGCACCCGACTTCTCGACGATCCCGGCCTTGACCCCGAGGTCGATCAGCTCGCCGACCTTGGAGACGCCCTCGCCGTACATGATGTCGAACTCGACCTGCTTGAACGGCGGCGCGACCTTGTTCTTGACCACCTTGACGCGGGTCTGGTTGCCAACGACCTCGTCGCGCTCCTTGATCGCGCCGATGCGGCGGATGTCGAGGCGGACGGAGGCGTAGAACTTGAGCGCGTTGCCGCCCGTGGTGGTCTCGGGGCTGCCGTACATCACGCCGATCTTCATCCGGATCTGGTTGATGAAGATCACCATGGTCTTGGACTTGGCGATCGACCCGGTGAGCTTGCGCAGCGCCTGGCTCATCAGGCGCGCCTGAAGGCCCGGCTGCACGTCGCCCATCTCGCCCTCGAGCTCGGCGCGGGGCGTCAGCGCCGCGACCGAATCGACCACCAGCACGTCGACCGCGCCGGAGCGCACCAGCGTGTCGGCGATCTCGAGCGCCTGCTCGCCGGTGTCCGGCTGCGAGATCAGCAGGTCCTGCAGGTTCACGCCGAGCTTGCGGGCGTAAATCGGATCGAGCGCGTGCTCGGCGTCCACGAAGGCGCAGACGCCGCCCGACTTCTGGGATTCTGCGATGGTGTGGAGCGCGAGCGTGGTCTTGCCGGAGCTTTCCGGCCCGAAGATCTCGATCACCCGGCCGCGCGGCAGGCCGCCGACGCCGAGCGCGATGTCGAGCCCGAGCGAGCCGGTCGAGACCACCTCGACCTCGGCGAGGGCCTGACCCGCCCCAAGGCGCATGATCGACCCCTTGCCGAACGCGCGGTCGATCTGCGCGAGAGCGGCGTCGAGCGCCTTTGTCCTGTCCATGGAGCTTCCTTCGACGAGGCGGAGTGCGGATTGCGACATCGCTCTGGCTCCTTATGGCACGGCCCGCGGCGGGCCATCAACGGAGCCTTTTGTACTTTCTTTGTTCTAAGAACGCAATAGGAACATCTTGTGCCGAGATCGGCCGCGCCCCCACGATCTTGAGCGTTGGCGGCCGATGGAGCGCCCTCAGGCGCCCATCGTGTCCTTCACGGCCTGCACCAGCTGCTTGAGCGTGAACGGCTTCGGCAGGAAGGCGAACGATTCGCCGTCGGGCAGGTTCTTCTTGAAGGCGTCCTCGGCGTAGCCGGAGACGAAGATGATCTTCAGGTCGGGCTGCTTCTTGCGCAGCTCGCGCAGCAGCGAGGGCCCGTCCATCTCGGGCATCACGACGTCGGACACCACGAGCTCGACCGCGCTGCCGTGCGCCTCCATCTGCTCCAGCGCCTCGACGCCGGAGCGCGCCTCGATGACGTCGTAGCCGCGCGAGGCCAGCGCGCGGGCGCCGAAGGCGCGGACCGCGTCCTCGTCCTCGACCAGCAGCACGGTGCCGCGGCCCGTCATGTCCTGCGGCGCGGCGGCGACCGCGGCGGGCTTCGCCTCCTCCGCCTCCGCCGCGGTGTGCCGGGGCAGGAAGATGCGGAAGGTCGCGCCCGCGCCCGGCTCCGACAGCGCGAAGACGTAGCCGTCGGTCTGCTTGACGATGCCGTAGACGGTCGAGAGCCCAAGCCCCGTGCCCTTGCCGACCTCCTTGGTCGAGAAGAACGGCTCGAAAATCTTGTCGAGGATCTCCTCCTGGATGCCCGAGCCGGTGTCCTCCACGTCGATCATCACGTAGTCTGCCGCCGGCAGCCCGCGATGGCCGAAGGCCGGAACCTCCGCCGCGGTGACGTTGCGGGTGCGGATCGTCACGGTGCCGCCGTCCGCCATCGCGTCCCGGGCGTTCACCACGAGGTTGATGACCACCTGCTCGAACTGGTTCAGGTCCGCCTTGACCGGCCACAGGTCGCGGCCGTGGACGAGCTCGAGCTTCACCTTCTCGCCCACCAGGCGGCCGAGCAGCATGCGCAGCTCCGCCAGCACGTCGCCCAGCACGATCACCTGCGGCCGCAGGGTCTGGCGGCGGGAGAAGGCCAGCAGCTGGCGGACGAGGCTCGCGGCCCGGTTCGCGTTCTGCTTGATCTGCATGATGTCCTGGAAGGACGGGTCGGTCGGCCGGTGGTTCGCGAGCAGAAGGTCGGAGTAGCCGATGATCGCGGTCAGCACGTTGTTGAAGTCGTGCGCCACGCCGCCCGCGAGCTGGCCGACGGCCTGCATCTTCTGGCTCTGGGCGAACTGCGCCTCCAGCGCCCGCTGGTCGGTGGTGTCGAGCGCGTAGACCACCGCCGCCTCGCCGCCCTCGGCGTCGTCCACGCGGGTCACGAACAGGCGGGCGGAGCGGCCGCCGTCGCCCGGCAGCGTCACGTCGACGGGGGCGACGTCGCCCGCGCCGCCCGCCGCGGCCGCGATCGCCGCCTCGAGCGCCACGCGGTCGCGCTCGCCGGCGAGGCCGGCGTAGATCGAGCGGTCGCCGGAGGCGTCCTTCAGGCGCTCGCCGAAGAGCTTGGCGAAGGGCGCGTTGGTGCGCTCGACGCCGCCGCGCGCGTCGACGGTCGCGATCGCGAGCGGCGTGTTGTTGAAGAAGCGCGCGAACCGCACCTCGGCCGCGCGCAGCGGCTCGGAGACGTCGGCGCCCGGACCCCGGTCGAGCACCAGCGTGCGCGAGGCCCCGGGGGTGCCGTCGACCGCCCAGGCGACCGCGTGCAGAAGGCGCGCCGGCAGCGAGCGGCCGCCGCGGGTCTTCAGGTCGACGTCGATGATCTCGGTTGCGACGGCGCCGGGGCGCGGCGGCACGGCGGCGACCAGAGCCGCGCCGTCGCCGGCCAGCACGTCGCTCAGCGTCAGGGCGCCGGCGCCGACCTGCGTCAGGTCCTGGTCGAGCCAGCCTGCGAGCGTCGCGTTCATGTAGACGATCGCGCCGTCGCCGCGGGCGGCGAAAAAGCCGGCCGGCGCATGATCGAGGAAGTCGACCGCGTGCTGCAGCTCCTGGAACACGTTCTCGTGGCGCTCGCGCTCGCGCGTCACGTCGTCGAGCGTCCAGATCGTCTCGACGCCGCGGCCGCCCTTGCGCTCCACCGGCCGCACGCCGATGCGGAACCACGCCCCGCGCCCGTCGGGCAGGGTGACGCGGGCCTCCTCGGAGGCGCGCTTGCCGCCGCGGGCGGCCTGCGAGAGCCGGTAGATCGCCTCCGCCACGTCGGCGTTGCCGGCGAACACCCGCTCCACGGTGCGCGCGCCCGCCGGGCCGTCGGCGCGTGTGAGGTCGAGGTAGGCCTCGTTCGCGAACACGATACGGCCGCCGCCGTCGGTCACGAGCACGCCTTCGTCGCTGGTCGCGGCGATGGCGCCGCCCAGGTCGTCGCGGCCGCCGCGGCTTGCGAACTGGATCAGCCCCACGGCGCCCGCGAACAGCGCGAACACGCCGATCACGGAGAGCCCCGCCAGCAAGGCGAGGATCCAGGGTTGCGCGGCCTCGCCGTTGAGGAACGAGAGCGCGAGCGCCGCGCCGACGAGCGCCGCGGCGAGCAGCACCACGAGCCCGACGGAGCCCGAGCGGCCGCTGCGGTCGATCGGGGGTTCGGCGGACATCGGGCTTCCTTCGGCGAGCGTGCTCATGGGACCTCGCGTCGGCGGCGGGGAACGGCCGGAACGCCGTCGATTCGCCCGGCGACCGACGTCGCCGCGACGATGACGGCGGCGGCGGCCGGTTGCAAGAAGAGCCGGAGGCCGACGTCAGCCCTCACCGCCGCCGTCCCCGCTTGCGCAGGACGAAGCCGATGACCTCGGCGACGGCCTTGTAGTGCTCGGAGGGGATCTCCTTGTCGACCTCGATCGCGGCGTGCAGGGAGCGGGCGAGCGGCGGGTTCTCGACCACCTCGACGCCGGCCTCCTCGGCGATCTTGCGGATGCGCAGCGCAAGCGCGTCGACGCCCTTCGCCACGCAGACCGGCGCGGCCATGCCGGTCTCATACTTCAGCGCCACGGCGAAATGGGTCGGGTTGGCGATCACCACCGTCGCCGTCGGCACCTGCGCGATCATGCGCTTGCGCGAGCGCTGCATGCGGAGCTGGCGGATCCGCGCCTTGATGTGCGGGTCGCCCTCCTGCTGCTTGTGCTCGTCGCGGATCTCCTGCTTCGTCATCATCAGGCGCTCGCGCCAGCGCCAGCGCTGCCACATGTAGTCGCCGAGCGCGATCAGCGCGAAGACCGCGACCGCCGACACCAGCACGTTGAGCGACAGGCTCTTCAGCACGACGAGCAGGCCCGCCGGATCGCCCGCGATCAGCGCCGAGACCTTGGCGCGCTCGGGCCAGATCACCGACCAGATCACCGCGCCGACGATCGCGAGCTTCAGCAGGCCCTTGACGAAGTTGACGAGGCTCTCGGTCGAGAACAGCCGCTTCGCCCCCGCCATCGGCGAGACCTTCGAGAACTTCGGAACCAGCGTCTCGGCGGTGAACACCAGGCTGTGCTGCACCATGTTGCCGGCGATCGCCGCGAGCGTCAGGCACAAAATGGGCAACGCGAGCGCCGCGGCGACCGCGAGGCCCAGGCCGCCGGCCATGGTCGTCAGCGAGACGCCGTCGACCGCGTAGCGGTGCGGCTCGGCGATGAAGCGCGTGAGCGTGGCCGTGAGGCTGGCGGCGGCGCCGTCGCCGAAGATCGAGATCGCGAGCGTCGCCGCGGCGAGGCTGAACCAGACGTTGATCTCCTGGCTCTTGGCGACGTCGCCTCGTTTGAGCGCGTCCTCGAGTTTCTTGCGCGTCGGTTCTTCGGTGCGTTCGCCGCCCTCGCTCTCCGCCATCTCCCGTCCTCAGCCGCCCGAGAGCCGGCGGAGCGTCTCGCCCACGTCGCCGAGGAACACGCTCATCAGCACGCCCACCACAAGGGCGAGCAGCGCGAAGCCCGCGATCAGCGTCAGCGGCGTCGCGATGAAGAACACCTGCAGCTGCGGCATCAGGCGGGACAGCACGCCGAGGCCCAGGTTGAACACCAGGCCGAAGACGAGGAAGGGCGCAGAGAGCTGCACGCCGATCCTGAAGGCGCCGGCGGCCGCGTCCATCGCGAGCTTCGCGGCGTCGCCTGTCTGGGGCAGCGCGCCCGGCCGGAACGCGTCGTAGCTGCCGGCGATGGCGCCGATCGCGAGGTGGTGCAGGTCGGTGGCGAAGATCAGCGCGACCCCGACCAGCGTCAGGAAGGTGCCGACGACCACGCCCTGCTGGCCCTGGGTCGGATCGACGGTCGTGACGAAGCCGAGTCCGAGCTGGTTCGCGATGATGAAGCCGGCGGTCGACAGCGACGACATCACGAAGCGCGCGGTGACGCCGAGCACCAGGCCGACCCCGATTTCGGAGGCGAGCAGCAGCAGGAGGTTCAGCGGGTCGTCGGGCCGGATGTCGTAGAGCGGCCGCGCGAAGGGCCAGAACACGAAGGCGAGCAGCGCCGCGATGGTGAGGCGGAACCGCGGCGATACGTTCTCCTCGCCGAGCGCGGGCATCAGCATCACCAGCGCGCCGACCCGGGCGAGGATCAGGATGAAGGCCGCGACGTTCGCCGGCAGGAGCTCGATCGTCATGGTCCGAAGGCTCTCAGGGCCGGCGCCGTCATCCGCCGGAGGCGATGCGTCCCGCGAGCCGCGCCATGTGCCCGGCGAGGGCGTCGCCCATGAAGGGCAGCGCCAGAATCATCGCGCCGAACAGCGCCAGTATCTTAGGCACGAAGACCAGCGTCATCTCCTGAATCTGCGTCAGCGCCTGCACGAGCGAGACGACGACGCCGACGATGAGCGTCACCGCCATCAGCGGGCCGCCGACCTTCAGGATGGTCCAGAGGGCGTCGCGGGCGACGTCGAGCACTTCGGCGCTGGTCATGGGATCGCGTCTCGGTCCCGGCCGTCAGATCGGCATGCGCATGACTTCGTCGTAGGCCGCGATCACCTTGTCGCGGACGCTGACGAGAGTCTGGAGGGCGAGTTCGCTCTCGGCGACGGCGGTGACCACGTCGACCACGTCGCCGCGTCCCTGCACCGCCTGCATCGCCTTGGCGTCGGTCTGCCGGCCCTGCTCGGCGAAGCCGCTGAGGGACTTCTCCAGCAGGTCCCCGAAGGCGTTGGCGTCCGCGCCCGCCCCGGGGCGGACCGGCGCCCCTCCGGCGATGATCCCGGACAGGCTGGCGTAGGCGTTGGCGGCGGCGAGCGGCGAGGTCATGGGCGTCTAGGCTCCGGGCGTCAGGCGCGCAGGATGTCGAGGGTGCGGGCGATCATGCGGCGGGCGGACCCCACCATGTTGAGGTTCGCCTCGTAGTTCCGCTGGGCTTCCCGCATGTCCATCTGCTCGATCAGCGGATCGACGTTGGGCAGACGCACGTTGCCGGCGGCGTCGGCCAGCGGGTTGCCCGGCTCGTTCCGGATCTTGAACTCCGAGCGGTCGCGCTCGACCCGGCCGAGCGCCACGACCTGGGCGTCGAGCTCGCGGTCGAACTCCGGCCGCATGGTCGGCAGCTTGCGCCGGTAGGGCTCGGTCCCGGTCGTCGAGGCGACGGAGTCCGCGTTGGCGAGGTTTTCGGCGATGATCCGCATGCGGCCGGCCTGGGCCTTGAGGCCGGAGGCGGCGACGCCGATCGCGCGGTTGAGGTCCATCGGAGGGTGTCCCTGAAAGGCGCTCAGCCCCTGCCGAGCGCGGTGCGCAGCAGGCCGAGGCTCTTGGCGTAGAGGGTCGCCGCCATCTGGTGGTCCATCTGGTTCTGGGCGGCCTTGATCATCTGCTCTTCGAGCACGACGGAATTGCCGTCCGGCGTGCGCTCGAAGGTCGAGCGGCTCTCGTCGCGGTCGACGCCGGCGCTGGAGGCCAGGGTCATGTGCCCCTGCGCGGTGCGCGCGACGCCGACGCCGCCCTCCTCGGCTTCGACCGGGCGGAGGTCGTGGGCCCGATAGCCGACGGTCGAGGCGTTGGTGACGTTCTCCGCAAGCACGGCCTGGCGCGCCTCGTGCCACCGCATCTTGGTCTTCAGCGCCGCCATCAGCGGCGGCTCGACGCTCGTCGTCACGGTCGGTTTCCCGCTGGCGGCGGCGGCCCGGGCCATCCCAGGGTCGCGAAATGCGCGTCCGCCCGGCAAAAACTGCCGCTTGCATGGTTAACGGACTGTTAACGGCGTTAAGTTTCCGTTCACCTTCGGCGTGACTTTGTCTATGAGGGGTGCGTTCGTCGCGGGCTTGTGTTCCAGTCTGGCCGCCGTTGCGCGCGAACTCACGGGCGCGCCGCCCCGACTGGCTTACTGAGACCGAGGTAGACCCGCGTGTTCGATCAGCTTTTCGGCTTCGACGTTCCGACGCCCATCAAATTTGTCCTGTTCTTCGCGGGCTTCATCCTGCTTCTCCTGATCGCGACCTGGTTGATCCGCCGCCTGGGCGGCAAGCGGCTCAGCGGCATGTCGGCGAGCGGCCGCTCGCGCCAGCCGCGTCTCGGCGTCCTCGACGTGCTGGCGATCGACGGCCGCCGCCGCCTCGTGATCGTCCGCCGCGACAACGTCGAGCATCTCGTGCTCATCGGCGGTCCGAACGACGTGGTGGTCGAGAGCGGCATCCTGCGCTCGCCGGGCGGTCAGAACGTCCAGCGCGAGCCGTCGTTCGACGCGCCCCCGACCCGTACGGCTCCGCCCCAGCCGACGCCGGCGCAGGGCCAGCCCGCCCCGCAGCGCCCCGCCCCGGTCGTGGCCGCCGAGCGCCCGCAGGCGCAGCCCGTGCGGGCGCCCGAGCCCGCGAGGGGCCGAGGCCCCCGCGTCGAGGCGCCGGCGGTCCAGCCC
>NZ_BAUX01000002.1 GCF_002897035.1 Methylopila sp. Yamaguchi
ACGGCGGGCGCAACGCCGAGCCGCGCCGCCAGCACGCCTCCGCCCCCCAAGGCGCGCGGAGCGACGGCGGCCGCGGCTCCGAAGGTGGCATGTCCGGCGTCGGCTTCATGAAGGCGAACGGCGGCGGCGGGAAGCCCGGCGGACGTCGTCCCCGTCGCGACGGCCGCCCGCAGGGCGATCGTCGTCAGGCCGACCACGGCTGACGACGCCGGACCTCAAAGCCATTAAGGCTTCATTCAAAGAAAGGGCGCTTCGGATTTCCGAAGCGCCCTTTCGCGCATCTGACGAGGGTCGAACCGCCGGCTAGACCTCACTGCGTGGTGGTCGATTTCACGATCGCCACGCCATCGGCCGCGCCGCAGGTCGTGTCGAGTTGCGGCCCGAGCCAGGTCAGCGCTGGTCCCAGTTCGCGTCGCCACAGCGGCCACTCGTGACGGCCGGGGACGATCGTCAGCTTGCTGTCGACGCCCGCCCTCAGCAGGGCGAGATGCAGCTCTGTCGAGCCCTGCACGATGCCGCCGGGATCGCGGTCGCCGGCGTTGATGTAGATCTTCGGCTTCTCGCGCAGCAGGGCGAGCCTCGGAGCCTTGGGGAACAGGTTCGCGGCGTTGAAACGCGAGACCCTAAAGGGCGTGCCGAAGGCGCCGTCGTAGAAGGTGCGAGCGCGTTTCAGCCGCCCGGTCATCTGCGGCGCGATGGGCTGCGTCAGACTGCCGGACAGACTAACGCCAAAGCCGAACCGGTGCGGCTTGTCGAACGCGAACAGCAGCGCGCCGTAACCGCCCATCGACAGGCCTGCGGCCGCCCTGCCCCCGCGGCAGGCCGCCGTCGGCAGGCTCCGGTCGATCGCATTGACGAGATCGCGCGTGATCGCGGTCTCCATCAGGCCCTCGCCCTGCGGGTCGGGATTGTCCACGTACCAGCTGTTTCCAGCGTAGGGCATGACCACGATGGTCGGCGGCATGCGCCCTTCCGCGATCGCTTTGTCCATCGTGCTCGCGAGCCCGCCGGCGTCGAGCCAGTCGGCCTCGCCCGGCCCGCCGCCGTGGAGCAAATAGAGCACGGGCCAGCGCGTGCCCGGCGCGGGCTCTCCCGCGGGCTTGTAGAGACTGTACCGCAGCGGCTTGCCGAGGGCGGGACTGGGCGCCTTGAGGTCGCGCTCGACGATCCCGCCGGAGACGGCGGGCGTCGCGGCGCTCAGAACAAGGGACGCGACGGCGAAGCTGGCGGACAGGATGCGCGTGATCAAACGGGCGCTCTCCGACGGGACGGACAACCGGGAGCGGCGCGGGCGGCGTCAGAACGTCGTCGGAGCCGTCCTGATGTTATTGCGCGCGCGCTTTGAAAAGCACGCCCAAATGGTCGGCGCCGATCTTGCGCTTTTGCATGCGTTCAAGGCGTCGGCTTGGAGCCGTCGGGCGCTCCGCTCGAGGCCATGTCATGGCCGCAGGCGGGATCGAGCTTGGGTCCGAGCCACGTCAGAGCCGTCGCGAACTCGCGCCGCCACGTCTCCCAGTCATGCTGGCCCGGACCGATCCGGAAGGTGCTGTCGACGCCCGCCCGCAGCAGCGCGACATGCAGCCGGGTCGTGTTCTGCAGCAGACCGCCCCGATCGCGGTCGCCGATCGACAGATAGACGTCCGGCCGCGGCGCGGCGCCCTTTTCGAGCATGCGGAGGCGCGTGAAGAGATTCCAGGCGTTGAACCGCTCGCGATCGAGCGGCCGACCGAAGGCGCCGTCGTAGAAGGCGTCGGCGCGCTTCAGCCGGGCGACGTCGTTGCGGTCGATCGGCGGGCTGACTGCGCCGGCGAGGCTGATCGCCGCCGCGAACGCCTCCGGCGCGTCGATCGCGAACAACAGCGCGCCGTAGCCGCCCATGGACAGACCTCCGACGGCGCGCCCCTCGCGGCAGGCCGCGGTGGGGAAGCGTTGGTCGACCGCCGCGACAAGATCGCGGACGATCGCCGTCCGCATCAGTCCGTGGCCGCCGGGATCTGGGTTGTCGACATACCAGCTGTAGGGGGCGACGGGCGTGACCACGAGCGTCGGCGGCATCGCGCCCGCGGCGATCGCCCGGTCCATAGTCTCGGCCAAGCCGCCTTGGTCCAGCCAGTCCGATACGCTGGGGCGGCCTTCGAGAAGGTAGACGACAGGCCAGCGCTCGCCGCCGGAGGGCGGCATCTCCGGGCGGTAGAGGTTGTAGACGAGCTCTCGCCCCAGCGCCGGGCTCCAGGCCGACTGGTTGCGCTCGACGACACCTTGGGCCTCAGCGCCTGCGGGGGCGAAGGCGAGAAGAAGGGCCAGGACGGCGGAGACGCGTCGACGCATCGGGGACCATTCAACGATACGGAAGCCGGAACATAGGGCCGGAGTTTGGGGAGCTGATCAGATTCTCGTGTTTCGGACGGCCCGGCGAGCGGGAGATCGGCAGCCCAGCCCGCTTCGCCGCCATCGCGAGCGGTATCCCAAGAGGGATCAAGGACGCATCCGGGGGTTGCGTACGCCGAATTTGCGCGGGGCGCCCACGGAGCGCTCCGCGCCATCGTTTTCCGCTCTGAGCGGGGGCATGCGAGAGCTTTCCAAGGGATGCGTATGAAACAGGTGTCCACCCCAATCGGTCGCGCCCCCGTTTCGGCGATCGGCTTTGGCTGCGCCTCGATCGGATCGTGGGTCCCCGCCGACGAGGGGCTCTCCGCGCTCCAGCGCGCCTTCGACGCCGGGGTCACCTGGTTCGACGTAGCCCCGAGCTACGGCGACGGGGCGGCGGAAGCCATACTTGGCCGCTTCCTCGCGGGCCGCTCCGGGGCGGTCAACGTCTGCACCAAGGTCGGGATCGTCGCGGTGTCGACCGGTTGGAAGGCGGCGCTGCGGCCGCACGCCCGCCGGCTGGTCCGGCGGTTGCCCGCGCTTCGCCGCTACGCTCGTGGGATACGGACGATCGAGACCACGCCGCTCACGACCGTGGGAGTTATGGCGAGCGTGGACGAGAGCCTTCGCCGGCTGGGCGTCGAGCGGATCGACCTGCTGATGATCCACGACCCCTCGCCGCGCGAGGTGCTCGATGGCGCGGTGCAGGAGGCGCTGACGATGGCGCTGGAGGCTGGGAAGGTCGGCGCCGTCGGCGTCGCGGGGGATATGGACGCCGCAGCGGCCGGCGCGGCGCGGCCGGGGCTGTTCGCGGCGCTCCAGGTCGAGAACAACCCGTTCGAGCCCAACCTGCAGGACCCGCGCCTCGCCGAATGGCGATCCGGAGGCGGCCTAACGATCGCGCATGGGGCCCTCAACGTCTTCGGCGCCCTGCCGCGGCTGCGGACTTTGCTGGCGGAGGACCCTACGGCGCGACGCCGCGTCGCCGACGCCGGCTATGATCCGGCGGCGCCGACGACGCCGGCCGAGGTGCTGATCGACTACGCGCTTGCGACCAACCGCGCGGGGCTCTGCTTGTTCTCGGCCATCAAGCCGCGGCACCTCACCGCGCTGGTGGCGCGCGTCGACGCGCCGCGGCCTCCCGCCGAGATGCTGGACCTCGGAGCGGCGCTCCGGGAACGCTGGCGCAGCCGGAGCTTGGCCGAGACATGAACCGACATGGAACGACGGCGCTGCGCGCGCCCAAGCGGCGGAGCGACCGCAATCCGGCCGAGGCATGATCCAGCTCAGACGGCCCGCGTCGCGGCGCGCCCGCTATGGTGCGCGTCCTTGAGGCCCAAGCGATCGACCGGCGCGGAACATGAGCGCGGCGGCCAACAGCGCGTTGCCGGTGGCGACGACCGCCAGCGCCACCAACAGGACCCCTGGCTCCGCAGCGGTCAGCGCGAGGCCGGCGGCGAAGGGCGCGGCCGCCTGCACGATCAAGTTGGGGGCCGCCAGCCGCCCCATCACCACCGGGTAACGCCCAGCGCCGAACAGCGCGAGCGGGACAGTGCCGCGGGCGATCGACCACACGCCGTTCCCAGCCGCATAGAGCACGACGGCGACCGCCGCCGGCGCCGCCCCGAGCGCCAGAAGCACCACGCCGACAGCGACCAACCCGCCCGCGCAAGCGAGCGTGGCGGTGGGGTGGAGCCGGTCGCCGAACAGCATCTCGACCGCTCGTGCGCCGACCTGCGACGGGCCGATCAGCGCGCCGACCGCGACGGCCGCTGCGAGCGCCATCCCCTGATGTTGCAGGATCGCAAGCAGATGCACCGCCACGGTCGTCTGGACCGCGCCATTCGCCATCAAGATCGCAGCGAGCAGCAGGAACGATCCACGCTCGCCGCGGGTCATCCGCCTGCTTTCCGTGAGATCTGCCGCAGCCGGCGCTTTCCGCGCCTCCCGCGGCAGTAGGGCGAACAGCGCCGGAGCCATCACGAACACATGCGCGGCGGCGTAGGCGAAGCAGGCGCCACGCCAACCGATGTGTTCAATTGCGAGAGCGGTCAGGGGCCAACAGACGGTGCTGGCGAACCCGCCGAACAGCGTCAGGTTGGTGATCGCGCGCCGCGCCGACGCCCCGAAGATCCTTCCGAGCGTGGAGAACGCGGCGTCGTAGAGCCCGGCGCCCATGCCGAGGCCGAGAACGACCCAGCCGAGGAGATAGGTCACGGGCCCGGTCGATAAGCCGACTGCGGCGAGCCCAGCGCCCATCAGGAGCGACCCCGCGGCCATCGTCGGTCGCCCGCCGAAGCGGTCGATCATCCGACCGACGAAGGGCGACACAATCCCGGAGCAGAGAAGCCCCACCGACCCGCCGCCGACCACCCACGCGATCGGCCATCCGGTATCAATGGACATCGGGGCCGCGAGCACGGCGAGCAGGTAGAAGCTCGAGCCCCACGACAGGATCTGCGCGACGCCGAGCAGCGGGACCGCGATCCTGCCGCCTGGCGGCGTCGAGGCCCCGCTCACGTCTAGACGGCCTGCTTGAGGTTCACCCGCGCTTCGAGAGCCGCGGCGCTCTCCCGGCGCTCGCTGTAGCGGTCGGTCAGGTGATCCGACAGGTCCCGCGTGAGCCAAGTGAACTTCACCAGCTCCTCCATCACGTCGACCACACGGTCGTAGTAGGCCGACGGCTTCATCCGGCCGTCCTCGCCGAACTCCTGAAAGGCCTTCGCCACGGACGACTGGTTGGGGATCGTCAGCATCCGCATCCAGCGGCCAAGCACGCGCATCTGGTTCACGGCGTTGAACGACTGCGAACCGCCGGAGACCTGCAACACCGCGAGCACGCGCCCCTGCGTCGGCCGCACCGAGCCCACCGCGAGTGGGATCCAGTCGATCATGGACTTCATGACTCCCGTCATGGCGCCGTGCCGCTCCGGGCTCGTCCAGACCTGCGCCTCCGACCAGAGCGACAGCTCGCGCAGCTCCCGCACCTTCGGGTGATCGACAGGGCCGCCGTCCGGCAGCGGCAGGCCGGTGGGATCGTAGACCCGGGTCTCGCAGCCCAGCCGGTTCAGCAGGCGCTCGGCTTCGAGCGTCAGCAGCCGGCTGTAGGAGACGGGCCGCAGCGAGCCGTAAAGCAGCAGCACCCGCGGCGGATGGGTCGACCGGGGACCGTGGAGCCTGGACGGGTCGGTCGGGCGGAACGAGTCCTCGTCGAGGTTGGGCAGGTCGCTCATGACGCGGATCCCGCCTTCACGACCTCGCCGTCCTCTTTGGTGAAGTCCCCGACCAGAGACGTGGGCAGGATCTCGAGCACGACCTCGGACGGTCGGCAGAGCCGCACCCCGCGGGACGTGAACACAAAGGGGCGATTGATCAGGATGGGGTGAGCGAGCATCACGTCGAGAAGCGCGTCGTCGGCGATGGAAGGATCGTCGAGGCCGAGCTCCAGGTAGGGCGCGCCCTTCTGCCGGATGGCCGCGCGGACGCTCAGGCCGGCGGCGTCGACCGCGCGCTCCAGCTCGTCGCGCGTCGGCGGCGTCTTCAGATATTCGACGACGGTCGGCTCGATCCCAGCCGCTCGGATCATCGCCAGCGTATTGCGGGACGTGCCGCAGTCCGGGTTGTGCCAGATGGTGACGGCTTCGGGCATCGCGGCCCTCCTCAAGAACGGGGTTCGAGGGTCGCGGCGCGGACGCCGCGGGCCTCATACCAAGGCTTCGAGCGGTTCACGATCCAGACGACCGAGAGCATGACCGGCACTTCAATCAGCACGCCGACGACCGTCGCGAGCGCGGCGCCCGACTTGAAGCCGAACAGGCTGATCGCCGCGGCGACGGCCAGCTCAAAGAAGTTCGACGCGCCGATCAGCGCGGACGGCCCGGCGACGCAATGCGCCTCGCCGGTCGCTCGGTTCAGCACGTAGGCGAGACCCGCGTTCAGGTAGACCTGGATCAGGATTGGGACCGCCAGCAGGGCGATGACGAGCGGCTGGGCGACGATCTGCTCGCCCTGAAAGGCGAACAGCAGAACCAGCGTCGCGAGCAGCGCCGCCAGCGAAAGCGGCTGGATGCGCCCGAGCACGTGGTCGAGCGCGGAGCGTCCTCCCGTCGCGAGCAGGCGTCGACGAAGAACCTGCGCCACGACGACCGGCACGACGATGTAGAGGACGACCGACAGGACCAGCGTGTCCCACGGCACGGTGATGGCCGACAGGCCCAGCAGCAGGCCGACCAGCGGCGCGAAGGCCACGATCATGATGGCGTCATTGACCGCAACTTGGCTCAGCGTGAACAGCGGGTCGCCGCGAGTCAGGTTCGACCAGACGAAGACCATGGCGGTGCACGGGGCCGCCGCGAGCAGGATCAGCCCGGCGACGTAGCTGTCGATCTGGTCCGCGGGGAGCCACGGCCGGAACAGCCAGCCGACGAACAGCCAGCCGAGCAGCGCCATCGAGAACGGCTTCACGGCCCAGTTGACGAACAGCGTCACCGAGACGCCCCGCCAGTGCGTCGCGACCTGGCGCAGGGCGCCGAAGTCGACCTTCACCAGCATGGGGATGATCATCAGCCAGACCAGCGCCGCGACGGGCAGGTTCACCCGAGCGATCTCCAGAGAGCCGATCGCCTGGAAAAGCTCGGGCGCGGCATAGCCCAGAGCGATCCCGACCACGATGCAGAGCGCCACCCAGAGGGTGAGCCAGCGTTCGAACAGCGACATCCGTCAGGCCCTCGCCGCCGGCCTGCAGCCGCAGCCCTTCTCGAGCTGCTCGAACACCGGCGCGCAGACCTCGGGGCGACCCGCGCAGCAGTCCGCCAGCAGATAGTTCACGAGGCCGCGCATCCCTTCGAAGTTGGCGGCGTAGAGGATCGACCGCCCATCGCGGACGCCCGTGATAAGCCCGGCCCGCACGAGGATCGCGAGATGAGTCGAAAGCGTGTTCTGGAGACAGCCGAGCGCGTCGGCGATCCCGCCCGCGGGCTGGGGCTCGGGCGCCATCGTGACGAGGTGCTTGAAGATGCGGAGCCGCGTGGATTGACCGAGCGCTGAAAGGGCGTCCAGGGCCGAAGCCTCGGGCGTGGACGTGGACGTCTCCGGCATCAGCCCCTCCTTCACTGCAGAGGGCCTTATATCGAAATATCGACGTTTGTCGATGAGTTTTGCGAGCGCTCGGGACGGCTCAGCGTCGTCCGCGACGCGACAAGCGCTAACGGCGGCGTTGCAGACGATGGCGGCCCGGGACGCGCCGGGTGCCAAGGTTTTATCTGCTCAAACTGGCGCTATTTCATCTGGTGCGGACGGCGGGACTCGAACCCGCACGCCTTGCGGCGCAAGATTTTAAGTCTCGTGCGTCTACCGGTTTCGCCACGTCCGCCCGTGCGGCGAGGTATGGACACGAAAAAGGCGCGCCGCAACTGCGACGCGCCTTTCAGCGATCGATGACGCTCGAGGCTTACGAGCCGAACGGGCGGCGGACCTGGGTCGCCGCGTCGGAGATGCCGAGGCGGTCGAGGTCGGCGGCGTTCGGGGTACGGTGCGACTCGACCGCCGAGGCGACGCGGCCGGCGGCGAACACGAGACCAATGGTCTCCATCACCTCACGAGCCATGTTGCGGATGCGAAGCGCCGGCAGAGGGCGGCCCATCGCGACGGAAAGATTGCGAGCCACGTTCGATCTCCAAAGTTCCTGGAACCCGATGGTTCCTGCGGCTCAAGATAAGCTCGATGCCGCATCGCACAATGCGCGTTGTCCTCGACCGAGACATGCTACTTTCGCATAACTCTTTGCGTCCGCTTTCACGCAATCGCAACAGTCCGACTCACCCGGCCGCGCCTTCGCGGATCGGCGGCTGAAAGGCGAGACCCATGTCCCAGGGAAAATAGATCCAGGTGTCCTGGCTCACCTCGGTGACGAAGGTGTCCACCAGCGGCCGCCCCTGCGGCTTGGCGTAGACGGTGGCGAAGTGCGCTTCGGGCAGCATGGCGCGGACGCAGCGCGCGGTGCCGCCTGTGTCGACCAGATCGTCCACGATCAGCACGCCCCGCCCCTGTCCGCCGCCGAGCGCCGCCACCGACGCTGCGACCTCCTTCAACACGGTCATGGCGCCTTGGGTGTCGTAATCGTGGTAGCTCGCGACGCAGACCGTCTCGATCACCCGGATGTCGAGCTCGCGCGCGACGATCGCCGCCGGCACCAACCCGCCGCGTGTGACGCTGACGATGGCCTTGAAGCCGCCGACCGCCGCCGCGTCCGCGGTGAGGCGCCATGCGAGCGCGCGGGCGTCGCGGTGAAACTGCTCCCAGGAGACGGGATAGATCTTCTCGGGGCCCGGAGCCGCCATGGTCGTCGTCCTCCCGAGCCGTCAGCGCAGGCTGGCCAGCATCGCCTCGACCGCGGTCTTCGCCGCGGCGAGCGCCTCCGGATCGCGCGAGCGGATCACGATGTTGGTGTTGAAGCCGCCCTCGTCCACGAAGGGGTAGCTGCCGATCGCGACGCCCGGATGTTCCTTCTGCACGGCGCCGAGCGGCGTCGCGATGTCGCCCTCCTTCGCGTCGGCCCGGACGCTTTCGCTCAGAACTTTGACGCCGGCCGCAAGCGTCGGCCCGACCTCGTCGAGCATGGCCTGCATGATCGAAGGTACCCCCGCGAAGACGAAGACGTTTTCGAGCCGGAAGCCGGGGGCCTTCGAGACCTTGTTGGCGATGAGGTCCGCGCCGAACGGAATGCGGGCCATGCGCAGCCGCCCCTCGTTGAGGTCGGCCGCATTGGGAAAGCGTTCGCGGAGCATCGCGACGGCGCGGGGGTCGTGGTCGATGCCGACGCCGAAGGCCTTGGCCACCGAATCGGCGGTGATGTCGTCGTGCGTCGGGCCGATGCCGCCGGTCGTGAATAGGTAGGTGTACCGGGCGCGGAGCGCGTTGATCGCCTCCACGATCGCCGCCTCGTCGTCCGCCACGACGCGCACCTCCTTCAGGTCGATCCCGATGTTGGTGAGATACTGCGCGATGTAGCCGCTGTTGCTGTCCCGCGTGCGTCCCGAGAGCACCTCGTCGCCGATCACGAGGACGGCGGCTGTGGCGGGCGTGTTCGACATCGGATCGGCCTTGCGATGGGAGGACGTCGCGGAGATAGAGGAGCGATCGGCGGCGAACAAGCGAGGCGCCGCCTCGGAGGGCCTTCCTCGCAGGAGACAGCCGTGACGCCGCTCATCAACATCGACGTTCCGGACCTCGCCGCCGCCGTTCGCTTCTACCGCGCGGCCTTCGGGCTGACGCCGACGCGGCGTGTCGGCGACGCGGCGGTGGAGCTCGCCGGTTGGCCGACCCCCGTCTACCTCCTGCAGCGCGCCGAGCACACGGCGACGGCCGGCCGCGCGCGCCGCTCCTACGCCCGGCATTGGACGCCGCTGCATCTCGACGTGGTGGTCGACGACATCCGGACCGCGCGCGACCGGGCCGCCGCGGCCGGCGCGATCGTCGAGGGCGAGATCGCCGTGGAGGACTGGGGCTCCCTCGCCGCGCTGTCCGATCCCTTCGGCCACGGCTTCTGCTTGATCCAGTTCCACGGCGACGGGTACGGCGCGATCTCGACGGCGGCAGATGATCTCTGACGTGGACGTCGCCGCGGCCGCCTTTCCCGTGCTGCCCTATCCGGCCACGCTCGTTCCGGGCCGACTGATCCGCCGCTACAAGCGCTTCCTCGCCGACGTCCTGCTCGACGACGGCCGCGAGGTCGTCGCTCACGTTGCGAACTCGGGCTCGATGATGGGGCTCTCGACGCCCGGCATGCGCGTCTGGCTCTGCCCGAAGACCAGCGGGTCCCTGCCGTGGTCGTGGGCGGTGGTCGAGGTCCAGATCGAGGGACGTCCGACGCTGGTGGGAGTCGACACGGCCGCTCCGAACAAGCTCGGCCTCGCCGCGGTCGGAGCCGGCCTGCTGCCGGCCTTCGCAGGCTACGACAGCGTCCGGCGCGAAGTTCGCTACGGCGTGAACAGCCGCATCGACCTGCTGCTCGAAAGCGCCGGCCGGCCGAAGGCCTTCGTGGAGATCAAGAACGTCCACCTGTGGCGGCGCGGGGCGCTGGCGGAGTTCCCGGACGCGGTGACCGCGCGAGGCGCCAAGCACCTCGTCGAGCTCTCGAACGAGGCGGCGGCGGGGGCCCGCGCGGCGATGCTGTTCATCGTGCAGGGCCCGGCGGCCGGCTTCGCGATCGCCCGCGACATCGACCCCGCCTACGGCCGCGCCTTCGACCTCGCCCGCGCCAGCGGGGTCGAGGCGCACTGCTGGAGCGCTACGGTCACGCTGGACGGCGTCCGGCTCGACCGCGAGGTCCCGATCGTCGCCTGAACTTTGAGAGTCAGCTCCCCAGCGCCGCCAAGCGGTCAAGCGCGGCGGAGAAGCCGTTGAGGGAGACGCTGAAGCTCGTCACCTGGCCGTCGCTCTGGTTGAGCGACGAGATCGTCAGACGTTGGCCCTTCTTCATGGCGTCCGTCGCCGCCGCCGGGAACGACACCGGCAGCACGCAGCCCTGCGGCACGCAGGTGGAGAAGCGCAGGCCCGTCCCGAAATCCTTGTCGTCGAGGGTGAGGATGGCGCCGTTGTCGAGCTTGAGGCCGAAGGGCATGAGCACGGCGCCCTCGGTCTTGCCGTCCGCCGGCACGCGCAGCTCGATCGCGAAGATGCGGCGGCCGGACTGCTTATCGCCCTGCGCCTGCGACAGCAGGCAGCTCTTGCGGCTGTCGGCGACCCGGCAGTCCACGGTCCAGTCGCCGTAGGTCTCGTTGATGGAGCCCGCGCCGTTGGGAAGCGTCGCGGCCGCGGGCTGCCCCGGCGCCTGCGCCTTCGCGGCCTGGGCGTCCGTCGGCTGAGGTTGCGTCGTGCGGTCGTTCTTCCGCAACCGGTCGGTCGCGGCCTTCATCTCCTCAGGCGTCGGCTGCTGGGCGAAGGCGGCCGGAGCGGCCGCCACTGCGGCGGCGGCGAGAAGGAGAACGGCGCTGAAGCGGAGCATGACGAGGCTCTTCCAAAACATTGATCGACGACGCGGGCCGCTTTACACCAAACAGGGCGCGAGACGTAAGTCCTTGCGGCGAAAGACAGCGAAAGCGACAGCACAGCAAAGTATAGAATCGATCTAAAGTTCGGCCGTCACAGCAGCCGCCCGCGGCGATCGAGCGCCTGACGCGCGCGCCCGGCGGATGCTATCTCTCCTGCGACGCAACCACGCACGGACGGGCGCCGCACGCATGAGATTCGAAGGCACGACCGCCTACGTCGCGACGGAGGATCTCAAGATCGCCGTCAACGCCGCCGTGACGCTGGAGCGGCCGCTGCTGGTGAAGGGCGAACCCGGCACGGGCAAGACCGTGCTCGCCCACGAGATCGCCCAGGCGCTCGACGCTCCGCTGCTCGAGTGGCACGTGAAGTCGACGACGAAAGCTGTTCAGGGGCTTTACGAATACGACGCCGTGGCCCGGCTGCGTGACGGCCAGCTCGGCGACCCGCGCGTCTCCGACATCGCCAACTACATCCGCAAGGGCCCGCTCTGGACCGCCTTCACGGCGGAGCGCCGCCCCGTGCTTCTGATCGACGAGATCGACAAGGCGGACATCGAATTTCCGAACGACCTGCTGCTCGAGCTCGACCGCATGGAGTTCCATGTGCCTGAGACCGGCGAGACGGTGAGGGCCGCTCGTCGGCCGGTCGTGATCATCACCTCGAACAACGAGAAGGAGCTGCCGGACGCTTTCCTGCGCCGCTGCTTCTTCCACTACATCCGCTTTCCCGATCCGGAGACCATGGCCGCGATCGTGGAGACGCATTTTCCCGGGCTGAAGAAGCGTCTGCTTTCGGAGGCGCTGGCGCTGTTCTACGAGGTGCGCGAGGCGCCCGGCCTGCGCAAGAAGCCATCGACGAGCGAGCTCTTGGACTGGCTGAAGCTGCTGCTGGCCGAGGACGTGGCGCCCGAGACCTTGCGCGCGAAGGATCCGCGCCGGGCGATTCCGCCGCTGCATGGCGCGCTGCTGAAAAACGAGCAGGACGTGCAGCTGTTCGAGCGCATGGCCTTCATGATGCGGCGCGAGGGGCGATAGCGCCCCCCGGCCGCCTCGGCATCAGGCGAGCGCGAGCGACTTCTCGAACACGGTCAGCCCCGTCAGGCAGTCCTCCATCGCGCGGCGGGCCCGGGGGCGCGGCACGTCGAGCGCCTTTGCGACCGTCTCGAGGCGGTGGTTTGGGAGGTCCTTCACGCGGCCCTGCGCGAAGCGCATGGCGCAGACGGTCGTCGCCGGCGCCGTCAGGCCGGCCCGCTCCGCCTCGGCGACGAGGAACGCGTGGTCGAAGCCGATGTTGTAGGCGACCAGCGGATCCTCCCCGACGAAGGCGAAGAAGTTCGCCAGGGCCTCCTTGGGCTCCGGCGCCTCCGCGAAGGCGGCGTCGTCGAGGCCCGTCATCGCGCGGACAAAAGCGGGGATCGCGCGGTCCGGCTTGACCAGTGACTGGAAGGCCGAAAGCTCGCCGGAGGCGCGGTCGAACTTGAGGGCGGCGATCTCGATCACGCGGTCCCGCTTCGGCGTCAGGCCCGTCGTCTCGAGGTCGAAGAAGACATAGCGGCTTTCGCCGGCGGCGATGCGTTCAAGCGGCGTGGTCATCTCTTTCCGATCGGGACTCGACTGGCGCGTGCGGCGGGACGTTAACGGATCGTTCCTACGGTATCGAAAAGAGCGTCGCCAGAAGCTTTTCGCCAAGACCACAGCGTGGCATAGGCTCCGTCCATGTCGCACAACACCTTCGGCCACCTCTTCCGCGTCACCACCTTCGGCGAGAGCCACGGCCCCGCCATCGGCGCGGTGGTCGACGGCTGCCCGCCGAGGCTGACCTTTCGGCGGGACGACGTGCAGGCCGCGCTCGATCGCCGGCGCCCCGGCCAGTCGCGTTTCACGACCCAGCGGCGCGAACCGGACCAGGTCGAGATCCTGTCGGGCGTGCTGGAGGCCGAGGACGGCCTGCTGACGACCACCGGCACGCCGATCGGCCTGCTGATCCGGAACGTCGACCAGCGGTCGAAGGACTACTCCAACATCGCCCAGAGCTACCGCCCGGGGCATGCGGACGTGACCTACGACATGAAGTACGGCCTCCGCGACCACCGCGGCGGCGGGCGGTCGTCGGCGCGCGAGACCGCCATGCGCGTGGCGGCCGGCGCGATCGCGCAGCTCGTGATACCGGGCGTCACCATCCGCGGGGCCCTCGTCGCCATGGGCGAGATCGAGATCGACCGGTCGCGCTGGGATTGGTCGGAGGTCGACCGCAACCCGTTCTTCTGCCCCGATCCTGTCGCGGCGAAGGAGATGGAGACCTATCTCGACGGCATCCGCAAAGCGGGGTCCTCGGTCGGCGCGGTGCTTGAGGTGGAGGCGGACGGCGCGCCCGCGGGGCTTGGCGCGCCCATCTACGGCAAGCTCGACGCCGACCTCGCGGCGGCGCTGATGAGCATCAACGCGGTCAAAGGGGTCGAGATCGGCGCGGGATTCGCCGCGGCGCGCCTGACGGGCGAGGAAAACGCCGACGAGATGCGGGCGGGGAACGACGGCAAGCCTGTGTTCCTGTCGAACAAGGCCGGCGGCGTTCTCGGCGGCATCTCGACCGGGCAGGCCATCGTCGCGCGCTTCGCGGTGAAGCCGACCTCGTCGATCCTCACGCCGCGCCGGTCGATCGACGCCTCGGGCGCCGACGTGGACGTCTCGACCAAGGGCCGCCACGACCCCTGCGTCGGCATCCGCGCGGTCCCCGTCGGCGAGGCGATGGTCGCCTGCGTGCTGGCGGACCACGTCCTGCGACATCGCGGCCAGACCGGCGGCTGATCAAAGGCTTGACGCGTGGTGCGAGCGGCCCGAAACCGGGGCGCGTCCAGACGCCGATCTCGGCGACGGAACTAAGACGCGGCTGGTCCGCGGCGAGGTAAATCCGTTGTCACGATCGCGCCGTACGAGACCGCATAGGCGCGCCCCTCGGGGTTGCGTTTCAACTTGAGAAACCCGCCGGCCGGTAAGCAGTCCCCGAGCCGGCGGTTTTTTTCGCTCTCCCCACGCCGTGGTCCAAGCTGAGCTTCGACGCGGGCGGCGTATCGCCGCCTCTCGCGACGTCGGATGGAGGACCTACGGCCATGGAGCGACTGACGGGCGGCTGCTTGTGCGGCGACGTTCGTATCGTGGCGTCGGAGCGACCGTACCGGGTCGGCGTCTGCCACTGTCTTGACTGCCGCAAGCACCACGGCGCGCTGTTTCACGCCTCCGCGGTGTTTCCACAGGAGGCGGTCTCGGTATCAGGCGAACCGCGCTCTTACGCCGGCCGGTTTTTCTGCCCTCGCTGCGGTTCGTCCGTCTTCGCGCGCACGGCGGACGAGGTCGAAGTGAACCTCGGATCGCTGGACGCGCCCGACCAGCTGCAGCCCACGTACGAAAGCTGGACCGTCCGTCGCGAATCCTGGCTGCCGCCGTTTCCGCTGTCGCGTCGCTACGCCGGCGACCGCGATCCCACGAGCCGGTCAGAGGACTGAGTCTAGGGGCGCTGCGCGTCGAACAGGTTGCCGGCGACCTCGCGGACCGTCGGGGGACGGCGCTCGACGAAGGGCAGAGGCCGGCACACCGCCATCGCGGCGAGGCCGACGCGGGCGGTCAGAAGGCCGTTCAGCACGCCCTCCCCCAGCCGCGCTGAGAGCTTCGCCGCAAGGCCGTGCCCGAGCACCTGCTCCAGCAGCCCGTCGCCGACCCCCATGCCGCCGGTCACGGCGAGATGGCCCAGCACGTGCTTCGCCAGCTTGAAGAAGCCGAGCGAGCCCGGGCGGCCGCCGTAGATCGTGCCGATCCGACGGATGAGCCGCATGGCCTCCACGGCCACGAAGGCGAGGTCCACGATCGCGCGCGGGGACACCGCGGTCACCACCGACACGCGCTTGGCGGAGGAGGCGATCGCGCGCGTCGCCTCGGCGTCGAGCGCCGCGAGCAGTTCGCGCTCGGCGATCTTGAGCCGGTCGGAGCCGTCGATGATGTCGTCGTCGTGCTCGGCGACCGCACGGCGCGCACGCGCCGTTTCCGGCCGCGCGGCGTAGAGCGCCATCACGTCCGCGATAACGCGCTTCGCGGCCTTTGCGTCGTCGCTGGCGTGCGCGGCGTCCGCCGCCTCCCGCAGGTGCTCGATCCGCGACAGCCGCATCAGCCCCGCAGCCTCCCGCCCGATGATGGCAAGGCCGGCCAGGGCCGCGAGAACGGCGAGGCCGAGCGCGACCCAGCCGAGCCAGTCCGAGCGCGCGAACAGGTCCTCCACCACGCGCGTCGCCCACAGCCCCACCGCGAGGCTGACGAGGCCCCCGAGAGCGCCGAAGAACAGGTTGCCGAGAGACAGCCCCTTGCGCCGCGGCGCCACGGGCGCCGCCGCGGGCTCCTCGACCTCGAAGGGGTCGGGCTGCGAGGTCACGACCACGCCGCCGCGCGAGGTCGCGACCGCCTCGTCCGGAGCGGCCATCACCACGGACGGGTCGTTCAGGCGGAACGCGGTCGGCCGGCGCGGAGGCTGCCGCCGCGGGTCGTTTGGCGGAGCGTCGGTCACAGCAGCGCGTCTCCCAGCAGGAATTCAAGCGTGCGGTCGAGGCGAATGTGCGGAAGCTGCGTGATCCCGCGCTCGGGCGCGAGTCGCGGCGGGCGGAACTTCACGAAGCGGATGTCGCCGCCGTCCTCGCTGAGGGCGCGGCCGCGGTAGCCGCCGGCGCTGAGCGCCGTCTCAGGATCCTCCGGAAGATCGCCGGGGAACACCGCAATCTCCTCCTGGCCGTCGAACACCTGCCCGCCCGACCGCTCTCCGGCCTCCGGCACGCCGACGATGACGGGGAGGTCCTCCCGTCCCTGCCGCGCCGTGGCTTCCCGGGTGGCGCGCACCGCGGCGAGAGCGACGACGTCGACCGCCGCGCCGTCGAACTCCGCGTTCTTGATGGCCCGTCCGACAAGCCGGCGCAGGATCGCCTCAAGCCGGTCATGGCTCGTGTGATGCAGATGGTCGGCCTTGGTCGCGGCGAACAGCAAGCGGTCGACCTTGGGGCGGAACAGGCTGGTCAGCCATGAGTTCCGGCCGTGCCGGAACGCCGCGAGCACGTCGGTTAAGGCCACCTCGAGGTCCGCGACCGCCTCGGGGCCTGCGTTGAGCGCCGCAAGCGCGTCGACGAGGACAACCTGCCGGTCAAGCCGCGCGAAATGATCCCGGAAGAACGGTTTCACGACGTGATTGCGGTAGGATTCGTAGCGCCGCTCCATCATCGCCCACAGCGACCCGGCTGGGGCCTCGCCTTCCGGCGGCACGTCGAGCGGGGCGAAGGTGAGCGCCGGGCTGCCGTCGAGATCGCCCGGCATCAGGAAGCGGCCGGGCGGAAGCGTCGACAGAGCGACGCGCTCGGCGCGACCTGCGATCAGATAGGCTCGGAACAGCGCGGCGGCCTGCCGAGCCGCGGTCTCGTCCTCGCGGGCGGCGGGGTCCAGCGTCGCGAGATGGGCCCGCCATTCGGCGGCGAGCGGCGCACGGGTGGCGCCTTCCGAGGCGTGGAGCGTCTTTTGCGACCAAGTCCGGAAGTCCTGCGACAGCAGCGCGAGGTCGAGCAGCCATTCGCCGGGATAATCGACGATGTCGAGCGTGAGGCGGCGGCCCGGCCGCTGCCGGCTGAGAAAGCCCGAGCGGCTTTCGAAATCCACCACCACGCGCAGTTCGGAAATCCGTCGCGTGGACTCGGGCCAGTGCCGGTCTGGGCCCGTCAGCGCCCTTAGATGGGTCTCGACCTCGAACCGCGGCACCGCGTCGTCCGGCTGCGGCGCGAGCCTCGCCCCGGCGATGCGGCCCTGGCCGTAGGCGCGGAACGCCGGCAGGCGGCCGCCCTGCGTCAGGGCGTTCACCAGAGCGGTCAGGAACACGGTCTTGCCCGCCCGCGACAGACCGGTCACCCCAAGCCGCAGCGTCGGATCGAGCGTGCCGGCGGCGGCGTCGAGCAGGCTCTGCGCCGCGATCCGGGCTTCGTGGGCGAGGTCGCCGAAGTTCATGCGACGTCGAGGCCGAGGCTCTTGGGGGTGACGAACCGGTCGAGCCGCCCTGCGCGCGGCGCGGCCTGGGCCCAGCCGTCGAACGGCAAGTCGAGCACCGCGATCGCGGCGGTCGGAAACTTGACCGACAGCAGGCGCCTCGCTTCCGGATCCCCCGAGCCGGCGAGCAGGTCGACCAGACTTGCGAGGCCAGGATTGTGACCGACGATCATCAGCGTCTGCGCCTCCGACGGCGCCGCGCGGATCAGCTCGAGCAAGCCTTCGGCGGACGCCTCATAGGCCTCCCGCACCACGCGCGTCTCCGGCGCCGGGGTGAAGGCGCCCTTCGCGATGTCCCAAGTGGCTTTGGCGCGCTTCGCCGTCGAGCACAGCACGAGTTCCGGGCGGAAGCCCCGGCCCGCGAGCCAGGCCCCCATCGGCCCGGCGGCCTTTCGGCCCCGAGTGGCCAGGCCGCGGTCGTGATCCGCGGTCGCGGCCAGCGACCAGTCGGACTTCGCATGGCGGAACAGAATGAGACGGCGCATGGATCCCCGGAATTCACAGCCGCGACGATCCCGCGGCGCTGCAGGAGGTGGGGGCCTCAAACGCCTTTCTCAAGCCTCGGCGTTCACGACTCGGAAACCTTCCATGGCGTTTCCATGGGTGGCGCCAGGGTGAACGCCGGATGAACGCGACGTTCGGACCGAGTTCAACGTCGCTCGGCGAAACTGATCACCGTGGCCGAAAGGTCACTTTGTAGGAAAAGCTTTCGCCGAAAGGTGAGCAAGACGTTTCGGCGCCTTTGTTTCACCATCGCCATCGCACACTTCAGAACGGCGCCCGCAGCGTATCAGCGGGTTTGGAGTTAAAGTCATCATGTCGAGCACCATGGAACAGTACGAGCAACGCACCGGCGGGGAATTCGCGACCGCGATCGACCTCGCCCACCTTTCCCGCCAGACTCTTGGCGACCGGACTCTCGAGCGCGAGGTCCTCGAGCTTTTCCGCCGTCAGGCGCGCATCCTCCTCTTCCGTTTCGAAGCGGTGACCTGCCCGTCCGAGCGCGCCCAGATCGCGCACACGCTGAAGGGCTCGGCCCGCGGCGTCGGCGCCGGCCGCGTGGCCTATGCGGCGGACGAACTCGAGCGCGCGGCGAACGCCGGCGAGCCCACCGGCAAGGCTCTCGCCGAAGTCGCCGAGGCCGTCGCCGAGGCGACCTCCGCGATCGAACTGCGCTTCGGCTTCGACCGCTAAGCTTTTGGCTTCCACCGTCCGGGCCGGCTAGATCAGCCGGCCGCGATTCGAACGCGTGACGACGACGGCGTCCGCCCGTCGTCTGGCGCGCGGATGCGAAACGCTCTAAACAGCCCGCCGAACGATCTGCCGCGGCACGGCGGACCGATCCGTGTGTGCGAGAGGCGGCGCGGCGATGGCCAAGATCACCTTCACCGATCATGACGGCGGCGAACGCACGGTCGAGGCCCGCGAGGGCCAGACCGTGATGGAGGTCGCGATCGCGAACGACGTCCCCGGCATCGACGCCGAGTGCGGCGGCGGCTGCTCCTGCGCGACCTGCCACGTCTACGTGGACGAGGCCTGGAGCGAAGTGGTCGGCGGCCCGACCCCGATGGAGGAGGACATGCTGGACTTCGCCTTCGACGTCCGGCCGTCCAGCCGCCTCTCCTGCCAGATCAAGATCACGCCGGCGCTCGACGGCCTGAAGGTGGCGACGCCGCAGCGTCAGGGCTGACGCTCTCGGCCGCGCCGCTTTTCCCGCGGCCTCGCCTCCGCTAGATCTGCGCTTCCTCAAGCTTTGCGCAGACCCGGAACGCCATGACCGACATCATCCGCACAGACGCCGTGATCGTCGGGGCCGGCCCAGTTGGGCTGTTCGCCGTGTTCCAGCTCGGCATGGTCGACGTCGAGGCCCACGTCGTCGACATTCTCGACCGGCCCGGCGGGCAGTGCGTCGAGCTGTACCCCGAGAAGCCGATCTACGACATTCCCGGACTGCCGGAGGTCACCGGCCAGGGCCTCGCCGACAACCTGCTCGCCCAGATCCAGCCGTTCGCGCCACGGTTCCATTTCGGCCAGATGGTCTCCGCGCTCGAGCGGACGCCCGACGGCCGCTTCCTTCTGACCACGGACGCCGGGACGCGCTTCGACGCCAAGGTCGTGGTGATCGCCGCCGGCGGAGGCTCGTTCCTGCCGCGGCGCGCGCCGATCCCGGGCGTCGAGGCCTACGAGGGCCGGTCGGTGTTCTACGCCGTCCGTTCCAAGGACGCCTTCCGCGCCAAGCATCTGGTGATCATCGGCGGCGGCGATTCCGCGCTCGACTGGACGCTCAACCTCGCGCCGATCGCGGAAAGCGTGACGCTGATCCACCGTCGCGACGTGTTCCGCGCCGCCCCGGACACCGTCAACAAGATGCGCGCCCTGGTGGACAAGGGCGTCGTTGACCTGTTCATCGGCCAGGCCACCGGCCTCATCGGCGAGAACGGCATGCTGAAAGCGGTGAAAGCCAAGGCGGAGGACGGGTCGCTCCACGAGATCGCCGCCGACGCCATGCTGCCGTTCTTCGGCCTCGCGGCGCAGCTCGGCCCGATCGCGGACTGGGGCCTGAACCTCAGCGAGAACCTCATCCCGGTCGATGTCGAGAGCTACCAGACGACGACGCCCGGCGTGTTCGCCATCGGCGACGTCAACGCCTATCCCGGCAAGCTGAAGCTGATCCTCTCAGGCTTCCATGAGGCCGCCCTGATGGCCCAGGCCGCCGCCCGCCGCGTGCATCCGGAGCGCCGGATGGTCTTCCAGCACTCGACCTCATCGTCCACCCTGCAGAAGAAGCTGGCGGGCGCCTGACGGCGCTGGACGGCGGCGTCAACTGCGACGCCTCGGGGGCCTTCGATGTTCATTTCGGTTGTCCGTCGCTTCGGACGGTGGGCTGTGCTCCCCGTTGCGGCGCTGCTGGCGCTGCTGGCGTGGGGCTGGTTCGCGCTTCTGGACGCCAATCCGCTGGCCGGAGCCGCATCCGCTCTCGTCGTCATCCCAACCCTCGTCGCCGGAACCGTCTTAACGCTTGGCGTGCTTGCGGTCCCTTCCGGCTGGAAGCCTCAGAACACCCTCTCGCCACAGGAGGCGCCGGCGCTCTGGGCTCTCTGGGACGAGGTCGACCCGCCCAAGGGGCGGCGCCGCATTCTAGCGGTCGACAGCGGGCTGAACGCGTCGATGGCCGACATACGGGGGCCGTTGGGTTTACGGCGCCACGAGGTGCTGACGCTGGGTCTCCCTTTGCTCATGATGCTCGACGAGCCTGCAATACGGGCCGTCGTGTCGCATGAGGCAGGGCACGCGCGGCTTGATCACGCCGCCGGGACGACGAACATTATCGAGTTCATTGGCGTGTTCGACTTTCTGTTTTTCTACGCGGCCCCGTACGACACAATCGTCGGGGCGTTGGCCCATGCAGCGCTCGAGGGCGGACTACGGCGGACGGAACGAGCGCGCCGCGATCTATCGCGGCAAAACGAGTTCGAAGCCGACGCTTTCTCGGCCGACAAGTCTGCCTCGGCGCGAGCGCTCGTCCTCGTCGGAGCCGCGGGTCGCGTTCTCGCGCGTCGCATATTCCAGCCGGTCGAGAGAGAGGTGCTGGGCGCGATGTCCCCGCCCATGTCGCCAATCCGCCGTATGGAGGCGCAGCTTAACTCTCTGCTTGGTGAGACAACGTCTCAAGCGCTCGTGGAGCCGGAACCTGAGCTCGACGATGAATCCGCCGCGGACCTGGCGCGCTATGGCGCGACGCACCCGCCGCTAGAGGAACGCCTCGCCAAGCTTGGGTACAGTTCGCCGCCCGACGTCGCCCCGGTCTCCCGCCCCGCGAGCTCCGATTTGCTTTCTCCCGAAATGCTCGCTGCGCTGATCGCCACGTTCGACCGAAGCTGGCGCACGGCCTTTGAGCGTATGATCGACAGATAAGAGACCTAAAATCAGCGCGCCAGCGCCCGGGTGGCGCGGTCGAGGCCGTCGAGGCTGAGCGGGTACATGCGCCCTTCGACCACGTCGCGGACGATGTCGATCGACTCGGTCCACGACCAGCTCTGCTCCGGCAAGGGGTTGATCCAGGCGAGCTTAGGGAAGCGATCGACGAACCGTCGCAGCCAGACCCGGCCGGCCTCCTTGTTCATGTGCTCGACAGCGCCGCCGGGCGACAGCAGCTCGTAGGGGCTCATCGAGGCGTCGCCGACGATCACCACCCGGCACTCCGGCGGATAGCTGCGCAGCAGGTCGAGCGTCGGCGTGAGCTCGGCGCGTCGGCGGCGGTTGTCGCGCCAGACGTGCTCGTAGACGCAGTTGTGGAAATAGAAGTGGTCCAGCCGCTTGAACTCGGAGCGCGCGGCGGAGAACAGCTCCTCGCAGGCGCGCACGTGGCCGTCCATCGACCCCCCGACGTCGAGCAGCAGCAGAAGCTGCACCGCGTTGCGGCGCTCCGGGCGGAGCTTCACGTCCAGAAAGCCCTGGCGCGCGGTCGCGCCCACGGTGCCGTCGAGATCGAACTCCTCCGCCGCGCCGGCGCGGGCGAAGCGCCGCATCCGCCGCAGGGCCACCTTGATCGCCCGCGTGCCGATCTCAACCTCGCCGTCGAGATCCCGGAACTCCCGCTTGTCCCAGACCTTCACCGCCTTGAAGTTGCGGTTGGCCTCCTGCCCGATCCGGATCCCTTCCGGGTTGTAGCCGTAAGCGCCGAAGGGCGACGTGCCGCCCGTGCCGACCCACTTGTTTCCGCCCTGGCGCCGCCCCTTCTGCTCGGCCAGGCGCTGGCGCAGCGTCTCCAGCAGCTTGTCGAGCCCGCCAAGCGCCTCGATGGCCGCCTTCTCCTCGTCCGACAGCAGGCGTTCGAAGCGTTTCAGCAACCAGTCCGGCGGTATCTCCGGCCCGGCGAGCGCCTCCGCCAAGGTTTCGGCTCCGGCGAAAATCTGGGCGAAAACGCGGTCGAATCGGTCGAAGTGCCGTTCGTCCTTGACGAGGCAGGCGCGGGCCAGCGCATGGAGCCCGTCCGCGTCGGTCGGACGAAGTCCGCGGTCGAGCGCCTCCAGGAACGCGAGGTGCTCGCGCAGCGACACCGGCACGCCGGCGCTGCGGAGCGCCTCGAAAAACCTCAGGAACATGAAGCGGCGCCGGCCAAATCGTTTGAGATGGTGAACAACCCGTTAACGACGTTTGCCATCGGATGGATTCCGCGGTTCTCTAGATGCGGGATCATCGGTACCATCAGAAGCGTGGAGACGCATGCCTGACGACGCCGCGGCGTTTTCGTGGCGACGGCGTGGCGGCTCCGAACGGCGAGACGGGCCGTGTCTGTGTGGGGACACGATCCGGCAGAGGGCTTCGTCGGTCTCGTGTTGAGGCCGGCGGGTCCGAAGCGACCGATGTGTGCAGTGTACGGACGCGAGGCTTGAGACGATGGCGAATCCCAATCCTGCCAAGGATCCCGCGGAAGCGGCCCTGTCCGCCATTGAGGAGGCGCTGAACCTCGTCGCTCCTGGCGCGAAGGCGGTCGTCGCCCCGCGCAAGGCCGCGCCCGAGCCCACCGTGACGGAGCCGATGGTCGAGCCGCAGCTTCAGGCCGCGGCCCCTGAGCGCCGCGTCGCGCCGACGCCGGACCGGTCCGGCCGCCGCGCGCCCGCGAACGACGACGCGCGCTCCTTCGCGCACATTCTCTACGCCCTGCAGCGCAAGCCCTCGAACGGCCCCTTCGTGCTGGCGACCGCCGCCGCCGTGGCCTGGGCCGCGCTCGGCGCTCTCTATGTCTTCGGCGTCGTGGGCCTTGGCCAAGGCGCAGTCGATCTCGCCGACCGCGCGATCCAAGCGCAGCTGGCCGCCGCCTTCGTCGGCACCTTCGCGCCGATCGTGTTTTTCTTCATGCTCGCGATGATGGCCTGGCGCTCGCAGGAGATGCGCCTCGTCGCCCGTTCGATGACCGAGGTCGCGCTCCGCCTCGCCGAGCCCGAGACCTCGTCGACCGATTCCATCACCTCGCTCGGCCAGGCCGTGCGCCGCGAGGTCGCCGCCATGGGCGACGGCATCGAGCGCGCCGTGAACCGCGCCGGCGATCTTGAGTCGCTGGTGCGCGGCGAGGTCTCTTCGCTCGAGCGTTCGTTCCACGACAACGAACTGCGCGTCCGCAACCTCATCGCCGAGCTGCAGAGCGAGCGCGAAGCCATCGACGGCAACGCCGAGCGGCTGCGCGAGACCATCGCTGGGGCGCACGAGCTGCTCGCCCGCGACCTCAACGCCGCCGCCACCCTGCTGACCGCGAACATCGCCGAGTCCGGCGCGCGGGTGACGGAACATCTCGACGCCAAGAGCATGGAGCTCTCCGCGGCGATCGCCGAGGCCGGCGAGGCCATGCTCGTCGCCGTCGGCGGCCGCGGCGCGGAGCTGATCGAACGTCTTTCCAGCACCAGCGACGCCGTGACCCGCAGCCTCGACGAGACCGGCGCGCGGCTCGCCGAGACCGTCGCGGCCCGCGCGGACGCGGCGCGAGACGCCATGACCGACAGCGGCGAGAGCCTCGCCCGCTCGCTCGAGGAGCGCACCGCGCTGCTCACCGACCGGCTGGCGGCGACCGGCCTCGACCTCGACGAGCGGCTCGCGCGCACCAGCGAACAGATCGTCGGCGTGCTCGACGGCCGCGGCAATCAGATGGCGAACGAGCTGGAGCGCTCGGGCGCGGCGGTCCTCGACCGCATCTCCGAGCGCTTCGGCGAACTCCACGTCGCGCTTGACCGCACCAGCGCCGATCTCGGCGAAGGCTTCGCCGCCCGCGCGGGCGAGCTGACCGAGGCCCTCGCCTCCACCGCGGCCTCCGTTACGGAGGCGTTCGGCGAACGTGGGGCCCGCGTCACCGAACAGCTCGAGACCGTGGCCGCGCGCCTGTCCGATGACTTCGCCGCCCGCGGCGACCGCGCCGCGGAGACGCTGCAGCGCGCCGGGGACGACGTGACCGGCGGCTTTACCGAGCGGGCCGACATCATTCTGCGCAGCCTGTCGGAGCGCGCCGAGGCGGTGTCCGAGGCGCTCCGCGAAGTGGGCGAGGACTTCCAGGGCGTGCTCGCGGTCCGCGCGGCCGAGGTCACCGAGGCCGTCAAGACGGCCGGCGACGGCGTCGTGCTCGACCTGTCGCTGCGCGGCTCCGAGATCACCGGCAAGCTCGACGAGACCGGCGGACGCCTTGCGGAAAGCATCGCGCTGAAGAGCGGCGAGCTGGCGGACCGTCTGTCCGAGGCGAGCGCCCGGATGCACGAGGCGATCGTCGTCCACGGCGGCGAACTCGAGCGCCGGTTCGGCGAGAACGGCGAGCGCATCGCGGCCCTGCTGGAAGAGCGGGGCGACAACGTCGCGACCCGCATCGCGGCCGCCAGCGACCGCGTCCACGAGGCCGTCGTCGGCCGTTCGGGCGAGGTCGAGCGAGAGTTCGACGCGGCCGGCGCCCGCATCGTCGCGGCCATCGAGACCCGCGCCCTCGAAGTGCGCGAGAGCATCGAGGCCACGACCGTGACGATCGCCGACGTGCTGTCTGAGCGCGGCGGCATCCTCGTCACCCAGCTTGGCGACACCGCCGAGCGGATCCACGACGTCGTCGTGGTCCGCGGCTCCGACCTCGAAAGCCGCCTTGCGGCGACCGGCGACCGCCTCGGCGAGACCATCGAGGCCCGCGCCGTCGCGGCGCAGACGGCCTTCGACGCCGCGGCCGGACGGATCTCCTCCGGCGTCGAGGAGCGTCTGCGCGCCTTCGAAGAGCGGCTCTCGACCACCGGCGGCTCCGTCGCCGAGATCATCGCGGACCGTGGCGGCGCCCTCGCCTCGACCCTCGAGGAGACCGCCGAGCGCATCCACGAGACCATCGTTTCGCGCGGCGGCGAGCTGGAGACCCGCCTGACGGCGGCGACCGGCGCGCTCGGGCGCACGATCGACGACCGCGCGACCGCCGCGGAGGAGGCCTTTGCGGCCGCCTCCGACCGGGCGACGCAGGGCGTCGACGAACGGCTGTCGGCCTTCGAGGAACGCCTCGCGGCGGCCGGCGGCGCGGCGGGCGAGATCATCGCCGACCGCGGGGGCGCCCTCGCCTCCTCGATCGAGGAAACCGCGGCGCGCATTCACGAGAGCATCGCGGGCCGCGGCGGCGAGCTTGAGGGCCGCCTCGTCGCGGTCGTCGGCTCGCTCGGCGAGGCCATCGACGGCCGCGCGGCTGCGGTCGAAGAGATCTTCGCGTCGGCGTCCGAACGCGCCACCTCCGGGCTGGACGAGCGCCTCGCGGCGTTCGAGCAGCGTCTTACGGGCGCGGGCGGCGTGATCGCCGAAGTGATCTCCACGCGTGGCGGCGACCTTGCGACCCGCCTGGACGACACCGCGGAACGGATTGACTCGCTGCTCGCGGGCCGCGGCGGCGCGCTGGGCGACCGGCTCGAAGCCGGCGCGGAGACCCTGCGCCTGGCGCTCGAAGAACGTGCGGCGGCGATCGAAGCCAAGTTCGGCGCGGCGGCGGAACGCGTCGCCACCGGATCGGACGAGCGTCTGCGCGCCTTCGACGAGCAGATCACCAGCACGGGCGGCGTGATCGCGGAGATCATTGCGGAGCGCGGCGGGGCCCTGGTCTCTTCGCTCGGCGAGACCGCCGAGCGCATCCATGACGTCGTGGTGCTGCGCGGCGATGAACTCGAGCGCCGGCTCGCGGCGAGCGGCGAAGGCCTCGGAGCCAAGATCGACGAGCGTGCGGCCGCGGCGGAAGCCGCGTTCGACGCCGCGACGGGCCGCATCTCGACCACGGTCGAGGACCGCCTGCGCGCCTTCGAGGAGCGCCTCGCGACCACGGGCGTTTCGGTGGCGGACGTCATCGCCGAACGCGGCGGCCAGCTCACCATGACCATCGGCGACACCGCCGAGCGGATCCACGACGCCATCGTCAACCGCGGCGCCGATCTCCAGACCCGCCTCGCATCCGCGGAAATTCGCTTCGTCGAGACGATCGATGCGCGGGCTCTTGCGGCTGAAGGCGCCCTCGACGCCGCCGGCCAGCGCCTCGGCGCGAGCTTCGAGGAGCGCCTCGGCGCCTTCGAACAGCGCTTCGACGGCGCGGGCTCCGCGCTCGGCGAACGGCTCGCAGGCGAAGTCGCCCGCGCGGAGCGTCTGCTCGGCGAGGCCGCCAGCCTCGTCGCGCTGCGCCTGCGCGACGGCGCCCAGAACGCCGGCGCGACGCTGCAGGCGTCCGTCGAAGGCTTCGGCGTCGCGCTCGACGGGCGCGTCGCCGAGGTCAACAGCCAGCTGGAGCGCGTCAGCGAGGAGATCGGCTCGGCCATCGCGAGCCGCGGCGAGACCCTGAGCGAGTCGCTCGCCGCGACCGCGCGCCAGCTCGCCGACGAGATCGCCACCCGCGGCGGCGCCGTGAACGAGGCCTTCGCGGCCCAGCTCGCGGCGCTCGACAAGACGCTCGACGAGCGCGGCCCGGCTCTCGCCGACCGCATCGGCGCGGCGAGCGAGAGCTTCGCCGCAAGCGTGGCGTCGCACGTGGGCGACGTCGAGCGCGTGCTGCGCGAAGACGGCGGGCGTCTGGCCGCGTCGATCGGCGAGACCGCCGGTCGCATCGAGACCTCCATGTCCGACCGGCTTGCCTCGTTCGACGGCAAGATGTCCGAGTTCGACGGCGCCATCGCCGACCGGCTCGCGGGCTTCGACGACCGCCTGGCGGCGATCGACCTCGCCTCCCGCAGCCACCTCGGGGCCGTCGACGGCCGCATCGAGCGGCTCGATGAGACGATCGGCGCCCGCGTCGGGCAGTTCGACGAGAAGATCTCGACCTTCGACCAGCTGTTCGCCGGCCGGATCACCGCGCTCGACGGCCAGATCCTGCGGCTCGACGAGACCATCGCGCTCCGCGTCGGATCGATCGACGAGAAGATCGGCGCCATCGACGAGACGGTGGGCGCCCAGGTCGGCCGCATCGACGACCAGGTCGCGCAGCTTGACCGCGTGATCGGCGAGCGCCTCGGCGCCTTCGACGCGCGGGTGACGACGCTCGACGGCTCGCTCGGCGAACGCCTCGAGGGCTTCGCTGGGCGCGTCGCCGCGCTGGACGAGTCGCTCGGCGAGCGCGTCGCGTCCTTCGACGACAAGGCGGCGGGGATCGGCGAGGTGCTGACGAAGAGCCTCGAGACCTTCGACAACCGCGCCAACGTGCTTCATCGCGCCGTCGCCTCCCGCATCAACGTCTTCGACGCCAAGGCGACGGAGTTCGAAAAAGCCATCGCCGCGCACTCCGACGGCGTGAACACGCGCACGACCGAGCTCGAGGGCGTCCTGGCCCAGCGCTTCGGCGCCTTCGACGAGCAGCTGGGGAGCCGCATCGGCGACCTCGCGCTGTCGCTCGAGAGCCGCATCAGCCGGATCGACGACGGCCTCGAGGCGCGCACCCGCGCGCTGAACGAGACGCTGGCCGCCCGCACGCTCGAGCTTGCGCGGACGCTTGGCGACGGCTCGACCGGAGTGGCGGCGGCGCTCGCCGACCGCGCGGCCGAGTTCGCCGCGACGCTCAGCGCGCGCACCGACGAGCTGATCGCCTCCTTCGACGGCAAAGCCGAAACGGTCGGCGCGACGCTGGGCGCACGGGCGCTCGAAGTGGCGTCGGAGCTCGAAGGCCGCATCGGCCGCTTCGAGACTGTCGTCTCCACTGGGCTCGAGACCGTCAGCGCCAATCTCGGCGCCCGCGGCGACGCGCTCACCTCCGAGCTCGCGCTCAAGACCGACGCGCTGGCGCGCGCGATCGCCGAGGCGACCGAACGCGCCGAGGGCGACATGTCGCGCCTCTCCGGCGAGGTCACGGAAGCGCTCGTCGCCCGGATCGGCGAGCTGACGGTGACGCTTGAGCGGCAGGGCTACGGCCTCGTCGAGCGCTTCGGCGCTCAGAGCGCCGCGGTGACCCGCGAGATCGCGGCCGCCGGCGATGCGGTCTCGACCGAGATCCAGAGCCGTTCGGCGACCCTGATCGACGGGCTGGCCTCGCGCGGCGCCACGCTGAAGGAAACGCTGGAGGCGCTGAACGGCGACCTCGTGCGCACCTTCGAGACCCGCGGCGCGGAGACGGTGGAAAGCCTGAACTCGGTCGCAGACCGCCTGCGAGTGGTCTCGCATCGTCTCTCGGAGACCATGGGCCTCGAAACCTCCAAGGCGGTCGAGCACCTCGACGGTTCGAGCCGCAAGCTCCAGGAGGCCGTCGTCGAGGCGACGTCGACGCTTGCGACCACGGTCGCCCGCGAGAGCAAGCGCGCCGTCGCCGACCTCTCCCGCACCCAGACCGCCCTCACCGGCGAGATGGCGGACGTTCTCACCAAGCTCGCGGACTCGAACGCCGGCCTGCAGACCCTGCTCGACAGCGCCGGGCAGAAGCTCGGAGCGGTCGAGAGCGAGCTTTCGGGCCGCGTCACGGCCTTCGAGGAGATCATGGCCGACATCGCGGAGACGACGACCCGCACCGGCGAGAAGGTCGGCGCCCAGGTCACCTCGCTCCGCGACGTCTCCGCGGGCGTGCTCCAGCGCGTCACCGAGGTGTCGAAGAAGCTCGACGACCAGACGCAGGCGATCGCGGCCGTCACCACGACGCTCGACGGCGCGCAAGGCCGCCTCGCCGGCGCGCTCGAGGAGCGCCGCTCGGCGCTCGAGACGCTGTCCGGGGCTCTTGTCGCCAAGGCGGACGAGCTCGGCGGCGTGATCGACGGCTTCACCGTCTCGATCGACGGCGCGCTGTCGAAGTCGGAGCAGCGGGCGCAGAAGGTGGCCGAGACCCTCGCGCAGCAGGTCGGCGCCGCCGCCCAGCAGATCGCCGGGGAGTTCGAAAAGGTGCGTCAGACCACCGAGGCCGAGCGCGAGAAGACCGCGACGGCGCTCAAGGCCGCCAACGAGGAGGCGGCGCGCGACATCGCCAAGACACTCGGCGCGGCGACCGGGCGCTTCGCGGAGATCACCCGCGAGCTGCGCGGCATGACCGCCTCTATCCAAGCCGAACTCGACACGACCCGCGAGCAGCTGCGCCGCGGCGTGCTGGAGATGCCCAAGGAGGCGGAGGAGAACGCGGCCGAGCTGCGCCGCGTGATGGCGGAGCAGATCCGGGCTTTGACCGCGCTCGGCGAGATCGCCGCGCGCCAGGGCGCCTCGTTCGACGTGGCCGAGCCCTCACAGGCCCGCGCGGCTGCGGCGAAGCCGGCTCCGGTCCCGGCCCGACCGGCCGCGCCGGTTCGCGCGGCCGCCCCCGCCGCTTCGGCCCCGCGGCCTGCGGCGCCGAAACCCGCGACGCCGACGAACGCCCGCGCCGACGCGTCGGCGGAGGACAACGGCAGCTGGATCTCCGGCCTGCTCGCCCGCGCCTCGCGCGACGACGCCCCGGCGGGCGCTCCTCCGGCGGCGGCGCCTCGCAAGCCCGCGCCGGCGGCTCCGCAGCAGCGCTCGCCGCTGCACGCGATCGAGTCGCTCGACAGCCTCTCGGTCGACATCGCCCGCATGATCGACCATCAGGCCGTGACGGACCTCTGGGACCGGTACCGCCGCGGCGAGCGCAACGTCTTCACGCGCCGGCTCTACACGCTGCAAGGGCAGCAGACCTTCGAAGAGATCCGGCGCAAATACGGCGCGGAGCCCGAGTTCCGGGCGACGGTCGAGCGCTACATCTCGGAGTTCGAGCGGCTGCTCGAAGAGGTCGGGGAGGACGATCGCGACAACATGCTGACCAACACCTACCTCACCTCCGAGACGGGCAAGGTCTACACGATGCTCGCCCACGCGGCCGGGAAGTTCGATCCGAGCTGAAGGCGGCGTTGCGACGGAAAAGCCCCGGCCGCACGCGCGCGCCGGGGCTTTTTCATGGGCAGGAGTTCGGGATTGCGCGATCCCGTCAGACGTAAGCGATCAGCCGGCCGAGCGCGGCGACGGTCAGCCACAGCCCGAGCGACACGGCGACCTGAACCCGGGCGGCGCGCGGCGCCGCCGCGTCCCAATCGCCCAGCGCGCGGCTCCACAACGCGCGAAACAGAACGGCGTTGGCGCAAGCGGCCCCCACGAGCCCGAGCTTCCAGAGAAAAGCCGCGTTGACGACCAACGACCGGGCGTCGGCGGCGAACAGCAGGCCGCCGGTCACGACGAGCAGCGCGCCGCCGGCAAGCATCGTCGGCGTCACGGCCTGAGACACGGCTTCGGCGGCGAGCCGGCGGCCGGCGCCGAGCAGGCGGAGATCGAGCAACAGCACCGATCCGACGAGCAGCACCAGCCCGAGCAGATGGCCTAGGTTCGCAAGAGGATAGGCCGCGGATGCGCCCCGCATGAACGCCCCCAGCGCGGAAGCCTCGATCGCGGCGGCCCAGCCCGGCGCGGCGCCGACGGGGTCCACGTCCATCCCGTCAGCGCAGTTCGACGGTCTTGGATCCCACGATGATGCGCTCCGCCCGGAGTTCGGTCGCGACCCGGGTGCTGACGTAGCCCTCGAGCTTCACGGTCGCGCCGACCGCGATGTCGGCCTCGGTCAGGCCGCGCGCCGTCATGCGCGAGGGAGGGGCGAGCACCGCCTCCCAGCGCTTGCCCTCATGCTCGATGGTCACGGAGCCGTGGGGATTGCCGAAACGGGACTCGAGAACGGGTCCTTGCAGCGTCACCAGCTTGGTCGAGTCGTAACTCGACCACCCATGATGGGCGAGCGCCGGCGTCGCCATCAGGCCGGCCAGCGTCAGTCCTCGCACGATCGTCGCTTTCATCGCCGCAGTCTCCATGTGTTCGGCACAGGGAGGTGGCGCGGGCCGATGGCGGGTCGAGCGGCTTCCGGATGACGCCTGCGTGAGGGATCAGAGGCGCTGGCCGGTCCAGACGACGAGGCCGCGCAGCACGTCCGCAAGCGCGGCGTTGAGGGCGCGTGTCGCGGTCGGGCCGTCGACCGCGCCGGGCAGCGGCCGGCGGGCCTGGAACACTTCGCCGGCGACGATCTTGCCGGTCTTGTCGCTGACGATCTTCGCGGTCAGCTCCACCACGGCCTGGCCCTGCCCCGCCCGGATTTCGAAGGCGCGGAGCTCGGTGACGAGCTGGTAGTCGATCGCGAGGCGGTCGCCGGGGCGCCCCACGCTCTTCAGCCGGTTGGCGTTCTCATAGGCCTCGATGATCTTGGCCTGAACGAGCTTCGGGAGACGGTCCGACCACTGCGAATCCGGGAGGTAGGTCACCTGCCCCACGTCCGGCTTCACGACGATGCGCTGCCCGTCGATCACGGCGACCGCGACGGGCTCGCCGACGACGAGGTTGCCCTGCTGCGAACCGCCGCGCGGCATGTCGGTCGGCGCCGTGAGGTCATACGTCGCCGGGGGCTTGCCGGCGAGCAGGCTGGAGCAGCCCGCGAGCGTGACGCCTGCGAGCAGCACGGCCATGACGCCGAAGGTCTTGGCTCTGAACGCCTGGGTCTTGGCGCGGATTGAAGGGGTACGCGGTTCGGTCACGGCTCTCTCCGAGCTCGTCGGGATACGGGGCGATGCGGCGGCGGGGGTCGTCATCGGCGGTTGTACTCGCGCACGCCGCCTGAGTCGCCGAACAGGAACTGACGCGGGTTGCTCTGAAGGCCGCGCAGGACGCGGTCGAGTTCGTTCAGCGTGCGGCGGCCGTCGGCCGTGAAGCCCTGAAGATCGCGGACGCCCGAGGTCGAAAGCTTGTTGACGCTCGCGGTGATGTCCGCTGTGCGCCCGTCGAGGCGCTGCGCAAGTTCGCGGATCGCTTGGCTGGTCTTCTGGAAATCGGCGATCGCGCCTTGCGTCTGATCGCTGCCGATCACGCGCTGCGCGTCGGTGATGACGGCGTCCAGCTTGTCGGCAGTGCCCGTCAGCCGCCCCGAGATCTGCCGCGCGTCGGCGACGATCTGGTCGACGTCGTTGCTGCTGCGGCCGAGCGCCGCCGCGAAGCTGTTCACGTTGTCGATGGTGGAGCGCACCTTCTCGCTGTCGACGGCCGAGATCACCCGGTCGACGTTCGCGATCGTGCGGCTGATCGTGGGCCCGTCGATCGACGTCGCCAGGCTGGTGAAGCCGTCGACCGCGCGGTTGATCTTGGCCGGATCGATCGCGGCGATGGCGCGGTCCGCGTTGCGAGCGGCGCTTTCCACCGAGGTGACCGCGTTCGAGACCTTCTGCGGATCGACCGCGTTCAGCAGCGCGGCGAAGCGATCGACCGCCCCCGAGACCTTCTGCGGGTCGACGCCGCGCACGATCTCCTCGACGCCGGCCAGCACGGAGTCGACCCGGCCGCCGGAGGCCCTCAGCTGGGTGGCGAGCGCCGCGACGTCCTTCAGGGCGGTCTCGATCTGGGGCGCGCCGTTCTTCAGCGACTCCGAGAAGGCGACGACGTTGGACATCGTCTTGTCCACCTTCGCCACGTCCACCGCCCGGACGAGGTTCTGCACGTCGGTCACGAGCGGCACGAGGTTGTCCGCGAGCGTGCCGATCTGGCGCGCGGCGATGCCGGTGTTCTGCATGAAGCTCTTGAGGTCGTCGGAGTTCGCGGCGAGCGCGGCGGTGAACTGCTCGACGTTGAGCAACGAGCGCTCCACCGAGCCGCGGCTGTTCGCCACCAGCCCCTGGACGTCGTTGAAGGTCAGCTGCGCCTTCTCCAGCACACTGCGCGCGCCTTCGAGGATGTCCTGGAACGCGGAGGGCTCGGCCACCAGCACGGGCGCGTTGTTGGGGTCGCCCGACTCCGTGGTCACCTTCGGCAGCGGCGCCGCGGTCGAGGAGCCGCCGGCGAGCTGGATGACGGAGCCGCCGGTGAGGCCGGTGATCTCGAGCCGCGCTTTGGTGTCCGAGCGCACGGGCGTGTTCGTGAACACCTCGATCCGCGCGACGACCTTGGCGGGGTCGAGCGGATCGAAGTTGAGATTGGTCACGTCGCCGACGCGGATGCCGTTGAACAGAACGCCGGAGCCTGGCGTCAGCCCGGACACGGCGCCCTGGAACTGCACGCGGTAGATCGCGCGCTCGCGCTGCTGGCCGGCGGAGGTGAACCACCAGACGAAAGCGAAGGCGGTCGCCACGACGAGGAGCGTAAAGCCCCCGACGAGGGCGTGATTGGCGCGGGTTTCCATCCGGTCTGCTCCTTGGCCCCGTCAGGCGGCCGTCGCGCCGATGCCGGCCGCGCGGGCCCGCTCGCCACGGAAATACTGCTGCATCCAAGGATCGTCGTTCTTGACCATCTCGGACATCGGCCCGACCGCCAGCGTCTTGCCGCCCTTCAGGGCGGCGATTCGGTCGCAAGCCGTGGTCAGGCTGTCGAGGTCGTGCGTCACCATGTAGACGGTCAGCCCGAGGGCGTCGCGCAACGTCATGATGAGCTTGTCGAAATCGGCTGCGCCGATCGGATCGAGGCCTGCGGTCGGCTCGTCGAGGAACACGATGTCCGGATCGAGCGCGAGCGCCCGCGCAAGCGCCGCGCGCTTGATCATGCCGCCAGAGAGCTCCGCGGGGAACCGGTCCGCGGCCTCGGGCTTAAGGCCGACGAGGTCGATCTTGAGCCGCGCGATCTCGTCGAGCAGCTTCGGCGACAGCGACGTGTGCTCGCGCAGCGGCATCTGGATGTTCTGCAGCACGGTCTGCGAGGAGAACAGCGCGCCCTGCTGGAACAGGACGCCCCAGCGCCGCTCCACCGCGAGCCGCTCCTTGGCCGTCGCCTGATCGAGGTCGACGCCCAAGACCTCGACGGTCCCCGCCTTCTTCGGCAGCAGCCCGATCACCGCGCGCAGCGTCACGGATTTGCCGGCGCCGGACGGTCCGACGACGCCGAGAATCTCGCCCCGGCGGACGTCGAGGTCGAAGCCGTCGATGACGTTGCGCTCGCCGAAGCCCACGACGAGGCCGCGCACGCTGATGACGTTGTCGGGAGCGGCGCCGTTTCCTTCGACCATGGTCAGATGCCCATCGCCGCGAAGAACATGGCGAACACGCCGTCGAGCACGATCACGATGAAGATCGACTTCACCACCGAGGAGGTGGTGCGTGCGCCGAGCGATTCGGCGGAGCCTTCGACCTTCATGCCCTCCGTGCAGGCGATGAGGCCGATCACGACGGCCATGAAAGGCGCCTTCACCAGCCCGACGAAGAACGTCTGGAGGGAGATCGCGTCCTTGAGCCGCTGCAGGAAGGTGACCGGCGTCACGTCGCCGTAGAGCCAGGCCACCAGGCCGCCGCCGAGCAGCGCCGACATGGAGGCGATGAACGCGAGCAAGGGCAGAGCGATCACGAGCGCCACGAGCCGCGGCATGGCGAGGATTTCGATCGGATCGAGGCCCATGGTCTTCAGCGCGTCGATCTCCTCGCGCATCTTCATGGACCCGATCTCGGCGGTGAAGGCCGAACCCGAGCGGCCGGCGACCATGATCGCGGTGAGCAGCACCCCGAGTTCGCGCAGGACGAGAATGCCGAGAAGGTCGACGACGAACAGCGTCGCTCCGAAGTTCTTGAGCTGGAAGATCGACTGCTGCGAGACGATCGCGCCGACGAGGAAAGAGATGAGCGCGATGATCGGCACGGCGCGCAGCCCGACGCGCTCCAGATGCACCACGGTCGAGGTGTAGCGGAACCGCCAGGGGGCGAGCAGCAGCTTGCCGGTCGCCGCCACCACGGCCCCGAGGAAGGAGGTGGCGCGCACGGCGTCCTTGCCGATCTCCAGCACGCCTTCCCCGACGTCGGCGAGCAAGGTCAGCGGGCCGAACTCGTGGCGGGTTGCAGGCGGCTCGCCGCGACCGCGATCGCTCAGCGCGTCGAGCAGGCGCTTGTGCGGCGGCTTGGCGTTGTGGATCTCGACTTTAGCGCCGATCTCGGCGGCGCGATCCTCGAGCTGGTGCAGCACCAGGACGCCGACGGTGTCGAGGCGATCCAGCTCTCCCAGATCGAAGGCGAGCGTCTTGCCTTGGGCGCCCGACAGGTCAACCGTCTCGGCGTGGCGCGCCGCGGCGTCCACGCCTTCGGCCGTCCATGCGCCGAGCGGGGTCAACACGAGCCCTTCGTCGAAGGTTTCGATCTTCAGATCGCCGGTCTTGGCTTCAACCTGCACGTGCGCTCGCCGTTGGCTCCTAGAGACTCGACCGCTTGCTCGACAAGACCCTAGCCTTAATAGTCAGCCTATCAGCCGCATGTCGAGGCGGCGTCGAGAGGCGGAGCGCGTTGTGGAGATTGCAAAGCCCTACCTGTTGTTTCTGGGCGACGCCCCGGACGCGCTGGCGGCGAAGACCGCAGCTGGGGTGGTGGACTGGCGGCGGGACTGGTGCGTGGGCCAGATGCGTCTCCAAGGTTGCGGCGCGAACGTGGGCCTCCCCGATATGGATGTTCCGGCCGCCGTGGCCGCGGGCGCCAAGACCATCGTCATCGGCGTGGTGAACGCCGGCGGGGTGCTCCCCGACCACTGGATCGACGAAATCGTGGCCGCCCTGGAGGCGGGCCTCGACGTCGCGAGCGGCCTGCATGGGCGCCTGAAGGACACCCCCCGCATTGCGGAGGCCGCCGAGCGCGCCGGCCGCGCGCTGCATGACCTGCGCCACGCCTCGGAACGCTTCGCAACCGGCAAGGGGACCAAGCGGCCCGGCCGGCGGCTGCTGACGGTCGGAACCGACTGCTCGGTGGGAAAGAAGTACGCCGCGCTGGCGCTCGAAGCCGAGATGCGGGCCCGCGGGCTCGACGCTGAGTTCCGCGCCACCGGCCAGACCGGAGTCCTAATCGCCGGCCGCGGCGTCGCAGTGGACGCCGTGATCGCCGACTTCATCTCCGGCGCGGCGGAGTGGCTGACTCCTGCAAACGATCCGGCGCATTGGGACGTGGTGGAAGGCCAAGGCTCGTTGTTCCACCCCTCCTTCGCCGGCGTCACGCTCGGCCTGCTGCACGGCGCGCAGCCCGACGCCTTCGTGGTCTGTCACGAGCCGACGCGCAAGACGATGCGGAACGTGGCGCATCCCCTGCCGACCATCGGTCAGGTGATCGAGGCGACGGTCGCCGCGGGGCGGCTCACCAATCCGGAGATTCGGTGCGTCGGAATCTCGATCAACACCGCGGCCCTGCCCGACGCAGAGGCCCGCGCAACGCTCGATGCGGCCACGGCGGAGCACGGCCTGCCCGCGAGCGATCCGATCCGCTTCGGGGTGGCCCCCATCGTCGACCGGTTGCTGGAAGTCCTTCCGTAACCGTGCGGCCGCCGGACAGGCCAGACGTCAAGCGGAAGCTCGGGCCCGTCTGGATGCCCCGGAAAAACCGGGGCATGACGCGGAAATCTTCGGATGATCAGAGCGTTACCGCGAGAGCCGCACCACCTGAACGTCGAGGTCGCGGATCTTCTTGCGCAGCGTGTTGCGGTTCACGCCGAGCAGCTCCGCCGCCTTGATCTGGTTGCCGCGGGTGGCCGCGAGCGCGGCCGAGATTAGCGGATACTCCACCTCCCGCAGCACACGGTGGTAGAGGCCCGGCGGCGGCAGGTTCTCGCCAAACTCGGCGAAGTAGGCGTTGAGGTGGCGCTCCACCGAGTTGATCAGCGTCTCGGCGCCGCCAGCCTCGTCGCCGATGGTCGCGGCCGGCGGTTGCGACAGCTCGGCGTCGATGATGGCCGCGCCGATGATCTCCTGCGGATAGAGCGCGGCGAGGCGCCGGATCAGGTTCTCGAGCTCGCGAATGTTGCCCGGCCAGCGGTAGCGCTTCAGCCGGTCGATCGCCGCGGCGTCGATCTGCTTCGGCGGCAAGCCCTCGCGCGCCGCCAGCGTGAAGAAGTGGCGCGTCAGGTCGGGCACGTCCTCCGCGCGTTCGCGCAGCGGCGGCAGCCGGATAGGCACCACGTTCAGGCGGAAGAACAGGTCCTCGCGGAACAGGCCCTGCTGGATGAGCAGGCGCAGGTCCTTGTTGGTGGCCGCGACGATGCGCACGTCGGTCTTGATCGCGGTGCGGCCGCCGACGGTGGTGTACTCGCCCTGCTGCAGCACGCGCAGCAGCCGCGTCTGCGCCTCCATCGGCATGTCGCCGATCTCGTCCAGGAACAGCGTGCCGCCCTCGGCCTGCTCGAACCGGCCGGACGAGCGCGCCTGCGCCCCGGTGAAAGCGCCCTTCTCGTGCCCGAACAGCTCGGCCTCGATCAAGTCGCGCGGGATCGCCGCCATGTTGATCGCGACGAAGGGGCCGGCGCGGCGCTTGCCGTAGTCGTGCAGGGCGCGGGCGACGAGCTCCTTGCCGGTGCCGCTCTCGCCCGAGATCATCACGGTAAGGTCGGTCTGCATCAGCCGCGCGAGCACGCGGTAGATGTCCTGCATCGCGGGCGAGCGGCCGACGAGCGGGATCTCGTCGACCTCGGCGTCGTCGCTGCGGCGCAGGTCCTTGCCCTTGGGCTCGGTCAGCGCGCGGCCGACGATCGCGATCAGCTCCTTCAGGTCGAAGGGCTTCGGCAGATACTCGTAGGCGCCCTTCTCCGAGGCGCGGATCGCCGTCATGAAGGTGTTCTGCGCGCTCATCACGACGACCGGCAGCTCCGGCCGCGCCTTCTTGATGCGGGGCAGCATGTCGAAGGCGTTTTCGTCCGGCATGACCACGTCGGTGATCACGAGGTCGCCGTCGCCCTGGGAGACCCAGCGCCACAGCGTCGCGGCGTTGCCTGTGGAGCGGACCTCGTAGCCGGCGCGGCTCAGCGCCTGATTGAGGACGGTGCGGATCGCGGCGTCGTCGTCCGCGACGAGAATGCTGCCTTGCGGCATGGGGCGATCAGCTCCGCTGGCGGCGGCTGTCGCCGCTCGTGAACATGGGCATCAGCACGCGGAAGGTCGTCCGCCGCGGCTGGGATTCGCATTCGATGATGCCGCCGTGGTTGCCGACGATCTTGGCGACCAGCGCAAGGCCAAGGCCGGAGCCGGTCGGCTTGGTGGTCACGAACGGGTCGAACAGGTGCGGCAGCAGATCCTCGGGCACGCCGGGGCCGTTGTCGCGCACGGTGAACTGCAGCGGCAGGCTCACGCGGGTGCTCGATCCCGGCACGGACAGCCGCACGCCCGGCCGGAAAGCGGTCGTGAGATGGATTTCGCCATCCTGAGCGTCGCCAATGGCTTCCGCGGCGTTCTTCACCAGGTTCAGAAACACCTGAACGAGTTGGTCGCGGTTCGCGAGCACCGGCGGGAGCGAGGGATCGTAGTCCTCGACGATCCTCAGGCCGCGGGCGAAGCCGGAGACGGCGATGCGCTTCACGTGCTCGAGCACGGCGTGGATGTTCACCGCCTCGCTCTCGATCGGCCGCTCGTCGGAGAACACCTCCATGCGGTCGACCAGCTTCACGATGCGGTCGGCCTCGTCGCAGATCAGGCGAGTGAGGACCCGGTCCTCGTCGCTCGCGGACTGCTCCAGAAGCTGCGCCGCGCCGCGGATGCCGGAGAGCGGGTTCTTGATCTCGTGCGCGAGCATCGCGGCGAGCGCCGTCACCGAGCGCGCCGCCCCGCGGTGCGTAAGCTGGCGGTCCATCTTGTCCGCGATCGTCCGCTCCTGCAGCACGACCACGAGGACGTCCGGACGCTCGTGCAGGGGCGCGACGTGGATGTCGACGATGCGCTCCCCGCCGTTGCGCGGCGTGCCCAGGTCCACCCGGTACTCGTTGACCGGAGCGCCGCGGTCGCGGGCCTGCTCGATCAGCGAGATCAGCGGAGAGCCGAACGGCACGAACTCGCGGATGTCATGCCGGCGGAGCACGTTGGCGCTCGCCTCGAAGAAGGCTTCGGCGGCGACGTTGACGTCGACGATCCGGCCGGCGTCCGCGACGCAAAGCACGGGATGGGGCAGCGCGTTCAGCACCGCTTCCGGCGCGCCGGCGCCGGTGCGGGGGCGATCGCTCGGCGCGAGGCTCATGCCGCGGCCCTCCAGCCGAGTTCGTCGTAGGCGGCGACGAAGGCGGACCGCGCCTCCTCCGCTGTGGGAGCGCTCTGCGCGGCGGCCTTCAGAGCAGCCGGAACGGGCGTCCCGGCGCTGGCCGCCGCGGCGTCCAGATACCAGCCGAGATGCTTGCGGGCGTGCCGGACGCCGACGTCGCGGCCGTAGAGCGCGAGCAGGCCTTCGTAGTGCTCGAGCGCGAGATCGCGCTGCGCGTCGAGGTCGGGCGTCTCCATTTCGCGGCCGGCGAGATGGGCGGCGACCATGCCGGGGAACCAAGCCCGCCCCTGCGCCCCGCGGCCGATCATCACGGCGTCCGCGCCGGAGGCCTGCAGCATCGCGGGCGCATCCTCGACCGCGACGAGGTCGCCGTTCGCGACCACGGGAATGGAGACCCGCTCGACGATGGCGCGGATCGCGCCCCAGTCGGCCTGGCCCTCGTAGAACTGCGCGCGCGTCCGGCCGTGTATCGTCACCATCGCGGCGCCCTCCGCCTCCGCGCGCGCGGCGAGGTCGGGCGCGACGATCGACTCGGCGTCCCAGCCCAGCCGCATCTTCACCGTGACGGGCGCGTCGACGGCGGCAACCGTGGCGGCGATCAGGCGGGTCGCGAGGTCGAGATCCTTCAGCAGCGCCGAGCCGCCATGGCCGCCCACGACCTTCTTCGCCGGACAGCCCATGTTGATGTCGACGATCGCGGCGCCGGCCCCCACGGCGACGCGGGCCGCCTCAGCCATCCACGCGGGATCGCGGCCGGCCAGTTGGACCACATGCACGCCCAAGCCCTCGCCCTCGGCGCGCAGCCGCGCCTCGTCGTCAGCCGTCGCCAGCTCCCGGGAGGCGACCATCTCCGACACCACGAGCCCTGCGCCGAGACGCGCGGCGATTCGGCGAAAGGCGAGATCCGTCACGCCGGACATCGGCGCGAGAAGCACCGGATTGTCGGGGGAAACGCGTCCAACGACAAAATTTTGGGCGAGAGGCACGGGGGCGATGCTGCTCATAAAATTGGCCGGCGGCTTGTGTGCACACATATTAGACAGATTTCGATCGGACACAACGCCGCAAAGCGTCTGTTTTCGTCGCTGCGCGACAGGGCGGCCGCACCTCGTTAGAAGACGGCGGGGAATTCGGCGCCCGTCGCGCCGGCAGCGGACGAAACGCGATGGCATTGTCCACAGATTCAAGCGGCCGAACGGTCGCCCTGATCTGCGCCGCGGGCGGCGGGCTTCGCGCCGGCGCGGGCGCGCCGAAGCAGTACCGTCTGCTTGGCGGAGAGCCGATGCTCGCGGTCGCCGCGCGCCTGTTCCTTGACCATCCGGACGTGGCGGAACTGAGGGTGATCATTGGGCCCGGCCATGACGACCATTACCATGAGGCGATGGCGCCGTGGTTCGGCCATCCCAAGCTGGGCGCGCCCGTGCTCGGCGGCGCGACGCGCCAGGCCTCGGTCCACGCCGGACTGCAGGCGCTCGACCACGGCGTCGACGTCGTCCTTGTCCATGACGCCGCCCGTCCCTTCGCGAGCTCCGCGCTGGTGTCGCGCGCGATCGCCGCGGCTTACGCCCATGGCGGGGCCGTTCCGGGCGTCGCGGTGATCGACACCGTCTGCGCGGTCGCCGCCGACGGCGAGCGGGGCGCCACGATCGACCGCGCGGGCGCACGCGCGCTGCAGACCCCGCAGGCGTTTCGCCACGGGTCCCTTCTCGCGGCCCACGCCCGGGCGGCGGCGGAAGGTCGCGAAGATTTCACCGACGACGGCGCGCTGTACGCCTGGGCGGGGCATAGGGTCGTCGTGTTCGAAGGAGAGGCGCGCAACGTGAAGCTCACGACCGCAGAGCAATTCGACGACGATCTGCTCCGGCGCGCCGGCGCCGAGTTCCTGGCTCGCGGCGACGTCCGCACGGGGACCGGCTTCGACGTCCACGCCTTCGCGGAGGGCGACCACGTGACCATCGGCGGCGTGAAGGTCCCGCACGGTTTCGGCCTGTCCGGCCATTCCGACGCCGACGTCGTGCTGCACGCGCTCACAGACGCGGTGCTTGGCGCGTTGGGCGACGGCGACATCGGCGCGCACTTCCCGCCATCGGACCCGACCTGGAAGGGCGCCGACTCCGCGCAGTTCTTGGAGGACGCCGTGGCGCGCGTCCGCGCGGCCGGCGGCGTCGTCGCCCACCTCGACGTCACGGTGGTCGGCGAAGCGCCCAAGGTCGGGCCGCACCGGGAGGCCATGCGGGCGCGGATCGCGGAGATCGCAGGCGTCGCCGTGGGCCGCGTGGGCGTCAAGGCGACCACGACCGAGCGGCTCGGCTTCGCCGGGCGGCGCGAAGGCCTCGCAGCCATGGCCTCCGCCACGATCCGCCTCCCCTTCAAGGATGATCTGGCATGAGCGCGACGGTCTATGAGCTCGCCGAAGAGACGCTCCGCCTCGCCCGCGGCGCGGGGCTGACGATCGCGACCGTCGAATCCTGCACCGGCGGGCTTGTCGCCGGGGCGTTGACCGAAGTGCCGGGCTCGTCCGACGTCGTCGACCGGGGTTTCGTCACCTACTCCAACGCCGCCAAGACCGCTCTGGTCGGCGTGCCGGCCGAGTTGATCGAGGCCAAAGGCGCGGTCAGCGAAGAGGTCGCCGTCGCGATGGCTGAAGGCGCGCTCGCGGCCGCCGGCGTCGGGCTGACGGTCGCGATCACCGGCGTCGCCGGTCCCGGCGGCGGGTCGGAGGACAAGCCCGTCGGACTGGTGCATTTCGCGGCGGCCCGCCTCGGCCGTCAGACCCTGCACCGCGAGCGGCGCTTCGGGGACCTCGGCCGCGCCGAGATCCGCCGCCGCTCGGTGATCGAGGCGCTTGAGATGCTGCAAGAGGCCTCGGGAGCGACGGGGGTAGCCTGACGACGCCGCCGTTGCTCCGGGCGAAGTCCCGGAGCCTATAAGCCCGCCGCCAACAAGGCGCGACGCACCTCACAGATGATCGTCAGCCGCCGGCTTATAGGCTCCGGCATTTTCGCTGGGCTTCAGCCGGAGCGACTGCGCCCGCTCAATCCACTCGCTTCATGCCCTTGGCGAAGCGGCGGGCGTTCGCGACGTAGCGTCCTGAGGTGCCGAGCAGCCGGATCTCCCACTCCGGCCCGAGCGTCTTCACGACCTTGGCCGGCGAGCCGACGATCATGGAGAAATCCGGAAACTCCTTACCCTCGGTCACGAGCGCGTTGGCGCCGACGAGGCAGGACTTTCCGATCTTTGCGCCGTTCAGCACCGTCGCGCCCATGCCGATCAGGCTTCCGGCCCCGATGGTGCAGCCGTGCAGGATCGCGCCGTGTCCGACCGTGCAGTCGGGTCCGATGTCGAGCGGAAACCCAGGGTCGGTGTGCAGGATGCAGCCGTCCTGGACGTTGGAGCGCGCGCCCACGGTGATCGTCTCGTTGTCGCCCCGCATCACGGTGCCGAACCAGACGTTGGCGTCCTCCTCGAGCACGATCTTGCCCACGAGCACGGCCGTCTCCGCCACCCAGTACCGGCCATTGGCGGGCGTCTGAGGGCGGTCGCCGTCGAGTTCGTACAGGGCCATGACCGGCTCCCTCTTTCCAAACGTCACATGCCCAGCGCCGCCGCCCCCGAGAGCGCGGCCGAGCCCAGCGCAAGGCTCCACAGGCCGGCCAGCACCGTGCCGACGGCGATCCCGATCGCAGACCGTCGGCGGGCGCGGAGGGCGATCAGGTTACGGGCCATCATGTACGGCGCGGCGATCGTCACAAGCGGCACCGCGACCACGGCCGTCGAGTCCGGCGAACGCAGCAGCCGGAAGCTCGCCCGACGCGCGGTCGCCGCCTCGAAGGCGGAGGCCGCGAGCGCCGACAGGGCGAAGCCGAGGCAGAGCGTGAACAGGCTGGCGACGAAGGGCGACATGGGCCTCTCCCGACGACGGCGGCCGCCGCCGTCCGAAGCATGACGCCAGCAACATCCGGGCCGTCCCTGATTGGGACGCGGCCCGGCGGACCTCACTCGAGGTCGGTCTCCAGGATCGCCATCTGGAAATTGTAGGACAGGTCGCCGTCCTCGTCGTCGCGGAACACGACGCCGATAAACTCCTCGCCGAGATAGACCTCGGCGCTGTCGTCCTTGCGTGGACGCGCCACGACCCGGACCGTCTGGTTCTGGAACAGGCGGCGCATGTAGCTCTGCACGCGCTCGATTTCGCGCTTTTCCAACGTCACCTCCCAGAGTGGACTGGCTTGACGCGCCGACGCGGACGACCGGCGCGAGAGGCCGCACGCCTTGCCACGGGCGGCGGCGGGAGGCAAGGCGGCGCGAGCGCCGACGACGTCAGAGACCGGCGTCGTAGAAGATGTGGTCCATGGTCCGCGACGGCTCCTTGCAGGGCGACGCGCCGACCACGCGGGCGGGGACGCCGGCGACGGTGGTGTTCGCTGGCACGTCCTGCAGCACGACGGAGCCCGCCGCCACGCGCGAGCAATGGCCGACCTCGATGTTGCCGAGGATCTTTGCGCCGGCGCCGATCAGCACGCCGTGGCGGATCTTCGGGTGGCGGTCTTCGGTGCTCTTGCCGGTGCCGCCCAGCGTCACGCCGTGCAGGATCGAGACGTTGTCCTCGATGACGGCCGTCTCGCCGATCACGACGCCGGTGGCGTGGTCGAAGAACAGGCCCCGGCCGATGCGGGTCGCCGGGTGAATGTCGACCTGGAAGACCGACGACGAGCGGCTCTGCAGATAGAGCGCGAAATCATGCCGCCCCTGCGTCCACAGCCAGTGGGCGAGCCGATGCGTCTGGATCGCGTGGAAACCCTTGAAGTGCAGCAGCGGCTCAAGCGCCCGGGTGCAGGCGGGATCGCGCTCGACGACCGCCGCGAGGTCGGCGCGCACCGCCGCGCCGATCGTCGGATCGGCGGCCACGGCCTCGTCGTAGGTCTGGGAGATGATGGAGGACGAGAGGTCCTCATGGCCGAGCCGCGAGGCGATGCGGTGGCCGATCGCCTGCTCCAGCTTCTCCTGATTGATCACCGTTGCGATCAGGAAGCTCGCAAGCTCCGGCTCCCGACGCAAAGCCTCCTCGGCCTCGGAGCGCACACGCGCCCAGACGGGATCGAGGGTGAGCAGGTTATGGCTCTCGGCGCGCGCGAGCTTGGCCATGGCGTAACACTCCCGGGGGGCCGCCGTTTATATCTGGCGGTTCTCTACCACACATGGTCTCGGCGCGCGCTGAAGAAAGGGCGCGACGCCCATGCGCCTCAGGGGCGCCTCGACAGAAAGTCGACCACACCCTGCTTGTAGACCTTGTCGCCGACCGCCCTGTTGTGGTCGCGGCGGGGGATTTCGAGCACCTCGGCGCCGGGGATCAGCCTGGCGAGCGCATGCGGATCGCCCGCGACGTCGTCCTCGGTGCCGACGGCGATCAGCACCGGCGTGGTGATCGTCCCGAGCTTCTCCGGATCGACCAGCGACCGCTGCGCCCGCATGCAGGCGGCGAGCGCGCGGCGATCCGCCTTGGTCGCCTCCGCGAAACGCCGGAACATCTTGGCGGTCGGGTTCACGATATCGTCGACGCTGTCGGCGACCAGCCCCTCGGCGATCTCCTCCGCCGAGGGAGCTCCGCGCAGAAGCCCCTCGCCCATGCCGCCGATGATCGCGCTCCGCAGGCGCTCTCGGTTCCGGATCGCCATCAGCGACGTGACGCGGGCGCCCATGGAGTAGCCCATGACGTCCGCGCGATCGATCTCGAGGTGGTCGAGCAGCCGCAGCGCGTCCTCGGCCATCAGGTCTGACCCGTAGAACGCCGGGTCGTAGAGCTTCTCGCTCGCGCCATGGCCCCGGTTGTCGATCGCGATGACGCGGCGACCGTCGGCCTTCAGCAGGTCGAACCAGCCGGGTCCGACCCAGTTCACGTCGAGGTTCGAGGCGAAGCCGTGGATCAGTAGGATGGGATCGCCCTCGCCCTCGTCGCGGTAGGCGAGGTCGAGCCCGTCGGAGGAGAAGGTCGGCATGGCGGCTCCGGTCGTGCGTTGGGAGAGCGAGGCGTCGAGGGGCCGCGACCCTAACCGCAGCCGGGGTTAGACGAAAGCCGTGGGACCGCTTGTCCGCGCCGCGCAAACCGCCTAATCCGAAGCTCAGGCTGCACGACGATCGAGGACCCGCGCCCATGGCCGACCACGGAACCCCGCACTTCGCCAACGACGCCGGCGTGAGCGTCATCCATATTGGAGCGAAGGAGTTCCAGTGCATCGGCGCGAAGCCGCCGTTCGACCACCCGCACATCTTCCTGGACATGGGCTCGGACGACGAGATCATCTGCCCCTACTGCTCGACGCTCTACAAGTTCCGCGCCGACCTGCACGCCGACCAGTCCGATCCCGCCGCCTGCCTGTGGAAGGCGCCCGCGGCGGCCTGACGCGGAGGTGACGCGCCCGGTCCTGATCGCCGGCGCGGGCATTGGCGGACTGACGCTCGCGCTCGCGCTGGCGGAGCGCGGCCTCGCCAGCGAGATCTTCGAACGCGCCTCCGCGCTCGACGAAGTCGGAGCCGGCGTCCAGCTCGCGCCGAACGCCAGCCGCATCCTCGACGGAATGGGCCTCGGACCCGCGCTCGACGCCGTGGCCGTACGGCCCGAGGGCGTCGTCATCTCGGACGCGCCGAGCGGCCGGCCTCTTAAGACGATCCCGCTCGGCGCCGCCGCCGAACGGCGGTGGGGCGCGCCCTACCGCGTGGTCCATCGCGCGGATCTGCAGGCGGCGCTGCACGACGCCGTAAGCGCGCGTGCGTCCATTGGCCTGACGCTCGCCGCGCGAGCGGTGAAAGCGGAGGACGTCGCCGGCGGCGCCGTGCTTGAGATCGAGACTGCAGGCGAGCGCAGGACGATCGACGGCTCCTTCGTCGTCGGCGCAGACGGCCTCCGCTCGGTTGTGCGGCAGGCCGTGAAGCTTCCCGAGGCCGCCCGTGAGACCGGCCTGATCGCGCATCGCGCCGTGCTGGCCGCCGAAGCGCTGCCGAAGGCTTTCCCGCTTACGCACGTCAGCGTCTGGCTCGCGCCCAGCGCGCACATGGTGGTCTATCCCGTCCGGGCGGGCCGGGAGGCCAATGTCGTCCTGATCGGAGCGCTCGGCGCGACGACGCCGGGGGAGCGGGTCGCCCGCTGGGCGGCGCCCGCCCGGGCCCTGGTCGCGGCCGCCCCGCGCTGGACCGAATGGCCGCTGTTCGACCGCGCGCCGGCCGCGCGCCTGCGCCGGGGTCGCGTGGCGCTGATCGGCGACGCCGCCCACGCCACACTGCCCTCGCTCGGCCAAGGGGCGGCCTTCGCGATCGAAGACGCCGCGACCCTCGCCCGCGTGATCGACGAGGGCGGACCCGATCCGCTCGCCGCCTACGAGACCGCCCGGATCATGCGCGCCATGCGTCTGCCCGAAGCCTCGCGTCGCCAGGTCGCGATCGACCACATGGGCGGCCTCGCGGCGCGCGCGCGCAACCTGGCGCTGACGGCTGCGCCGACCTCCGCGCTGCTGCGCGGGCTGGACTGGATCTACGGCTGGCGCGACGGCTAAGGCGAGACGAGGAAGGCGGCATGACGAACTATTCCCCGCGCAAGGACGACCTCATCAAGGCCTTTCCGGAGCGGATCTCGACGCCGCCAGCGCTTTTGCTCGCCTTCGCGGACTGGCTCGCGACGCATCCTTGGGGCTCGGTCGGCGCCTTCGACCTCTCGCCCGGCTGGTCGGACCATATGATCTTCGGCGGCGAGCGATTCTTCAGAGAATTTGCGCTGTTTCTTAGGCTGCCGGACGGCTCCCGCGCTGGTTACTGGCTGAGCGACAACCGGCCACTGGAGCAGGCGCCGATCGTGCTGGTCGGCTCGGAGGGGGAGGCCGAAACCTGGGCGCCGGACCTGCCAAGCTTCCTGGTCCGGCTTGCGACCGCCGACTTCGACGACGCCGGCGCGGCGAGCGACCTTATGCCAAACCACGACGACACGGCTCCGAATCTCCGCGGCGCACTCGCAGCCTGGCTCGGCGCACGGCTTGGCGCCTCCGGCGCAGGTCGACTGAAGCGGCCGCGAGCCGACGAACCGGACGCTTTTCGCGAATGGTATCTTACGGCCGCGCGAGAGCCAGAGACGGATCTCGCCCACGATCCGGACACGCACGCGATGACGAAGCTCCTGGAGCGCTACCGGCCGCCGGCTTCAGCGGCCCCCTGGGACGTGACGACGCTCTCCGTGGGCTGGGCGGGCGACCACGTCGAGATCGTGAACGCCTCAGCCGGCCATGAAGCCGTGCCGGAGAAGGACGCGCTCACGCCGCATCTCGCTGCGCTGCGCCGGAAAGCTGCGGAGCGTACGCCCGGCGTCGGCCTGTGGCACAACGCCTGGATCACGATCGCGAACGAAGACCCCGCCCGGCTCGACGCGATCTACCTGTTCGAACCGAAGTTTTTCCTCGGCCAGCCGCCCGCTTCGGCGTTCCGGGCCGACCAGGCGACCGCGCCGCGCGCAGCGCGACGCGTCCCCGACTGGCTGGCGCGCCTGCTCGCCTGAGCGTCGTCACTTCCCGTCGGAAAAGCCTTTGAACGTGACGTCGGGGGCGCTGGTGTTGTGCTTCGAGGGCTCGACGCGGTCGAAGCGCACCTCGGTGGTGCTGGCGCTCTTGAAGTCCATCACCGGTTCGATGAACAGCCCGCCTTCCATCCGCCAGTTCACCCGCGCCGTGTCGGCGTTGTCGGACGTCACGAACATCGAGCGGATGCCGGCGAAGGGGGCGAGCTTGTCGCCGGCGGGGAGCCCGTCGAGCTTGACCTCGAGCGTCACGCCCTCCCGCTCCGCCTTCGCGACCTTGAGTTCGCCCACGCCGCCGCGAGCGAAGGTCATGCGGAAGGTCAGCGTCTTGGGATCGATCTCGAGCTTCGAGACGTCGACGATCGGCCGATGCTGCTCCTCGATCGGCCCGAGCAGGAACGAAGTGCCGTAGGCCGCCTCCGGGAACTTCACGGGCGGGATCGGCTTGGCCCGCCAGTAGCCGTCGAAGGGGTAGAACACGAGGTATTCGACGAACTTGCCGTCGACCTTCTTCAACGCCTGGATCAGGTGGATGTCGCTTTCGTCCACCCCGCCGATGACGACCTCCGCGCCGCGCGGGCGCCAGCTGACCTCGTGGGTGAACCCCAGAATCTTGGTGTCGGCGTCCTCGTACAGCGTCAGCGTCTTCGGTTGGAACTTGAACTTCGGGTCGTCCTTCATCGCCTCGCAGTGGTCGAAATTCGGCGCGGTGTCGTCCTTCTCGAGGCTGGCGAGATAGACCGGAGGCGTGACCTCGATGGCGAAGCGGCGCACGTCCGCGCCCGTCATCGTGTAGTAGACGTTGTCAAATTCGGCGCACTGGGTCGGATGGCTTCGGTTCTCGACCAGCGCCCGCGCGTCGCTGGCCGCGGCCGGCGCGGCGAGGATCACGCTCGCGCCCCACAGCGCGAGAATCACGGCGGCGAGGCCGCCCGTCGGATTGCGCACGTCGAAATCTCCGGCAGGTGTCGTGGGTTGAAAGGTATAGCGCGCCTTAGCGGCCGCCGGTGACCCGTATGTTCGCGCCGGTCACGTAGGAGGCCGCGTCCGACAGCAGCCAGACGATCGCTTCGGCGGTCTCCTCCGCCGTTCCGGCCCGGCCGATCGGGATGCTCGAGGCGAGGCGCTGGAGGCGGTCGGGCTGGCCGCCGGCGGCGTGGATCTCGGTCTCGATCAGCCCCGGCGACACGGCGTTCACGCGGACCCCTTCGGCGGCGAGCTCCCGCGACAGCCCGATCGTCAGGCTGTCGATCGCGCCCTTGGTGGCGGCGTACCAGACGAACTCGCCCGGCGATCCCAGATTGGCCGCCGCCGACGACAGATTGACGATGGAGCCGCCCTGCCCTCCGCGCGCGGTGGAGAGCGTCCGGGCCGCCTCCCGCGCCACGAGCAGCGCGCCGGTGACGTTGAGCGCGACCACGTCCTTCAGCATGTCCGCCGCGGCGTCCGCGAGCTTCCCCGCCGGCGCGCCGGTGATCCCGGCGTTGTTGACGACGCCCCTGGCGGGCCCGAGCGCCGACTGCGCCATGTCGAACAGGTTGCGCACGTCGCTTTCGATCGCGACGTCGCCCTGCACGACGGTCGCCCTGCGGCCGAACGCGCGCACTTCGTCCGCCACCTTTTCCGCCGCGACCTTGTCGCGGGCGTAGTTCACCGCGACGTCCCAGCCGTCCCGCGCCGCCAGTCGGGACACCGCCGCGCCGATGCCGCGGCCGCCGCCGGTGACGATCAAAACCTTACCCTGGTCGTTCACTGCAGCGCCCTCGCCTTTGCCGGACGTCGCGAGCGGCCTTCGCTCTCGACTTACCTGGATATCGCGCGACGCCGACGCGCCGTCGCCGAGCGAAATACACCCGCCATGACCTAGCGCAAGGCGCAGAGGTTCGCCTCAATCGATCACAACGCCGTCGAGGGGCCGCGGACCGGACGCGAAATTTCTCGCGCGCCGCCGCGGCGGAGCGAGACTTTCGGTCGACGCCGCGCCATCTAGGTCGCAACCGCGCGACGCGCGAAGGCATGGGAGCCCCATCATGAATGAGGCCATGACAGCGGACGTGGCCGTGGTCGGCGGCGGTCCTGCAGGACTGCTCGCCGCGCTGCTCTGCGCCCGCGCCGGCGCCTCAGTCGCGCTGATCGCCGCCCCGCTTCCCTCCGACGCCCGAACCACCGCGCTGCTGGACCGCTCGGTGGCTGCGCTGCGCGACGCCGGGCTCTGGGAGCCGCTTGCGGCCGCCGCGGCCCCGCTCAGGAAGCTCCGGGTCATCGACGGCGGCCGGCGGCTGGTGCGCGCGCCGGAAGTGCTGTTCGACGCGGCGGAGCTGAACCTCGACGCCTTCGGCTGGAACGTGCCGAACGTCGCCCTCGCGGCGGCGCTCCGGGAGGCGCTCGCCGCCGAACCGACCGCGACAATGATCGACGCGGCGGCGGTCGCCAGCCGCCCGGGCGAGGACGACGTCGAGATCGAGCTGGCCGACGGACGCGTCGTGCGCGCGGCGCTCACCATCGCGGCGGACGGTAAGCGCTCCCTGATGCGGGAGGCGGCCGGTCTCGCGTTGCCGCTGACGCCGCGGCCGCAGACCGCCCTCGCCTTCACTGCGGATCACGAGCGGGACCACGAGGGCGTCTCGACCGAGATCCACTTCGAGGAAGGCCCCTTCACGCTGGTGCCGATGCCGGGCGGCCGCCGCTCCAGCGTGGTGTGGGTCGTTCGCCCGGCGGAGGCCGAGGACCTCCAGGCGCTTTCGCCCGAAGCCTTTGGCGAGGCCGCGACCCAGCGCGCCGGACGGCTGCTGGGCGCGATGACGCCGGTCGGCCGGATCGGGGCCTTCCCCATCGCCGTCGGCGCGGCGACACGGCTCGCGGCCCGCCGCACGCTTCTCGTCGGCGAGGCCGGCCACGCCCTTCCGCCGATCGGCGCGCAGGGGCTGAACCTTGGCGTCCGTGATGCGGTCGCGGCGGCCGATCAGGTCCGGCGCGCCATCGCCGCGCGCGGCGACGTCGGCGGTCTGCCGACGCTCGCCGGCTACATGCGCGACCGGGCGGCGGACGTGTGGTCCCGCACGCTCGCGACGGAGGGGCTGAACCGCACCCTCACCTCGGGTCATCCCTCGCTCCACGCGCTGCGCGGCGCAGGGCTTGCTGCGCTTCAGGCGATCGGCCCGCTCCGGCGCTTCGTCATGCGCCAGGGAATCGGCGGCGCAGCCTGATCGCTCACGGCAGCATGCCGTGGACCACGAGGTAGAGCATGCCTGTCACCGTCAGCACCGACAGCACGGTGCCGACGAGGATCACGCTCGAGGCGCGCTCCACGTAGGTCTGGTACTGGCTCGCCATCACGAAGATGTTGAGCGCAGGCGGAAGCGAGGCCATCAGCACCGCCGTCGACACCCAGATGCGGTCAAAGCCGCCGACCAGCGTCAGCAGCGTGAACACGATCAGCGGGTGAACCAGCAGCTTGATCGCGAGCAGCGCCGGAAGCTCGCCCGGGATCCGCTTCAAGGGCCGCAGGGCGACGGTGACGCCCAGCACGAACAGGGCGCAGGGCGCAGCCGAGCCGCTCAGCAGGCGAACGATCTCGTCGATCGGTTTGGGCGGGACGTAGTGCAGGTAGGCCGCGATCCCGCCGGCGAGCGTCGCGAGATTGAATGGATGCAGCGCGACCCGCCGGACCACCAGCGCGGCCGTCGCCCAGAGGCTCTCCCGCTTGCTCGCCGCCACCGACATCAGGAAGGGGACCAGCGTGAAGAACAGCATGCAGTCGAACACGAAGATGAGCGCCGTCGGCGCCGAGGCGGTTGGCCCCAGCGCGGCGAGCGTGAGCCCGGGTCCCATGTAGCCGACGTTGGAGTAGCTCCCGCCCATGGCCTGGATCGTCGCCTCGGGGATCTTGCCGCGGGCGGCGATCGTCCCGACGCCGAAGGACAGCGCGAAGGCGAGAAAGGTCGAGGCCGTGGTGACCGCGATGAAGCCGACGTTCGCCAGCTCCTCGAACGGCGTGCGCGAGATCAGGACGAAGTAGAGCGCGGGCACCGCCACATAGACGATGTAAACGTTGAACCACTCCAGCCCCCCGACAGGCGCCTTGATCAGGCGGCCGCAGGCGAAGCCGAGGAAGATCAGCCCGAAGAACGGCAGGGCGAGGCCGGCGACGTCCGCCATGCGGTCCAACGGGGCTGCTCCGGCCCGGCGGGCCGCTTGACGTGCGGCTAACGCCTTTGCCAAGAGGGGTCAACGCCGCGAGACGAATGTCAGACATCCAGCCCCCCGCGCTCCCGCCCTCCCCGCCTCAGACCTCGCGCGGGCTCCGGCGCCGGAAGCGGCGCGGGCGCCTGCGCAACACGCTCGAGGCGGCAGGCGTGCGGCTGATCGTGAGCCTCTGCCGGGCGCTCGGCCTCGACGCTGCGTCGGCCGTTTCCGGCGCGGTCTGGCGCGCGCTCGGACCGTTCAATCGTCGCCATCGGCGCGCGCTCGACAATCTCGCGAAGGCGTTTCCCGAGAAGACCGCAGCGGAGCGCGAACGCATCGCCCGCGGGGCCTGGGAGAACCTCGGGCGCAACATGGCGGAGGGCTTCCTGCTCGACCGCCTCCTCGCCCTGCCCGAGCGCTTCGAGGATCACGCGACCCCCGTCTTCGCGGCGGCGCGCGCCGAGGGGCGAGGGCTCGTCGCCGTCTCCGCCCATTACGGCAACTGGGAGCTCGGCGCGAAGTCGGTGGTCGAGGCGGGCTTCCGGCCGATGGGCGTCTACCGGGCGATCGACAACCCGCACGTCGACGCGCTGGTCCGCGCGGTGCGGGAGCCGCTCTACCTCGGCGGGCTGGTGCCGAAAGGACCCGACGCGCCTCGCAAGCTGATCGGCCACGCCCGCTCGGGCGAGGCGGTGGTGATCATGGCGGACCTGCGCGACGGGCGCGGCGTCGAGGTCCCGTTCTTCGGGCGCCCCTCGCGCTCCACCCCCTTCCCCGCCATCGTCGCGCGGCTGCTCGACGCGCCCCTGATCGCCGGTCGCGTGGTCCGGACGAAGGGCGCGCGCTTCGAGATGCAGTGCGAGCGGATCGACGTTGCGCGGACCGACGATCGGGACGCCGACGTGCTGGCGGCCACGGCGGCCGTCGCCGCCCTGTTCGAGCGCTGGATCCGCGAGCGGCCCGAGCAGTGGATGTGGAGCATGGGCCGCTGGCGCTAGTCCCGCTGCGACGAAAGCAGCGTTGCGCCGCAGCATGGGCGCGGGGAATGTGCCGGCGTCCCAGCCCACTCGCCCGAAAGGCAGTCCGCTCATGATCGTTCCGAGCGCCTACTACCGCCCGCTCGCGCTCGGCGCGCCCGCGCCCTTCCGGGAGCCGCCGGTCAAGGTGGAGCGGATGATCCATTTCGTGCCGCCCCACGTCGAGAAGATCCGCAACCGGGTCGGCGAACTCGCGACCCAGGTCGACGTCGTTCTCGGCAACCTCGAGGACGCGGTGCCGGCCGACGCCAAGGAGGCGGCGCGCGCGGGCTTCATCGAGATGGCGAAGGCGAACGACTTCGGCGCGGCGGGCCTCTGGATCCGCATGAACGCGCTCGACAGCCCTTGGGCGCTCGACGACGTCATCGAGATCGTCGGCGCGGTCGGCGACAAGCTCGACGTCATCATGCTGCCGAAGGTCGAAGGCGCCTGGGACGTCCATTACCTCGACCGGCTGCTGGCGCAGCTCGAGGCCCGCCACGCGATCAAGCGGCCCATCATGATCCACGCCATCCTCGAGACGGCGCAGGGCGTGATGAATGTCGAGGAGATCGCCAAGGCCAGCCCGCGCATGCACGGCATGAGCCTCGGCCCCGCGGACCTCGCCGCCTCGCGGCGCATGAAGACCACGCGCGTCGGCGGCGGCCATCCCGGCTACGGCGTGCTGACCGACAAGGAGGGCGACGCTCCGCGCGCCTTCTACCAGCAGGACCTGTGGCACTACACGATCGCCAAGATGGTGGACGCCTGCGCTGCGAACGGCATCAAGCCGTTTTACGGCCCGTTCGGCGACTTCTCCGACGGCGCGGCCTGCGAGGCGCAGTTCCGCAACTCCTTCCTGCTCGGCTGCGTCGGCGCCTGGACCTTGCACCCCTCGCAGGTCGCGATCGCCAAGCGCGTGTTCTCGCCGGACGTGGACGAGGTGAAGTTCGCCAAGCGCATCGTCGACGCCATGCCGGACGGCACCGGCGCGGTGATGCTCGACGGCAAGATGCAGGACGACGCCACCTGGAAGCAGGCCAAGGTCATCGTCGATCTCGCCCGGCAGGTGGCGGAGCGCGAGCCGGAGATGGCGGAAGCCTACGGCCTCTGAACCGATCGCCTCAGTTCGGCGTATGTGACGCGGTCGGACACGATCGCGTCGCAATGCCGTCGCATGCCATTGACTTGGGGCCGCGGTCGCGATCCTTTCCGCGTCCCGAAGCGAGACGTAACGTCGTCATGGCCGCCCGCGCACAGTATCGAAACGCCAGGTTCAAGATCGGCGAAGTGGTCCGCCACCGCGTCTACCCCTTCCGCGGCGTGATCTATGACGTCGACCCCACGTTCTCGAACACCGAGGAATGGTGGCAGGCGATTCCCGAAGACGTGCGCCCTGAGCGGGACCAGCCGTTCTACCACCTCCTCGCCGAGAATGCGGAGACCGAGTACGTCGCCTATGTCTCGGAGCAGAACCTGCTGCCGGACACCAGCGGAGAACCGGTGCGGCATCCGCAGGTCGAGGCGATCTTCGAGCGCTCCAGCGACGGCTCCTACCGCGTCCGCCGCGACGTCCGGCACTGAACGGCGAACCGGCTGAGCCCCGCTCCGCCGCGCATTTCGGCAAGACAGGGCCGTGAGGCGGCGTCTCCCCAGCTAATCTTCCGCCGTCCTCCTCCGGCTGGAGCGGGCCCATCTTAGACGTGGACCGCTGCGCCGGACGTGGATGGTCGGGTCTGCCGGACCATGACGCGGGTCGGCCAAACGAAAACGCGCGGCCCGGAGACCGGACCGCGCGTTCGTCAGTCGTTGCGGGCGCGAGCCCGCTGGATCACTGCTGCTTGACGGGGGCCTGTCCGCCGGGAGCCGGCGTCGCGGTGGGCGCGGCGCCCTGCATCTGCAGTTTGTCACGGGCCTCTTCGGCGCGCTTGTTCATCTCGGCGTTCAGGCGATCGCGCTCCTGCTGCACGACCTTGGGGTCGAGCGCCGGGCCGTCGTAGGCCTTGCTGAAGCCGGAGAGGCTGATCGGGAAGTTCACCGTCTTCGCCTGCTGGTTCATGGCCTGCACCACGAGGTTGTTGCCCTTCTTCACGTTGGCGAAGAAAGCGTCGGTCACCTCGACTTCGGCGTAGCAGGCGTTCGGGAAGCAGATCGAGTACTTGCCGCTCACCGGCTGGTTCTGATCGACCGCGACGCGAACGCCCGGCTGAATCAGAAGACCGGGGGGCACGGCGGCGAGGAAGAAGCGCTTGCTCTCGCCGCTCACCTGGCGGATCGCGATCGAGGCCACGGTCTGGCCGGTCTCGGCCTTCACGTCGCGAGAGGTGAGACACACCTCCTTCTTGGCCTGCGGATCGGTGTTGCAGATCTTCATCCAGTTCGGCTGCTGCGCCGCGGGCGGCGTGGCGGGCATCGGGCCGGGGCCTTCCGCCGGCGCCGCCTGCTGGGCCTGAGCCGCAGGCGCCTTCTTCTCCTGCGCGAAGGCCTGCGACGTCAGAGCGACGGAGGCGATCGCCGTAGAGAGGGCGGCGACGCGGGAGTACCTACCAAAATTCATGAGCGTTCCCTTCATGTCGTTCGAGACGACCGTCGCATCGGCGGCCGCGCGGATCGGATGGCGTCAACACGTGCGCCGAGATGCGCGAAGCCGAGCGTTTCTAACGCGAAGACGTCGCTGTCTGTCCAGCAAATGCGGCGACAGAGTGGCGCTTTTCGCTCCGTCCCCGCCTTGTCCGGGCGCGCTTCGCGGTTGTGATACGCTCTTTCTCGTGATTTGCGAATCGGACCCCGCGTCGGACCCTTACCGAATGCCGACACGATCCGACAGATGTCCGCGGCGCCGACTTTCGCTGATGCTGGCGGCGGTCGCGCTTGCCGCCGCCGCTTGGGCGGGCGCAAGCGCCCCAGGACGAGCCGACGAGCCAGTGCTGCGCACGGGCGTCGCCATGCATGGCGCGCCGGCGCTGCCTCCCGGTTTCGACCATCTCCCCTACGCCAATCCCGACGCGCCGAAGGGCGGCCGGGTGACCTACGGCTGGCTCGGCGCCTTCGAGACGCTCAATCCCTTCGGTTACCGCGGCAAGCCTGCGCAGGGTCTGAAGGCGAACGTGTACGAAAGCCTGCTCGCCCGCTCCTACGACGAGCCGTTCTCGCTCTATGGGCTGATCGCCGAGAGCGTCGAGCTGCCGGACGACCGCAGCTCCATCACGTTCCATCTGAATCCCAAGGCCCGGTTCTCCGACGGCGAAGCGATCACCGCCGACGACGTCGTCTTCACCTTCGAGCTGCTGCGGGAGCGCGGCCATCCGTCGTTCCGGACCAACTACCGGCGCGTGCGCGCGGTCTCCGCCGAGGACGAGCGCACGGTGCGCTTCGACCTCTCGGGATCCGACGACCGCGAGATGCCTTTGATCCTCGGGCTGATGCCGGTGCTGCCCCGCCACGCGACCGACCCCCAGACCTTCGAGGAGACGAGCTTCAAGCCGCTCGTGGGAAGCGGACCCTATGTGGTGAGCGACGTCGCCCCGGGCCGGGCCGTCACCTTCCGGCGGGATCCGAACTACTGGGGCGCGGACCTCCCCGCGAACCGCGGCCTGAACAACTTCGACGAGATCCGCTACGACTACTACCGCGACGCCAACGCGCTGTTCGAGGCCTTCAAGGCCGGGCTGATCGACGTGCTCCCGGAATCGGACCCGATCCGCTGGACCACCGGCTACGACTTCCCCGCCGTGCGGAACGGCGAGGTCGTGCGCGACGAGCTGAAGACCGGCCTGCCGTGGGGCATGAGCGCCTTCGTGTTCAACACCCGCAAGCCGCTGTTCGCGGACATCCGCGTGCGCGAGGCCCTCGCGGCGCTGTTCGACCACGCCTGGATCGACCGCAACCTCTACGGCGGCGCGACGGTGCGGACGTCGAGCTACTACGAAGGCTCGGAACTCGCCTCCACCGGCCGCGCCGCCGACGCCCGAGAGCGCGCGCTTCTCGCTCCGTTCCCCGGCGTCGTGCGGCCGGACGTGATGGAGGGGACGTGGCGGCCTTCGACCAGCGACGGCTCCGGCCGCGACCGCGACCAGCTCCGACGCGCTCTCGAGCTTCTCGCCGCCGCCGGCTGGACCGTGCGCGACGGCGAGCTGCGCGACGCGGCCGGCGCGCCGTTCCGCTTCGAGATCCTGGTCAGCGACAAGGACTTCGAGCGCCTGTCGCTGGCCTATGTCGGCGCGCTCAGTCGCGCCGGCATTCGCGCGACCGTGCGGCTGGTCGACTCCACGCAGGCCTTCCGGCGCCTGCAGACCTACGACTTCGACATGATCCCCTACAAATGGGTCTCGACGCTCTCGCCGGGAGCGGAGCAGAAAAAGTACTGGAGCGCCGCCGCCGCCGACACGCCAGGCGAGCGCAACTACATCGGCGTCAAGCAGCCGGCGGTCGACGCCATGATCGAGGCTCTGCTCGCGGCGCGGGAGCGGGACGATTTCGTCTCCGCCGCGCGCGCGCTCGACCGGGTTCTGCTTTCGGGTTTCTACGTCGTCCCGTTGTTTCATCTCAAAGATCAGTGGATCGCGCGCTGGCGGCGAATCGAACGACCCGATACGACTCCTCTGTACGGCGCGGCGTTCGAGACTTGGTGGCGCGCGCCGGCCTCCGCGGACCGACCGCGCCCCTGACCTTTCGGACCCGGCCCATGCGCCTTCCTGCCGCTTCGAACGACCCTCTCCCCAACCCGGTCGCGGGACGTTCGACGCTTGACGAGGTGCTCGCCCACAACGCCGCCGGTCATCCGGACGGGCGCGCGCTGGTGGAGTCCGGCCTGCCCTTCGGCGGATCCTGGCGCGAGGTGGACCGGGCGGTATCCGCGCTGGCTCATCGCTTCGCGGCCTGGCGGCTGAGCCCGGACGCCGCGGTCGGCGTGCAGATGGGGTCGAGCCCGGAGGGCGCGCTCGTCGTCGCCGCGCTGTGGCGCGCCGGCCTGATCCCCGCTTTGCTGCCCCTCCCCTGGCGGCGTCGCGAGATCGCGGCCGCGCTCGACGCCGTACGCGCCGAGGCGATCGTCGCGGTCACCGAACGCTCCGGTCTCAAGGGCGCTGAGAACGCCTGCGAGGCGGCCGTCGGTCTCGAACGCATCCGCTTCATCGGCTCGTTCGGCGCCAACCCGCCCGACGGCGCGACGCCGCTCGACGCGGCGCTCGTCGAACCCGCGTCGCCGTTCGAGCGCGTGGGCCGGCCGGACGACGCCGCCGACCATGTGGCGGTGATCAGCTTCGAACTCGGCGCCGTGCCGGTCGCCCGGACCCACAACGAGCTCGTGGCGGCGAGCCTCGGCGCGCTGCTCTCGTCCCGCCTCGACTCCTCCGGCCGCCTGCTGTCCACGCTTGACCTTGGCGGCCTCGCGGGCGTCGCCACTGGCCTCGCGCCCTGGCTGCTGGCGCGGTCCGCGGCGACGTTCCACCAGGCCTCGACCACCGCCGCCTTCGCCGCCGCAGCGCGCGCCCTCGACGCGACGCACGTCGCAGCGCCCGGCCGGGCGCTGGAGCGGCTCGTGGGCGATGGCGCGCTGGGCGGGACCATGCCCGAGGCGCTGATCGCCGTCTGGCGCGCGCCTGATCCGCGCAGCGGCGCCTGCGCCTCCGGCCTGACCACGCCCGCGACCCTGGTCGACGTCACCCTGTTCGGCGAACTCGGCCTCTTCGCCGCCGCCCGCAAGGCGCCGACCCGGCCGGTGGCGACCGCCCTCGGGCCGATCGCGCCGGAGGGCCTGGCGCCCCTGATCGAGACCCAGGTGATGCCCGACGGACGCCTGCTGGTGCGCGGCCCCGCCTGCCCCGGAGGCCGTTTCCTCGCCGCCGGCGGGGCGCGGCTGACCCACGACGCCGACGGCTTCGTCGACACCGGCCTGGTCGGAATCGCCGACCGCACCGCCGGCCGGATCTCGCTTGGCGGTCGCCGCCGCGGCGTGGCGCAGGTGGGCGGCGTGGCGCTCGCGCTGTCGGAAGCCGAAACCGCCATGGCCGCCGTCGGCCTCCCCGGAGCGGTCTCCGTCGAGGACGACGCGGTTCTGGGCGGCCGGCTGCGGCTCGAAGCGGCCGGGGGCCGGCGCGTCGCCGAACAGGAAGCCGCGGAGGCGCTCGCCGAAGCCGGCTTCGGCGCGGCCTTCGCCCCGCTGACGACGCCGGCGGAGCGCGCACGCCTGACGGCCTGACGCCGCGACGCGCCATCCGCCGCGGCGAGGAGGCTTACGTCGAGGCGCGCCGAGGCCTATATCGGGCCGACGCGTCCCCGATTTGAAAGCGTCCGCCGTGGCCTCCGAACCCCTCACCATCGACGTCTTCGCCGATCCCGTCTGCCCCTGGTGCTGGCTGGGCAAGCGCCGGCTCGACGCCGCCCTCGCCGCCCGGCCGGACGTCAACGCCGAGGTGCGCTGGCGTCCCTACCAGCTCGACCCTTCGGTGCCGCCGGAAGGCGCGGACCGGGCGGAGTATCTTGAGGCGAAGTTCGACGACGCGGCGCGTGTGCGCGCGACCCACGAGCAGCTTGTCGCCATCGGCCGCGACGAAGGAATCGCGTTTCTGTTCGGCGAGATCGAGCGCTTCCCCAACACGCTGGATTGCCACCGGGCGATCCGCCTCGCCGCGGAGGAAGGGCTGGTCGCGCAAAGCGCCTTCGTCGAGCAGCTGTTCGAGCTCTACTTCACCGAAGGCGAGGACATTTCCGACCACGCCGTCATCGCGCGCGCCGCCGACGAGGCCGGTCTCGACGTCGAAACCTTGCTGGAGCGGCTCGAGTCGGACGACGACTCCGAGGACGTGCGCGACGAGATCGAGCGCGCCCGCGCCATGGGCATCGACGGCGTCCCCTGCTTCATCTTCGCCGGCAAGCTGGTGGTCATGGGCGCTCACACGCCGGAGGTGCTGGTGGAGGCGATGGACCGCGCGCTGGGCGACGAGGACGACGTCGAGGCGTAGGGGACTCGGAACCGCGGCGCCCCGACGTGAAGGGCGGCCTTCAGGGTCCGGCTTGACCGGTCAACCCCCGACGAAGAGCTCCGGGGTCTCCGGTAGGTCCTCCGGTCAAGCCGGAGGCCGACGGCTCGGCTAAAACGACGTTACGGGAACATCGCGAGCTGGTTCAGGCCCTCGGTCTCCGGGAAGCCGGAGATCAGGTTCATGTTCTGCACCGCCTGACCCGAGGCGCCCTTCACCAGATTGTCGAGCGTGGAGATCACGATCGCCCGGTCCGGCCCGCGGTCGGCGATCACGCCCAGCTGGACGTTGTTCGACCCGCGCACGTGGCGCGACTGCGGGACCTTGCCGAACGGCAGAACCTGGACGAAGGGCTCGCCGGCGAAGGCCGCGCCCAGCGTTTCATGCAGCTGCTCCGCCGTCGCGCCGGCCTCAAGCGTCACGGTGATGGTCGCGTAGATGCCGCGGTTCATCGGGATGAGCTGCGGCGTGAAGGTCGCGAGCGACGCGCGCCCCGCCGCCTTGGCGAACTCCTGGTCGAGCTCCGAGGTGTGGCGGTGCTTGCCGACGCCATAGGCATGGACGCCTTCAGACACCTCGGAGAACAGCATCTCCTCCTTGGCCGCCCGGCCGGCGCCGGACATGCCGGTGGACGAGACGATCACGATCTGGGCCGGATCGATCAGCTTCGCCTTCAGCAGCGGAACCAAGGGCAGGATCGACGTCGTAGAGTGACAGCCGGGGTTCGCCACCAAACGCGCGCCGCGGATCGCGTCGCGGTTGAGCTCGACGAGGCCGAAGGCGGCCTCCGCCTGCAGCTCAAGCGCCTGATGCGCATGGCCGTACCATGTGGCGTAGGCGTCCGGGTCGGACAGACGGAAGTCGGCCGAGAGGTCCACCACCTTCAGATCAGGCTTCTTCGCGAAGAGGTCCTTGATCACGGTCTGGGTCGTGCCGTGGGGCAGCGCGCAGAACACGAGGTCGATCGCCGTCAGGTCGAGCTCGGCGATGGTGACGAGCTTCGGCAGGTCGAGCCCCGCGAACTGCGGGAAGACGTCCGCCATCGCCTGCCCCGCCTTGCGGTCGGCGGTCAGCGCCCGGATCGCCACGCGCGGATGGCGCGCGAGCAGGCGCACCAGCTCGGAGCCGGTGTAGCCGGAGGCGCCAAGGATCGCGACGTTCAGGGGGGCGGTCATCGTCTCAAGCCTTACGTTGAAGTCCTCCCGGCTCCGGGGAGCGGAGAGCCGGGACCGTCAGCAGCACTGCCCGTTATCACATTTCGCGCGGCGTCGGGATGACGGCTGTGCGTGCTTCGAGACGCCGGCCTGCGGCCGGCTCCTCAGCTTGAGGAGGTTTTGCGATCCGGACCTCAAGATGAGGCCGCGTCACGCTCCACCTCGTCGTCATGCCCCGGCTTGTCCGGGGCATCCACTCCTCCGCCTTGAGACTTCGCCAACTGGATCCCCCGGACAAGCCGGGGGATGACGCCGCGGCTTCGCCTATCCCGGCCGAGAAAGACAGCAGCTTGGCGTTCAGATCTCCACCACCACCCGGCCGCGGACCTTCCCGTCCAAGATCGCCTCGGCCGTCGGCACGATCTCGTCGAAGCCGATCGTCTTCGTCATGGCGGCGAGCTTGGCGCGGTCGAGGTCCTTGGCGAGCCGGCCCCAGGCCTCGATGCGGATCGGCTTCGGCACGGTCACGCTGTTGACGCCGAGCAGCGACACGCCGCGCAGGATGAACGGCGCGACCGAGGTCGGCAGGTCCATGCCGGCGGCGAGACCGCAGGCGGCGACCGCGCCGCCGGACTTGGTCTGGGCGATGGCGTTCGCGAGCGGCACGGAGCCGACGGAATCGATCACGCCGCCCCAGATCTCCTTCTGCAGCGGCTTGCCGGGAGCGGCCAGTTCCTCACGCGGCAGGATGCGCGCGGCGCCCAGGTCGCGGAGATACTCGGCCTCGCTCTCTCGGCCGGTGGAGGCCACGACCTCGTAGCCGAGCTTGGCGAGCAGCGCGACGGCGACCGAGCCGACACCGCCGGCGGCGCCGGTGACGAGCACCGGACCACGCTCCGGCGTCACGCCATGACGCTCCAGCGCCATCACGCAGAGCATCGAGGTGTAGCCGGCCGTGCCGATCGCCATGGCCTCGGCGGCGCTCAGCCCATCGGGCAGCGGCACCAGCCAGGCGCCCGGCACGCGGGCGATCTCGGCGTAGCCGCCCAGATGGGTCTCGCCGACGCCCCAGCCGTTCAGCACGACCTCGTCCCCGACCTTGAACTCGTCGGTCGTCGACGCCGCCACCTTGCCGGCGAAATCGATGCCGGGGATCATCGGGAAGCGCCGGACCACCGGCGACTTGCCGGTGATCGCCAGCCCGTCCTTGTAGTTGACGGTGGAATGGGACACCCGGACGACGACGTCGCCGTCCATCAGTTCGGCCTCGTCGAAGTCGACCGTCGAGAGGGTCTGGCCGGCGTCGCCCTTGTCGATGCGCAGCGCGCGGAAGGTGGACATGTCGAGCTCCTGACGTGTGACGTTCGGGTGAGGCCCTAGATAGAGGGCCGCCCCCCGTTCGTCATCCCGCAGGCGCCCCGCGGTCAGCCCTCCATCGCGTCCAGCGCGCCGGTGTTCTCCGGCAGCACCTGGCCGCCGTCGACCACGATCGTCTGGCCCGTGACGTAGTTGGCGACGTCGCTGGCGAAGTAGAGCGCCGCTCCGGCAATGTCCGCGACGACGCCCAGCCGCTTCATCGGCACCGAGGCCGCGGTCTTGTCGATGTAGTCCTGCCCGACGCCCGCCATGCCCTCCGTCATGATGTTGCCGGGCATAACGGCGTTCACGGTGATCCCGAACGGCGCGAGCTCGATCGCCGCGGTGCGCATGAAGCCGAGCTGCCCGGCCTTGCTCGCCCCGTAGTGCGACCAGCCGGGATAGCCGGTGATCGGCCCCGTGATGGAGGAGGTCAGCACGATCCGCCCGGCCTTCGACGCCTTCAGCGCCGGCAGGCAGGCCTGCACCGACAGGAAAGTGCCCTTGAGGTTCACGTCCATGACGAGGTCGAAGTCGGCCTCCGTCATGTCGGCCAGCTTGGCCGCCGGGAAGATGCCGGCGTTGGCGCAAAGCACGTCGATTCCCCCGAAGCGCTCGACCGCCGCGGCCGCCATCGCCTGGGCGCCGGCGAGCTTCGACACGTCGGCCGCGAAGCCGCTGGCCCCGCCGCCGATCTCCGCGGCGACCGCATCGGCCTCCGCGCCGTTTCGCGCGACCACCAGCACCCGGTAGCCGGCGTCGGCGAAGCCCTTCGCGATGCCCTTGCCGATCCCCTTCGAGCCGCCCGTCACGATGGCCGTGCGGGATGTTGCGTAAGTCATGGGCGCCCCTGCCGTCTGCCTGTTTCGGCAGCAAGGTCGCTCATAAAAACAACGTTGTAAACCCAACAAACCGGGCGATACTCGCCACAGAAAATGACCGACTTGCCAAGTCGGCAGAGAGGCCGCGGCGGCCGCGGCCTGGCGATCACTCGGGGATCAGGGGACTTCGCATGACCACCGTGACCAAGCGCGACGCGCTGAAACTCTTGGGCGGGGCTGCGCTTGCAGCGCCCTTCGCCGGCGCTCTTCCGGCGTTCGCGGCGCGCGAGAACGAGCTGAACATCCTGTGCTGGGAGGGCTACAACTCCGCGCAGGTGCTGGACCCCTACCGATCCGCCAAATCCGCCACCGTCAAGGCCGAGAGCCTCACCAACGATCCCACCATGATCAACCGGCTTCGGGCCGGCGAGACCAAGGTCTGGGACCTGATCAACGTCAACAACCCCTGGGCTCGCAAGGCGATGTATCCAGAGGGCCTGATCAAGCCGCTGCCGAAGGCCGAATTCGAGCCCTTCTTCGATAAGATGCTGCCTCAATTCAAGGCGCCGTACCGCTGGGCCATGAGCGACGACGGCAAGGAGCTGCTGGGCATGGCCCAGCGCTTCGGGCCCTACAGCTTCGTGGTGAACACCGACAAGGTGAGCCGGAAGACCGCGGAGGAGCAGGGCTGGGAGCTGTTCAACGACCCCTCGCTCAAGGGCAAGTACGGCATCCTCGAGAGCGACGACTGGAACGTCTTCAACATCTTCATGATCGCGGGCATCAACCCGTTCAAGGTCCACGACGCGGCGGAGATGGCGAAGTTCGGCGAGACGGCCAAGAAGGTCTTCGGCGGCGCCAAGCTCGTCGGCGACATCGCAGCGATGAACCAGGCGCTGGTGTCGGGCGAGATCGACTTGCACATGACGGGGGGCACCTACTCGGTCTCCCCCGCCCGCGCCGACGGCCACCCGGAGCTTCGCGCGGTCACCCCGCTCAAGGGCCCGATCGACGGCAAGGGCGGCATCTCCTGGATCGAGATCACCTCGACCGTGAACAACCCCAACCTGTCGCCGCTCGCGACTGAGTTCCTGAAGTACGTGCAGGACCCGAAGGTGGCGCACACCGTGGCCTTCGCCGAAGGCACCTTCAACCCGGTGGCGCAGATGGGGAACAAGGCCTGCTTCGACCTCTTCACCAAGGAGGAGCTCGACGCCATCCAGTGGGACAGCCTGGAGGAGGAGATGTCGCGGTCGGCCGAGTACGACATCGTGCCGGACTACGACAAGGCGCTCGAGATCATGACCTCCGCCAAGCGCACCAAGGGCTGAGACGGGCGCTCGCCGAGCCGCCCTCCACGCCGGCTCATCGCACGTCATCCCGGACGACGGCCGTCGATCCGGCAACGTCCTGCGATGAGCCCTCGCTCCGCGCGATCCCGGCTCTTGCTCCGCGCGGCCGGGATGACGTCCCTTGATCCAAGACGCATGAGGTTCAGCCCATGACGGCGGCCGCCTTCGCCTCGCCCCCGGCGCCCTCGCCTCTCCCGGAGGCCCTGCCCATCCTCCAGCTCGTCGGCGTGCGGAAGACCTTCGGAGCCTTCGCCGCGGTGGAGCGCATCGACCTCGACATCCGCGACGGCGAGTTTCTGACGATCGTCGGGCCCTCCGGGTCGGGCAAGACGACGCTCCTGCGGATGCTGGCCGGCATGGAGGCGCCGAGCGAGGGCGACATCAGCCTACGCGGCGTGCGCATCAACGAGACTCCGCCGGCGCGGCGGCCGACCTGCCTGGTGTTCCAGTCGCTTGCGCTGTTCCCGCACAAGACGGTGGGCGAAAACATCGAGTTTCCGCTGAAGGTGAAGAAGGTCTCGCCTGCGGCTCGCAAGTCCCGCGCGCTGGAGCTGCTGCGCCTCGTCCAGCTGCCGGAGAGCTACTACGCCAAGAACGTCATGCAGTGCTCCGGCGGCGAGCGGCAGCGCGTGGCGCTCGCCCGCGCGCTCGCCTACGACCCCGACGTGCTGTTCTTCGACGAGCCGCTCTCGGCGCTCGACTACAAGCTCAAGAAGGTGATGGAGAAGGAGCTCAAGGACCTCCATCGCCTGAGCGGCAAGACCTTCGTGTACATCACGCACAGCCTCGAGGAGGCGATGGTGATGTCGGACCGCATCGGCGTGATGCGCGCCGGACGCCTCGTGCAGGTCGGCACGCCGGAGGAGATCTACACCCAGCCGTCGACGAAGTTCGTCGCCGAGTTCATGGGCGAGGTGAACGTGTTCGACGCCGTCCGCGCCGAGGGCGGCTGGCGGATCGACGGCGTGGACGGGCCGGCGACGCTCAACCTGCCGTCGGCGCTGCGCGAGGCGGACGCCGCGGCGGTCGTAGTTCGACCGGAGTTCCTACGTTTCGTGGAGGGGCCCGCCGGCGCCCAGAACCGGCTCACAGGCGTCGTCTTCAACGAGTACGCGCTGGGCTCCCGGATCCAGTATCAGGTGCGCGTGGGCGAGAAGACCTTCCTGCTGGAGCTCTCTCGCGCCAACGCCTGGCGCGGCAAGCCCGGGGACGCCGCGATCATCGGCTGGGACGCCCGCGACGCCATCGTGGTGGCGGCGTGAGCGGGGCGACGGCGGTGGCCGACGCCTCTCGGCTCGCTGTCGGCGCGTCGCCCGCAAGGACCCGAGCCGCGTTTCGGCTGTCGCGCGGCGCGCTCTGCTCGCTCCCCGTCGGCCTGACGCTGCTGCTGGGCTTCGTCGCGCCCCTTGCGACCGTCGCCGCCTACGCCTTCGCGACGCCAAAGAGCTTCGACGTCTTTCGCTCGTTCACGCTGACCAACTTCGCTTCGATCTTCGATCCCGCGAACACGGTCTGGCAGTCCTTCGTCTGGTCGCTTGGACTCGCGGTGCTGACGGTGGTCGCGCTCGCGGTCGTGGCCTACCCCATCGCCTGGGGCCTCGCCCGCAGCTTCGGGCGCTGGTCGGGCTTCATCAGCGTGCTGTTCGTGTTCCCGCTGTTCGTGTCGGAGAACGTGCGGCTCTACGGCTGGACGTTGTTCTTCCTGAAGAACGGCGTGCTCGACGGCACGCTGAAGCTGGTTGGCGGCGCCGGCCCCGAGGTGCTCTACACACCCGGCGCCATCCTGTTCGGCATGGTCTACGTCTACCTGCCCTTCATGCTGTTCCCGATGACGCTCGGCCTCGCGATGGTGCCGAAGGACCTCGTCGAGGCCGCGCGCGATCTCGGCGCCTCCCGGCTGCTGATCTGGCGCGAGATCGAGCTGCCGCTCGCGACCCCTGGCGTCCTGATCGGCATGCTGTTGACCTTCGTGCTGGCGGTCGGGGCGGTGGCGGAATCCAAGGTGCTCGGGGGGCAGTCGGTGATCGTCATCACCCACGACATCGAGATCGCCTTCACCTACGCCCAGAACTGGCCGCTCGGTTCGGCGCTCGCGCTGCTGCTGACGGTCATCGTCGGCGCGCTGTCGCTGGCGGCGCTGGCGAAGCTCGACCTCGACCGCATCCTGGGGAGGCGGTGAGCCATGAACCAGTCCGCCCGTCGCTCCAACTTCCTGATCTGGGCCTGGACGCTGTTCGTCCTCGTGCTCGTCTATCTGCCGATCGTCTGCGGCGCGCTCGCGGGGCTGTCGAAGAGCCGCTACTTCGGCTTCCCCGTCGCCCGCTGGTCCACGGAGTGGTGGAGCCGCGCGCTGGAGAGCTTCGAGGTCCAGACCATCGTCAAGACCTCGCTGGCGATCGCGCTCATCGTCACTCTGGTCGCCGTCGTCGTCGCCTTCTTCGGCGCGCTCGCCTTCGCGCGCTACGACTGGAAGGGGCGGCGGCTCTATCAGAAGCTGGTGCTGCTGCCGATCTTCTTTCCGCAGCCGGTGCTCGGCCTCGCGCTGCTGCTGTGGTTCAACGCGGTCGGGATCCAGCCGACCTGGCAGACGGCGATCTTCGCCCATCTGGTCTGGATCGTGCCGGTCGTGACGCTGGTCATCGCGATCCAGGTCTATGGCTTCGACCCGGCGCTCGAGGAAGCGGCGGCCGATCTCGGCGCGGGGCGGCTGTTCGTCCTGCGCGAGATCACGCTGCCGATCCTGTGGCCGGGCGTCTGGTCGGGCGCGCTCTTCGCTTTTCTGCTGTCCTGGGGCAATTTCCCGCTGTCGCTCTACACGACCGGCGCGGACTCCACCGTCCCGGAGTGGCTCTATTCGAAGATGGTGGCGGGCTACACGCCGATGGTGCCGGCGCTCGGCACCATGAGCACGCTCGCCGCCGCGACCCTGCTGCTCGCCGGCGGTCTGATCGCCGCCCTGCTCCGCCGCCGCGCCGCGGGCAAGGCGGCGAGCGCGTAAGCTCCCGGGCGCGGCCGGACGCTCAGCCGCCCAGCTGCGTCAGCGCCGCCTCGATCTTGGCGAGTCGGGCGGCGTAATCCGCGCGCTTCTCACGCTCGGCCTCGACCACCTCCTCCGGCGCACGGGCGACGAAGCTCTCGTTGCCGAGCTTGCCGTCGATGCGCTTGATCTCGCCCTGCGTCTTGGCCCGCTCCTTGGCGAGCCGGTCCTTCTCGGCGGCGATGTCGACCACGCCTTCGAGCGGCACGGCGACCACGCAGCCGCGGACAATGAGCTGGATCGCCGCCTTGGGGGCCTCGTCGGCGAAGGACACCGCGGAGACACGCGCGATGCGGGCGAGCGTCGGCGCCGCCCGCATCGCGCGGGCGCGAGTCTCGCCGTCGCCGCCGACCACCACCAGCGGCAGCGTGGCGGAGGCCGGCACGCCCATCTCGGCGCGGGCCGAGCGCAGCTCCGTCACCACCTCGACCAGCCAGCCGATCTCGGACTCGGAGGCCGCGTCGCCGAGACCCTCCAGCGCCGGCCAGCGGGTGAGCGCCAGCACGTTCGCGCGGGGAGCGTCGCCGGCGCGGGCGTCCCACAGCTCCTCCGTGACGAAGGGCATGAACGGGTGCAGCAGCTTCACCACTTCGTCGAGCACGAAGGCGACCGTGGCGCGGGTCTCCGCGGCTTCCGCGCCCTGCCCTTCGCCCTGGAGCACCGGCTTCACCAGCTCGAGATACCAGTCGCAGACGACGTTCCAGGTGAAGCGGTAGGCCCCGCCCGCCGCCTCGTTGAAGCGGTAGGCCTCCAGCGCCGCCGTGGTTTCGGCGACCGCTTTCGAGGCCTCGCCAAGGATCCAGCGGTTGACGGTCTCCTTCACCGAGGACGGATCGAAGCCGGGAACTGGACGGCAGCCGTTCATCTCCGCGAAGCGCGAGGCGTTCCAGAGCTTGGTCGCGAAGTTGCGGTAGCCCTCGACCCGGGCGCGGGCGAGCTTGATGTCGCGGCCCTGCGCGGCCATCGCCGCCAGCGTGAAGCGCAACGCGTCCGCGCCGTAGGCGTCGACCAGCTCGATCGGGTCGATGACGTTGCCCTTCGACTTCGACATCTTGGCCCCCTTCTCATCGCGGACGAGGGCGTGGATGTAGACGTCGCGGAACGGCACCTCCTTCATCACGTAGAGGCCCATCATCATCATCCGGGCGACCCAGAAGAAGATGATGTCGAAGCCCGTCACCAGCACGGCGTTGGGGTAGTACTTCTCGAGCTCCGGGGTCTGGTCCGGCCAGCCCATGGTGGAGAACGGCCACAGCGCGGAGGAGAACCAGGTGTCGAGCACGTCCTCGTCGCGGGTGAGCGCCGTCGGCGCTCCGTAGTGGGCCTCGGCGGCCGCGAGCGCTTCGGCTTCCGTCTCTTCGACGAAGATGGCGCCGTCCGGCCCGAACCACGCCGGGATCTGGTGGCCCCACCACAGCTGGCGCGAGACGCACCAGGGCTGGATGTTCTCCATCCACTCGAAGTAGGTCTTGGACCAGTTCTCGGGAATGAAGCGGGTGCGGCCGTCGCGGACGGCGGCCATGGCCTCCACCGCGAGCTTGCCGGCGTCGACGTACCATTGGTCGGTCAGATAGGGCTCGATCACCACGCCCGAGCGGTCGCCGTGCGGCACCTGATGGACATGGGGTTCGGTCTCGACCAGAAGGCCGAGCTCTTCGAGGACCGCCAGCACGCGCTTGCGCGCGTCCGCGCGGTCGAGCCCGTCGAGCGACATCATGAGATCGAGGTCGAGCGTCTCCGGCGCGCCGTCCAGGAACGCGTCATTGCCGAGCAGCGCGAGGCGGCCGTCCGGCGTCAGCACGTTGATCAGCGGCAGATTGTGACGCTTGCCGACCTCGAAGTCGTTGAAGTCGTGCGCCGGCGTTATCTTGACCGCGCCGGTGCCCTTTTCCGGATCCGAGTACTCGTCCGCGATGATCGGAATGCGCCGGCCGACGAGCGGCAGGACGACGAACTTGCCGACGAGGTGCTTGTAGCGCTCGTCGTCGGGGTGCACGGCGACCGCGCTGTCGCCCAGCATGGTCTCGGGTCGCGTGGTCGCGACGACGATCGACTCAGTCGAACCCTCGACGGGATAGCGCAGGTGCCAGAGATGGCCCTTCACCTCGACCGACTGGACCTCGATGTCGGAGATCGCGGTGAGCAGCTTCGGGTCCCAGTTCACGAGCCGCTTGTCGCGATAGATCAGCCCGTCCTTGTGCAGGCGGACGAACAGCTTCACGACCGCGCGCGACAGGCCCTCGTCCATGGTGAAGCGCTCGCGCGACCAGTCGGCGGAGGCGCCGAGCCGCTGCAGCTGCTTCAGGATCATGCCGCCGCTCTCGGCCTTCCACTCCCAGACGCGCTCGACGAACTTCTCGCGCCCCATGTCGCGCCGGCCGGGCTGCTGGCGCTCGGCGAGCTGGCGTTCGACGACCATCTGGGTGGCGATGCCGGCGTGGTCCATCCCAGGCTGCCACAGCACGTCCTTGCCGCGCATGCGCTCGAAGCGCGCGAGGATGTCCTGCAGCGTGTCGTTCAGCGCGTGCCCCATGTGGAGCGAGCCGGTGACGTTCGGCGGGGGGATGACGATGCAGTAGGGCTCTGCGCCCGGCTCCGCGCCCGCGCCCGCCTTGAATGCGCCCACCTCGTCCCAGCGGGCCGCGATCCGCGGCTCGATGTCGGCCGGCGAATAGGTCTTGTCGAGCATGGGACGGCCTCGGACGCGCTTGAAAACCTGCGGGCCGCGAACGGCCCGCGCGCGTTGAACCCCAAGCGCGGCGGGGGTGTCAATCTCGGGAGGTAGGCAGCGATCGCCCTGCGCCTCGGAACCGCAGTTCGCGCCCGCCTCTCGGGATCCGTTTGGAAATTCGCGTTCCGGCCGAAGCGCGTGCTTCGAGATGCTCGTCAAGAGGCGGGCGCCTCAGCACGAGATCGCTCTCATCTGCTGGAAACGCAAACGCCTCGTGCTAAGGGGCCACCCTAAGGCGGCCTCTCGAAGCACGCACGACATCGTCGTGACAGTCGACCCCCGGCCTTTTGACGGCCCTCAGCGGCCGCCGCGAGCGACGCGCTCGATTTCGTGGCGCACAAGGCGCTCGACCAGCGGCGGCAGGTTGTCGTCGAGCCACGCCTTGAGCATCGGCCGCAGCATCTCCTTGACGAGGTCGTCCAGGGTCCTGGCGTTTTGCGACAGGATGGTGTGCGCCAGCGAACCGAAGGCGGCGTTGACGGCCTCGCCGGCCGGCTCCGAGATCAACCGGTCCCCAACCACCTCCCGCGCGGCGGGGCGCGGGCTGAAGACCGCCGGCGCGGGCTCCGGCTCCGGCTCGGGCTCGGCCGTCATCTCGTCCGTGAGTTCGAAGACGTCGAGATCGTCGATCTGCGGATCGGTCTCCGGCGCGGCCTCGACGATTACCGGGCGGAGCGGCGCCTTCGCCTCCACGGCGGGCTTCGCAGCAGCCGCGGGCTTCTCGAGCGGCGCCGCTTGCGGCACCGGCGGCGCGTCGAACGACGCGAGCATGGCGTCGATATCGTCCTGGCCGAGCGAGCCGGACGGCTCCGCCTCCATGCGCTCCGGCGCCTTCAGCGGCTCGGCCTTCGCCGGCGCCGGCTCGTCATCGGAGATGATGCGACGGATCGAGGCCAGGATTTCCTCCATCGTCGGCTCGTGAGCCTTCGCGGCAGTGCTCATCCGTCTGTCCTCTCACTCGCGCAGCCGCCCCTCGACGCGACCACAACCGTCGCGGCCCGGCACGAATCGCCCGGCCGCGCACGGATTTCCGTGAGTATGGCGCCGTCGACTCGGCTCACAAGCGGCGGCGGCCCGTCGCCCACAGCCTCGCGCTGGTCAGCGGCCGTCCGGGGTGCGCAGGCCGATCCACTTGTCGCGCACCTGGTCGTAGTGGACGTTCGGATCGTAGCGCGCGACCTGCAGGCCCAGGCGCTCAGCCGTCAGCCAGCCGACTGACGACAGCAGCGCGTAGGTCGCCACGACGCGGTCGCGCTGAGCGGTAATCAGCGACTGCCGTGCGTTCAGAAGGTCCTGCTGCGCGTTCAGCACGTCGAGCGTGGTGCGCTGGCCAACCTTGGCCTCCTCGCGCACCCCGTTCAACGCCGTCTGCGACGCCTCGATCTGGGCCTGCGCGGACTTGATCTGCGCCGTGGTGGCTTCGACCTGGCCCCAGGCGGAGACGACGGCTTGCCGCACCTGATCGCGCGACACGTCCGCCTCAAGCCGACGCTGCCCCGCCGTCTCCTTGGCCTGCCGGGCCTGCGAGTAGACGGTGCCGCCCTCGTAGATCGGGATCGTGAGCTGGCCGACGATGGACCCAGACGTCGTGTGGTTGATCGACGAACCCGGATCGTAGCGGCGCTGGAACGAGGCCTGCAGGTTGAGCGACGGCAGCAGGTTGCCCTCGACCACGCGGATGTCGAGGTTGGCAGCGTCGACGCCGTGCAACGCGGCGAGGATCGCCGGATGCTGCGCCTGGCTGAGGCCGATGGCCTGCGACAGCGACTTCGGCAGCAGGCGATCAATCGACTTCGCCGCTCGGGGCCGTGCGATGTCCTCGCCCACGACCTGACGGTAGGTGGCGCGGCTGGTGTTGAGCTGCGCCTCGGAGGCGCTGACCTCGGAGCGAGCGCCCTGCAACGCGGCCTCGGCCTGCGCCGTGTCGGTGCGCGTCACCTCGCCGACCTGGAAGCGCTCGCGCGCGGCGCGCAGCTCCTCTTCCAGCACCTGCACGTTGTTCTTGCGGACGTCGAGGATCGCGTAGTCCCGCAGCACGTCCATATAGGCCTGCGCGGCGTCGAACAGGATGTTCTGCTCGCTGTTCCGCAGGGTCTCGCGCGCGCCGAGGATGTTCGATTCGGCCCGGCGGACGGAGTTCTTGGTCTGGAAGCCGTTGAAGACGTTCTGCTCGACGGTGACGCCGGCGCCACGGGGATAGCTGTTCTCGATTAAATTGTAGCGCTCGCGAACTGGAGCTAAGCCGGCAGGGGTCTGTTCGAAGCTTGAATTTACACCCTTGGTCCGGTCGCGCTGAAATCCAGCGTCCACGGCTGCGCTGATCGTCGGCCGGTAGCCCGAGAGCGCCTGCGGCACCTGTTCGTCCGTGGCGCGCACCTGCGCGCGCTGCGCGTTCAGATTGGGATTGCCCTGATAGGCGCGCGCTAACGCGCCCTCAAGCGTCTGGGCCTGAGCGGACGTCCCCCCAAACGACAGCGCGGCCAGAACGGCCATCGCTGCGACGCCTAGCGCACGTCGCTGGCGGAGACGATACGAGTCGCTCGTCGACATATACTCACCGAATTTCGTGCGCAGCGGCGGCATGAGAATCCCGTCGCGCGTCGTGACGCGTCCCGGCGGCGATCCTACCGGCGCCGTCCCGCCATGGAAACGACCCAGGCGCGCCGTTAACCATTAAGTCACGACCTGTGACGCAGCGGCGCCACAGCGGCTCACGCGGAGGTGAAGTCCGCGCCTAGAGCGCGAACACATCCTCGGCCGCGAAGCCGGGGAGAACCGCGGCATGGGCGTCGAACGCCGGCGCCGCGCCGAGCTCCGAGCCGTTGCGGCGGAAGATGGTGGCCTTCGTCGGCCGCGTGCGGCCCGCCGGCGCGATGATGCGCCCGTGGGGCTTCAGCTGCGCGGCGAGAGCGCCGAGGCCGTCCTCCACCGCGCCCTCGATGAAGATGAGATCGTAGGGCGCGCCCGCGGGCGCGCCGGCCGGCAGCGGCCCCTCGACCAGCGTCACGCCGTCGACCGCAAGATTCGTCCGCGCTTCCGCCGCCAGGGCGGGATCGCTTTCGACCGCGGTCACCACGCCGACGAGCCGCGAAAGCACTGCGGCCGCATAGCCGAGCCCGGCGCCCACGACGAGCGCGGTTTCGCCCTCGCGCGGATCGGCGAGTTGGATGAGCTTGGCGAGCGTCATGGGGTCGAGCATCTCGCGGCCGCCGCCGAGCGGCGCGCGCGAATCGAGATAGGCGACGTCGCGCCGGCCGGCGGGCATGTAGTTCTCGCGCGGCGTCTCGGAGAAGGCGGCGATGACCCGCGGATCGGTCACGTCCGCGACACGGATCTGGCAATCGACCATGCCCTGCCTGAGGCGCGCGAAATCCGACATGACGTCTCGTCTCCGAACGGTCCTGGCGCCGGGCCAGCCCCGCGCCGCGACGTCCTATCTGCGGCGCCGCGCCGCGTCAGGCAAGCGCGCCGCGTCATTCGCGTGTTGCGATGGCCCGACCTGCAGGCTATGGAGAGCCGCCGTTCCGCGAGCAGCATCCGCCGGGTCTCGAACCCCAGCCGCATCTCGCACGAGGCCACGTGGCGGAATGGTTACGCAGAGGACTGCAAATCCTTGTATCCCGGTTCGATTCCGGGCGTGGCCTCCACTTCTCAGCGGCGCATCCGCCACAGTCTGCTGATCTCTCGACGACTACGCAGTTTCACTGTCGTGCGAATCGGCTCCCGTCCGTCATCCACCTGATCGGCCGCCGCAGGTGCGCGGCCGTTTCGGGGGAATCGGTACTCATGCGCTTCGTTCTCATCATCGCGGCCGCGGCATCGCTCGCGGGCTGCGCCAGCATCACGCGCGGCTCCACCAACCAGGTCACGGTCACGACGGAGCCGGCGGGGGCCAGCGTCCGCACGTCGATGAACCACAGCTGCCCGTCCAGCCCCTGCACCTTCACGGTCGGACGCAAGGACGAGTTCATCGTGACGGCGTCGAAGCCGGGCTACCGCGAGGCCACGATGCCGGTGAAGACGCGGATCGCGGGCTCCGGCGCGGCGGGCTTCGCGGGCAACGTGCTCGTCGGCGGCGTCATCGGCATGGGCGTCGACGCAGCGACCGGCGCGACGCTCGAGCATTATCCCAATCCGATCGTGCTCGCTCTCCAGCCCGAGGCGCCCGCGTCCGCGCCCGGGCCGCGCCGCAAGAAGGCGCCCGCCTCCAGCCCCGCGTCCAAGCCCGTCGCGCAGGCGGAAACGAAGCCCGCGTCGTAACTCCGTCGCGAAAGCGGCTTGGCGCCCGGTCGAATCTTCTGCTATAGGCGCGGCCTCCCGAGAGCGCGGCGCGCTTCTCGCGGTCCTCGGTAGCTCAGCGGTAGAGCCCTCGACTGTTAATCGAGTTGTCGCAGGTTCGAATCCTGCCCGAGGAGCCAGTTTCAGGCCAGGCGACTGGTCCGCTTCGATCCAAACATCCCCGGACGCCCGCGCGTCCGGGGATGTTTGCGTTTAGGGCTCACCGGAACAGCGCGAAGCCCTCGCCCTTCACCCGGTCGAGCCGTTCGCGGCAGGCGGCGTAGGCCGCGTCGCCGGAGCGCACGCGGCCGAGCGGGGCCGCGCTCCAGTCCGTCTCCCGCACGAAGGCGATGGGCGCCGCGATCGGCGTGAGCTGGGAGCCGGGGCCTGCGAGCAGCGTCGACAGCACGCCGTACATCGCGCCGTCGATGGTGGGCCGGCCCACCGTGATCAGCCGGTGCTGCCCGTGGCGGTTGGTGACGAGGTAGAGGTGGCCGGACTGGTGCGGGGCCGCCACCTCGCCGGACTGCGAATAGGGCGCGTCGAGCCGCTCCCGCTCTACGAACACGAGACGGCTGGCGTCGTCGCTCCAGAGGATGTCGGTGCGGTAGGCGTAGACGGCGTGGGCGTCTCCGAAGGAGGGGCGCAGCGTGAGGTAGGCGCCCTCGAGCCAGCGCACGGCAGGGCGGGAGTAGGCGCCCAGCGAGTCGGGCGCGGAGGCTTCGCTCCGGGCGGCGGCGGACGGCGCCGGACCCTCGCGCAGCCGCAAGCCGAGCGCGTCCTCGATCCGGATAACGCTCGCGAGCGTAAAGGGCCGGCGGCCGGACAGCGCCTTCTCGAGCGTCGAGATGCTGATGCGGGCGAGGTCGGCGAGCCCCTGCCGGGACATCCGCCGCAGCGCCAGCTCCTCGCGTACGCGGAGCGCCAGCGCCTGGGCCGCCGCGCCCGCGATCTCCCTGTCCGCCCCCGGCGTCCCGTCCATATCCGCACCGTTCCGCACAAAACCGCACACGCCGCGACAGTGCCGCGCCGCCGTCCGCCGGACAAGGCGGAGCGCGCCGGAAGCTTGCCGATCATCACGCTCGTGCGGCGCAGGTCCTCCGGGCCACGACGGAGGGGCGGCCGATCGGGCCGCGATCCTCCTGTGGAGCGCCTGCGATGACCCTCCCCTGCTATCCCTTCACCTCGTCCGGCGCCGCTCGCCGGCAAGCCGCGGACCGGACCCCGCCGCTGCGGCTCGACCAGGGCCGCGGGTCCGTCCGGCGCTTCCTGATCGCGCTGGCGACGCTGTTCGTGGTGCTCGCCTCGAGCTTCTGCGGCCTGCTCGCCATGGCCGCCGCCGGCCGTGCGGCGGAGAGCGCGGTCGTCACGCCGGCGACGGCTCGGGCCGGCGCGCTGCTGCTGAAGGGCGCGACGCCCGGCGCCTATGTCGAAGCGCCCGCGGTGCGCGCGGACTACGACGTGACGGTCAGCGGCCCGACCCAGCGCACGCGGGTGACGCAGGCCTTCGTCAACCCCGGCTCGGGCTGGATCGAGGGCGTCTACGTCTTCCCGCTGCCGGAGAACGGCGCGGTGGACGCCATGCGGATGGTCGTCGGCGGCCGCGTGGTCGTGGCGGAGGTCAGGGAGCGGGCCGCGGCCAAGGCCATCTACGAGCAGGCCAAGCGCTCCGGCCAGGCCGCCGCGCTGACCGAGCAGGAGCGGCCGAACATGTTCACCAACTCGGTTGCGAACATCGGGCCGGGCGAGACGGTGGTGGTGCAGATCGAGTACCAGGCGCCGGTGCGCCGCGACGGCGACGTGTCCTCGCTGCGCATCCCCCTGGTCGTCGCGCCGCGTTACGCGCCCGCAGCGGCCGGGTTTGAGACCGTGTCCGACGGATCCCCGTCCAAGACGGCGCGCGGCGGCGATCCCGTTCCGGACCGCGACCGCGTCACGCCGCCCGTGCGCGACCCCGCGACCTCGACGCCCACGAATCCGGTGACGATTACCGTGCGGCTTCAGGCGGGCTTTCCCGTCGCGACGATCGAGAGCGCGCACCATGCCGTGCGGACCGAGGCGCCCTCCCCCGACCGGCGCTTGGTGACGCTGGCCGGTCCGGTCGCCGCCGACCGCGACTTCGAGCTGAGCTGGACGGCGGCGCCCGCGACGGCGCCCTCGGTCGGCCTGTTCCGCGAGCGCGTCGGCGACGCCGACTACCTGCTGGCCTACGTCACGCCCCCGGCGGCGAAGGCTGCGCCGGTCGAGACGCCGCGCGAGGCGGTGTTCGTCATCGACAACTCCGGCTCCATGAGCGGCCCGTCGATGGCGCAGGCGAAGGCCAGCCTCGCCTTCGCCCTTGGCCGCCTGAAGCCGGCCGACCGGTTCAACGTGATCCGCTTCGACGACACCATGGACACGCTGTTCGCCGACGCGCTGCCCGCGACCGAGGCCAACGTGGCGCGAGCGCTCCGCTTCGTAGACGCGCTGCAGGCCCAGGGCGGCACGGAGATGCTGCCGGCGCTCAGAGCCGCGCTGAACGATCCCCGGCCGGCCGACGAGCGCTTCCTGCGCCAGATCGTGTTCCTGACGGACGGCGCGGTCGCCGACGAGCAGCGCATGTTCGACGCCATCGCCTCGAGCCGCGGCCGCAGCCGGCTGTTCATGGTCGGCATCGGCTCGGCCCCCAACAGCCACCTGATGAGCCGCGCCGCGGAGCTTGGCCGCGGGACCTTCACCCACATCGGCTCGTCCGCGCAGGTCGAGGACAACATGCGGGCCCTGTTCGGAAAGCTGGAGAGCCCGGCGGTCACCAACCTCTCGCTCACGATCCCCGGCGGCGCAGCCGACGTGACGCCGGCGATCCTCCCGGACGTCTACCGCGGCGAGCCTCTCGTGATGGCGTTGCGCCTGCCGCGCGCCGAGGGCGCGATGGAGATCCGCGGGGCGATCGGCGGCCAGCCGTGGCGGGAGACGCTGAACCTTGCGGACGCCGCGCCGGGCGCGGGCGTCTCCAAGCTCTGGGCTCGGCGGAAGATCGACGACGCCGAGGTCGCGCGGACCACGGCCGCGCTGACGCCGGACAAGGCCGACGCCGCCATCCTGCGGCTCGCGTTGGAGCACCATCTCGTCACCCGTCTCACGAGCCTTGTGGCCGTGGACGCCGCTCCGCGCCGGGCCGCCGACGCGCTGCTCGACCGCGCCGACGTGCCCCTCAACCTGCCGGCCGGCTGGGACTTCGAGAAGGTGTTTGGTCCCCGCGCGCCGGCAGCCCCCATGCGCCGCGCCGATCTCGTGGAACCCGTCGCCGTCGCCGCCGCGCAGGAGGTCTCCCTACCGCAGACCGCGACCGACGCGGAGCTGCGCCTGCTCGCGGGCCTCGGGCTGCTGGGCGTCGCCCTTCTGGCCGCGGTCGCCCGCCGGCGGGAGCGAGGCGCGTGACCCGGCGGCTTTCGCTCAGGACGGCGCTCGTCGCCGTCCTGACGCTCGCAGGCCTGACGCTCGCGGCGCAGGGCCTGTGGATCCCGGCGAAGGCGGCGCTGGCGCAGCTCCTGCTCGACCGCGCCTTCGCCCGCACGCTGAGCGAAGGCCGGCCGGAAAAGGCATGGGGCTGGGCGGACACCTGGCCGGTCGCGCGCATCTCCGTCCCGCGACTCGGCCGCAGCACTGTGGCGCTGTCCGGCGTGAGCGGCGAGGCGCTGGCGTTCGGTCCGGGCTGGGCGCCTGGCACGCCCGAAGCCGGCGACGACGGCGTCGCCGTCTACGCCGCCCACCGCGACACGCATTTTGCCTTTCTCGCCGATCTCGTGGTCGGCGACCTCATCGAGGTGACGCGGCGCGACGGCCGGACGGCGCGGTTCCGGATGACGGGCGCTCGCGTCGCATCGTGGGACCGATCCGGGATTGACCCGAACGCCGCCGGCCGCGGGCTGGCGCTGGCGACCTGCTGGCCCTTCGGCGCGCGCGTCTCGGGGCCTCTGCGCTACGTCGTCGAGGCGACGGAGATAGAGGACGCCCCGGTCACGGCCTCGGCGGAACGCCGTCCTTGAGCGCCGCTACGATCGCCGCGAGGCCGTCCGTGAGCGCCGCGGGACCCGGCTGGAGGATCAGCGGCGGTTTGATCTCGAAGACGCGGCCGTCGCGCACCGCGGGAATCGCGTCCCAGCCAAGTCGCGCGCGGATCTTCGCGGGCGAGACCTTCTTCCCGCACCACGAGGCGAGGATCACGTCCGGCGCGGCGGCGATCACCGCCTCGGACGAGACGATCCGGTCCTTCGCCGCGGCGTTGCGCGCGAGAGCTGCGAAGACGTCGTCGCCGCCGGCCACCTCCACCAGTTCGGACACCCAGCCGATGCCGCTGATCATCGGCTCGTCCCACTCCTCGAAATAGACCTTTGGCCGCGCCCTCCCCGCGACTTGCGCCCGCCGGGCCGCGAGGTCCGCGGCGTAGCCCTCCGCAAGACGCTCGGCCCTCTCCCCCGCCCCGACGAGCGCGCCGACGCAGCGGATCATCGCGAGGACGCCCGCGACGTCCCTGTGGTTGAAGCCATGGACGGCGACGCCCGCCCGCAGGAGCTCCGCCACGATCTCGGCCTGCAGGTCCGAGAACGCGAACACGAGGTCCGGCGCGAGCGCGAGGATCTTGGGGATGTCGGCGGAGGTGAAGGCCGAGACGCGCGGCTTCTCGCGCCGCACCTGCGGAGGGCGGACGGCGTAGCCGGAGACCCCGACGATCCGCCTGTCCTCGCCAAGGAGGTACAGCGTCTCCACCGTTTCCTCGGTCAGGCATACGATCCGCTCGGGGGGAAAGCAGCGCATCTCGTCGCCTCTTCAGGTTCGCGGCGCCTTGGGACGTGGGGCCAGACCTAGCGGAGCCGCCATGACGGGACCAGCGCGGGCCTGCCGCCGACTGATCCGTCGCCCGGCCGCAGCCGTAGGCTTGGAAGATCCCCCTCGTCCCCGCCCGCGAGTCCGATGCCCTCGTCCGGAAAGTCTTCGTCCTGCGCGCTTGTGTGGTTCCGCGAGGATCTGCGCCTCGCCGACAATCCCGCGCTCCGCGCCGCCCTGGACTCGGGCAAACCGGCGCTTGGCCTCTATGTGTTCGACGACGCCACCCCAGGCCAGCGGCCGCTCGGCGGGGCCTCGCGCTGGTGGCTCGCCCAATCGCTGCGTGCGCTTGCGAAGGACTGCGAAACGATCGGCCTGCCCTTCGTCATCCGCCGGGGCAAGACCGCCGAGGTCGTGCCCGCCGCCGTCGAGGAGGCCGGAGCCGATACGGTGCTGTGGAACCGGCGCTACGTCGCGGCGGAGAACCAGATCGACGCGGCTCTCAAGGAAAGCCTGCGCAAGGACGGCCGCGAGGTCGAGAGCTTCAACGCGCGCCTGATGTTCGAACCCTGGGAAGTCACGTCCAAGGCCGGCGGGCCTCTGAAGGTCTATTCGCCGTTCTGGCGCGCCTGCATGGCGAAGGGCGAACCGCGGGCGCCGCTGCCGAAGCCGCGCAAGGGCGAGATCACCGCGGCGCCGGCGCTGAAGGGACTGACGGTCGACGACCTTGGCCTGGAGCCGACGACGCCCCACTGGGCCGGCGGGCTGCGGGAGGCCTGGACGCCGGGGGAGACTGGCGCGCGCGAGGCGCTGACGGAGTTCATCGACCACGGCCTGCGCGGCTACGCGGAGGGCCGGAACCGGCCGGACCAGCCGCACGTGTCGCGCATGTCGCCCCATCTGCGGTTCGGCGAGGTGAGCCCCTATCAGCTGTGGCATGCGGTCGAGCGTGCGAAGGCCGAGGGCGACGCGACGGCGACGGACGTCGAGAAGTTTCGCTCGGAGCTCGGGTGGCGGGAGTTCTCGTACCACCTGCTCCACAGCAACCCGGACCTCGCCACAAAGAACTTCAATGCGCGGTTCGACGCCTTCCCCTGGAAAACCCCGGACCCTGCGCATCGGAAGGCCTGGCGGAAGGGCCTGACCGGCTTTCCGATCGTGGACGCGGGCATGCGGCAGCTCTGGACCACGGGCTGGATGCACAACCGGGTGCGGATGCTTTGCGCCTCGTTTCTGATCAAGGACCTCATGATCGACTGGCGCGAGGGCGAGGACTGGTTCTGGGACACGCTCGTCGACGCCGACCCGGCTAACAATTCCGCGAGCTGGCAGTGGGTGGCGGGATCCGGCGCCGACGCGGCGCCGTACTTCCGGGTGTTCAACCCCTCGCTTCAGGGGAAGAAATTCGACCCGCAGGGAGACTACGTGCGCGCCTTCGTCCCCGAGTTGAAGGACGTTCCTGAGAAGCACATCCACGAGCCCTGGGACGCGCCGCGCGAGGTTCTCGAGCGCGCCGGCGTGACCTTGGGCGAGACCTACCCCCAGCGCATCGTCGACCACGACGCGGCGCGCCACGCCGCCCTCAAAGCCTTCGGCCGGATCAAAGATCAATGACGACGTCCCGCTTGCGCATCGCCGTCGTCGGCTCCGGCATCTCGGGCGCCGGCGCGGCCTTCGCGCTCCACCCCCGCCACGACGTCACGGTCTACGAGCGCGAACCACGTCCCGGCGGGCACAGCCACACGGTGGACGTCGACTACGACGGCGTGCGGATCGCCGTCGACACCGGGTTCATCGTCTACAACGGCCTGAACTACCCGAACCTCACCGCGTTGTTCGACCATCTCGGCGTCGCGACCAAGGCGACCGAGATGAGCTTCGGCCTCTCGCTCGACCGGGGCGCCTTCGAGTGGTCGGGCAAGACGCTGGGGGCCCTGTTCGCCCAGCGCCGCAACCTGGTCGCGCCGTCCTATCTCTGGATGCTGCGCGAGGTGATGCGGTTCAACAAGCTCTGCGTCGCCGACAAAGCGGCCGGCGCGCTGGTCGGCCTCAGCCTCGGCGACTGGCTGGACCGACGCCGCTTCGCCCGGCGCTTCCGCGAGGACTACCTCGCTCCCATGGCGGCCGCGATCTGGTCGACCCCCGCGGCGCACGTGCTGGACTTCCCCGCCGAGAGCTTCGTCGCCTTCTTCGCCAACCACCGGCTGATCAACACCGAGCGTCCGATCTGGCGCACGGTGGAAGGCGGCAGCCGGTCCTACGTCGAGAAGCTCAACGCGCCGTTGCGCGACCGGCTGCGCCTCGGCGCGCCCGTGGCGTCGATCGCCCGCGACGACCTCGGCGTCACCGTGACGGACGCCGCCGGCCGGGCGGAGCGGTTCGATCAGGTGATCCTGGGATCGCACACCGACGAGTCGCTCCGCCTGCTGACCGACGCCAGCGACGCGGAGCGCGCGGTGCTGGGCGCAATCCGGTACCGGCCCAATGACGTGTGGCTGCACAGGGACGCGCGCCTGATGCCGCGGCGCAAGGCGGTGTGGTCGGCCTGGAACTACCTCGGCAGCCGGACCGATCCCGCCGTCGCCGCCCGCGACGTGGCGGTGACTTATTGGATGAACGAGTTGCAGGGCGTCGATCCCGAACGCCCGCTGTTCGTGACGCTGAACCCGCCGTTCGAGCCCGACCCGGCGCTGGCCTTCGCGCGCTTCCGCTACGACCATCCGCAGTACGACGCCGAAGCGCTTGCGGCCCAGCGGCGGCTCCCTGAGATCCAGGGCAAGCGCCGGACGTGGTTCTGCGGCGCCTGGACCGGGTTCGGGTTTCACGAAGATGGCTTGTCATCGGGCCTCGCCGTGGCGGATGCTCTGGGAGCCGCGCCGCCGTGGCGCGCGCCGAGCTTCGCCGAGGCCGCGGAGTGACGGGATACGAGGCGCCCAGTTTTCGGCCGCCGGAGGCCGCCGCGTCGCTCTACCCGGGCGCGGTTATGCACGCGCGCCTGAAGCCGTTTGTTAACCGGTTTGTTTACCGGGTGTTCGCCTTGTTGATCGATTTGGACCGGCTTGACGTCGCTTGTCGCGCCGCGCGCCTGTTCTCGGTCGGCCGCTTCAATCTCGCGAGCTTCCACGAGGCGGACCACGGGCCGGGCGACGGCTCCTCGCTGTCGACCCATGTCCGCGGCCTGCTGGCGCGAGCCGGACAGGACCCGGAGGGCGGCCGCGTGCTGCTGCTCTGCTACCCCCGCATCCTCGGCTACGTGTTCAATCCCCTGAGCGTCTACTGGCGCTACGACGACGCGGGCGCCCTCGCCGCCGTGGTCTACGAGGTGACCAACACCTTCGGCGAGCGGCACGCCTATGTCGCTCCGGTCAAGGACGGCGAACTCACCGAAGCCGGGCTCCGTCAGGAGCGTGACAAGCTGTTCTACGTCTCGCCCTTCCTCGAAACCGCGATGCGCTACGCCTTCCGCATCCGCCCGCCGACGGAAAGCGTGCGCCTGCGCATCCTCGAGAGCGACGCCGAAGGGCCGATCCTCTCCGCCACCTTCGCCGGCGAGCGCCGGGCCTTGACCGACGGCGCGCTGCTCCGGCTGTGCGGCGCCATGCCGTTGATGACGCTCAAGGTTTTCGCCGGCATCCACTGGGAGGCGCTTAAGCTTTGGATCAAGGGCGCGCGCCTCGTGGACCATGACCCTCCCCCTTCGCCTGCGAGCCACGACGCTCCAGGCCCCATACGCCACGGGCGCGGGGCTCGCCGCCCTCAAGACCGCGCCGTGGCGCCGACCGTCCGGGAAACGACCGCGCCATGAACGATCATGCCATGACCGCCGCCCCGATGCCTCAGACTCCCGGCAGCTTCGCCCCCGCGCGCGTCACCGAGCCCGCGCCGCCCGCCGCGCCGTTGCGCGTGACGCTGGACAACGTCGCAGAGGCCGCGCGGGGCCTTCCGCTTGAGGTCCGCATCGCGCTGCAGGTCGCCGCGCGCATCGCCCGCGGCCGTCTGTCCGTGACCTTCCCCGACGGCCGCACTTTGGTGTTCGACGGCGTCGAGCCCGGTCCGGACGCGACGCTCGTCGTGCGCGATCTCGGCTTCGCGCGGCGCATCCTGAAGGGCGGCGACATCGGCGTCGCCGACGGCTTCCTCAACGGCGAGTGGGACAGTCCTGACGTCACCGCGTTCCTGGAGCTGTTCTGCGTCAACGCGGACCATGTTTCGCAGTATCTGATGATGAAGCCGCTCTACCGCGCGCTTCAGAACGTCCGTCACTGGCTGAACCGCAACACCAAGAAGGGCGCGCGTCGGAACATCGAGGCCCATTACGACCTTGGAAACCGGTTCTACGAGCAGTGGCTCGACCCGACGATGACCTACTCTTCCGCGATCTTCGACGGCGGAACGCAGGACCTCGCTGCGGCGCAGCGACGGAAGTACGAAACGCTCGCGCGCTCGATCGGCGCGAAGCCCGGCGACCATATTCTCGAGATCGGCTGCGGCTGGGGCGGCTTCGCGGAGTACGCCGCGACCGAGATCGGCTGCAAGGTGACCGGCCTCACCATCAGCCCGGCGCAGCTGGACTACGCCCGCAAGCGCATGTTCGACGCGGGCCTCTCCGAGCGGGTCGAACTCAAGCTTCAGGACTATCGCGACGAGCGCGGCGCTTATGACGGCGTCGCCTCGATCGAGATGTTCGAGGCGGTCGGCGAACGCTGGTGGCCGGCCTATTTCGCGCAGGTGCGCGACCGCCTGAAGCCCGGCGCCGCCGCCGGCATCCAGGTCATCACCATCCAGGACCGGTTCTTCGACGCTTACCGACGCGAGACCGACTTCATCCAGCGCTACGTCTTTCCCGGCGGCATGCTGCCCTCCCCCACCGTTCTGCGCGACGTCGCCAAGGCCGCGGGCCTCTCGGTCGCGGCCGAGAAGATCTTCGGGATCGACTACGCCCAGACGCTGGTGGAGTGGCGCAAGAGCTTCCGGGCGGCCTGGCCGAGCATCCAGCCGCTCGGCTTCGACGAGCGTTTCCGCAGGCTCTGGGAGTACTACCTCGCCTATTGCGAGGCGGGCTTCCGCTCCGGCAACATCGACGTGCGCCAGGTCGTGTTCGCGCGGGCATGAGGACCGGCCGCGAACTTTCGCTCGCGGCGCTCATCGCCTACGCCCTGCCCGCGATCCCCTTCGCGGCGCTCACCCTGCCGCTCTACATCGTGGTGCCGAGCTACTACGCCGAAGGGCTCGGGCTTCCGCTCGCGGCCGTCGGCAACGCCCTGCTCGCCGTCCGGCTGATCGACGCGATCGCCGACCCCGCGGTCGGGATCGTCGCGGACCGCTGGCGTCCTCGCTTCGGCAGGCGGCGCCTTTGGTTCGCCGCCGCCATGCTTCCAACGGCGATCGCCGCGTGGATGATCTTCACGCCCGAGCGCGGGGACGGGATCGGCTACCTGCTGTTGTGGGGCGCGGCGCTGTCGATCGCCTGGACCGCGGCGCTGGTGCCTTACAACGCCTGGGGCGCTGAGCTTTCGACCTCCTACGCCGGCCGTAGCTGGATCGCCGCCTGGCGCGAGAGCGCGGCGCTGGTCGGCACCTTGGTCGCGCTGTCGCTGCAGGCGATCATCCCCGCCTCGCTCGGCGGCGGTCAGGCGGAGGTGCTCGCCTCCTACGCGGTGTTCGTCGGCCTTGGCCTTCCGCTGCTTGCGCTCGGGACGCTCGCCCTGACGCCCGAACCCGCTGACGCCTCACGGCGGCGCTTGGGCTTTCGCGAAGGGCTCGCGGCCATGAAGGCGAACACCGCGTTCGCCCGACTGTTGATCGCATTTTTCGTCAACGGCTTCGCGAACGGGCTGCCGGCGACCCTGTTCCTGTTCTTCGTCGGCGAACGCTTGGGCGCGCCGGACCTCGCAGGACCGTTCCTTGTCGCCTACTTCGCGGCCGGGGTGCTCGGCGTGCCGTTCTGGCTCTGGCTGGCGCGGCGGACCTCGAAGCACCGCGCCTGGTGCCTCGCCATGCTGCTTGCGTCCGCGGTGTTTCTGCTCGCGCCGCTGCTGGGGCCCGGCGACGTCGCGCTGTTCGGCGTCGTGTGCCTGATGACGGGAGCCGCCGTCGGCGCCGACCTCGCGCTGCCGCCGTCGATCCAGGCGGACGTGATCGACGTCGACACAGCCGCCTCGGGCGAGCAGCGCAGCGGGCTGTATCTCGCGGCCTGGGGGCTTGCGACCAAGCTGGCGCTCGCAGCCGCGGTCGGCCTCGCCTTCCCCGTCCTGGCGGCGACCGGGTTCGACCCGGCGGCCGGGTTGCGCGAACCGCTCGGGCTGACGACCCTCGCCTGGCTCTACGGCGGCCTGCCCGTCGCGCTGAAGCTGGTCGCGGTCTGGCTGATGTGGAATTTTCCGCTCGACGAACACTCCCAGAAGGAGCTCCGCGCCCGCATCGAGGCGGCGGCGTAGGGTCTCGCGCTCAGTCCGTCTTCCTGTCCCAGCCCGTCGCCTTGGTCACCAGCCAGAAATAGGCGGGATAGGGCAGCAGCTTGAGAACCTTCAGCACGTAGGTGAAGCGCTTCGGGAAGGTGATCTCGAAGCCGCCGCGCTCGATGCCGGCGACGATGCGCTTCGCCGCCTCGTCCACAGCCATCAGCGCCGGCATCTTGAAGGCGTTCTGCTTGGTCGCCGGCGTGTCGACGAAGCCCGGATTCACCACCTGGATCGAGACCCCGACCCTGTCGAGATCGAACTTCAGGCTCTCCGCGAGATTGTTCAGCGCCGCCTTGGTGGCGCCGTAGGCGGCGGAGGTGGGAAGCCCGGCGTAGCCTGTGACGGACGCCACCAGCACGATCTTGCCGCCCCGCCGCGCGGTCATCGCAGGAAGCACCGCGGCGAGACATCCCACCGTACCCTTCAGGTTGACGTCGAAGGTCTTGAAAAAGGCGTCGGCGTCAAACGGGACGGCTCGCACGGGGATGAAGAGGCCGGCGTTGAGCACGGCGAGATCGATCGTCCCGAGCTCGGCCGCGACGCGCGCCGCCAAGGGCGTGAGGCTCTCCGCGTCTGAAAGATCGCCGGGAAAAGCTGCGATACGGCCGCCGAAGGCGGCGGCCTCCGCCGCAAGGCTCGCGAGTTCATCCTCTCGGCGGGCGGTGGCGGCGACCGCGACTCCCGACCGGGCGAGTTCGAGAGCGACAGCGCGCCCGATGCCGGAACTTGCGCCGGTCACCCAGGCGACCGCGACGCCCTTCACTTGCCGAACAGTCGCTGCAGGACGCCCCACACGGGTCCGGTCATCTTCAGCGGCGCGTCGGTCACGGCGAAGCAGACGCAGTCCTCGTCCCGACTGGTCGTCGGCCTATGCTCGACGTTGCCGTCAGCCAGCGAGACGTCCCCACGACGATAGACGTCGCGTTCATCGTGAAAAGCCCCCCGCAGCACCAGCGTCGCTTCGGACCCGGCGTGGGTGTGTCTCGGCATCCGACGACCGGCGGAAATGTGATAGAAGACCGCCTCGACGCCGTCCTTGTCGAAGACCTTGTACTCCTTCAGCCCAGGCAGCTTTCGCTTCCAAGGAAGCTGGTCGAGCGGCTTGCCGACGAGCCGATAGAGCGGGGACGGAAGCTCCGGGTCGTGCTGAACGGGACGGCCAGCGCCGTAGTAGCCGCCGGCGTAGATCGCCGAGAGCACGTGGTCCCGCGGCACCCGCTGCGGCAGAGGGGCGTCGATTCGATCGAGCGCCGCGCCGGCTTCGGCCTCAAGAGCCCTGACGAAGCCTCGGTTCTCCTCCGACAGCATCAGGTGCGCGGTGACCAGCGCATGCATATGAGGCTCCAGAGCGCCGACCACATAGCCGGCGAGCAGAGCGTCGATCGGTCGGGCGGCGTCTTCCGGCGTTGGGCTGAGAGGCGAAGCCACGTGAAACGAACCTCGGTGAACCGCTCGGGGTCGGGACGGACCAGCTCACGGCTTCCAGAAGGTTACGCGCGGCTCGCCCTGATGGATTATCGTGTCGCTACGCGTTTCGCCACAGGGGTGGGAACTGCGCGGTCTCGCTTTTCAACCCGCAGCCGCCAGACTACGGTGCCGCCCTCGATAATCTATCGAATGAGGTTGTTCATGACCATCCGCAGCGGCCTGGTCGACGCCATCGGGCGCACGCCGCTCATCCGTCTGCGCCAGGCGTCCGAGCTTACGGGCTGCACGATCCTCGGCAAGGCGGAGTTCATGAACCCCGGTCAATCGGTGAAGGACCGGGCCGCGCTCTGGATCATTGAGGACGCGGTCAGGCGCGGCGAGCTGAAGCCAGGGGGCGTCATCGTGGAGGGCACGGCCGGCAACACCGGCATCGGCCTCGCGCTGGTCGCGAACGCGCTGGGCTATCGCACGGTGATCGTCATCCCGGACACGCAGTCCGACGAGAAGAAGCAGATGCTGCGGCTCGCCGGCGCGGAGCTCGTCGAGGTGCCGGCCGTCCCGTACAAGGACCCGAACAACTACGTGAAGCTCTCCGGGCGCCTCGCCGAGGATCTGGCGAAGACCGAACCGAACGGCGCGATCTGGGCCAACCAGTTCGACAACGTGGCGAACCGGCAGGCGCACATCGACTCGACCGGCCCCGAGATCTGGAACGACCTCGACGGCAAGGTGGACGGCTTCGTCTCAGCGGTCGGCACCGGCGGGACGCTGGCCGGCACCGGAATGGCGCTGAAGGAGCGGTCGAAGGACATCAAGATCGCCCTCGCCGACCCGCCCGGCGCCGCGCTCTACAGCTACTACACCACGGGCGAACTGAAGGCCGAAGGCTCCTCCATCACCGAAGGCATCGGCCAGGGCCGCATCACCGCAAATCTCGAGAACGCGCCCGTGGACTTCGCCTACCAAATCCCGGACGCGGAGTCCGTCCAGATCGCGTTTGACCTTTTGGAGCACGAGGGTCTGTGCCTCGGCGGCTCCTCGGGCGTCAACGTCGCCGGCGCGATCCGGCTGGCGAAGGAGCTCGGGCCAGGCCGCACCATCGTGACGATCCTGTGCGACTACGGCACGCGCTATCAGTCAAAGCTGTTCAACCCCGAATTCCTGCGCTCGAAGGAGCTGCCGGTGCCGGCCTGGCTCGAGAAGCCCGGCGCGGTCGACCTCAGGAAGGTGCTGCAGTGAGCAATCCCAACCTCGTCTCCACCGAGTGGCTCGCCGAGCGCCTCGGCGATCCGACCGTCATCCCCGTCGACGGCTCCTGGTACCTGCCTGCGGCCAACCGGGACGGGCCGAGCGAGTTTCTCGACGCGCGCATTCCGGGCGCGGTGTTCTTCGACATCAACGCCGTGGCGGACACGTCCACTGACCTGCCGCACATGCTCCCCGCGCCTGACGTCTTCGCCGCGGCGGTGGGCGAGCTTGGGATCGGCGACGGCGCGACGATCGTCGCCTATGACGGCGCCGGTCTGTTCGCGGCGGCGCGCGTGTGGTGGACGTTCAAGGCCTTCGGCGTGAAGGACGTCTATGTGCTCGACGGCGGCCTGCCGAAGTGGAAGGCGGAAGGGCGGCCCCTCGAAAGCGGCGCCTCGACGCGAGCCCCAGCACGGTTCACGCCGCGCTTCGACCCGTCCGTAGCGAAGAGCGGAGACCAGGTGGCCGAGGGGGTCGACGCCGGCTTGTTCCAGGTGGTGGACGCGCGACCCGCTCCGCGCTTCCGCGGCGAGGCGCCCGAGCCCCGGCCGGGCCTCGCGCTCGGCCACATCCCTGGCTCGCTCAACGTGCCATTCGACCAGGTGGTGAAGGACGGCCGGCTCGCGGAGGAAGCGGAGCTGCGCGCCGCGTTCGAGGCGGCGGGCGTGGACGTGAACGGCCCGATCGTCACCACCTGCGGCTCGGGCGTTTCGGCCGCCATTCTCGCGCTGGCGCTGGAGGGCGTGGGCGCGAAGGCCGAGGGGATCTACGACGGTTCCTGGGCCGAATGGGGCGCAGGCGGCCGGCCGGTCGAGACCGGGCCGGCGAAGACCGCCCAGTGAGGCCTCGTCCCGGATGGCCAAAGGCCGATCCGGTATCGTCTGCAGAATGAAGCGCGTGATGGTCCGGCTTGATCGGACCATCAATGTCCGGCGTCGAGCCTGACGTCCAGCATGGGTCCGCCGGTCAAGCCGGAGGACGACGCAGCGCTTTACGAACCGGGGCGCAAGACCTCAGTCGGCGCCTCACACCAGCCGGCTCTGCGCCAGAGCCGCCGTCACGAAGCTTGCGAACAGCGGGTGCGGCTCGAAGGGGCGCGACTTCAGCTCCGGATGGAACTGGACGCCCACGAACCACGGATGGTCCTCGTACTCCACGATCTCCGGCAGCAGCCCGTCCGGCGACATGCCGGAGAACACCAAGCCATTCGCCTCCAGCCGCTCGCGGTAGGCGGTGTTGACCTCGTAGCGGTGGCGGTGGCGTTCCGAGATGTCCTCGGAGCCATAGATCTCCGCGACCTTCGAGCCGCGCTTCAGCCGGGCGTCGTACGCGCCGAGGCGCATGGTGCCGCCGAGGTCGCCGTCGGCGCGGCGGGCCTCCAGCGCGTTGCCGCGCGTCCACTCGGTCATCAGGCCCACCAGCGGCTCGTCGGTCGGGCCGAACTCGGTGGAGTTCGCGTCGGGGATGCCCGCGAGGTTCCGCGCGGCCTCGATCACCGCCATCTGCATGCCGAAGCAGATGCCGAGATAGGGCACCTTGCGCTCACGCGCGAAGGTTGCGGCCCGGATCTTCCCTTCCGCGCCCCGCTGGCCGAAGCCGCCGGGCACCAGGATGCCGTGGACGTGCTCGAGGAACGGCGCCGGGTCCTCGTTTTCGAAGATCTCGCTCTCTATCCAATCGAGGTTGACCTTCACGGTGTTGGCGATGCCGCCGTGCGCCAGCGCTTCGGACAGCGATTTGTAGGCGTCCTTAAGGCCCGTGTATTTGCCGACGATCGCGATCGTCACCTCGCCCTCGGGGTTCTTGACCCGATGGGTGACGTTACGCCAGCGGTTGAGGTCGGGCGCCTTGACCGGTTCGATGCCGAAGGCCGCCAGCACTTCGGTGTCGAGCCCCTCGCGATGATAGGCCTCCGGCACCGCGTAGATCGTGTCGACGTCGCGGGCCTCGATCACGGCGCTCTCGCGCACGTTGCAGAACAGGCCGAGCTTGCGGCGCTCCTCGGGCGGAATCGGCCGGTCGCAGCGGCACAGCAGGATGTCGGGCTGGATGCCGATCGAACGCAGTTCTTTCACGGAGTGCTGGGTCGGCTTGGTCTTGAGCTCGCCCGCGCTCGGGATCCACGGCAGCAGCGTGAGGTGGATGTAGATCGCGTCGCCGCGCGGGAGATCATTGCCGAGCTGGCGGATGGCCTCAAAGAACGGCAGGCCCTCGATGTCGCCCACCGTGCCGCCGATCTCCACCAGCACGAAGTCGAAACCCTCGTTGCCGTCGCGCACGAAGTGCTTGATGGCGTCGGTGACGTGCGGGATCACCTGCACCGTGCCGCCGAGATAGTCGCCACGGCGCTCCTTGGCGATGATGTCCTGGTAGATCCGCCCCGTGGTGATGTTGTCTTTCTTGGACGCCGGAATGCCGGTGAAGCGCTCGTAGTGACCGAGATCGAGGTCGGTCTCGGCGCCGTCGTCGGTGACGAAGACCTCGCCGTGCTGGGTCGGGCTCATGGTGCCCGGATCGACGTTCAGGTAGGGGTCGAGCTTGCGCAGCCGCACCGAATAGCCGCGCGCCTGAAGCAGCGAGCCGAGCGCGGCGGAAGCGAGGCCCTTTCCGAGCGAGGACACCACGCCGCCGGTGATGAAGACGTATCGGGCCATCGCTCTCTTCCGCTCGCATCCCAAAGGGCCGCGCGCGTCGCGACCCGTCAGGCCTAACCGGCCGCGTCCGATTCGGGGAGGCGGCGGGCCAGTTGTTCACACCACGAAACAACGCGTCCGCCCGCCCGGCCTTGAGGGGGCGGGTCGATGAGCGGGCGGTCGTTGTTGTCTGGACGCTCCTGTTACATCGGGCGCCCGCCGAGGGGAAGCGTCTCGCGCACGGCGGCGGGTCCGCCATGCGCGAGACGTGGTCTTTGGGTGTCAGTGCGCGAGCACCGCGAGCAGCAGCAGCGCCACGATGTTGGTGATCTTGATCATCGGGTTCACCGCGGGGCCCGCCGTGTCCTTGTACGGATCGCCCACCGTGTCGCCGGTCACCGCGGCCTTGTGGGCGTCGGAGCCCTTGCCGCCGTGGTGGCCGTCCTCAATGTACTTCTTGGCGTTGTCCCAGGCGCCGCCGCCCGAGGTCATGGAGAGCGCGACGAACAGGCCGGTCACGATGACGCCTAGCAGCATGGCGCCCACCGCTGAAAAGGCCTCGCTCTTACCCGCGACGCTGAGCACCACGAAGTAGGCGACGATCGGCGACAGGACCGGCAGCAGCGACGGCACGATCATCTCCTTGATCGCCGCGCGCGTCAGGATATCGACCGCGCGGCCGTAGTCCGGCCGATCGCGCCCTTCCATGATGCCGGGCTTCTCACGGAACTGACGCCGCACCTCCTCCACGATTGAGCCGGCGCAGCGGCCGACCGCCGTCATTCCCATCGCGCCGAACAGGAACGGCAGCATGCCGCCGAACAGCAAGCCCACGACGACGTAGGGGTTGGTCAGCCCGAAATCGAGTTTCACGCCCTCGAAGTAGGGGTACTGCGCCGCGTTCTGGATGAAGTGGCTGAGGTCGGAGGTGTAGGCTGCGAACAGCACGAGCGCGCCGAGGCCGGCCGAACCGATGGCGTAGCCCTTGGTCACCGCCTTGGTGGTGTTGCCGACCGCGTCCAAGGCGTCGGTGGCGTGGCGCACCTCCGCCGGCAGGCCCGCCATCTCCGCGATGCCGCCAGCGTTGTCGGTCACAGGTCCGAAGGCGTCGAGCGCCACCACGAAGCCCGCGAGCGCGAGCATGGCGGTGACCGCGATCGCGATGCCAAACAGCCCGGCGAGCGCGTTGGTCGAGATGATGCCGGCGATAATCACCAGCGCAGGCAGCGCCGTCGCCTCGAGCGAGATGGCGAGGCCCTGGATGACGTTGGTGCCGTGGCCGGTGACGGAGGCCGCGGCGATCGATTTCACCGGGCGGAAGTTGGTGCCGGTGTAGTACTCGGTTATGACGATGATGAGCCCCGTGATGACGAGGCCGATGACCGCGCATAGGTAGAGGCTCCAGCCGGTGAAGGTGACGCCCGTCGTCGTGGTGTAGGACGTCGAGAACCCGACCAGCAAGCCCGTGACGATGGCGAGCCCCACCAGCGAAAACGCCGCTGCGGCGCCGAAGCCCCGGTAAAGCGCGCCCATGATCGACTGGCTCGCCGGCAGCTTCACGAAGAAGGTGCCCGCGATCGACGTGACGATGCAGATCGCGCAGATCGCCAGCGGATAGAGAATCAGACTGTAGAGCGCGGCGTCGCCGGCAAAGAAGATCGCCGCCAGCACCATGGTGGCGACTACGGTCACCGCGTAGGTCTCGAACAGGTCGGCCGCCATCCCGGCGCAGTCGCCGACGTTGTCGCCCACGTTGTCGGCGATGGTCGCGGGATTGCGCGGGTCGTCCTCCGGAATGCCGGCCTCGACCTTGCCGACGAGATCGCCGCCGACGTCGGCGCCCTTTGTGAAGATGCCGCCGCCGAGGCGCGCGAAGATCGAGATCAGCGAGGCGCCGAAGCCGAGCGCCACCAGCGCGTCGACCACCACGCGGTCCTCCAGCGTGTGGCCGAGGATCCCGGTGAGGACGGCGTAGTAGCCGGCGACGCCGAGCAGCGCGAGGCCCGCCACCAGCATGCCGGTGACGGCGCCGGAGGTGAACGCGATCTCAAGGCCTGCGGCAAGCGACTTCGACGCCGCCTGGGCGGTGCGCACATTGGCCCGGACCGAGACGTTCATGCCGATGAAACCGGCGGCCGCCGACAGAACCGCGCCGATCAGGAAGCCGATCGCGACGGTCACCGAGAGGAAGATCGCGACAGCTATGAAGATCGCAAGCCCGACGACGCCGATGGTGGCGTATTGCCGACGAAGATAGGCCTGCGCGCCCTCGGCGATCGCCCCCGCGATCTCCTGCATCCGCGCATTGCCCGCGTCCGCCGCCACGACGGACCGAATGGCCCATACGCCGTAGACGACGGACAGCAAACCTAAGACGATTATCAACAAAAGCGCCATCGAAGCCGTTCCTTGGATTGCGTTTCCTCGTGACGGCGGAACGGCGTGGACGTTCGGCGATCATGCGCCGCGCCCGTTTTTGCTTGTCGTTTTCGACGCCCGCTCCGCCTGACCGATCGGTCGCCGAGAAAGCTGCCAGAAGGCGCCCCCCCGCGCAACGCGCCGTATGGTCGGAGGCCTTGCGTCTCTCCTCGCCTTTGTTCCCGTTGCGCAATCCACGCGCCCCGACGACAGTGCCGGCCAGAGTCTCAAGGCGGGCGGGACGTTCCGCGACGAACGGGGAGTGAGGCGGGTGAAATTCCATGTGGTGGCGGCGACCGCGTCGCTTGGCGGCCTTCTGTTCGGCTACGACACCGGCGTGATCTCAGGCGCCCTGCCCTTCATCCGCGACCTGTTCCAGCTCTCGGAAGCCATGCAGGGCTTCGTCGTCTCGATCGCGCTGCTGGGCGCGGCCGTGGGAGCCGCGACTGCCGGCTCGCTCGCCGACGCCTACGGCCGCCGCAAGGTCATTCTCGTCGTCGCGCTGTTGTTCGTGGTCGGCGCGCTGGTCTGCGCCGCGGCGCATGAGGTCGTCACGCTGCTGATCGGCCGCGCCATCCTCGGCGTGGCGATCGGCGTCGCTTCGATGCTGACCCCGCTCTACCTCGCCGAGATGGCTCCCGCCGAGAAGCGCGGCGGCGTCGTCTCGCTGAACCAGATGTGCATCACGCTCGGCATCCTGCTGTCCTATGTCGTCGCCTACCTGCTGTCGGAGGTCGACGGCGGCTGGCGCTGGATGCTGGCGATCGGCTGCCTTCCAGGCGTCGTGCTGGGCCTCGGCATGCTCGTCCTGCCCGAGAGCCCGCGATGGCTGGCCGGTCAGGGGCGGCACGACGAGGCGTCGGACGCCTTGCGTCGCCTGCGCGACGGGGGCGACGTCACCTTCGAGCTTAACCAGCTACGAACCGATCTGAAGACAGAGCACGGCCAGATCGCGCCGTGGTCCGCGCTGCTCGAGCCGCGGGTCCGCATTCCGCTGATCGTCGGCGTCGGGCTTGCGATCTTCCAGCAGATCACCGGAATCAACACGGTGATCTATTACGCGCCGATCATCTTCGAGAAGGCGGGCATGGCCTCGACCTCAGCCGCGATTCTGGCGACCGCAGGCGTCGGCGTGGTCAACGTCGTGATGACCTACGTGGCGCTCAAGCTGCTCGACACGGCTGGGCGACGGAAGCTGCTAATCGTCGGGCTTGCGGGCATGGCCGCGATGCTCGCCATCCTCACTATCGGCTTCGCGGTCGGCACGGAGGGCGCGCTGGCTTGGATCGCGACGCTGTCGGTCGCGGCTTACGTGGGCTTCTTCGCGATCGGCCTCGGCCCGGTGTTCTGGCTGCTGATCTCGGAAATCTTTCCGCTCGCGGTCCGCGGCCGCGCGATGGGCGTCGCAACCGTCGCGAACTGGGGCTCCAACCTCATCGTCAGCCAGGTGTTCCTGATGCTGATCGCAGGCCTCGGCTCGGCGACGACCTTCGGCGTCTTCGCCGTCATGAGCGTCGGCGCGCTGCTTTTCACCATCGCGCTCGTGCCGGAGACCAAGGGCCGGACGCTGGAGGAGATCGAAGCGGATTTCGCCGGCCACGCCGTCAAGGCATGAGCCTGGAGGAAGACCTCCCCCGAAGCGGCGGCGCGTCCCATATGAGCAGCAGATCTTGCTGCACACGGTGACGCCATGACCGCACGCCTTCTGCTCATCGCCGCCGGGCTCATCGCGCTCGGCGGCTGCGCGGCGGACCCGAAGGAGTTGGCTGCGGCCGACAGCGCCAAATGCCGGGAGTACGGCATGCGCCCAGGCACAGAGGCGTTCGCCAACTGCCGGATGACGCTCGACGTCGAGCGCCGACGGGCGCGCGATCGGCCGATCTATGTGCCGATCGACGGCTATGGCCCGCTAGGACCCGGCGCCTACGGGCGGTTCTGACGCTTTTCGCGCGGAGCGGACTGAATTCGGCGCCGCGCTCCGCTGAGCCCACCGTCAAAACCGGGACGCTCGCCATGGCGCAGCGTCCTGCGGTTCACGCCCGATCAAACGAAAAGCCCCGGCGCAAGCGCCGGGGCTCCGAAACAGAGGATGCGACCGGCGCGTCAGCGGGCCGCCGTCGAGCCTTCGTCGATGCGGGTTGCGGCGTAGGCGATCGCCTTCTGGTAGACGCTCGCCTTGTTCCACTCCGACAGCACGGCGAAGTTGGCCGAACCTTCTTCCCAGCCGCCGCCTGCGCGCCAGCCCTTCTGCTTCAGGTAATTGGCGATCGACGCAACGGTGTCGGCCGATGAGCGGACCATGTCCGCGCGGCCGTCGCCGTCTCCGTCCACGGCGTACTTGAGATAGGACGAGGGCAGGAACTGCGCTTGCCCGATCTCGCCGTGCTCCGCGCCGCGCATCTCGGACATGGTGAGATCGCCGCGGTCGACGAGGGTCATTGCCGCGATCAGCTCGCCCTGGAACATGTCCGAGCGGCGGCAGTCATAGGCGAGGGTGGCGAGGCCGTTGAAGACGTTCTTGGACCCCTGGATGGCGCCGAATGCCGTCTCCATGCCCCAGATCGTCGCGATGATCGGCGCCGGCACGCCGTAGCGGGCCTCGACGCGATCGAACAGCGCCTTGTTCTTCTGGATGCGCGAGCGCGCCTGGCTGATCAGCGAAGCGGGCGCGCGCTTGGCGATGAACTGCTCCAGCGTGAGCTTGAACGGCCGCTGCGTGCGATCGTAGGCGATCAGGCGGCGGTCATAGGACACGCCGGCGAGCGCCGCGCTGGCGGTGCGCTGGGAAATGCCGCGGGAGACCGCTTCCGCCTGGAAGTTCTGGACCCAGGCGTCGAAGCCTGCGCCGTCGTTGCCGCCGCACTGCGCCGCAGACGCCGTCCCGACGGACAGCGCGGCGCCCAGGCTGATCAAGCCGGCGCTAAGAAGCTTCGTGGTGATGCGCATGTCGTCTCCGCCGCGTCTGTTGTTTGTTCATGACGTCTACGGGACCCGACACGACGCCAACGCCGACATCAAGTCGGCTCCGGCGGCATTTTGATGGTCGAAGCTTGCGATTCAATTGCCGCGGGCGGTCATGGCTGGTCACACGTTGCGCAGAGGCAACACGTTGCCGTCAGAAATGGCTGAAACTTGTCTCTCCGAGCATGACCGGCCGGCCGTGGCGCTCCACGCTGACGCCCTCGCCCTCGATCAGCACGCCGATGTCGGTCACACGGACGCCCGCCGCGGCCGCCTCCGACTCGAACGCCTCCGCGTCTTCCGGTTCGATCGCGGCGAGGATCTCGTAGTCGTCGCCGCCTGTGAGGGCCGTCGCGAACGCCGCGGGGTCGACGCGAGTCGCGCGGAACGCCGCCGCCGACAGCGGGACCCGTCCCGCATCGATCACGGCGGCGACCTTTGAGGCTGCGGCAAGTTTGCCGACGTCCCCAACCAGCCCGTCGGAGACGTCCATCGAAGCGGCGGCGTAGGTCGCAACCACCCCGGCCAGCGCAAGGCGCGGTTCCGGCAGCAGGTACCGGTCGAGCAGCGTCTCCTTCTCGGCGCGCCGCAGGTCCCAAAGCGCCGCCAGGCGCTCATCGAGCCGCAGCTTCAGCCCGAGAGCCGCGTCGCCGATCGCGCCAGACACATACAGCCGTTGCCCTGGAGCCGCTCCCGTTCGCCGCGGAGCCTGGCCCTCCGGGGCGTGGCCGAAGGCGGTGATCGACACCATCAGCGGACCCGGCGTCCGGACCGTGTCGCCGCCGAGCAGCGACAGGCTGAACTCCTCCTGGTCGATTGCGAGGCCTTCGACGAAGCCTTCCAGCCAATCGACCTCCCAGTCGTCGGGAAGCGCCAGCGTCACGAGGTAGCCGGCCGGCTGCGCGCCTTTGGCGGCGAGATCGGACAGGTTCACACGCAGCGCCTTGCGAGCGATGGCGTCGGGGGGGTCGTCGGGGAAGAAATGCACGCCGGCGACGATCGCGTCGACGGTGACGACCAAGTCCTTGCCGAAGGCGGGCGGGATCGTGGCGGCGTCGTCCAGCAGGAGCGCGGCGCCGGGGGCTGTGGCCAGCGGGCGGAAGAACCGCGCGATCAGGCCTGCTTCGTCGGGGCGTCCGCGCCGTCCGGTCACGCCAGCGCCGGCTTCGCGCCGTACACGCGGTCGGCGCGCTGTTCGAAGGCCTCGGCGTAACGGCGGAACACGCGTTCGAAGGCGGCGCCTACCAGCATGGAGAGGGTGCGGCTGCGGAGCTCCCAGTCGATGAAGAACCTTACCTCGCACCCCCCCGACTCCAGCGGCTCGAACGACCACCGATTCTCGAGCCGGCTGAACGGACCGTCGAGATACTCCACGAGGATCGAGCGCTTCTCCCGGTCGAGCGTCACCCGGCTGGTGAAGGTCTCCCGGAAGATTTTGTAGGCCACCGTCATGTCGGCGACGAGCACCGGCCGTTGGTCGCGCTCTTCGCGGCGGCGGATCTTCAAGGCCTCGCAGAGCGGCAGGAACAGCGGATATTTCTCCACGTCCGCCACGAGGTCGAACATCTCCTCGGCGGAATGAGGAACCCGGCGGGACGTGCGAAAGCTCGGCATATGTCGTCTTAGGCCCGGATCGAAATCGCGTCGAAGTGAGGGATATAGGTTGTCCGGCGGCGGTTATCGCCCGGATTGCGGCGCGTGGCCACCGTCAGTAGATCGTCCCGTTGCGGGCGAGCCACTCATCGAACACGGCTTCGGCTTCCGGCATCTGAACGCGCTCACACGCGATCCAGCGCTGGTCGAGCGGCCGGCCGATCTCCTCGTAGATCTTGGCGTCGTCGAAGCCGATGCGCGCGGCGTCGTGGCGGCTGTTGGCGAAGACGATCCGGTCCATGCGCGCCCATGCGACCGCCGCGAGGCACATCGGGCATGGCTCGCACGAGGCGTACATGACGTGGCCCGTGAGCACGTGCGTGCCGAGCGCCTCCGCCGCGCGACGGATGGCGACGACCTCGGCGTGGGCGGTCGGGTCGCCATGGGAAAGGACCTGGTTCCAGCCCTCCGCCACGATGCGGCCGTCCGACGTCGCGACGACGGCCCCGAAGGGACCGCCCTCGCCCGCCTCGCTGTGCACGCGCGACAGCTCTACGGCGCGCGCGAGAAGGTCCGGATCGCTCATGGGATCAGGATCGTCGAGCCGGTGGTGGCCCGGCCTTCGAGCGCCCTATGCGCGTCGGCCGCCTGCTCCAGCGGATAGCGCGCCCCGATGTCGATCGTCACGGCGCCGGACGCAATCACGTCGAACAGGTCCTCCGCCGTCGCAAGCAGCTCGGGCCGGGTCGCGGCGTAGTGATTCAGGGTGGCCCGCGTCGCGAAGAGCGATCCCTTCTGGGCGAGCAGACCGATGTTGAACGGCTCGATCGAGCCCGAGGACTGCCCGAAGCTCACCCACATGCCGCGTGGTTTGATGCAATCGAGCGAGGCCGGGAACGTGTCTTTGCCGACGGAATCGTAGACCACGTCCACGCCTTTGCCTCCGGTGATCTCCTTCACCTTGGCGACGAAGTCCTCGGACCGGTAGTCGATGACGTGCGCGCAGCCCTTGGTCTTTGCGAGCGCCACCTTCTCCGGCCCACCGGCGGTGCCGATCACCGTCGCGCCGAGATGGTTTGCCCACTGGCAGGCGATCTGGCCGACGCCGCCCGCGGCCGCGTGGAAGAGGATCGTGTGCTCCGGCCCGACGCGGAAGGTGCGGCGAAGCAGGTACTGCGCCGTCATGCCCTTCAGCATCGCGGCGGCTGCGGTCTCGTCGGTGACGCCGGCGGGAATCTTCACCAGACGCTCCGCCGGGATGACCCGCTCCGTGGCGTAGGAGCCGAGCGGGCCGCCAGCGTAGGCGACGCGGTCGCCCGGCTTGAGGTCGGTCACCCCTTCCCCGACCGCCACGACTTCGCCTGCGCCCTCGGACCCGAGCACGAAGGGCGTCTCCTGCGGGTAGAGCCCCGTCCGATGGTAGACGTCGATGAAGTTCACGCCGATCGCCGTGTGGCGGATGCGGGCGTCACCCTTCTTGAGGGGCGGCAGTTCGACATCCTCGAAGGTCAGCGCTTCGGGGCCGCCGGTCGCATGAACGCGGATCGCCTTCGCCATGGGACAGGGTCCTTTCGATGTGACTCGGGTTTCGCCGCATCACATGGCGCAGAGTCGGCGCGAGAGGAAGCGCGCGGCGCGCAGGGCCGCCGACGAAAAGCGGCGGAGCCGATGACAGGCCCCGCCGCACAGGATCAGGAGAGCAAGCTCACTTTGCGAGCTTGGCGGCGATTTCCGCCACGTGCTTGCCCTGGAACCGCGCCCCGGCGAGTTCGTTCTCGCTCGGCTGGCGGGAGCCGTCGCCCTTGGCGAGGGTGCTCGCGCCGTAGGGCGAACCGCCGGTGATCTCGTCCATGTTCATCTGGCCGGCGAAGGAATAGGGCAGCCCGACGACCACCATGCCGTGGTGAAGCAGGGTCGGGAGGAAGCCAAGGATCGTGCTCTCCTGACCGCCGTGCTGGGTCGCCGATGCGGTGAACACCGACCCGACCTTGCCCACCAGTTTCCCGGCGAACCACAGGCCGCCGGTCTGGTCGATGAAGCTGCGCATCTGCGACGCGACGGTGCCGAAGCGGGTCGGCGCGCCGAAGATGATGGCGTCGTACTCGGGGAGCTCCTCGACCGTCGCGATCGGCGCGGCCTGGTCGAGCTTGAAATGATTGGCCCGAGCGGCCTCCTCGGGGACGGTTTCCGGCACGCGCTTCACCACCGCCTCGGCGCCTGCCTCGCGCACGCCTTCGGCGACGGCGTTCGCCATGGTCTCGATGTGGCCGTAGGTGGAGTAGTAAAGGACGAGCACTTTGGTCATCGGAATCTCGCTGGCTGGAGTGAGTCCGGCGCGGCGCGCCGACGGCTTGGGCGGTAAGGTGCATCGTGCATCGACGCCAATCAATGCTCATAAAATGGATGCACCACTTGCACTCACGCAAATGAACGTACGGCGCTGCGTTGCAGGCTCGCAAGATGCTAAGCGGGAACCGAACATTGTCAGAGAGTCCACCACGATGACCGAGTCCGCACCCGCCGTCAGATTGCTGCGCGAAGGCGCGCGGGCGACAATCCTGATCGACCGTCCAGCCAAGAAGAACGCCATCGACGAGGCGACCTGGCGGGCGCTCCCGCTCGTCGCCGCGGAGATCGCGGCCGATCCCGAGATCGCGGTCGTGGTGGTCCGGGGTGCGGGCGGCGTGTTCAGCGCGGGCGCCGACATCGGCGAGTTCGTGGCGCTCACCGCCGCCGACGAGGCGCGCCGGCGCTCCTACGCCGACGCCGTGCGCGACGGCGAGGAGGCCATCGCACGCATCGCTCAGCCGACCATCGCCGCAATCGAGGGCGTCTGCGTCGGCGGAGGGTGTCAGATCGCCCTCGCCTGCGACCTCCGCGTCGCGGCCGAAGGCGCCCGCTTCGGCGTCACCCCGGCGCGGCTCGGCATCGTCTATCCCGTCGCGAGCACCGCGCGGCTGGTCGGCGCCGTCGGCGCATCGGCGGCGAAGGAGCTCCTGTTCACGGGTCGGCTCATGGGCTCGGACGAAGCTCTGGCGAAGCGGCTTGTGGACCGCCTCACGCCTCCGGACGCGCTCGACGCCGCAATCGACGACCTCGTCTCCGCCATGGCCGCGGCCTCCCGCTACTCCATCGACGCCGCCAAGCGCACGGTCGACGCCATCGTCGGTGGCGCGACCGACCACATGGCGCTGGACGCGCTGTGGCGCGGCGGCTTCTCCGGAGAAGACCTCAAAGAGGGCGCCCAGGCATTCCTGGACAAGCGGCTTCCACGCTTTACGTGGCGGCCGTGAAGCGCCTAAGGCGAGCGTAAACCGCCGCCGAGCTGTCGAGGTTTGACAGCGCTTCGCCGCAGGGTCCAATTCGCAGCTGCAGCAATCCCACGGAAAGCCCGGAGACGTCCCCCATGACGAGCCGAATCGTAGCCGTCGATCCCTTCGATCTGGTGGTGTTCGGCGGCACCGGCGATCTCGCGCACCGGAAGCTGTTTCCGGCGCTGTATCGGCGGGACCATGACGGCCAGCTGACCGAGCCGACGCGCATCGTCGGCGTCTCCCGCAAGGATCACACCGACGAGTCGTTCCGCGCCGAGGTCAAGGAGGCGCTGCAGACGTTCGTGCCGGCAGACGAGCTCGACAAGCCGACGCTGAAGCGCTTCCTCGCCCGCATCCGCTACGTCACCGTCGAAGCGGCGGGCGAGGCAGGCTGGGCGGATCTGAAAACGCTGATCGCCGACGGACTCGACCGCGTGCGCGCATTTTATCTCGCGACCTCGCCCGACCTGTTCGACGCCATCACGCACAATCTGAAGACGCACGACCTCGTCACTCAGAAGACCCGCGTCGTGCTGGAGAAGCCGCTGGGCAAGGACCTCGCGTCCGCCCAGGAGATCAACGCCGCGGTCGGCGAGGTGCTGGACGAGAGCCAGATCTACCGCATTGACCACTATCTCGGGAAAGAGACGGTCCAGAACCTCCTGGCGCTGCGGTTCGCCAACGTGCTGTTCGAGCCGGTGTGGGACTCCGCGCACGTCGACCATGTGCAGATCACCGTCGCGGAGAAGATCGGCGTGGGCTCGCGCGGCGGCTACTACGACACCTCGGGCGCGCTCCGCGACATGGTGCAGAACCACATCCTGCAGCTGCTCTGTCTCGTCGCCATGGAGCCGCCGGGCGAGCTCGACGCCGACAGCTTGCGCGACGAGAAGCTCAAGGTGCTGCGGGCGCTGAGGCCCATCGACGACGCCTCGGTGCGCTCGCTCACCGTCCGCGGCCAGTACCGCACCGGGGCGATCGACGGGAAATCGGTGCCCGGCTACGTCGAGGAGCTGGGCGACGGCGCCCAGAGCCAGACGGAGACCTTCGTCGCGCTCAAGACGGAGGTGCGGACCTGGCGCTGGGCCGGCGTGCCCTTCTATCTCCGCACCGGGAAGCGGCTGCCTCAGCAGGTGTCCGAGATCGTGATCCAGTTCCGCGAGGTGCCGCGCTCGATCTTCGGCGCCGCCGGCGGCTTCCTCGCGCCCAACCGCCTCGTCATTCGGCTGCAACCCGACGAAGGCGTGAAGCTCTACCTGATGATCAAGGACCCCGGCCCTGGCGGCCTGCGCTTCCGCGAGGTGCCGCTGAACCTCTCGTTCGCCGACACGTTCAAGGTCCGGAACCCCGACGCCTACGAGCGCCTTCTGATGGACGTGATCCGCGGCAGCCAGGCCCTGTTCATGCGCCGCGATGAGGTGGAGGCCGCCTGGAGATGGGCGGACCCGATCCTTGAAGCCTGGTCGCGGCTCGGCCACGCGCCGTCGACCTACACCGCAGGCACCTGGGGCCCCTCCTCCGCGGTGGCGCTGATCGAGCGCGACGGCCGCACCTGGCACGAGGACCCCGACGCATGAGCGATCACCACGTCGCGATCAAAGAGTTCGAGAGCCGTGAAGAACTGGCGCAGGCGCTCGCCGACCAGACCGCCGACGCCCTCCGCTCGGCGATTTCCGACGGCGGGGCGGCGACGCTCGCCGTGTCCGGCGGCTCGACGCCGAAGCTCTATTTCCAGAAGCTCTCGCTGGCCGAGCTCGACTGGGAGTCGGTCACCGTCACGCTCGTCGACGAACGCTGGGTCCCGGAAAGCTCCGAGCGCTCCAACGCGCAGCTGGTGAAGGAAAACCTGCTCCAGAACGAGGCCCACGCCGCGAGCTTCGTGCCGCTCTACACCGGCGCGGCCAGCCCCGAGGAGGGTCTCCACGAGGTCGCCGAGCGCGTCGCGGACCTCTCGGGTCCGATTACGGTCGCGATTCTGGGCATGGGCGACGACGGCCACACCGCCTCGTTCTTTCCCGGCGGCGACCGACTGGCCTACGCCATCGATCCGACGAGCCATTTGCTCGTTTCGCCGATGCGCGCCGAGGCCGCCGGGGAGCCCCGCATCACTCTGACCTTGCCCGTGCTGCTCGCAGCCACGATGCTGGTGCTTCACATAGAAGGCGAGGGGAAGAAGAACGTTCTGGAGACGGCGCTCGCGGGCAAGGACGCGACCGAGATGCCGATCCGGGCCGTCGTCGCCCACGCGCCGCACCCGCTGCAGATCGTCTGGGCGCCCTGAGCGCCTGACGGGGAGCACAGCGCAGATTTCACGAGGAGCGCTCGCATGACCCTCGACGCCCGCATCGCGGAGGTGACCGCCGCTATCGTCGACCGATCGCGCGACGAACGCGCGCGTTATCTCGACGCGATCGAGAAGGCCGGGGCCAAGGGCCCGCACCGCGCGGCGCTGTCCTGCGGCAACCTCGCCCATGGCTTCGCCGGCTGCGGCGCGGCGGACAAGCAGGCGCTGAAGGACCAGATCGTGCCGAACATCGGCGTCGTCACCGCCTACAACGACATGCTGTCGGCGCATCAGCCCTACGAGCGTTTCCCCGACATCATCCGCGCGGCGGCGCGCGAGGCCGGCGCGGTGGCGCAGGTGGCGGGCGGCGTGCCCGCCATGTGCGACGGCGTCACCCAGGGGCAGCCCGGCATGGAGCTGTCGCTGTTCTCCCGCGACGTCATCGCCATGTCGACGGCGGTCGCGCTCAGCCACGACATGTTCGACGCCGCGCTTTACCTCGGCATCTGCGACAAGATCGTGCCCGGCCTCGTCATCGGCGCTCTGGCCTTCGGGCACCTGCCGGCGGTGTTCGTACCCTCCGGCCCCATGCCCTCCGGCATGACAAACGACGAGAAGGGCCGCATCCGCGGGCTCTACGCCGAGGGCAAGATCGGCCGCGCCGAGCTGCTGGAGGCCGAGAGCGCGAGCTATCACTCGCCCGGCACCTGCACCTTCTACGGCACGGCGAACTCGAACCAGATGCTCATGGAGATCATGGGCCTCCATCTGCCGGGCTCGAGCTTCGTGCCGCCGAACACTCCCTTACGCGACGCGCTGACCACCGCAGCCGTGAACCAGGCGCTCGCCATCACGCGGTCGGGCAACGGTTACGCGCCGATCGGCCAGATCCTGGACGAAAAGGCCTTCGTCAACGGCATCGTCGGTCTCAACGCCACCGGCGGCTCCACCAACCATGCGATCCACCTCGTCGCCATGGCGAAGGCGGCCGGCATCACGCTGACCTGGGACGACTTCGACCGGCTCTCGGCCGCGACGCCTCTGCTCTGCCGCATCTACCCCAACGGCTCCGCCGACGTGAACCACTTCCACGCCGCCGGCGGCATGGGCTTCCTCATCCGCGAGTTGCGCGGCGCCGGGCTGCTGCACGACGACGTGCTGACCGTCATGGGGCCGGGGCTCGGCGAGTACGTGAAGGAGCCGACGCTGGCCGGGGGTGAGATCGTGTGGAGGGACATCGAGCCCGCAAGCGGCGACCTCTCGGTGCTGCGCCCGGTGGCCGAGCCGTTCCAGGCGGACGGCGGCCTGCGCCTGCTCGACGGCAACATGGGGCGCGCCGTCATCAAGGTCTCCGCCGTCGACCGCGACCGCTGGGTCGTCGAGGCGCCGGCGCGCGTGTTCACCACGCAGGACGGGCTGGAGGCTGCGTTCCGCGCTGGCGAACTCGACCGGGACGTCGTCGCCGTGGTGCGCTTCCAGGGGCCCAAGGCCAACGGCATGCCGGAGCTGCACCGGCTGACGCCCTCGCTCTCGGTGCTGCAGAAGCGGGGGCACAAGGTGGCTCTGGTGACCGACGGGCGCATGTCCGGCGCCTCCGGCAAGGTCCCGGCGGCGATTCACGTGACGCCCGAAGCCGCCCACGGCGGCCCGATCGGCAAGATCCGTGACGGCGACGTCATCCGGGTCGACGCGGAGGCCGGAACGCTGGAGGTGCTGGTGGACGCCGCCGAGTTCGCGGCTCGGGAGAACGCCTTCGAGGAAACCGAGCCCCAGTTCGGCATGGGCCGTAACCTGTTCGCGGCGTTTCGCGCCGCCGTGGGACCCGCCGAGCAAGGCGCGAGCGCTCTCTGACGGCGCACGCCTTCCCGCTGCGGCAGGTTGACACAAGCGGCGTCGATCCCCATCGTCTGCTCACTCCGAGGGGTGCCCGCAGGGGCTGAGACGGCGATCGCCGAACCCTTTGAACCTGATCCGGGTCATGCCGGCGAAGGAACGGGGCGCCTCTCCCAGACGCTTCCCGACATTCGCCGGCTGCGACCTGCTTTTGAAAGCCGCACGCCATGGCCGCGCAGACGCGCGTCACCGTTCTGGGAGCCGGCGTCGCCGGCCTGACCACAGCCGTCGAGCTCGCGGAGCGCGGCGCGAACGTGACCGTGCTCGAGCGCGGCAGCCGCGTCGGCGAACACGCCTGCTCCTGGTCCGCCGGCGGAATGCTGGCGCCCTGGTGCGAGCGGGAGAGCGCTGAGGAGGCGGTAATCGAGGGCGGCGGGGTCGCGCTCAACTGGTGGCCCTCCCACGTCGACGGCGTCGTGCGCCAGGGCACGCTGGTGGTCGCTCCAGCGCGCGACAACGCCGAACTCGCCCGCTTCGCCCGCCGCACCTCCCGCTTCGAGGCGCTCGACGGCGAGGGCGTCGCCGCGCTTGAGCCCGACCTCGCGGGACGGTTCCGCTCCGGCCTGTTCTTCCCCGACGAAGCGCATCTCGACCCGCGCGCCGCGCTGGCGGGTCTCGAGTCGCGGCTCGCGGCGCTCGGCGGTCACATCCGCTTCGGGGTCGAGGCCGAGGCCGACAGCGCCGAAGGCGACGCCGTGGTGGACTGCCGTGGTTTCGCGGCCCGCGCGGAGTTTCCTGATCTTCGCGGCGTCCGCGGCGAGATGCTGGTTGTGCGGACCCGGGAGATCGCGTTCCAGCGGCCGGTGCGGCTGCTGCATCCGCGGATCCCGTTCTACGTCGTGCCGCGGGCCGACGGCCTGTTCATGCTTGGCGCGACCATGATCGAGAGCGCGGAGCGGCGCGGCCCCGTTGTCCGCTCGGTGGTCGATCTGCTGAATGCGGCCTATGCGCTGCACCCGGCGTTCGGCGAGGCCGAGATCGTCGAGACCCGCGCCGACGTGCGCCCCGCCTTCCCCGACAACCTGCCGCGCGTTGATACCCGCGGCCGGGTCACTTACGTCAATGGTCTGTACCGACACGGTTTTCTGCTTTCCCCGGCCTGCGCGCGCGCAGCCGCGGACGCCGTGTTGGGACCCAAGGAGATGAGCCATGAAGCTGATCGTGAACGGCGACGAGCGTGAGCTCGGCGTGCGCGATCTGGCCGAAGCGTTGAGCGCGCTCGACTACGACGACGCGATCGTGGCGACCGCCGTCAACGGCGACTTCGTGCCCGCCCGGGCGCGGGCCGCGACGCCGCTGAACGACGGCGACCGCATCGAGATCGTCTCGCCGCGGCAGGGAGGCTGAGGCCATGGAGCTCTATGGAGTCAAGATCGGCTCGCGCCTGCTGCTCGGCACGGCGCAGTACCCCTCGCCTGCGATCCTCGCCGACGCTGTGAGGGCCTCGGGCGCGGAGATCCTCACCGTCTCGCTGCGCCGCGAATCCGGACGGCTGCGGGAGGGCCAGGACTTCTGGGGCCTGATCGCAGGCTTGAACGTGAAGGTTCTGCCCAACACCGCCGGCTGTCACTCTGTGAAGGAGGCTGTCACCACCGCGCAGATGGCGCGTGAGGTCTTCGGCACCAACTGGTTGAAGCTCGAGGTGATCGGCGAGGCGGATACGCTGCAGCCCGACGTGTTCGGCCTGGTCGAGGCCGCGCGCATCCTCACCGAGGACGGCTTCGAAGTCTTCCCCTACACCACGGAAGATCTCGTTGTGGCCGAACGACTTATCGACGCCGGCTGCAAGGTGCTGATGCCGTGGGGCGCGCCGATCGGCACCGGCATGGGGCTCAACAACGTTTACGGCCTGCGGTCGCTGCGGGCGCATTTCCCCGACGTGCCGCTGGTGGTCGACGCCGGCATCGGCAAGCCGAGCCACGCCGCCGCCGCCCTCGAGCTTGGCTACGACGCCGTGCTGCTGAACACCGCCGTGGCCAAGGCCGGCGACCCTGTCGCCATGGCCGGCGCGTTCAAGCTCGCGGTGGAGGCGGGGCGGTCGGCCTACCTTGCCGACCCGATCGAGCCGCGGGACATGGCGGCGCCCTCCACCCCCGTCTTCGGTCGCGCGAGCCTCGCATGACCCGGCGCCTCGACCCGTTCTACCCCGTCGTGGACAGCGCCGCCTGGGTGCGGCGGATGACCGACGCGGGCGCGAAGCTCGTGCAGCTGCGTGTGAAGGACAAGCCGGAAACCATTTTGCGCACTGAGATTTCGGACGCGCTTGCGACCTGTTCGGCGGCGGGAGCCGACCTCGTCGTCAACGACTACTGGAAGCTCGCGATCGAGCTTGGCGCCTCCTTCCTGCACCTCGGCCAGGAGGACCTCGACGACGCCGACCTCGGGGCGATCCGCCGAGCCGGGATCAGGCTCGGCGTCTCCACGCACACCCCGGAGGAGCTGGACCGCGCGCTCTCCGTGGACCCGCACCACGTCGCTCTTGGGCCGATCTGGCCCACCATCCTGAAAAAAATGCCCTTTGCGCCTCAGGGCCTTGCGCGCATCAGCGAGTGGAAGCGCGCGATTGGCGACCGCCCGCTGGTGGCGATCGGCGGCCTGACGCCCGACCGGGCGGCGCAGTGCCTTGCGGCCGGCGCAGACGTGGTCGCGGTGGTGAACGACGTCGTGGGGGCCCCCGACCCGGAAGCGCGCGCCCGCGAGTGGATCGACCTCACGCGCGCCTCGGCCTGAAGCTCCGAACCGGGCACGGCTGGTTTACTCGGCCGGGCCGGCGGTTAACGCGGGGCGTCACTTGAGTCAACCCCAAGGCGACCGTCGAGGGCGCTTCGCGCATCGGCGCGATCGCTCGCGTCTCACCCCATGCCGCCGTCGTTCGCCGCCGAGAGATCCTCGACGGACGTCGCGCCGGGCGCGGGCAACGGCTTCGGCTCGCCTTCGCCGGGCATTCGCCGGAAGCCAGCGACCTCGGAGGCGTCGGGCGCGTCGAGGTCTTGGGCGTCGTCCGGGCCCGCCTTCGCGCCCGGCTTCACCTGCGGCTGTCGGGCGGCCTCGGCCTCGGAGAGGCCGGTCGCGGCGCTGGCGTCGTCGGGCTTGGGATTGTGCGTCATGGAACCTGTCTCCGGTCGGTCGCCTCCTTGGGAAGCGCCGCCGGAGGCCGAAGGTTCCAGACGCCTCGTCAGTGCAGGATCTGGCTGAGGAACAGCTTGGTGCGCTCGTGCTGCGGGTTGGCGAAGAAGGCGTTGGGCTCGTTCATCTCGATGATCTGGCCCGCGTCCATGAAGATCACGCGGTTCGCGACCTGCCGGGCGAAACCCATCTCGTGGGTGACGCAGAGCATGGTCATCCCGTCGTTGGCGAGGCCCACCATGGTGTCGAGCACCTCCTTGACCATCTCGGGGTCGAGGGCCGACGTCGGCTCGTCGAACAGCATGATCTTCGGCTGCATGCAAAGCGCGCGGGCGATCGCCACGCGCTGCTGCTGGCCGCCGGAGAGCTGACCCGGATACTTCTTCGCCTGCTCGGGAATGCGCACCCGCTTGAGGAAGTGCATCGCGAGCTCTTCGGCGTCCTTCTTCGGCATCTTGCGCACCCAGATCGGCGCAAGGGTGCAGTTCTCGAGGATGGTGAGGTGCGGGAAGAGGTTGAAGTGCTGGAAGCACATCCCGACCTCGCGGCGGATCTCGTCGATCTTCTTGAGATCGTTTGTGAGCTCGGTGCCCTCGACGATGATCTGGCCCTTCTGGTGCTCCTCCAGCCGGTTGATGCAGCGGATCATCGTGGACTTGCCCGAGCCGGACGGTCCGCAGATCACGATGCGCTCGCCGCGCTTCACCTTGAGATTGATGTCCTTCAGCACGTTGAAGTCGCCGTACCATTTGGACATGCCGATGATCTCGACCGCGGTCTCGTTCGAGATCTGCGCCTTCTGGGCGGCGGGAAGTTCGGAGGCGTCGACGACGGACTCGGCCATGGGCGTGGCTCCTTGACGGTTCAGTGCTTGTGGCCGACGTCCAGCCGCTCTTCGACGAAGCGAGAGTAGCGGGACATGCCGTAGCAGAAGATGAAGTAGACGATGCCGGCGAAGGCGAAGCCGGTGTAGACGGTGCCGGGCGTCGCCCAGTTCGGGTCGGCGAAGGCCGCCCGGATGATGCCGAGGAAGTCGAAGATCGAGACGATCGCCACCAGCGTCGTGTCCTTGAACAGGCCGATGAAGGTGTTGACGATGCCGGGGATCACGAGCTTCAGCGCCTGCGGCAGCACGATCAGGATCATCATCGGCCAGTAGCGCAGGCCCATCGCCATGGCGCCTTCGTACTGCCCTTTCGGGATCGCCTGCAGGCCGCCGCGGACGACCTCCGCCATGTAGGCCGCTGAGAACAACGACACGCCGACGAGCGCGCGCAGGAGGCCGTCGATGGTCCAGCCCGAGGGCAGGAACAGCGGCAGCATGTAAGTCGCGAAGAACAGCACGGTGATCAGCGGAACGCCGCGCCAGAACTCGATGAAGGCGATCGCGAAGAAGCGCACCACCGGCAGCTTTGAGCGGCGGCCGAGGGCGAGCAGCACGCCGAGCGGCAGCGAGGCGACGATGCCGGTGGTGGCGACGACCAGCGTGACCAGCAGGCCGCCCCAGGCGCGGGTTTCGACCGGGCGGAGGCCGAACACGCCGCCGCTCAACATGATGACGGCGAAGATCGGGAACGCGACGAAGAACAGGAGCGCGTTCGCCTTCTTGTAGGGCGCCGCGGGGGTCAGCAGCGGCGCGATCAGCGCGACGGCCACGAAGAAGACGGTCGCCGGCCGCCAGTGCTCCTCCGCGGGGTAGAAGCCGTAAAGCAGCTGTCCGAACCGCGCGGTGATGAAGGGCCAGCAAGCCCCCACGCCCGGCGCGATGCAGGCCTCGCGGTTCGCGCCGGTCCACACCGCCCGGAGGACGAGGAAGTCGAGCATGATCCACGCGACATAGATCGCGAGCGCCAGGCAGACCACGGACAGCAACGTGTTGGCGGGCCCGGCGAACAGGTTCTGCCGCGCCCAGCCCGAGATTCCCACCAGCGAGGCCGGGGGCGGCTCGGGCTGCAGGATCTCCTTGCGGACGAAAGGCTGGTCGTTGCCGAAAGCGACGTCGCTCATGTCCGACTCACCGTTCGATCAGCGCGACGCGCCGGTTGTACCAGTTCATGAAGAGCGAGGTCACAAGGCTGATAACGAGGTAGCAGCCCATCGTGATGGCGATGATCTCGATGGCCTGCCCGGTTTGGTTCAGCGTCGTCCCGGCGAAGACCTGCACCAGTTCGGGGTAGCCGATGAAGGCCGCAAGCGAGGAGTTCTTCGTCAGGTTGAGGTACTGGCTCGTGAGCGGCGGGATCATCACGCGCATTGCCTGGGGAATGACCACAAGGCGGGTCGACAGATTGGGCTTGAGGCCGAGCGAGGCCGCCGCCTCCGATTGGCCGTGGCTGACCGCCTTGATGCCGGCGCGGACGATCTCGGCGATGAAGCCGCCCGTGTAGATCGAAAGCGCCACGACGAGCGCCGCGAACTCCGGCAGCAGGCGGGACCCGCCCACGAAGTTGAAGCCCTTGAGCACCGGCGTCTCAAGGGTGAGCGGAAAGCCCACGAGCGCGAAGCCGACGAAGGGCAGCCCCACGAGCAGCGCCACCGAGGTCCAGAACACCGGGAATTGCTGGCCCGTCTTCTCGCGACGGGCGGTCGCCCATTTGTTCAGGACGATCACGCAAACAACGGCGATCGCGAAGGCGATGAAGCCGACGTGGCTGCCCTCGCCGAATACGATCCGCGGGATGTAGACGCCGCGGTTATTGATGAAGACCTCGCCGAAGATGGAGTAGCTGTTCCGAGCGGCGGGCATCGCGGCCAGCACCGCGAGGTACCAGAACAGGATGTGGAACAGCAGCGGGAGGTTGCGCGTCACCTCGACGTAGACGGTGCAGACCTTGCGCACCATCCAGTTCTTCGACAGGCGGCCGACGCCGACGAGGAAGCCGAGGATGGTGGCGAACACGATGCCGACGACGGCGACGAGCAGCGTGTTGAGAATGGCGACGAGCAGCGCGCGGCCATAGCTCGACGACTCGTTGTAGGGAATCAGCGTCTGGTTGAGGCCGAAGCCCGCCGTCTGATTGAGGAAGCCGAAACCGGACGCGATGCGCTGGTTCGAAAGGTTTTCCTGCGCGTTCCAGATCATCGCTCCGAGCAGGAGCGCGACGACCGCGACCACCACGATCTGCGCCACGTTTCCACGGAAACGCGCGTCGTTCCAGATGGACGAGGTCGACTGCGGACGGGCCGCCGGGGCCGGGCCATCATGCGTAATCGCCATCACACGCTCCAACTTCACGGCAGGTTCGACGCCCTACCAGACGTGAGCCCCGCCCCGCCCGGGCGAGCCGGGCGAGGCGGAAGCGCGACGCAACCGTCGGCTCAGCGGATCGGCGGGCCGTACTGAAGGCCGCCCTTGCTCCACAGCGCGTTCTTGCCGCGCTCGATCTGGAGGGGCGAGCCCTTCCCGACGCTGCGATCGAAGGCCTCGCCGTAGTTGCCGACCTTGGTCACGATCCGCGCCAGCCAGTCCTTGGTGAGGCCGATCTGCTCGCCGAAATTGCCCTCGGCGCCGAGCATGCGCTTGATGTCGGGGTTCGGCGAATTCAGCATGTCCTTGACGTTCTGGGAGGTGATGCCCGCCTCTTCGGCGTTCAGCATGCCGTAGTGGACCCACTTCACGATGTCGAACCACTGGTCGTCGCCCTGCCGGACGGCGGTGGCGAGCGGCTCCTTGGAGATCAGCTCCGGCAGAATGACGTGCTCGTCCTTGTCGGCGAGCTTCAGGCGCAGGGCGTAGAGCTGGGACTGATCCGAGGTGAAGACCTCGCAGCGGCCGGACTCATAGGCCTTCAGCGTCTCTTCCTGGCCCTGGAAGGCGACGACTTCGTACTGGAGATTGTTGGACCGGAAGAAGTCCGCGACGTTGAGCTCGGTCGTGGTGCCGGACTGGGTGCAGACCGACGCGCCGTTCAGCTCCATGGCCGACTTCACGCCGAGCGACTTGCGCACCAGGAAGCCCTGGCCGTCGTAGTAGTTGGTCGCGGTGAAGTTGAGGCCCTGGGTCGCGTCGCGCGACAGCGTCCAGGTGGAGTTGCGCGACAGGATGTCGACTTCGCCGGATTGAAGCGCGGTGAAGCGGTCCTTGGCGGTCAGCGGCGAAAACCGCACCTTGCTCGGGTCGTCGAAGATCGCGGCGGCGACGGCGCGGCAGAGATCGACGTCGAGGCCGGTCCACTCTCCCTTGGAGTCGGGGTTCGAGAAGCCAGGCAGTCCAGTGCTGACGCCGCACTGGAGAAAGCCCTTCTGCTTGACCTGGTCCAGGGTCGCCGCATCGGCGGCGCCGGACGCGAAGACCGCAGAAGCGCCGAGCGCCAGAGCGGTAAGGATCTTTTTCATTGGGGGGACTCGCCTCTCTCGCAAGGGACGCCGGGCCCGGCCTCGGGCGGCGGCGCGGCTTGCGCCTGCTCCCATGACCGTCAGCTCCGGCCTTCTGGTCGAACGGGTCGCCGGGGGTGCGGCGCCGCTCAGGCGCCATCTTCGCGCGATAATTCAGCCGCCGCGAGATGATTTTCGCGCCACTCGCTAAAAATGACCAAGGCTTGACGGGATCTTAGCAAGCGCCTGACAACCTGCTGGCTTCCACCTGGGATTTCGAGGGCCGACTGCCATGGGACGTGATGGGGAACGCGCGTTCGGGCCGCTGACGGACCTCGTCCTCGGCGGCCGCGCCGTCGTGGAGCAGCATGGCTTCGTCAATCCGCCGATCGTCCGCGGCTCCACCGTGCTGTCGCCGACCGTCGCCGACCTCGAGGGGCGGACCGGCCGCTACGCCTATGGCCGGCGCGGCACGCCGACCTCCGACGCGCTGGTCGACGCCCTGAAAACCCTGGAGGGCGGCGCGCATGTCGCGCTCACGCCGTCGGGGTTGAACGCGGTCGCGACCGCCCTGCTCGCGGTGCTCGGCGCGGGCGACCACCTGCTGATGGTCGACACGGTCTACCAGCCGACCCGCCACCTCTGCGACCTGACGCTGAAGCGGATGGGCATCGAGACGACCTACTACGAGCCGCAGATCGGCGCGCAGATCGCGGACCTCATCCGGCCCGAAACCAAGGCCGTCTTCGTCGAGAGCCCGGGCTCCCTCACCTTCGAGATCCAGGACATCCCGGCCATCACAGGCGCGGCGCATGCGCGCGGCGCCGCGGTGGTGATGGACAATACATGGGCGACGCCGCTGTTTTTTAAGGCGCACGACCAGGGTGTGGACCTCTCCGTCACGGCGGGCACGAAGTACCTCGGCGGCCACGCCGACCTGCTGCTCGGGACGATCTCGGCGAACGAGGCCTACGCGCCCGCGCTGATCGCGACCCACGGCGCGCTGGGCCTCTGCGTCGGGCCGGACGACATGTTTCTCGCGCTGCGCGGCCTGCGGACGCTCGGGGTGCGGCTCGCCCACCAGCAGGACGCGGGCCTGCGGGTCGCGCGCTGGCTCGAATCGCGCTCCGAGGTCGCCCGCGTGCTGCATCCGGCGCTGGAGAACGACCCCGGCCACGCGCTTTGGCGGCGCGACTTCACCGGCGCCTCCAGCCTGTTCGCGATCGAGCTGAAGCCGGGGCCGAAGGCGGCGGTCGCGGCCTTCCTGGACGGGCTTCGCCTGTTCGGCCTCGGCTACTCCTGGGGCGGGTTCGAGAGCCTCGCGATCCCCTACGACGCGCGGCCGATCCGGACGGCGAGCCGCTGGGCGCCAGCCGGGCCGACCGTGCGCATCCATGTCGGGCTGGAGGAGGTCGAGGACCTGATCGCGGACCTCGACGCCGGGCTCGCCCGCTACGCCGCGGCGCTCTGAGCCGGCGTCAGGGCGTCAGCCACCGCATGCCGCCGGCGCGCTCGAACAGCGCGCGGCGGTGGCCACCGCGGCCGAGATGAAGCCATTCCAGCGTCGCGACCGCGAGTTCGACCACCGCGAAATGGCCGAAGCCGCCGTCGCCGCCGGGAGCGGGCGCATAGGCGCCGCCCTCCTCGATCGCGTCGCCCGGCGACGGCTCGACCGCGTAGAGGCTGCGCGCCTCGTCGGGAACGGCGACCCAGGCGATCCGGGCGATGTCGTCGCCGACATGCACGCGGCTGAGGCCCTCGAGCCGGATCTGCGCGCGCTCGTCGCGGTCCCAGGCGCAGAGCGCGGTCCTCGGGTCCGCCGCGATTTCGGCGATCTTGTCGGAGCGGGTGTCGGCGTGAAACCGCACGCGCCAGGCGGTGGAGTCGGCCTTCCGCAGCACCACGGTGCGGGCTCTGGGGCGCGCGTCGAGGCCGACCGTCGCCAGGGTGAGCCGCCGCATGGGCGCGAGCGGATCGGTGGCGGCCTCGCCTAACAGCCGCCAGGCCTCCGCGCGGGAGGCGGCGAGGTCGTCGTAGTAAGAGGGGCGGCCCGGAGTGGTCACGGCCCGTCGAGACTAGACCAGCGTGGCGCGCCGGAAAATATCCCTCGCACGGCGCCGCAGCAAAAAAGTTGCGGTCTGTCTGGCAGCCGTTTTAGAGATCGCCAAAGAAAAACCCCGCGCAGCCAAGCTGCGCGGGGTCGAAACTTTACGAACGGGCCGAAGCCCAGTCGTTTCAGAGCTCAGCCGGGCTGTACGAGGTGACCTCGAGGCCAACCGGGGTCTCGGAAACGATCGGAGCGGTCCAAACAGCCATTGTAGCCTCCTAAAAGCTTGCGCGATGCGCCGCACCGCGCGGCGATCAGAACGCCGTCTGCGTTCGATGGAGCCACTATCGAGCGAACAAGCGCTGATCGCCAGTTAATTTCCTGTCATGTTTCGACAGGGCGTCCGGGGCGGTCAGTTCCGGGTGTTGGTCGCAGGCACCGGCTTCTTGTCGCCGCTCTTGTTCTCCGTCTGCTCCTTCGTTGTCGTCGGCGAGACCGACTGTTGCTTGCGCGTCGTGTCCATCTCGCTGCGCTCCTTGGCGTTCTCGCGGTCGCCGGTGGACTGGGCCGTGCCGCTGGTCTGGGCGAAGGCCGCGACCGGGGCCACAAGCATCGCAGCGGCGAGCGCGCCGGAGGCGAGCGTCTTCATCGAAGATTTCATGACTTTTGCTTTCCTTGGTGCGTTTCGCGACAGAAACGGCGCGTCACGCCCGATAGTTCCGTGCGTCCGTCGTCTTGCGCGCCACTTGGGCGTGTGGACGGATCTGATCGGGGATGATCAGAGCGGCAACGGCGCCGCCGGATGGACGAGCCAGGCCTCCCTCAGCTCCCGCCAGAAATCGGCCGGGATCGTCTCGTTCAGCGCGGCCGTGTCTTCGGCGATGCGTTGCGGCCGGCTGGCGCCTGGGATGACCGCCGCGACCGCCGGGTTGGCCAGCGAGAATTGCAAGCCGGCGGCTTTCATGCTGACGCCGTAGCGGTCGGCGATCGCCTTGATCGCCGCAACCTTCGCCAGGATTTCCGGGGTGGCGGGGGCGTATTCGAAGTTCGGGCCGCCGACGAGCGCGCCCGAGCTGTAGGGGCCGCCGACGACGATGCCGAGGCCGCGCTCGGCGACCTTGGGCATCAGCCGCTCGAGCGCTCGGTCGTGGTCGAGCAGCGTGTAGCGTCCCGCGAGCAAGGAGCCGTCGGGCCGCGGTTCGTCTAGGTCGAGCAGCAGCTCCACCGCCTCGACCCGGTTCACGCCCAGACCCCACGCCTTGATGACGCCCTCGTCGCGCAGCCGGTCGAGCGCTTTGAACGCGCCGGTGCGGGCCTCCTCGAACTTGGCCAGCCATTCGTCGCCATAGAAATCCTGCGCCACGTCGTGGACCCAGACGATGTCGATATGGTCGGTCTGCAGGCGCTTCAGGCTGTCCTCGAGCGAGCGCAGCGTCGCGTCGTGCGAATAGTCGTTGACCACCTTGTTCGGGCGCCCATGGGCGAAGACCTCGCCCTTCTCGCCATTGTCGCGGGGCGTGTGCTCGATCTCGTCGAGCACGATGCGGCCCACCTTGGTGCTGATGACATAGGCGTCGCGCGGCTTGCCCTTGAGCGCTTCGCCCATGCGGATCTCGGCGAGCCCTGCGCCGTAGGAGGGCGCATTGTCGAAGTAGCGGATGCCGTCGTTCCACGCGGCCTCGACGGTCGCCAGCGCTTCCGCCTCCGGGATCGCGCGGAACATGTTGCCGAGCGGCGCGGCGCCGAAGCCGAGCCGAGATGGAAGAATGTCCTTGAGCGCCATGATGTTGGTCCTCGTCTCTGGAAGGGTCTAGGCGACCGCCAGCGGATCGAGCGCGAACGCGCTCCGCTCGGCGAGGTCGTTGACGGACGCCAGATAGGCCTGGAAGTGGGAGCTCGCCCGATGGGCGGCGACGGCCTCGGCGTTTTCGTAGAGTTCGTCGAGCACGTAGCGGCCGGGCTGCGCCTGATCCGCCCAGAGGTCGTAGCGCAGATTGCCGGGCTCGGCGCGCGAGGGCGCGATCATCCCGTCGAGCAGGCTGCGCAGCGCTTCGGCTTTGCCCTGGCGCGCCGTCAGCACCGCGACGATCTTGATGTGGCTGGTCACAATGGTGGTCCCTGCGTGAGCTGAATAGATGTGAAGGGCGGAGCGCCTCCGCAGCGCTCCGCCGTTGCGTCTCGTTCTCATGCAGCCCGACGGGCTTCGAGCGCGTCGATCAAGGCCTTGGCGATGGGATGATCCGAGCGCGGGTTCTGGCCGGTGATCAGCTCCCGGTCGACGACGACGTTCGGCTCGAAATCGACGGAGGTCGTCTCGACCTCGCCGCCCGCCGCGGTCAGGGCGTGGGGCATGTCGAAGTACATCTTCGCATGGAGGATGTGGTCTTCGACCACCTTCTCCTCGGTCGCTGAGAAGATCGTCATCCGGTACCCCGCATAGGGCCAGCTCTTCGCCCATTCGCGCGCCTTGTCGTCTGCGCCGGCGATCAGCGCGGCGCGGAAAGCCCGGGGATCGTCCATCGCAGCGGTCAGCGCGATCGGACCATGGCAGAGCAGCGCGGTCGGCTTGGCCGCCTCGTGGAAGTGACGAAGGATCTCACCGACCTCCGGGTCCTGCATCAGGTCGACCACCGGCGCCTGACCGCCGGGGAAGAAGACGCCGGCATATTGGTCCAGCCCGCCGTCGATCACCGCGCGCAGCGTGCGCGGCGCGTTCATCGCCGGGCTGTTGTCGTAGTAGTCGCGGGCGGCGCGGTAAGCGGCTTCGTCATTCTCGAAATGCGCAGGCGCGTCCGACGCGGCGTCGATGGTCGGCTTGCCCCCTTTTGGGGTAGCGAGCACGACGTCATAGCCAGCCGCTTCGAGCGCCATCGCCGGAACGACCGTCTCGTTCAGATACTGGCCGGTTGCGCCCCACTTGTTGCCCCGCACCTCGATGCGGGTCGCGTTGGAGCCGATCAGCAGAACCTTGCCCTTGCTCATGGAAACTTCCTGTCTCTCGATCTCGTCCGCATTCCGGACGAGCAGACGATGCGGTCTCCCCTGTCATTCTAGAACTTTATTTCTTGGATTTGAGATATACGCATGAGAGCATAACTTATGCGCTATGACCTCAATCTGCTGCCGATCTTCGTCGCCCTCATGGAGGAGCGCAGCGTCACGCGCGCGGCCGAGCGGCTGGGGATGACCCAGCCGGCGCTCTCCAATGCGCTCACGCGATTGCGGCTGATGCTGAAGGATCAGCTGTTCGTCCGCGAGCGCTACGGCATCCAGCCGACTCCGATCGCGCTCGAACTCGCCCCGCACATCGCCGACGCGCTCGCCAGCCTCGACGACGCGGTGCTGGGGCAGCAGGATTTCGATCCCGCCACCGCCGAACGCCTCTTCACGATCGCGCCCAATGGCTACGTGGAGTTCGTCATCGTTCCGGCGCTGGTGGCGCGGCTCGCCCAAGTCGCGCCCGGCGTCAAGCTCAGGTTGACGCCTTACGGCAACGACTTGACTGAGACGGGCGTCGTCTCCGGCACGACTGCGATGGTCCTCGGACGCATCATTGATCCGCCTGACAATCTTGTGGTCCAGCATCTGATGGACGAGGGACTGGATTGCGTCGTGCGCGCCGGCCATCCCGAGATCGGGAAGGCGATCACGCGCGAACAGTTCGAGACCATGCGCCACGTCAACGTGGCGCCGCCGGGCCGGATGCGCGCCGGCCTGTTTCAGGCCCTGGCGCAGCAGAATCTGAAGCGCGAGGTGGCCCTCTCGGTCACCAACTTCTTCGCGGTGGCCGAGATGATCGCGGTCACCGACTATGTGGCGACGCTGCCGCGCCTGATCTGCCGCCGGCTCGCGCAAGACCAGCGGTTGCGCATCCTGCCCGCGCCGGTCGATCTCGGGACCTTTCCGGTCGAGATGGCGTGGCACGTCCGCTACCGTCACGACCCGGCGCACCGCTGGCTGCGTGCGCTCGTCGGGCAAGTGATCGGCGAACTCGAGGCGCCAGCGGCCGTCAGGGCTGCCCCCTGATCACCGTTCCGACCGTGTCGCTTTGAGGTCAGCGCGGAGACCGTCCCGGTTTCCGGCCTTTGCCGACGGTATTCTCACCGCGAAATGAGGACTGACGTCCCCCCCGGTTTGGCCAGGAACCGCTCCCCAGGAGGCGAGCGCCGGCTGCGCCGCCGCCAAATCCGTCCACACCGTCTAGATTAATTTGGAGTCAAGGGATGGCATACAAGCCCAGTAATCAGATTACAATGACGCTTGTTTTTACGAAATCGGATCTGCGGAGACCTTCGAGCATATACAGCCTGTCGCCTACGAGTTCATAAGCGCATCCGCCGATACCTCTCGTCGCTTGGCCAAACAAGCCAATTTCATCGTACGGCGCAATGTAAACAACCAACGTCCCGCCGCGCGTCGGCCGCGTAGAATAGAGGCCACTCGAATGGGCGCCTGACCAGACGTATTTGGCAGCGGCAGCAGAGGCTACCAACGGGGCTTTCGGCTTGAAATCGCCATCGGGCAACTTGGTGTTCGCTGCCGCCGCACACTCATCCGCAATAGCTGGCGTCAATAGTGTTGTCGCCCGCACTGCGGCAAGTTCGATTTGCGCGTGAGCCGCCGTCTTTTCTTCTAGCGAGGCCTCCGGTACGCATCCGCCTACTACAGCTGAGGCCAGCACGAGAACGAGTGTGCGCATCACGGGGTCCCCCAATTGCATCAGTAACGAGACATACAGGGAACTGCAGCGACTCACCATACTCGGCATCACTCGCGCCCAACTTGTATTGAGGCGGCGAGAGAAAGCTTTCCAACATGCGGGGTAAAAGTCAGGTGCGGGGCCACGCTCAAGCTGATTTTTGCGCGTGGAACGCAGTTCGCTTAGACGGGCGCGGCTGCTCAAACACGCGGCGGGCGGCGCCGCGCTCCCCGGGTCCACGGGGCAGGAACGCCCATGCGGGCGTACCGTCCCGCACATCCCCATCGCCTTTCCGCGGCGGCGTCTCACATAGGCTCCATATCCGCCTGGAGATCCTATGGACGCCATCCCCCACCGCCCCGACCGCGCCTCGTTGCAGCAGGTCATCGCCGGCCTGACGGACGGCGTCATCCTGGTCGAGCCCGATCAGTCCATCTCCTGGGCGAACGCGGCGGCGCTCGCCATGCACGGCGTCGACGAGGTCTCCGACCTCGGCGGCGACGTCGACGGCTACCGCGCCCGCTTCAGGCTCCGGTTCCGCAACAACCACCCGCTTCCGGAAGACCGCTACCCGCTTGACCGCGTCATCGCGGGCGAGAGCTTCGACGACGTCACGGTGGAGGTCACCCCAAGCGCCGACCCGGAGCGCGTCTGGGTGCACACGATCCGCAGCCTCGTCGTGATCGACGCGGCCGGAGCGCCGGACATGCTGGTGCTGATCGTCAAGGACGAGACCGAACGGTTCGAGGCCGAGGACCGGTTCGAGAGCGCCTTCAACGCCAATCCGGCGCCCGCCCTGATCTGCCGCCTCTCCGACCAGGTCTATGTGCGTGTGAACCAGGGGTTCATGGACATGACCGGCCACGACCGGGCGGCGGTGATCGGAAAGACGGTCCGCGAGCTCGACGTCTTCTCCGGCGCCGAGAACCACGACCGCGCCTTCGAGCGCCTCGGCGAAGGCCGTGCGGTCATGCAGATGGAGTCGGAGGTCCCGCTGCCGGACGGATCAAGCCGCGCCGCGATCGTGGCCGGCCAGCCGATCGAGGTGGCGGGCGAGCCCTGCATGCTCTTCACCTTCGCCGACCTCGAGCCGCGCCGGAAAGCGGAGATCTCTCTGCGCAAGAGCGAGGAGCGCTTTTCGAAGTCGTTCCGTCTGTCGCCCGTGGCGATGGCGATCACCCGTTTGCCAGACCACGCCTTCATCGACGTCAACCGCGCGTTCGAGGCGATGACGGGAACGCCCGAGATCGAGATCGTCGGCCGCAGCGCGTCCGACCTCAGGCTGTGGACGGACCCGGCGGCGCGGCGCGCGGTCGAGGCCGCGCTCAAGGACGGCCGCGGCGTGCAGGACGCGCCGCTGCGCATGCGCGCCGCCGACGAGGCGGAGATCGACTGTCTGGTCTCGGCGGAGGCGGTGGAGATCAACGAGGCGCCCTGCGTGCTGTGGGTCATCCAGGACGTGACCGAGCGCAAGAAGAGCGAGGACGAGCTGATCTCGGCGATCGAGAGCGTGATGGCCGACACCTCGTGGTTCAGCCGCACGGTGGTCGAGAAGCTCGCGAACCTGCGCCAGACCTCGCGCCGTCCCGGCCCCGGCGTCGGGCTCGACGATCTCACCGAACGCGAGCGGCAGATCCTGGGGTTGATCTCAGAGGGCTGCGACAACGTCGCGATGAGCGACCGTCTTGGGCTCTCCACCAACACGGTCCGCAACCACGTGGCGTCGCTGTTCCGCAAGATCGGCGTCAACCGCCGGGCCGCGGCGGTGGTGTGGGCGCGCGAGCGCGGAATCACCGGCAAGGCCGCGGCCGAACCGCGGCGCGCTCCGAAGAGCTGACGCCCGCCAGGTCTGGTCCCAAAATACCAGCTCGCCTGGTCTTTGCGTCTCTATGGACGGTTGTGCTCCCGGCCCACCTCCCATCCATCGCCGAGGGCGCGGCGCGCCAGCCGCGCTGGATCGGCAAAGGATGGAGACGATCATGGACAAGAACCGCATCGAAGGCGCCGCCAAGGAAGTGAAGGGCTCCGTGAAGGAGGCCATCGGCAAGCTGACCGGCGACACGACGACCGAGGCCGAAGGCAAGGCCACGAAGATCGAAGGCAAGGTCCAGGGGACGGCCGGCAAGGTCGCCGACAAGGTCCGCGACGCCGGCAAGTAACAGCCTTCGCAGGGCGGTCGCGTGGTCGACCGCCCTGCCCGCCGCATGTGCGCGGCCTGACGCACCGACAAATCTGCAGAGCCCCGGGAGGGCCATAATGACCGACACCTCCATCCCCGGCGGCGCACCGCTCGCGCGCGCCGATCTCGACCGCGCGGCCGCGCTTAACAGGTTCTCGCCGAGCCGGATTTCCTGGGGCGCCGTGTTCGCCGGCGTCGCGCTGGCCCTCACGGTCCAGTTCGCCCTCAACCTGCTGGGCGTCGGCGTCGGCGCCGCCGTGATCGACCCGGGCACGAGCGACAACCCCGGCGCCGCGGCGTTCACTATGGCCGGCGGGCTGTGGTACGTGGCGGCCGCGCTGATCGGCGCCTTCGCCGGCGGGTACGTCGCGAGCCGTCTCTCCGGCCGCGCCGCCAAGACGATCGGCGGCCTGCACGGCCTGACCGCCTGGGCCGCGACCACGCTTGTCGTTCTCTATCTCCTCACCACCTCGATCGGCGCGCTCGTCGGCGGCGCCTTCAGCGGGCTCACCAGCGTGATCGGCGGAGTCGGCGGCGCGGCGTCCAGCGCCGTGCAGGCCGCAGCTCCCAGCATCGCCGCCATGAACCCGCTGCAGCAGATCGAGACCGAGGTGCGCCAGGCCGGCGCAGGCCAGGACCCCGAGGCTCTGCGCTCCGGCGCGGCGGCCGCCGTGCAGGCGGTGCTGACCGGCGATCCGGCCAAGGCCGACGAGGCCCGCACGCGGGCGGCGGAGGCTCTCGCCCGGGCCCAGAACATCAGCCCCGAGCAGGCTCGCGCCCAGGTCGGCCAGTATGAGGAGCGCTACCGCGCGACGGTCGCCGAGGCCAAGCGCCAGGCGCAGGCCGCCGCCGCGACGACGGCCAAGGTCGTGTCCCGCGGAGCGCTGCTCGGGTTCATCGCCCTCGCGCTCGCGGCGATCGCCGCCTGGCTCGGCGGCGCCGCCGGCGCGCCCCGGGCGACGCGCGCCGCCCGCCGGGTCTGATCCCGATCGTCCAGGCCTTTCCCGAGGTCTGGACGGCAGGCAGGGGCGCTCCGCCCCCCTTTGCCCCTGCCGGAGGGCGGGACCCCATGGGGTCTCGCCCTTTTCTTCGCCGGAGGCGTAGATCACGGCCGCGTCCGGCGCGGCCATCTGCTAGGGGTCGGTGCCCGCGCCCCCATGGGACCCGATGACCAAGCCGGCCACTCGCTCTTCGCCCGATCCGCGGTCCACCCGATGAACGACGGCGACGAGGCCTTTGGAACGTCCGTTCCCGCCTGGCGCGCGCGACGGCTGCGCGCCCATCTCGGCGCCCTCGCCGCCGCGGGGGCAGCCGCGCGGGCGGCGGGCGAGCCGCGGGCGGCGCCTACGGAGATGGCGCACCGCGCGGAGGTCCGGCGCTGGCTTCAAGGATGGGACCGGGCGGACGCGGCGTCGGCGTCGAGCGGGCCCAAGCCCGCCACCCCGAAGCAACTCGCGAAACTGGCGCGCTGGGAGGCGGGCGTCGGCCGCCTGCGCCCCTCCGAAGGCGCGCTGCGCCGGGAGATACTTGAGGCCGTCGCCGAGGCGCTGCTGTCGGCGCGGCCCCTGCCCTTCGGGGCCATCGCCGCCGCCCACCGCGAAACCGTGCGGCGTTGCCGGGAGGCCGGCGTGCCGGCGCCGAAAGCGTCGCGCTACCGAAGGTGGCTGAAGCTTACGGGACGGGTTGCGGATCCGGCGGCATCGCCCCTTTCGGATTGACGCGCCGGGAGCGCGTGCGTCGACGCGTCAGAGGGGCCGGCTCGCACATGGACGGGGCCATGCGTTGCAATCTTGATTTGCGTGCGACGCCGGGTCAGCCGAGGCCGGACCGGTCGAGGGTCGCGATGAAGTCGCTCAGGCGGTCGCCCTGCACCAGGATGTGGGCGCGCAGCTCGCGCTCGGCGCCGGCCGTGTCGCCCGCGAAGATCGCCTCGACGATGCGCTCGTGCTCGGCGAGCGAGGTCGCGACGCGCGCGCCGGCGCGGAGCTGGAGCCGGCGGTAGGGCTTCAGCCGCATGTGGAGCCGGCGCGCCTCGTCGCCCAGGAAGTCGTTGTGCGCCTCGGCGTAGATCACGTGGTGAAAGCGCTCGTTGGCGAGATAGTAGGTGTCGCTGTCGCCGTCGGCGGCCTCCGCCCGGCAGTCGTCGAGCGCAGCCTGCAGCGCCCGGCGGCCGGGCCCGTCGATGCGGCGCGCGGCGAGGCCGCCGGCCATCGCCTCCAGCGCCGCCATCGCCTCGAACCGCTCGATGATGTCGCGGAAGCCGAGCGAAGCCACGAAGGCGCCGCGCCGCGGCAGCAGCGTGACGAGCCCCGTCGCCGCAAGCTGGCTCAGCGCCTCACGCAGGGGGGTGCGCGACACGCCGAAGCGGTCGGCCAGCGTCTGCTCGTCGAGGCGGTCGCCGGGGCTGAAGACGCCCGTGACGATGTCGGCCTCGAGCGCGAACCTGAGCGCGTCGGCGCGGCGGACGGGAAGCTCGTCCGCCGAAGGCCGCCCGGCCGCATTCCTCTTCGCCTTCAACGCCATACCGTTCGTCTCGCTGCCCGGCCACGACCCTACCGGCGGGCGCAGTCATGCACAATTGCATTTCTTGTATACGAAAATGTTGACACTGCATTTTTTGAGGCGTTTCCTGAGCGCATAAAAATCAACAGCCTGAGGAAACGCCGACGATGACCAGCGCCCCCCGCGATCCGGGAGGCGGCGGGCTCGCGCTCGCCCTCCCGTACGCCCCACCGCTCCTTCCCTCCCGGAGCGCCCGCCATGACGCCTGAGCTCCTCTCCATCGTCGGCCTCGGCGCGATGTTCGTCGTGGCGACGCTGCTGCCGGTGAACATGGGCGTGCTGGCCTTCGCCGGCGCCTTCCTGCTCGGCACGCTGGTGGCCGGCCTCACCACCAAGGCCATCATCGGGTTCTTCCCCTCCGGCCTGTTCCTGACGCTGGTCGGGATCACCTATCTCTTCGCCATCGCCCAGGCGAACGGCACCATCGACTGGCTGGTGCGGCTCGCGGTGAAGGCGGTCCGCGGCCGGGTCGTGATGATCCCCTGGATCATGTTCCTGGTCGCCGCGGCGCTGACGGCGGTCGGCGCGGTCAGCCCCGGCGCGGTCGCGATCATCGCCCCGATCGCGCTCGGCTTCGCCATCAAGTACGGCATCTCGCCTTTGCTGATGGGCCTCATGGTGATCCACGGCGCCCAGGCGGGCGGCTTCTCGCCGATCTCGATCTACGGCGGCATCACCAACGGCGTGGTGGCGAAGGCGGGGCTGCCGATGGATCCGCTCGTGACCTTCGCCGCGAGCTTCGCCGTCAACGCGGCCGTCGCGGCCCTGCTGTTCGCCGTGCTCGGCGGCCGGCGCCTGTTCGGCGCGCGGGTCGAGACCGCGAGCGCCAACGGGGCGCCCGTCGGCGGCTACGGCCGCCCGCCCCGGAACGAGCCGCGCTACGGCGACGCCGAGACCGAAGCCATTTCGGCCGAGCGCCGCATCGCGGCCGGCCAGACGCAGACCGACGCCGACCCCATGGCGGACAACCGCGCCTACCAGATGCTGACGCTGGGCGGCCTTATCCTGCTCGCCGTGCTGACGCTCGCCATCAACATCGACATCGGCTTCTGCGCCATCACGATCGGCCTCGCGCTGTCGCTGGTCGCGCCGACGCTGCAGCGCCGCGCCATCGCGCAGGTGACCTGGCCCGAGATCGTGCTGATCACCGGCGTCAGCACCTATGTCGGCGTGATGGAGAAGATGGGGACGATCTCCTACGTCGCCGACGGCGTCGCGGGCCTCGCCTCGCCGCTTACCGCGGCGCTGCTGCTGTGCCTGATCGGCGCCGTGGTCTCGGCCTTCGCCTCCTCGACCGCGGTGCTCGGGTCGCTGATCCCCCTTGCGGTGCCCTTTCTCCAGGGCGACACCGGCGTCGGCGCGATCGGCTTCATCGCGGCGATGGCGGTGTCCTCCACCATCGTGGACGTGAGCCCGTTCTCCACCAACGGCGCCCTGGTCCTCGCCAACTCGCCCGAAGGCTCCCGCGACGGCTTCTTCCGCCAGCTGCTGCTCTACGGGGCGATCGTCACGCTCGTGGCGCCGTTCGTGGTTTGGTTCCTGTTCGTGGTGCTGTGACAGTGTGCGGCGCCTTCCAGAGGCGCGTCATCCTCCGGCTTGTCCGGAGGATCCAGCCCGGACGCCCTGCGTCGTCGACGCCGAACCCTGGATGCCCCGGACACGCCGGGGCATGACGAGCCAACCTTGGAAGGGCCGACCTCTATGATCGATGCCTCACCCCGCTCCTGGTCGACCCGCCGCGACGACAAGCTGCGCCGTGTGCGGGCGGTCGAAGCGCATGCGGACGGCAAGGTCCTTCTCGCGGCGGAGATGGTCGCGGCGCTGGAGGCGGTCCTCGTCTCCGGCGACCGGGTCGCGCTCGAGGGCGACAATCAGAAGCAGGCAGACTTTCTCTCGCGCTCGCTCGCAAAGGTCAGCCCCGAAAAGGTGCGCGACCTGCACATGCTGATCTCGTCGATCTCGCGGCCCGAGCAGATCGACGTGTTCGAGACCGGCGTGGCCAAGAAGATCGACTTCGCCTACGCCGGCCCCCAGTCCCTGCGCGTCGCGCAGTTGCTGGAGGACGGCGCGCTCGAGGTCGGGGCGATCCACACCTATGTCGAGCTCTACGCCCGCATGTTCGTGGACCTGACGCCGCGCGTCGCGCTGGTGGCGGCCGAAAAGGCCGATCGGCGCGGCAATCTCTACACCGGGGCCAACACCGAGGACACGCCGACCATCGTGGAGGCGACGGCCTTCGGCGGCGGGATCGTGATCGCGCAGGCGAACGAGATCGTCGACGAACTGCCGCGCGTCGACATTCCCGGCGACTGGGTGGATTTCGTCGTGAAGGCGGACCGCCCGGCCGCAATCGAACCGCTGTTCACCCGCGACCCCCGCCTGATCACCGAGCAGCACATCCTTATGGCGATGCTCGCGATCCGCGGGGTCTACGAGCGGCACGGCGTGGTCTCGCTCAACCACGGCATCGGCTTCAACACGGCGGCGATCGAGCTGCTGCTGCCGACCTACGCCGAGCGCCTCGGGCTAAAGGGCAAGATCGCCCGGCACTGGACGCTAAACCCGCACCCGACGCTGATCCCCGCGATCGAGAGCGGCTGGGTCGACAGCGTGCACTGCTTCGGCGGCGAGGTCGGCATGGAGGCCTACATCGCCGCGCGCTCCGACGTGTTCTTCACCGGCCGCGACGGCTCGCTGCGGTCGAACCGGGTGCTGTGCCAGCTCGCGGGCCAATACGCCGTCGACATGTTCATCGGCGCGACGCTGCAGATCGACGGCGACGCCAACTCCTCGACCGTCACCGCCGGCCGGCTGGCCGGCTTCGGCGGCGCGCCCAACATGGGCCACGACCCCGGGGGCCGGCGGCATTCGAGCAGGGCCTGGCTCGACATGAAGACCGACCCCTCCCCGACCGCCCGCGGCAAGAAGCTCGTCGTGCAGATGGCGGAGACCTTTCAGTCGGGCGGCGTGCCGACCTTCGTGGAGGAGCTCGACGCCGTGGGCGTCGGACGGGCTGCGGGGATGCCGATCGCGCCGGTCATGATCTACGGCGACGACGTCAGCCACGTGGTCACCGAGGAAGGCGTCGCCTACCTCTACCTTGCGGCCGACGAGGACGAGCGTCGGGCGGCGCTGGCGGCGGTCGCGGGCGTCAGCCCAATCGGCCTGCGCCACGATCCGCGCCGCACCGACGACCTGCGCGCCAAGGGCCTGGTGGCCTACCCGGAGGACCTCGGCGTGGATCCCACCGAGGCCAGCCGCTCCCTCCTCGCGGCGCGCACCATCGAGGACCTCGTCGAATGGTCCGGCGGGCTGTACGCCCCGCCCGCCAAGTTCAGGAGCTTTTGAGCGATGATGGATGCGTCGACGTCGCCGTTCATATCCATTCGGTCCCGGTTCGGAACCGCGCCGTCATGCCCGCGCGCAGCGCGGGTCTCCACGACTTCCTCCGGCGCGCACGACGCCGAAGTCGTGGAGGCCCGCAAAGGCGTGCACGACGGCGGCGCGCGCGCCGACCGTTTGGCCGACCTCGCCGTCTCGGCGCTGATCGCCGAAGCGGAGCTCAGCCCCAAGCCCGGCCTCGTCGACCGGCGAGGCGCGGGCTCCCACGCCGACATGGAGCTCGACACGCTGCTCGCCTCCGCCGAGGCGCTGCGCCCGACCTTCGCGGCGCTCGCCCACGCCGCGGAAGGCGAGAGGCCCTCACAGGCCTTGCGCGAGACGCTCGCCCGCATCGGCCGCGACGGCGAGGCCGCGATGCTCGCCGCGACCGGCGGCGTCAACACGCACCGCGGCGCGATCTTCGCGCTCGGCCTGATCGTGGCGGCCGCAACGTTCGAAGGCTCCGGCGCTAAGGCCGCCGAGATCTGCGCGACGGCCGGCGCCATCGCGCGCTTTCCCGACGGCGCGGCCCCCGACGTCGAGCTGAACGGCGCCGTCGCCTGCCGCGCCTACGGCGTCGGCGGCGCGCGCGGCGAGGCGGCGGCCGGCTTTCCGCATGCGCTGGCCGCGCTCGACGCCCTGCGCGCAAGCCGCGCACGCGGCGCCTCGGAGACAGCCGCCCGTCTCGACGGGCTGATGGCGGCCATGGCGGGGCTCGACGACACCTGCCTGCTTCACCGCGGCGGAAGGCGGGCGCTGAGAGTGGCGCGTCTCGGGGCGCGCGTCGTGATCGCCGCCGGCGGCGCCGCGACAGTGGACGGCGGCACGGCGCTGCGCGCGCTCGACCGCCGCCTGCTCGCGCTCAACGTCTCGCCCGGCGGAAGCGCCGACATGCTGGCGGCGGCGCTGCTGCTCGGCGCGCTCCACGCCTGCCGTCATCCCGGCCGCAGCGAAGCGAAGAGCCGGGATCGCGCTCCGGAAGAGGCGCCCGCGCCTGCACACGATCCCGGATCGGCGCGGCTTGCGCCGCTTGTCCGCGATGACGCCTGCAGCAGGGAGGCCTGAGCCATGGAACGCTTCGAACTCCGCTTTTCAGGCAACGCGCCGCTCGCCGGACGCGCCCATGTGGGCGTTGTCGCCTCCGGCGATCTTGAGGTGCTGATGGAGCCCTCCAACGAGACGGTGGTCTCCGTCCGCACCAGCGTGGACGGTTTTGAGAAGGTCTGGCGCGCGACGCTGGCGCGCTTTTTCGCCCGCCATCCCGTCGCCGCCCGGATCGAGATCAACGACTCCGGCGCGACGCCGGGCGTCGTCAGCCTTCGTCTCGCCCAGGCGCTGGAAAGGACCAAGGCATGAGCGTTCCCGCCCTGATGAGCCGCACCAGCTTCGTGGAGCTGAACGCCCGCGAGCGCGCCCGCGCGCTGCTTGACGACGGCTCGTTCCGCGAGCTGCTCGGCCCCTTCGACCGCATCGAGAGCCCTTGGCTCGCGCGGCAGAACATCGTGCCGCAGGCGGACGACGGCGTGGTGGTGGCGCGCGGGACGATCGGCGGCGTCGCGGCTGTGGCGATCGCGATCGAGGGCGCGTTCCAAGGCGGCAGCACCGGCGAAGTCTCCGGCGCCAAGATCGCCGGCGCGCTGGAGCTTGCGGCGAAGGACGCCAAGGCGGGAAAGCCGATCCGCCCGGTGCTGGTGTTTGAGACCGGTGGCGTGCGGCTGCAGGAGGCCAACCTCGGCCTCGCGGCCATGGCGGACGTGCACGCCGCCGTGGTGGCGCTGCGCCGACACGCGCCCGTCGTCGGCGTCATCGCGGGGATGATCGGCTGCTTCGGCGGGATGGGGATCACCGCCGGACTGGTGAGCCGGCTCATCGTCACGCGCCAAGCCCGCCTCGGGCTCAACGGCCCGGAGGTGATCGAGCAGAACGCCGGCGTCGAGGAGCTCGACAGCCGGGACCGGCCGCTGATCTGGAGCCTGACCGGCGGCGAGCAGCGCCACGCGGTGGGCCTCGCCGACGATCTCGTCGCGGACGACGCCGACGCGCTGGCGGACGCGGTCCGCGCCGCCTTCGAGCGCGGGCAGCCTGCGGAGCACCAGAGCGAGCGGATCGCGTTCTGGCGCGGACGGCTCGAGCGCCTCCCCGCGACTCCGGAGGGCCCGGCGCTGCGCAAGCTCTGGATGGGAGATCGGCCATGAGCGCGACGATGAGCGCGGCCTTGTCGAGCCGCGGGCGGACCTGGTTCGAGGCGATCGCCGGCGGGGCAGCCCGGCTCGACGGCGGCCCCGCCTCCGTGCTCGCGGCGGACGTCGCGATCGGCGGCGACACGGTGCGGGTGATCTCCGTCGTGACGAATCCCGACAACCGCTTCCCGCGGGCGCGCGAGGGGGAGGTCGGGCTCGACGAGGGCTGGGGCGTCGCCGCACGGGTGCGCGAGGTCTTCGGACCGGAAAAGCGCGCGATCCTCGCGATCGTCGACGTGCCCAGCCAGGCCTATGGCCGCGCCGAAGAGCTCTACGGCATCCACCTCGCCTGCGCCGCGGCGGCAGACGCCTACGCCAGCGCCCGGCTCGCGGGCCATCCCGTGGTGTCGCTGGTGGTGGGGCGCGCGTTGTCCGGGGCGTTCCTGGCCCACGGCTACCAGGCCAACCGCGTGCTGGCCCTCGACGATCCGAAGATTTCGATCCACGCCATGGGCAAACAGGCCGCCGCCCGGGTGACCAAGCGCAGCGTCGAGCAACTTGAGACGCTCGGCGAGGAGATCCTGCCGCTCGCCTACGACGTGCGGTCCTTCGCGAAGCTCGGGCTGGTGCACGAGCTGATCGGCGGCGTTGACGCCGACGCGCCGAGCGCGGAGGACGCGGCCAAGGTCACGGCGCGCATCGCGGACGCCATTGCGGACGCCCGGAGCCGCCCGCGCGACCTCTCCAGCCGGCTGGCGTCGCCGGAGGCGCGCGAGAATCGCGCGGCGTCCATCCGGGTGCGCGAGGCCCTCGCCGCGCAATGGGGGTGAGGCCGCACGACCTGCTGCGCCTGAGGACGCCGGCCGCGCTCGAGGCCGTCGACGCGCCGGACTGGGTGGCGCGCTCGCTGGCCGCCGCGCCGTGGGTCGTGGTCCGCCGCGCGGGGTTCGTGCGAGGCCGGATCGCGGTCGGGGTCCGCGGAAACTCTCGCGCCGAACGCTTCGCGGCCGTCGTCGCGGAAGCCGCGGTCGCCGAGCGCCTCAGCCCGGAGGACCTGCGTGATCGCCCGCCGCCGCGAGCCCATCCCGCCTTCGCGGCGCTGGCGCAGCTCGGGCCCGTCCTCGACGCCGCGGGGCTGCCGGGGGGGCCCGCCGGCGCGGCCGGCTATGAGTTGGCGACCGGGCGCCCGGCGCTCACCGCGGCGAGCGACCTCGACCTCGTGCTGCGCTTCGACGGCGTCCCCGACATGGCCGCCCTCGCCGCCGTGTCCGCGGCCGCGGCCCGCGCTCCGCTGCGGGTCGACCTCGTGGTGGAGACGCCGGCCGGCGCGGTCGCGCTGGACGAACTGCTGGGCGACTCCCCCCAAGTTCTGCTGCGCACCCCGCAGGGGCCGCGCCTCGCCTCCCACGCCGAACTTTGGGTCACGGCGACATGCTGAGGACCGCGCTGCTGTTTCCCGGCCAGGGCTCGCAGCGCGCCGGCATGCTCGCCGCCCTCCCCGACCATCCCGCGGTCCACGCCGCGCGCGACGAGGCGAGCGCGCTCCTCGGCCGCGGCTGGCGGGAGCTCGACGACGTCGACGCGCTGTCGCGCACCGACGGCGCGCAGCTCGCGCTCACGATCGCGGGAGTCGCCGCGGCGCGCGCGCTGATCGCCGAGGGCGCGCCGATCGACCTCGTCGCGGGGCACTCCGTGGGCGCCTTTCCGGCGGCGGTCGTGGCCGGCGCGCTGTCGTTCGAGGACGCGCTGACGCTCGTCGCGCTCCGCGGCCGGCTGATGGCGGAGAGCCACCCGCAAGGCTTCGGCATGACGGCGATCATCGGCCTGCGGGAAGGCGCCGTCGCGCGCCTCGTAGAACAGGCGCAAGCCACCGGTCCAGTCTATGTGGCGAACCGAAACGCCGAGCTTCAGATCGTCGTGTCCGGCGCCGACGCCGCGCTCGCCCGCGTGGCCGAACTTGCGCTCGAGGCCGGGGCGCGGAAGGCGGAGCGGCTGAACGTGCGGACGCCCTCCCACTGCCCGCTGGTCGCGCCGGTCGCGGAGCGCTTGAGGGAGGCCCTGCGCGATGTGCGTCTGAGCGCTCCGGCGATCGCCTATGTCAGCGCCCGCCGCGCCCGCGTGCTGCGGGCGCCTGAGGCGATCGGCGACGATCTCGCGGCCAACGTCGCAGAGCCGGTCCGCTGGCGCGACACGGCGCGGCTGCTGGGAGAGCTCGGGGTCGAACTCGCCTTCGAAACGCCGGCGGGATCCACGCTCGGCGACCTGACGGCGGAGACGTTGCCGGACATTCGGACCTGCGCGCTCGATCAGGTCTCATTGCGGTCCGCCTGCGTCCTGGCCACCGCCCCTCGCGGGTAAGGTGACCCGCGCGGGGCGCGTTCTCATTCCGTGGCGTGAGCCGTCGTGCGAAGACCAGAAGCCCGAGGCCTCAGTCGAGCCCGTGAGGCGCGCGCAGATCGCTGGCCCGTCTACGCGGGACGCCCGACGCCTCGGACGAGGCTTGAGCCGCGACGCGCGGGACATGACAGCCGCCAGCGGAGCCAATCAGCGCCGACCAGCCGCCGCTTGTGAGCCGCCACCCGAACATCGAGAACACGATCATCTTTTCTCGATGAAGCGCGCTCAGCACCTCGCCGTCGAAAACGACCGGAGCATCGGGCGTCGCGATCTGAGCCAGCGTCGCCCGCGCAGCTTGAGCCATTTTCGGCATGTCGTCCCCGATCCGATCATGTCAGTCGGGCTAGAACACCGCAGCGCCGAGATTGTTGCATGACAACTCGCTTGCGCCGACGTTTCCGCGGCGCGGCCGACGCCGCTCACCCGCGGCGCGGCCGACGCCGCTCACCCGCGGTGCGGCCGACAGCGCTGCGGGCGAGCGTTCGACATCTGGCCCGCTGGGCGTCTAGGAGAACCGCGCTATAGTACCGCTGGGCGACTGAAAACACCCGTGAGCATACAGTGATGCGTACCTGCGTGAGACCTAGACTGACGACGCTGACCGGGCTCATGGCGGCGGTAGGCATCGGAGTCGCGGTTCCGCAGGGCGTCGGCGCCTACGAGCTGGAATATCGCTCGCCCTTCGGGCCATGCCAGATGGATTGCGCCGTCACTGGCTTCGTTGGCGCGCTCGTGAAGAGCTCGATGTCGTCGATCTACGTGACGCGGGGCCTGCCGCCGACGAGCTGGCGCTACGGCGATTCCGGCATCGTGGGCGGCGCGTTTTCCCGCGAGGTCGTGACCTACGGCCCGCTCTGGGCGATCGAGACGGAGGTCGGCGCCGCCAAGCGTTTCGGTTCGCTCGACGAGTTTGAGGCCTGGACCGCGCTGTACTTCCGATGGAAGAGCTTCCCCTGGAGCGACGTGGTCCGCACGTCGGTCGCGATCTCGACCGGGTTGAACTGGGCGTCCGACGTCCCGCGCTACGAGGTCCAGAAATCGCCGGGCGGACAGTCGCAACTGCTGCATTACCTCTCGCCGGAGGTCACCTTCGGCTCGGTGAAACACCCCGACGTCGACTTGGTGTTCCGCTTCCACCACCGCTCCGGCGGCGAGCTGGCGGTGTTCGACAACACGAGCGGCGGCGCGCAGTACGGCACGGTAGGCCTGCGCTTCCGCTGGTGAAGAGGGCCGCGGTCAGCGGCGCGGAGGCGAGAGCGTTCGACGCTCAGAGGCGACGCCGCTCGCGGGTCGACGCCCACACGACCGGCGCGACCGAGAGGAGGATCGCGCTGACGAGCGCGCCGACCGCGAGCAGTCCGCCGCTCGAGATCTCGATCTCCGCCTCGCAGGACGCCGGCCCAAGCCGCGCCTTCCACGAGGCGCGATGACGCTGGGGCCTCTGAACGGGGTCGAGGGTCTGAGACATGGACTGAGGTCTCCCGGGACGTTGGCGCGAGCGGGCTTCATCCGACCCCGCCCGAGCGGCGGGAGCGAACGACGGGCGGAACGACCCTATCAGGCCCAGACCCACCCGACCCAAGCCGCGCCTTGGGAAGGCGACAAGCCGGCGCGGATGCAAAGCATTTTTGATGAAATGGCGCGCCCTACGGGAGTCGAACCCGTCTTTTCAGCGTGAAAGGCTGACGTCCTAACCGATAGACGAAGGGCGCGGCGACGGGACGTATAGGGGGGTTCGCCGCGGCGGGCAAGAGCGCGGAACGGGCCGCCGCGCTCAGAAACCGAAGAAGCTGAGAACAGGCTGCGCGAAGGTCTCGATCAGCTTGACGATCGCCGTCGAGAAGGCGGCGAGGATCGCGAAGCTCGCCGCGGTCGCCGCCCAGCCGACGCCGATGGCGACGCCGTCGCGCTCGATGATGCCGAGCGCGAAGGCGGAGATCGCGATCGCCGGGGGCATGTTGCCGAAGGGAATCGGCAGCACCAGGATCAACGCCAGAACGAAGCAGGCGAGCCCCGTGAAGCGGTCCGCGAGGTAGCTCGTCATGACCTCCGCGCGCGGCTTGAGCAGGCGCTCGAGCTTCGCGACCCAGGGCTCGACCTTCGCCGCGAGGGTGCGGAAGTCCTCGCGCTTCAGCGAGCGCTCGGTGATGAAGCGCGGCAGCCAGAGCCGCTGGGACCCGATCATCAGCTGCAGCGCGATGAAGAACAGCGGCGCCCCGAGGATGGCCGAGGTGCCGGGCGGCATCGGCAGCGCGTTCGGGAGCGCGAACAGCAGCAGGAGCGCCCCGAAGGCGCGATCGCCGAAGGCCTCGAGGATCCGCCCGATGCTGATGCGCTCGTGCTCGCTGTCGGCGAGCTCGCGCAGCACCTGCGAGAAGCCGCGATGCGGCCCATGCGGGTCTTTAGCGCGCACGGAGGCGGGCGGCGGGGAGCTGGCGACGTCGGTCACTCAACCTCTGGGGAGCTGGCCGCCGCGCAATCCGGCGACCTTCGGGGCCACTCAACGATGGAAACATGAACATCGCGTGGCGCTTCGCCCTCCGACCCATGCACCTTCGCGTCGAGAGATGGCGCTCGCGTCGCGCCATTCAATGCGGCCCGCTCACCGTCCGCCCGGCGCGGCGTCGATCAGGCGGAGGCTCACCCGCTCCGAACCGCCCCAGCGGTCGACGCCGAGCGCCCCCGCGGCGTGGATCTTCGCCCCTCGGGCCGAGAGCAGCGCCCGGCCGAGGTCGGCGTCCGCCGCGCGGAAGGCGATCGCGCCCACCGAGGCGCCGTCGCCTGCCCTGAGGCGCAGGCGCACATGGCCCTGCCCTACGACCTCGGCCGAAGAGACCGTGTGGTCGGCGAGCGCCAGCACCGGCTCCGGCGCGCCGGAGCCGAACGGCCCGGCGCGCTCGAGCTCGCGGACGAGGTCCGGGGTCGCGGCGGCGGCGGTGAGCGCGGCGTCAACGGCGAGCGAGCGGTCCGCCCGCGCCCGCAGGACGTGGCCCTTCAGGCGGTCCTCGAGAAACCCGCGGAAGACGCCGAGCCGGTCGGCCTTCAGGGTGACGCCCGCCGCCATGGCGTGGCCGCCGCCCTTGACCAGCAGGCCGTCGGCGACCGCCTCGCGCACCACAGCGCCGAGATCGACGCCGAGGATGGAGCGGCCGGAGCCGACGCCGGTCCCGTCCGCGCCGAAGGCGATGGCGAAGGCGGGGCGGCGGAAGCGCTCCTTCAGCCGCGCGGCGACGAGGCCGACGACGCCCGGATGCCAGCCTTCGCCGGAGACGACGACAGTCTGCGCCGCTTCCTCGTCCGGTCCGAGCGCGGCCCAGGCCTCGGCCTCGCCCTCGGCGAGCGTCGCCCGTTCGATCGCCTGCCGCTCGCCGTTCAGCCGGTCGAGCTCGGCGGCGATCGCCGTCGCGCGCTCCTCGTCGTCGCAGAGCATCAGCCGCGCGCCGAGCCCCGCGTCGCCGATGCGGCCGCCGGCGTTGACGCGGGGGCCGAGGAGATAGCCGAGATGGTAGGGCGTCGGCGGGCCGTCGAGCCGGGCGACGTCCATCAACGCGCGCAAGCCTAGCCGGGACCGCGAGCGCAGCGCGATCAGCCCCTTCGCCACGAAGGCGCGGTTGAGGCCCTTGAGCGGAACCACGTCCGCGACGGTGCCGAGCGCGACCAGATCGAGCGCGGCGAGCAGGTCGGGCTCGCCTCCCCGCGCCGCCCAGAACCCGCGGCGACGCAGCTCTCGGGTGACCGCCACAAGCGTCATGAACACGACGCCGCAGGCCGCGAGGTGGCCAAGACCCGACAGGTCGTCCTGGCGATTGGGGTTCACCAGCGCCGTCGCGTCGGGGAGCGCCTCGCCGACCTGGTGATGGTCGAGGACGATCACGTCGAGGCCTCGGGACCGGGCGTGGGCGAGCGCCTCGTGGCTGGTGGAGCCGCAGTCGACGGTGACGAGCAGCGTCGCGCCGCCGTCCGCCAGCATGTCGATCGCGCCGACGTTTGGGCCGTAGCCTTCGAAGATCCGGTCCGGAATGTGCGTCTTCACCGCGGCGCCGGCGGCCTGAAGGAACTCCGCCAGCAACGCCGTCGAGGTCGCGCCGTCGACGTCGTAGTCGCCGAAGATCGCCACCGTCTCGGCGCGCTCGACGGCGTCGGCGAGGCGGCCCGCCGCCGCCGGCATCGCCGTCAGCGTGTCGGGATCGGGCATCAGGCGGCGGAGCGAGGGGTCGAGGTGGCCGACCGCGGTTTCGCTCGTCACGCCGCGACCGGCCAGAACGCGGGCGAGCAGGTCGCCGTAGCCGTGGTCGCGAACGAGCTCGGCGGACAGCGCTCGGCCGCGCGCGTCGAGCCGGTCCCGCCAGGCCCGTCCGCCGAAGGACGCGACGACGCCCAGGAACGCGTCGGACGGATCGCTCCGCAGCGCGGTCGCCGCGGCGGTCGGGGCGATCATGGACGTTGATTCTCCATGGGCCCAACATAGTCCATGGCGTTCGGGATAGCCCGCATCTCAGTCGAGGTGGAACTTCTCCGTGCGGGCGTGCTCGGCCCGGATCCGGCGGCTGGTGCCGGTCGAGGAGCGCATGACGAGCGTCTCGGTCACGATCGCCCGACGGCCGAAGCGCACGCCCGCAAGCAAGCCGCCGTCGGTGACGCCGGTCGCCGCGAAGATGACGTCGCCGCGGGCCATGTCGTTCAGCTCGTACACACGGCTGAAGTCGGAGATGCCCGCGGCGGCGGCCTTGCGGCGCGCGTCCGGCGAGTCGAGCAGAAGCCGGCCCTGCATGTAGCCGCCGGTGCACCGCAGCGCCGCCGCGGCGAGGACGCCCTCAGGCGCGCCGCCGACGCCAAGATAGATGTCGATGCCGGTCTCGTCCGGATCAGTGGTGTGGATCACGCTCGCCACGTCGCCGTCGGTGATCAGCCGGATCGCGGCCCCGGTGGAGCGGATCGCGTCGATCAGGCGCGCGTGGCGCGGCCGGTCCAGCACGCAGGCGGTGATCTCGCGCACCGGCACGCCCTTGGCCCGGGCGAGGCTCTCGACGTTCTCCTGCGGCGAGCGGCCGAGGGCGACCGTGCCGGCGGGGTAGCCCGGCCCGATCGCGATTTTGTCCATGTAGACGTCCGGGGCCTTCAGCAGCGTTCCCGCCTCGGCGATCGCGAGCACCGAGATGGCGTTGGACTGCGCCTTGGCGCAGAGCGTGGTGCCTTCGAGCGGATCGAGCGCGATGTCGACGCGCGGCCCCTGCCCCGAGCCGACCTCTTCGCCGATCCAGAGCACGGGGGCCTCGTCGCGCTCGCCTTCGCCGATCACCACGACGCCGCGGATCAACAGATGGTCGAGTTCGCGCCGCATGGCGTCGACGGCGGCCTGGTCGGCGGCGCGCTCGTCGCCCCGTCCGCGGAAGAACGCGGCGGCCACGGCCGCGCGCTCGGTCACGCGGACGAGCTCGATCGTCAGCGCTCGATCGATCGCGTCGTTCGCGTCGAGCGGGCCGAGGCCCTGCCCTTCCGGTTCCAATTCGGCTCTGAGAGCCGTCGCCTTCTTCGCCACGTTTCGTCCCCTGCGGCTCGCGCCGCTCCGCCCCGGTTCGCCGGGGTCTCGTCGCGACGTGCTCGTTGCGGCGGCGGGAGAGGTCGCGCGGTCCCCGGCCGTCCGCGGCCAGAGCTCCGATCGAATCGCGTCAGCGCTTTTCGATGCGGATCAGCTGGGGCGCGCCATCGATATGCCCGTCCGCCTCGATCGCGTCCAGCGCGATCCGAAGGCTTGCCTCGGTCGTGGCGTATGTGATGAGCACCACCTGCACCGGCTCGCCCGCCGAGGCGTCACTTTCAGGCTCGCGCCCGCGCTGCACGATGCTCTTCAAGGAGATGCCCTGCTCCGCCATACGGGTGGCGATGGCGGCCGCGGCGCCCGGACGATCGATCACCGAAAGACGGATGTAGTACCCACCCTCATGCCGGCCCATCGGGGCCCGGGTCGGTGTCTGGAGCTTGTCCGCCGGGAGGCCGAACATCGGCGGCGTGACGCCGCGGGCGATGTCGACGATATCGGCGATGACCGCCGAGGCGGTCGCGGCTCCGCCGGCGCCGGGGCCCGACAGAACCAGCGCGCCAACCGCGTCGGCGTCGATCTCGACGGCGTTGGTCACGCCGTCCACGCGCGCGATCGCGCTCTCCTTCGGCAACATCGAAGGGTGGACGCGCTGCTCGACGCCGGCGTCGGTCCGGGTCGCGACCCCGAGCAGCTTCACGCGGTAGCCGAGCTCCTCCGCCATCTGCAGATCGAGCGGCGTGATCGAGGCGATGCCCTCGACATAGATGCCGTCGGCGTCCGGCTCGACGCCGAACGCGAGCGACGCCAGCAGCGCCAGCTTGTGCGCCGTGTCGAAGCCGCCGACGTCGAAGGTCGGGTCAGCCTCGGCGTAGCCCAGCCGCTGGGCGTCGGCCAGGCATTCGGCGAAGCCGATCTTGTCCTTCTCCATCCGCGTCAGGATGTAGTTGCAGGTGCCGTTCAGGATGCCGAACACGCGCGAGACGTTGTTGGCCGCGAGCCCTTCGCGCAGCGTCTTCACGATGGGAATGCCGCCGGCCACCGCCGCCTCGAACGCGATCGGGGCGCCCTTTTCCTCCGACGCTCGCGCAAGCGCCACGCCATGCTTCGCGAGCAGAGCCTTGTTCGCGGTGACCACCGGCCGGCCGTGCTCGATCGCGGTCTCGACGCAGGCGCGCGCGGGGCCCTCCGCGCCGCCGATCAGCTCGACCACGAGGTCGACGTCGTTGGCGCGCGCGAGCTGGCTCGCGTCCATGTGCCAGGCGACCCGCGACAGGTCGAGGCCGCGGTCGCGACCCTTCTCGCGGGCGGAGACCGCAGTGACCACGATTGGACGGCCGGCGCGCGCGGCGAGCTCCTCGGCCTTGGCCGACAGGATGCGCACGACGGCGGAGCCCACCGTGCCGAGGCCGGCCACGCCGACTTTGAGAGGTTCGACCATCAGTTATCGCCTCGGCGGGAAGCCGGCCGGAACACGCGTTCTGCGTCCGTCGAGAGGCGCCCTGTAGGGATGCTTCCCAGGATGAGGACCGTGGAGAATGCCAAGCGCCAAGCTCCTCATGCTGAGGAGCCCCGGCTCAGGCCGGGGCGTCTCGAAGCACGCAGCCACGTCGATGCGGCGTTCGCTTCAGGAATGATCAGAACCGCGGTCCGCGGGCAGAAAGCCTAGCGCGCCGCGGCGAGCGGGACGACGTTGTGCAACGTCTCGTCGGCCGATTCAAGGAACCGGCGGATGGAGCGGGCGGCCTGCCGGATGCGGTGCTCGTTCTCGACCAGCGCGATGCGGACGTACTCGTCGCCGTGCTCGCCGAAGCCGATGCCGGGAGCCACCGCCACATGAGCCTTCTCGACCAGCAGCTTCGAGAACTCGAGGCTGCCGAGCGAGCGGAACTTCTCCGGGATCGGAGCCCAGGCGAACATTGAGGCGCGCGGGCTCGGCACCGGGAAGCCGGCGCGGCCGAAGCTGTCCACCATGATGTCGCGGCGCTTCTTGTAGATCTCGCGCATCTCGGCGATGCAGTCGTCCGGACCGTTCAGCGCCGCCGAAGCCGCGACCTGGATCGGCGTGTAGGCGCCGTAGTCGAGATAAGACTTCACCCTGGCGAGCGCCGAGATCAGGCGCTCGTTGCCGACCGCGAAGCCGACGCGCCAGCCCGGCATCGAGTAGGTCTTGGACAGCGAGGTGAACTCGACGGCCACGTCCATCGCGCCCGGGACCTGCAGGATCGAGGGCGGCGGCACGTCGTCGAAGTAGATCTCCGAATAGGCGAGGTCGGAGAGCACGAAGATGTCGTGCTGCTTCGCGAAGCGCACCACGTCCTTGTAGAACTCGAGGTCCGCGACTTCGGCCGTCGGGTTCGACGGGAAGCAGGTGATGAGCGCGATCGGCTTGGGGATCGAGTGAATCACGGCCCGCTCGAGCGCGTGAAAGTACTCTGGCCCCGGCGTCGCCGGCACGTTGCGGATCACGCCGCCCGCCATCAGGAAGCCGAAGGCGTGGATCGGGTAGCTCGGGTTCGGCGTCAGCACCACGTCGCCAGGCGCCGTGATGGCCTGCGCCATGTTGGCGAAGCCTTCCTTGGAACCGAGCGTCGCGACGATCTGCGTGTCAGGATTAAGCGTCACGCCGAAGCGGCGGGCGTAGTACGCCGCCTGCGCCTTGCGGAGGCCGGGGATGCCCTTCGACGTCGAATAGCGATTCGTGCGCGGCTTGGTGACGGCCTCGATCAGCTTATCGTTGATGTGATCGGGCGTCGGCAGGTCCGGATTGCCCATGCCGAGATCGATGATATCGGCGCCTGCCTTCCGGGCGGCGGCCTTCACGCGGTTCACCTGTTCGAACACGTAAGGCGGCAGACGGCGCACGGAATGGAATTCGGTCATGGCACGATTCGCGGAAAGTGGGCTCCGGCGCACCAGCGCGCCGGCCGTCCGGGAATACAGTATGGGCCGTTTGCGGGCAAACCTCGGCGGCGTTCCGGAATCGGCAGAAAGTCTAAGAGGCTGCCGGGCCCGCCCCGCTCAGCGCTTGCCGCGCGCCAGAAGGTCCGCCTCCAGCTTCTTCTGCTCTTCGGGCGTGCGGAGGCGGCCCGGACGTTGCGGCGGCGTCACCCCGACGGCCGGGTACGCGAGGTTCGTAGGCGCCGGGGGCAGACCGCGGGTGCCCTTGTACTTCTCCAGGTCGCACCCGCCGAGCGCGAGCCCGCAGGCGACGAGGAGAACCGCGCGGGCGGCGTTCCGGGATGCGCTCATGGCTGTCTCTCGAACGCGGGCGGATCGCCCGTTTGTCTGGCGGAAGCGCCGGTTGGCGCGTGACGCGCGGCGCGGCTTGCGCCTATTGTCATGGGAACAGGTTACGACGCAACCCGCGGCGCTTGACGCGACCGCGGGGCCGTCGAATGGGGAGGAAGGGCTATGGCCCGGAGCGCCGTCGGACGTTCGGCGACGAAGCCTGCGAGAACGACCGGCCGGCGGGCCGCCGCCAAGTCCCGCCCTTCGGCGCGGCGCGCGAACGCCCGCGACAAGCAACCCGACGCGCCCGACAGCGCCGCCGACGCCCCTGCTCCGTCCGAGCGCGCCGCTCCGCGCTCCGCCACGCCGCAATCCGCGCCGCCTAAACTCACGCTCTCGAAATCCGACGCCGCCTCGTCCGCCGAACAGAAGCCGGCGCAGCCCAAGGCTGCAAAGCCCAAGTCTGCGCCATCCAAGCCCGCTTCGCGCAAGCCAGTACAGCGCCCGGCCGCCAAGGTGAGCGCGCCGCCGGCCTCCACGGAGACGACCGAGGTCAAGCTCAACGCTTTGAAGACAGCAGCGGCGCCAAAGAGCAAAACCGCGAAAGTGCGCGCAGCGGCCAAGACACAGGACGACGCGGGAACCAAACCTTCGCGGAAGCGGAAGGCGGCGGCCCCGACGGACGACCCAGCCAAACCCGCGGCGGCTCGATCGACGAGGCGCGAAGCGGCGGCCGACGCTCCGCCTCGCGCCGAGCGGACCGGCTCGACCGGCTCCGGCGCCGGGGCCGACCCCGGCGAGCGCGTAAAAGGGGACGAGGGAGCGGAGGGCGACGGCGCCGCCAATCCCTTCCTGACGCCGGAGGTCGAAGCCTTCGCGGCCAACATGGCGCGGCTGTTCGAGGAAGGCGGGCGCGCGCTCTCGGCCTATCTGCGCCCGCGCGAAGGCGCCCCGCGCAAAGCGGCCGGCGCGGATGAGATCGTCGACGTCGTCAGGACGCTCGGCCAGGTCGCCGAGCGCTGGATGGCGAACCCCAGCCGCACGCTGGAGGCGCAGCGCGCCTTCACCGGCGGCTTCCTGGAGCTTTGGGCGGGTTCGCTGAAGCGGTTTTCAGGCGAAGACGCCCCTCCGGTCGCCGTGCCGGACCCGCGCGACGCCCGGTTCAAGGATCCGGAATGGACCACGAGCCCGTTCTTCGACTTTGTGAAACAGGCCTATCTGCACGCCAGCCGCTGGGCCGAGCGCATGGTGGACGAGGCGCAGGAGCTTGATCCGCACACGCGGCACAAGGCGTCGTTCTACGTGCGCCAGATCGCGAACGCCGTGGCGCCGTCGAACTTCGTGCCGACCAACCCCGAGCTGATCCGCGAGACGCTGGCCTCCAAAGGCGAGAACCTCGTGCGCGGCATGCGGATGCTCGCCGAGGACATCGCCGCGGGAAACGGCGACCTGCGAATCCGCCAGACGGACGGCTCCAACTTCGTCGTGGGGAAGAACCTCGCCACCACGCCCGGCAAGGTGGTGTTCCGAAACGAGCTGTTCGAACTGCTGCAATACGCGCCGACCACCGAGATGGTCCGCACCCGGCCGGTGCTGATCGTGCCGCCCTGGATCAACAAGTTCTACATTCTCGATCTCACGCCGGAGAAGAGCTTCATCAAGTGGTGCGTGGACCAAGGCCTCACGATCTTCTGCATCTCGTGGGTGAACCCGGACGCCCGCCACGCCCAGCTCAGCTTCGACGACTACATGCGCGACGGAGTGCTGACCGCGCTTAAGATCGTCCAGGAGATTTCTGGCTCGGAGACCGTCGACGCCGTGGGCTACTGCGTTGGGGGCACGCTGCTCGCGATCACCCTCGCCTACCTCGCGGCGAAGGGCGAGGCGCCGTTCGCGAGCGCGACCTTCCTCACCACCCAGGTAGATTTCACCCATGCCGGCGACCTGAAGGTCTTCGTGGACGAGGAGCAGGTGAAGGCCGTCGAGGCGCGGATGGCCGAGTCCGGCTACCTCGAAGGCGCGAGCATGGCCAACGCCTTCAACATGCTGCGGTCGAACGACCTGATCTGGCCCTACGTCGTCAACAACTACCTGAAGGGCAAGGCGCCGTTCCCGTTCGACCTGCTGTACTGGAACTCCGACGCCACGCGGATGCCGGCGGCTAACCACTCGTTTTACCTGCGCGGCTGCTACCTCAACAACGACCTCGCAAAGGGCCGGATGACGGTGGGCGGGGAGCGTCTGGACCTGAAGGCCGTCACGGTTCCGGTCTATGAGCTCGCGACCCGCGAAGACCACATCGCGCCGGCGCGCTCGGCCTTTCTCGGCGCGCAGCTGTTCGGCGGCCCGGTGCGCTTCGTCCTGGCCGGGTCCGGGCATATCGCGGGCGTGGTGAACCCGCCCGCGAAGATGAAGTACCAGCACTGGGTCGGCGACGAGCCCGCGGGCGCCTTCGAGGATTGGTTCGCGGAGGCCGAGGAGAAGCCCGGCTCGTGGTGGCCGGACTGGCGCGGGTGGCTGGCCGCGGCGGACGCGACCGCGACGCCGGCGCGAACGCCCGGCGAGGGACCCTACCCCGCGCTCGACGACGCGCCGGGAACCTACGTCAAGGTCCGAGTCTAACCATCTGCCCGAAAACAAAAAAGCCCCGGATCGCTCCGGGGCTTTTCGTCGTGTCGTGCGCGACGTTCAGGCCGCGACGGCGTTGTGGGCGGCGCGACGCGAGATCGTCTCGATGTCGTTGCGGCCGATGTTGATGTCCCGCAGCGTGCGCTCGTCGAGGGTGGCGAGCTGCTCGAAGGTCTCGCGGTACACGCGCCACATGCGGTAGCGCTTCAGGAGGAAAGCCCAGAAAATCATCTTCTTCAGTCCAAGGGTCAGGCGGCTCGCGGCAGGCGGTCGCGCGAGAGCCTCTAGGCCGTCGCTGTCCGTCGCTGGGTCGTCATGTTTCGATGGAGCCTAGATAATCAGCAGACAGGCGCCCGAATAGACGGCAGACGGCATCGCAGCAATGCGCCGCTCACATGTCGCCTCGCCAAGGGGTTAACGGGCGGCCGTCGGGAGTTAACGCCGCTGCAGACTAAGGGGGTGAGCCGAACCGCGGCGTAGGGCTCGGTCGCGTCCGGACGCCGTGCTGCGACGCGGCGCCACAGCCCGGCTACTCCGCCGCGTCGTCGAGGGCCTGCCGCAGCGGCCGCCGCTCCAGCACCTCGGCGAGGAATCGCCCGGTGTGGCTGCCCTTCGCCCGCGCGACCTGCTCCGGCGTCCCGGTCGCGACCACCCTTCCGCCGCCGTCGCCGCCCTCGGGACCCATGTCGATGATCCAGTCCGCCGTCTTGATGACTTCGAGGTTGTGCTCGATCACCGCGACCGTGTTGCCCTGATCGACCAGCTCGTGCAGCACCTCGAGAAGTTTCGCCACATCGTGGAAATGCAGGCCGGTGGTGGGCTCGTCGAGGATGTAGAGCGTGCGCCCCGTCGCGCGGCGCGACAGCTCCTTCGACAGCTTCACCCGCTGGGCCTCGCCTCCGGACAGCGTCGTGGCCTGCTGGCCGACCTTGACGTAGCCGAGGCCGACGCGGGCGAGCGTCTCCATCTTTTCGCGGATCGAAGGCGTCGCCTTGAAGAACTGCACCGCCTCGTCGACCGTCATGTCCAGCACGTCCGCGATCGACTTGCCCTTGTAGAGCACCTCCAGCGTCTCACGGTCGTAGCGACGCCCCTTGCAGACGTCGCAGGTGACGTAGACGTCTGGCAGGAAGTGCATCTCGATCTTGATGACGCCGTCGCCCTGGCAGGCCTCGCACCGGCCGCCCTTTACGTTGAACGAGAAGCGGCCTGGCATGTAGCCGCGCGCCTTCGCCTCGGGCAGCGCGGCGAACCATTCGCGGATCGGCGTGAAAGCGCCGATGTAGGTCGCCGGGTTGGAGCGCGGCGTGCGGCCGATCGGCGACTGGTCGATGTCGATAACTTTGTCGAGCGCCTCGAAGCCCTCGATCCGCTCATGCGCGCCGGGGTTCTCGTTGGCGCCGTTCAGCTTGCGCGCCGCCGCCTTGAACACGGTGTCGATCAGCAGCGTGGACTTGCCGCCGCCGGAGACGCCGGTGACGCAGGTGAAGGTCGCGAGCGGAATCTCGGCGGTCACGTCCTTCAGATTGTTGGCCTTGGCGCCGAACACCTTCAGCACCTTCTTGGCGTTGAACGGCCGGCGCTTCGGCGGCGTCGGCACCATCAGCGCGCCGGTGAGGTACTTCCCGGTCAGGCTGTCGGGATGGGTCATCACCTCGTCCGGGGTGCCGGCGGCGATGATGCGGCCGCCGTGGACGCCCGCGCCCGGCCCGACGTCGACCACATAGTCCGCAAGCCGGATCGCGTCCTCGTCGTGCTCCACCACGATCACGGTGTTGCCGAGGTCGCGCAGGCGCTCGAGCGTCGTCAGAAGACGGGCGTTGTCGCGCTGGTGCAGGCCGATCGAGGGCTCGTCCAGCACGTAGAGCACGCCGGTGAGACCCGAGCCGATCTGGCTCGCAAGCCGAATGCGCTGGCTCTCGCCGCCCGACAGCGAGCCGGAGTTGCGGGCGAGCGTGAGGTAGTCGAGCCCGACGTCCACAAGAAAGCGCAGCCGGTCGCGGATCTCCTTGAGGATCCGGTAGGCGATCTCGTTCTGCTTCGCGGTGAGGTGGTTCGGCAGGTCGTCGAACCAGGCGTGGGCCGCCTTCACCGAGAGCTCCGACGCCCGGCCGATGTGCCGGTCCGCTACCCGCACCGCGAGCGCCTCCGGCTTCAGGCGATAGCCCTCGCACACCAGGCACGGCACATCCGACATGTAGCGGCCGATCTCCTCGCGGGACCAGTCGCTCTCGGTCTCCTTCCAACGCCGCTCCAGGTTGCGGACCACGCCCTCGAAGGTCTTCGTGGTTTCGTAGGAGCGCAGGCCGTCGTCGTAGACGAAGCGCACCTTGTCGGCGCCCGAACCATAGAGGATGACGTTCTTCGCCTTCTCCGGCAGGTCGGACCAGCGGGTCGTCAGCGCGAAGCCGTAGTGCTTGGCGAGGGCGTCCAGCGTCTGGACGTAATAGGGCGAGGTCGAGCGCGCCCAGGGGGCGATCGCGCCCTTGCGCAGGGTCAGCCCGCCGTCGGGAACCACGAGGTTCGGGTCCACGCTGAGCTCGGTGCCGAGGCCGTCGCAGGCCGGGCAGGCGCCGAAGGGGTTGTTGAAGGAAAACAGTCTAGGCTCGATCTCGGCGATGGTGAAGCCGGAGACCGGGCAGGCGAACTTCTGCGAGAAGGTGAGCCGCTTCGGCTGGCCGTGCTCGTCGGTCTCGCCGGCGAACTCCGCGATGGCGATGCCGTCCGCGAGCGCCAGCGCCGTCTCCAGGCTGTCCGCCAGGCGGCTCGAGATCTCGCCGCGGATCACCACGCGGTCGACCACCACGTCGATGTCGTGCTTCAGCTTCTTGTCGAGCGCCGGCGCGTCGACGATCTCGTAGTAGGTCCCGTCGATCTTGAGGCGCTGGAAGCCCTTCTTCTGGAACTCCGCGATCTCCTTGCGGTACTCGCCCTTGCGGCCGCGGATGACCGGCGCGAGCAGGTAGAGCCGGGACCCCTCCGGCAACGCGACCAGCCGGTCGACCATCTGGCTGACGGTCTGGCTCTCGATCGGCAGGCCGGTGGCCGGCGAATAGGGAATCCCGACGCGCGCCCACAGCAGGCGCATGTAGTCGTAGATCTCGGTGACGGTGCCGACGGTCGAGCGCGGGTTCTTCGAGGTGGTCTTCTGCTCGATCGAGATCGCCGGCGACAGGCCGTCGATCTGGTCGACGTCCGGCTTCTGCATCATCTCGAGGAACTGGCGGGCGTAGGCCGAGAGGCTCTCGACGTAGCGGCGCTGACCTTCGGCGTAGATCGTGTCGAAGGCGAGCGACGACTTGCCGGAGCCCGACAGGCCGGTGAACACCACCAACCGATCGCGCGGAATGTCGAGGTCGATGTTCTTGAGATTGTGCTCGCGCGCCCCGCGCACGGAGATCAGCCGCGCGTCGCGCCGCTCGGGGCCCCGCTCCGCCGCGGCGTCGAAGGCCGCCTCCAGCGCCGCGGCGGAGGTCTTGGCCGTGGGCTTCGGCGCGGTCTCGCCGGCGGACTTGCCCGCCGGTTGGGCGGCGGTCTTGACGCCGAGTTTGGCCGCAGCCTGCTTCGGCGCTCGGGCCTTGCCGGCCGGCGAAGAGGTTTTCGTCATGAGGTCACGTCGTCCCGCAGCGGCTCGATCCCGCCATTCGATCGTCAAGTCGGCCCGCAAGGCGTTCAGGTCAAGCGGAGCGCTTGTCGCGCCGCGCTCCGCATGTTAAGGAACATAGGAAGAACAAACGCCCTTGTCCACCGCTACGCCCTCCGTTCCGAGGCTTGTGGACAAGCCCGACGCGGGGGCGACGGCGGCGGGCGCGGCGATTAGGGTGCGCGCTCAAGCTTTCAGGAGATCGTCATGGCGGGCAGCGTCAACAAGGTCATTCTGGTCGGAAATCTCGGCCGTGATCCGGAAGTCCGCCGCATGAACTCCGGCGAGCCGGTGGTGAACCTGCGGATCGCGACGTCCGAGAACTGGCGCGACAAGCAGTCCGGCGAGCGCCGCGAGAAGACCGAGTGGCACTCGGTGGTGATCTTCAACGAGAACCTCGCCAAGATCGCGGAGAATTATCTGCGCAAGGGCTCGAAGGTCTATGTCGAGGGTCAGCTTCAGACCCGCAAGTGGACCGACCAGTCCGGCGTCGAGAAGTACACGACCGAGATCGTGATCCAGCGCTTCCGGGGCGAGCTCGCCCTGCTCGACGGCCGCGGCGGCGGCGGTTCGGACGACAGCTACGAGGCCGGCTCCAACGAGAGCTTCGGCCGCTCGAGCCCCACCGAGCGGCGTTCGCCCGCTCCGGCGGCTCCCTCGTCGGGCGGCGGGCGCGGCGGCTACTCCGACGCCATGGACGACGACATCCCGTTCTGACGCCGACCCGATCGGGGCGCCCTTCTCGCGAGGCGGTCGATGACGCGCGGCGCGGCCGCCCGGAGGCTGCGCCGAGACGCATTGCTTGCTCCGACAGCTTCCAAGGTCGCGGGATCGCGCCGATGAGCGGCGCCGCGAGCTATGGCGGGCTGTTCGTCGCCGCCTTTCTCGCCGCGACGCTGCTGCCGGCGCAGTCGGAAGCGGCGCTCGTGGGCCTGATCGCGCTGGGCGAACGGTCGCCCTTGGCGCTGGTCACGACAGCGAGCCTCGGCAACACCCTGGGCTCGCTCGTGAACTGGGCGATCGGCCGGCAGGCGGAGCGTTTTCGCGGCCGGCTATGGTTTCCGGCGTCCGATCGCGCGCTCGAACGAGCAAAACGCTGGTACGGCCGCTATGGCCGCTGGTCCCTGCTGTTGAGCTGGGTCCCGATCATTGGCGACCCGCTGACCCTGGTGGCCGGCGTTCTGCGCGAGCCGCTCTGGAGCTTTCTGGCGCTGGTGGCGCTGGCGAAGACCGCCCGGTACGCGGCGCTTGCGGCCGGAACGCTCGCTCTCGGATAGGCGAGCCTCGCCGGAGTTCGGCCTGGCCGAGGGCGGCCGCCCCCGTCAGCCGCGCCGAGCGAGCCCCCCGGACCGTCTCAGGCGGCCCGGACGGTGGCGAGGAAGCGCTCGACCTCGACGCGAAGTTCGGCGGAACGCTCCGACAGGTTCGAGGCCGAGGACAGCACCTCGCCCGCCGCGACGCCGGCTCCCTGCGCGGCGCTCGCCACGGCGCCCATGTTTTCGGTCACCTCGGTGGTGCCGACGGCGGCCTGCGAGACGTTGCGGGCGATCTCCTGCGTCGCCGCGCCCTGCTCCTCGACGGCGGCGGCGATCGCGCTCGACGCCGACGAGATCTCCTCGATCCGGCTGGTGATGCCGCTGATCGCGGCCACCGCGTCGTTGGTGGAGAGCTGGATCTGGGCGATCTGCGACGAGATCTGCTCGGTCGCCTGAGCGGTCTGGTTGGCGAGGTTCTTGACCTCGGAAGCCACCACCGCGAAGCCGCGGCCGGCTTCGCCCGCCCGGGCCGCCTCGATCGTGGCGTTGAGCGCGAGCAGGTTCGTCTGGCTCGCGATCGCCTGGATCATCGCGACGACGTCGCCGATCGTGTTCGCCGCGACGCTGAGGTCGCGCACCAGGGCGGCGGTCGCGCCGGCGTCGGCCACGGCCGTGCGGGCAAGCTCCGCCGACCCCTGAACCTGACGGCCGATCTCCTGGACGGAGGCGCCGAGCTCCTCCGCCGCCGCGGCGACCATCTGCACGTTGGCCGCCGCCTGATCGGCGGCCGCAGCCACTGTGCTGGAGCGCCGGGCGGTGTCGCTCGCGGCCTGGTCCATGCCCGAGGCGGTGCCCTGGAGCTGGGAGGAGGCGGCCGCCACCGCGCCGACCACGCCGCTCACCGCCGCTTCGAAGCGGTCGGCCATGTCGCGCATCGTAGCCTTGCGCTGCGCCTCGGCGCCGGCGCGGGCGAGCGCCGTCTCCTCCTCCAGCGCTCGGGCGCGGATCATGCCGTCTTTGAACACGTCGACCGCCTGCGCCATCCCGCCGACCTCGTCGCCGCGGTCGCGGCCCACCACGTCTACGGAGAGATCTCCGCCGGCGAGGCGCTTCATGTCGTCGGTCATGCGCCGCAGCGGACGCGCGACGTTGAGCGTGAGCAGCGCCGCGGCGCCGATCGCGAAGACGATGGCGAGCGCGACGAAGATCACGGTCGCGACCGTGGCCTCCGCGTAGGCCTTCTGGGCCGCGGCGCCGCTCTGCTGGGCGGCGGCGTCGTTGAGGTCGATCAGCTTCTGAAGTTCGGAGAGCGCGGCGTTGCTCGCAGTCGACATGGTGGTGTTGTACATCCGCTGCGCGCCGACGACGTCGCCTGCCGCGGCGAGCGCGTTCATCTCGTTCTGGAGCCGGCCGTAGGCGGCCCGGCCCTGCTCGAAGGCGACGTAGGCCTCCTTTTCAGCCGACGTCGTGGTCTGCCCAACGTACTGAGCCTGAAGCGCGGCGAGTTCGCTTTCCCGCTTCGCCAGCGTCTCCGCGATCTCGCCCCGGAGCGCAGGCGTATCCGCAGAGATCAAACGGCCGCCGTTGATACGCAGGCGCAGCGTCGCGACCTGCATCTTGCCGAGGATCTGCGTGGTCGGCAGTCGGCTTGCGCGGAGGTCCTCGGCGGCGCCGTTGACTTGGCCAAGCTCATAGAGCGCGAACCCGCCGAGACCTGCGACGAGAACGACGAGGCCGCCGAACGCGAGGTTCAGCTTACGTCGGATGGTGGCGGTCTTCAGCATGGGGAACTCGTCGCGGGGCGGTTAGACACCCTCGAACACTCGCCGACCCGGACTAATTTCTTATTAATCAAAAGTCTAAGACAACGCGCTGATCCGCCAGGGACGATCGTTCGTTTGCAAGCGATCGTCGAAAGCGATCGATAACCTTGCCCGCGCATTTCGGCCTCCGGCGGCCTGCGGAACAACCGCTCCTTTACCGGCGGTCCCTCACGGTCCCCGCCATGTCAGTCGCCCTCGATTATCGCCAAGCGCCCGATCCGTCCGACGGCCCGCTCCGGATCGTCCACCTCGTCCGCTCGCCGGTCGGGGGGATCTTCCGGCACATCGCCGACCTCGCGACGGCGCAGGCCGCGGCCGGCCATCAGGTCGGTTTCGTGTGCGACAGCCTTACGGGCGGCGCCTTCGAGGCCGAGCGCATCGCGGCGCTCGAGCCAAACCTCGCGCTCGGGGCGTTTCGGCTGCCGATCGCGCGTCAGATCGCCCCCTCGGACATGACGGCGCTCGCCCGGGTGCACCGTCGGCTGGCCCCGCTCGCGCCTGACGTGGTTCACTCGCACGGCGCGAAGGGCGGCGTGTTCGGCCGTGTCACGGGGGCCTGGCTCAACCGGGCGAAGCCGGTGGCGCGAATCTACGCGCCCCATGGCGGCAGCCTGCACTTCGACGCCGCCAGCGCCGAAGGCCGCATCTACTTTGCGATCGAGCGCGCGCTGGAGCGCATGAGCGACGTGCTGGTGCATGTGAGCGAGTACGAGCGCCGCGCCTATGTGGAGAAGGTCGGCGCGCCGCGCTGCCGGGCCGTCGTCGTGCGCAACGGCCTGACGCCGCCGGAGTTCGAGGCGGTGGCGCCCGCGCCGGACGCGACCGATTTCCTTTACCTCGGCATGCTGCGCGATCTCAAAGGCCCCGACGTCTTCATCGAGGCTCTGGCGCTGCTCGCACGCGACGGCGCCGCGGCGACCGCGACCATCGTCGGCGACGGCCCGGACGAGGCCCGCTACCGGGCGCTCGTCGCCGAGCGCGGGCTGGCGGCGCAAGTCCGCTTCCTGCCGCCGCGGCCTGCGCGCGAGGCCTTCGCGATGGCGCGCGCGATCGTCGTGCCGTCGCGGGCCGAATCCATGCCTTACGTCGTGCTCGAGGCGATTGCGGCCGGATTGCCGATCCTCGCCACCGACGTCGGCGGCATCCCGGAGATCTTCGGCCCGTTCAGCGGCGATCTGCTTCCGGCCGGTGACGCGCCCGCTCTCGCCGCGGCGATGGGGGGGCTCATGGCCGACGCCGGCCGCGCCCGGGGGATGGCGCGCGACCGTCGGGCGCACATCTCAGGCGAGTTCGCGCTATCGTCGATGGCGTCGCGGATCGAAACCGTTTACCGCGACGCGATCGCGGCACGCGAAACGCGAACTTTCTCCGTTCTGTAAAAGTGTTTGTTTTGAGTTTGTCGCCATCCTGACCCGACATCGCGACGGAGCGGCGACGTGAGCGGGTTCCAAATGGCGCGCCTCGAGATCAGGCAAGATGAACCGAAGCCTCTGACGCCGCGCCAAACGCGGCTGAACGAGCAGGCGCGCGAGATCGCGCAGCAGTTCACGGCCGCCTCCATCTCGCAGACGCTGCTGGTCGGCGCGGTCCGCCTGGCGGACGCCGCGCTCGTGCTCGCTTCCGCCGCCCTCGCCTACGGCCTGACGCTGGGGCCCCTGTCCGGCATGAGCTGGGTCTACCCGCTCGCGGCCGGGATCGGCGTCGTGCTGATGCTCATCTTCGCGCAGGCCGCCGACGCCTACCATGTGGTGGCGTTCCGCTCGGTGGGCGGCCAGCTCGGCCGCATCTTGGGCGCCTGGACGCTGGTCTTCGCGGGCTTCGCGGCGCTCGGCGCCTTCCTCGACTTCGGCGGCGCGATCGACCGGCGCTGGCTCGGCTACTGGTTCGTGTTCGGCGCGGCCGGACTGCTCGTCGCGCACGCGTGGCTCGCGATCCTGGTGAAACGCTGGGCGGCGCAGGGCCGGCTCGGCCGCAAGGCGGTCATCGTCGGCGGCGGCGAACCCGCGGCCGAGCTCATCCGCGCGCTCGAAGCGACTCCCGGCAACGACGTCCACATCTGCGGCGTGTTCGACGACCGCTCGAACGACCGCTCGCCGGCGATCGTCGCGGGCTATCCCAAGCTCGGCAACATCGCCGAACTCGTCGAGTTCGGCCGCCTCGCCCGCATCGACCTGCTGATCGTCACGATACCGGTTACGGCGCGCGGCCGCGTCACCGAGATCCTGAAGACGCTCTGGGTGCTGCCCGTCGACATCCGCCTCTCGGCCCACACCGACAAGCTGCGCTTCCGTCCGCGCTCCTACTCCTACCTCGGCTCGATCCCGATGGTGGAGCTGGCGGAAAAGCCGATCGCGAACTGGGACTACGTCGCGAAGCGCGCCTTCGACCTCGTGGTTGGCTCGCTCTGCATCCTGCTAACGGCGCCGCTGATGATCGCGACGGCGATCGCGATCAAGCTCGACAGCTCCGGCCCGGTGTTCTTCCGGCAGAAGCGCTACGGCTTCAACAACGAGGTCATCGAGATCTTCAAGTTCCGGTCGCTCCGCCATGAGATGGCGGACCCGGACGCGAAGACCGTGGTGACGAAGAACGACAGCCGGGTCACGCGCGTCGGCCGCTTCATCCGCAAGACCTCGATCGACGAGCTGCCGCAGCTGTTCAACGTCATCAAGGGCGAGCTGGCGCTGGTCGGCCCCCGCCCTCACGCCGTCAACGCCCACACCTCCGACACGCTCTGGAACGACGTCGTGGACGGCTACTTCGCCCGCCACCGCGTGAAGCCCGGCGTCACCGGCTGGGCGCAGGTCAACGGCTGGCGGGGCGAGGTCGACACGCCGGAGAAGCTGAAGAAGCGCGTCGACCACGACCTCTACTACATCGAGAACTGGTCGATCCTGTTCGACCTGATCATCCTGCTGAAGACGCCGATCTCGCTCGCCAAGACGGACAACGCCTATTGACCGCCTCGCGCGCCACCTATGGCGGCGGCCGCGCGCTGACCTTCGGCGCGGAGGGCCTGCGAGAAGGCATCGTGTGGCTCGCGGTCGCCTCGAGCTTCTTCGTGATGTTCGAGCCGGCTCCCTACGACCTGCTCTTCATCCTGGCGATCGCTGTGTTCGCGGCGACCGGCCTCAGCCTTCCGCGCACGCTGCTGCCCTTCGTGCTGCTGGTGATCCTGTACCAGCTCGGCGCGGTGCTGACCCTGACGCTGGTCTATGACCGGGCGGACACGCAGAAATGGACCACCGTCGGCATCTTCCTGTCGGGCACCGGGGTGTTCTACTCCCTGCTGCTCGCCGAGAGGACCGAGATCCGAGCGAGGCTGATCGCCAACGCCTGGGTCATCGCCGGCGCCATCGGCGGCGGATTGGCGATCGTGGGCTACTTCCACCTGGCGCCGTTCGCGGACTCGCTGCTGATCTACGGCCGCGCAAAGGCGACCTTCAAGGACCCAAACGTCTACGCGCCCTACCTGATCTTCCCGGCGCTAGTGCTGATCCAGCGGCTCTATTCGGTCGAGCTCAAGAAATCCCTGTTCGTGCTGCTGCCGCTCGGGCTGATCATGAGCGGCGTGTTCCTGAGCTTCTCGCGCGGCTCCTGGGGCCACCTGATCGGCTCCGCCGCGATCATGACCGTGCTGACGATCCTCGCCGCGCCCACGCCGGCGCGCAGGGCGCGCATCCTTCTCATATGCGGCGCGGCGGCCCTCGGCGCCGCCCTGCTGATCGCGGTGCTGCTGACCCTGCCCTCGGTGTCGAGCCTGTTCGCGGAACGCGCGAGCCTGGAGCAGAACTACGACGTCGGCCGCTACGGCCGCTTCGGGCGCCACGCCGCCGGCTTCCAGCTCGCGCTCGAACGGCCGTTCGGCATTGGGATCTTCCAGTTCGCCAAGCTCTTCGGCGCCGATGTCCACAACACCTATCTCAACGCGTTCATGTCCTACGGCTGGCTCGGGGGCCTCGCCCTGCCGACGCTGGTGATCGTCACCTTCGTCTTCGCGGGCCGCACGATTCTCGTTCCGACTCCGTGGCGACCGATCTTCATCTGCGCCTTCTCCACCTGGAGCGTGCTGATGATGGAGGCCTGGGTGATCGACGTCGATCACTGGCGCCACCAGTGGGCGCTGCTCGGCATGACCTGGGGCTTCATCGCCGCGACAATCGCCCACCAGCGCCGAGCCGACGGCGCGGCGTCGGCGCGCATGCCCCGCGCGGCGGGTTGACGGCCCCCGGGGCCGTCGCGCCAAAGTAGTCCGCACTTCCGCAGGCCCGCTCAAAGGCGCGACCCCGCCCCATGCCCGACCGCGACCGACCGCTGAAGATCGTGTTGATCGACGCGAGCCCCGAGCGCGCGGCGATCATGGAGCAGGGTCTGCGCGACGCCGGGCACACCACGATCATGCGGATCACGGACCACGTGAACCTGCTCGCCCGCATCTACGCGATCGACCCGGACGTGATCCTGATCGACCTCGAGAACCCGAGCCGCGACGTGCTGGAGCAGATGTTCCAGGTGAGCCGCGCCGTGCGGCGACCGGTCGGGATGTTCGTCGACCAGAGCGACAGCGCCTCGATCGAGGCCGCGATTGACGCCGGCGTCTCGGCCTATGTGGTGGACGGCCTGAAACGCGAGCGCGTGCAGCCGATCCTCGCGACGACGATCAGCCGCTTTCGGGCCTTCGCCAAGCTCCGCGCCGAACTGGAGCAGGCCAAAAGCCAGCTCGAAGAGCGCAAGACCGTCGACCGCGCGAAGGGCATCCTGATGCGCGCGAAGAAGATCGACGAGGACGAGGCCTATGCGCTGCTGCGCAAAGCGGCCATGAACGAGAAGAAGAAGATCGTCGAGATCGCCCAATCGGTGATCACCGCTGCGGAGCTGCTCGGATGAGCCTCGACCCGGTCAAGATCGGATTCATTCCGCTCGTCGACGCCGCCATTCCGATCATCGCGGCCGACGTCGGGTTCGCGGCGGAAGAGGGCATCGCGCTCGAATTGGTGCGGGAAGTGTCCTGGGCGAACATTCGCGACCGGCTGACGCTCGGCCACTTCGACGGCGCGCACTTGCTCGCGCCGATCGCGATCGCCACGACGCTTGGTCTTGCAACCGTGAAGGTGCCGCTGGCCGCGCCGCTCGCGCTCGGCCTGAACGGCAACGCGGTGACGATGTCGCCGCCGCTGTTCGAGGCCATCCGCCGGCACATGGCGCCGGGCGCGCGCATGGCCGACCCGCGAGCGACCGGGGCGGCGTTCAAGGCGGTCGTGGAGGAGCGACGGCGCAATGGCGACGAGCCGCCGACGCTCGGCATGACCTTCCCGTTCTCCACCCACAACTATCAGCTTCGGCTGTGGCTGGCCGCCGCGGGCGTCGAGCCGGACGAGGACGTGCGGCTCGCGGTCGTGCCCCCGCCGTTCATGGTCGACGCGCTCGAGAACGCCCACGTGGAAGGCTTCTGCGTGGGCGCGCCCTGGAACTCGGTCGCAGTCGAGTACAAGCTCGGCCGCATCCTCCACCTCGGCGTCGAGCTGGTGCGGCGCTGCCCTGAAAAGGTTCTGGCGGTGCGAGCGCATTGGCTGGCGCAGAACCCCGAGCTCGCCGCCCGGCTGGTGCGGGCCTGCGTGCGTGCGGCCGACTGGCTCGACGAGCCCAACAACCGTGAGGAGGCGGCGCGACGGCTCGCCGCTCCGAACCGGCTCGACGTCCACGCGCACATCATCCAGCGCGCGCTGGACGGGCGCCTTGCGACCGGCGACGGCGACGAGGCGCGCATTTCGGACAGCTACATCCTGTTCGGCGGAGACGGCGCCACGCGCCCCGACCATCGACATGCGCGCTGGCTGCACGCGCAGATGGTGCGGTGGCGGCAGGCGGCTGACGACCCGGCGGGCGCCGAGCTCGCCGCGGCGAGCTACCGAGCGGACGTCTACGACGCCGCTCTGGGCCGAGCCGCCCCGCCCGAAGAGGATGATCCGCTGGGCGTCTTCACCGACTGACGCCCGACGCCCGAGCCGCCTAACTTGCGTGCAGTGCACAAAACTGAAGCTGCATCTGCGCGCCCCGGCGGCAACCAAAGGCCTATCGGACGCGGTCGCTCGGTTGCCTAATGCGATTCAAAACCCCTCGAAATTGAACGATCCCAGTCGGCGTCGCCAACTTGGCACGCGACTTGAATAGAAGTGTTCGAGGTTGGCGTCGACGAAGACGCCCGCCTCTCGCCCACTGACGGGCGCCAGCGACGCCGCTGACCTGACGAGCGCCCTTCCGCACGTCACGTCCGCGGCTTTTTTCGTTTCTGGGCCCCCCGTCATGCGGACGGCGGCCCCTTCAAGACCCCGAGCGCCGATGGGCGCGCATGGAGCCGAAGGCCTGATGACCACCGACCCCAAGACGCCTCTGAGCCTTGGCCTCCGCCGCCGCGACGTGCTCCGCGTCGGCGCGGGCGCCGCCGCGACGCTCCTCGCCGCCCGGACGCTCTCGCCCTCCGGCGTGTTCGCGCAGGGCGCGGGGCCGGAAACCACCAAGGCGACGCTCGGCTACATCGCGCTCACGGACTCCGCGCCGCTGATCGTGGCGAAGGAGAAGGGCTTCTTCGCCAAGCACGGCATGACGGACGTCACCGTGACGAAGCAGGCGTCCTGGGGCACCACGCGCGACAACCTGGTGCTCGGCTCCGAGGGCAACGGCATCGACGGCGCGCACATCCTGACCCCGATGCCGTACCTGATCTCGGCGGGCAAGGTGACCCAGCAGAACATCCCGCTGCCGATGTATATCCTGGCCCGGCTGAACTACGACGCCCAGGCGATCTCCGTCGGCGCGGCTTACAAGGGTTTGAAGCCGACCGTCGACGCCAAGCCCCTGAAGGACGAGTTCCTGAAGAAGAAGGCGGCGGGCCAGCAGGCCAAGGTCGCCATGACCTTCCCTGGCGGCACCCACGACCTGTGGATCCGCTACTGGCTGGCGGCCGCCGGCATCGACCCGGACAAGGACGTCGAGACCATCGTGGTGCCGCCGCCGCAGATGGTGGCGAACATGAAGGTCGGCACCATGGACGCCTTCTGCGTCGGCGAGCCCTGGGGCGCCCAGCTCGTCGGCCAAGGCATCGGCTTCTCCGCCTGCAACACCTCAGAGATCTGGAAGGATCATCCCGAGAAGTCGTTCGGCATGCGCGCGGCCTATGTCGACAAGTACCCCAACGCCACCAAGGCGCTGCTGATGGCCGTCATGGAGGCGCAGATGTTCTGCGACGACATGGCGAACAAGGACGAGGTCGCCTCGATCGTCGGCACCCGCGCCTGGTTCAACGTGCCGGTGAAGGACATCGTTGGCCGCCTCAAGGGGCAGTACGACTACGGGGACGGCCGCGTGCTCGAGAACAGCCCCGGCCTGATGAAGTTCTGGGGCGGCGGCCCGGTCTCCTACCCCTACCAGAGCCACGACATGTGGTTCCTGACCGAGGACATTCGCTGGGGCAAGTTCGCCCCGGACACAGACGTCAAGGGCATGATCGCCAAGGTGAACCGCGAGGACCTCTGGAAGGAGGCCGCGAAGGCGGTCGGCGCCAAAACGATCCCGGAGTCGACCTCGCGCGGCGTCGAGACCTTCTTCGACGGCAAGGTCTTCGATCCCGCCCAGCCCATGGCTTACCTCGAGAGCCTCGAGATCAAACGCGTCGCCTAAGGCGCCGCCCCTACGGAGGGCGCCTGCGCGCCCTCCCCGCCCCCGACCATCCGCCCACCTCCTGAGGAGTCGCCATGTCGGCCCCGGTCCTGAAACTCGACGACGCCCGCGCGACCAAGGCGGCGCCCGCCGCCGAAGTCGTCGCGTTCCGGGCGCCCAAGGCGCCCTCCCCGATCGCCAAGCGCGCCAGGCGCGTCTTCGACTGGGCGGCCACCACGCTGATCCCGCCGTTGGTGGTGCTCGCGCTGCTGCTGCTGTTCTGGGAGCTGATCTGCTCGCGGCCCGGATCGGCGCTCCCCCCTCCGAGCCAGGTCGTCACCGACACCTGGGAGCTGATCGTCGACCCGTTCTACGACCGAGGCGGCCTGGACAAGGGCCTGTTCTGGCACCTGCTGGCGAGCCTCCAGCGCGTCGCGGTGGGCTACGCCATCGCGGTGGTGGTCGGCGTGGCGCTCGGGGTGCTGGTCGGCCAGTCCACCTGGGCGATGCGCGGCCTCGACCCGATCTTCCAGATCCTCCGCACCGTGCCGCCGCTCGCCTGGCTGCCGCTGTCGCTGGCCGCCTTCCGTGACGGCCAGCCCTCGGCGATCTTCGTGATCTTCATCACCTCGGTCTGGCCGATCATCATCAACACCGCGGTCGGCATTCGCAACATTCCGACCGACTACTCGAACGTCGCCAAGGTCATCCGGCTTAACGGCTTCGAATACTTCACCAAGATCATGATCCCGGCCGCGGCCCCGTACATCTTCACGGGCCTGCGGATCGGCGTCGGCCTGAGCTGGCTCGCGATCGTCGCGGCCGAGATGCTGATCGGCGGCGTCGGCATCGGCTTCTTCATCTGGGACGCGTGGAACTCGTCCAACATCAGCGACATCATTCTGGCGCTCGTCTACGTCGGAGTGGTCGGGTTCATCCTCGACCGGATCGTCGCGTTCATCGCCAACGCGGTCACCCGCGGCACGGCCACCGCGTGAGGATCCGGACCATGTCAGCCCAAGCCTTTCTCTCCATCCAGCACGTCGACAAAGCCTTCTCGCGCGGCGGCGTCACCAACGAGGTCCTCAAGGACGTCTCGCTCGACGTGCATGAGGGCGAGTACATTTCGATCATCGGCCATTCCGGCTGCGGCAAGTCCACCCTGCTCAACATCGTCGCCGGCCTCACCGGCGTGACGAAGGGCGTGGTCTTCCTCGAAGGCAAGGTGGTGGACGAACCCGGACCGGACCGGGCCGTGGTGTTCCAGAACCACTCGCTGCTGCCCTGGCTCACGGCTTACGAGAACGTGGCGCTCGCCGTCGACAAGGTCTTCGCCAAGACCAAGAGCAAGGCCGAGCGCCACGAGTGGACCATGCGCCAGATCGAGCTGGTGAACATGGCCCACGCCAAGGACCGGCGCCCGTCGGAGATCTCCGGCGGCATGAAGCAGCGCATCGGCATCGCCCGCGCGCTCGCCATGCAGCCGAAGGTGCTGCTGCTCGACGAGCCCTTCGGCGCGCTCGACGCGCTCACCCGCACCCATCTGCAGGACCAGGTCATGCAGATCCAGGCGGAGCTGAAGAACACGGTCCTGATGATCACCCACGACGTGGACGAGGCCGTGCTGCTCTCGGACCGCATCGTGATGATGACCAACGGCCCCTCTGCCCGCATCGGCGAAGTGCTCTCGGTGCCGCTCGAGCGCCCGCGCAAGCGGCTCGAACTGGTCTCCGACCGGACCTACATCGCGGCCCGCGCCGCGGTGCTCAAGTTCCTCTACGAGCGTCACCGCTTCGTAGAGGCGGCCTGAGGAGCCTTGGCCATGGACCGCGAGCGTCTCGTCGTCGTCGGCGCCGGCATGGCGTCCCTCCGGCTCCTCGAGGAGCTGAAGGCCGCCTGCCCCGGCCGCTACGCCGTCACCGTGATCGGCGCGGAGCCGGAGCCGGCCTACAACCGGGTTCTGCTGTCTTCGCTGCTCGCCGGCGAGGCGAACGACGAGGACCTCGCGTTCCGGGACCGCGCCTGGTACGCGGCGAACGGCTACCGCCTGCTGACCGGCGCTCCGGCCCAGGCGATCGATCCGTCGACGCGACGCGTGACGCTGAAAGACGGCCGCGCCTTCGCCTACGACCGGCTGGTGCTCGCCACCGGCTCTGAGGCGATCCGGCTGCCGCTGCCGGGGGCGCATCTCTCGCAGGTGCTGGTGTTCCGCGACCGCTGCGACGCCATGCGCCTTAAGACGCTCGGCGTTCCCGGCGCCCGCGCCGTGGTGATCGGCGGAGGGCTGCTCGGGCTCGAGGCGGCCTACGGCCTCGTCAAGCTCGGCTGCGCCGTCACCGTGGTGCACCTCATGGGCCGGCTGATGGAGCGCCAACTCGACGCCAGGGGCGCCGCCACGCTGCGCCGGACGCTCGAGGCCAAGGGCGTCGCCTTCGCGCTGGGCGCCCAGAGCAAGGCGATCGTAGGCGAGACCAAGGTGGAGGGGCTGGAGCTGGGCTCCGGCGAGGTTCTTCCCGCCGACCTCATCGTCATGGCCTGCGGCGTGCGCCCGAACGCTGCGCTCGGGCGCGGCGCCGGGCTCGCCGCCAACCGCGGCCTGCTGGTCGACGACGCCATGCGCACCTCCGATCCGCGCATCTTCGCGCTGGGCGAATGCGCCGAACACCGCGGCGTCGTCTACGGCCTCGTCGCGCCCGCCTACGAGCAGGCGAAGACGCTGGCGCGCGCCCTCGCCGGCGACGACGCGGCCTACGCCGGCACGCTGCTCTCCACCAACCTGAAGGTCTCAGGGGTCGCGGTGTTCTCCGCCGGCGCGATCGAGGCGGAGGCCGGCGACGAGACCATCGTGCTCTCGGACCCAGGCCACGGCTGCTACCGCAAGCTGATCGTCCGCGACGACCGGCTGAAAGGCGCGATCCTCGTGGGGGAAGCCTCGGACGCCCTTTGGTACCTCGACCTCATCGCGAGCGGCGCGCCGCTCGGGCCCTTGCGCGACGACCTCGCCTTCGGGCGCGGCTTCGCGCTTGCGGCGTGAAGGAGGCGGCGATGACACGGTTCACTTTCGCCGCGGCGGCCGAGTGCGTGCTTCGAAACGCGCTTCCGGCGCTCCTCATGCCGAGGAGCGGACCGCAGGTCCGCGTCCCGAAGCACGCACTCGTTGGTCCATGTGGCCTATTCGATCGGATTGGCGTCAGCTCATGACCCAGGATTTCTCTCCCGACCAGAAGCGGTACCTCGAGGGCTTCGTCTCCGGCGTGCAGGCGATCCGCGGCTCGCGCGGCGCTCCGGGCTTCGGCGGCGGCGTGCCGTTCGGCGGTCCCGGCGCCCCTGCGGTCGTCGAGGCCGAGCCGGCCGGGCCAGACGCGATCCACCTCAAGGCCATGGCCGCGCAGGAAAAGGCGGGCAAGAAGCTCGTCCCGCAGGAGAAGGCGAAGCGGGAGGAGCACCCGTTCGACGCCTATGCGCGGCTGAAGGACCTCGCGGAGAAGAACCAGTTCGCGAAGTCGCTCGACGACTTCCGCATCCGCTTCCACGGCCTGTTCTACGTCGGCCCCACGCAGGACGCTTACATGTGCCGGCTGCGGATCCACAACGGGATCCTGAAGGCCTGGCAGTTCCGCGGCGTCGCCGACCTGTCCGAGCGCTACGCCGGCGGCTTCACCCATGTGACGACCCGCGCCAACCTGCAGGCGCGCGAGATCAGCGCGGCCAACGGCATTCCCTACATCGAGGGCCTGGTCGACATCGGCCTGACCTCCAAGGGCTCCGGCGCCGACAACATCCGCAACGTCACCGGCACCCCGACCGCCGGCATAGACCCGCAGGAGCTGGTCGACACCCGCCCCTACGCCAAGGAGTGGCACCACCACATCCTCAACGACCGCGCTCTCTACGGTCTTCCGCGCAAGTTCAACGTGGCCTTCGACGGCGCCGGCCGGATCGCGGCGCTGGAGGACACCAACGACATCGGCTTCCAGGCCGTCGAGGTGCTGGAGGGCGCCGGCGTCGCGCCTGGCGTCTGGTGGCGGCTCGCGCTCGGCGGCATCACCGGCCACAAGGATTTCGCCCGGGACACCGGCGTGATCGTGCCGCTCGACAAGGCGACCAAGGTGGCGGACGCGATCGTCCGCGTGTTCATCGCCTCCGGCGACCGATCTGACCGCAACAAGGCGCGGCTGAAGTACGTGCTCGACGCCTGGGGTTTTGAGACGTTCCTGGCCGAGGTGGAGAAAGTCCTGGGCTGGAGCCTCACCCGCGTCTCGCCCGACGCCGTGGCGCCGCGTCTCGAGAGCGACCGGCTCGCCCACATCGGCGTGCATCCCCAGAAGCAGCCCGGCCTCAATTGGGTGGGCGTCGTGCTGCCGCTGGGCAAGATGACCTGCGCGCAGATGCGTTCGCTCGCCGACATCTCGGAGCGCTATGGCGACGGCGACGTGCGCCTGACCGTCTGGCAGAACCTGCTGCTTTCGGGCGTCCGCGACGCTGACGTGGCGGCGGTGGAGCAGGCGATCGCCGCCATCGGGCTCGCCACCTCCGCATCGAACGTCCGCGCCGGCCTGGTGGCTTGCACCGGCAACCGCGGCTGCAAGTTCGCGGCCTCCGACACCAAGGGCTTCGCCGACCTGATCGCGAACCACGTCGATGGCGTCGGCCTCGCGGTCGACACTCCCGTCAACATCCATGTCACCGGCTGCCACAACTCGTGCGCGCAGCACTACATCGGCGACATCGGCCTGATCGGCGCCAAGGTGCCGATCAACGACGAGGACACGGTGGAAGGCTTCCACCTCCACGTCGGCGGGGGCTTCGGTTCGGACGCGACGATCGGCCGGGAGCTGCTGCGCGACGTCAAGGGCGAGGACTGCCCGGCCGTCGTGGAGAAAATGCTGCGCGGCTACCTCGCCGCCCGCAGCGGCGCCGAGACCTTCGCCGCCTTCACGCGCCGGCACGAGATCGACGCGCTCAAGACCATCTTCGAGCTGGAGGGCGCTTGAACCCCATGACCGCGCAAGGCCAGATCCTCCCTCCCCTCGTTCCCGAGAACGCGCCCTTCAGCCCTGAGCAACGGGCCTGGCTGAACGGCTTCTTCGCCGGCCTGCTGTCGATGGACGGCGGGATGCAGGCGCTGTCGCGCGACGCCGCGACCGCGCTGCTGGGCTCGCCTCTGCCCGGCGAAGGCGCCTCCGCGCCGAAGGAAGAGGACGACGGCGCGCCGTGGCACGACGCGTCCATTCCGATCGACGAGCGCATGGAGATGGCCGCCGGCAAGCCGGTGAAGCGCCGCATGTACGCGGCCATGGCGCAGCAGGACTGCGGCCAGTGCGGCTATCTCTGCGAGAGCTACTCCGCCGCGATCGCGGCGGGCGAGGAGAAGAAGCTCAATCTCTGCGTGCCGGGCGGCAAGGAAACGACCCGCATGCTGAAGAAGCTGTTCGAGGAGCTCGACGGTGGCGGCGCGGCGCCCGCGAAGCCTGCGCCCATCCCCGCGGCGCCGGCCGCGGCCGAGCCCGGCCGCTCGCGCGAGACGCCGGTCGAGGCCGCCTTCCTGTCGAAGCGCGCGGTCAGCGGCGAAGGCTCCGACAAGGAGACCAACCACGTCGAGATCGACCTCTCCGCCTGCGGCCTGACCTATCAGCCGGGCGACTCGTTCGGCCTGTTCGCGACGAACGCGCCGGAGCTGTGTTTGGCGGTGGCCGCGCGTCTCGGCGTCGCGCCGGAGGCCGAAGTCACGCATGACGGCCACACGCTGCCCCTGGCCGCTTGGTTGTCGGAGCGGATGTCGCTCGGCGCCGCGCCGGACGCGCTGTTCGAGCTGCTCGGCGTCTACGCCGAAAGCGCCGACGAGAAGCAAACGCTCGCCAAGCTCGCCGAAGGCGAGGACCCGGACGGCGACCTCGCGACCCTCGACGTCCTGGCGGCGCTGGAGAAGTTCCCGGCCGTCACCCCGCCGGCGGCGGAGCTCCTCGGCGCGCTCGATCCGCTGCAGCCGCGGCTCTACTCGATCTCGTCGGCGCTCTCCGCCGATCCCGGCAAGGTCAGCCTGACCGTCGCCGCCGTCCGCTACCGCATCGGTGACCGCACTCGGCTCGGCCTCGCCTCGACCTATCTCGCCGACCGCGTCGCGCCGGGCGACAAGCTCAAGGTCTACGTCCAGAAGGCCCACGGCTTCGCGCTTCCGAAGGACGGCGCGGTCCCGATCGTCATGGTCGGCCCCGGCACGGGCATCGCGCCGTTCCGGTCCTTCCTGCGCGATCGCAAGGCGACCAACGCCGCTGGCGGCGCCTGGCTGTTCTACGGGCACCAGCACGAGGCGACGGACTACTACTACCGCGACGAGATCGCCGAGCTGCAGGCCGCGGGCGCGCTGACGAAGCTGTCGCTCGCCTGGTCCCGCGACGGCGCGGAGAAGGTCTACGTGCAGGATCGCATGCGCGAGGCCGGGGCCGAGCTCTGGAGCTGGCTCGAGAAAGGCGCGCACTTCTACGTCTGCGGCGACGCCAAGCGCATGGCGGCCGACGTCGAGAAGGCTCTGGTCGAGGTGGTCGCAACCCATGGAGGCAGAAGCGCCGACGAGGCCAAGGCGTTCGTCGGGGGCCTGAAGAAGGCCGGCCGCTACCAGGCGGACGTCTACTGATGGGCGCGGAAACAGAGTGCGTGCTTCGAGACGCCGGCCGACGGCCGGCTCCTCAGCATGAGAAGGTTGGACGCCGCCGGAGGTCGCCTCATGCTGAGGAGGGCCGTCATCCCGGCCGAAGCGGCGCAGCCGCGCAGACCCGGGACCGTCTTCAGGACAAGGCGCCTCGCTTCGCGAACGATCCCGGCTCTGCGCTGCGCTCCGGCCGGGATGACGCTGGTTTCGCTCGTGGCTCCGTCCGCCCATGAACATGCGCCCCGCCGACCTGCCGAAGGCCCCCACCCGCACCACTTGCCCCTACTGCGGCGTGGGCTGCGGGGTGCTGGCGCAGCCCGATCATCTCGGTGGCGCGACCATCGCGGGCGACACGGAGCACCCGTCCAATTTCGGCCGGCTGTGCTCGAAGGGCTCGGCGCTCGGCGAAACCCTGTCGCTCAACGGGCGGCTGCTGCATCCCGAGATCGGGGCCAAGCGCGCGAGCTGGGACGAAGCGCTCGACGCAACGGCGGAGGGCTTCCGCCGCACGCTTGAGACGCACGGGCCGGAAGCCATCGCGATCTATCTGTCGGGCCAACTTCTGACGGAGGACTATTACGCCGCGAACAAGCTGTTCAAAGGCTTCCTCGGCTCGGCCAACGTCGACACAAATTCGCGCCTTTGCATGTCGTCCTCAGTCGCGGGGCACAAGCGCGCCTTCGGCGCCGACACGGTGCCCGGGACCTACCGCGACCTCGAGATCGCCGACCTCCTGGTCTTCGTCGGCTCCAACGCCGCCTGGTGCCACCCCGTGCTCTACCAGCGGATGCTGGCCGCGAAGGCGGCGCGGGGCGCCAAGATCGTGGTGATCGACCCGCGCGGCACCGCGACGGCGGAGGAGGCCGACCTCCATCTGCCGCTCGCCGGGGGCTCGGACGCGGCGTTGTTCTGCGGGCTGCTGGTCCATCTCGCCGACAAGGGCCGCCTCGACCAGGCTTATGTCGCGGGCCACACGCAGGGGTTCGACGCGGCCCTCGCCCGAGCCCGCGAGATCGCGCCGACGGTCTCGGCCACTTCGGCCGCCTGTGGGCTGCCGCCCGCCGACGTCGCAGCCTTCTTCGAGCTGTTCGCGGCCACCGAACGCGTGGTCACGCTGTACAGCCAGGGGGTGAACCAAGCGGCGCAGGGAACCGACAAGGTCGGGGCGATCATCAACTGCCATCTCGCCACGGGTCGCATCGGCCGCGAAGGCATGGGGCCGTTCTCGCTCACCGGCCAGCCCAACGCCATGGGCGGGCGCGAGGTCGGGGGGCTCGCCAACCAGCTCGCCGCCCACATGGGTTTCGAGCCGGCCTCGATCGACAGGGTCCGCCGGTTCTGGGACGCGCCGCGCATGGCGCAGGCGGACGGGCTGAAGGCCGTCGACATGTTCGACGCCATCGGCCGCGGCCAGATCAAGGCGCTGTGGGTGATGGGCACCAACCCCGCCGTCTCCGTGCCGCGCGCCGACGCCGTGCGCGCCGCGCTGAAGCGGCTCGACCATTTCGTCGTCTCCGAAAACGTCGCCTCCAACGACACACTGGGCGCCGGCGCGCACATCCGCCTTCCCGCCGCGGCCTGGGGGGAGAAGGACGGCACGGTCACGAACTCCGAGCGCCGCATCTCGCGCCAGCGGCCGTTCCTCGCGCCCCCCGGCCAGACGCGGCCGGACTGGTGGGCGGTGGCGCAGGTGGCGAAGCGCCTCGGCTTCGGCGAGGCCTTCGGCTGGCGCACGCCGGGCGAGGTGTTCCGCGAGCACGCCGCGCTTTCCGCGTTCGAGAACGACGGAACGCGCGACTTCGACATCGGCGCGTTGGCCGACCTCGACACCCACGACTACGACCAGCTCAAGCCGATCCAGTGGCCGGCCCGCCGCGGCATGGCGCGCACGGAGACCCGCTTCTTCGCCAAGGGCGGCTTCTACACCGCGAACGGCCGGGCGAACTTCGTGGAGGTCGCGCCGCTCGCGCCGTCGGCCTCGACCGACGATCGCTTCCCTTTCCGGCTCAACACCGGCCGCATCCGCGACCAGTGGCACACCATGACGCGCACCGGCAAAAGCCAGCGGCTCTCCAGCCATCTGGTCGAGCCGTTCGTGGAGATCCATCCGGACGACGCGACCGCCGAGGGCCTGAAGGACGGCGGCTTCGCACGGGTGACAACCACCCATGGCGACGTCGTCCTGCGCGTGCGCGCGGAGCCCGGCCAGCGCCGGGGAGCGCTGTTCGCGCCGATCCACTGGAACGATGAAACCTCGTCCAACGGCCGCGTGGGCGCGCTGGTTCACGCCGCCGTCGATCCGTTCTCCGGACAGCCCGACGCCAAGGCGACGCCGGCGGCGGTCGCGCCGGCGCGCTTCGCGCGCCAGGGCTTCGCGTTGACCCGAGGGGCCCTCGGCGCGCTCGATCCCGCCACGTGGTGGGCAAGGGCGACCGTGCCGCACGGGTTCGGCCTGCTGTTCGCCACCGATCACGAGGTGACGCTCTCCGAGATCTTTCCGGACCTCGAGCCGGGCGACGAGATCGTGGACTACGTCGACGCCGGCCGCGGGGTGGCGCGCTCCGCCGTCTTCCGCGACGGGGCGTTGGCGGCCTGCCTGTTCGTCGCGCCCGATCGACAGGAGAGCGCCTGGACCTTCCTCCGCGCGAAGCTCGGCGAGGGGCTTACGGAAGGCCAGGTCCGCAGCCTCCTGCTCGCCGGCCGCGCCAGCGACGGCGCCGCCTGCGGCCCGCTGGTCTGCGCCTGCCACGGCGTGCCGAAAGGCGTCATCGAAACCGCGATCCGCGGCGGCGCGGCGGACGCCGCGGCGGTGGGCGCCACGACCAAGGCCGGAACGAACTGCGGCTCCTGCCTGCCGGAGATCCGGCGCATGCTGGTGGCGGCGCGGGCGCTCGCGACCGCGTAACACCGCTGCGATGGCTACTGGCTGAGACGACGAGGTTCCTGGGGACCTGCGTCAGGCGCCCTCTGATCCACCCCGCCCGAACCTTCGCGCGAGCCAGAACCCCGGCCCGGCGAGGGCGGCGTAGGCCGCGAACCCCGCAAGGCCGATCAGCGCCGCGGGCGCGAGGTCCGGCATCTGCGGGATCAATCCCTTCACGGCGCCGGCGGGCGCCAGCGCGAACCAGATGGCGGCGGCGCTGGCGGCGGTCGCGAGCGCTAGCGCGCCGAGGTTCAACGCGAGGCGGCGATCCAGCGCGAAGCGGCCGCGATTTCTGAGCAGCAGCACCAGCAGGCCGAGGTTGACCCAGGCGCCGACCGAAGTGGCGAAGGCGAGCCCGGCGTGGGCGTAAGGCCCGATCAGCACCAGCTTCAGCCCGAGGTTCGCGAGCGTGGCGACAGCGAGCGCCTTCACAGGCGTCGCGGTGTCGCCGGAGGCGTGGAAGGCCGGCGTGACGCAGCGGAGCGCGACGATGGCTGGCAGGCCGACCGCGTAGGCCTCGAGCGCGGCGGCGGAGCCCGCCACCGCCTTCAGGTCGAAGGCGCCGCGGCCGAACAGCGCCGCGACCACGGGCGCGGCGGCCACCGCGAACAGCGCCACGAAGGGCAGCGTCATCAGCAGCGCGCCTTCGAGCGCACGGTTCAGCCGGTCACGCGCGCCGGGGACGTCGTTGCGCGCAAGGCGGCGCGACAGCTCCGGCAACAGCACGGTGCCGATCGCGATGCCGACCACCGCCAGCGGCAGCTGGTAGAGCCGGTCGGCGTAGTAGAGGTAGGACACGGAGCCGCTCGGCAGGAACGAGGCGAGGATCGTGTCGGCGAACATGGCGATCTGCACGCCCGCCGACCCAAGCACAGCCGGACCAAAGCCTTTGAGGAAGGTCTTCACGTGCGCTGTGAGGGCCGGAACGCGCAGCCTGAGCCAGAGGCCCGAGCGCCTGAGGTCCGCGAGGACCAGCGCAAGCTGCGCGAAGCCGGAGATCAGCACGCCCCAGGCCAGAGCGTGCGCGACGGTCGGGAATAGCCCCGAGGCCATCAGGGCGGCGATCATGCAGATGTTGAGCAGGATGGGCGTCGCGGCCGCGGCGGCGAAACGATCGTGCGCGTTCAGCACGCCGGAGACCAGCGTCATCATCGAGATCAGCAGCAGGTAGGGAAAGGTGATCCGGGTGAGCGAGGCGGTCAGCCCGAGCTGGGGGGGATCTTCAGCAAAGCCCGGCGCGAGAGCTGCGACGACGTAGGGCGCGAAGGCGATGGCGAGCGCCAGCAGGCCGAGGTGGACCACCACCGTGATCGCCAGCACGTCCTCGGCGAAGGCGCGCGCTGCGCCCTCTCCGTCCTGGGTCAGCGCGCGGGCGTAGCGCGGCACGAAGGCGGCGTTGAACGCCCCCTCCGCAAAGATCGCGCGAAAATGGTTCGGCAGCCGGAACGCGATCATGAAGGCGTCCGCGAGCGGTCCGGCGCCGAGCAGCGCCGCCATCATCACGTCGCGGACGAAGCCGAACAGGCGCGAGGCGAGCGTCAGTCCGCCGACGGAGGCCGCCTTACGCCACATGAATCATCGTCTCCGCCCCGCCGTTACGGCCGCGGACGATACAGGGGCGCGCGAGACGGGGTAAGTGCGCTCCGACGCTTACGCCGCGCGGGCGGCGCCCGGCGCTCCTTCCGCGGGGAACACCGCGAAGCGCTCGAACGCGAGGCCCACCTCCTCACCCTCGGCGAAGACGGCTTCGGGCGGCAGCCGCACCTCGATGCGGGACCGGCGAACGCCGACGTCGACGTCGGCGCGGCGGAACGCACCCAGCCGCCGCAGCGTGGCAACGCGGCCGAGGGCGACCCCCTCCCCCGGCGCCACGAAGGTCACGTCCTGCGGGCGCACGTGCAGCCGCGCGGGGCCGTCGGGCGCGTCGACGCGCCCGAGCGGAAGCGCTTTGCCGTCGAGCGCCGCCTGGCCGCCGCGCACCTCGATCGGCAGCGAACTCGAGTCGCCGATGAAGGCGTAGACGAACGGGGTCGCCGGCTGGTCGTAGATCGCGTCCGGCGTACCCACCTGCTGCAGGTCGCCCTTGTGAAGAATGGCGACCCGGTCGGCGAGCTCCAGCGCCTCCTCCTGGTCGTGGGTGACGAACACCGTGGTGTGGCCGGTCTCGTTGTGGATCTCGCGCAGCCAGCGGCGCAGCTCCTTGCGGACCTGGGCGTCGAGCGCGCCGAAGGGCTCGTCCAGCAGCAGCACCTGCGGCTCGATCGCGAGCGCGCGGGCGAGTGCCACGCGCTGGCGCTGGCCGCCGGAGAGCTGCGCGGGATACCGGTTCTCGAGGCCCTGGAGCTGCACGAGCTCAAGCAGCTCCAGCACCTTCCTGCGGATGTCGGCTTCCGCGGGCCGGCGCGCCCGGCCGCGCACGCGCAGGCCGAAGGCGATGTTGTCGAACACCTTCATGTGCCGGAACAGCGCGTAGTGCTGGAACACGAAGCCCACGTTGCGCTCCTGGACCGGCTTCGCCAGCGCGTCCTCGTCGCCGAAGAGGATCCGACCGGAGTCCGGGATCTCGAGCCCTGCGATGGCGCGCAGCAGCGTGGTCTTGCCGGAGCCCGAAGGCCCGAGCAGCGCCACCAGCTCGCCCGAGCGGATGTCGAGGCTGACGCCGTTCAGCGCAGGGAAGGAGCCGTATTCCTTGCGGACGTCGCGGATCTTGAGGTCCATGGGTCTATTCAGTCCGTTGTCAGTGGCGGCGGCCGGAGGCGAGCTGGTCGGCGTAGCGCCATTCCAAGGCGCTCTTCACCACCAGCGTCACCAGGCCGAGACCTGCGAGCAGCGAGGCGACGGCGAAGGCGGCGACGAAATTGTAGTCGTTGTAGAGGATCTCGACCTGGAGCGGGACCGTGTTGGTCTGGCCGCGCAGATGGCCGGAGACGACCGAGACGGCGCCGAACTCGCCCATGGCGCGGGCGTTGCAGAGCAGCACGCCGTAGAGCAGCGCCCAACGCACGTTCGGCAACGTGACCGACCAGAACGTGCGCCAGCCGCCGGCGCCGAGCGACAACGCGGCCTCCTCCTCGCTGACGCCCTGCTCCTGCATCAGCGGGATCAGCTCGCGCGCCACGAAGGGGAACGTGACGAAGATGGTGGCGAGCACCAGCCCGGGAACGGCGAAGATGATCTGGACGCCGACGCTCTGCAGGTAGTGGCCGAAGTAGCCCTGCGCGCCGAACAGCAGCACGTAGCACATGCCCGACACGACCGGAGAGACCGAGAACGGCAGGTCGATCAGCGTCACCAGCAGGCTCTTGCCGCGGAACTCGTGCTTCGCCACCGCCCAGGAGGCGGCGAGGCCGAAGACCACGTTGAGCGGGACCGCGATCGCCGCGACGCCGAGCGTCAGCCACACCGCCGACCAGGTGTCGGGATCGTCGAAGGACGCGAAGTACGCGTCGACGCCGTTGCGGAAGGCCTCGGCGAACACGGCGATCAGAGGCAGCACCAGGAACAGCGCCAGAAACGCCAAGGCGACCGTGATCAGCGCCAGGCGCACGGCGATCGGCTCGGTGGTCGGGCTGGCGCCCGCGGCGACGGGATGAGCGGGGAGAGTCTGGCGCGGATCAGCGGGCATGGCCGAGCCTCCGCCGCGACCAGGCTTCGATGAGATTCACCACCAGCAGAATCACGAAGGACATCGCCAGCATGATCGTCGCGATGGCCGTCGCGCCGGCGTAGTCGAAGCCTTCGAGCTTGGTGATGATCAGCAGCGGCGCGATCTCCGACACGTTCGGGATGTTGCCGGCGATGAAGATGATGGAGCCGTACTCGCCGACCGCGCGCGCGAAGGCGAGCGCGAAGCCCGTCAGAAGCGCAGGGACAAGCGTTGGAAACACCACCCGGAACACCGTGGTCAGCCGTCCCGCGCCGAGGGTGGCGGACGCCTCCTCCAACTCGCGGTCGACATCCGCCAGCACCGGCTGAACGGTGCGCACTACGAAGGGGAGGCCGATGAAGGTCATGGCGACGAAGATGCCGAGCGGCGTGTAGGCGACCTTGAACGGCAGCAGCGACCCAACCCAACCGTTCGGCGCGTAGATCGCGGCGAGCGCGATGCCGGCGACGGCGGTCGGCAGCGCGAACGGGAGGTCCACTGTGGCGTCCACGAGGCGTCGGCCGGGGAAGTCGTAACGTGTGAGCACCCAGGCCAACAGCAGGCCGAACACGGCGTTCACCGCCGCCGCCGCGAGCGAGATCCCAAAGCTGATCTTCAGCGCGTTCAGCGTCTGCGTCTGCGTCAGGATCGCCAGCAGCCTGGTCGGGCCGAGCGAGGCCGCCCAGGCCACCACCGCGCCGAGCGGGATCAGCACCAGCAGCGACATGTAGAGCACGGTGAACCCGAGCGCGAGCCCGAAGCCCGGCACTGCGCTTGGCGTCCTGAAAGGCGTGGCGCTCATGCGGACTTTCAGTCGAGAGGGCGGAGCGCCAGGGGCGGCCGGCGCCGCATAGGTCGCGTCTGGGCTGGACGTCACTCTAAGGCTCGATCGTCTTTGAGGGAACGGCGGACATGCCTGCGGCCGGACGTCGACGTCCGGCCGCAGAACAGATTACAGAGAGGGGGTGCAGGGGCGGGTTCAGTTCGGCTTGTAGATCTGGTCGAAGGTGCCGCCGTCGCCGAAGTGCTCGGACTGCGCCTTGCCCCAACCGCCGAAGTCCTTGTCGATCGTCACGAGCTTCAGCTTCTGGAAGCGGTCGACATCCGCCTTCTCGGCGAGGTCGGGCGACACCGGCCGGTAGAAGTTCTTCGCCGCGATTGTCTGGCCTTCCTTAGCGTAAAGCAGCTTAAGGTAGGCCTCGGCCGCCTTCCGGGTCCCGCTCTTGTCGACATTCGCATCGACGATCGCGACCGGCGGCTCCGCCAGGATCGAGATCGACGGGAACACGATGTCGAACTTGTCCTCGCCGAACTCCTTCAGCGAGAGATAGGCCTCGTTCTCCCAGGCCAGCAGGACGTCCCCGAGGCCGCGCTGGGCGAAGGTGGTGGTCGAGCCCCGGGCGCCCGTGTCGAGCACGGGCACGTGCTTGAACAACTCCGCCACAAAGGCCTTGGCCTTAGCGTCATCCCCGCCGTTCGCCTCGCGGCCGTAGGCCCAGGCGGCGAGATAGTTCCAGCGGGCCCCGCCCGAGGTCTTGGGGTTCGGCGTGATGACCTGGACGTCGGCCTTCACCAGATCCCCCCAGTCCTTGATCCCCTTCGGATTGCCCTTGCGGACCAGGAAAACGATGGTCGAGGTGTAGGGCGAGGAATTGTGCGGCAGCCGCTTCTGCCAATCCGCCGGCAGCTTGCCCGTGGCCTTAGCGATGGCGTCGATGTCGGCTGCGAGCGCGAGAGTCACGACGTCCGCGTTCAGACCGTCGATCACCGAGCGCGCCTGCTTGCCGGAGCCGCCATGGCTGACCTGAACTCGGATGTCCTCGCCGGTCTCGGCCTTCCAGCTCTTCGCGAAGGCGGCGTTGAACTCCTTGTAGAGCTCCCGCGTCGGGTCGTACGAGACGTTGGTCAGCGTCGTCTGAGCGAAGGCGGTCGGCGCGGCCGCAGACAGGGGGACGACCAGCGCAAGGGCGGTCAGCGCGCGGGTGAAAGTGCGACGATGCATCGGCGTCAGGCCTCCGGAAGCGATGCGCTCATTCCACTTTTCCGGCCGTCAATGTCAATACATAAAATCACTAGCTTTGTGGAATTAACGGCCGGGCCGGCTGCGCAAGGCAATGAACCACAGCCCTTTCTCGCAAGACGACGACCTTGAGATGAGCGCCGACGGAGGCTTTGACCACCCCGCGAGCGAGGCGGACGCGCTGTTCTTCGTCTCCTGCGCACGCCCTTGGCTGACGGCGCGCTTCGTCCGGCCGCAGCGCATGCTGAGCTGGGCGCTGGCGAGGCCGGGCTTCCAGACCGCCGATCAGGTCGTCTGGCTTGAGGTCGAGGACGACGACCTTCCCGTGACCGTCGATCCCGCCGCTCTGCTGGAAGCGCGGATGCAAGCGGCGGGGTTTGGCGACGCCGTCGGCATGATGACCTCCCGCGACGTGCGACGGCGTCGCGTCGCCGGGGCCGCGTCCGGCGGCGCAAGCGCGCGCTGCCTCGCGACGGTGGGCCTTGGGAACGCCTCCCGTGTCGGCGAGCCTTCCCCGCCTCCGCGCGAGGCCTGGGGCACGATCAACCTGCTGGTCGCCTGCTCCGTCCCGTTGACCGACGCCGCGCTGGTGGAGGCGCTGTCGATCGCCGTCGAGGCCCGCACCGCGGCGGTCATGGCGAGCGGCCGCGCCGTCGACGGCGGAGCGGCGACGGGCACCGGCACGGATTGCGTCGTCGTCGCGGCGCCGCTCGGCGACCCGGCCGCCAACTTCGCGGGGCTGCACACAGACGTGGGCGTCGCGATCGGCGCCGCTGTCTATGAAGCGGTGAAGAACGGCGCCTGCGACTGGATGGCTCATACGAAAGACCACAACAGCGCAGATGAAGGAAGGCCCTAAGGAGCCACGCCTCGTAAGAATTATTATATGAGGCTTATTATAATGTTGTTTTCCAACATCATGTCTTCGAATAGTTCCCGACTCTAGCCCGTTGCACTTGTCCCGCCGAGATTCGTCGGCCTAAAAATGCCGCAGTTCGGCCATGTTCGGCCGCAGACGCTGGGGACGGGACACCTCCATGAAATCCACAATAAGAAGAGCGGCGCTGGTGGGCGCCTCCGTCGCCGCCTTGGCGACCGCCTGCGCGCCCGCGATTGCGCAGGATGCGATCGCCCTGCCCGAGATCGACGTGATCGGCACGACCCCGCTCGGCGGCGACGGCCTCGATCGCGACAAGGTGCCGGCGAACGTCATCAGCGTGGGCGGGGACCAACTCCGGACGTCCGGCTCCGCGACTGTGCAGGAAGGGCTCTTCCAGAACGCGCCGAGCGTGAACATCTCGGACGTCACCGGCAACCCCTTCAATAAGGACGTCTTCTTCCGCGGCTTCCAGGCGTCGCAGCAGAACGGCGCCCCGCAGGGGCTGGCGGTCTACCAGAACGGCGTCCGCGTCAACGAGGCCTTCGGCGACACGGTGAACTTTGAGTTCATCCCGACCGTCGCCATCGACCGCCTCGACGTCTGGACCAACAACCCGCTTTTCGGCCTGAACGCGCTCGGCGGCGCGCTGAGCTTCCAGACGAAAAGCGGCTTCACCTTCCAAGGCGTTGAAATCGAGTCGCAGATCGGATCGTTCGGTCGCCGCGAGGGTTCCGCGCAGTGGGGCACGCAGATTGGAAATTGGGCGGGCTACCTCGCCATTGAAGGCGCGCGTGATGACGGCTGGCGCGACTTTTCGGCTTCACATCTGAAGCGCGTCTTCGGCGACGTCGGCTACAAGACCGACACCTCCGAAATCCACCTCAACTTCACCTATGCGGACTCGAAGCTTGGCGTGGTGGGCCCGACGCCGTTCGAACTGCTGGAGCAGCGCCGCCGCAACGTCTACACCGGCGACCAGATCAACGAAAACGAAATGGGCATGCTGAACTTGCAAGGCAAGTTCGAGGTGACCGACACGTGGTCGCTTCAGGCGAACGCCTACTACCGGCGCTACCGCTCCGACCGCGTCGACGGCAACGACACTGACGTTCGCCCCTGCCCCGACGACCCTACCCTACTCTGCCTCGAAGCGGATGACTTCGGCGCGGAGGAAGGCGACGATCGGTTGCTGGTCCGTGATCCAGTCACTGGCCGTCCGATCGCCAACACCTTCTATCCTCAGGATGGAGAGTACGGACCTGGCACGACGCCCGGCTCGATCGAGCGCTCGCACATCCGCACCACGTCTGCGGGCGGCACACTGCAGGCGACCAACGAGAGCGAGCTCTTCGGCCGCAAAAACCACTTCGTCATCGGCGCTGCTTACGACTTCGGCAAGACCGACTTCCGCGGCGAAAGCGAGCTCTGCATCATTCCCGAAGATCTGCAGTGTATCGGGACTGGACAGAAATACTACACTCTGATCCCCGGCGGCATCATTCCGGTCGATCTCGAGGCGAAGAACCACTATCTGGGCCTATACGCCACCAACACGCTCGACGTGACCGACAAACTGTCGGCAACGATAGGCGCGCGCTGGAACTACGCCCGGCTGATCTTGAACGACAAGGGCACGATCGTGCCCTTGAACGAGGATGGCCTGCCCGCGGGTCCGAACCTCGACGGCAAGCATAGCTTCGACCGCTTCAATCCGATGGCGGGCCTGACCTACAAGATTGCTCCGAACGTCACCGGCTTCGTCTCCTATTCGGAGTCGAACCGCGCCCCGACGGCGCTCGAACTTGGCTGTTCAAACCCCGACATCCCCTGCCCGCTTGAATCCACGCTGGTCTCCGATCCTCCGCTCGAGCAGGTCGTGACCCGCACGGGTGAACTCGGCTTCCGAGGCAGCTTCGACAGTTTCCTAGGCGGCGCACTCAACTGGAGCGCAAGCATCTACCGTGCGAACAACTCGAACGACATTCTGAACGTCCCGAGCGAGATCACGGGCCGCGGCTACTTCCTGAACGCTGGCGACACACGGCGCCAGGGTCTCGAACTCTCGGCGCAGTACATGGCTGAGAAGTGGGCAGTCTACGCCAACTACTCCTACATCGACGCCACGTTCCGCAAATCGATCCGTCTCGCATCGCCCAACAATCCGGCGTCCGAAGGCTACGGCGAGGATGATGACGACGATATCGCCGCGGCGGCCGACGACGATGACAACGCCGGGACGATCCACGTCCGCAAGGGCGATCGCTTGACGGGCATCCCCGATCACCAGTTCAAGTTTGGCGCCGCCTACCGCGTCACGCCGGCCTGGACGGTAGGAGGCGACGCCCAGATCATGAGCGGCCAGTACTATCTGGGCGACGAATCCAACCAGAACAAGAAGCTCCCGGGTTACGCGATCTTCAACGTCAACACCTCCTATCAGGTGACCGAGCAACTCCGGCTGTTCGGCGGCGTGAAGAACCTCTTTAACAAAAAGTACTCAAACAACGCGACGTTCTTCGAAACTGACGACATCGGCTTCCTCGGTCTGGAAGACCCGCGCTCGATCACGCCGGCGCGTCCGTTGCAGGTCTACGTCGGCCTGAACATGAAGTTCGGCGCCAAGGCCGACCCGGTGCTCGTCACCAAGTACTGAGCTTAGCTTCCGGCCCTTCCCTGGAGCCGACATAACGAAAAGGCCCGCGACGGCGACGTCGCGGGCCTTTTCCATTCAATCAACCACGCAGGCGAACTGGGCCGGCGCGACGAAGCCGAACTCTCAGGTTCCGGGAAGCGCCTCGCCCGCGCCCGCCGGCGGCGCGAGGGCGTCGACATCGTCCTTGAGCTTCACCCCGGTGAGCTTGAGCCGGGTCGCCTCGCGGATCAGCCACACGAGCTTGTCGGCGGCGAGGGCATAGGACAGGCCGCCCTTGCCATGGATGTTCGAGATGCAGTTGCGCTCGCTGTCGCGGCGACCGCGGCGGGGCTCGTAGGTGAGATAGACGCCGAGGCTCTCCGCCACCGATAGGCCCGGCCGCTCGCCGATCAGCACCGCGACCAGCGTCGCCCCGAGGCGCTCTCCGACGTCGTCGCCCAAAGCCACGCGGGCCTGGCTCGCCAGCACCACCGGGGCGATCTTAAGGCCTTGAAGCCGCTCGACGCAGGCGTGCACCAAGGGCGCCGCATGCATCTGCACCGCGGTGGCCGAAAGGCCGTCCGCGACGACGAAGACGACGTCCGGCCCCTTGTCCGCCGCCTCGAGGCCGGGGCTTGGTTCGTCGTCGAGCCGGCGGCCAAGGTCGGGGCGACGGAGATAGGTCGGCCTGTCGGGCGCGGAGCTCTTTATGCGCAGCGTCGTGAGCGGGTGCAGCGCAGCTTCCACGGCGTCGAGGTCGAGGGGCGTGTGGACCGCGTCCCGCGCCGTGGCGTGCGCCGCCTGGAACTCCAGCACCGCCTTGAGCGGCATGGCGTCGCCGCTGCGCCCGAGGCCGATGCGGGCGTTGGTCGAGGCGCGGAGCGCGCTCCAGGGGTCGGCGGGGCGAACGACGTCGTCCATGGGCGGGTTATCCTTCGGACCTTCGATCACGCGACCAACTGGGCCTGCGCGAGCATGTGCGAGATCCGCGGGTCCTTGAGCTCGAGCTCGCGGATGCGGCCGTCGGGCGCCACCATCCCCATACGGTCCAGCCAGGCCTCGAACTCGGGCGCGGCCTTCACGCCCAGGGTCGAGCGGAGATAGAGCACGTCGTGGAACGACAGGCTCTGGTAGTTCAGCATCACGTCGTCGGCGCCCGGCACGCAGATGAGGAAGGTGCAGCCCGCCGTCGTCAGCAGAGTCATCAGGCCGTCCATGTCGTCCTGGTCGGCCTCGGCGTGGTTAGTGTAGCAGACGTCGCAGCCCATCGGCAGGCCGAGCAGCTTGCCGCAGAAATGGTCCTCGAGCCCGGCGCGGATGATCTGCTTGCCGTCGTAGAGGTACTCCGGCCCGATGAAGCCGACGACGGTGTTCACGATCATCGGTTGATAAGCGCGCGCGACGGCGTAGGCGCGGGTCTCCATGGTCTGCTGGTCGACGCCATGGTGGGCGTCGGCGGAGAGCGCCGCGCCCTGCCCCGTCTCGAAATACATCACGTTCTGGCCGACGGTGCCCCGCTTCAGCGCCAGCGCGGCGTCATGAGCCTCCTTGAGGACGGCGAGATCAACGCCGAAGCCGCGGTTCGCGGCCTCCGAACCCGCGACCGACTGGAACACGAGGTCCACCGGCGCCTGGCGGTTCATGATCTCGATGGCGTTGGTGACGTGGGTGAGCACGCAGGTTTGCGCAGGGATGTCGTACTGCTGGCGAAGTCCGTCGAGCATCTCCATCAGCGCGATCGCGTTCGGCACGTTGTCGGTAGCCGGGTTGATGCCGATCACGGCGTCCCCGACGCCATAGAGCAGGCCGTCGAGCACGGAGACCGCGACGCCCCGGAGGTCGTCGGTCGGGTGGTTCGGCTGCAGCCGGGTGCCGAGCCGCCCCGGAAGGCCCAAGGTGGTGCGGAAGGCTGTAACGACCCTGCACTTCCGCGCGACCGCGATGAGATCCTGATTGCGCATGAGCTTGGAGACCGCGGCGACCATCTCGGGCGTCAGGCCGGGCGCGAGCTTCGAAAGCGCGTCGGAGTCCGCCTCGTGGGACAGTAGCCAGTCGCGGAAGCCGCCGACCGTGAGATGGGACACGGCCGCGAAGGCTTCCGCGTCGTGGCCGTCGACGATGAGGCGCGTCACCTCGTCGTCTTCGTAAGGCACGAGGGCTTCTCGGAGAAAGGTGTCCAGCGGCAGGTCGGCGAGAACGATCCGCGCCGCGACGCGCTCGGCGTCCGTGTCCGCGGCCAGCCCCGCGAGTTCGTCGCCGGACCGCCGCGGCGAGGCCGCCGCCATCAGCCGCTTCAGATCGGGGAACGCATAGCGTTGTCCGCCGAGATCACACCGCAGGATCATCCCGCTCTCCCTTCCACATCGCGCCCGTCGCGCTGCGGCGATCCCTCCGCAAGCGAGAAACGGACCATTTCTTTTACGCCGCGACGGCCACAGCGAAAGGGCCCCGTCGGCGTCTCGTCCGTGCGGGGCCTGACGCTTTCCGCGGCAGCAGGCGAGCGAGATTGCTGCAGCCCCCGGCAAACGTTGTCGGCGCCTCATCCCTCCGCGCGGCGCATCATCCGCCGCGCCGCAAGTCCGATCTCAGCGCGTGCGTCGAGGTGACGCCGCATTCCGCGCCCCGTTTCTCAGGCGCCGCGTCGCTACCGATTGCCGTGTCCGATCCTTCGTGCTCCATTGCGCCGCATCATGGCTGGAACGGCTCCTTTTGGACCGGTTTTGCCGACCACGGAGATCTTCGCGCGCATGTTCCCGACGCCCAAGCCTTACCTCAAGCCCAACACCTATGAGTTTGAATCGTCGCCGATGGTGAAGGCGACCGGCTTCCGGGAATACGACGCGCGCTGGCTGTTTCCCGACGAGATCAACCTCATGGGCGTGCAGGCGCTCGGAATGGGGCTCGGCACGCTGATCCACGAACTCGGCGTCCCGCCGGAGATCGTGGTCGGCCACGACTTCCGCAGCTACTCCGCCTCGATCAAGATCGCGCTTGCGAACGGGCTCATGGCCGCGGGGATCAAAGTGCGCGACATCGGGCTCGCGCTGTCGCCGATGGCTTACTTCGCCCAGTTCGAGCTGGACTGTCCGTGCGTCGCGATGGTGACCGCGTCGCACAACGATAATGGCTGGACAGGCGTGAAGATGGGCGTGCAGCGCCCGATGACCTTCGGCCCGGAAGAGATGACGCGGCTGAAGGAGATCGTGCTCGCCGCGGCGTTCAAGCTGCCGGGCGGCGGCGCGTACGTCTTCGAAGAGAACTTCCCAGAGCGCTACCTCGCCAAGCTGCTGGATCGCCCGAAGATCACCCGCAAGCTCAAGGTGGTCGCGGCCTGCGGCAACGGCACGGCCGGCGCTTTCGCGCCCCAGGCGCTGGAGAGGCTCGGCTGCGAGGTGATCCCGCTCGACGCAGAGCTCGACCACACCTTCCCGAAGTACAACCCCAACCCGGAAGACATGCAGATGCTGCATGCGATCCGCGACGCGGTGCTGGAGCACGGCGCGGACGTCGGTCTCGGCTTCGACGGCGACGGCGACCGCTGCGGCGTCGTGGACAACGAGGGCGACGAAATCTTCGCCGACAAGGTCGGCGTCATGCTCGCGCGCGACCTCTCGGCCATCCACCCCAACGCCCAGTTCGTCGTCGACGTGAAGTCGACCGGCCTGTTCATGACCGATCCGGTCCTGACCGCCCAGGGCGCGAAGACCGACTACTGGAAGACCGGCCACTCCTACATCAAGCGCCGCGTGAACGAGCTGAACGCGCTCGTCGGCTTCGAGAAGTCCGGCCATTACTTCTTCAACAAGCCGATCGGCTACGGCTATGACGACGGGCTAATCTCGGCGCTCGCGATCTGCGACATGCTGGACCGCAACCCCGACAAGTCGATGGCGGACCTCAAGCGCGCGCTGCCCAAGACCTGGGGCTCGCCCACCATGTCCCCGCACTGCGCCGACGACGTGAAGTACGACGTCGTAGCGGAAACGACGGCGACCTTCGAGCGGATGAAGGCCGAAGGCGAGCCAGTCGGCGGCCAGAAGATCGTTGATCTCGTCACCGTGAACGGCGTCCGCATCACCGCCGAGGACGGCACCTGGGGCCTCGTCCGCGCCTCGTCGAACAAGCCCGAACTTGTCGTGGTGGTGGAAAGCCCGGTGTCGGAAGCCCGGCTTCATGAGATGTTCAAGGCGGTCGACGGCATTCTCCGGCGCCGCTCCGAGGTGGGCGCGTACAACCAGACTATCTGAAGAAAACGCCTTCAATTTTCCGCCGGCTATCCCCCGCGCCGGCGGGCGCCACCGCAACGAAAGGTTGTGATCTGAAACTGGGCAATTGACAAAGCCGCCTCAGATCGCGCTATTTTGCACCTGCAAAGTCGTTTTGTTGCAGCGCACATATTTGGCCGTCAGGCGACGCTTCATGGCCGACCATTCTTTCGGCAATATAAAGTCAGCGGGGGAGTCCAAGACGATGAGTGGGGACGTGAGACGCACCGCCGGGCCGTCCAAGGTCACGCCAGTGATTCTGTCCGGAGGCACGGGCACGCGACTGTGGCCGCTGTCGCGCGAAGCCTATCCGAAGCAGCTTCTCGCGCTCGCCGGCGACCGCACGATGCTCCAGGACACGGCGAGCCGCGTCAGCGATCCGAAGCTCTTCACGAAGCCGATGGTCGTGGCCAACCACGAGCATCGCTTCATCATCGCCGAGCAGATGCGGGCCCTGGGCCTCGAGGACACCACGATCGTCCTCGAGCCGTTCGGCCGCAACACGGCGCCGGCCGCCGCGGTCGCCGCCCTGGTCGCGGTCGCGAGCGATCCCAACGCCATCCTTCTGCTGATGCCCGCCGACCATGTCGTGCGCGATCCTGCGGCCTTCCGCGCCGCAGTCGAGCGCGGCCTTGTCGCCGCGCACGAGGGCCGGCTGGTTCTGTTCGGTCTAAAGCCGACCGAGCCGGCGACCGGCTTCGGCTACATTGAACAGGGGGACGCCCACCCCACCGCCCCCGGCAGCTACTCCGTCAAGCGCTTCGTCGAGAAGCCCGACCGGGCGACCGCTGAGGGCTATGTCGCGGCGGGGACGTACCTCTGGAACAGCGGCATCTTCCTGCTGCCCGCGCAGGCGCTGATCGACGAGTTCCAGAAGTTGGACCCCGGCGTGCTTGCGGCGGCGAAGCGTTCGCTCGACAGCGCCGGACGCGACCTCGATTTCGTCCGCCTGGGCGAGGAGGCCTTCCGCGAAGCCCCGTCGATCTCGATCGACTACGCCGTCATGGAGAAGACCGACCGCGCCATCGTGGTCCCCGCCGACTTCGCCTGGACCGACGCCGGAAGCTGGTCGTCGCTGTGGGACATCGGCGCCAAGGACCGCAGCGGCAACGTCGTCGCCGGCGAAACCGTCATCGAGGACGCGAAGGGCTGCTACATCCGCGGCGAGGGCCAGCTGGTGGCGGCGCTCGGCGTGGAGGACCTCGTGATCGTGGCGACGCCCGACGTCGTGATGGTCACGACCAAGGGCCGCGACCAGGACGTAAAGACGCTGGTCAACCAGGTGCGCGCCGCGGGCCACGCTTCCGCCACCGAGACCCTGCGGAACCATCGCCCGTGGGGCTTCTTCCAGTCGATCCACACCGGCGACCGCTTCCAGGTGAAGCGCATCACCGTGAAGCCGGGGGCGAAGCTTTCGCTCCAGAAGCACTTCCACCGCGCCGAGCACTGGGTGGTGGTGAACGGCACCGCCCTGGTGACGCGCGACGGCGAGCAGGTTCTCCTGCGCGAGAACGAGTCCGTCTTCCTGCCGCTCGGCTGCGTCCACCGGCTCGAGAATCCCGGCAAGGTCCCGCTGAACCTGATCGAGGTTCAATCCGGGTCCTATCTCGGCGAGGACGACATCGTGCGCTACGAGGACATGTACGCGCGGGTGAAGGACGCGACCGACACGCAGGTCTGATCCTTCGGCGCCTGCCCGCTCCGACCCGGGCGACAGGTCGACTTCGAGGATTCTCGGCCGCCCAAAGGCGGCCGTCCGGGCTTGACGGAACAGACGTTCCGGGCGGAGTATCGACGAGCTTTGCCATGCACGCGACGGTCGTTTAGGCTGGCGCGTCAATCTCCCAATTTCAATCGCTGATTGACGACCTTTTTAAATACATCGCTGTCTGTGTAATAACGGGTTGAAGCTTGAACATCATCTTCGATATCACGCGGCTGTTGCGGCGGTCGTCGGCGTTCACGCCGACGGGAATCGACCGCGTCGAGTTGGCCTATGCGCGGCACCTGCGCGAGCACTACCCTGACGAGGCGCACTTCATCGGCCGTCTGCGCTCGCGGCCCTGGCGGCTCAATCCGGATGCCTGCCACAGCTTCATCGAGACGCTGACGACTCGCTGGGAGATGAGCAACGAGCTGGCCTCGCGCAGCGAGATCAGCAGGCTGGAGAACTTCCTCGAGATCCTGCCGAACGCGCTCGCCGCCGGCATGGAGCAGCCCGTCCGTCGCAGCTCGATCCCGGCGCTTGCGCCGTCTCTGCCGGTGCTGCTGTCCCCGCTCAGCCTATGGCCCGACCGCGCCTGCCGCCGCTTCAATAAGGGCGCGGTCTATCTCAACGTATCGCACGAAGGGCTGATCGCGCGGCGCGACGTCAGCCGGCTGGTCGAGGTTCGCAACCTCCTCCCGATCTATCTGGTCCACGACCTCATTCCGATCTCGCATCCGGAATACGCCCGGCCCGGCGACCGCGAGAAGCACGAAGCGCGGATGCGTACGGTGCTAAACTCGGCCGTCGCGACCCTGACGAATTCGGAGCACACCAGCCAGATGCTGTCCGAGTTCGCGACGCTGCACGGGCTCAATCTCGCGCCGACCGTGGTGAGCCCGCTCGGCGTCGAGCAGAAGTTCCACGAGCCGGTGGACCTCCCGCCGATCGACACGCCTTACTTCGTGATGATCGGCACGATCGAGCCGCGCAAGAACCACCTGACCATCTTGCACCTTTGGCGCCATCTCGCGGAGACGTCTCCGGTCGTTCCGAAGCTGATCGTGATCGGCCGGCGCGGGTGGGAGAACGAGAACGTCATCGACATCATGGAGCGCTGCGACGCGCTTTCGCCGCATGTCATCGAGTGCAACAGGCTGCCCGACCAGCTTCTCCGCCACCTCATGGCGAACGCCCGGGCGGTGCTCATGCCGTCCTTCGCCGAGGGCTACGGCCTGCCGCTCGCGGAAGCCCTCACCATGGGCGCCCCAGCCCTCTGTTCCGACCTTTCGGTGTTTCGCGAGATCGCGCAGGACGCGCCGGACTACATCAGCCCGATCGATGGCGCCGAATGGATGCGGTCGATCGTCGATTACGCCAAGCCGGACTCAAAGCGCCGGGCGGCTCAGATCGAGCGGCTGGCGCGGTTCAAGCCGCCGACCTGGGAGAAGCATTTCGCGGCGCTCGACCATCTGATCGAGCTCGTGCACAGCACCTCCCAGCGCTCCGCCACCGCGATCCGCCCGGGCAAGTACCGCACGCCGTCGCCGGTCCCCGGCAGCGCCGTTGCCGCGCGCATGCGAAAGAACATCGCGGACCTGATCGCGAGCGAAGACGCCGCCTGAGGCGTAGAAATGGGCGCTCGGTTCGCGCCGCCGCTTTTCGCGGGGCGGACCGAGCGCGTGCTTGGCGAGCCGTCCGAGCGGTCAGCCCGGCGCGCCCGCCACCTTGTCGTACATGCCCTGGAGGGCGCTGCGGTAGCGCTCGCGCGAGTACAGGGCCGCCTGCGCCCTGCCCTTCGCGGAAAGCTCCGCCCGCAGTTCGCCGTTCGTGCTGACCGTCCGGATCGCTTCGGCGATCGCGCGGGTGTCGTAGGGGTCGACCAATAGGGCGGCGTCGCCGGCGATCTCGGGGATCGAGGACTGATCGGAGCTGATGACCGGCGTGCCGCACAGCATGCTTTCCAGCACCGGCAGCCCGAAGCCCTCGTAGAGCGAGGGGAAGACGACCGCCTTCGCGCCGCGGATCAGGCTGACCAGGAGCGGGAACGGGGCGTAGTCGAAACGGCGCACGCGGTCCCGCTGGAAGGTGAAGTTTTCGATCTGCTCGAGGTAGCGGTTCGTGGACTCCGACAGGAAGCGGAGCTCCTCCTCCGACTTCCATGCGGGTTTGCCCAGAACCACCAGCGGCTCCTTCACGTCGCTCGCGAGATAGGACTCGATCAGGCGTCCAATGTTCTTCTTCGGCTCGACCGCGCCGAAGTAGAGGAAGTACCCCTTGTACTCCAAGCCAAACGCGCCCTCGACCTCGCGCTTCACCACGTCCTCGGGCTTGTCGAGGTACTTCTTCGGAATGTCGACGGATTGGTAGGTGTTGGTGATCTTGTCTTCGGGATAATCAAACAGATCGACGATGTCGCGCTTCGAGCACTCCGAGACGGTGCATATATGATCCGCATTCTTCAGCACGCGCCGGATCATGCGCATGTAGAACTTCTTGTTGTCGAGCGTCGTGTACGGCAGCTTGAGCGGCACGAGGTCGTGCAGCGTGTAGATGTTCTTCACCCCCGGAATGCGGATCGGGAGAGGATAGGTCCAGTGCATGATGTCCGGCTTCGTGATCGAGCTGACGCGGAGCATCGTCTTGTACGTGCGGAAATTTCGGTAGGACTTGTGGAACAGGTCCGGAACGTTCCAGATCTGGTCGAAGTAGGGCATGCGGGATTCGAAGTTGCGCGTGACGACCTTGCCGGTGATCGGAACCTTGTGCGCCTGAAGCCCGAGAGGCGCGACCGCCGACTCCCGTAACCATCGGACCGCCTGCAAAATGGGGTGCGGCTTGCCGGCGTGAGGGTCGAAGAACGCGATCTCCCGCATGAGCTTGTCCGCGCTCGGGGAGGCCCGGGAGCCGTAGAGAATTTCAGTGTTGTAGCCGAGCTCCTTGCATTCGAAGCTCAGATTTCGGGCGTAGGTCGCCACTCCGGTCCCTTTTTCCAGGGCCAGATTGTAGCCGTCGAGCATGATCGATCGGCGGTTCGCCATACGAGAACACCTCTTCTCCGCACCCAAAGGTCCGCGACGGAGCGACATTTTGCGACCCGCCGACGAACGCGCACGATCTGAACCACGCCGCCCGACGTAGGCAAGCGAAAGCGTGTCACGGGGGACAAAAGGCGCTACTGCAACGGGTAGACTTCCCAGTGCGGGTTCGGCGCCATAGGGTCGCCGCTTGCTTTGGACGATTCAATCCTCCGTTCCTCGCTACCGGGCCGATAAGAAGCCCCCGCATTCACCTCAAGGCTCCATGCTCCCCGAGACCGTCAGTTCGCCGCTTTCCAAGTCCTCTCCTGAGGATCGGCCGCAGCCCTCATCATCCCCCGCGGCCACTCTGGTGCGCATGAACCCCGGCGTCCTCTCGGTGCCCCTCTCATGGGTGGCGACGACGCGGGAGCATCCGCACGCCAATGTGGGCGACGCCCTGAGCGCCTTTGTGGTCGCGGTCATGGCCGGACTGCCCGTGAGGCGCGCCGGGTTCGACCAGCCCGCAGAGCGGATGGTCGCGGTTGGCACCATCGGCCACAACCAGCGCAACGGGGTGCTGCATTTCTGGGGAACCGGGGTCGACGCGGAGCGCAATCCAGTCGATCCGGCCCATCGCGGCTACATCCGGCCTCCGGACACCGAGTTCAACGTCTACGCCCTGCGCGGACCCCGGAGCGCCGCGACGTTCCGCAGCCAGGGGATCTCCGTTCCCGACATCTACGGCGACCCCGTGTGGGTTCTCCCGCGGATTTGGCCGATGACGGACGTGGAGAAGACGCACGATCTCGGCGTCATCCTGCACATCTCCGAACTCGAGAGCGCCGATCCGGAGGCGACCGCCAAGGCGATCCTCAAGCGCTACTACATCCCGCCGCATCTCCAGGATCGCATTCGCCTGATCAACACCTATTGCCCGGCCACGCCCGAGGCGATGCGCGCGAAGATCGCCGAGATCGTGTCGTGCCGGCGCGTGGTGTCGACCAGCCTGCATGGGCTCGTCATTTCCGAAACCTACGGCATCCCCTGCGCCTGGTTTGGGACCTATGGCGACAGCTACGGCGCCTTGCTGGATCTCAACGACCCCCAGGCGCACATCGACCACCGCATGCGCGACTTCTACACCGGCGCGGGGCGGGACCGTCTTTCGGCCTTCTTGCTCGACCGCGCGCGCATGACGGATTGGGACGCCGTCATGCGCTGGGTCGACGAAAGCTGGCGGCCGCTCTCCTACGACGACCGGCCGCTGATTGAGGCGTTTCCGCTGCCGCTCGCGGTCTCGCCGGACTCGCGCGTGTGGAGCGCGCCGGCTGCGACGATCGCCAAGATCCCGTTTTGACGCCACAACCTGCATCGCCACGTCGAAAGCTCTTGCTGCACCGCAGCGCGTGACCATAAAATGGTCACTTAACGAGGTGATGCTCCGTAAGCGACACCGCAATCCGGGCGCGCTGCTGGCGCCTGCCAAGCGGCGCGCTCGTTTGGCCAGGCGTCCGGGGGACAGTAGGAGACGTCATGCGGGGAAGTCTGGCCGACTACGCGCGAAGCAACGGCGTCGTCCCTCTCGGGTGGGCCGGCTCCACCATGCAGATGGATTATCTGAATTTCGGCGACGCGCTGAGCCCGGTCATGGTCGCCCTCGGCTGCGGGCTGCCCGTCCGTCGCGTGCCCTTCAAGTCCACCACGCTCCGCATGGCTGCGGTCGGGACCATCGGCCACGGATTTTCCGGCGGCGAGACCTGGTTCTGGGGCACCGGCAGTTCGAACTGGGCCAATCCTTCGGCTCCGGCTGCGGAACATGTGCCGTTTACGCCCTCGGCCGATTCCGTGTTCAAGGTCTCGGCGACCCGCGGGCCCGTCTCGGAGCGTCTGCTCAACGGCGGCGGCCGAGGCACGGGCGTCTATGGCGATCCCGTCTGGCTGCTCCCGCGATTCTACGCCCCGAAAATCGAGAAAAAGTGGAAGATCGGGGTCATCCTGCATCTCTCCGAGCTCGCCGACCGGACCTATGAGGCGCATCCCCGCGACCACATCGTTCGATGCGTGGTCGAACCGGAGCTCGCGGACGACGTTCGCCTGATCACCACGGTGACGCCGATCTCGATCAGGTCGCTTCAGGACAAGATCGACGAGATTCTCGCCTGCGAGCGGATCGTCTCGACCAGCCTGCACGGCATGGTGATCGCCGAGAGCTACGGCATTCCATGTCTCTACTTCTCGCCCAACGGCGCGGGGCCGCTCGACCTCGATCTCGATCCCGACGGCGCCACGGACCTGCGGATCGTCGACCTGTACACGGGTCTTGGTCTCAAGACGCGCCGGGCTTACGGGCAGAGCCGCGCCGCGCGAACGGACTGGGACGCGCTGATGCGCGCGGTCGACGCCAATTGGACGCCGGTCGACCTTCTTGACGGAGACGCCCTGCTCGAGGCCCTGCCGGTCGACGTGGCGCCGATCGCGGCCCGCGCAGGCGAGACCATTTGGGAGCACCCCGTACTCACCGGCTTGACGCTGCAGCATGACGTGACGGAACTGCGCCGCGCCGACAAGGCGGCGGCGAAGGCGGCGGCCGCGAAGACGACCGCTTCACCGCCGCGAGCGCCCGTTGGAGCGGCGAAATGACGATCTGGGCGAACGACCGCTCGGAAAGCTGGTTTGTCGCCGCGGCGCGGAACCAGGTCCGCACGGTGATCGCGCTGGTCGGCACCGAGGCTTCGGCGCGGTTCGCGCGGAAGACCTTCGGCGTGGTCGAGGAAGTCGGCGGCCTCGCCATCGTGGTCGCAGGCCTCGCCGCCCTGCGCTACTTCACCGGCTCCCGGACGCACCACGGCATGCCGATGGTGCCGTTCCTTACCTGCGGCGTGTTCATCTTCTGGACCTTCAAGACGACGCTGTCGCAATCGTCGACCTTCGCCTCCGCGAAGGCGCGCTACGAGTTCATGCCGCGCGTCACGCAGCTGGACGTGCTGATCGCGCGCTCCATCGTGAACACGTTGTTCTACGTGGGCCTCGCCTTGGGAGCCTTCACGGCGTTCTACTTCATCGGCATTTCCGACTGGATGGAGCAGCCGTTCCTCGTGATCGCGGTGCTGCTCGTTTCGTCGCTCCTTGGCTTCGGCGTGGGAATGATCTTCGGAGCGATCAACACCTTCGCGCCGTTCTTCCGCACGATCCAGCACGTCTTAATGCGGGTACTGATGTTCACGAGCGGCGTGCACTTCATCTGGCCCGAAGTGCCGTATATGTTCCGCTGGATCATCATCGAGAACCCGCTGTTCCACCTGTGCGAGTTCATTCGCAGCGGCTATTTCGTGGCCTATGAATCGCCGGTGGCGAGCAGCCTCTACCTCGGCGTCTGGATAACCTCGACGCTCGCCATCGGCTTGATGTGCGAGCGGCTTTGTCGTCCCTTCTACGAACGTGACCGTAGACGGGCCACCGAGAACGAAGATCCCTTCGCGCTGGACGGCCTATGATCGCGCGCTTGCTAAAAAAAGGCGGCGCGGCCGCGACGTTACAGGAGGACCCCGCGGGCTTCGCCGAGATTGGCGGCGGCGAGCGGGATACGATCCGCCTGCGGGGCGTGACGAAGGTCCTCGGCGCCGGGCGGAAGCAGACGCTGGTGTTCGACCGCGCGGACGCTGAGTTCCCCCGTGGCGTGTCGATCGGCGTTCTCGGGGGCGCGAGCTCGGGCAAGACGACGCTGGTCAACTTGCTGAACGGCAACCAGTCGCCGACCGAAGGGCGGATCGACTGCGGAATGTCGGTGTCCTGGCCGCTGGCGTCGCGCACGATTTTCACCAAACGCTTCAGCATCCGCCAGAACGTGCGGTTCGTGTCGGCGATCTACAACGCCTGGCCGCCTGATATGCTTGACGCAGTGACCGACCTCGGTAAGATCAAAAGGCAAGATCTGGACACCGCGCTCGACCTTTTGCCGGATGAATTGAACACCCGGGCGACGATCAGTCTGTGCTTGGCGCTTTCTTTTGATTGTTACGTTGTTGATGAGCGGGTTGCGTTGGGCAACAAGCCGTTTCGCGATCTGGTCCAGGAAAAGCTGCTCGAGATGAGGGGCGACCGCAGCCTCATCGTGGTCACCCGGACAGCGCAGACCATTCGTGAGATGTGCGACGAGTGCTATGTGATCATCGATCGTAAATTGCAGAAGTTCGGCAGTAAGGGGGAAGCGATCTTGGCGTTCCGCGGGGCGACCGGCGGACAAGATCTCTCCGACCCGCTCGGCGAGTGATGGCGGAGGTCCAATGAAGATCGCGAACATGAACCCCATCGGCGCGCGTCGTCGGGCTCCGCGTTCCGGCGCAACCGCCGACGCCCTCGCGCTGCGGACGCCCGCTGCGGCGGCCCCCGCGGCGCCGTCGACGGCGGTGGCGACGCCCGCCGAGGATTATGTCGACACCCGGCGTCCTTCGCCCCCGCCCCTCCGGCGCGGCCGCATCGAGGACGTGGAGAGCTTCGAGCGCCCCTCCTCGCGCGAGGCCTGGCGCAAGAAGATGCGCCTCTTCAACGCGCTCTTCCTTTCGGTGCCGCTCGTCGTCGCCTGCGTCTACCTGTTCGGGATCGCCTCGAACCGATACGTCGCGGAAAGCGTCATCGCCATCCGCAACCCGGCCAGCGGCGTTTCTGGCGTGCCCGGATCGATGGTCGGCCAGGTCGGGCAGCCGGTGCCAAGCCAGGTCGAGCGCGCGATCGACGAGTCCTACGCGGTCGTCAACTACATCAAATCGCGCGAGGCGTTCGACGAGCTGAACAAGCGGATCAACCTGACGCCACGGATGCAGGAGACCTCGATCGACTGGTTCGGACGGCTTTCCCCCGAAGCCCGCCACGAGCGGCAGTACCAACACTACCTCTCGCAGATCGAGGTCTCTTACGACGACCTTCAGGGCCAGATCAGCCTGACGAGCTACGGCTACGACGCGGACACCGCCTTCAAGATCGGCTCCGAGCTGTCGCGGATGAGCGAGCAGCTGGTCAACCAGTTCAACGAGCGCGCCCGCGCGGACATGATCAAGCTGGCGCAGGACCAGGTCGCGGAAGCGTCCAATGAGATGCGCCGCACGAACCAGGCGATCACGGACTTCCAGCTCGCGAACGGCATGATCGATCCGACGATGGAGACCACGTCGTACGGCACGATCATCCAGACCTTGCGTGATCAGATCGCGAGCAAGCGCGCCGAGATGACGGCGCTTTCGAAGACCTCGACGCCCAATTCGCCCCGAACGTCCGAAATCCGCAACATGCTCGAGGCGCTGGAGGCGCAGCTCGTCGTCGAGCAACAGCGCCTGACCGGCAAGACCGACGCCCTCGCGCCGCTGATCGGCTCGTACAAGACGCTGAGCGTCGATCAGGGCCTGGCGCAGCAGAAGTACTCTTCGGCGGTCGCGATGCTGCAAAGCTCGCTCGTGCAGGCCGAAATGAAGAAGCTTTATATCGTCAACATCGTCTCGCCCCGCCTTCCCGTGGATCCGATCCTGCCGAACAAGCCAAAGAGCCTGATGTGGGTCATTGCGGGCACGATCATCGCCTGGATCATCGCGCGGCTGGCGCTGGCGTCGATCCGCGACCACCGAGTCTAAAGCGCTCGAGCCCTGTCGGCGTCGCCGAGAGGGCTCGAGGAATGTCGGCCGTGGTCTCACGCGAAGCCTTGCTGTAACCTCGCGCCATAGTCCACGCGGCGGTCATAAGATGTTGAAATTCCTATTCTCCCGCCGAGTTTCGCGGCCGGAAGAAAGCGCTCCTGCGCTTTCCACGCCGCTTCGGCGTCGATCTCCTACTCTTGTGATAAAGCAGATGCTGTCGTTGAGAAAAGCGAAGGAAGCCGCCCTCGAAGGCGACTGGGAGAGCATTGTCAAGCTGGTCGATGCGGATCCGCCATTAGCCGAAAATGTCCGGTTACTTGAGCTTTACATCCTCGCCGGCCAAGAGATGAAGGACACGCGGGCGCTCGACGCGGCCGCGGCCATTGCGCTCGCAAACCCGTGGGCGGTCCGCCAGCGGTTTGGTCTCGTGCGCAAGTTCATGAAGGCTGGGCGGCCGGAAGACGCTTGGCGCCTCCTGGCGACCAATCCGGAAGCGTCGAAAGACGCGGGGTTTATCCGGCAGGCGAAGAGGCTCTATGGCGCCGTCAAGGACCCCGGCGTGAAGCGTGAGATCCACGGCCGGCTGACCGAGGCGACGGGCGGCGGCATGTCCGCGAAGCCGACGCTTTCGGCAATCGCGTTCGTCGGCGTCGGTCGTCCCTCCGCCCGGTTGGGCGCGACGCGCGCTGCGGCGAGCGCGGAGGTTCCCCCACGCCACCTGGCGGGCTTTGAAAGCGAGATGCTTCTCCTGCAATCCCGCCTTCGCTCGCCGACGCCGCCGAAGGTCGTGGAGTTCAACGACGTCTTCGTTGATCGGTTCGGGCAGATCTGGCGTGAGGGAGGCGAGATCATCCAGACAAACGGGCGCCCGATTCCGGATATGGCCGCGGCCGGCGCCGCGAGCGTCGAGGCCGCATGCCACGCCATCATGGGCACCCGCGGCATCTATCACTGGCTTGTCGACCAGACGCCGCGGTTCGGCATGTATCTCGATAAAGCCGCAAAGAATGTTCCTGTCGTCATCGCCGCGGGATCGCCGCGCTTCGAGCGCGAGACGTTGAACCTTCTTAAGCGTTCCCTCGGCGTCCGCTACGTTGAGGTCGACGAGCCGCTGTTCGTGCGCCGCCTGCTGATGCCGCGTGTGGGGTTCGCGGGCCTTATGTACCCCGACGCTACCAAAGGCGTCTTCGACGGCCTTCGATCCGAAGCGCTGAAGGCGGCGCGCGGAAAATCGTTCGGCGAGAAGATCTATATTTCCCGCCGCGACGCCAAGAGGCGGCCGATGGTCAACGAAGAGTTGGTCGAACAGGCGATGAGCGCGCGGGGCTTCAACGTGCTGCGGATGGCCGATCTGCCGATCGCGGATCAGATCGCTGCTGCGGCCGGCGCGAAGGTCATAGCGGGCCCGCACGGCGCCGGATTGGCGCACATCCTGTTCGCGGCCCGCGGATCAAAGATCGTCGAGATTCTTCCCATCATGGACGGCGCCTACGCCCTGCGCTTCAATTACGCTCGACTGTCCACCGCGCTTGGCCACGACTATCACGCGTGGCTGGAACCGCAGCTCGCGGGCGCTGACCGTTGGACCACGGAGTTGTCGGAATTCCTCCCGTTCCTGGACGAGGCTCTCGCCGCCCAATCCGGTATGCCGCTTCTGTGAAGAGCGGCTCGCCCGTGCGATCATAATTTCTCCATCCCCAGAGCGAAGGGTGCGCTGCAGCACGCCGTAGAAGGTGTGCTGACGGCCGCCGGCCGCGATCTTACGGGATGGAGGGTTCATGGAACCGACGCATCCGTCGCTTCTCGCGGTCGGACGGTTTGGCCTAGGCGTGTCGAAGGACGGCCCGCCGTCCGATCCGCGCGCCGATGTGGAGCGGCAGCTTGACGTGGCGCTGCCGTCGTATCGCGGCGAGCTGCGCGATACGCCCGGCCAGCTCCGCACCATGGTCGAGCGCCGGCAGTACCAGCGCGAGAAGATCAACGAGAAGGTCGCGGCGAACCGCGAGGCCCAACGTAAGGGCGGGGCCGACGTCGCCGCGGCGGGCACAGGCGGCGGAGAGATGGCCGGCGGCGAGATGGCGGCCGGCGGCGGCATGGCCGGCGACGGCGACATGGCGATGGACGGGGGCATGGACCGTCGCCAGAAGCGGGACAAACGCCGGGGCGAGTTCGACATCGATCTGTCCGGCGTGGCGAAGGCGAACAACCGCGCCGAGGACTTTCACGCCTGGCTGGAGGCGGTGCGCGACAGCCCCTGCCCCTACCAGGAGCGGCTGGCGCTCTATTGGGGCAATCATTTCACGGTCGCGGCGGTGAAGGGCAAGGTGGCGATCACTGTCGGCCCGTTCCAGCGCGAAGTGGTTCGGCCGAACGTGCTCGGCTCGTTCCACGACATGCTGGTCGCCTCCACCACGCACCCGTCGATGATCTTCTATCTCGACAACGAGCGCTCGATCGGCCCGAAGTCGAAGGTCGGCCAGCGCGGCAAGCGCGGGGTCAACGAGAACCTGGCGCGCGAGGTGCTCGAGCTGCATTCGCTCGGCGCCGACGGCGGCTACACGCAGGCCGACGTCACGTCGTTCGCCAAGGTCCTGAGCGGCTGGACGGTCGATCTCAACCCGGAGAGCGACGCCTGCGGCACGACGGTCTTCAAGGAGGCCTGGCACGAGCCGGGGGCCAAGACGATCCTGGGCAAGCGCTACGCCGACGATGGCGAGGGCCAGCTCCGCGCCGTCTTGAAAGATTTGGCGGAGCATCCCTCGACCGCGCGGCATGTGTCGCGCCGCTTCTCGCGCGCCTTCGTCGCCGACGACGCTTCGCCTGCGCTGCTCACGGCGCTCGAGCGCAGCTTCACGGACACGAACGGCGATCTGAAAGCGCTCGCCCGCACCTTGGTCCGCCACGACGAGGCCTGGAGCACGCCGCCGGCCAAGCTTCGGCCGCCGATCGAGTTCGTCGCCAGCGTCGCCCGCCTGCTCGACGCCACGCCGCGGCCGCCGGTCCCCTATGTCGCGCTCGTCGCCATGGGCCAGCCCTATCTCACGGCGCCCTCCCCCAAGGGCTGGTCCGACGACGACGACGCCTGGGCGACCTCGGACGGCATCAAGACCCGTCTGGACTGGGCGCAGGATCTGTCCGCCCGCCATGCCGACCGACTGAACATGAAGCAGCTGGTCGACACGCAGCTCGCCGGCCTGCTCTCCGACGAGACCCGCACCGCCGTGCTGCGCGGCGAGAGCCAGGAACAGGCGCTTACGCTTCTGCTGCTGAGCCCTGATTTCCAGAGGAGATAGGCGATGACCGGCACAACCCGCCGCCACTTCCTGGCGGCCACCAGCGCGGCGCTCTTTGCCTCGCCCTTCATTCCCAAAGCTTGGGCCGCAGGAAGCCGCGATCCGCGGCTGCTCGTCGTCATCCTGCGGGGCGGTCTCGACGGCCTCGGCGCGGTCATGCCGATTGGCGATCCGGATTTCGCGGCGTTGCGCGCGGATTTCCAGAGCCCGAGGCTCGGCGAGGCCCACAGGCTGGACGCCATGTTCGCGCTCAACCCGAGCATGCCGGCGCTCGCGAACCTCTACGACCGCAAGGAAGCGCTGATCTTCCACGCGGTCGCCACGCCTTACCGGGCGCGCTCGCACTTCGACGGGCAGGAGGTGCTGGAGAACGGCATGCCCAAGTCGGGCACCGGCGAGGACAGCGGTTGGCTCAACCGCGCGCTCGCCGCCATGCAGCCCCAGAAGGGCGTCCGTCTCGCCCCGAAGCGCGGTCTTGCCGTCGCGGCGACCACGCCGCTCATTCTCCGCGGGGCCGCGCCCGTCGAAAGCTGGCAGCCGCAGGCCATGAACTACGCGCGCGCCGACACGCTCCAGCGGTTGGAGGCGCTCTACGACGCGCGCGATCTCAAGCTGGCCGCCGCGCTGCGCGAGGGCGCCCGGGTCGACCTCTTCCTGGGCGACGAACCCTCGATGAAGCGGCTGCAGCAGGAGGCGCCGGCCTCGTCGAAGGGCTTCGCGCTCGCCGCCAACGCCGCCGCGCGGTTGATGGCGGCGCCGGACGGCCCCAGGATCGCGGTCATGAACTTCGACGGTTGGGACACCCACACGGCCGAGGGCCCTTACGACGGCCGGCTGGCGAAGAACCTCGTCGCGCTGGACGAAGGCGTGACCGCGCTTCGCACGGGCATGGGGCCGGTCTGGTCCGACACCAGCGTCCTGATCATCACGGAGTTTGGCCGGACGGCGCGGGTAAACGGCACGAAAGGCACCGACCACGGCAACGGCGGCGTCGCCTTCCTCGTCGGCGGCCGGGTGAACGGCGGCCGCGTCATCGCCGACTGGCCGGGGCTCAGCGAGAAGGCGCTGTTCGAGGACCGCGACCTGGCCCCCACGACCGACATGCGGGCCGTGCTCAAGGGGCTTCTGGCCGACCAGCTGGACATCGACGAGAAGACGCTCGGCAGCACGATCTTCCCGGGCAGCGAACAGGTTCGGCCGATGCGGGGCTTGATCCGCGCCTGACGCGCGGGCGTCCAGCCGCCGCTCGACGGGGCGGCATGGCTGGTCCGAGGCGTTCGAACCAAAAAAAGGGGCGCTGTGAAGCGCCCCTTTTTGCATGCGTGGATCTGGATCGGCTCTATTGGCCGAAGGTCTGGCCAGTCTTGGCGATCGTGGCGCCGGTCAACACCGGGCTCACCGTCATCCGGAACAGGTCGAGCATCTTCGACAGCTCCACCGAGCCGGCGTTCGAGAGATAGACGATGTCTTTCTGCCGCAGGTTGAAGCGGTCGGTCAGGAAGAAGCCGCCCGCGCTTCCCATGTCGAACTGGTAGACGACCGGCACGAAGGCGCCGCCTCCCGGGCCGCCCGGCGCAAGCTGGTCGGCGATCGCCCGCGGCTCGTAGCGCAGCACGAAGATGCCCTTCGCGTCTGCGCGCGCGTCGTTGAGGCCGCCTGCGCGCCCGAGCGCGCCGGCGAGGCTTAGAGGCTCTGCCGGCAGCGGGAACTCCGCGGAAGTGCCGGAAGCGCCGAGCATCAGATACGTGCGCGCCACGGTCGAGACGTTGATGAAGTCGCCCTTCTGGACGCGGATATCCGAACTGGGGTTCTGCAGCAGCGCGTGCAGACGCACGGAGCGCGTGGTCGAGCCGCGGGTCAGCGAGACCACCGTGTCGCTCGGCCTGGCGGCCGGGCCGCCGGCGCGCGTCACGAGCTGGAGAAGCGTCTCGCCGGCCGGCGTGATGTCGAACTCGCCCGGCGACTTCACGTCGCCGCCGACGACCACGCGATTGGCGAGGTTGGCCGACAGGCGCACGAGAACCTGCGGTTGAACCGCGTTCTCCTTGAGTTTTGATTCAATCTCGAGGCCGAGTTGGGTCGGCGTCTTCCCCGCCGCCTTCACGCGGCCGACGAACGGGAAGACGATCATTCCGCTGCCATCGATCTGGATGTCCGGCAGGGTCACGATTTTGGACCCTTCGCCGCCGGCGCTGGCGCTGCTGATGCCCGTGAAGAGGCCGCCCGAAGTCGGTTCGATCACCGTGACCGAGATCGCGTCGCCCGCCCCAAGCTTGCCGGCGCCCCCGCCGCCACGGAAAAACCCGTCGGTGGACATCCCGACTTCACCGTAGGCCGACAGGATGCTGCTGGCCTGGGCGGAATATTTCACGAGGCGGAAGGGCAGCGTTTTCGGGGACTGCGCTTCACGTTCGACCGCGCTCGCCTGCGGGCCGCTGGACGGCAGCGAGGTGCAGCCGGCGAGAGGAGCCGTCGCGAGAGCGACGCTAAGGCAGGCGACCGACGCCTGCCGAGAACTCGGACGCCAGTAAGCACGACGCTTGAACGCATACATTCAGTTCGCCTTCTCAGTTTCGCGCGCGCCCACATTGCTCATCCGCACGGCTGCGGCAAGAGCCACAAACGCAGGCGGTCGGCGAAACGCAAGGGAAGCTCCCAAGCCCTGTCCGAACGCCCCGACGACGGATCGACGTTCGAGCGCCCCCGCCACGACGACGTGGGGCGATCGAAGACCGGTCCGCTGGAGAGGCGTCCGACACGCCAAGGCCGCAAGCTTCCCCGCCAATCAATGCCCCGATAACGGTCTTGAACCCTTTAATTGAGCGTAAATGAGGCCTTACGAACCGTGCCAGCAAACGCCCGGTCGTCCACAAGTCTTTCTGGGGAGGTGTTGAGACGCGGCAACAGTTCTCGGAATCAGGCGACTTTGTGGCCGGACTAGCCGTCGAGTCCGTGTTTCACGGCGGCGATCTATTGCTGCGTTTCATCAAGGTGTTGAGCCTCGGCGCGAATTGGGCCATGCAGAGCGCATGTCAGTTGCGGGTCGGGCGACCACGCCACGCCCCCGGCGCCCGGCGGCGCCCGCTGGCGAGACGAGGAGTTCATTTTTGCATTCGACTGAGATCGCCGAAGTCGCGGCGTCCATCGGCGCAGCGCCCGTGAGCTGGGTGGCGGCGACTCAGGACCAGACCTATCTCAACCTTGGCGACGCACTGAGTCCCCTCATGGTTGCGATGCTGTCGGGCCTCCCGATCTTCCACGAGGCCCACCGCTCCGACCTGCCGCGGCTCGCGGCGGTCGGAACGATCGCTCACAGCTTCGAGAAGGGATCGGTCTCGGTTTGGGGAACGGGGACTTCCGCGAACCGGAATCCGCTGCACCACGGCGACAAAATCCCGTTCGTTCCCAGCGCGGACACCGCCTACAAGGTCTACGCCACCCGTGGGCCGGTGACCCGGGCGATCCTCAAGGAGGAGAACGCGGTCGGGCCGGCGGCGTTCGGCGATCCCGTGTGGGCGCTGCCGCGGTTCTATGCTTCCAAGACCGAGAAGAAGTATGATCTGGGAGTGATCGTCCACCTCTCCGACCTGGTCGACCGCAGCCTCGATGCGCAGCCGAAGCCCGAGATGCTGCGTTACGAGATCCCCGAGGAGTTCGAGGGTCGGATCAAGATCATCAACACGGTGACGGACGTCTCCCTCACGGCGATGAAGGACCGGCTCGACGAGATCCTGTCCTGCCGCCGCCTGGTGTCGACCAGCCTGCACGGCCTTGTCTTTGCGGAGAGCTACGGCATTCCCTGCCTCTACTTCGCGCCGCGCGGCGCGGAGGGGAAGGGGCTCCAGACGCGTCCGATGGATCCCAACGACGGCTATGATCTTCGGATCACCGACCTGTACCTGGGCGTCGGGCGGACGAGCATTCCGATCTACCATCAGCCGCGCCGCCAGAGGACCGACTGGGCCAAGCTGATGGCCGCGGTCGACACGGCATGGGAGCCGATCGACTTCGACCTCGACCCGCTGCTCGAGGCCTTCCCCCTGCCCTACGCTCCGATCTCCGCGGAGCCGGGCAAGACCGTCTTCGACCATCCCGCGATCAAGGCCGTCCCGCTGCGCCATGGCCAGCCGAGCCCGGCGCGCGACTTGCTGCGCACCCTGTGGCGCAAGAAAACGGCGGCCGCCGCGCGATAGGCCTTCGCCCCGAGACCGGCCTCAGGGAGTTAGAACGACGAAGGGCGCGGCCATGGCCGCGCCCTTTTTTCGTTCAGGACAGCGCCTTCTGCAGCACCCGCGCGAGCCGCGCAGAGAACCCCGCGGCGTCGTCCGGCCGCTCTCCATCGAGGATCCGCGCCTCGTCAAACAACAGGCCGACAGCGTCCTCCTTGAACGCCGCGTCGACGTCCGCGCGCTCCGCCAGAGCGGCGACGAGCGCGTGCGACGGGTTGATCTCGAGCACGGGCTTCGCGGCGGAGGCGGCCCGCCCCGCGCCCGCAAGGATCTTCTCGAGCTGGCGGTCGGGTCCGTGGTCCGGAGCGACCAGGCAGACGGGGCTTTCGGTCAGCCGATCCGAGGCGCGCACGTCCGAGACTTTCTCGCCGAGGGTCGCCTTCGCGAAGTCGATGAAGGCGGCGACGGCGGGCGTCGTCTCCGCGGCCGAGGCGTCGTCGGCGGACTCGGGCTTCGCGATCAGCGACAGATCCGCCGCGCCCTGCGTCACCGACTTGAAGGGCTTGCCTTCGAAGCCCTGGACGGAGGACGTCCAGAAGCTGTCGATCGCGTCCGACAGCAGCAGCACCTCGACGCCTCTCGCCCGGAAGCCTTCGAGGTGCGGCGAGGCCTTCAGCCGCTCGGGCTCGGCGCCCGCAAGGTAGTAGATCGCGGTCTGGTTGTCCTTGAGGTCGGCGAGATACTGCTTCAGCGTCCGGTAGCCGTCGCCGGAGGCTGTGGTCCGGAAGCGCGCCAGCGCAAGCAGCTGGTCGCGGCGCTCGAAATCCTCGTAGACGCCCTCCTTCACGACCGCGCCGAAAGCCTCCCAGACCTTCGCGAAGCTTTCGGCGTCATTGTCCGCCAGCTTCTCCAGATCGCTGAGGACGCGGTTGGTGACGCCCTTGCGGATGGCGGCGAGGACCGGGCTTTCCTGGATCATCTCGCGCGAGACGTTCAGCGGCAGGTCGGAGGAGTCGACTAGCCCACGCACGAACCGCAGGTAGCGAGGGAGCAGCTCCGCGTCGTCGGTGATGAACACGCGCTTGACGTAGAGCTTCATCCGGCCGGAGCGCTCGGCGTCGAACAGGTCGTACGGCGGGGCCGAGGGGGTGAAGGCGAGCGCGACGTACTCGTGGCGGCCCTCGGCGCGGAAATGGGTGGTCACGGCCGGCTCGTCGAAAGCGCCGAGGCCACGGTAGAACTCGGCGTAGTCTTCCTTCGAGATTTCCGCTTTCGGCTTAAGCCACAGGGCGGCGCCGTCGGAGAGCGCGCGGGGCTCCGCGCCGGGGCTTTCGACCAGATAGACGGGCGCGGGTACGTGGCCCGACTGCGTCTTCACCGCGCGCTCCAGCGTCCAGGCTTCGGCGTAGGAAGCGGCGTCCTCGAGCAGGTGGAGCGTCACGCGCGTGCCGCGGGCGGGAGCTTCGTTGAGATCGGCCGCCGCGATCGTGAACGCGCCCTGCCCGTCCGACGACCAAACCGAGGCCTCGTCGGCGCCGGCCCGGCGCGACACGACTTCGACCCGCTCCGCGACCATGAAGGCGGAATAGAACCCGACGCCGAACTGCCCGATGAGGTGCGCGCCCTCCTTGCCCTGGGCCGCCTCGACCCGCTCGATGAAGGCCTTGGTGCCCGAGCGCGCAATGGTGCCGAGCGCCTCGACCATCTCCTCGCCGCTCATGCCGACGCCGTTGTCCTCAATCGACAGGCGGCGGTTGGCGGCGTCCGCCGTCAGGGTGATCCGCGGCTTCGGATCGTCGGCGAGCAGTTCGGGTCGGGAGATCGCTTCGAAGCGGAGCTTCTCGCAGGCGTCGGCGGCGTTCGAGACCAGCTCGCGCAGGAAGACGTCCTTATCGGAGTAGACCGAATGCACCATCAGGTGCAGCAGCTTGGCGACATCCGCCTCGAAGGGGCGGCTCTCGGGGGTCGTCGGCTGCGAGGCGGGGGCGTCGACGGTCATGGGCGGTCTCCGGTTCGTCCAGCGCGTTTCGGCGGCTGAGATGGCTGGCGTCCCGGCGAAGATCAAGAGCCGCGGCGCAAGCCGCGCGCCGGGCTCAGGCGAAGCTGCGCTTCAGCACCGCGACGACCCGCGCGAAGCCGGCGTCGTCCAGCATCTCGCTGTTCGTCACCGTCAGCGCCCGCGCGGCCAGCGCCTGCGCGTTCGGCGCGTTCGCCGGCGGCACGATCGTCTTGAGGTAGTCATAGTCCGGCAGCGCGCAGCGATAGAGGCGGCTCACGCCGTAACCGCTCGGCCACAGACGGGCTAGCGCCGTCTCGCAGGCGGAAGCGTGCGGCGCGAGCACCAGGAAGAACGGCCAGACCCCCGCCTCCTGCGGACGGTCGTAGAACACCGTCGCGTTCGGGATGGCGGCCAGCGCGCTCAGGCGCACCCGCGCGCGCTCGGCGGCGTCCGCCTGGAACTTCGCCAGCCGCGAGATCGCGCGGGCGCCCACGCCACTCCGCCACCGGCCGACGCGGTGCATGGGGATGCGGAGCGGAAAGACGTCGCCAACCGCGGAAGCGACGTCCCCGGCCGCGAGCGCGCGGCGCCGGGGGGACCCGTAGACCCGCCCGAGCCCGCGCGGGTTGTAGAGCGCCCAGTAGAACAGCAGTTGCAGCGCGGCGCGCCGCTCGGCCTCGGCGTCCGGCGCGATCGTCTGCGCCGAGGTCAGCGCCAGTTCCTTGCGCAGGGCGTCGTCATGGGCCCAGAGCAGGCCGCCGTCGAAGATCGACAAACCATCGCCCACCCCGAGGCTGAAAAAGCCGAGATCGCCGATCGCCCCCACCGCGCCAGCGGCGGAGACCGCGCCGAAGGCGTGCGAGGCGTCCTCGATGACGAAGGCCCCGACGGAGCGGGCGACCGCGATGGTCGGCGCGACCGCCGTGACACGGCCCGCGAGATGGGTGGGCACCACCGCGAGCGTGTCGGAATCGCACAGGCTCGCGAGCTGCGTCAGGTCGAGGTCGAGACTGTCGGCCGCGAGATCGCAGACGCGCAGCTCCAGCCCGCACTGGGCCACGGCGATCGCGATCTGCGGCGAGGTGTAGGCGGGCACGACGACAGCCCGACGGCCGCTCAGCCGGTGCAGGGTCTTCAGCGCGACGACGAACGCGGCGGCGGCCGAGCTCTCCAGCTGCAGGCGCTGGACGCCGATGTGGCGCGCCGCCGCCGCCGCGAGGTCGCCCCATCCGAGCAGATCGCTTGCGACGAGAGGCAGGCCGGCGCTCGGCGCCGCTTCCTTCCGAAATGTTGGAAACAGTGACATTCAGACGCGCGCCGGCGCGCCGGCGCCTAAGCGACGCGAGGCGTCGGAGAAGGCCGCGAAATGGGAGCGCCGCGGGGACGGGGGAGCGAACATCAAAACCTCAGGCGCGTGAGCGCGCGGAACCTACGTAGTCCACCGGACTGACGCAAGCGACCGGCGCGCGCGTCACCACCCCTCCACTCGGAGCGCCACGGGAAGCCGGCGCTCCTCGGTGTCTCGGCCGCCGCCCGCCTCCCACATCCACATCGCGAACAGGGCGTCGCCGCCGAAAGCCGCCATCGGCATGTGCCAGACGCCCGGCGCGTAGTGCACGCCGACGTCCGGCGGCGCGACGAAGGCCTCGGCCCGGTCGGTCGCCGGCTCCCCATCTGCCCGCGACGGCGCCACGACGACGAGATAGGGCCCGGCGAGCCGCATCGGGACGAAGGTCTGCGACGCGAGCGGGTGGCGCTCGAGCAGATCGATCTCGAACGGCTTGGGCGACGCGGTCACGGCGTAGAGGGCGAGCACGGGTTCGGCGGCGTACGGGTCATGCGTAAGCCGCGCAACGCCGTCGTAGCGCAGTGCGCGGCCATCGTTGACCTGGCGGCTTATAGGTCCCGGCGCGACCACATTCCCAAAGGCGGCGAAAGCCTCTCCGGTAAGCGGACGCGCCTGGAGCGCGCCTCCTGTCGCGGCATTCGCCCAATCATTAGGCATTTCCTCGCTCCTTCGACTTTCGTCGTACATGTGAGCCTGCGCAGAACCACGGTTTGCCCCGATGGCACGACGCTTGCTGCGCCGCACTCAACGGCGCGATGGCGCCGGACCGCGGGGAGAGCATGATGTTTCGAACGACACTGACGCGCGCAGCCCTTGCGGCGTCCCTGATCGTCGGCGCGCACGGCGCGGCCTCGGCGCAAGGCACGCTGCGGATCGGCATGACCGCGTCCGACATTCCGCTGACGACAGGTCAGACGGACAACGGCGGCGAAGGCATGCGGTTCATGGGCTACACGGTCTATGACGGGCTCATCAACTGGGATCTGACCAGCGCCGACAAGCCCTCCGACATCGTACCCGGGCTCGCCACCGAGTGGGGCATCGCGCCCGGCGACGAGAGCAAGACGAAGTGGATCTTCAAGATCCGGCCTGGCGTGAAGTTCCACGACGGATCGGACTTCACGGCCGAGTCGGTGGTGTGGAACCTCGACAAGCTGATGAAGACGGACGCGCCGCAGTACGATCAGCGCCAGTCGGCGCAGGGCAAGTCGCGCATTCCGGCGGTCGCCTCCTACCGCGTCGTCGACCCGATGACCGTCGAGATCGTCACCAAGGCGCCCGACGCCACCCTGCCGTACCAGCTCGCCTGGATCATGATGTCGTCCCCCGGACAATGGGAGAAGCTCGGCAAGAGCTGGGAGGCCTTCGCCAAGACGCCGTCCGGCACGGGCCCGTGGAAGCTGACCGGCTTCGCGCCGCGCGAGCGCGCCGAGATGGTTCCGAACAAGGAGTACTGGGACAAGACCCGCGTCCCGAAGCTCGACAAGCTGATCCTGATGCCGCTGCCGGAGCCGAACGCCCGCGTCGCGGCGCTCCGCGCCGGCCAGGTCGACTGGATCGAGGCCCCGGCGCCGGACGCCGTGGAGTCGCTGAAGGGCGCCGGCTTCCAGATCGTCACCAACGCCTACCCGCACAACTGGACTTGGCATCTGTCGCGCGTCGAGGGATCGCCGTGGAACGACATCCGCGTGCGCAAGGCCGCGAACCTCGCCATCGACCGCGAGGGCATGAAGGAGCTGCTGTCGGGCATGATGATCCCGGCGCAGGGCTGGCTGCCGCCCGGGCACCAGTGGTTCGGCGAGCCGACCTTCAAGATCACCTATGACGTCGAGCAGGCCAAGAAGCTGCTCGCCGAGGCCGGTTACGGGCCGGACAAGCCGATCCGGACGAAGATTTTGATCTCCCCCTCGGGCTCCGGCCAGATGCTGCCGCTGCCGATGAACGAGTTCATTCAGCAAAGCCTCGCCGAGGTCGGCATCATGGTCGACTACGAAGTGGTCGAGTGGAACCAGATGATCAACATCTGGCGCGCCGGCGCGAAGGATCCTTCCGCCCGCGGCACGACGGCGATCAACTACTCCTATTTCATCCAGGATCCGTTCAGCGGCTTCATCCGGCAGACCCAGTGCAACCTCTCGGCGCCGGCGGGCGTGAACTGGGGATACTACTGCGACCCCGAGACCGACAAGCTGTTCGATCAGGTCCGCAACACCTTCGATCCGGCCGCCCAGACCGAGATCCTGAAGAAGGTGCACGAGAAGTTCGTCAACGACGCGCTGTTCCTGTTCGTCACCCACGACGTCGCCCCGCGCGCCATGAGCGCCAAGGTGAAGGGCTTCGTTCAGGCGCAGAACTGGTTCCAGAACTTCGGGACCATCACGGTCGAGCCGTAAGGGCCGACGACACGCAAGGCCCGCCCCCGGCCGTCTCGGCCGGGGGAAAGCTGAGCCGCTCGACCGCGTCGGAGAACAGGCCTCATGCTGCTCTACATCCTGAAGCGGATCGTCTACGTCGCGCCTGTCGCGCTCGGCGTCAGCCTCGTCTGCTTCATGCTGGTCCACCTCGCCCCGGGCGATCCGCTCACCGCGATCATGCCGGTGGACGCCACCGCCGAGCAGCAGGCGGAGATGCGGACGATCTACGGCTTCGACCGACCGCTCCCCGTGCAGTTCGGCATCTGGCTCGGCAAGGTGCTGACCGGCGACCTCGGCGTCTCGATCGCGACCGGGCGGCCCGTGCTGGGCGAGGTCGCGCGGGCGGTCAAGAACTCGCTGATCCTCGCCGCCGTCGCCACCCTCATCGGGTTCGCGCTTGGCTCGTTCTTCGGCTTCGTCGCCGGCTACTTCCGCAACAGCGTGATGGACCGCCTCGCCTCGGCGGTCTCGGTGCTCGGCGTCTCCGTGCCGCATTATTGGCTCGGCATGGTGATGGTGATCATCTTCTCGGCCCAGCTCAACTGGCTGCCGCCGACCGGCGCGGGGCCCGGCGGCTCCGCGGACTGGCGGCCGGATTTCGAGCATCTGCGCTACATCATCCTGCCCGCCATCACGATGTCGGTGATCCCGATGGGCATCATCGCCCGCACCGTGCGGGCGCTGGTCGCCGACATCCTTTCCCAGGAGTTCGTGCAGGCGCTGCGCGCCAAGGGACTCGGCGAATGGGGCGTGTTCAAGCACGTCGTCACCAACGCCGCCCCGACCGCGCTCGCCGTCATGGGCCTCCAGCTCGGCTACCTGCTCGGCGGCTCGATCCTGATCGAGACCGTGTTCGCCTGGCCCGGCGCGGGCTTCCTGCTCAACGCCGCGATCTTCCAGCGCGACCTGCCGCTGCTGCAGGGCACGATCCTCGTGCTGGCGATGTTCTTCGTGAGCCTCAACCTGATCGTGGACGTCGCCCAGACGGCGCTCGATCCGCGCATCCAGAGGGCCTGACGCCATGGCCGCCATCGCCGACAGCGTCGCCCTCGAACCGGCCCCCACGAAGCCGAGCCGAGGCTATTGGGGCAGCGTGCTCCAGCGCCTGCGGCGCGACCCCGTTGCGATGGTCGCTCTCGGCGTCATCCTGCTGATCGTGCTCGCCGCCGTGTTCGCGCCCTGGATCGCGCCGGCGGACCCGTTCAAGGGCTCCATGATCCGCCGGCTCCGCCCGATCGGGACGCCGGGCTACCCGCTCGGATCCGACGAGCTCGGCCGCGACATGCTAAGCCGCCTCCTCTACGGCGGCCGGCTGTCGCTGTTCCTCGGCGTCATGCCCGTCATCCTCGCCTTCGGCATCGGCTCCACCATCGGCATCGTCGCCGGCTACCTCGGCGGCTGGATCAACACGGTGACGATGCGCACCATCGACGTGTTCTTCGCCTTCCCCTCCGTGCTGCTGGCGATCGCGCTGTCGGGCGCCCTCGGCGCCGGCATCCTGAACTCGATCGTCTCGCTCACCGTGGTGTTCGTGCCGCAGATCGCTCGCGTGGCGGAGAGCGTGACGACCCAGATCCGCACCCGCGACTATGTGGAGGCGGCCCGAATCTCCGGGGCGGGCGGTTTCACGATCGTCCGGGTGCACGTGCTCGGCAACGTTCTGGGACCGATCTTCGTCTACGCGACCAGCCTCATCAGCGTGTCGATGATCCTGGCCTCAGGCCTCTCGTTCCTCGGCCTCGGCGTGCGTCCGCCAGAGCCGGAATGGGGCCTGATGCTGAACACGCTCCGGACCGCGATCTACAATCAGCCGCTCGTGGCCGCGCTCCCCGGCGCGATGATTTTCCTGACCTCGATCTCGTTCAACCTGTTCTCGGACGGCCTACGCTCGGCCATGGAGGTCCGCCAGTGATCATCGGCGAACCCGCTCCGCCGCCCGGCGGCCCGACCCGGGACCGCGGCGGCCCCGGCCAGCCCCTGCTGTCCGTGAAGGGCCTTATCAAGCACTTCGGCCAGAAGAAGGGCTTCCTCACCAAGGCCGGCCCCGTGGTTCGCGCCGTCGACGGCGTCGACTTCGACGTCGCGAAGGGCGAGACGCTCGGCATCGTCGGCGAGTCGGGCTGCGGCAAGTCCACCACGGCGCGTCTCGTCATGCAGATCATCAAGCCGGACGCCGGAGAGATCCTGTTCGACGGCGAGGCGGTGGGCTCGCGGGCGCTGGAGCTGAACGCCTTCCGCCGGCAGGTGCAGATGGTGTTTCAGGACAGCTACGCCTCGCTCAACCCGCGGCTGACCGTCGAGGACACCATCGCCTTCGGGCCGCGGGTGCACGGCGCGACGCGGCGCGCGGCGGCGACCCGCGCCCACGACCTGCTTCACCGCGTCGGCCTCGAGCCCGCCCGCTTCGCGGGGCGCTACCCGCACGAACTTTCCGGCGGCCAGCGCCAGCGCGTGAACATCGCCCGCGCGCTCGCGCTCGATCCGCGCCTGCTCATCCTCGACGAAGCGGTCTCCGCGCTCGACAAGTCGGTCGAGGCGCAGGTGCTGAACCTGCTGCTCGACCTGAAGGACGAGTTCGGCCTGACTTATATGTTCATCAGCCACGACCTCAACGTCGTGCGGTTCATGTCGAACCGGGTGATGGTGATGTACCTCGGCAAGGTCGCCGAGTTCGGGCCGTCCGAAGCGCTGTTCGAGACTCCGCGGCATCCCTACACCGGAGCGCTCCTCGCCTCGATGCCGTCGATGGACCCGGACGCGCGCACCGAGGTGGCGCCTCTGGCGGGCGACCCGCCGAACCCCATCAACCCGCCGCCCGGCTGCCGCTTCAACCCCCGCTGCGCTAAGAGCGCGGCGCTGTGCGCGCACGAGGAGCCGACGCTGCTGGCGGCCGGCGAGGGCGACCACCGCGCGGCGTGCTGGCTCGTCGACCCTTCCTCCGGCCATCCGAGGCTCGCGGCATGAGCGACGGGCTGATGGTCGACGTCGCCGGGCTCACCGTCGACTTCAAGGGTCCCAAGGGGCCGATCCGCGCGGTCGACGGCGTCGACCTGCACCTGAAGCGGGGCGAGACCGTCGCGTTGCTGGGCGAATCCGGCTCGGGCAAGAGCGTGACGCTGCGCTCGCTGATGCGGCTCCACCCTTCCTCCGCCAGGATCGGCGGCAAGGTGGAGGTCGACGGCCGCGACGTGCTCAAGCTGTCGTCGCGGGAGCTCGCTGGACTGCGCGGCCCGATCGTCTCCATGATCTTCCAGGATCCGGGGCTCGCCTTCGATCCGGTCTACCGCATCGGCGACCAGATCATGGAAGCCGTCCGCCGGCATGAGAAGCTGTCGAAAGCCGAGGCGCGCGCGCGGGCGCTCGCGCTGTTCGAGCGGGTGCGCATCCCCTCGCCCGACAAGCGCCTCGACAACTACCCGCACGAGATGTCCGGCGGCATGCGGCAGCGCGCGATGATCGCGCTCGCCCTCGCCTGCCGCCCCAAGGTGCTGCTGGCCGACGAGCCGACCACCGCGCTCGACGCCACCGTGCAGATCCAGGTGCTGCTGCTCCTGCGCGAGTTGCAGCGGGAGCTCGGCCTGGCGGTGGTGTTCGTCACCCACGACATCGGCGTCGCGGTCGAGGTCGCCGACCGGATCGCGGTGATGTACGCGGGCCGCATCGTCGAGATGGGCCCGGCGCGGGACGTCATCCGCGAGCCGCGCCACCCTTACACGCAGGGGCTCCTGCTCTCGCGCGCAAGCCATGCGCCGACCCCCGGCGCACGGTTGGCCGCGATCCCCGGCGCGCCGCCCGACCTCGCCGATCTGCCGCCGGGCTGTTCCTTCCGCCCGCGCTGCGGCCACGCCATCGACGACTGCGCGGAGCTCCAGCCCGAAGCGGTCTCGGTCGGCGCCGCCCACTTCGCGCGCTGCATCCGCACCCGGACGACGGCAGAGGCTTACGAAGCCGTGGGCGCATGACCCGGGCGGCGCGGCGTTCAGCTCATGCGTCGCGCCGCGAGCGCCGCCTCGACCGCAGCCGCCACGCCGTCGAGCACGGGCGCGCCGGCCTCCGCCGCGATCTCCGCCGCGAAGCCCGCGAAGGGCGCGCCGCCGAGCAGCACCGCTTCGGCGCCGTCCTGCTCCACGCAGGCTCGGACGGCCGCCAGAACCTCCGCGCGATGGCCCGCGCGGTCGGCGATCAGATCCCGCACCCCGGCGCGCACGAGGCGAAGGCCCGCAAGCTGCGGCGTCAGGCCGAGGTCGTCGATGCGCGCGCGCACCGCGTCCTCCATCGCCGCGCCGGCGGTGACCAGCGCGAAGCGCCTTCCCCCGGCGCCTGCGGCGCGGAGGCCCGCGCGGCCGAAGCCGACCACGGGCATGACCTCCAGCGCGGTCGCCTCCTCAAATCCTGGATCGAGGAACGCGGCCGTGATAGCCGCGTCGCATCCGGCGTTCGCGCGCAGGGCGTCGAGCACGGCGCGGACGGCGGTTCTCGCCTCCTCGACCGTCTGGATGCCGGGCGCGCCGAAGGCCGCCGTCACGGCGACGATCTCCGCGCGGGGCCCCGCCACGCGGCGCGCTTCGGCCGCGAGCAGGGCCGTAACGGATTCTGCAGTGTTGGGATTGATCAGTAAGATGCGCGTTTCGCCCGCCACGACGTCTGCCTTCGATCCTCAGATGCTCACGCCTCCTAGCACGACTTCGACCTCGCCCGGCACCTCGGCCTCTATGGGCGCCCGCATCTGCGAGCGGGTGGACGCCCTCGCGGCGATCTCCGCCGAAAAAGGCGCGATCACGCGCGTCTTCATGAGCCCCGAGCAGAAGCGCGCCAGCGACCTCGTTCTCGGCTGGATGACGGAGGCGGGCATGGACGCTCGCGTCGACGCGATCGGCAACGTCGTCGGCCGTTACGAAGGCGCGACGCCGGGCGCCCCGGCGATCCTCTTGGCCTCGCACCTCGACACGGTGCGCAACGCCGGCCGGTGGGACGGGGTCCTCGGCGTGGTGACGGGCATCGAGTGCGTCGCCGCGCTGGCGCGCGACGGCATCCGCCTGCCCCATGCGATCGAGGTCGTCGGCTTCTCCGACGAGGAGGGCGCGCGGTTCGGCGCCACGATGCTCGGCAGCAAAGCGCTCGCCGGTGCCTTCGACCCGAGCCTGCTGAAGCTGCGCGACGGGAACGGCGTCACCATGGCCGACGCGATCCGGGCCTACGGGCTCGACCCGGAGCGGATCGGCGCGGCGCGGCGCGATCCGTCCGAGATCGCGGCCTATCTCGAACTTCACATCGAACAGGGGCCGGTGCTGGAGAACTGCAAGCTGCCCATCGGCTGCGTCAGCGCCATCTGCGGCGCGACGCGGCTCGCGGTGACGCTGACCGGCGCCGCGGGCCATGCCGGCACCGTGCCCATGAACCAGCGCGCCGACGCGCTCGTCGGCGCCGCTGCGGCCGTTCTCGCCGTCGAGCAGGCAGCGACCGCGACCCGCGGGCTGGTGGCGACCGTCGGCCGGCTGATGGTTGAGCCCGGCGGCGCGAACGTCATTCCGGGGCATGTCGCCTTCACCGTCGACGTCCGGGCGCCGCAGGACAACCAGCGCTTCTCGACGCTGAAGCGCATCGAGGAGTCGATCGTCGCGATCGCCTCGACGCGCGGCCTCGGGGTGTCGATCGAACGCATCCACGACGAATCGGCGGCGCTCTGCGACCGCGCCCTGCAGGACCGCATCGACGCCGCGATCGAGGCCCAGCGCTACGAGCCGCTGCGGCTTGCGAGCGGCGCCGGCCACGACGCCATGGTGATGAGCCGGATCGCGCCGATCGGCATGATCTTCGTCCGCTGCCGCGCCGGGCTCAGCCACCATCCTGACGAGCACGCCGAGCCGCGCGACGTGGACGCGGGAGCGCGCGCGCTCCTCCACGTTCTCAAGAGCTTCGAGAACGCGCCCCTCTGAGCCCGCGTCTCACGGGTACGTGAACTCGAACTGCTCAACAATGCGCCGGATTGCCCAAAAGTCGTAGGCACTTCGCCGTCCAAGCTTCCAGCCGCCGCCTCGTTTTCGGGCGACTGGCGTTTGGCATACCGCTTGCCTCTCCGATCCCGAAACGCGGGGCTTACCCCGTATTTTTGGCGCCCGCCTCCAAGGCCGCGCAGGACAGCGGAGACGTTTCTCTCATGACGGACCACAAGGCGATCCTGGCCGAACGTTTTCTCGGAGGCCTCAACCGCCGCGATCTCATGAAAGGCCTTGCGGCCGGCGGCGTGGTGATGGCGGCCGGCGGCCTCGCCCGGCCCGCCCATGCGGCCGGCAACGAGATCAAGCTCGCCTGGGTCGACCACATCGACACGCTGGACCCGCACTTCACCGGCTTCCTCGGCGCCGTGAAGGTCCACAACAACATCTACAACGGCCTGCTCAAGGTCACCTACGACGGGAAGAAGGTCGGCTTCGTCCCCGACCTCGCCGAGAGCTGGGACATCACGGACGGCGTGATCCACACCTTCAAGCTGCGCCCGAACGTCAAGTTCCACGACGGCACCCCCTGCGACGCGGAAGCGGTGAAGTGGAACGTCGAGCGGGTGTGGAAGGGCGAGCCGAAGTCGCCCCACGGCTGGAAGTTCAAGTCGCTCGAGAAGGTCGAGGTGGTCGATCCCCTCACCGTCAAGCTGACCTTCAAGCAGCCCTACGCCTTCCTGCCCGTGGCGCTGACCGGCTCGACGGGACGCGCGGGCACGATCGTCTCCCCGGCCGCGGTGCAGAAGTTCGGCGCCAGCTTCGGCCGCAACCCGGTCGGCACCGGACCGTTCAAGTTCGTCTCGTGGAAGGAGAACGATTCGATCCTCCTCGAGAAGAACCCGGACTACTTTGAGGCCGGCCTGCCGAAGCTCGACAAGGTCACCATCCTGATCATGAAGGAGGCCTCCTCCGCGATCGCCGCCGTAATGTCCGGTCAGGTCGACGGCATGAGCGACAGCCCGGTGCAGTTCATTCCTCAGCTGAAGGCCAACCCGAACCTTCAGGTCTTCGGCGAGATCGAAGGCAACTACGTCTACATCGCCATGAACTGCCGCAAGGCGCCGTTCGACGACATCAACCTCCGCCGCGCCGTGGCTTTCGCGCTCAACCGCGAGCAGATCATCAAGCAGGCGTTCTTCGGCCAAGGCATCCCGGCCTACACGCCCATCTCGCCCCCGATGACCGACTTCTACGATCCGAACGTGGCGAAGACCGGCCGGGGCCAGCGCTTCGACCTCGCCAAGGCCAAGGAGTTCCGCGCCAAGGCCAAGGTGCAGGACGTGATCGAGCCGAAGTTCATGGTGACGGAGGAAGGCACCTACGGCTCGCGCCTCGCGCAGACCGTGCTGCCGATGCTGGCCGAGATCGGGATCAAGCCGAAGCTGGAGCTCGTCGAGCGCGCGGCCTGGGTCAGCCGCCGCAACGCCGGCGACTTCGAGATGCTGGACTTCAACTGGTGGGCGGATCTCGACCCCGACGAGACGCTGTTCCCGGAGTTCCACACCGGCGCGGCCTGGAACTATCCGGGCTGGTCGAACAAGCGCTTCGACGAATGCGTCGAGCAGGCGCAGGTCATCCTCGACGTCGCCCAGCGCAAGGCGCTTTACGAGGAAGCCAGCGACATCATCATGGACGAGGCCCCGATCGCCATCACGTCGCACATGCCCGTGTTCAAGATCTTCGCCAAGAAGGTGAAGGGCTTCAACTACATTCCGGTCGACAGCCTGAACCTGCACACCGTCACGGTGTCGTAACCGACGCTCGTCTCGATGCGCCCGGACCCAAGGGTCCGGGCGGCCGCCGACTTCACCGACGCTCTCCGCCCGCCTGTTCGGCCCCGCCGGACGTGGCGATCGGCGCGTCGCCGCATGAGGGCCGCTTCGCCTGATGGCCTGGTTCGTCTCCAAGAAAATCCTGCAGACCCTGATGGTTCTGCTGATCGTCTCGATCGCGAGTTTCGCGCTTCTGAAGTTCGCGCCGGGCGATCCGGTGCAGCTGATGCTGGGGTCGGAGTACTCCGCCGAAGCGCATGCTTCGCTGGTGAAGCAGCTCGGCCTCGACCGCCCGATCCCCGAGCAGTACGCGCGCTGGCTCGCGGGCTTCCTCAGCGGCGACTGGGGGACCTCCTTCGTCAGCAAGGCGCCGATCTTCCGCTACGCCTTCCTCGAGGCGCTGCCGGTCACGCTGACGCTGGCCGCCTCCGCGCTCGGCCTCGCGATCGTCATAGGCGTGCCGCTCGGCGTGCTCTCCGCCACCCGCAAGGACACCGGCTGGGACGCGGCGGTCGCGACCCTGACGCTGACCGGCACCTCGTTTCCGAGCTTCTATCTCGGCATCCTGCTGATCTGGCTTTTCGGCGTGCAGCTCGGCTGGTTCCCGACGCTCGGCTTCGTCGCGCCCTGGGACGACCTGTGGGGCGGGATCGTGCACATGACGCTGCCCGCGATCACGCTCTCCACCTACTTCCTCGCCATGATCGTGCGCCTCACCCGCGCGAACCTGATCGAGCAGCTGGAGCAGCCCTACGTCGCCGCCGCCCGCGCCCGCGGCGAGCCGCGCTGGCGCGTGGTTTGGGTGCATGGCCTGCGCAACGTCATGCTGCCGCTCGTCACCATCCTCGGCCTTCAGCTCGGCGCGCTGCTCCAGGGCGCGGTGCTGACCGAAACCGTGTTCTCGCTGCCCGGCGTCGGCCAGATGATGACGAGCGCTGTGCTGAACCGGGAGTACGGCGTGGTCCAGGCCGGCGTGATGATGACCGCCTGCCTGTTCGTGCTGACCAACCTTCTGGTCGACCTCGCCTATCCCTTCCTCGATCCACGCCTGAGGCCACGCTGATGGCGGACGTCGCTCTCTCGTCGCCCCGCGCGGCGCCCTCCCGCGCCGCCAACGTCTGGACCTACGTCCGCGGCCACGTCTGGTTCGTGATCGCGGCCGTCGTCGTCGCGGCCTACGTGTTCGCCGCGGCCTTCGCGCCCTTCGTCGCCCCCTTCGCCCCGACCGAGCAGGACATGATGAGCTTCATGGCCCCGCCGGCCTGGGGGCCGCACCTCCTCGGCACCGACAGCTTCGGGCAGGACCTGCTGTCGCGCACCATCTACGGCGCCCGCTACGCGCTGCTGATCGGTCTCGGAGCCGTATTGATAGGCGCCGGCGGCGGGCTGGTGGTCGGCCTCGCCGCGGGGTTGATCGGGGGCCGCGTGGAGTGGGCGCTGATGCGCCTCGTGGATTCGCTGCTGGCCCTGCCGTCGCTGATCATGGCGATCGCCTTCATCTCGATCCTCGGTCAGGGCGTCGACAAGGTGGTGCTCGCGGTCGGCGTGGCGCTGATCGGGCCGTTCTCGCGCACCGTGCGCGGCGACGTGCTGCAGGTGAAGGCGCAGCCTTTCGTGGAGGCCGCGCGCCTGATGGGCGTCGGCACGCTCGCCATCGTCTGGCGGCACATCATCCCCAACGTGATCTTCCCGCTCGCGGTACAGGCGACGATCCGCGTGAGCTACGCGATTCTCGTCTCCTCCGGCCTGTCGTTCATCGGCATCGGCGTGACCCCGCCGACGCCCGACTGGGGCCTGATGATCGCGGAGGGCCGCAGCTTCGTCAGCTTCGCGCCGTGGATCGCCGGCGTGCCGGGCGCCGCGCTCGCCGTGCTTCTGATCGCGCTCAGCGTCGTCGGCGACGGCGTGCGCGAGCAGTTCGACCCCAAGCTCAAGAAGGAGGGGTGACCATGGCGCTCGCTCTCGCCCGCCCCGCCTCCGCCCCGCCCGAAACGCCGTCGTCGACGCCCGCGCCCGCGCCGCTTCTGACGGTCGAGCGCCTCTCGCTCAGCCGCGGCGAGAAGCTGATCCTCGACGAAGTCTCGTTCACGCTGAAGCGCGGCGCCACGCTTGGCCTCGTCGGCGAGTCCGGCGCCGGCAAATCCACGATCGCGTTGGCTCTCATAGGCTTGCTGCAGAAGCCTCAGGTCGGGCTTGAGGGCACGATGGCGCTCGACGGCTCCGCCAATCTGGTCGACGCGACCGAGAAGGACTGGCTGAAGCTGCGAGGCCGCCGCGTCTCGATGATCTTCCAGGACGCCTCCTCGGCGCTGAACCCCTGCTTCACGGTCGGCAGCCAGCTGACGTCGCCGCTCCGCCGGCTTCTCGGCATGGGCGCGAAGGAGGCACGGGGGCGGGCGATCGATCTGCTCGAGAGCGTCGGCCTTAACGACGCGGCCTCGCGCCTCGACGCCTACCCGCACCAGCTCTCCGGCGGCATGCAGCAGCGCGTGATGATCGCCATCGCGCTCGCCACCAACCCGGAGCTGCTGCTCGCTGACGAGCCCACCAGCGCGCTCGACGTCACCATCCAGGCGCAGATCGTCCGGCTCATCCTCGACGAGACCCGCAAGCGCGGCGCGAGCTGCATCTTCGTGCTGCATGACCTCGCGCTCGCCAGCCAGGCCTGCGACGAGATCGTGGTGCTCTATGGCGGGCAGGTGATGGAGGCCGGCCCGAGCGACGTGTTGCTGGCCGAGCCGCTTCACCCCTACACGCGGGGCCTCAAGGCCTGCGTGCTGGAACTCGACACCGACGAGCTCGTTCCCTTGCCGAGCGGGGCGCCGTCTTTCGCCTCGAAGACGCCCGGCTGCCGCTTCGCGCCCCGGTGCGGCAACGCCTTGCCGAAGTGCGTCGACGAGAAGCCGCCGCTCGAAACCGTGCGCGGCCGCAAGCTCGCCTGCTGGAACCCCGCCGCATGAGCATGCCCTCGGAACTGTTTCGCCTGCTCGACGTCGAGAAGGCCTACGACGTCGGCCGCAAGGGCGGTCTGTTCGCGTCCGGCCCGAGGCGGCGGCTCGCCGCGCTCGACGGCGTGCGTCTGTCGCTGAAGGCGGGGGAGAGCGTCGCGATCGTCGGCGAAAGCGGCTCGGGCAAGACTACGCTGCTGCGGGTGCTGCTCGGCCTCACCTCGCCCTCGGACGGGCGCGCGCTCTATCGGGAGAAGGACATCACCCTGCTGCAGGGCGAGGACCGCGACCGCTTCTGCCGCGAAGTCGCGATGATCTACCAGGACGCCCGCGGCTCGCTCAATCCGCGGATGAGCATCCTCGATCTCGTCGCCGAGCCCTTGGATCACCACGGTCTGTGCAAACCCTCGGAGCGGCGCGACCGGGTGGCGGCCCTGCTGTCGCGAGTCGGCCTGCCTCCGGAAATGATGGAGCGCTACACCTCGGCCCTCTCCGGCGGGCAGGTGCGGCGCGTCGCGATCGCCCGCGCGCTCGCCTCCTCGCCCGCCGTCCTGGTCGCGGACGAAGCCGTATCCGGCCTCGACGTCTCGACCCAAGCCCAGCTCCTCAAGCTGCTGCGCGACCTGCAGCGCGAAATGGGGGTGAGCCTGCTGTTCATCACCCACGACCTCGGCGTCGCGGCCTATCTCTGCGAGCGGATCGCAGTGATGTACCTCGGTCGCATCGTCGAGACCGGCCTGACCAAGGACGTGCTCTCGGCCCCGGCGCACCCCTACACCCGCGCCCTGCTCAACGCCGCCCCGAAGTTCTTCGAGCCGATCGCGGAGCCGCTCGGCGGCGAGATCCCGAGCCCAATCGACCTGCCGCCCGGGTGCCGTTTCGCCGGCCGCTGCCCCGAGGCGCGCGACGATTGCCGGGCCAGTGACCCGGAGCTTGTGGCCGGCGCGCCGAACCGCGAATTCGCCTGCCTCCACCCGCTGATCGGCGAACCCGCATTCGCCTGATAGACAGGGCGGCCGCGTGCGTGCTTCGCGACGCCTGCCTCTGGCAGGCGCCTCGGCATGAGGAGTTCGGAGCTTGCTCCAACATCCTCAATGCTGAAGAGCGACCTGTAAGGTCGCGTCTCGAGCACGCGCCGCGCCGCCGCCACGCTGACCGACGTTCAAGGACTTCGAAATGAGAGACCTGTTCCGCCCCGGCCGCAGCACGCTGCTCGCCCCGAACGCCGCGATCGCGACGTCCCACCCGCTCTCGACCGCGGCGGGGCTCGCCGTGCTGCGCGAGGGCGGCAACGCCGTGGACGCGGCGCTCGCGGCGGTCTCGGTCCAGTGCGTGGTCGAGCCCCACATGACCGGAATCGCGGGCGATTGCTTCGTGCTCTACGCGCCAGCCGGCGGCGAGGTGATCGCCCTCAACGGCAGCGGCCGCGCCCCGGCGGCGGCGACCGTCGAAGCCCTGAAGGCGCTCGGGCTCTCCGACATCCCGCCGACGAGCGCCCACGCCGTCACCGTCCCCGGCGCGATCTCGGCCTGGATGAAGCTGCACGGCGACCACGGTTCGCTGCCGCTCGAGCGCCTGTTCCGTGACGCGATCGCCTACGCCGAGAACGGCTACCCCGTGACCCAGCGCGTTGCCTTCGACTGGGCCCGCGCGGTTCCGCTGCTGGCGCTGGACGAAGGCGCGGCCCAAGTGATGCTGGTCGACGGCGGCCGCGCGCCGCGCGCCGGCGAGCGCCACGCCCAGCCGAAGATCGGCGCGCGCCTGCGTGAGATCGCGAAGAACGGCGCCGCGGCGTTCTACACGGGCGCGGTGGCCGAGAGCCTCGTGAAGCGGCTGAACGCCCTCGGCGGTCTGCACACGATGGATGACTTCGCCGCCGGCATGACCGTCGCGGACTACGTCACGCCGATCCGCTCCAACTACCGCGGCTACGACGTCTACGAGTGCCCGCCGAACGGCCAGGGCGTCGCCGCGCTGATGATCCTGAACGTGCTCGGCGGCTTCGACCTCGGCCCGGACCTGCCGATGGCGGAGCGCATCCACCTGCACGCCGAAGCGACGAAGCTCGCCTATCACCACCGCGACCACCTGATCGCGGACCACGACCACCTGCCCCACCCGACCGAGACGCTGCTCTCGGACGAGACCACCGCGGCGCTGCGCAAGCGCGTCTCGCGCGAGACGGCGCGCCCGGCGACGCTCTGGACCGAGCCCGAGCACAAGGACACCGTCTACCTCTCGGTGGTCGACCGCGACGGCAACGCGATCTCCTTCATCAACTCGATCTTCAACTCGTTCGGCTCGACGCGCCTCGACCCGGAGACCGGCATCCTGCTGCACAACCGCGGGGCGTCGTTCCGCCTGATCGAGGGCCATCCCAACGCGATCGGCCCGCGCAAGCGCCCGATGCACACCATCATCCCCGGCATGCTGCGCAAGGACGGCCAGACCGTCGCGCCCTTCGGCGTCATGGGAGGGCACTATCAGGCGGCGGGTCAGGCGGCGTTGCTGTCGGGCCTGCTCGACCGCGGGCTGGGCGTGCAGGAGGCGATCGACGCCCCGCGCTCCTTCGCCTTCGACGGCGTGCTGGAGGTCGAGCCGACGATCGATCCGATCGTGCTGGAGCGCCTTGGCGCGCTCGGTCATCGCATCCAGGTGGCGGACTCGCCGATCGGCGGCGCCCAAGCGATCTGGATCGACCGCGCCAATGGTCTGCTGCTCGCGGGCTCCGACCCTCGCAAGGATGGCTGCGCGCTGGGGTTCTGAAGACGCTCGTCGCTTCCAACGTCACGCGGGCGTAGCCAGCGTGGCGTCGGACACGCCGTCGGGAGCGCGTCACGACGACGTCGCGAGCGCCTCGACCTCCGGGGCGGCCGACACGACGACGCGGTCGCGCCCCGCCCTCTTCGCCTCGTAAAGCCGCGCGTCGGCGCGGGTGTAGGCCTCGCGGACCGGGAGCGCCGGATCGATCGCCGCCCCGCCGACGCTGATCGTCACGGTCAATCGGACGTCGCCCTCGACCAGGATCGGCGTTCGTGCGACCGCGGCGCGCAGACGTTCGGCCGCGTCCGCGGCGTGGCGTTCGTCCGCCGCGATCAAGAGCACCGCAAACTCTTCGCCGCCGAGCCGCCCGACCGCGTCGCCCTCGCCGAGCGTGGACGAGAGCCGGGAGGCCACCTGCGTCAACACATCGTCGCCGACGGCGTGGCCGTAACGATCGTTGATCGCCTTGAAGTGGTCGAGGTCGGCGACGAGCAGCCACGCCCCCGCCGACGACGAGCGCGCCTGCTCCACGACGGCGAGCAGGCTCTCGCGGTTGAGCAAGCCAGTAAGGCCGTCGCGGCGCGCGGTCTCGGCCAGCGCGTCATGCGCTCGCTGGAGCTCCTCGTGCGCCGCCACGAGCGCGGCGCGCGCCACACGCAGCTGCTCATGCTGCCAGAGCTGCCACGCGCTGGCGGGCCAGGCGATCAGGAGCGGGCAGAGGACGCACATCAGCCAAGCGTTGCCGTCGACGACGCCGCCGACCGCCGGAACGACGGTGACGGCAAGGCCGAGCGAGAGGGCGACCGACAGGAACGCGACGCCGGTCGACCGCAACAGCACCCGCCGCATCACGGACATGGTTCACCCCGCCCGAATCGGCGATGCGCCGATGGGTCAGCCCTGTCTTAGCGCGTCAGCCCGCAGTTGTGGAGCGGCGGAAGGCCGGCGCGCGCCGCCGCTCCATGGCTGTCAGTAGCGCTTGTAGCTCAGGAACTTGCCGGACATCCCGATCTTGACGCGGTCGCCCTTCTGGTCGGGCTGGCGCTCCAGCGTCATGTCGAAGTCGATCGCCGACATGATGCCGTCGCCGAATTCCTCGTGGATCAGCTCCTTCCACGTCGTGCCGTACACCTGGATGAGCTCATAGAACCGGTAGATCACCGGATCCGTCGGCGGCACCTCGGGCAGCGACCCGCGATACGGGATCTCCGTCAGCAGGATCTCGGCCTCCTTCGGCAGATCGAGCAGCTCGGCGGCCTTGGCGGCCTCGTTCGGCTCGAGCCGCATCTGCCCGAGCATCGCGGCGGTGATGACGATCTGCGACGTCGAGATCGAGACCTTCTCGTGGATCTGCTTCCAGGTCAGGCCCTTCATCCGCTTGGCGGACAGCACAAGTTCGGTCACTTCGGCGCGGGTCATAGCGCTTCCTCCTTCAGGGATGGCGTTGGGGTCGAGCGCTGCCGCCTCAGATGGAGGCCGCAGCCGGCAGCGGGTCTTCGGCTGTGGCGCGCGGACGCACCACAGCGGGCTTGCGAGGATCGTAGGGTCGGCCCTCGATCTCGCTCGCAAAGCTCTTCGAGCGGGTCACCAGGAACTCCAGCAGGTGGTTCCGCAGCGGGTAGTAGTCGGCGTGCCTATGCATTGAGGCCGCCAGGCGGTCGCGCGGCAGCGGGTTCTCGACGATCTCGGCGATCTTCGCCTGCGGCCCGTTCGTCATGAGCACGATCCGGTCGGCCAGCAGCATGGCCTCGTCGATGTCGTGGGTGATCATGAACACGGTCTGCCCGGTCTCCCGGCAGATGCGGCGCGCCTCCTCCTGCAACGAACCGCGGGTCAGCGCGTCGAGCGCCGAGAACGGCTCGTCCATCAGCAGCATCTTGGGCTCGATCGCGAGCGCCCGGGCGATGCCCACGCGCTGCTTCATGCCGCCGGACAGCTCCGCGGGCTTCTTGTGCTCCGAGCCCGAGAGGTGGACGAGGTCGACGTAGCGCTGGCAATGCGCCCGGACCGTCTCCCGCGACCACTCCGGGCGGCGGGACGACACCGCGAGGGCGATGTTGCCCAACACGGTCATCCAGGGCAGCAGCGAATGACCTTGGAAGATCACCGCACGGTCGAGGCTGGGGCCGGAAATCTCGCGGCCGTCGACGATGACGGAGCCGGAGGACGGCTGGTCGAGACCGGCGAGCACATTGAGGATGGTGGTCTTGCCGCAGCCCGAATGGCCGATCAGACAGACGAACTCGCCCTTCTGGATTGGCAGCCACAGGTCCTCGAACACCGTGGTCTCGCCGCCGCCGCGCTTGGGATAGCGCCGGGCGAGCGCTTCGATGGAGATGAGGGGCTTGTCCGTCATCGCCATCACTCCCGGTAGGCCACGAGACGCGCGGCGCGGGCGAGCGCGAGGTCGAGCGCCATGCCCACAAGCCCGATCAGCAGGATCGCCGTGATGATGTTGCCGATCGAGAGGTTGTTCCACTCGTTCCAGACGAAGTAGCCGATGCCGGTGCCGCCCACGAGCATCTCGGCCGCCACGATGACGAGCCAGGCGATGCCGATCGAGATCCGCATGCCCGTCATGATCGTGGGGGCCGCGGCCGGGAGGATCACGAGGAACGCCTTTCGAAAGGCGCCCACCTCGAGCGTGGCGGCGACGTTCAGCCACTCCTTCCGGACGCTCGCGACGCCAAAGGCGGTGTTGATCAGCATCGGCCAGAGCGAGCAGATGAAGATTACGAAGATCGCCGAGACGCCCGAATCCTTGATCGTGTAGAGCGCGAGCGGCATCCAGGCCAAAGGCGAGATCGGCTTCAGGATCTGGATGAACGGGTCCAGCGCCTTGTAGGTCAGCGGCGACATGCCGATCAGGAAGCCGAGCGGGATGGCGACGGCGGCCGCGAGCAGATAGCCGACGAGCACCCGGCCGAGCGAATAGGCGAGTTGGATCCCGACGCCCTGGTCGTTGGCGCCGCGGACATAGAACGGGTCCTTCAGGTGCCCCCACAGCGTGGCGGCGACGTCCGCGGGCGTCGGGAACGCGCTCTTGGCCCCCTGCGCCGCAGCGCCCGAGACGAGCGCCGCGTACTCCGGGTCGACGGCGCCGCCGCCCGGGCCGGCGCCCGGCAGCGTCGCCCACTGCCAGGCCCCGACGAACGCGGCGAAAATCAGCACCGACAGCAGCCCTGCGCGCAGGGAAAGAGACGACGCCACCCTCTCAGCTCCGCTTGATCGCAAAGGAGGCGACGTACTCGTCCGGCTTCGTCGGGTCGAAGGGCTTGCCCATGACGGAGAAGGTCTTGGTGGTCGTCTCTGGCGGCATGAGCCCTGCTTCCGCCATCAACCTCTTGGCGTCCGTCGCGAGGAACACGTCGTTCGCGACCTTGGCGTAGTCGACGTCGCCCTTGATCTGACCCCAGCGCTTCATCTGGGTGAGGATCCAGACCGCGAAGCTCTCCCACGGGAAGGGATCGAAGGCGATGCGGTTCGGGTCCTTCTTGACGCCGCCGAGGCCGTCCGCGTAGGTGCCGGTCAGCACTTGCTCCACCACCGTCTGCGGCTGGTTGAGATAGTTCGTGGGCGCGATCGCCGCGGCGATCTCCTTCCGGTTCTCGGCCTTTTGCGCGAAGGCGGTGGCCTCGATGATCGCCTTCAGCAGCGCCTGGTAGGTCCCGGGCATTTCGGTCACGAACTGCTTCGAGGCCGAGAACGCGCAGCAGGGGTGGCCGTCCCAGATCTCCTTGGACAGGATGTGGATGAAGCCGACGCCGTCGTAGACCGCGCGCTGGTTGACCGGGTCCGGCGCCAGGAAGCCGTCGATGTTGTCGGCGCGCAGGTTCGCGACCATCTCGGGCGGCGGCACGGCGCGGATCTGCACGTCGCGGTCGGGGTCGATCCCTGCTTCCGCCAGGTAGTAGCGCAGCAGGTAGTTGTGCATGGAGTAGTCGAAGGGCACGGCGAACTTCATGCCCTTCCAATCCTTCGGGTCGCGCTTGTCCTTGTGCTTGACCGCGAGCGTGATCGCCTGGCCGTTGACGTTCTCGACCGCCGGCATGGTCCACGGGATCGGGTTCGAGCCGACCCCCATGGAGATCGCCAGCGGCATCGGCGAGAGCATGTGGGCGGCGTCGTATTCCTTGTTGATCGCCTTATCGCGGATCACGGCCCAGCCGGCGGTCTTCACCACTTCGACGTTCAGACCCTGCTTCTCGTAGAAGCCCATCGGCTTCGCCATGATGATCGGCGTCGCGCAGGTGATCGGAATGAAGCCGACCTTGAGGTCCGTCTTCTCAGGCTTCGCCGCTTGCGCGAAGGCTTCGGTGGCGGAGGCCAGCGGGAACAGCGCGTTCACCGCCGCGAAAGCTGTCCCGGCCCCGACCGCGCTGAGGAAAGCGCGTCGCGTGGCGTCGTGCGGAAACAGCGCGCGCATGACTGCGCCCTCGACGACGCGGGTCGTCCGCGCGTCTTCGGAGGCCTGCGCCTGCACATGCTCGGCCTCGCTGCCGTGTTGGCCGCAGGAGCAGCCGCGGCTGTTGAGGCGATAGCGGGCGTCGAACGGGTCTTTGAAGGTGGTCATCGGCGCGGGCTCCGGGTGAACGGTCGTGCCGGATCCGTTGCAGGGGCCGTGCCAAGCGCGTGGCTTCGGGCAAGAGCGTGAGATCCGAACGAACTTGCGCCCTCGGCGGATTCACGAAATATCGTCGGCCACGACTTTTCGTGCGGGGAGGGACGAAATCTCGTGACTTCGCCCAGCGCGCTCGCCTTCGAGACAACCCCCGACGCGGCTCTGATCGTGGACCCGCACCAAGACGCGATCGTCGCCGCGAACGCCGTCGCACGACGGCTGTTCGGGAGCGACGACGGGCCGTTGGAGGGGCATTCCTTCGCCGCGCTTCACCCAGGGCAGCGCCCCGCCCTTGTCGTCTTCACAGAGGCCGTGCTCACGCTCGGCCGGCATTGGACGCGCTCGCTCAAGCCGAGGCTCGCGTCCGACGGGCCTCGCGACGTCGAATATGTCGGCGTCCGGCTTCCCGAAGGCGACCAGATCCTCGTCACCCTCTCGGATCTCGACGAACGCCGCCGCCGCGACGCGAACGCCGAAGCCGACCGCTACATTCGCGACGGCATCGCCGAATGGCGGCGGGTGGAACGCTTCTTCCAGGACGTGGAGCGGGAGAACCAGCTCATACTCCGCGCGGCCGGCGAAGGCGTCTATGGCGTCAACGCCGACGGGATCACCACCTTCCTCAACCCGGCGGCCGAGCGGATGCTGGGGTGGACGGCGGAGGAGCTGGTCGGGCGCAACATGCACGCGACCGTGCATCACAAGCACCCCGACGGCGCGCATTACCCCCACCACGACTGCCCGATCTACGCCGCCTTCCGGGACGGCGCGGTGCATCAGGTCGCGGACGAGGTGTTCTGGCGGAAGGACGGCGCGCCGCTCTGGGTCGAGTACACCTCGACGCCGATCCGAGACCGGGGGGCGGTGGTCGGCGCGGTCGTGGTGTTCCGCGACATCGGCCAGCGCCGCGAGGCCGAGGCGAAGCTGAAGGCCGCCCTCGCCGAGGTCGAGAGCCTGCGCGAGCGGCTGGAGTTGGAGAACGCCTACCTGCAGGAGGAGATCCGTCTGGAAGGCCGCCACCACGGCATCATCGGCACCAGCGCCGCGATCGAGACCGTGCTGCGGCAGGTCGAGCTCGTGGCGCCGACCGACGCCTCGGTCCTCGTCACCGGAGAGAGCGGCACGGGCAAGGAGCTGATCGCCCGCGCGATCCATGAAGCCAGCGGTCGGCGCGAGCGGCCGCTGATCCGCGTGAACTGCGCGGCGATTCCGCGCGAGCTGTTCGAAAGCGAGTTCTTCGGCCACGTGAAGGGCGCCTTTACCGGCGCCTTCCGCGACCGCGTCGGCCGGTTCGAACTCGCGAACGGCGGGACGCTGTTTCTGGACGAGGTCGGCGAGATTCCGCTGGAGCTGCAGAGCAAGCTGCTGCGCGTGCTGCAGGAGGGCCAGATCGAGCGCGTGGGCGAGGAGCGGACGCGAAAGGTCGACGTTCGCGTCATCGCCGCCACAAACCGCGACCTCGACGCCGAAGTGCGGAAGGGCGCGTTCCGCCGCGATCTCTATTTCCGGCTGAACGTGTTCCCGCTGCACTCGGCCCCGTTGCGCGAAAGACCCGAGGACATCCCGCTGCTGGCGCTCAACATCCTGCGCCGGCCGGGTCGCGCCGCCGCCGGCGCGCCGCTGGCGCTCACCGAAGGCGACGTGCGCCGGCTCACCGCCTACGACTGGCCGGGCAACGTGCGGGAGCTTGAGAACGTCATGGAGCGCGCGATCATCCTGGCGCGCGACGGCAAACTCAGGATCGACCTGCCCGCCGCGTCCGCCGGCCGGGTCGCGGCTCCGGCGCCGTCGAAGGCGGCGGGCCATGAGATTCTTACGGCGCAGGAGCTCCGCGCCCGCGACGCCGCCAACATCCGCGCGGCGCTCGCTGCGGCGGGCGGCAAGGTCTCGGGCCCCGGCGGGGCGGCGGAACGGCTCGGCCTAAAGCCCACCACCCTCGCCTCCCGCATGAAGGCGTTGGGGGTGGGACGGGGCTGAAGCTGGACAGGGATTAAGGCTGCGCGCGTTGACGCAGTGCGTGCTTCGAGACGCCTCGCCAACGCTAGGCTCCTCATCATGAGGAGGTCACCCTATCGAAGAGCTCGGACCGTCCCCAGGCTGAGAAGCAGCCGCCAGGCTGCCTCTCGACGCATGCAGTTGGCCGCGGCGTCGTCATGCCCGCGCTTTCGTCGGGCATGACGACCGGGCCGTGAGAGGCGTTTGAGCCTCTGGCTCAGCTCTTCGGCCACCAGGCGATGTCGGTGACGTCCTTGCCGCCCGCGACGTCGCCGGCCTTGGTGGTCTTGCCCGAGGCGAGGTCGATCGAATAGAGCGCGCCGCCCGTCATGAGCCAGCCCGTGTTCTTGCCGTCCGCCGAGGCGGCGATCTCGAAGCCCACAGGGCCGGAGAGCTTCACATCGATCTTGCCGATGGCGGAGAGGACGCCGTCGTTCGGCGGGGCCTGCTTCACCAGCGCCGGAATGGTGGCGTCGATGTCGAATAGCTCGGTCTTCTCGGCCTTCTTGCCGTTCACGGAGTTCGTGTAGGCGCCCGCCACGATGTTGGGCTTTTCGCCCTTGTGCATGTCGGTCTCGGCGTACTTCAGCGACCCGTCGACCGTCGCCTTGCCGTCGTCGACGTTGACGCGCAGGCTCATGCCGCCGTCGGTCAGGATGCGCAGGCGATCCGCCATGGGGTTGAAGTCCACGGTCACCTTGGCGCCCGCCGGAATCTTCTCGCTCAGCGCGCTCTTCTTCGTCGCCGCGCCTGACTTCGGATCGATCGTGACGATGTCGCCCGCGGCGGTGACGCCGTAGAGCATGCCGTCGGCGGGACGGACGTCGATGCCGACGAGGTCGCTTGCGCCGGTCAACTCGACCGTGCCGGAGACCTTGAGCGTCGCGGCGTCGACCAGCGCGAGCGCCTTGCCGCCGACCAGCGCGATTACGGTGTCGGCGGAGGCGGGGGCCGCGGCGGCGAGGCTAAGGGCGCCGACGGCGGCGGCGAGGCGGAGCTTGGACGAAAGGGCGAAGGACATCGGGTGCGTCTCCTGTCGTGTCGTGGCGCGCCGCGGAACGCGACCCGCGCTGGCCCTACCCGCGGGACGCCGGCGGCGGATGCAGCGGATGCGATGTCTTTTTCGTGAGCGGGGATTTTTTTGACGGCCCCCGCATCCGCGAGGCGGTCGCTCGGGTATGAGTTTGGACCCGCCCGCCGACCGCGGCTCCGGAGATCGACGAGCATGACGGCCGACGTTTTCGCCACCGACCGGGCCGACCCCTGCGCCGCGGACCTCGCCGCCTGCGCGCGCGGCGACCGGGCGGCGCTGCGCGCGATCTACGAACGCGAGGCCGGGACGCTGATCGCGGTCGCGGCGCGCATCGTGCGCCGGCGCGAGGTCGCCGAGGAGGTGGTGCAGGAGGCCTTCGTGCAGATCTGGCGGCGCGCGGGAAGCTTCGATCCCGCGCTCGGCTCTGGCCGAGGTTGGGTGTTCTCGATCGTCCGCAACCGCGCCCTCAACGCCGTCCGCGACGAGCGCCACGTGCCGGTGGAGGATGATGCGCTCGCGGCCTATGCGGAGGCGGCGACCGACGTCGACGACGCCTTCGGCCGGCTCGCCGCTTCCAGCGCGCTCCGCCGCTGCCTCGGCGGGCTGGAGCCCCGGCGGCGCGCGAGCCTGCTGCTCGCTTATGTGGCGGGCCTCAGCCATGGCGAGATCGCCGAGCGCCTCAACGTGCCGCTTGGCACCGCCAAGGCCTGGGTGCGGCGCTCGCTGCTCGCCCTGAAGGAGTGCATGGCGTGAGCGACCCGCGCGCCCACCCCGATCTCGCGGGCGAATACGTCCTCGGCTTGCTGCCGCCCGCCGAGCACGAGGCGTTCGAGCTGCGGCTCGCGACCGACCGGCCCTTGGCGCTCGCCGTCGCCGCATGGCGCGACCGCCTCCACGAGCTCGACGCCGCGGCGGCGCCGATCCCGCCCTCGCCCGACCTCTGGGCGAAGATCGAAGGCGCAGTCGCAGCACCCCAGGGCGCCGCGACCGCCCCCGCAGCTTCCGTCTACCCGCGGGCGGAGGCTCAAGGTCGCCCGTCGTTCTTCCGCGGCCTCTGGGAGAGCCTTACGCTCTGGCGCGGCGTGGGTTTCGCCGGCGCGGCCGCGAGCGTCGCGCTCGGCCTCGTGCTGGTCGCGGCGCCCAAACCCCGCGCGCCGATCGCGATCGCGGTCCTGCTGACATCAGACGGCGTCCCCGGCGCGGTCGTCGACATCTACGCCGACGGCGAGTCGCTGGTCGCGCCGCTGCAGGACGTCTCCGTGCCGGACGGGCGGACCCTGCAGGTGTGGACCCTGCCGGACGTCCAGCGCGGCCCGGTCTCCATCGGGCTGATGCCACGGGCGGCGCGGACGCGGCTCGCCTCCATGGAGCTGCCGGCCCCGAAGCCGCGCCAGCTTTACGAGATCACCCTCGAGCCCGCCGGCGGATCGCCGACCGCGCGGCCGACCGGGCCGATCCTTTACAAGGGCTACGCTGAACCCCCGCGTTGACGCGCCCTTGCGGGTGTCCGAGGGTCCGCGCCCCGACTGTTGAAGGAGACACGCATGCGCGCAGCGCCGTTCGGCCCCACCGGCCGCGAGGTCTCCGCCATCGGTCAGGGCACCTGGCTGATCGACGAGGAGGACCGCGTCGGGCCCGTGGAGGCGCTGCGCGCCGGCCTCGACGCCGGCATGACGCATATCGACACTGCGGAGATGTACGGCGACGCCGAAGTCATGGTGGCGGAGGCGATCGCCGGCCGCCGCGACGAGGTCTTCCTGGTCTCGAAGGTCCTTCCGGAGAACGCCTCTGCGCGCGGGACGATCGCCGCCTGCGAGCGCTCGCTGAAGCGGCTCAAGACCGACCGGCTCGACTGCTACCTGCTGCACTGGCGCGGCTCCTATCCGCTCGCCGACACCGTCGAGGCCTTCGAGCGCCTGGTCGAGGCCGGCAAGATCGCCTCGTGGGGCGTCAGCAACTTCGACGCCAAGGACCTCGACGAGTTGCTCGCCGTCACCGAGCCCGGCCGCATCGCCTGCAATCAGGTGCTCTACCATCTGGGGGAGCGCGCCATCGAGCACCGCGTGCTTCCGTGGTGCGAGGCCAACGGGGTCGCGCTCGTCGCCTACAGCCCCTTCGGCCACGACGATTTCCCGCCGCCGAACTCGCCCGGAGGGCGCGCCCTGGGGGAAATCGGCGCCGCCCACGGCGCCACGGCTCGGCAAGTGGCGCTCGCCGCCCTCTCTCGGCGGCCGTCTGTGTTCGTCATCCCGAAGGCGTCCAGCGTCGCCCACGCCCGCGACAACGCCGCCGCCGCCGACCTCGATCTGACGCCCGCCGAACTCACCCGGATCGACGCCGTGTTTCCCCGCGGCCGGGAGCCGCGTCGCCTGCCGATGATCTGACGTCGGCGGCCATGCGCGGCCGCAAAGTGGCGCCCGCGGCGCGAGCGCTTGCCCCAGCCGCCGCGCCGGCTAGCTTTGGCCTCACGACGAGGCCCGCGCCGCAGGCGGGCCGCTCTCAGCCAAGGAGGCCGCAATGGCCGAAGTGACGACCCCGCCGATCGACCTGTTCTACTGGCCTACGCCCAACGGCTGGAAGATCACCATCATGCTCGAGGAGTGCGGCCTGCCCTACGCCGTTCATCCCGTGAATATCGGCAAGGGGGACCAGTTCAAGCCCGAGTTCCTGAGCATCTCCCCGAACAACAAGATGCCGGCGATCGTCGACCCCGACGGCCCCGGCGGCCAGCCGATCTCGGTCTTCGAGTCGGGCGCGATCCTGCAGTACCTCGGCCGCAAGACCGGCAAGTTCTATCCGTCCGACGAGCGCGGCCGCGTCGAGGTCGACGAGTGGCTGTTCTGGCAGATGGGCGGCTTCGGTCCCATGCTCGGCCAGACGCATCACTTCCGCCAGTACGCGCCGGAGAAGGTGCCCTACGCGATCGAGCGCTACACCAATGAGACCCACCGGCTTTATGGCGTGCTGAACGAGCGCCTGAAGGACCGCGAGTTCGTCTGCGGCGACTATTCGATCGCCGATATGGCGATCGTAGGATGGGCGAAGCTTTGGGAGCGCCAGGGCCAGGACATCGCCGAGTTCCCGCATGTGAAGCGCTGGCTCGACGTCATGCTGGCCCGGCCTGCGGTCGCGCGCGGTCTTGAGGTGAAGGTGGACCAGCCGCCGATGGACCTCGCGACCGACAAGGACGCGCAGAAGATGCTGTTCGGACAGCGCGCCCGCGCGGGTTGAAGCTTCGCCGACCGTTTCGACCTTTCTCCGCGTGCGGGGGCGTTTTTCCGGGCGCCCCCGCTCGACGGGAAGACCGCGCGATCCAGTTATGCGCTCGGGCGCTCACGCGCGAACCGTTTACGCTTCCCAGGAGTAGACTTGATGTCTGAAACCACCGGAACCGGCGCCGCCACTCTCGAAAACGATTTGGCGACGCTTCGCGAAGACGTCTCGCGTCTCGCCGACACGATCTCGATCCTCGTCTCCGACAGCGCGGCGACCGCAAAGGTGGCCGCCGCCGACGCCGCGACCGCCGCGCGGGACAAGGCGGTCTCCGCCGTCGACGAGGTCAGCGCCTCCATCGAGCAGAACCCGCTCACCGCCGTCCTGATTGCGCTTGGCGTGGGCTACGTGGTCGGCGCTCTCGGGCGTCGCCGCTGATGTGGCGCTTCCTGCTTCAGGCCGGCATGGGGGCGGCGACGCTGAACGTCGCCGGCCGCATTGCGCGGCTGAAGCGCATGGCGGTCTATTTCGCGATCGCCGGGGTGCTGGGGCTTCTCGCCCTCGGCGCGCTGCTGTTCGCCTTGGGCGCGCTGCTTGAGCCCCGCTTCGGCGCCGCGGGCGCGGCGGCGATCGTCGGCGGCCTAACGCTCGTCGTCGCGGCGTTCGTTGCTTGGGCCGCCACCTGGACTCCGAGACCGGCGCGCCCGACCGTGGCGCCGATCGCCGATCGCGTGCGGTCGGAGCTCAGCGCGGTGGGATCGGCCTTCTCCGGCTCGGACCGCCCGCGTCTGCCGGGCGAACGGCGCACCCGCGGGGTCAACATGATCCTGATCGCGGCGCTGGCCGGGATCGTGCTGGGCCGCCGGCTGTGACCGAGGTTTCGTCCGCGGCTCACCGGGCTCGGACGGAACCTCGCCCCGGCCCCACCGTTGCGTCGCCATGAAAAACCCGTGGATGAGCTTCTGGCTGACCGCGGCGAACGCTCAGATGTCCGTCGCCCGCGGCGTGTTCGCCGCCAATCTGGCGCGCGCGCAGAAAGCGGCGGTCGAGGACATGACACGCCAGACCGTCGCCTTCTGGACGGGCGGCGCGGCGCCGGCGCCGTCGAAGACCCCCCGAAAGGCGCGCCGGCGCGCTCGCGCCTGACGCTCAGTTCGCCGGCGTCCAAACCTGCGTCTTGCAGACCAGGCCGGCCAGCGCGCATCCCTCGATCTTGAGCCCGCCGTCGGCCTGCGGGGTCATGTAGGCTTTGTACGTCTTGCCGTCCTCGGGGTTGTAGATCTGGCCCGCCCAGCGATCGCCGTCCGGAATCATGCCGCTGAGCAGCGACAGGCCGACGATCGGGCGGCCCCGCTTCGCCGCGTCGGCGTTGTTGATGTCAAGCTTGGGCTTGCCGGTCTCGTCCGTCGGCTCGCGCAGAGAGACGATCGCGCCGCAGAGCGCGGCTCCGCAGGCGCTGATTTTGACTTTCGCCTTGCCTCCGGGCGTGCTCCAGAGGCCAAGCGGATCCGCGCGCGCCGGCGCGGCCCCGAGCGTCGCGAGGACGGCGACGGCTGTCGCGAAGCGGCGGAACAGGGCGGACATGCGACTCTCCCGGAAGCCGAACGCGTCGGCGCAGCGTTCTTCGTGAGGCTGCGCGATCGCGCGTTCAACCAATCTTCAATCGCGCGCCGCGCCAACCCCGCCTTTTGCCGACAAGAGCCGGCCTGCGTCATCGTCCGGCGTGGTTCACGATCCCTGAAGACGTCGCCTTGCGTCGCGGCCGCCGGACGGCCGAAATTGCTCGATCCTCAGCATCGTTCACGGTGAATGACTCTCTAATTTAACGTCCGGTTTTCACTTTATTGAACTCTCATTTACGTCGACTTTTAATAGCATTGTAGAAATCTGCTGCGATCCTTCGATCAAGCCGGACGCTGCAAAGCAAACCGGAGATCAACGCCCGAGGCGACGGCTGAAAGCTTGGCGCCCGCCGACAGGACGAAGGTTCGCAGAGATGGCCCGTTATGAAATCTCCTCGGTGGACTGCGGCGCGCTCGGCGCCGTCGCGACCGGCACCGTGCTCTTCCAGCTCGGCCTGATGTACGCGGTCGGACGTTCGGTCCCGACCGACCGCGTCGCCGCGCACAAGTGGTTCAACCTCGCGGCCCGCGAGGGCGTCGCCGAGGCCGCACGGCTGCGCAAGGAGCTCGCGCTCGAGATGACCTCCGACGAGGTCGCCGAAGCCCAGCGCGCGGCCCGCGCATGGCTCGCGCAGGGCTGACGCGGACCCGCGCGCACGCCTCGCGGCGCGCCGCCCGACGACACCCCCCGCCCGTCTCCGTCTCTTCGGCGCCGCAGGCCCGTTGACCCGCCCATCCGACGCGTGTACCCCTCCCTGCGCCGGAGACGTGGCCGAGAGGCTGAAGGCACTCGTTTGCTAAATGAGCAGACCTGGAAACGGGTCTCGAGGGTTCGAATCCCTCCGTCTCCGCCACCTGCCCGCTAGCCTGGCGCGGATTCGCTCCGGGGCTTCGACATCCGCTCACACGCCGATCGCAAGATGCGCCGCATAGAGCGCGGGCGAAAGAGCGACGGGCGCCAGCAGCCAAATGGGCCAGGCCCGCATGCCGAACCTGGCCGTCGCCATGACCAGCACGGTCAGGAACGCCAACGGCAAACCAAACGCGAGCAGGTGGAGGGCTCCGCCGATGGCGCGACGCAGCGCCAGCGTCGGGCCGCCGCTTCCGGCAGTCAACATCAGCGTCCACCACAGCACGGACGTCGCGGCGAGAAGACTCGCCGCCGTGAAGGCCGGCCAGCGCCTTGCAGGTGCGGTCACAGCGCTACGCCTCGTTTGATGGTCCGAGTTTGCGATCTAGAGAACACCGCGCGCCTCGACGCCATCGAAAACGTCGCCCTCAATGCGCGAGTTCGCCGCCGCTTTGACGGCGTCGGGTCGGCGACCTAGGGTCCGGCGCGACCGTTCCCCAGACCGGGCGAGCGCCGAAGAGGTCGCCTCATGCCGTCCCATCGTCCGGATTTCTTCGCGCTTCACCGGCATGGCTTCGTCAGGGTCGGCGTCGCGACGCCCGCGGTCGCGGTGGCGGACCCGGAGCGCAACGCCGCGGCGATCCTGCAAGCGATGACGCGGGCGGCGGGCGACGGCGTCGACCTGCTGATCTTCCCCGAGCTCGCGCTGTCGAGCTACGCGATCGACGACCTGCTGCTGCAGGACGCTTTGCTCGAGGGCGTGGAGCGGGCGATCGAGACCCTCGCCGCGCAGACGCAGGCGCTCGGCGTCGTGGCGCTGATCGGCGCGCCAATCCGGCGCAACGGGCGCGTCTACAACTGCGCGGTGGCGCTCGCGCGCGGCAAGATCCTCGGCGTCGTGCCGAAAACCTTCCTCCCGAACTACCGGGAGTATTACGAGAAGCGGTGGTTCGCCTCCGGGGCGGGCCTCGCCGGGCTCACGGTCGAGGTCGCCGGGCAGACCGCGCCGTTCGGGGCGGACCTCATTTTCGCCGCGGAAGACCTGGCCGACTTCACGTTTCACGTCGAGATCTGCGAGGACTATTGGGCGCCGACCCCGCCCTCGACGCGCGGCGCTCTCGCCGGCGCGCTGATCCTGTGCAACCTCTCGGCCTCCAACATCGTGATCGGCAAGGCCGACGATCGGTCGCTGCTGTCGGCCGCCCAATCCATGCGCTGCGTGGCGGCCTACGCCTATTCGGCCGCGGGCGCCGGCGAGAGCACGACCGACCTCGCCTGGGACGGACAGGGCTCGATCCACGAGCTCGGCGAGCTCCTCGCGCAGTCCGAGCGCTTCGCGCGCGAGCCGCAGCTGATCGTGGCCGACGTGGACGTGCAGCGGCTGCGGCTGGAGCGCGCGCGGTTCGGCACCTTCAACGACGCCGCCGCCTTCGCCGGCCATCCGGAGACCGGCTTTCGCACCGTGCGGTTTCGCCACCAGCCAAGCTTCGCCGACCTGGGGCTGAAGCGCCCGCTCCGGCGGTTCCCCTACGTGCCGGACACGCCCGCCCGGCTCGATCAGGACTGCTACGAGGCCTTTAACATCCAGGTCCACGGGCTCGTCCGCCGGTTCGAAGCGACCAAGGGACGGACGATGGTGATCGGCGTCTCCGGCGGGCTCGATTCCACGCAAGCGTTGATCGTGGCGGCCAAGGCCTGCGACCTGATGGGCCTGCCGCGGACGACCATTCTCGGCTTCACCATGCCGGGCTTCGCCACCGGCGAGGACACCCGCGCCAACGCCTGGAGCCTGATGCGCGCGCTCGGCGTCGTCGCGGAGGAGATCGACATCCGCCCGGCGGCGAAGCAGATGCTGGCCGACATGGACCATCCCTTCGCCCGCGGCGAACCGGTCTACGACATCGCGTTCGAGAACGTGCAGGCGGGCCTGCGCACCGACTACCTGTTCCGCCTGGCGAACCAGCGCAACGGCTTCGTGGTGGGCACCGGCGACCTGTCGGAGCTCGCGCTGGGGTGGTGCACCTACGGCGTCGGCGATCACATGAGCCACTACGCGATCAACGCCGGGCTGCCGAAGACGCTGATCCAGCACCTGATCCGCTGGACGGTCCGCGCCGGCGAGTTTCGCGGCGCGACGGCCGAGGTGCTCCAAGCGATCCTCGGCACCGAGATCTCGCCGGAGCTCGTGCCGGCGGACGCCTCGGGCGCGATCCAGAGCACCCAGTCCAAGATCGGCCCCTACGAGCTGCACGACTTCTTCCTGTTCCACATCCTGCGCTACGGCCTGCCGCCGTCGAAGGTCGCGTTCCTCGCCTGGCGCGCCTGGGCCGAGGTCGAGGGCGGGGCGTGGCCGGCGGGCTTTCCGGAGGAGGAGCGGCACGCCTACGATCTCCCGACGATCGTTCGGTGGCTGGAAGCCTTCATCACGCGTTTCTTCGCCACCAGCCAGTTCAAGCGCAGCGCGATCCCGAACGGCCCGAAGATCTCGTCCGGCGGGGCGCTCTCGCCGCGGGGCGATTGGCGCGCCCCCTCCGACGGCCTGCCCGACGCTTGGCTGAAGGAGCTGCGCGACGCATTGCCCCCGCGGTAAAGCTCAGCCCGTGACTTCCGGGCCTGCTCCCCTAGTTTGCGGTCGCTGTTCCCTCCGCGTTGAAGATCGCGTCGCCGATGACTGATGGCTCGTTCGCTTCCGATCCTCTCCGCGGTTTTGGCGGCGAGGTCGCGACCATGCTCAGGGGCATGGATCTCGCGGCGACGCCGTTGGGCGATCAGCGGGGATGGCCCCAGAGCCTCCGGACGACCGTCGGACTCATGCTGTCGGCCCGGGCGCAGATCGTGCTGTTCTGGGGCCCCGACTACCTGGCGCTGTACAACGACGCTTACGCCCCGACGATCGGCGACAAGCACCCGCGCGCCCTCACCCGGCCGGCGCGCGAGAACTGGAGCGAGCTCTGGGACGATCTCGAGCCCCTGCTGCGGAACGTGCGGGAAACCGGCGAGACCTTCCACGCGGAGGACCGCCCGTTCTACATCGAGCGCGGCAAGCGCCCCGAGACCGTCTGGTTCGACATCTCCTACCAGGCGGTGCGCGACGAGGCCGGGGCCGTCGCGGGCATCCTCTGCATCGTCAGCGAGCAGACCAGGCGCGTGCTCACCGAGATGCGTCTCAACTTCTTGGTCGAGCTGTCGGATCGTCTGCGCGCCCACTCCGACCCGATCAGCGTCAAGCGCGCCGCGGCCGAGCTGGTGGGCCGGAAGCTGGGCGGCGGCCGCGCCGGCTACGCCGAGATCGTTGACGAGGCGCGGGGCTTCGTCATCGACGAGGATTGGACCGACGGCGTCATGCCGAGCCTCGCTGGCCGCCACGACCTTTCGGCCTTCGGCCAGCCGCTGCTTGAGAGGCTGCGGTCGGGCGCCGTCCTGCGCATCGACGACGTCGCTGGGGACGCGGTCGCGCAGAGCGGCCAGCAGGCCTTTGACCGCCTCGGCGCGCCGGGGATGATCGCCGTGCCGCTGGTCAAGGACGGCGCCCCCCGCGCCGTGTTCTATCTCCACGCCGCGGCGCCGCGGTTCTGGAGCGACGAGGAGGTCGAGATCGTCGCGGGCGCCGCGGAGCGCACCTGGGCGGCGGTCGAGCAGGCGCGCGCGGAGCAGCTCGTCGTCGCGAGCGAGGCGCGCTTCCAGGCGATCGCCAACTCGATCGACCAAATGATCTGGTCGACCCAGGCCGACGGCTATCACGACTACTTCAACGACCGCTGGTACGAGTTCACCGGCGCGCCGTACGGCTCCACTGACGGCGCGGCGTGGACCGGCATGTTTCATCACGAGGACCAGGAGCGCACTTGGTCCACTTGGCGACATTCGCTCGAGACGGGCGCGCCCTATTACATCGAGTACCGGCTGCGGCACCGGTCCGGGCAGTACCGCTGGGTCATCGGCCGCGCGCAGTGCGTGCGCGACGCGACGGGCGCGATTGTCCGCTGGTACGGCACCTGCACCGACATTCACGATCTCAAGACCGCCGAGGCGGCTCTGCGCGAGCTGAACGAGACGCTCGAAGCGCGCGTCGCGTCCGCGATCGCCGAGCGCCGGACCGCGGAGGACGCGCTGCGGCAGGCGCAGAAGATGGAGTCGCTCGGCCAGCTCACGGGCGGCGTCGCCCACGACTTCAACAACCTGCTGCAGGTCGTGGTGGGCAACCTCGAGATCCTCAGGCGCAACCTGCCGGAGGAGTTTGGCCGCCTGCGCCGCGCGGCGGAGAACGCCACCACAGGCGCGAACCGCGCCGCGATGCTGACGCAGCGGCTCCTCGCCTTTTCGCGCCGGCAGCCGCTCGCGCCTCAGCCGATCGACGCCAACCGGCTGGTCACCGGAATGGCGGAGCTGCTCGCGCGAACGCTCGGCGAGACGATCCATCTCGAGACCGTCCAAGGCGCGGGCGCGTGGCGGGTCGAGGCCGACCCCAACCAGCTCGAAGCGGCGATCCTCAACCTGGCGGTCAACGCCCGTGACGCGATGCCGAACGGCGGCAAGCTGACCATCGAGACCTCGAACACCCATCTCGACAAGGCCTACACCGCCGAACACCTCGAAGTGCCGGTGGGCCAGTACGTCGCGCTCAGCGTGTCCGACAACGGGTCGGGCATGACGAAGGAGACCCTCGCCAAGGCCTTCGAGCCTTTCTTCACCACCAAGGAGGTGGGCAAGGGCACGGGGCTCGGGCTGTCGATGGTCTACGGCTTCGTGAAGCAGTCCGGCGGACACGTGAAGATCTATTCCGAGGTCGGCGAAGGCACGACCGTGAAGATCTATCTTCCTCGCCTCGTGGGCGAGACGCTGGAAGAGGCGGCGGTCGCCGAGACCATCGTGCCTGAAGGCTCGCGCTCGGAGACGGTCCTCGTGGTGGAGGACGACGACGACGTGCGGATGTATTCGGTCGAGGTGCTCCGCGAACTCGGCTACCGCGTGCTCGAGGCCTACGACGGATCGTCGGCGCTGCGGCTCTTGGCCCGCCCGGAGAGCCGCGTCGACCTGCTGTTCACCGACGTCGTGCTGCCCGGCGACATGAACGGCGAACAGATCGCGAAGCAGGCCCGTGCGCTGAGGCCCGACCTGAAGGTGCTGTTCACCACCGGCTACGCCCGCAACGCGATCGTGCACCACGGGCGGCTGGACGTCGGCGTGGAGCTGATCACCAAGCCGTTCACCTACGCCGATCTCGCCGCCCGGATCCGCGACGTCCTGGACGCGCCGCCGCCGAAGCCGCAGCCGCCGAGGGGGTAAGGCTTTAGCGCGGCTCGTAGTACGCCGGCTCCGCCGCATAGGAGCGGTCGGCGGCGGCGAACCGGTCGGCGGCGAGGCTCGCCTGGGCCTCGCAGGCGTAGGGGTCGAGGGCGCGGCCGGCGGGCGCGAACACGTAGCGGCCGGGACAGGCGCCGACCCGCGGCGGGCGACCGGTCGCCGCGAACATGTCGTGGCCCTCCTTCAGCATGACCCAGAACGGCATGTTCGGGTTGTCCGCGTGCCGGAGCATGTTGCTCTCGGTCATGCGAAACGGAAACGCCTGGATCGGCACGCTGGTCTGGCCGCTCAGCAGCGCCTCGCGCACGAGCCCGTAGATCTCCTCCATGTTCTTGTGGGTCATGGCGTAGCAGCCGACCGACTTGCAGCCGCCGTGCACCATCAGATGGCTGCCGGTGCGGCCGAGGGAGCGATCGAAGGCGTTGGGGAAGCCGACGTCGAAGGCGAGATGGTTGCGCGAGAAGGGGTTCAGGCTCTTCGCGGAGATCTCGTAGAAGCCCTCGGGCGCCTGGCGGTCGCCTTCGCGGATCTTGGGACCGAGCTTACCCGAGAACTTGCAGATCTCGTAGGAGCGCAGAAGGCCGTAGTGCCCCGCCCTCTCCTGCTTCCAGACCTCGAGGACCCCCTCTTCCTTGAACACGCGGATCAGGATCGGAGCCTGCCGCGGCATGTCGCGCTCCTTCATCAGGCTGACCGTCGCGTAGGACACCGACCCGGTCTTCACGCGCCGCGCGCGATCGGAGGAGCAGCCCGCGATCGCGAGGGCGAGGCCTGCAAGCATCAGGACGACAAGCGGATTGCGGCGCGACGAGGCGGCCATGACAAGCTCCGTGCTACGCGGCCGCACAGCGCGGCCAACGGAGAGACGCGAGCCGCGGACACAACACGCCCACGGCCGGCTCCAGTCCCAACCGGGGCTGAGAACCAAGCCCGAAGTTTTCCTAGAATCTTTAACGAACGGTGAAGCTTGTCCGCGCTGCGCCGCCCGGAGCGCTGCGGCGCGCCGCGTCGGTTTGCGCCCAAGCCCGTTAAGAAAACGGCGAACGGTCCCGGTCTATATCGAAACGTCACGAGAGATCGCCGGTGCGCCTGCAGCACATCCTGTCCGTTTTCGGCATTCGCTCCAGACTGATCGTTCTGGTCACTGGCGCGGTCCTGCCTCTGCTGGCCCTGCTCATCGCAGGGGCGATCGACGATCGCCGGCTCGCCATCGAGCGCGCCGCGGACGATGTGCGCGCCACCGCGCGTCTCGTCGCCGAACGACAGTCCCAGGTTTTCGACGACGCCGTCGTGCTGCTCTCGACGCTGTCCACGCTCGCCGGCATCGACGCCGCCGGTCCGGCCGAATGCGGCGGACTTGTCGCCAGAGCCGCCGACCGCAACAAGCAGTTCATGACGATCGGCGTGGTCGACCGGAGCGGCGACGTCGTTTGCCACAGCAGGCTGGACAAACGTGTCCGCTTTACGGATGTCGAACTGCTCGCTCGGGCGTTGAGCGGACGCCCGGGCGACACGCTGATCGGCCGCTTGGTGGTGGGCCGCGTCACCGGACGCCCGACGATCGCCGTGGCGACGCCCACGGCCAAGGACGGCGCGGCCGTGGACGGGATGCTGTTCGCGTCGATCGATCTCGGCGCGATGAGCGATCTTGCGGACCAGTCGGATCAGGGCGGCGCCCGCAGCGTGTCCGTCATCGACGCGCGCGACGGGAAGGTCGTCGCCGGCTCCGGCGCGCTTCGTCGCCTCATCAACGCGTCGGTCGAGGGCCATCCTTTGCTCACGGCCCTCGTCGGGGCGCGCTACGAAGGATCGGCCGAGGTTCGCGGGCTCAACGGCGTCGACGAGATCGTCGGCTTCGCGCCTCTCCGCATCCAGGGGCTGTCCCGGCCAGTCGTCGTCGTCGGCGCGCCTTTGGACGCCGTCCTGAAAGACGCCGCGGCGATCGCAGCGAAGCGTCTTGCGATCGCGCTCTTCGTCGCGCTTGTCGCCCTGCTCGCCGCATGGGGGCTGGGATACTGGACGCTCGCCCGTCCGATCCGCATGTTGACGGGCGCGGCCGAGCAGATCGGCGCGGGCGATCTCACCGCCCGGACGCGCATCGGAGCCGTCCAGCCGGCCGAGATCCGCGTGCTCGGAGCGACGCTTAACGAGACCGCCGAACGGCTGTCCGCCGCGCAAGGGCGTCTCCAGTCACTTGCGGACGAGGACGGGCTGACGGGCCTCGCGAACCGCCGGCGGTTCGACGATGAGATGAAGGCCGCCTGCGCCCGGGCGGAACGTGACGGCGCTCCGCTGTCCACGCTGCTGATCGACGTGGATCACTTCAAATCGTTCAACGACAACTTCGGCCATTTGGCGGGCGACGACGCGCTGCGTCGGATCGGCGCCGCGATCCGCGCCTGCGCCAACAGGCCGGGCGACGTCGCCGCGCGCTACGGTGGCGAGGAGTTCGCCGTGATCCTGCCGAACACCGGCGCGGACGGCGCGGCGTCGGTCGCCGCCCGCATCCTGTCGAGCGTGCGGGACCTCAGGATCGCGCACGGCGGGGCGCCGGGCGGCGTGGCGACCGTCAGCATCGGCAGCGCCTCGTCGTCGCCGACGCGGCGCGGCGCGCTCACCCCCGAGATGTTCGTGCGGACCGCCGACGAGGCGCTCTATGCGGCTAAGGCCGGCGGCCGCAACCGCCACGCCGCCGGTCAGGGCCCGGGACTGGCCTTGGTTCCTCGGGCCGAGGGCGCCTGAGAGCGCCTATCGGACGTCGGACGTGGCATCGATCCGGGCCGCGGCGGTCTGGGTGCTGAGCGCCGCGATCAGCGCCTCCATGAAAGGCCTCGGCTTCCGGTCGAGGTCGAGCACCCCTGACGGATTGTGCACGGCGGCGGCCCTCGGCTGCGACAGCCCCATCTCCCAGCCCCAGGTGTCCAAGAGGGGATAGAGCGTGTAGCCGAGCAGCGGCACGCCCTGCTCCATCGCGGCCGCGCATTCGAGCAGCATCTGCTGATGCCAGCGCGCGCCGTAGCTGTAATAGGGCGTGCCCGTCTCGCCGATCATCATCGGCAGCCGGTAGCGGTCGTAGTAGGCCATCAGCAGGGGATAGAGCCCGACCCGTTCGCCGGATTGCACCTGCGCGGCGTAGAGCTGCGGCTCGGGCGACAGCCAGGCGCCGCTCGCAGCCCCAGCGTCCTCGTTGTGCGCGTAGTAGTCCGCCGCGAACACCGTCTCCGACGTCATCGTCTTGCCGAACGCGCGCCGCAAGTCATCGTGAAGCTCGCGGAGAAGGCGCAGCCGCTCGACGAGACGGTCCCGCGCGCGGGCCTGCGCGACCGGGTCTTCCTCCGCTCCGACGTAGTGAAGCGCCAGCCAATCGAGCGCGGTGTGCGACGTCTCGGGTTTCAGCCGCGCGACCGCGATGAGCCGTGACGGAGCCGCCGCGGCGAAGCGGACGAGATCGGCCTCCATCAGCCAGCGGTGACCGAGTATGAGGTCGCTCGGGAAAAAGCGGACGACGCGGTCGAAGGCCACCCGGCTGGGCTTCGTCACCACCGCCTCTGTGTGCATGAACACCACGTCCTGCGGCCGGCGGCGGCGTTCGGCCTCGATGGCGATCCGCGCCTTGACGGCGCCGATGGCCACCTGGAACGCGCGCTCGACATAGATCACGTCATGCTCGGCCGATCCCCAGCCAGGAAAGCCGCCGTGCCACATCTCGCTGTTGAAGCCGATGGTGGTCTCCGGTTCGTTCACCAGCGTCACCGCCTTGATCGCGCCGCCGTAGCGCGCGAAGGCGGCGCCGGCGAACCGGGCGAAGTAATCCGGCCATTCGGGATGCAGGTAATAGCTCGCGCGCGGATCTGTGCGGCCGTCGGGTCCCAGCGTGCGGAAGCGGTCCTCGACCCCGAAATGATGCATGTCCAGGCTGACGTTGATCCCGGCGCCAACGAAGTCGCCGATGAGCGCGTCGTGCTCCGCCCAACTCTCCGGGCGGTCGAGGTCGATGTCGTGGTTGGCCAGGCCGAGGCGCACGTTCGTCAGCCCGAGCGCCTGCAATTCGTCGGTCACCGCGCGGCGGACCGTCGCCTCGAACAGATTCTGATCCTGCAGGGCGTTCCAGCGATAGTCCTCGGACCTCGTCAGCGGGTTCGCGGTCTCAACGCCGGTCCAGAGCAGGCTGCGCGACGTGTTCGCCCCGATCAGACGCTCATAGGCTCGGGTCGTGGCGTCCTGGAGCGCGCGCTCCGACCGGGACGATCGGCGAAGCTCGATCCTGGAGAAGGACAGCGGGGTCGGATCCACGAAGGGATTCGTCTCGGCCGGCGCGGCGATGGCGTCCTGCTTTTGCGACGCCCAGTCGGCGAGCCAGCTGTGCTGAGCCGCGGCGGGCGAGCTCGCGGCGACGGCGCACGCGAGCACGACCGCCGGAAAGGTCGAGTGTCCGGACGTCAAATGGCTTTTCCAAACGCGCTGATGATGATCGGGCGACCAACCTGTCATCCCGGCCAGGGGCGCGAAACCCTCCGACGGCCGCTTTCACGGCATTGCGAAGCGCCTTCGCTGCGGCGCAGCGTCGCGAAACCGAAAGCCCTCGCGCGCGTTTGGAGATCGTGACGAAAAGAGGGCGATATGGCGAAAACGGGCGGACGCGGCGCAGGCGCCGACATGGTGGCGGCGGGGGCTGCGCTGGTGGCGATCGGGGCCGTCGCGCGCGCGGCAATGGCGCAATGGCCGCACCTCGCCCCGCCCCTCGCTCGCCGCGCAACGGTCCCCGCCCACTCCGGGCGGCTGCCGCTGGAGGAGCCCGCGAACGCGCCGGCCGGGCGGACTGAAACGCGCGGCTCGGCCGATCCGCGCGGCAAGACGGCCGACGCGCCGACCCGCATCCCGCCCCAGGGCTGGAAGGAAATCGCTCTTCGGGTCTACCAGCAGATGACCGAGGACCGGCTCCTCGCGGTCGCCGCGGGCGTGACGTTCTACGCTCTGCTCGCCCTTTTCCCCGCGATCGTGGCGCTGGTGTCGCTCTACGGCCTGACCGCCGATCTCGCGACGCTGGACGGTCATCTCGACGCCTTCGCCGGCGTGGTGCCGGCGTCCTCGCTCGGCTTCGTGCGCGAACAGGTGGCGCGGATCGTGACGAAGAGCGACGGCGCGCTGGGCTTCGCCTTCGCCTTCGGTCTGGTCGTGGCGTTGTGGAGCGCGAACGCCGGCATGAAGGCCATGTTCGACGCTCTCAACGTTGTCTACGACGAGCGCGAGAAGCGCTCCTTCGTGATGCTCAACCTGCTGTCGCTGCTGTTTACTGCCGGCGCGCTGGTGTTCGTCCTGCTGGCCTTCAACGCCGTCGTGGTGCTCCCGATCGTGCTGTCCTACGTCGGCCTCGGCGGCGTGGAGCCGCTGCTCTCGCTCGGCCGGTGGCCCGCTCTGCTACTGGTGGTGATCCTCGGTTTGTCGGCGCTCTACCGCTTCGGGCCCAGCCGCAGTCCCGCGAAATGGCGTTGGATCACGCCGGGCTCCCTGCTCGCCTCAGCGCTCTGGATCGCCGGTTCGCTCGCCTTCTCCTGGTACGCGGAGAACATCGCGACCTACAACGAGACCTACGGTTCGCTCGGCGCCGCCATCGGCTTCATGACCTGGATCTGGATGTCGGCCATCGTGGTGTTGCTCGGCGGCGAGCTCAACGCCGAGATCGAGCACCAGACCGCGGTGGACAGCACGACGGGGCGACCGCGCCCCCTTGGCGCCCGCGGTGCCCAGATGGCGGACACCGTCGCGCCCTGAGCGGCGGAGGGAACAGAACGCCGCAGGCGCGGGTTCTCCAATCGAGGGTGCGGAAGACGCCCCTTGAACCCGGGAGATCCACATGCGCACGAGCGCCCTGCTCGCCGCGGTCTTGCTCGCCAGCTCAACCGCGGCCGCCACAGCTGGCCCGCCGAAGGTCGCCGCCTTCGACTTCGAACTCTACGACACCAGCACCGAAGGCGACCTCAACGGCCCGCGCGCCGACGAGGCCCAGCGAATCGCGGAGGTGACGGACCAAATCCGAGCCTTTCTTAAGGCCCAGAAGCTGGAGGTGGTGGACACGGCGCCCGCCAAGGCCCAGGTCGAGGCGCAGGTGCTGCGGACCTGCGGCGACTGCCCGGCCGAGATCGCCAAGTCGCTCGGCGCGGACTACGCGCTGATGGGCTACGTCCAGAAGGTCTCGAACCTCATCCTGAACATCAACGTCGAGATCCGCGACGTGAAGACCGGCGCGGTCGTGCGCAAGGGCAGCGTCGACATCCGCGGCAACAACCACGAGTCCTGGCGCCACGGCGCGAGCTACCTCATGCGCAACCAAATCTTCAAGACGCCGCTGGCGCCTGCGGCGGGTTAGCCGCCGCAGGAAAGAAGACACGGCTCGCCATACGACGAGCCGGCTACGGCACCGCTCACTTCATCGTCGGGATCGAGAACTCCGCGCCGGTCTTGATGCCGCTCGGCCAGCGCGACGTGACGGTCTTGGTCTTGGTGTAGAACCGGAACGCGTCCGGGCCGTGCTGGTTGAGGTCGCCCATCCCCGAGCGCTTCCAGCCGCCGAAGGTGTGATAGGCGATCGGCACCGGGATCGGCACATTGACGCCGACCATGCCGACCTCGACCCGCGCCGCGAAGTCGCGGGCGGCGTCGCCGTCGCGGGTGAAGATCGCAACGCCGTTGCCGTAGGAGTGCGTGGTCGGCAGCGCCAGCGCCTCCTCGTAGTCCTTGGCGCGGACCACCGAGAGCACGGGACCGAAGATCTCCTCCTTGTAGATCGTCATCTCCGGCGTCACGCGGTCGAACAGGCAACCACCGAGATAGAAGCCGTTCTCGTAGCCTTGCAGCTTGAAGCCGCGGCCGTCGACGGCGAGTTCGGCGCCTTCCGCCACGCCCTTCTCCACATAGGCCGTGACGCGCTCAACCGCCTCGCGGGTCACGAGCGGGCCGTAGTCGGCCGATCCGTCCGTCGAGGGGCCGATCTTGAGCGACTCCACCCGCGGAACCAGCCGCTCCATAAGCGCATCAGCGGTCTTCTCGCCCACCGGCACCGCGACCGAGATCGCCATGCAGCGCTCGCCGGCCGAGCCGTAGCCGGCGCCGATCAGCGCGTCGACCGCCTGGTCGAGGTCGGCGTCCGGCATGACGATCATGTGGTTCTTGGCGCCGCCGAAGCACTGCGCGCGCTTCCCCGTCTGCGCGGCGCGGACATAGATGTACTCCGCGATCGCCGACGAGCCGACGAAGCCCACCGCCTTGATGTCGTGATCGTCCAGAATGGCGTCGACCGCCGCCTTGTCGCCGTTGACGACGTTCAGCACGCCGGCCGGCAGCCCGGCCTCGACGAACAGCTCCGCGATCCGCATGGGGACGGAGGGATCGCGTTCGGAGGGCTTCAGGATGAAGGCGTTGCCGCATGCGAGCGCGGGCGCGGCTTTCCACAGCGGGATCATCGCCGGGAAGTTGAACGGCGTGATGCCGGCGACGACGCCGAGCGGCTGGCGCAGGGAGTAGACGTCAATCCCCGTGCCGGCGCTGTCGGTGAACTCGCCCTTGAGCAGGTGCGGCGCGCCGATCGCGAACTCCACGACCTCGAGGCCGCGTTGGATGTCGCCCTTGGCGTCCGGCACGGTCTTGCCATGCTCGCTCGCGAGCAGCTCGGCCAGAGCGTCGTACTCGTCGCGCACGAGCTCCAGGAACCTCATCATCACCCGCGCGCGCTTCTGCGGGTTCTGGGCGGCCCATCCGCGTTGGGCCTCCTTGGCGTTCTCGACCGCCGCGCGCACCTCGGCGGCGCTCGCCAACGCCACCTGGGCCTGCACGTCGCCGGTGCTGGGATGAAAGACGTCGGCGAAGCACCCGCTCGTCCCCTCGACGCGACGGCCTCCGATGAAATGACCGATCTGACGCATGCCGTTCTCCCTTGGCGGTTCTTGACGCGTTGGGGCGGACCTTAGCCCGCCCTGTGCGCCGGCTGAACAGCCGTTCGTGGCGATCGGCCATGACAGACGGCGCGACGGGAAGGCCCTCCCGGCGCCTCTCCGCCCGCGCCCCCTGCCAAACGGGCCGATGCGGCAACTAATTGCTGTCGCGCGATCACCCCCTCCTGTCTCCTGACATCAAGGACATCGCGTTCAGGAGCGAACTCCCATGGATCACGGCCTCGCCGCGCTGGTCGCGCCGCCGCCCTTCGACCCGGCCGATGCGCCGGAGGCCGTGACCGTCGCGCGTGGCGGGCTCGATCTGCGGCTGACCTTCCGCGACGGCGCGGAGGCGATCGTCGCCGCCGAGACGCTGCGCCTGAACTGCCGTTGCGCCTGGTGCACCCGCGCCCGGATCGAGGATCGCTTCCCCGCGCGCTTCGAAGCCGTCGCCGCGACCGACGTGAAGCTGATCGGCGGCTACGCCGCGCATCTCAGCTTCTCCGACGGTCACGACCGCGGGATCTACCCTTGGACCTACATCCGTCGGCTGGCCGCCGGCGACGCCGCGGCGCCTGCGCCCGCCCGCGCCGCCTGAGACCGCCACGCCCTCACCAGACAGACGAGACGCCCCATGACCGACACCAAGACCGAGATCATCGAGGCCGACATTCTGGTCATCGGCGGCGGCACCGGCGGGCCCATGGCCGCCATCAAGGCCAAGGAGGCGAACCCCGGCCTCAAGGTCGTGCTGATGGAGAAGGCCAACGTGAAGCGCTCCGGCGCGATCTCCATGGGCATGGACGGCCTGAACAACGCGGTCGTCCCGGGCTACGCCACCCCCGAGCAGTACGTGAAGGAGATCACCGTCGCGAACGACGGCATCGTCAACCAGAAGGCGGTGATGGCCTACGCCACCGGCTCCTTCCCGATGATCCAGTACCTCGACAAGCTCGGGGTGAAGTTCGAGAAGGACGGCTCCGGCGAATACAACATGCGCAAGGTCCACCACATGGGGACCTATGTGCTGCCCATGCCGGAAGGCCACAACGTCAAGAAGGTGCTGTACCGCCAGCTCCGCCGCCTGCAGGTGGCGGTGACCAACCGCTACATGGCGACCCGGCTCCTCAAGGCTCCGGACGGCCGCATCGCCGGCGCGGTCGGCGTCAACACCCGCACCTCCGAGTTCCTGGTGGTGAAGGCCAAAGCGGTGGTGCTCGCCTGCGGCGCCGCCGGCCGCCTCGGCCTCCCGGCCTCCGGCTACATGTTCGGCACCTACGAGAACGCCGCCAACTGCGGCGACGGCTACGCCATGGCCTATCACGCCGGCGCCCAGCTCGCGAACCTCGAGTGCTACCAGATCAACCCGCTGATCAAAGACTACAACGGCCCGTCCTGCGCCTACGTCACGGGTCCGTTCGGTGGCTACACCGCCAACAACAAGGGCGACCGCTTCATCGAGTGCGACTACTGGTCGGGCCAGATGATGCTGGAGTTCTGGCGCGAGCTGCAGAGCGGCAACGGCCCGGTCTACCTTAAGATGGACCACCTCGCCGAGGAGACCATCTCCGAGATCGAGACCATCCTCCACACCAACGAGCGGCCCTCGCGCGGCCGCTTCCATGAGCGTCGCGGGAACGACTACCGCAAGCGGCCTGTGGAGATGCACATCTCCGAGATCGGCTTCTGCTCGGGCCACTCAGCCTCGGGCGTTTGGGTCGACGAAAACGCCCGCACCACCATCCCCGGCCTCTACGCCGTCGGCGACATGGCGAGCGTCCCCCACAACTACATGCTCGGCGCCTTCGTGAACGGCGGCATCGCGGGCCGCGACGCCGCCGAGTACTGCGCGAACGTCCAGCTCGCCGACTACGACGAGGGCTATCTCGCCGCCGAGCGGGAGCGCGTGCTGGCGCCGACCCGACGCGAAGACGGGCTGACGCCGCACGAGATGGAGTTCAAGACCCGCCGGCTCGTGAACGACTACCTTGAGCCGCCGAAGGTCACGGCGAAGATGGAGATCGCGCAGCGCCGTTTCGCGGAGATCCGCGACGACCTGTCCGAGCTCTGCGCCCGCGACCCGCATGAGCTGCTGCGCGCGCTCGAGATGCAGACGATCCTGGACTGCGCCGATATGGCCGCCGCGGCCTCGCTCTACCGCACCGAAAGCCGCTGGGGCTTCTACCACCTCCGCGTCGACCATCCCGAGACCAACGACGAGGAGTGGTTCTGCCACACCGTCCTCTACAAGGACGATGCGGGCCGGATGGCCCACGCCAAGCGCGAGGTCGACCCCTACGTCGTCGCCGTCGAGGCCGACGAGATGGCCGCCTACCACCAGCTCCGCGTCAAGACGCCGGCCGCGGCCGAGTAAGGACGAGACCCATGCCGATCATCACCCAGGCCAAAAGCGCCGCAGTCGTCATCGACGACGCCCTGTGCATCGCCGAGAAGGGCTGCACCGTCTGCGTGGACGTGTGCCCGCTCGACATCCTCGCGATCGACGAGGGTCGGAAGAAGGCGTTCATGAAGTACGACGAGTGCTGGTACTGCATGCCCTGCGAAGCCGACTGCCCGACCGGCGCAGTCAAGGTCAACATCCCCTACCTGCTGCGCTGAAGCGTTTCGTCATACCCGCCCGCAAGGCGGGTATCCACGACTTGGCCGGCGCGGCGTTCGGCGTCGCAGTCGTGGATACCCGGCTTCGGCGGGCATGACGGCCGAGAGCTTCGCGGAACCACCGGAGTTCCAATCCATGCCCGTGTTCGACGCCTTCGACGACGATCTCGACGACCTCCGGGAGCGCTGCTCCGATCCCGACGCCGGCGTCCGGCGGGTCGCCATGATGGAGCTCGCCGAGCAGGTGGGCCCGGAAGCGACCGTGCTGTTGCTGAAGGGTCTCGGCGACCCCGACGCGCAGGTGCGCGCCGCCGCGGCCAAGGCGCTCGACGAACACGACGGTCCCGAGGTCGTCGAGGGCCTCGTGGGCTCGCTCGAAGACCCCGACGACGCGGTGCGCCACGCGGCGGCCGAGACGCTCGCCGACAAGAAGGAGCCCGCCTGCGGCCCTCTGCTGATCGAGCGCGCGGAGCACTCCGACCCCTTCGTGCAGGCGGCGGCGCTTCGGGCCCTCCGCGAGCTCACCCTGCCGGACGCGCTGGCCGCGGCGCTCAAGGCGATACGCAACCCCTCCCCCGAGGTCCGCCGCGAAGGGCTCGGCGTCATCGGCTGGCTGAAGGCCGAGGAGGCCATGCCCGCGCTGATCGCGACCGCCTCCGACCCAGACCCGTCGGTGCGCCGGGCGACCATGGCCGCGTTGGTGTTCGTGCGGCCGGGCGGACCGGGCGCGACGACGCTGGTGGCGGGGCTCGCCGATCCGCACTGGCAGGTGCGCGAGGAGGCGGCGATCGTCTCCGCCAAGATCCGGCTGCCGGAAGCGACGACCGCGCTCATCGGCGCCCTCTCCGACGAGGCCTGGCAGGTCCGCGTAAAGGCGGCGAACGCGCTCGGACGGCTGCGGGCGGAGAGCGCGGTCGAGCCGCTGGCCAGGGGCCTCGACAGCGAGATCCCCAACCTGCGCAAGGAATCCGCCGCGGCCCTCGGCGAGATCGCCGCTCCCGCCGCGCTGCCCTGGCTGGAGCGCGCGATGGACGATCCGGATCCGGATGTCCGCAAGCTGATCCGCTGGGCGATCACGCGCTGCCAGGCGGCCTGATCCCACGCGAAGCGACGCTTGGAATGAGACAGCCGTCGGAGCGCCCCTCCGGCGGCTTTTTCGCGTCGGGACGGTCACGAAGCCGCGCCTCGCGCCGCAGCTGATTGGAATCAAAACAATCCTATGCTCTGCTGCATCGCACCACCTGCGATGTCGGGAGATCCGCGATGCAGCAGACAGCCCCTCTGGCCTGGCCGCCCCAGCTCCGCCCGCAGGCGGCTGCTGAGCAGGCGCGCGCGTCCGCGCTTCTGCTCGCCGACAGCGAGGCCCCGGAGCGCGGCCCCAAGCCGATGCTCCATGGGCTGACGGAGCGCGAGACCGCGCTGGTGATGGAGCGCGCCCGTCGCAGGGTGCTCTACCGCGGCGCGACGCTGTTCACCCAGGAAACGCCGCACGACGGCATTTGGCTGATCGAGACCGGACGCATCCGCGTGTTCTACGCTGCCCCCACGGGTCGCGAGATTACTTTGGCCTACTGGTACCCCGGCAATTTCGTCGGCGGTCCCGAGGTGTTCGGCGCCGGCCAGCACTGCTGGTCCGGCATGGCCGCCAGCAACAGCTCCGTGCTGCACCTGCCCGGCCGCACGCTGAAAGAGCTCGTCACGCAGATCCCGACGCTCGCCGTCAACGTCATCGAGGGCGTCGCGTTCAAGGGCAAGTGCTACTCCGCGCTGGCGCAGATGCTCGGCACCCGCTCGATCACCGAACGTCTGGCGCACCTCCTGCTGCACCTCGCCGACCTCTATGGCGTCGAGGAGGAGGGCGGCGGCGTCACGATCGCGGCCGCCTTCACCCACGCCGACCTCGCCCACATGGTCGGGGCCACGCGGCAGTGGATCACGATCAGCCTGAAGCGCATGAGCGCTCAAGGCGTGCTGGAGGTCCGTCGCTCGCAGATCGTGCTGCGCAAGCCCGACGTCCTGGCGCAGATGAAGAGCGGCGGCGACGCCTGATCTCGCCGGAGATCGCAGGGGCGGAGCGCTTCGACGCCGCGCCGCTGTCCCGTCGGGCCGCGACAAGCGGTCCTGTCTTCGTCCTGGAACGCCTCGCCCGCCCCGGCGACGACTGCCGGGCTACAGACGCGCCAGCGCCCTGCCCCACCGGCGCGCCCCGATCTTGCAAGGCGCCACGTTTTTAGGCTGGCCCTCTTTCTTGGCAACTAATCAACCGCGATCGGCCATCTCCGTTTGATCCTTGGCGGCCTCGGGCTGGATCATCCCTGTGTCGGGACGCCCCGGCGGATGACCCCAGCTTCCAACGAGGTGAGCCATGGCCTTCCCGACCCACTCCCGCCCGGCGGCCTCGCTCGCCGCGCTGCTCGCGGCGAGCGTCAGCCTCGCCGCGCCCGCCTCCGCCGAAACGCTCGTCGTCGGCATCGGCACGCAGGACACCACGACCAACACCGTCACCACCGGCGTCGTGCTTCGCCAGCTCAAGCTGATCGAGAAGCATCTGCCGAAGGACGGCAAGTACGCCGGCCTCGACATCAAGCTCGACTGGCAGAACTTCACCTCCGGACCGCCGGTCACCAACGGCATGATGGCCGGCAAGCTGCAGTTCGGCGCCATGGGCGACTACCCGCTCGTCGTGAACGGCTACACCTTCCAATCCAATCCCGAGAGCAAGACCCAGCTCATCTCGGTCGCGGCCTACAACCTCGACGGCTCCGGCAACGGGGTCGTGGTCCACAAGGACTCGCCCTACTTCGCGCTGCAGGACCTCAAGGGGAAGGTCGTCAGCGTCCCCTTCGGCTCCGCCGCCCACGGCATGCTGCTGAAGGCGATGCAGGACGCCAAGATGCCGAAGGACTTCTTCACGCTGGTGAGCCAGAGCCCCGAGGTCGGCTCCACCAATCTGAAGGAGCAGAAGATCGACGCGCACGCCGACTTCGTGCCCTTCGCCGAGTTGCTGCCGTTCCGCGGCTTCGCCCGCAAGGTGTTCGACGGCGTGCAGACCAATCTGCCGACCTGGCACGGCGTGGTCGCCCGCACCGACTTCGCCGAGAAGTACCCGGAGATCGTCAACGCCTATCTGCAGGCGGTGCTCGACGCCAACGAGTGGGTGAAGAGCGATCCGAAGCGCGCCGCTGAGAAGATCTCTGAGTGGACCGGGACCGACAAGGAGGTCGTCTACATCTTCCTCGGCCCGGGCGGCATCATGACGCTCGACCCCACGCTCAAGGCGCCGCTGATCGCGGCCGCCAAGGAGGACGTGAAGGTCCTGCAAAGCCTCGACCGCATCAAGACGCCGTTCGACGTCGACCCCTGGGTCAATGACGGCTACCTCCGCGCCGCCTTCAAGGCCCGCGGCCTCGACTACGACGCGGCCGTTGCGAGCACCGCGAACTACGAGGTGACCGGCGAAGACGCCTTCTGCAAGAAGCCGATCACGGAGCCGCGGAAAGCCGGAGAGATCTGGGTGAAGGACGGCGACATTCTCGCCTTCTCCAGCGCCTCCTGCACCCTCGCGGCCTACCGCGACATGCAGACCAAGGGCACGGCGATGAACGTCGCCTACGTGTTCGACGCCGCCCGGGGCATCAAGCTGTTCGCCGACAAGGCGTTCTACGTGATCGACCCGAAGGCGGGCGTCACCCCGTTCATGCTGAAGCAGGACGCCGAGGCCTTCGCCACGACGTCCGGCGGCAAAGTCGCGCCGTTCGAAGACGCGCTGACCGCCGCGACCGCGGGTTGAGGCGCATGCAGACCGCCGCGCTCCCATCGTCCCGCGAGACGCCTCCCCCGGCGGCTCGCGTGACGGCCGCCCCGGCCCCGGCCACCACGACGCCGCGGCCGGCCCCCCTCCTTCGCATGGTCCGCCGCCACCGCGGCGAGATTCGCGCCGTGCTCGTCGGCGCGCTCTCGGTCGCGGCCTTCGTGCTGGCCTGGCACCTGCTCACCACCTACCGGGTGAACCTCTACGTCCGCTTCATGAACGTGCCGTCCCCAGCCGACGTGCTGGAGAGCGCGCGGACCGCCTTCGCGACGTCCACCTTCTTCCAGCACGTCGCCATCAGCTGCCGGCGCATCCTCTACGGCTTCCTCTTGGCGGCGGCCATCGCCGTGCCGCTCGGCCTGATGATGGGACGCTTCAAGCTTCTCAGCGAGATCGTCTTCCCGGTGACCGAGGTGCTGCGGCCGATCCCCGCCATCGCCTGGGTGCCGATGGCGATCATGCTGTGGCCGACCAACGAGCAGTCGATCGTGTTCATCACCTTCCTCGGTTCGTTCTTCCCCATCCTGCTCAACACCCTGCACGGCATGGCGACCGTCGATCCCGTGCTGGTGCGCGCCGCCCGCTGCCTGGGCGCGACCGAAGCCGCCACCTTCCGGGAGGTCTACCTGCCGGCGACCCTGCCCCAGATCTTCACCGGCCTCACCGTCGGCATGGGCGTCGCCTGGGTGTCGCTGATCGCGGCGGAGATGATCTCCGGCCAGTTCGGCATCGGGTACTTCACGTGGGAGGCCTACAGCCTGGTTCAGTACTCCGACATCGCGCTCGGCATGCTCGCGATCGGCGTGCTCGGCCTCGCCTCGAGCTGGGCGATCCGGCTGGTCGGCCGCCTCCTGATGCCATGGAGCGCGCGATGACCGCCGCAGCCTTCCTGCCGAGCGCGGACGCGGCGCCCGCCTACGCGCCGCCGAAGACCACCAAGGGACGCGTGGAGGTCCGCGGCTTCGGCCTGACCTACGACACCGCCGACGGCGCGACCGACGCCGTCTCCAGCGTCGACCTTACGGTGGAGCCCGGCGAGTTCGTCTCGATCATCGGCCCGTCCGGCTGCGGCAAGTCCACGCTGCTGAACGCCCTCGCCGGCTTCCTCAAGCCCACGCGCGGGATCGTCACGGTCGACGGCGAGCCCATCACGGGCCCCAGCGCCGATCGCGGCATGATCTTCCAGCAGTACTCGCTGTTCCCGTGGAAGACCGTGCGGGAGAACGTCGAGTTCGGGCTGAAGATGAAGGGCATGGGCCGCGCGGAACGCTCGCGGGCGGCGCGCACGCTGCTGGGGCTCGCGGGGCTCACCCCCTTCGAAAACCACTACCCAGACCGGCTGTCGGGCGGCATGAAGCAGCGCGTCGGCATCGTCCGGGCGCTCGCCACCGGCCCACGCATCCTGCTGCTCGACGAGCCCTTCGGCGCGCTCGACGCCCAGACCCGGCTGATCATGCAGCAGATCCTCACCAACATGTGGCAGCGGCTGAAGATCTCGGTGCTGTTCGTGACCCACGATCTCGACGAGGCGATCTTCCTGTCGGACCGCATCTACGTGATGACCGCGCGGCCGGGCGAGATCAAAGCCGAGATCACGGTGCCGCTGCCCCGCCCGCGCCTGCCGGCCATGACCATGTCGTCGGAGTTCCTGGCCCTGCGCCGGGGCCTGATGTCGCTCATCCGCGAGGAGAGCCTGAAGGCCATGGGCGGCGAACTTTCGGCCGACGGCCTGCAGGGCCTCGCCATCAACCTGGAGGGCCAGGACGTGTTCCGCGCGCTGTGAGCGGAACCGATCTGCGTTCATCCCCATTGGAAAGCGGCGCGCGATGACGTATGTCGTCACCGAAAATTGCATTCGGTGTAAGTATATGGATTGTGTGGAGGTGTGTCCTGTGGACTGCTTCTACATGGGCGAGACCATGCTGGTGATCGCGCCCGACGAATGCATCGACTGCGGCGTGTGCGAACCCGAATGCCCGGCGGAGGCCATCAAGGCCGACACCGAGCCGAACCTGCAAGGCTGGATCGCGCTCAACGCGAAATACGCGGCCGTCTGGCCGAACGTGACCGAGAAAGGCGAGCCGCCCGCGGACGCCGCCGTCTGGGACGGGGCGTCGGGCAAGCTCGAAGCCGTGTTCGGGGCGTCCGACCCGGCGGCGGCCTGACGACGCGAGCTTGAGAGACCGAGAGACCGATGAGCAAGTATCTTGAAGAGCGCGTGACCCACGTGAAGCATTGGACGGACACCCTGTTCAGCTTCCGCACCACGCGCGATCCGTCGTTCCGCTTCCGCAACGGCGAGTTCACGATGATCGGCATCGAGGTCGAGGGCCGGCCGCTGGTGCGCGCCTACTCGGTGGTCTCCGCCAACTATGACGACGAGCTCGAGTTCTTCTCGATCAAGGTTCAGAACGGCCCGCTCACCTCGCGCCTCCAGCACCTCAAGGTCGGCGATCCGATCCTCGTCGGCAAGAAGCCGACCGGCACGCTGGTGCTCGACAATCTGCTGCCGGGCAAGAACCTCTACCTGCTCGGCACGGGCACCGGCCTTGCGCCGTTCCTGTCGATCATCAAGGACCCCGAGACCTACGAGCGCTTCGAAAAGGTGGTGCTGGTCCACGGCTGCCGCCAAGTGAGCGAACTCGCCTATGGCGAGCTGATCACCGAAGGCCTGCCGAAGGACGAGCTGATCGGCGAGCTCGTGAGCGAAGGCCTGATCTACTATCCGACCGTCACCCGCGAGCCCTTCCGCAACCGCGGCCGCATCACCGACCTGATGGCCTCCGGCAAGCTGTTCGAGGACGTCGGCCTCCCGATGATGTCGAAGGAGAACGACCGCTTCATGCTGTGCGGCAGCCCGGACATGATCCGCGACACCCGCCAGCTGCTGGTCGACGGCGGCTACGAAGAGGGCAACCACGGCGAAGCCGGGCACTTCGTGATCGAGAAGGCCTTCGTCGAGAAGTGAGCTTCGAGGCTCGACAGGAAGGGCCGCGCGAGCGATCGCGCGGCCCTTCTTGTTTGGAGGGCGATCCCGGCCGTCATTCCGAGCGACGGGGAACGTCCACTGACGGCGCGCTTCGACCAAACGCAGCGCTGACGTTGACGTCAGGCGATCGAGCGCGAGGCCGCACGCACCTGCTGCGTCGCGACGTCGATGTCGGCGGCCGAGCGCGCGATCGAGTTGAGGCTTTCCGTCACCGTCTCCACGGCGCGCGCCGCCTCGTGCATGTTCAACGACATGTCCTGCGTCACCGCGGACTGCTCCTCCACCGCCGAGGCGATGCTGCTGGAGGCGTTGTGGATCTGCTGGATCGTCGCCACCACGAGCCGGATCGCCTCAACGACGCCGGAGGTGGAGCTCTGGACGGTCGCGACGTTCCGGGAGATTTCGTCGGTGGCCTGGGAGGTCTGGGCCGCGAGGTTCTTCACCTCCGCCGCGACGACCGCAAAGCCGCGGCCCGCCTCGCCGGCGCGCGCCGCCTCGATCGTCGCGTTGAGCGCGAGGAGGTTGGTCTGCGCTGCGATATCGCGGATCAGCTCCGTCACCGAGCCGATCTCGGTCGCCGAGCTCGCAAGGCCGCCCGCGGTGTCGGAGGCGCGGTTCGCCGCCTCGACGGCCTCGACGGTGGTCTTCAGCGCGTAATCGAGCTGCCGGCTGATCTCGGACACGGACGCCGCAAGCTCCTCGGCGCCTGCGGCGACGTTCTGCACGTTGGCGGTGGACTGGGTCGCGGCGGCGGCCGCGCTCGAGGCCTCGCCGTTCGTCACCGCGATGCGGTCGCCGATCTGGTTCAGGTCGCCGTCGATCGCGACCTGAACGGCCGCGCGCCGGGCTCGCTCCGCGACCTCCTTGGTGACGTCCATGGCGAACTTCACCACGCTCAGCGGCCGGCCGTCCGGATCCATCACCGGGTTGTAGCTCGCCTGCAGCCAGACCTCCCGGCCGCCCTTGCCCAGGCGGCGGAACTCGCCCGCCTGGTATTCCCCCCGCGCCAAAGCGTCCCAGAACAGCTTGTAGCTTTGGCTGGCCTTGCCCTCCGCGCTCATGAACAGGCTGTGGTGACGCCCGACCACTTCCTCCGATCGGTAGCCGGTGACGGCGAGGAAATTCTCGTTCGCCTCGATGATGGTGCCGTCGAGGTTGAAGCGGATGACCGCTTGAGAGCGCCGGATCGCCGCGAGCTGGGCCGCGTCCTCGGCCGCCTTGATCTTCGCCGCCGTGACGTCGGAGGCGTACTTGATCACGCCGATCGGCTTGCCGTCGCGCCCGATCAGCGGGTTGTAGGAGCCGTTGATCCAGACCTCGCGGCCCCCCTTTGCGATGCGGCGGAACTCGCCGGCCTGAAATTCGCCTCTGGCGAGGGCGTCCCAGAAGGCCCGGTAGGCCGGCTTCGCGGCCTCGGCCGGGTCGACGAACAGGCTGTGGTGCTTGCCGCGAACCTCCTCAAGTCCGTAGCCGACCACCGCCAGGAAGTTGGCGTTCGCCGCCTTGATGATCCCGTCGAGCCCGAACTCGATGGTGGCCTGGGACCGGTCGAGCGCCGCGAGCTTCGCGGAGGCGGACGCGCTGGATGCAGTCTGAAAGATCGACATGGACCTGCCCTTGGCCGGCGACGTCGTCGCGGCGCGGTTGATCTTGGGGGGAATGCGATCCGCATCGCGTCGTTCAAGGCGCGCGACGGGGAAGTGGGAAGCGCACGACGAAGCTGAGGCGTCTTTCGACGTCCCGGTCTTCGTCCGCGAGGGTGTGGAGCACTCGCCGCTCCACCGGCTCTCGGCGGTAGAGTGATTGGCGGTGATTAACCTGGGGTTGATTTCGGGCGGGTACGTAGTTTCACGCGGGCTTGACCGCGGATGCGGATGACGCGAGGTCTGCGCCTCCCCGCCTCGAGCGCCGTTCCCCGGATCCGTACCATGCGCCGCACCCCCGCCGTCATGCTGCAGGGCACCGGCTCGAACGTCGGCAAGTCGCTGATTGTGGCCGGGCTTTGTCGACTCTTCACGCGACGCGGCCTGAGAGTCGCGCCGTTCAAGCCGCAGAACATGTCGAACAATGCGGCCGTGACTGTCGACGGCGGCGAGATCGGCCGCGCGCAGGCGCTGCAGGCGCGCGCCGCGGGGCTGCAACCCCTGATCGACATGAACCCCGTTCTGCTGAAGCCCGAGAGCGAGACCGGCAGCCAGGTGGTGGTGCAGGGCCGACGGCTCGGAAGCTACCGCGGCAAGGCCTACGGCGCGCTCAAACCCAGCCTGATGCCGGCGGTGCTCGACAGCTACAACCGGCTCGCGGCGGGCGTGGACCTCATGGTGGTCGAAGGCGCCGGGAGCGCGGCGGAGGTGAACCTCCGCGCCGGGGACATCGCTAACATGGGCTTCGCCGAGGCCGCGGACGTGCCGGTCGTGCTGGTGGGCGACATCGACCGCGGCGGCGTCATCGCGACGCTGGTGGGCACGCACGCGCTGTTGCCACCGGCCGATCTCGCCCGCGTAAAGGGCTTCCTGATCAATCGCTTCCGCGGCGACGTCACCATGTTCGACGAAGGCCTCCGGGTGATCGCGGGCCGCACCGGCTGGACGTCGCTGGGGATCGCGCCGTGGTTCGCGGACGCCGCAAAGCTGCCGGCGGAGGACTCCGTCGACCTCGCCTCCCGCGCCGGCCGGCCCCACGGCGCGATCCGCGTCGTCGCGCTCGCGCTGCCGCGGATCGCGAACTTCGACGATCTCGATCCGCTCCGGCTTGACCCCTCCGTCTCGCTGACCCTTCTGACCGACGGCGCCCCGCTCCCCCCGGACACGGACCTCGTGCTGCTCCCCGGCTCGAAGGCGACCATCGCCGACCTCGCGGCCCTCAGAGCCTGGGGCTGGGACGCGGACCTGCGGGCGCATGTCCGCCGCGGCGGGCGCGTGCTCGGCCTCTGCGGCGGCTTCCAGATGCTCGGGCGCACCATCGCCGATCCGGACGGCGTCGAAGGCCCGCCGGCAACCGTTCAGGGGCTCGGCCTGCTCACAGTCGACACCGTGCTGGGCTCCGAGAAGCGGCTCGCGCTCGTCACGGGCCGCCATGTCGCGAGCGGCGAGGAGGTCGAGGCCTACGAAATCCACATGGGCCGCACCGACGGGCCGGACACGGCGCGCGCCCCGTTCGAGGTGGCGGGGAGGCTCGAGGGCGCGCTTTCGGCCGACGGCCGGGTTGCGGGGTCCTACCTGCATGGCGTCTTCGCCCGCGACGGTTTCCGCCGCGCCTATCTCCAGGCGCTCGGCGGGACCGGCGAGGCCTATGGCTACGACGCGACGGTGGACGCGACGCTCGACGCGCTTGCCGACCACCTTGAAGCGCATCTCGACGTCGAGGCGCTTATTGCGATCGCCCGCCGCGAAAGCCTCAGATGAAGATCGCGAGCGCGATCGCCCAGAGCGCGGCGTGCACCGCGCAGGCCGCCAGGTAGAGCCGGAGGGCCCGCGCGATGTCCTGCGGGGTCGCCTGCGAATCGCCGTCCCGGTTCATGTAGGGATCGTCGACCAGACGTCCGCCGTAGCTGCGCGGGCCCCCGAGCGCGAGGCCCAGCGCCCCGCCGGTCGCGGCTTCCGGCCAGCCCGCGTTGGGCGAGGCGTGCAGCGGCGCGTCGCGGCGCATCGCCGTCCAAGCCTGCCGCCAGGGTCGCCGCGTCAGCAGCGCCGCCACGACCACGATCGCGCCCGACAGCCGCGCGGGCGCGAGATTGACGTAGTCGTCCAGCCGCGCCGCCGCGCGGCCGAAGGCGAGATGCCGCTCGGTCTTGTGGCCGATCATGCTGTCGGCGGTGTTGATGGCCTTGTAGGCGATGATCCCCGGCAGGCCGAGGACCACGCCCCAGAGCGCCGGCGCCACCACGCCGTCCGCGAAGTTCTCGGCGAGCGATTCGATCGCGGCGCGCGACACGCCGGCCTCGTCCAGACGCTTCGGATCGCGACCGACGATCATCGAGACCGCCTTGCGGGCGGCCTCGAGCCCGCCGGCGGCGAAGGCCTCGCGCACCGCGGCGACGTGGAGGTAGAGGCTCTTCTGCGCCAGGAACACGCTCGCCACGGCCCCCTCCGCGAACACGCCGAAGGGAATGCCCGTGAGGGTCCAGGCGATGACGGCGCCCGTCGCCAGCGCGGCCAGCGCCACGATTGTGATCGCGACCACGCCCCGCCTGCGGCGCTCGCTCTCGTCGAGGTCCAGCCGGTTGAGCCTCCGGTCGAGCGCCGCCACGCCGCGTCCAATCAGCACGACGGGATGGGCGATCCGCCGCCACACCGTGTCGGGGTCGCCGACCAGCGCGTCGATCGCGAGCGCGATCAACACCACCAGCGCATTGTGCGCGAGATCCATTCGCTTGGCGTCCCCCGTCCCCGCCGACGACGACCGCAAACGGCACGGGCGGCGTCGCCTGGTCAAGTGGTCGGACGGCTAGGTTTGATGCTAGGAGCGGGCCATGAGCGCGCCTGTGACCCTTACGATCTGCCGCACCTGCCGCCCCGAGGGCGCGCCCGAGGACGCCGAACGGCCCGGCGCCGTCCTGCTGCGCGACGTCGTCGCCGCGGTCGCCCAGCGCGAGGCGGGCGCCACCGTTGAGGTGAAGACGATCGCCTGCCTCTCCGCCTGTTCGCGCGCCTGCTCCGCCACGGTCTCAGGCGAGGCCAAGTTTGGCTACGTGGTGGGCAACCTCTCGCCGCTCGACGCGGACGACCTCGTCGGCTTCGCGCTTGCGCACGCCGCAAGCGCGGACGGCGTCCCGCCGTGGCGCGCGCGCCCGCAAGTGGTGCGCAAGAACACCATCGCCCGCCTGCCGCCGTATGGCGTGTCTCACCCGTTGGTGGAGGAGCCGGCGTCAGCCGCCGTCGATGAGGTGCAGGAAGGAACCTGACACGGAGCCTGCGGTCAGGCCGCAGCGCGTCCCGTCCGGGAGCTGGAACAGCGGGTCTCCGGTCTCGCTGACCACAGAGGCGTAGTGGAACTCGTGCGCCCGGTAGGCGGCCCCGTGGGCGCCGAGCGCGCCGTCCGCGACGAGCGTCGCGTGCCGGTAGCCCAGATGCAGCTTCCGGGTCGCGAATGAGGTCTCGAGCCGGAGCAGGCCGAGCATGGCGTGGCGGACGCCGTCCGCGTCCACGAGTCCGTCGCCCAAGGCCATGTAGCCGCCGCATTCGCCGAACACCGCCGCCCCGCGATCGATCGCGTCGCCCATCCCTGTCCGGAACCGCCCTGCCGCCGCCAGCCGACCAGCGTGGAGCTCGGGATAGCCGCCGGGCAGGTAGACCGCGTCGGCGTCCGCGTCCGGCGCCTCGTCGGCCAGCGGCGAGAACGGCATGAGCTCGGCGCCGCTCTCCCGCCAAGTCTCCAGCAGGTGCGGATAGGCGAAGCGGAACGCGACGTCGGAGGCGACGGCGATGCGCGAGCCCAGCGGCGGAACCGCGGGGCGGCCGACGTGGGAGACGGCGCGCGGCAGCGGCCGGGCGAGCGCCCGGAGCGCGCCGAGGTCCACATGGCTCGTGACCAGCGCCGCGGCGCGGTCGAGGAAGCCCTCGAGGTCCGACATCTCCTCGGCCTGGACTAGGCCCAGATGCCGCGACGGCGTCTTGAGCTCCGCACGACGCGGCAGCGCGCCGAAGACCGCGACCCCCGCCTCCGTGCAGCCCTCGCGCAGCAGCGCCTCGTGGCGTGGGCTCGCGACCCGGTTCAGCACGACGCCCGCCACCTCGGGCCCGCCGCGCCGGCGGAACCCGTCGACCAGCGCGCCGACCGATTGGGCCATGCCGCCCGTGTCGACGACCATCACGACCGGCGCTTCCAGCATGGCGGCGACCTCCGCCGTGCCGCCGCGCCCCTCCACGCCGGTCTCGGCCGCGCGGTCGAACAGGCCCATGACGCCTTCGACGACGAGCAGGTCGGCCCCCTCGCCCGCCTCGGTGGCGAGCGTCAGCACGCGGTTGCGCCGCATCGCCCAGCCGTCAAGGTTCAGGCAGGGCCGCCCGGTCGCGGCTGCGTGGAAGCGCGGATCGATGTAGTCCGGACCGATCTTGGCGGAGCCGACGCTCACGCCGACCGAGCGGAACGCCCGCAGCAGCCCAAGCGTCAGCGTGGTCTTGCCCGAACCGCTGGCCGGCGCGGCGACGACCAGCGCGGGCGTCATCCGCCCGCCTCGTCCGAAGGCGCGGCGTAGCCGCCAACCCCAAGCACGGGAGCCAGCGCCACGACCCCGCCGACCACGACCAGCACCGGCGGCTCGAGCCCGCCCGCGTCCTCGCCGGCGGCGAGCCGACCGAGCGTGGTGCGAACGACCTTCTGCCGCGGGGTGGTGGCCTGCGCCACGATCGCGGCGGGCTCTGAGGCGGGTCGTCCCGCCTCCATCAGCTTTTCGGCGATCACCCGCATGAGGCGGAACCCCATGTAGACCACGAGCACGGGCGAGCCCGCGGACAGCGCCGCCCAGTCGAGCCGCGCGGACAAGCCGCCCGAAGCGTCGTGAGCGGTGAGGAAGGTGACGGACTGGTTGACGTCGCGGTGGGTCACGGGGATGCCGGCCGCGGCCAGCCCGCCGACGCCGGCGGTCACACCCGGGGCGACCCGGAACGGCACGCCGGCCGCGACGAGCCCCTGGGCCTCCTCGGCCCCGCGCCCGAAGACGTAGGGGTCGCCGCCCTTCAGCCGCAGCACGCGCTTGCCCGCGCGGGCGGCGTCGATGAGCCGAGCGTTGATCTCGGACTGCTTCGGCGAGGGGCACCCGGCGCGCTTGCCGACGAAGGCGAGCTCGGCGGCAGGCGCGGCGAAGTTCAGCACGGCGTCGTTGACGAGCGCGTCGAAGAAGACGACATCGGCCTGCGACAGTCCCCAAGCGGCCTGCAGCGTCAGCAGACCGGGATCTCCGGGCCCGGCGCCGACCAGCCAGACGGAGCCGGGGGCGAACACGGGCAGCGCGCGCGCGAAAGCGGGATCGAAGGCGACGGGGGCGGAATGAACGCGCGCAGGATCAGGGGCAGTCGACATGCGCGGGACCATGGCGGTTCGGACCGCGCCGCACAATCCCGCTCCGCCACGTCGTTTCGGATAAAGGCGGCGTTGTGATGGCGGCCGGCCCGCGCGTTCTGGTGCTCGGCGGCTCGTCCGAGGGCTTCGCCGCAGCCGAACGCTTTTCGGCGCTCGGTTGCGACGTCACGACCTCATTCGCCGGCCGCACCGGCGTCCGGCGCCAGCCGATAGGAGCCGCGCGCGTCGGCGGATTCGGCGGCGCGGAGGGGCTCGCGGCTTATCTCGAGGCCGAACGCTTGGCGCTGGTGGTCGACGCCACGCACCCTTTCGCCGCCCGCATGAAAGCCAACGCCGCGGCGGCCTGCGCGGCGACCGGGACCCCGCTGATCCATGTGGAGCGGCCGCCGTGGCGGCCTCAAGCGGGCGACGACTGGCGGATGGCGGCCGACGTGACGGCCGCCGCGGCGCTGGCTCCAGTTACTCGCGGGCCCTGCTTCGTGACCGTCGGCCGGCAGGAGATCGCGCCCTTCGCCGCCCGCCGGGACCTGACGCTTCTGCTCCGCGTGATCGATCCGCCCGACGCGCCCTTCGACCATCCGGCCGCGACCTTCCTCTGCGACCGCGGCCCCTTCGCGCTGGAGGCCGAGCGCCGACTGTTCGCGACACGGGGGATCGCGTCCGTCGTCTCGAAGAACAGCGGCGGCGCGGCGGCGGCCGCCAAACTCGTCGTCGCGCGGGAACTGGGACTGCCGGTCGTCATGGTGGAGCGACCGCCCCGCCCCGAAGGTGTGACCACGGGAAGCGTCGCAGAAGCGGCGCGGGTGGCGGCGGAGATGCTCGGGTTGACAGCCTCTTGAGCCATCCGGGTCGTCCTGCCCGTCGCCCCATCGGGCCACCCTCCGCGTCGTCCTCCGGCTTGACCGGAGGACCCATCGCGAGCGTGGAGATCGACGTCTGAGATGGATGGTTCGGTCAAGCCGGACCATGACGGCGAGCCTGACTAGGCGGCAGTGGGCGTACACAACGGCGGCAGGTGGCCGCGGCGGTCCGCGCGCGCCTCATAACCCTATCTCTCCCCTCCTCATGCTGAGGAGCATGCCGTAAGGCATGCGTCTCGAAGCACGCACTCCGCCCGGCAGACACCCGACCATGATCAAATCCCCCTCCCGCTGGCTCACCGTGGTCGGCCTCAGTGAGGACGGCCTTGGCAGTCTCGGCCCCGCGGCCCACGCCGCGCTGGGGGCTGCGGAGAAGGTCGTCGGCGGCGCGCGGCACCTCGAGCTGATCCCGGCCGAGGCGTCCCCAAAGGCAGAGCGCCACGCCTGGCCATCGCCCATGCTGCCGTTCCTCGACGTGCTCGTCTCCTGGCGCGGCCTGCCGACGGTGGCGCTGGCGAGCGGCGACCCGCTGCTCCACGGCGTCGCCGCGACGCTGCTCGGGCGGATCGGGCCTGAGGAGATGACGGTGCTGCCGGCCCCCTCCGCCTTCCAGCTCGCCTGCGCGGCGATGCTGTGGCCGGTCGCCTCCACCGCACTCGTCACCGCCTGCGGCCGGCCGGTGGAGGCGCTCGCCGCCGAGCTCCACGACGGCGCTCGCATCGTGCTGTTCTCCGCCGACGGCGCGACGCCTGCGGCGGCGGCGGCGCTGCTCCTCGCCCATGGCTACGGCGACAGCGCGGTCACGGTGCTCGAGCGGCTCGGCGGCCCTCACGCCACGGCGACCACCTTTTCCGCCCGCGATCTCGAAGACCGCGTGTTCGACGCGCTCAACACGGTCGCGATCGCCTGCGTCGCGGGACCGGACGCGCGCCTGCTGCCGCGCGTGCCCGGCCTGCCCGACGACGCCTTCGCCAACGACGGCCAGATCACCCGGCGCGAGGTGCGCGCGCTCACGCTGGCGCGTCTCGCTCCCCTGCCCGGCGCGCTGCTGTGGGACGTCGGCGCAGGCTCCGGCTCGATCGGCATCGAATGGATGCGCGCCGCCCGCGGCGCGCGCGCCATCGCGCTGGAGCCGCGGTCGGACCGCGCGGCCCGCGCCCGCGCCAACGCCGCCACCCTGGGCGTTCCCGGGCTTGACGTGCGCGAGGCCGCGGCGCCGGAGGGCCTCGCGGGGCTGCCCCGCGCCGACGCGGTATTCCTCGGCGGCGGCGCGACCGCGCCCGGCGCGCTGGAGATCTGCTGGGCCGCGCTGAAGCCCGGCGGGCGGCTCGTCGCCAACGCCGTGACGCTGGAAACCGAGACGAAGCTGCTCGCCGCCCGCGAAACCCTTGGCGGCGACCTCGTGCGGCTGCAGATCGCAAACGCGGAACCCGTGGGCCGCATGACCGGTTGGCGGCCCGCGATGCCGATCACCCAGTTCGTCGCCACCAAGCCGCGGACCTGAGGAGGCTGGCGTGACCGTCCATTTCATTGGCGCCGGCCCCGGCGACCCGGACCTCATCACGGTGCGCGGGCGCGACCTGATCGCGCGCTGTCCGGTCTGCCTCTACGCCGGCTCGCTGGTGCCGAAGGCGGTGGTGGCCTATGCGCCGGAGGGCGCGCGCGTGCGGGACACCGCCAGCATGACGCTGGAGGAGATCGTCGCCGAGTTCGAGGCGGCGCATGCGGCGGACCTCGACGTCGCGCGCGTGCACTCGGGCGACCCCTCGCTCTACGGCGCGACGGCCGAGCAGTTCTCGGCGCTCGCCGCCCGCGGCATCCCCTACGAGATCACCCCCGGCGTGCCGGCCTTCGCCGCCGCCGCCGCGCGTCTCGGGGTCGAGCTGACGGTCCCCGAAGTCGCACAGACGGTCGTGCTGTCCCGGCTTTCAGGCCGCGCCTCGCCGATGCCGGCCGCCGAGACGCTGGCGAACGTCGCGGCCTCCCGCGGCACGCTGGCCCTTCACCTCGCCGCGAAGCAGCTTCCGCGCATCGCTGCCGAACTCACCCCGCTCTACGGCGCGGACTGCCCTGTCGCGCTGGTCGCGCGCGCGACCTGGCCGGACGAGATCATCGTGCGGGGGACGCTGGCCGACATCGTCGCGAAGGCGGCGCCCTACGGCGTGGAGCGCACCGCCCTGGTGCTGGTCGGCTGGGCGCTCCTGGGCGCTGGAGACACGACGAGCGCGCTTTACGACGCCGCGCACGACCGGCATCTGAAGCCCGCGACGGAGTGAGGCGCATCCAGCCGGCCGCGTCGGCCAAAGCCACCTCTCAGCTCGCCTCGTCCTCGAGATAACTGCGGGGCGTGTAGATCCACGTCTTGCCGTCGGCGCGGGCGAAGGCGCGAGTTTTGGACGATCCGATCAGCACCAGCGTGCGCATGTCGACAAGGTCAGGGTCGAGGTCGCCCAGCGTCGTCAGGGTGAAGCCTTCGCCCGTCCGACCGACGCTGCGGGCCAACGCCACCAGCGTCTCCGGCGCGCGCCGGGCCCGAAGGATATCGAGCGCTCGGACGAGCTGCTCACGGCGGGTTTTGGAGGCCGGGTTGTAAAGCGCGATGACGAAATCGCCCTCGGCGGCGGCGGCGAGCCGCTGGGCGATGATCTCCCACGGCTTCAGGTAGTCCGACAGCGAGATGGTCGCGAAATCGTGGCCGAGCGGCGCGCCGAGGCGGGCGGCGGCGGCCTGCATGGCGGAGACGCCGGGCGTCACCTCGACCGCGACCGAGGGCCAGCCCGCGGGCGCCGCCTCCAGCGCCTCCATCACGGCCGCCGCCATACCGAACACGCCGGCGTCGCCGGAGGAGACCACCGCCACCTCGCGCCCTTGAGCTGCGAGCGTCAGCGCAGCCTGCGCGCGCTCGACCTCGACGCGGTTGTCGGAGCCGTGGCGGCGCTGGCCGGCGCGCTCCGGCGCCATGGCGAGATAGGGCTCGTAGCCCACGAGATCGGAGGCGCGGTCGAGCGCCGCCGCTGCGTCCGGGGTCAGCCAGCCGCGCGGGCCGGGGCCGAGGCCGACCACCGTCACGCGACCGGGCGCGCGCCCGAAACCCTCGGGCGCGACCGGCGCTGAAAAGCGATGGATATGCAGGCCGGGCTCGGCGTGGATCGTCTCACCGTCCTCCAGCCGCTGCTCGACGATCCGGAGCGGAACGCCGCGCGCGGCGAGCGCCTCGGCGAAGAGGTGGTGCAGCGGCGCGCCTTCGGGCGCTAGCGCCGCGCCCAGCGCGGCCGGCGCCAGCGCGAGCCGCGCCAGCGCGGCGTCAAAGGCCTCGAGCGTCGCCATGTCGGGCCGGTCGAAGGCCGCGACCAGCACGCGAGGGTGAAACAGCAGGCCGTCCCTCGGGGCGGGAACGTCCTCCGCGGTCACCCGCAACAGCACCGCGCCGTCGTCGCCCTGCGGCAGGTCGGAGGCGCGGAGCCAGGGTGCCTCCCCTTCGATCCGGGCGCGGGCGCCGGCCAGCAGGTCGGAGGTGACGCGCTTGGCGTCCTGCGGGTTGACCAGCACGTAGCCCTGCGGCGGGTTTTCGAGCACGAGACCGAAGCGGCGGGCGCCGGCGCCGGTGATGGCCGCCGCGCCGCACAGCGCCGCGGCCACCTTTCGAGCCAGAGCATCCGCGCCGGCGAGGCCGCCGAGCAGCGGGACCACCGCCGCGCCGTCGTCGGACACCGCCAGCACCGGCGGCTCCGCGTGCTTGTCCCTGAGGAGTGGCGCGATCAGGCGGATCAGGATGCCAGCGGCGCAGACGCCGAAGATCGGCCGCCCGGCGCGGAACGCCTCGGCGACCGCGCCGGCGGCGTCCTCGAAGACGCCGTCGAGGTCGGCGACGCGGCCTGCGAGCCCCGCCGTCTCCCCGCTCACGGTCGCGGCAGTCCGCCGAGCGGTCTCGGCGCCGGCGGGGTTGAACGCGAAGACGATCGGCCGGGGCGCGGCGTCGCGCGTCACGGCGTCTCCAGACCCGGCAGCACGATGATGGAGAAGTACGGGACGGAGGCCGGGTCGACCTCGGCCGCCGGCAGCACCCGCTCGCGTTCCTGGCTCGCGCGCTCCACGTAGAACGCGCGCTCCAGCACGCCGGCGGCGTCCAGCGCCGCGCGGACCTTGGCGAAGGTCCGGCCGAGCTTCATGACGACGGCGGCGTCGGCCGCGGCGAGCCGCCGCGTCAGCTCCTCCGCTGGCAGGGTGCCGGGAATCACGGTGACGGTGTCGCGCCGGAGCACGAGCGGGCGGCCGAGGGCCGCGGGCCCCGCCATCACCGAGGAGACGCCGGGCGTCACCGTGGTCTCGTAGCGGTCCTTCAGGCGGTGGTGCCAGTAGATGAAGGAGCCGTAGAAGAACGGATCGCCCTCGCACAGCACGCAGACGTCGAGGCCGCGGTCCAGGCGGGACGCGATGTCCTCGGCGCTGGAGTCGTAGAAGTCGCGCATCACCTGCGGATACGACGGCAAGTCCGCCTCGGGGCTCGCCGTCACGGGGTAGACCAGCGGCAGCAGCTCCTGCTCGGGGCGGAGGTGCGGTCGGGCGGCGGCGAGCGCCACGCCGTTGCCGGCCTTCGCGGCGGGATAGGCGATGACCTGCGCCTCCTGAATCAGGCGCAGCGCCTTCAACGTCAGGAGCTCCGGATCGCCGGGCCCCACGCCGACGCCCGACAGTCGTCCGGGGGCGGTCATTCCTTCGGGTCCGCGACGGCGTTGATCGCGGCGACCGTCATCGCGCTGCCGCCGCGCCGGCCGAGCAGCGTGAGGAACGGAACGCCGCGGGGGTTCGCCGCGAGCTCGGCCTTGGACTCCGCCGCGCCGATAAAGCCCACGGGCAGGCCGAGGATCGCCGCCGGTTTCGGCCAGCCAGCGTCGAGCCGTTCCAGCAGGTGAAATAGCGTGGTCGGCGCGTTGCCGATCGCGACCACCGCTCCCTCGAGCCGGTCGCGCCACAGCTCGACCGCGGCGGCGGAGCGCGTGGTGCCGAGCTCCGCCGCAAGCCCCGGCGTACGCGGGTCGTCGAGGAAGCAGAGCACCTCGTTGTCGGCGGGGAGCCGTGAACGCGTGACGCCGGAGGCGACCATCTTCGCGTCCGCGATGATGGGCGCGCCGTCGCGGAGCGCCGCGCGGCCGGCCGCGACCACGGCGGGGTCGAACCGGACGTCGGCGGGAAGGTCGGTCATGCCGCAGGCGTGGATCATCCGCACCACGGCTCCGGCGACGTCGTCGGGCAGTCCCCCAAGATTGGCCTCCGCCCTGATCGTCGCGAACGAGCGGCGATAGATCTCCGCCCCGTCCTTCACATAGTCCATCACGCCCGCCCTGAAGCCTCGCGACAGCCTTGTGACGGGGGCGGCGCCGGCTGGCAAGGCGTCTCTTGGCTTAAGAGACGGAGAGGGCTTCCTGCCAAGGCCGCCTGAGCTTCGAAACGGCCGCTCGGACTGCTGAAGCCAACAGGAAGCTTTCGCTCAACGTCCTCATGCCGGGGAGCCGCCCGCGTTCCGAAGCGCTCAGGTCATCCCCGCCGCTGCAGCCAGTCCAGTATCGCGTCGGCGTCCGCCGCCGGAAGCCGGCCCAAGACGGGTCCCGGCCGGCGAGGCGCGGCGCGGGCGTGGAGGGTCCAGCCGGGAGCGTCGCTCGCGCCGAGCAGCAGCAGGTCAGCGTCCGCGGGGCCTGCGCAGCCCTTGCCGCAGGCGGAGAGGTGCACGCGCGCGAGGGGCGCGAGGCCGCTGGCCGCGGCGCGGGCGAGCAGAGCCAGGCCGACGGCTTTCGCGGGCTCCCGGGCGCGAACGCAGGAGGGCGCGCCCGCGCAGGCGACGACGGTGAGGCGCTCCACGACGGCGACGGGCGGAAACCCCGCGGCCTCCGACTGTCGCAGCAGATCGGCGGTCCTCCCAGGCGCGACGCCCGGCAGCACCACGGCCGACCAGGGCGCCAGCACGAGCGCCCCATCCCCGTCCTGGTCCGCGCGGTCGGCCAGCCAGCGCAGCTGACGGGCGTCCAGCCGCCCCACCGCGACCGGAATGGCGACGGCCGCGCGGCTCCGCGACCGCGAGGGCGGCAGCGCGCCGAAAATCGGACGGACCTCCGACGGCCAAGCGACGTCGGCGCCCGTCGCGGCGAGGCCGGACGCGACGAGATCCGCGGCGACGACATGCGGAGCGAGATCCCGCGCCCGGGTGTCCGGACCAAGCGCCGCGGCGGCGCCGGCGACGGCGAGAATCGCGGCGACTGCGGCCTCCGGCCGTGTCGCGACCCCAAGAGGCCGGCTGGCGAGAGCGAGCGCCAGGGCGACCCGCCCTTCCCCGTCACGGAAGGCCAACAGCGTCAGGTCGGAGGCCGTGGCGGCGAGCCCTGCGCGGCCGCCGCCATCGAGCGCGACGGAGAACTTCGGCGAGAGATCGGCGGCGAAGTCCGAGGAGCCCAGCGCATCCGCCACCGCCGAGGCAAGCGGCCGGAGATCGACGACTTCCATCGGGTCCAGCCCCGCCAGCGGGTCGAGCAGCACGTTGCGCCGTCGATCGGCCTCGCCGCCCGTGTAGAGGCCGACGGCGGCGAGCCGCTCGCCGAGCCCGGGCCCGGCGTCGAGCGGCAGGCCGCGAATCTGCAGGTTGGCGCGGTTGGTGAGGTCGATGACGCCGGAGCCGAGCGTCTCGGCGGCGTTCGCCACGGCGCGCGCCTGATCTGCGCTCAGGCGACCGCCCGGCGTACGGACGCGCGCGAGGCCGCCATCGGCCATGTCAGCGAGATGCGCTATGCCAGGACATTCGGCCATGGCGCTGTCGTCGCGCTCTGGCACGGAAAACGCAAGGGCGGCGGGATCGCGCGGATCGTCCGCACGCCGAACATCATTGGGACACGAGACCGCATGCCGCACGAACCGCTGACGCCAGAGACCGCTCGCGCCATCGCCGCGCTCGGAGGCCTCGCCATCGACGCGGAGAGCGGCCGCCGCGTCGCCCTTTCGGTGAGCGCCGTGACCGCCGCGGCGGCGGGCTTCCAGGACGTGCTCGGCTTCGAGGATCAGCCGTCCGACTTCGCCCGGCTCCGCCGGACGATCGCTGCAGCCGCACGCAGCGCCGGCGGTTTCCATGACTGAGGCGGCCGAGACTCACGCGACCATGACCGACCCGAACGACCTCGCCTATCTCGACCTGGTCGACGCCGCGGCGGCGGTGGCGGCGCGCCGCGTCTCATCGCGCGAGCTGACCGAGGCGCTGATCGCCCGGATCGAGCGCTGGCAGCCCCGCGTCAACGCCTTCACGTCGTTCGAGCCCGAGGCCGCGCTGCTCGCCGCCGACAGGGCCGACGCCTCGGAGCCGGCCGGCCCGCTCCACGGCGTGCCGCTCGCTCACAAGGACATGTTCTACGCCGCGGGCAAGGTGGTGAGCTGCGGCTCGGCGCTCCGGGCCGACTGGATCGCGACCGAAACCGCGACCGTGCTGGAGCGGCTGGAGTCCGCCGGCCAGATCCGGCTCGGCGCGCTCGGCATGGCGGAGTTCGCCTATGGCGTCACCGGCCACAACAGCCATTTCGGGCACGCCCGAAACCCGTGGAACCCGGAGCGCATCACCGGCGGATCGTCCTCCGGCTCCGGCGTCGCGGTGGCGGCGGGCCTCACCTACGCGGCGCTGGGCTCCGACACCGGCGGCTCCGTGCGGCTGCCCTCGCACTTCTGCGGCGTGACGGGACTGAAGACGACGCTCGGCCTCGTCAGCCGCGCGAACGCCATGCCGCTGTCGTCCACCCTCGACACCGTCGGCCCGCTCGCCCGTTCCGCCCGCGACCTGCGGCTGATCATGCGGCTGATCGCAGGGCCCGATCCGCTGGACGGCGAGACCGGCGAGACCTGGCGCGAGGACGACCGGCCGGCCGCCGCCATGACGCTCGGCGTGCCGACGAACTTCTATGTGGAGGACCTCGACGCCGACGTGGCGAACGCCTTCCAGCAGGCGATCGAGACCTTCCGGTCGCTCGGCTGCCGCATCGTCCCGGTCGACCTGCCCGACGAGGCGCGCCTCAGCAGCGCGGCGCTGATCGCGCTCGGCGCGGAGGCCGCGGCCCTGCATCGGCGCAATCTTGCGGAGCGTCCGGAGCTCTACGGCGAGCAGACGCGCGCCCGGCTCATCAACGGCTTCGGCTACTCCGGGGTGCAGTACGTCGACGCGCTGCGCGGACGTGGGCCGGCGCTGGCGCGGCGGATCGAGCACATGGGCGCCTGCGATGCGGTGATCGCCCCCGTCGCGCGCTTCCCCGCCCCGCCGATCGCCGAGACTGACGTCGGCGCCCGGTTTGACGGCGTTGTCGCCGCGGTCTCCGCCTTGATGCGGCCCGTGAACTATCTCGGCCTGCCCGCGATCGCGCTGCCGGCCGGCTTTTCGCGCGAGGGGCTCCCGATCGGCGTCCAGGTGATGGGGCGCCCGTTCAACGATTCCGCGCTCCTCACCCTTGGAGAAGCGTTCCAGCGCGCGACCGACCACCACCGCCAGCGGCCGGAGGACCGTCCCTGAGCCCCCCGGAACCTCTTGGGCTTTCGCGCGTTATACGGAGCGACGACGGGTTTTTCCGTCCAGCTTTCCCGAAAACTGAAGGGGTTTCACCATGGTCGATCGTAAAGTCAGCGGCCTTGCAGGCGACGCCGGCGACCAGCTCGCGCACCTCCGCGCCACCGTCTCCGAGCTGGGGGAGCGCGTGTCGACCCTTGCGGGCGAGCGCGCCCGCGACGCCCGCAAGCGCGCCCGTTCGGCGGCGAAGTCGTTTGGCCCCGGCGCGAGCGCGCTTTACGACGACGGCGTCGACGCGTTGCAGACGGCCGCCGATAACGCCGTCTACTACGGCCGTCGCGCCAGCCACGTCGTGCAGCGCAATCCCGGCCTCTCGCTGCTCGGCCTCGCGGTCGGCGTCGGCATCGTCGCGGCGCTCGTCTATGCGAGCCAGGAGGACGATCGCCGTTGGTACGAGCGCGGTAGCCGCCGCGGCGGCTGGTTCTGAGCCTCGTCTCGAAGTCTGTGAAATGAAAAAGCGGCGTCGCGAGACGCCGCTTTTTTTGCTCTGAGAACCGGGAGCGCGCAGCTCCCCGTCCCTCGGCCGCCTCAATCGATCTGCGCGCCCGAGTCCTTCACGATCGGCGCCCATTTGGCGAGCTCGCTCTTCACGAGCGTCGCGAGTTCGTCCGGGGTCGAGCCCACGATTACGGCGCTGAAGTCGGAGAGTTTCGCCTTCACGGTCGGATCGTTCACGGCCTTGACAGCGACCTCGTTCAGCTTGGCGATCGCCTCCGGCGGCGTGCCCTTCGGGGCGAACAGCGCGTTCCACGAGTAGGTGTCGTAGCCCGGCAGCGTTTCGCCGATCGCCGGCAGATCCGGGAAGGTCGGCACGCGCTTCGCGGTCGTCACGCCCAGCGCGCGCAGGCGGCCGGCTTTGATGTGCTCGGTCGAGGACGGCATGTTGTCGAACTGGATCGGCACCTGGCCCGCGATCACGTCCACCAGCGCCGGGCCAGAGCCCTTGTAGGGGATGTGGATCAGGTCGATGCCGGCCATCTTCTTGAACAGCTCGCCCGAGAGATGCAGCGGCGATCCGTTGCCCGACGAGGCGTAGGAGTACTTGCCGGGGTCCTTCTTCGCCATGTCGATCAGCTCCTGCACCGTCTTGGCGCCGAAGTTCGGATTGACGGTCAGGACGTTGGGCACGTTCACGAGCAGCGAAATCGGCGCGAAGTCGGTCTCGGCGTTGTAGGAGATCTTCTTATAGAGCGCGGGGTTCAACGCATGGGTCGCGACCGTGCCCATCAGGATGGTGTAGCCGTCCGGCTCCGCCTTCGCGACGGTGCCCGCGCCGAGATTGCCGCCGGCGCCGCCGCGGTTGTCCACAATCACTTGCTGGCCGAGCATCTCGCCCATCTTCGCCGCCACAAGGCGCGCGACGAGATCGGTCGATCCTCCCGGCGCAAACGGCACGATCAGCGTGACGGGCCGGCCTGGGAACCCTTGAGCGAGGGCGGGCGCCGCGAGAGGGCCAAGCGCCGCCGCGCCCGCCGCGGCCCCGATCAGGCCGCCGAAGCGCCGGCGCGTGAGGGTGAGATTCTCGTTCGACATCGACGTTCCCTTTTTCGTTTCTTGCGGGCCTAACGAAGACCTGAGCGCCCTCTGGGCGCACGACTGTGGCATGCCGCCGCGGCTCGGTCGACAGGATCTCGGCCTCGTTCGGGCCGGCTGACGCGCTCGCGATCACAACCGGGCGTCAAGGCGAGCGACCGGATTACCTTCCGACGGTCTTCACCAGCCCGGCGTCGGGGTAACAGGTCGGCGCCTGCCCCTTCCCCGCCTGCCACCGGCCGATGGCGACGCGGGTGCGGAAGCCGACGAGCCCGTCAGCCGTGCCGACGTCGTGCCCCTGGGCCTCCAGCCGCCGCTGCATGGCGGCGACGTCGGTCCGGTCGAAGCCCTTCGGCGCCGTCCAGGAGCCGGCGATCGGCCGCCCGGCGCGGAACCGGTCCGCGAGGTGGCCCACGAACAGCGCGTAGAGGTCGCTCTCGTTGTACTCCTTCAGCACATAGAAGTTCTCGGAGACGAGGAACGCCGGCCCCGAACGCCCGGCGGGATTCAGCAGGAACAGCTTTCGTCCCGCCTCCTTCGGCAAGACGCCGCCGGGCTTCGGCGCGACGCCCGCCGCGGTCCATTGCGCGACAGTGAGGCCTTGGTCCGGCCCCTCAAGCGTGCAGGCGACCTCCGGGGGAAGCTCCACCTCGACGCCCCACGCCCGCCCCGGAACCCAGCCGTGCTTGCGCAGATAGTTCGCGATCGAGCCGAGGCTGTCGGGCACGGAGGCCCAGATGTCGCGGCGGCCGTCGCCGTCCATGTCGACCGCGTTCTCAAGATACTTCGACGGCAGGAACTGAGGCTGGCCCATCGCCCCCGCCCAAGAGCTCTTCATGGCGGCGAGGCTGACGTGGTCGCCCTCGAGGATCTTCAGCGCCGCCACGAGCTCGGGGAAGAACTGCTCCTTGCGCGCGCCCATGAAGGCTTCGGTCGCGAGGGCCCGCACCGCCGAGTACGGGATCGCCGCCCGCCCGAAGCGCGATTCGCGCGCCCAGATCGCCGCCACGATCTCGCGCGGCACGCCGAAGCGCTGTTCGACCTGGTCGAACGCGGTCTTCCATTTGGCGAGCTCGGCGCGGCCCTCCTTCACGAGCGCCGCGAAGTTGCCCTCGGCGACATAGCGGGCGGGATCGGAGAATTCGGGCTGCCGCTGCGCGCGCGCCGGCGGCGCCCCGGGCGGCGCCAGGTCTGGCAGGCTCCAGTCCAGCGCGATGTTCCTCGTGGCGGCCTCGAACGTCTGCGGGGAGACGCCCGCCTTCAGCGCCGCCGGACGAACGGCGGAGCCGAGCCAGGCCCTGAACGCCGCCTCGACGGGCGGGCGCTGCGCTTCGGGGAGGGTGTCGGCATGGGCGGGCGCGCTGAAGCCGATCACCAGCGCCGTAGCGAAAAGGCGTAAGCCGCGATTGACCAGTCTGACGAGTGACGCCCGCCCGTCATGCCCGCCTCCGCAGGCATCCACGACGTCGGCGTAACGCTCGACGATCCCAGGAAGTCGCGGATGCCCGGCTGCCGCCGGCACTGACGGCGATACAAGTCTCAGAACAGGAAATACCGCTGCGCCATGGGCAGCACGTCGGCCGGCTCGCACGTCAGAAGCTCCCCGTCGGCGCGCACGTCGTAGGTCTCGGGGTCGACCTCGATGACCGGCGTGGCGTCGTTCAGAATCATGCTGGCCTTGGATATCCCGCCACGCACGTTCGTCACAGCCACGAGTTCGCGCGTCAGGCCGAGCCGCTGGCTGAGGCCGTCCTCGATCGCCGCCTTCGACGTGAAGATCACCGACGAGTTTTGCAGCGCGCGTCCGAACGAACCGAACATCGGGCGATAGTGCATCGGCTGCGGCGTCGGGATCGAGGCGTTGGGGTCGCCCATCGGGGCGGCGGCGATCATGCCCATCTTCAGCACCAGGTCCGGCTTCACCCCAAAGAAAGCCGGCGACCACAGCACGAGGTCCGCGAGCTTGCCGACCTCGACCGAGCCGACGTGGGCCGAGACGCCGTGCGCGATCGCCGGGTTGATCGTCACCTTCGCGATGTAGCGACGGACCCGCAGGTTGTCGTTGTCGCCGGTCTCGTCCTTCAGCCGCCCGCGCTGAACCTTCATCTTGTGCGCGGTCTGGAAGGTGCGGATGCCCACCTCGCCGACGCGGCCCATGGCCTGGCTGTCGGACGAGATGATCGAGAGCGCGCCCATGTCGTGGAGGATGTCCTCGGCGGCGATCGTCTCCTTGCGGATTCGGCTTTCAGCGAAGGCCACGTCCTCGGAAATCGAGGGATCGAGGTGGTGGCACACCATGAGCATGTCGAGATGCTCGTCGAGCGTGTTCACCGTGTAGGGCCGCGTCGGGTTGGTCGACGACGGGATGACGTTCGGAAGGCCCGCCACCTTGATGATGTCGGGCGCGTGGCCGCCGCCGGCCCCTTCGGTGTGGAAGGCGTGGATCGTGCGGCCCTTGAAGGCGGCGATCGTGTCCTCGACGAAGCCGCTCTCGTTCAGCGTGTCGGAATGCAGCATGGCCTGGACGTCGAAGGCGTCGCAGACGGTGAGGCAGCAGTCGATCGCGGCCGGCGTCGTGCCCCAGTCCTCGTGCAGCTTCAGCGCCGCCGCCCCGCCGCGGATCTGCTCCTCGAGGGCCGCAGGCAGCGAGGCGTTGCCTTTGCCGGAGAACAGCAGGTTCACGGGGAACGCCTCGGCGGACTCGATCATCCGCGCCAGATGCCAGGGGCCGGGCGTGCACGTCGTGGCGGTGGTGCCGGTCGCGGGGCCCGTGCCGCCCCCAATCATGGTGGTGACGCCCGAGGCGATCGCGTCGTCGACCTGCTGCGGGCAGATGAAGTGGATGTGGGCGTCGATCAGCCCCGCGGTCAGGATCTTGCCCTCGCCCGCGATGACCTCGGTGCCCGGCCCGACGACGATCGTCACGCCCGGCTGCACGTCCGGATTCCCGGCCTTGCCGATGGCGGCGATGCGGCCGTCCCTGAGGCCCACGTCCGCCTTGATGATCCCGCCGTGGTCGATGATCAGCGCGTTGGTGATGACGGTGTCGACCGCCCCTTGCGCGCGGCTCGCCTGACTCTGGCCCATGCCGTCGCGGATCACCTTGCCGCCGCCGAACTTCACCTCCTCGCCATAGGTGGTGAAGTCCTTTTCCACTTCGACGATGAGGTCCGTGTCCGCGAGCCGCAGGCGGTCGCCGACGGTCGGGCCGAACATGTCGGCGTAGGCCGAGCGGGAGATCTTTGCGGGCATGGATGAGGATCTCTTGAAAATGGCGCTGCGTGATCAGGCTCGGTCGCGTCTAGAGCGACCCCATGACGTCCGCCCGGAAGCCGAACACCCTCCGGTCGCCGCCGAACGGCACCAGCGTCACGGTCCGCGTCTGACCCGGCTCGAAGCGCACGGCCGTGCCGGCGGCGATGTCGAGCCGCATCCCGCGGGCCTGCGTTCGGTCGAAGGCCAGGCCGGCGTTGGTCTCCGCAAAATGATAGTGGCTGCCGACCTGGACCGGCCTGTCGCCCGTGTTCGCGACGTCGAGCGTCACAGTCGGCGCGCCGGCGTTGAGCTCGATGTCGCCGGGAGCGGGGAAGAGTTCGCCAGGGATCATGACGGTCTCCTCACCGGATCGGTTCGTGGACGGTGACGAGCTTGGTCCCGTCCGGGAACGTCGCCTCCACCTGCACGTCGTGGATCATCTCTGGCACGCCCTCCATCACCTGCTCGCGCGTGAGCACCTTGGCGCCAGCGGCCATCAGCTCCGCGACCGTGCGGCCGTCGCGGGCGCCTTCCACCACGAAGTCCGCGATCAGCGCGATCGCCTCGGGATGGTTCAACTTGACGCCGCGCTCCAGGCGGCGGCGGGCGACGACGGCCGCCATGCTGATGAGGAGCTTGTCCTTCTCGCGGGGGGTGAGGTTCATCGGAGCTCCTTCAGAACGCGAAGACGCGGGGCAGCGGGCGCCCCGTCAGATGTTCGAGGCACAGGGCGAGGTCGCGCCGCAGGGCCGGCGCCTCGCGGGCGACGAAGCGGGCGACGAGGCAGCCGTCGAAGGCGCTGACGCCGGCCTCCGACCGAGCCGTCTCCAGCACCGCGCGGACGCCGTCGAGCCGGGCGTCGGCCTCTGGCGCTATCATGACGAGAGTCGCGACCGCCGTCGCGCCGCCCCCGAGCGCGGGCCGCGCCAGCGTGTCGGCCACCGCTCCGTCGAGGGCGAGCGTGTCTGCGAAGACCAGCTTTCCGCCACGGCGGAGCCGCCAGCGGTCGACGAGCCGCCCGCGGGCGACCGTCTCGTTTCGCGCGGTGCGGCCGAAGACGACGCTCTCGCAGGCGATCAGCGTGGCGTCCGGGGCGACCTCGGCCTCGAGCCGGCGCTCCAGCGACACGCCGTCGAACAGGATGGTCTCCTGCGGCAGCCAGCAGGCGCGCGCCCCCGGCTCCACGTAAAGCCTCGTCTCGACCTCGGCCGCGACGTCGAGGGCGCGATAAACCTTCTCGGCGGCCTGGGTGGTCGCGACCGCCTCGCAGCCCGCGCCCCAGCGCGCCTCGACCGCGAGCCGATCGCCGCCGGCGATCCCGCCGCCGATGTTCGCGAGCACCGCCGTCGGCGGCGCTCCCGGCTCTGGCCGCGGAAACAGCACCCCCAGCGCCCCGGAGTGCGCGAGGTCGACGAGGCGCGTCGCGTCGAAGCGGCGCGCGAAGGCGACCGTCGCCGCGCCCCTGGCGCGCTGCCGCATGCCGTCCCGCCGCTGAAGCGCTGTGGTCACGTCTCGTCCGTCCGCGTGTCGTCCGCGGGGATGATGCGTTGCGGCGAAGCGGTTTGCCAAGCGTCGACCGGGCGTTAACCCGGGTTAACGCGCCGTTAACCGTTCGAAATGTACCGTCGTACCATCGCGTGCCGATGAGGATTCGACCATGCCGTCCGCTTATGCGTCCGGCTCCGTCTCCGGAGCCGCTAATCCCGCCGTCGTCGCGGCGCTCGACCTCGACGCCATGCGCGCCTTCCTCCAGCGAACTCGCCCGGCGACCACCGCGGAAGCGCTCCGGCTGCTGCGGGGCGCCTTCCCCGCCGCCCCGCTCCGTCTGCGCGTCGCCGCCTGCGAAGGCTGAGAGCCGGCGTTAGCTGGGATCGGCGTCGGACCTCGCGGCCGCCGCCGCGGCTCGGTCCGCCCGCACCAACCGCTGCTGGTGCAGGAAGGCGAACGGCAGCGTCGCGAGATAGGCGAGCGTGATGCCGGCGAGCACGAACCACGGGTAGCTGACGAGCAGCGTCACCGCGAGCGCCGCCGAGATCAGCACGGGGGCGACCCAGGTGCGGTCGATCCGGGAGCCGAGCTGCTTGCCCGACCAGGTGGGCAGCGGGCTCACCATCAGGAACGCCACCGCGAGGATGTAGACCTCGACCGCCGGCAGCGCGACCGGCACGCGGGGGAACCCCAAAAACTCCAGATAGATCGGCAGCAGGGCGGCGATCGCGCCGGCGGGCGCGGGCACGCCCACGAAGAACTGCCCGGCCCAGGCCGGCTTGTTCGGATCGTCCAGCGCCACGTTGAAGCGCGCGAGCCGGAGCGCGCAGGCGATGGCGAGGATCAGGCAGGCGATCCAGCCGACATGGCCGAGCCCGTTCAGGCCCCAGACATAGAGAATGAGCGCCGGGGCGACGCCGAAATTGACGAAGTCGATCAGGCTGTCGAGCTCGGCGCCGAAGCGCGACGCGCCCTTCAGCAGACGCGCGAGCCGGCCGTCGACGCCGTCGAGCGCGGCCGCGAGCACCACGAGGTAGACTGCGAGTTCCAGCCGGCCCTCGATCGCCATGCGCACGCCGGTCAGGCCGGCGCAGAGCGCGAGCAGCGTCACGAGATTGGGGATCAGCAGGCGGACCGGCACGCGCCGGAGCCGCGTGAAGGGCGAACGGCGGACGGGGTGGGGAGCGTCCGGATCGATCATCGCGCGTCTCTCGGGTTGGCGGGCGTGCGGCTCAACTCTTGCGGAAGGTCCGCGCGGGCGCGGCGCCCGTTAGGTCGGCGATCACGGTCTCGCCGGCCACCGTCCGCTGCCCGACGCCGACCAGCGGCTCGACGCCCTCCGGCAGGTAGTGGTCGACGCGGCTGCCGAAGCGGATGAGGCCGAAGCGCTCGCCGGCGCCGATGGTCTCGCCTTCGCGCACGAAGCACACGATGCGACGCGCGACGAGGCCCGCTATCTGCACCACGCCGAGGGGCCCGTAGGCGCTCTGGATGACGAGCCCGTTGCGCTCGTTGTCCTCGCTCGCTTTGTCGAGGTCGGCGTTGAAGAACTTGCCCGCGGTGTAGGCGACGCGCGTCACGGTTCCGGCGACTGGCGCGCGGTTCACGTGCACGTCGAAGACGTTCATGAACACGGCGACCCGCGGCAGCGGCGAGGCGCCGAGGCCGAGCTCCGGCGGCGGCACCGCGCGCTTCACGTCGCAGACGACGCCGTCCGCCCCGCTCACCACGAGGCCGTCGCGCATCGGCGTGACGCGGTTCGGGTCGCGGAAGAACAGCGCGCACCAGATGGTCGCGCCGACGCCGAGCCACCCCAGCGGCTGCCAGATGAAGAACAGCACAAGGGCGATGGCAGCGAAGATCGCGATGAACGGCCGGCCTTCCCGATGGATCGGGGGCACGGCCTTGCGGATGGAGGCTGAGATGTCGTCGATCATGGTCGCGAGGTCTTTAAGCCATCCGGCCGGCCGAACCAAGTGACGCAGGCGTCATCCGGCGCGGCGCGGCGGCCACACACGCGGCGCGCGATCGCCGCGGCGCCGCATAATCGACTGAGGCGCCTGGCGACTCAGCTATCCTCCGCCCGCCGCCCGCGGGAGCCGCTTCGTGCATTACGATCAGGACTACGACGCTCGACGACAGGATACGCCGACGCCCGCGATCGTCTGGGGTCTGCTGATGATCGCGGCCCTCGGCGGAGCGGGGGCGGTGATGATTGTCTCACCCTCAGGATCCAGCCCAACGCGCCTGATCACAGCTGAAGCCACGGAGTCGGTCGGCCGGCTCGACCGCGAGGTGAAGCGCCTTACCGACGAGCGCTCCGCGCTCGCCGAGCGGCTGGCGCGGCTCGAACGCGGCGTGGGCGAAATGAAGCTTGCGGCGGCGCGGGCCGCTCTCACGCCCGAGACCACGGGCTCCGTGACGCGCCCCGCGCCTGTCGCCGGCCATCCTCCGGCCTTCGCCATCGGCCTTGGACCCGAGACCTCGGTCGAGGCCGTACGCCGCCGCTGGACCGCGTTGTCCGGCCGCTACCCGACGCTCGCGCGTCTCACGCCGCGCGCGGTGCGCAGCGGCCCGGGCCGCAACGTGGTGGACCTCGTCGCGGGCCCCTTCCCCACGGCGGCGGAGGCCGTTCGCGCCTGCGGCGACCTTGCGGCCGAAGGCGTGCCTTGCGATACGACGCCCTATGACGGCGAACCGCTCGACCGCTCCTGACGACCGCCGCCGATGTGGCGGCGCCGCAAAATTCCGTCGCCGCCACATTGGACATTGTTCCAAAGTGCAGCATTCTTTAGCCCTCGATCTCGGGTTCGTCGGCTTTTCGGCGGCCGATCAGGCTCGTCAAACGCATCGTCCATGAACCGACGTAGTTTCGTCACCGGCGCGCTCGCCGCCCATCTCCTCGCCACGACTGCGCTTGCGCAGCAGCCGGGGCAGACTCCCCCTCCGCCCCCGCCTCCGAATCTCGGCGCCGACGGCGCGCCCTTTAGCCGCGACGCGCTGGACGAACAGGCCCGCCTGCTGGCGACCAAGGCGTTCGAACCGCCGCGCAATCTGCTGCCGGACGGCTTCGCCGACCTGCCGCAGGACGTGTTCCGCTCGATCAAGATGCGGCCCGACCGTTCGCTCTGGCAGGGCGAGAACCGCGGCTTCGGCATCGACCTGCTGCCCGGCGGGTTCATCTACCGCTCGCCGGTCGCTGTCGGCCTCGTCGAGGACGGCAAGGTCCGCATGCTGCCGAACGAGCCGAGTTGGTTCGACTTCGGCCGCGCCCCCCAGGCGCCGGCGGACAAACCCTTTCCGTTCTCCGGCGTCAGCGCCCGCGCGCCGATCGACCGGCCCGAGGAGCTTCGCGAGTTCGCGCTGTTCCAGGGCGCGACGCTGTTCCGGGCGCTCGCCCGCGGCCAGATCTTCGGCACCTCCGCCCGCGGCCTCGCCATCGACACCGGCGAGCCGGACGGCGAGGAGTTTCCGCTGTTCCGCAATTTCTGGATTGAGCGGCCGGGCCCGGTGGCGAACAGCCTGGTGGTCTACGCGCTGCTCGACAGCCGCCGCGTGACGGGCTCCTACCGCTTCACGCTGCGCCCGGGCGAGATCACCGTCGTCGACGTCGAGTTCACGCTGTTCCCGCGCGAGGAGCTGCGGCACATCGGCGTCGCGCCGATGACGTCGATGTTCTTCTTCGGCCCGAACGACCGCGTCGGCGTCGATGACATCCGCGGCCAGGTGCATCGCGCCGACGGCCTGCAGATCTGGAACGGCGCCGGCGAGTGGGTGTGGCGCCCACTGTCGAACCCGGCGGACCTGCAGATCAGCGTGTTCGTTGACAAGAACCCGCGCGGCTTCGGCCTGCTGCAGCGGCAGCGCGCCTTCGCCGCCTACAACGACCTCGGCCGCCGCTACGACCGCATGCCGAGCGTTTGGGTGGAGCCGATCGGGGACTGGAACGACGGCCAGTTCCAGCTCACCGAAATCCCGTCCGACGCCGACGTTAACGAGAACATCGTCGTCTACTGGCGGCCGAAGGAGGCGCTGAAGCCCGGCTCCCGCGTCTCCATGGCCTACCGTCTGCACTGGTGCTGGACTCCGCCGGACCGGCCGGGCGGCGCGACCACGGTCGCGACCGTGGTCGGGGCGGCCGGCGGCCGCCGACGTCGGTTCGTGGTCGACTTCGCCGGCGACTCCGTCGCCGATCCCAGCCGCGCCGGCGCGATACGGCCCATGGTCTCCACGTCCGTCGGCGCCATCCGGGACGTGGTCGGCCGCCCCAACCCCGAGATCAAGGGCTACCGCGTCACCTTCGACCTCGATCCCGGCAACGAGGAGCTTTGCGAGCTCCGGATGGTGCTGGAGACCGACGGCAAGCCGATCAGCGAGACCTGGCTTTACCGATGGACAGCATGAGTTCCGACGACGAACGCGGCCTGCCCGACGCGGCCGTGAACGAGCCGCCGGCCCTGCCCCCCGAGCGTCCGATCGAGATGCCGACGCAGCCGCTCAAGTCCTGCTCGAAGAGAGACGCGCGGCCGCTGGCGAACCCCGCCGGCTGGCGCACGCCGGTCGTCAGCCGCCTGTTCGTCGCGACCGCCGCGATCGCCGTCACCGGCCTCGGCGTCTACCAGATGTACAAGGTGGTCGAGGTCGGCGGCGTCACGCTGCTCGAGTGGGCGCTGCTGATCCTGTTCGTCGTGAACTTCGCCTGGATCGCCCTCGCCTTCGCGAGCTCGGTCGTCGGCCTCGTCGCCCTGTTCGGCCGCCCCGCGCTGAAGCAGCCGGCCCTGCCCGAGCGCCTGACCGCGCGCACCGCCGTGCTGATGCCGATCTACAACGAACAGCCGAGCCGCGTGTTCGGCGCCGTCGAGGCGGTGTTCGAGGACGTGAAGCGCCTCGGCTTCGGCGACCACTTCGACTTCTTCCTGCTGTCCGACACCACCGATCCTGACGTATGGATCGCGGAGGAGCGCGCCTTCCTGCTGCTGCGCGAGGCCCTTGGGTCCGAGGCTCGGGTCTACTACCGCCACCGCGCCAAGAACCACCGCCGCAAGGCCGGAAACATCGAGGATTTCGTCACCCGCTGGGGCGGCGGGTACGAGCACATGCTGATCTTCGACGCGGACAGCCTGATGACCGGCCACGCGGTGGTCGCGCTCGCGGCGGCCATGGAGACCGATCCCGACGCGGGGATCATCCAGACCCTGCCGCTGGTCATCAACCGCAACACGCTGTTCGCGCGGCTCCAGCAGTTTGCGAGCCGGGTCTACGGACCGATCATCGCCTCCGGCATCGCGGTCTGGTACGGCCGGGACGGCAACTACTGGGGCCACAACGCGATCATCCGCATGGAGGCCTTCGCCGGCGGCGCGGGCCTGCCCGACCTGCCGGGCAAGCCGCCGTTCGGCGGGCTGATCATGTCGCACGATTTCGTCGAGGCGGCGCTGATCCGGCGGAAGGGCTGGGCGGTCTACATGCTGCCGCAGCTCGAGGGCTCGTACGAGGAAAGCCCGCCGTCGCTGATCGACGTCAGCCAGCGCGACCGGCGCTGGTGCCAGGGCAATCTGCAGCACACTGCTCTGCTTGGGACTCGCGGCCTGCACCCGCTGTCGCGGCACCATTTCCTCAACGGCATCTTCTCCTACCTCGCCTCGCCGTTCTGGATGTTCATGCTGCTCTGCGGCATCGCGCTCGCCCTGCAGGCGAACTTCATCCGGCCCGAGTACTTCACCGACGAGTTCTCGCTGTTCCCGGCATGGCCGCGGTTCGACGCCGAGCGCGCCCTCCAGCTGTTCGGCGCGACGATGGCGATCCTGATCGCTCCGAAGCTCTTCGGGCTCGTCATCCACCTGATGGACGGCCCCGCCCGGCGCGCCGGCGGCGGCTTCTTCCGCATCGTCGTCTCGTCGCTGATCGAGATCGTGATGTCGTCCCTGTTCGCGCCGATCATGATGCTGGTCCAGTCCGGCTCGGTGTTCCAGATCCTGCTCGGCCGCGCCACGGGCTGGAACCCGCAACGCCGCGACGACGGCTCGATCCCCTTCGTCGACATCGTTCGCCGCCACCGCTGGCACACGGCGCTCGGCGTGGTGACCCTGGTGACGGGCGCCGCGATCGCGCCCTCGCTGGTGGCCTGGATGTCGCCGACGATCGCCGGCCTGCTGCTGGCGATCCCCCTGTCCTGGGCGTCTGGCCACCTCGGGGCCGGCCTCGCGCTAAAGCGGCTCGGGCTCATGCTGATCCCGGAAGAGACCAACGTGCCGCCGATCGCGACCGCAGCGAAGGCGAGCGCCAAGCGCCTCGCCGACGCCGGCGCCGACGAAGGCGACGGGCTGGTCGCGCTCCATGACGATCCCGACTTCTTCCGCGCCCACGAGCGCATGCTGCCGCCCGCGCCCCGCCGCGCCCGGGGCGTGATCGAGCCGGACCGGGTGATGGCCGCCGCCAAGCTCTCCGAGGCCGACCACCTCGCCGAGGCGATCAGCTGGCTTTCGACGAGAGAGCGCAGCGTCGTGATGCAGGATCGCGCGCTGCTGGACCTCCTCGTGCGCCTCCCGGTCGAAGCGCCCGCCAAGGCCTGAGCCGTCGCGCGACGGCGCCGACGGCGCCTTATCCCGGAAGTTTGTCGGGGCCGGTCCCGACGCGCTTGCCGCTCAGGGCCTCGAGCTGCAGCAGCAGAGCGGAGTGGTCGTAGTTCGAGCCGCCGAGCCCGTCGCGCAGCTCCACGAAGCGGTCGCGGACGTCCTGCAGCAGCGGCAGCGTCACGCCCGCCTCCGCCGCAGCGTCGAGCGCGGTTTCGAGGTCCTTCACCTGCAGCCGCACCGGCCCGCCGGGCACGAAGTTGCGCTCGACCATCCTGAGGCCGTGCTCCTGCAGGATGCGGCTTTCGGCGAAGCCGCCGCGGATCGCCTCGCGCACGGCGGCGGCGTCGGCGCCTCCGGCGGAGGCCAGCAGCAACGCCTCGGACACCGCGCCGATGGTCACCGCCACGATCACCTGGTTCGCGAGCTTCGACAGCTGGCCGGCGCCGGACGGCCCAACGCGGATGGCGCGCCCCATGGGCTCGAACACCGGCTTGACGTCGTCGAAGGTCTCGGCCGCGCCGCCGGCCATGATCGCGAGCGTCCCCTCGGCCGCGCCGCGCGTGCCGCCGGAGACCGGCGCGTCGATGTGCCGAAGGCCCATCTCAGCGAGCTTCAGCGCGTGCTCGCGGGCGACCGCCGGCGGGATCGAGCTCATGTCGATCACGACGCCGCCCGGCTTCAGCGCGGCCGCCGCGCCGTCCGGCCCGAACAGCACCTCGCCGACGATCGCGCCGTTCTCCAGCATGGTCACGACGACATCCGCCTGCGCAGCCGCTGCGGCGGCGGTGGGCGCCACCGTCGCGCCGTCGGCCGTTAAAGCTTCAGCTTTGGCGAGCGTGCGGTTCCACGCGGTCACCGCGAAACCAGCGCCCAGCAGGCGGCGCGCCATCCACGCCCCCATGAGCCCGGTCCCAAGGAAGGCGATCGTCGGAACAGTTGTCATGGCGTCGATCTTTCGTCGCGAGGATGCCGGCCGCGCGGTTATCGCCCTGCGGCCGCCCGGCGCGCAAGAGCGACCTGCGGCCCGTCGCCGCCCCCCGGTTCGCCATCGCAGCGGGATCGGCGATAGTGCCGGCCGCCCGCCCTTCCCTTTCCCGACCACGGATCGGAACCATGGACGCCCTAGCCCTGCTCCGCCCGCTCGGCGCCGCAGCCCTCGTCGCCTTCGCCCCTCTGGCCGCCTCCGCGCAGACCAGAGCCGCCGAGCCCAGCGGGCGCGTCGAGGAGTTGCTCTCGAAGATGACGCTCGAGGAGAAGATCGGGCAGCTCAACATGGTCTCGATCGTGCCCAACGTGGAGCCGGGCTACGACCGGATCGTGAAGGGCATCGCCGCCGGATCGGTCGGCAGCGTCTACAACGTGCACGGCGCGGACGACACGCGCGCGCTCCAGCGGGAGGCGGTGGAGAACTCCCGGCTCAAGATCCCGCTGTTCCTCGCGCTGGACGTCATCCACGGCTACCGCACGATCTTCCCGACGCCCCTTGCGCAGGCCGCGAGTTGGGACCTCGCCGCCATGGAGAAGGCCGAGCGCGTCGCGGCGCGGGAAGCCTCCGCCTCGGGGATCAACATGATCTTCGCGCCGATGCTCGACGTCAGCCGCGATCCGCGCTGGGGACGGGGCGTGGAGGGCATCGGCGAGAGCGCCTGGCTCGGCGCTCGCATCGCAGAGGCCCGGGTGCGCGGGCTCCAGGGGTCGGACCTCAAGGAACGCGGGAACGTGGTCTCCTGCGCGAAGCATTTCGGCGCCAACGGCGCGGCCGCCGGCGGGCGCGACTACACCGCCTCCGACCTCTCCGACCGGGCGGTGCGCGAGATCTACATGCCGCCGTTCGAGGCCGCCACCAAGGCCGGCGCGCGCTGCTTCATGGCGGCGCTGAACGCCAATGACGGCGTGCCGAGCGCCGCGAACAGCCACCTGATCGAGGAGGTTCTGCGGAAGGACTGGCGCTTCGACGGGATCGTCACCAGCGACTTCCTCGCCGTGAACGAGATCGTCAACCACGGCGTCGCCGCGGACCAGGCTGACGCGTCGCGGATCGCGATCAACGCCGGCACCGACGTCGACATGGAGAGCCAGGCCTATGTGAACCGCCTGCCTGAGCTCGTGCGCTCCGGGGCGGTCTCGCCCGCGCGGCTCGACGCTGCGGTGCGCCGGGTGCTGACGCTTAAGGAGGACCTCGGCCTGTTCGACGACCCCTACCGCGGCGCGACGCCCGAGGGCGAGAAGGCCGCGCTGCTGACCCAGGCCAATCGCGACGCGGCGCAGGACATCGCCGAAAAATCGTTGGTGCTGCTCAAGAACGAGGGCGGGGTGCTGCCCTTCGCGAGAGACGTGAAGCGCGTCGGACTGGTGGGGCCGCTGGCCGAAGGCCAGGCCGACACGCTCGGCCCCTGGGCCGCGCGGGGCGTGCCGCCCGAGACCTCGACGCTCGCCAAAGGCCTCGCCGAGCGGCTCGGATCGTCCGCCGAGCTGACCGTCACGGCCGGAGGCTCGACCTTCGGCTCCAGCGACGACGAGATCGCCGCCGCGGTCGAGACCGCCCGCCGCTCCGACGTCGTCGTGCTGGCGGTCGGCGAGCGCTTCAACCAGTCGGGCGAGGCCGCAAGCCGCGCGGACCTCGGCCTGCCCGGCGACCAAGAGCGGCTGGTCCGCGCCGTGCTCGCCGTCGGCAAGCCGACCGCCGTCGTGGTGTTCGCCGGGCGTCCGCTCGTGCTGACCGACATCGCCGTGCGGGCCAAGGCGCTGCTCTACGCCTGGCAGCCGGGCACAATGGGCGGCCTCGCCATCGCACGCACGCTGATGGGCGACGTGGCGCCGGTCGGGCGGCTGCCGATGACCTTCCCGCGCGCCGTCGGCCAAATCCCCACCACGCACGACCAGCGGCCGGGCGGGCGGCCGCCCGAGACGCCGGAGAAGCCCTACACCTCGAGCTACTCCGACGAGGGCCACGCCCCGCTCTTCGCCTTCGGTTACGGGCTGACCTACACCTCGTTCCATTACGGCCCGCCGAAGCTCGACCGCGACGCGATCAAAGACGGCGAAACCGCGAAGGTCTCGGTGTCGATCCGCAACGTCGGCGAACGGCCGGGCGTCGCCATGGCGCAGCTCTACCTGCGCCCGGAGGTCGCCGCCGTCTCGCAGCCCGCAAAGGTCCTGCGCGGCTTCGGCCGGGTGGAGCTCGCGCCGGGCGAGACCAAGACCGTCACGCTCCCGGTCTCCGTGGCCGATTTCTCCTACTGGCGCACCGCCTCGGACTTCGTCGCGACGCCCGGCCCGATCAGGATCATGACCGGTCCGAACGCCGGCGACACCCAGGACGCGACGCTCGTCTACAAGCCGTAGGGCGCTCGCGACCGCCGGTCCGTTCCCCGCCGTCATCTCGCCGGCTCGTCCGGGGGAGATCCCCTTGCTCGTGCGTGTTGGACCGCTGGATGCCCCGCACGAGTCGGCGCGCGACGCGGAAGGCTTAGCGTGGCCTGAGGTTCGCCCGGCCGCTCCTCAGTGCAGCCGGAACTCGGCTCGCACCGGCTTGAGCTCCGCCGGGCCGATCAGCGCCTTGTGGCCGACGCGGACGGAGTGGAGCATCCCCTCCAGCTCCTTCCGCCACCATTCCAGAAACCGGCGCAACACGGGGTAGTTTGGCGCGTGGTCGTACTCCTGCCAGACATAAGACTGGAGCAGCCCCGGGTGGTCCGGCAGCCGGTAGAGGATTTCGGCCGTCGTCAGGCCGTAGCCTTCGAGCTGGCGCGCGAAATCGCTCTTGGTCGTCAGGGGTGAGGCGTTCGCGGCCGGCGCAATCCCAGCCGCTCTGTCGTCGTATCCGATCATGTCGAACTCCATCGCCGAACGGCGCGGTTTGCCGACGCGCCGTCTCCCACGGGAGAGATTTTGCAAGACGTTACATCTCCATGACAATATCCAGAGGTTAACAATTTGCTAAAACATAGATATTAGCAGCAAGCGATGGTGAGTGCTAAGCGCGAATGCTTGCGGCCTACCCGGGACGACCTGCGCGCGATCCGAGACGAGGTGCGGTTCGTAACAGGCCCAGCCGCGCCGGGCCGCCAACAAAGGGCGCGCCGGCGTTCGACCCAGCCCGAAGCGCCGCCGAGAGGCGCCCAACGGAGACGCCGCTGAGATGCGCACCGCCAGTCTCGTCGCCGCAGCGCTGCTGTGCCTCGTCGCCGCTCCCGCCCGAAGCGCTTGTTTCGACGCGTGTTTCGGCTCGAAGGTCGCCGCCGACTCCGACGACATCGCCGTCAAGGACGCAGCGACCGCCTGCCGACAGAGCTGCGACGCGGAGGCCCAGACGGCGCTGGACCGGCAAGGTTTTGGCGCGCAGCTGAAGTCCTGCCGCGCCCATCCGATCAGCCTCGAGGAGTTCCGCAAGGTGCGCGGCGCGAGTCCCTCCTACCGGGTCCAGTCCAACATCTTCCTGTGGGACGTGAAAAACCCGTTCCCCGACAAAGTGCTCACCAAGATCGAAGTCTCGACCCAGACCATGGAGTTGAACGACCTTGCTTTCGTCGGGACGGGCCTTGTGCCGCCCTCCTCCACCGCCACCTTCGTGATCCCCGCCTTCTACGAGGGCTACCCCGCCGTGCGGTTTTCGGCGAAGGTCAGCGCCATATGGGCCTGCGACCTGAAGTGACCTGACCTCCGAATGACCGGCCGACGGACGTTTTGATGACCGAGCTTTTCACCGTCGGATACGAAAGCGCGACGCCCTCCTCGCTCGCGGACGCCTTGGTCGAAGCCGGCGTGGAGACGCTGGTCGACGTCCGGGCGGTCGCGAACTCCCGCCGGCCCGGGTTTTCGAAGCGCGCGCTCGCGGCCGAGGTCGAGGAGCGCGGCCTGAGCTATCTGCACCTGCGCGCGCTCGGCACTCCGGCGGATGGCCGCGCCGCCGCCCGCTCCGGCCGCCATGCCGAGATGCGTCGCATCTTCGAGGCCCATCTCGTCACCGAACCCGCGCAGGAGGAACTCGCCGCCCTCACGGCGCTCGCCGCGACGGGCCGGAAACTCTGCCTGCTCTGCTTCGAACGCGAGCCCGAGCATTGCCATCGCCTGATGATCGCCGAGCGCGTGGAAGAGCGTCTGCCCGACGTGGAGATCAGCCACATCCACCCGCTGACGGCGGCGTTCCTGGGCAAGTGACGCGAGGAGCTTAGGCCGCCTCGCCGATGCGCAGTTCCGTCCGCAGTCCGATCACGTTCGCCATCGTGTAGAGCTTGTCGAGACTGAACAGATCGATCTTTCCACGCATCAGGTCGGAGACGCGGGGCTGCGTGACGCCGAGGCGCTTGGCCGCTTCGGCCTGGGTCCAGCGCTTGCGCCGAATGTGCGCCTCGATCGCCCTCATCAGTTCGGCCCGGACCTTCAGCGTCGCCGCCTCCGCGGGGTCGCTCTCGATCGCATCCCATACGCTGGGGAACCTTTCAGCGGCCATCTTCAAGCTCCTGAGTCAGCTCGCGATATCGCTTGGCGGCCAAGTCGAGATCGTTTCGAGAGGTCTTCTGCGTCTTCTTCTGGAAGCAATGGAGGACGTACACGACGCCCGCCAAGGCCGCGACGTAGATCACTCGGAAGGCGCCGCTCTGGTCGCGGATGCGTATCTCGCGGACGCCTGCTCCGACCGTCGTCATCGGCTTCCAGTCCGAAGGCTCTTCGCCGTGCTGAACCTTGTCCAGCTGATAGCCTACGTCGCGTCGGGCCTCGTCCGGAAAAGCCTTGAGGTCGTCGAGCGACCGCCCTCGAAACTCCAACGGCTTTAGGTCTAGCCCCATTAGCCGATTATACGAGAACTTATATAATCAGCAACGCTGCGCCCCTTAGCCGTCATACGTGGCCGGCAGCCCGTCGAGGAACCGCGCGGCGTCGGCGCGGATCTCGGCGACGCGCTCGGTCGTCATCCGGGCCAAGTTGCGGTAGGGCATCGCCAGCCGATGGTTGTTCCCGAGCGTTCCTTCGTTCCGGATGAGAAAGTCCCAATACAAATAATTGAACGGACAGGCGTTCTCGCCCGTCTTCGCCTTCACGTCGTAGCGGCAGCCTTTGCAGTAGTCCGACATTCGGTCGATGTAGGCGCCGGACGCCGCGTAGGGTTTTGACGCCAACATCCCGCCGTCGGCGAACAGGGCCATGCCCTGCACGTTCGGCAGTTCCACCCACTCGTAGGCGTCGGCGTAGACCAGCAGATACCAATCCTGCACCTCCCGCGGGCGGAAACCGCCAAGCAGCGCGAAGTTGCCGAGCACCATCAGGCGCTGGATGTGATGGGCGTAGGCGTGGTCGCGGGTCTCGCCGACGCAGTGCGCGAGGCAGTTAAGGTCGGTCTCGGCGGTCCAGTAGAGGTCGGGAAGCTTCCGCTCGGCGCCGAGCGCGTTGGTGTCGCGGTACTCAGGCATCTTCAGCCAGTAGACGCCGCGAACATACTCCCGCCAACCAAGGATCTGCCTGACAAAGCCCTCAACTGCGTTCAGCGGCGCCGCGCCCGCCTTATAGGCCGCGACGGCGGCGTCGCAGACCTCGCGCGCCGTCAGCAGGCCGGCGTTGAGGTAGGGCGAGACGACGCCGTGGAACAGGAAGGGCTCGCCGGCCTTCATCGCGTCCTGATAGTCGCCGAAGCGCGGCAGGGCTTGGCGCACGAAGGCGTCCAGCGCCTCCAGCGCCTGCGTCCGGGTCCAGCCCCAGCCGTAGTGGTCGAGCGTCCCGAAGTTGTCGGGAAAGCGCGCCTCCACCAGCGCCATGACATCGCGGACCGCGGCGTCCGGCTCGAAGCGGGCGCGGGCGGGCGGCGTCACGCCCTTCGGGAGGCTCTTGCGGTTGTCAGGGTCGTAGTTCCACTGGCCGCCTTCCGGCGCCGCGCCGTCCATCAGCAGGCCGGTCTCCTTCCGCATCTCGCGGTAGAAGAACTCCATGCGCAGCCCTTTGCGGCCATGCGCCCAGGCCTCGAAGCGGGCGCGCGAGCACAGGAAGCGATCGTCCTCGCGAATGACGACGTCGACGTCGAGCTCCTCGCGCCAGTCCTGCATCATCTCGAGCACGCGCCATTCGCCGGGCTCCGTCAGCGTGAGCCGATCGCAGCCGTGGCGAGCGAGAGCGCGTCTCACTTCCCCGCCGAGCGAGCCGGCGTTCTCGGGGTCGTCGAGGGCGACGTAGTCCACGGTCACGCCTTCGTCGCGCAGCGCGCGGGCGAAGGCGCGCATCGCGGCGAACAGGAAGACGAGCTTCTGCTTGTGATGGCCGACGTAGGTCGCCTCCTCCATCACCTCCGCCAGCAGCACGACGTCCGCGGCGAGGTCGAGGTCCTTCAGCGAGGCGATCCCGCGGGTGAGCTGGTCGGCGAGGAGGAGGCGGAGGGTTCTGGCCACCGGCGACATACGCGCCAATCGCCGCCGCGGTTCGCTTCCCGGCGTTCCGCTGCCTCAACGCGGCTCGGTGAACGCGACACGCCTCCCACGCTCCGCCGTCGCCGCTGGGCTCGTCCCGATATGACGGGGTGGATCATGGCGTCACCGGAGGCGCCCCGAACGCAAAGCGGCGGCCCCGCGTCCCCGCGAAACCGCCGCTTTCAAATTCGGGCGCGCCGCTGAGTCGCGGCGCGGGCTCCGTTCAGATGTCGTGGCCGCGCTTCTTCATTTCCTGCCGCATGCGGCTCACCACGTCCTGGCTCATCTGGCGGCTCCAGGCGTTGGTCTTCTCGTAGCTGGCCTGCAGCACCGCGGGCAGGACCTGCACCAGCTTCTTGCCCGAAGGGGTGGTATAGAAGGTCTTGATGTCGGTCAGCTCCTGGTCCGTGAACCGCTCGGCGTAGACCGCCGCGACGTCGTTGAGCAGTTGCTCGCGGCGCGCTTCGAACTCGGGCTGCAGCGTCTTGATGACCTCGTCGAAGTCCTTCGACAGCTCGGGCCGCGTACGGACGAAGGTGCGCTTCGCCTCGTCGAGAAAGATCGGCACGATGCCGTCGAAGGTCTCGGCGGCGCCGGAGACGTCGATCACCTCCCGCGCGGTCTTGAGTTTCGCCTCCTGCGTTTCGTCGGCCCAGGCCGGCGCGACGGAGACGGCGAGGGCGAGCCCGGCCGCGGCGCCGATCCGGCGCAGGGCGATGCGAAACGTCATGCGAATCTCCTTGAGGCTTCCGGGACCGAGCGGCCCTGCGGCTCGATCGTGACGACGCCGTTCGCGCTCGCGACGAGCGCGAGGTCGGCGAGGCCGATGAACAGTCCGTGCTCCACGACGCCGGGGATGGCCGCGAGCGCCGCGGCGAGTTCCTCCGGCCGATCGATGCGGCCGAACTTGCCGTCGACGATGTAGTGGCCGCCGTCCGTCACGATCGGGCAGGCGTCCTCCGCTCGGCGCATGTCGATCTCGCCGGAGAGGCCGAGGTCGCGCGCGACGCGCTCGACGGCGCGGCGGGTGGTCTCCTTGCCGAACGGCACGACCTCGATCGGAAGCGGGAAGCGGCCGAGCGTGTCGACGAGCTTGGAGTCGTCGGCGATGACGATCATGCGCTTTGAGGCGAAGGCCACGATCTTCTCGCGCAGCAACGCCGCGCCGCCGCCCTTGATCAGGCGCAGCTGGGGGTCGATCTCGTCCGCGCCGTCCACCGTCAGGTCGAGCTCAGGCTCTTCCTTCAGCGTCGTCAGCGGCACGCCGTAGCGCTCGGCGAGCTCCCGGGTCGACTCGGAGGTCGGCACGCCGACCACGTCGAGGCCCTGGCTCACCTTCTCGCCCAGCAGCTCCACGAACAGCGCGGCCGTGGAGCCGGTGCCGAGGCCGAGCTTCATGCCCGGCCGCACATGCGCAAGCGCGGCCTCCGCCGCGGCGCGTTTGAAATCGTCGATGCTCAAGGGGTCCCTGTCCTTTTCAGCCGGCGAGGCCGGCGACGAGCGAGGTGGCGTCTGCGCGGACGCCGCGCCGCGGACCGCCGCGGCGCCGGCCTGCGTGCGCGGCGCCGAGGCGCGGCCGCATGGCCAAGATTACCCTAGAAGTGATGCCGCCTGAGGCGGATTCAATGACGTCGCGCATGCCGTATAGCCGCTCATCGTCCCGCGCATGAAAAGCAGACGGCGGCCGTTCGACTGGCCACGTCGGCGTATTCGTCCGCCCGGAATGACGTCTTCGTCCCCGGAATGACGGCGACATACCACACCCGGACGCGGACCGGCCAGACCCGTCGCGGCCCTCATCGCGAAAGCGGCGTGCAGACCACCTGTTCGCCGAGCACGTAACACGAGCTCATGCGACCGGAGCGACGGTCGACCCGGAACACGCCGCCCTCGCGGCTGTGGTTCGAAGCGACGAGGTCGTAGACGCCCGGCTGCTGCGGCCCGGCCCCCTCGCCGGCGGGAAAGCAGAGCGTCACGCCCACCGTGCCGTCCTTCACCGCGTATTGGCAGGAGCCCATCTCGCCCGTCGCCCGGTCGACGCGGTACATGCGGTTGAGATCGACCTGCGGCGCGGCGAGGAAGGCGTGGTCGGGCTGAGCGTCGGGGGCTTGCGCCAGCGCCGCGCCTCCCAGCAGGACGGCCGCCGCCAGCGCGGCGCTCAGACGGGCGATCGGCATGGGGCCACCTCGGGGTTCGCGATTCGACCCGGCCGAGGGTAGCAGGACAGGCGCCCGCGCGCGCCGGCTTGCGCCGCTGGCCGCGCGCCCTGTAGAGGCTGACGCGACCTCCCCCCGCATCGGGAATCCGCTCATGTCCGCAGCGCCGCTCACCGTCGTCTTCGACCTCGACGGCACCCTCGTCGAATCCGCGCCTGACCTCGTCGAGGCGCTGAACGTCGTGATGGCCGCGGAGGGCTGCCCGCCGATCCCGATCGCGGAGGTGCGCGGCATGATGGGCGCCGGCGCCCGCGCGCTCGTCGAGCGCGGCCTGGCCGCCGCCGAACGCACGCCGGCGAAGGAGCGCATCGGCGAGCTCTACGCGCTGTTCCTGGAGCACTACGAGGCGCACATCGCCGACAAGAGCCACGTCTTCCCCGGCGTCGACGCCGCGCTCGACCGGCTCGACGCCTCGGGCGCGAAGCTCGCCGTCTGCACCAACAAGCTCGAGCGCTTCGCCGTGAAGCTGATGGGCGAACTCGGGATCGCGAACCGGTTCGGCGCGATCGTGGGCGGCGACACCTACGGCGTCGCCAAGCCCGACGCCGCGCCGCTGCTCGGGGCGATCACGCAGGTCGGCGGCGACCCGGCCCGCGCGGTCATGATCGGCGACAGCGGCACGGACGTCGCCGCCGCTAAGGCCGCGGGCGTGCCCTGCGTGGTGCTGAGCTTCGGCTACACCTCCGTCCCCCCGCGCGAACTCGGCGGCGACGTGGTGATCGACCACTTCGACGAGCTGGGCGGCGCGCTGGCGCGGCTCGGCCTCGCCTGAGGTCAGACGCCGGGCGACGGCGGGCTCGCCTTGCGGACCCGCGCGCGCTTGATGCCGAGCTTACGCTCCCGCAGCACCACCGCGACGCCGGAGCCGACCACGATCGCCCCGCCGATCACCATCGACGTGGACGGCAGGTCTCCGAACGCCAGAAAGCCGATCGCGAGCGCCCAGAGGATGGTGGTGTACTCGAACGGCGCGATCAGCGACGCGTCGGCGTGGCGGTAGCTTTCGGTGAGCAGGATCTGCGCGACGCCGCCGACGAGGCCGGTGCCGACCAGCAGCAGCGCCGTCCGCGCGTCGGGCCACACCCAGCCGAAGGTCAGCGAAACCGTCAGGCCGATCACCGTCGACCAGACGGTGAAGTAGAACACGATCGCGCCGGTGCCCTCGCTCTGGGTCAAGCGGCGGATCTGGATCATCGCCGCCGCGGTCAGCACCGTGGCGCAGATGGCGAAGGCGGCGCCCACCGCGGTCTCGCTCGCCGGCGCGCCGCCCGTCACCACCGAGGCCAGCGCCCCTGATTCCAGCTGCGGCCAGAGCATGATCACGACGCCGGCCAGCCCGATCGCGACGGCCGTCCAGCGGTGCGCCATCACGCGCTCGCGCAGCAGCACGGCGGCGAAGATGATGGTCATCAGCGGCGAGGCGTAGCCGAGAACGGTCGCGTCGGGCAGCGGCAGCCGCGCAAGGCCCCCGAACATGCAGAACATCGAGCCGACGCCGATCGCGCTGCGCAGCATGTGCCCGAGCGGCCGCTTGGTCTTCAGCGTGCTGACCACGTTTCCGCGCCACATCAGCCAGATCATCAGCGGAGCCAACGCGAACAGCGAACGCGCGAACACCACCTGGCCGGTCGGGACCTCCGTGCCGATGGCGCGGACCATCGACGCCATCACCGTGAACAGGAAGGCGGAGAGAAGCTTGAAGCTGACGCCAAGGAGCATGGAACCGCGGGGCCTTGCGCGACGCGCGCAGTGTGGCGCGTCGCCGCGGGCGGCATACCACGGCCCGCCGGGGCGGCCGGCGATCAAGCGATGACTTTTGCGCAGAGCTGCCTTGCGGCTGGCGGCGGGCTCAACGCCCGCGCTCCTGCCGACACCGGCGGCTAGTCCGACGTCACGTCCTCGTCGCGCTCGGCGCCCTTCGGACGCAGCCAGCGGGCGACCAGCCAGCAGACCAGCGCCCAGGACGCGCCCATGCACCAGCCGGCGAGCACGTCGGTCGGATAATGCACGCCGAGATAGACCCGGCTCATGCCGATCACGAGCGTCAGGGCCACCGCCACGCCGAAAATGAAGCCCCGCACGCTCCGGCGCTTCTCCGTGCGTGCGAGCAGAACGCCGAGCGTGAGGTAGGTCGCGGCCGACAGCATGGCGTGGCCGCTGGGAAAGCTCGCGGAGGAGACGTTGACGAGGTGGTCGACGAGCTCCGGCCGTGGGCGGGCGAAGCCCATCTTGAGCACGGAGCTGAGCACGGAGCCGCCGGCGACGGAGGCGAGCACGAGCCACGCCGCGCCGGTCCGCGCGGTGATGAAGAGGTAGACCACGACGAGCGTGGTCAGCAGCGCGAGCACCGTCCAGCCGCCAAGGCTGGTGACGTCGATCATCGCCGCCTCGAGCCACCACGGGCCGATCGGCCGCGCGGGGTCGTCCGATCGCCGCAGGGCGAGCAGGATCGACTCGTCGAAGGCGCGGGTTTCCCCCTCGGCCATCTCGTCCGCGATCCGCGTGAACGCGAAGGCCATACCCGACGCCACGAGGAAGGCGATGAGCGTGTTGAACTCCGGCATGCGCCAGGCGGGGGTGTAGCGGCGAAGGGCGGAGAAAGACTTGAGGTCCAAGGGAGATCCCGGCGGCTGGGTGCGGACGTCGAGCGAGATAGAGCGGCCGCGCCGGATTCCGAGCGGACTCGGCTCCCGGGCGCTTCACGCCGGAGCGAGGCTACCGCCCGGCCCGTGCCATCCGCACGGCGGCGTCCATGTCGCGGCGGCGCGCGGCGCGGCGGGCGAGCGCTTCGGCGTCGGAGCCCCAGAGTTCGACGTTCCAGTCCTCGTCCACATGCGCCGCCGCCCAGGCGTCGTCGACCGACAGCCGTCCGCGGTGCATCGCGAGCGCGATCAGGGCGGAGCCCGTGAGCGTGGTGATCACGCTGAGCCCCGCCAGCACGAAGACGTCGTCGCGCGGCACGGCACGGTCCACGGCTTCAAGCGCTTCGCCGCTCTGCTCCACGAACATGACGCCCTCCGCCAGCGCGAAGCGGGCGCCGAGCTCGTCGCGGGCGAAGGCCAGCACGGGATCCCAATGCGCGCCCTGCCTGGCCACGAGCCGGTCCGGCGCGTCCGCGCGGTAGCACACGAGATCGCTGCCGGCGTATTTGACGATTTCCGCGGCGACGGCCTCACGCTCGCCAGCGACGCCGTCGATGGCCGCGTTCGCGAGCCGGGTGAGCGGCATGGTGGCGGGGTTGATCGTCTCGCCCTGCCCCGCCCATTCCGCGGCGACGTCCTCCGCGAGCCCGCGATCCGCGAAGGCGAGCGGCGCCCGGCCGGGCGTGCGCGTGGTCTTGCCGTCGAGCGCGACCACCCAAAGCCCTTCGCGCTCGACCGCTTCGGCAGTCGTGTAGAACCGCTTCGGCAGAGCCGGTCGGCCCAGGGCGTCGACGCCGGCGCTCATTCCGCGGCCTCCGGGGCGCGAACCTCCGGCGGACCGAAGCCCAGCGCCGCGTCCAGCTCGTCGAAGCTCGATATCACCCGCTCGGCGCCGGAGGCGAGCAGACGGTCCGCGGGGTGATAGCCCCAGGCGACGCCGATCGCCCGCGCTCCCGCCGAGCGCGCCATCATCATGTCGAAGGTGGTGTCGCCGATCATCACCATGTCCTCGGCCGGCACGCCCGCCTCGGCCGCGGCCTGGAGCAACATGGCCGGGTGCGGCTTCGAGGGCGCGTCGTCCGCGCACTGGGTCGCCGCGAACAGATCGCGCACCCCGAAGGTGTCGAGGAAGCGGTTGACCCCGCGGCGGGAATTGCCCGTGGCGATCCCGAGCAGCACGCCGTCGCGCGCGGCCAGGGATCTCAGGATCTCGAGCGCGCCGTCGTAGAGCGGATCGGCCTCCGGAGCGGCCCTCCGCCGTGCGTTGAAACTCTGCTTGAAGGCGAGGCCGATGGCGTCGATGGGATGGTCCGGTCGGTCGAGGCTGATCGCCTCCACCGCCTCGCGCACCGACAGCCCTACGACCGCCAGCACCTGCTCACGCGACGGCGGCTCCAGACCGTTGAGCTGGTAGGCCTCGGCCATGGACGCGACGATGGCGTGCTGGCTGTCGAGCAGCGTGCCGTCCACGTCGAATACGACGAGCATGAGCGAACTCCCTTGATCGACGTGGACTAAGACGCGCGCGCGGGCCGCGCAAGAGCGCCCCTCCCTGCCGCTCCGCCGCGCGCTATCTCGCGTTCACGATTCCGGGAGATCCGAATGGCCGAGACTTCGCCGACCGCCTCCGCGCAGGCGCGCGCCGCCAAGCTCGTGGGGCGCCTGCCGCTGGCGTTCCATGACGACGACCCGAACGCCGAGAAGGCGCTACACGAGGACATTTCGGCGATCGTGGCCATGGGCGACGGCGAAAGCCTGTGGGTCGGCGTCGACGAGGGCGCCTCGCTTGAACGGCTCGTCGCGCGGCGCGATCCGGACGGCGCGGTGATCGGCTATGGCGGCCACGTGCGGTTCGACCTTCACGACTTCTTCGACTTCCCTTCGGACGCGAGCGAAGAGGCGGACGTGGAGGGCTTGTCGATCGCGGACGGCTATCTCTGGGTCGTCGGCTCCCACAGCCTGAAGCGCAAGAAGCCGAAGCACGGCGATCACCCCGACGAGGCGCTGGAGCAGCTCACGAAGGTGCAGCGCGAGGCGAACCGCTTCCTGATCGGGCGCATTCCGATCGCCGCAGGCGACCGGCCGGGCGCGCCAACGCTGGCGGCCAAGGCGCCCGCGCTCGACGGCGGGAAGCGCAAGCGCCGCTCCGGCGCGCTGCGGATGGGTCGCAAGCACAGCCCGCTGTCGAAGCTGCTCGCGAAGGACGTGCACCTCGGCCCGTTCCTCTCGATCCCGTCGAAGGACAACGGCTTCGACGTCGAGGGCCTCGCGGTGCAGGGCGAGCGGGTCTTCCTGGGTCTGCGCGGACCCGTGCTGCGCGGATGGGCGATCGTGCTCGAGCTCCGGATCGTCGCGACCAGCAAGCGACGGCTGACGCTGAAGCCCGTCGACGACGACGGCGCGCTCTACCGCAAGCACTTCCTCGACCTCGACGGCCTCGGCGTGCGGTCGCTGCTGGTGCAGGGGAACGACATGCTGCTGCTGACGGGCCCGACGATGGACCTCGACGGACCGGTGCGGCTGCACCGCTGGCGGAACGCGCTGCTCGCCCACGACAGCTCGGTCATCCCGCGCGAGGAGGTCGCGCCGATCCTCGACCTGCCGTTCGGCGAGGGCGTGGACCACGCCGAGGGCGCGACGATCTTCGCTCTTAGGCCGGGAGCGAAGCCGACGCTGGTCGTCGCCTACGACAGCCCCTCCCCCGCGCGCGTGCTGCCGAGCGGCCAGGGCGCGCTGGCCGACGTGTTCGAGCTGCCGGATCTGACCTGAACCTCAGCGAGCCGGCCGCCGGGGCGACGCAGACGGCGGACCCTTCGCCGGCGCATGCGTCCCCGGGGCCAAGGAACGCTGTGAGGCCGGCGACGTCGCGCCCTTCATCGAGGCCGCGAGTACGGGATGCAACAGTCACTGAGGGTGAAGCTCGGCGCCATGGATACGCGGCGCGCCCCGATCGATTGAAACGCCTTGTCGCCAATGGAAATCGATCTGCCTTGCGGCGTTGCTCGGTCGCGGGGGAGATAATCGCCTACTGGATCGCAGGATCAATTCTCTGGCGCGGCTTGAAATCCAGTTTGAACTGCGGCATGTCACATATCGTCTATCGACAACATATGAGTTTTTCATAAGGAGACGATCGATGCTGCATGACGACGGTTTGCCCATTACGTCCTACGGCGCGGAAGGTCACTGGGGCTTCATGGGTCCCGACGCCGGCTATCCCGTCGTGACCGAGCCGGGCGGGTTCGACTGGCAGGTGTTCGTCGAAGGCGTCAACGCGACCGGCCGCGAGCAGGCCTACGATCCGCTGCACGCCGAGGACATGATCCCGGGGATGGTCTCTTCTGTGATCTTCGCGATCGATCTCCCGGACGTCTCGTACGAGGCCCCGAGTGGGTCGTTCGACTTCGGCGGCGGGGCCGGCGGCTTCTCAGGCGGCGGCTCGTCCGGCGGCGGCGGCTCGGTCGGCGTCGTGACGGTCGGCCCGATCGAGACCGTGTCGGTCGAGACGGAAGCCGAGTAACCCGCAGCCTCGCATTCTCCACGGCCGCCCCGAGGGGCGGCCGTTTTCATGAAGGCCTCAGTCTTCCGGCGCGTCGATGATCGGGTCGTACTCGCTGGCGTCGAAGCCCAGCAGGTTCCAGGACTGCTGCATGTGCGGCGGCAGCGGCGCCGAGACGTCCAGCATGTCGCCGCTCGGCAGCGGGATCACCAGCCGGCGAGCCAGCAGGTGCAGCCGGTTCTGGATGCCGCCCGGAAGCTCCCAGTTCTCGATGTTGAAATACTTCGGGTCGCCGACGATCGGATGCCCGATGTGGGCGCAGTGCGCGCGGAGCTGGTGCGTGCGGCCGGTGACCGGCTTCAGCGACAGCCAGGACATCTTCTGCCCCACCTGGTCGACGACGGCGTAGTAGGTCAGCGCGTGGCTGGCGCCGGCGTCGCCGTGGGAGGCCACCTGCATGCGCTCGCCCTCGGGGCCATCGCCTTCGCCCTTCGCGAGATAGGTCGAGATGCGGCCCTGCTTCACCCGCGGAACGCCGGGGGCGAGCGCCCAGTAGACCTTGCGCGCCGCGCGGGAGCGGAAGGTGCGCGCGAGCTCGGAAGCCGCGAGCCGGGTCTTGGCCGTCACCAGCACGCCCGCGGTGTCCTTGTCGATGCGGTGGACGAGGCGCGGCTTCTGGCCGGAGCGGTCGGTGAGCGCCGCCAGCATCCCGTCGACGTGCCGCACCGTGCCCGAGCCGCCCTGGACCGCGAGGCCGAAGGGCTTGTTCAGGACGAGAACCTCTCGATCCTCGTAGAGCGTGATCGACCGCAGGAACTCGGCGTCCTTGTCGCTGGCGCTGGGCCTGCGGACGGCGGGCGCGGCGACGACGCCGTCCTCGTCTTCGGCGCCTTCGCTCTCGTCCTTCAGCGGGGGGACGCGAACCACCATGCCGGCGGAGAGCCTCGTCGCCGTCTTGGCGCGCGCGCCGTCGACTCGGATCTGACCGGTGCGGCAAAGCTTCTGGAGATGGCCGAAGGCGAGCGCCGGGAAACGCTCCTTGAACCAACGGTCGAGCCTCAGCCCCTCCTCGGCCTCGCGCACCGGGATCGCCTGCACGCCCGCCGCCTTCCCCGGCAGCGCCGGCAGCGCCCGCGCCGCGAGCTCGACGCTCTTCTCGACGAGCGTGCGATGCCCGGCCGGCTTCGCCGCGGCCTTCGCCGCCGGCTTTCCGGCGGAGGCGGACCCCGGCTTGCGGAAGGCCGCGCTCGCGGCGCTCCGCTGCGCCGCCCGGGTCGGCTTGCCGTCAGGCCGCTTCCCCGGCGCCGCGGGACGGCGGGAGCCTGAGGTGGATTTCGGCCCCCGGGGGGTGCGTTGCGCCATGGGATCAGCTTTCAGTGTCGGATCAACCGGAATGGAAACCCCGGGTTAACCCAGCGTTGCGCCTGGATTAACCCAGCGCGCGCCCGAGCGCGAGGCCCCCGACGAGGGCGGCGATCGAAACGGCGACCGAGGCGATCACGTAGACCGCCGCCGCGCTCCCCTCGCCGCGCTCCCAGAGCGACACCGCGTCGAGCGAGAAGGCTGAGAAGGTGGTGAACCCGCCGAGTACGCCGGTCATCAGGAACAGCCTGGCCTCGCTCGATCCGCCGCGGAGCGTCAGCAGCGCGGCAAGCAGCCCCATCACGAAGCCGCCCACGACGTTGACCGTCAACGTGCCCCAAGGAAAGCCGGGACCGAAAGATCTGAGAGTCCACAGGTTTACGCCGTAGCGCGCAAGGGAGCCGATAGCCCCGCCGAGGGCGACGAGAAGGGCCGGGATCATGGTTTGGTCCGTGTCGATGGATGGCGGGCCGCATGGAAGACGCCGAGGATGTCGACGTAGTCCTCTCGCATACGATAGACGACGATGTAAGGCAGACGCGGAACCAGAAGCTCGTAGGAGCCCCGCCGCCGGCCGCGCCGTCCGCTGAGCGGAAACGCCTCAAGCCGCGAGACGGCCTGTCCGATGCGGTCGAGGACGCGGCCGGCCGCAATCGGATCGTCTTGACCGATGTGATCGCCGATCGCCCGAAGATGATCACGAGCGCGCGCCGTGTAGCGGACGATCACCGCCGATAGCGCGCGAAAAACGCCTCCATCTCGTCGGCGGAGACGTAAGGCCCATCTTCCGCAAGCGCCTGATCTACTTCCGTAAGCTGCTGCTCGGTCAGTTGCGGCTCGCCGGAAAGCTCGGCGTCCGCCGCGTCGATTAGCATGCGTGCGATCTCGTTCTGCCGATCCTCGGGCAGGTCTGCGAGCCGCCTTACGGCGTCGGCCATCAACCTGGTCACCGGCCTCTCCGCCATCTTTCCCGGCTCGACGCCCATCTTCCCGATCCTGCCGACGTGAGAACCTCGCCAATCTACCACATCGGCGTGCGCGCTTCGAAGGGCGTCAGCTGCGCTCCGCTCGCAGCTTCGCCCAGTAGTCGAGCCGCTTCCTGAGCTCGCGCTCGAAACCGCGGTCCGGCGGCTCGTAGAACGTGCGGCGGCCCATCGCCTCGGGGAAGTAGTCCTGGCCGGAAAACGCCTCCGGCGCGTCATGGTCGTAGGCGTAACCGGAGCCGTAGCCCTCGGATTTCATGAGCTTCGTCGGCGCGTTCAGGATGTGCTTCGGCGGGACGAGAGAGCCATGCTCCTTCGCCGCCGCCCGGGCCCGCTTGTAGGCGACATAGACTGCGTTCGACTTTGGAGCGGTCGCGAGATGCACCACGCATTCGGCCAGCGCCAGCTCTCCCTCCGGCGTGCCGAGCTGCTCGTAGGCGTCGCGGGCGGCGATGGCGACCACCAAGGCCTGAGGGTCGGCCAGGCCAATGTCCTCGGACGCCATCCGGATCAGCCGTCGGGCGAGGTAGAGCGGGTCTTCGCCCGCGTCGAGCATCCGCGCCAGCCAGTAGAGGGACGCGTCCGCATCGGACCCGCGAACCGATTTGTGCAGCGCGGAGATGAGGTTGTAGTGGCCGTCCGAGGACTTGTCGTAGATCGGCGCCCGGCGCTGGACGACGTCCTGCACCCGTGTCGAGTCGAAGACCTCGCCGGGGCGGGCCGCGCGCCAGATTTCCTCCGCGAGCGTCAGCGACGCGCGGCCGTCGCCGTCCGCCATCCGGATCAGCGCCGCGCGGGCCTCCGCGTCCAACGGCAGGGGGCGCTCCTCGATCGCTTCAGCGCGGGCGAGCAGCCCCTCGATCGCCTCGGCGTCGAGCGATTTGAACACCAGCACCCGCGCGCGCGACAGCAGCGCGGCGTTCAACGCGAAGGAGGGGTTCTCGGTGGTCGCTCCGACGAGCGTGACCGTCCCGTCCTCCATCACGGGAAGAAAGCTGTCCTGCTGCGCCTTGTTGAAGCGGTGAATCTCGTCGACGAAGAGGAGCGTCCCCTGCCCCATCGCGCGCCGGCCGCGGGCGGCGTCGAACACCTTCTTCAGGTCCGCGACCCCGGTGAAGATCGCCGAGATCGGCTCGAAGGCGAGGTTGGTGGCGTTGGCGAGCAGCCTGCCGACCGTGGTCTTGCCCGTGCCCGGCGGCCCCCAGAAAATCAGGCTGCCGAGCGACCCCGCGGCGACCAGACGGCCGAGAGCCCCGTCGGGTCCGAGAAGGTGATCCTGCCCGATGACCTCCCCAAGCGCCTGCGGCCGCAGACGGTCCGCAAGAGGCCGCGGCGCTTCGCGCTCGAGACCCGCCGCCTCGAACAGGTTCGCCACGCGTTCAGCCTCCGAACACGCTAGTGAAGGTCCGGCCGCCGCGTTCGATGGTCACCTTCCAGTAGCGGGGATTGGAACCGGAGAGTTTGGCGAGATCGGCCGAAGACCCGACCTTCTGGTCGTTGATCTCACGGACGACGTCCCCCTTCTGAAAGCCGAGCTGCTGCGCGGCCGAGCCCTCCGCGGCCTCCATCACGACGACCCCGCGCAGGCCATCATCCAAGGACAGCTCCTCGGTGAGCGCGGGCGAGAGGTTCGCGACCGTTGCGCCGGCGAAGGGCGAGTAGCCGCGGATCGTGCGCGCGTCCCGGGCGGGCGTCTCAGGCGCTGCGGCGAGCGCGATCTTGACCGTCCGCTCCTTCGCGGCGCGCGCGAGCGTGATCTCCGCTTCGCCGCCGAGCGGCCGGGTGGCGAAGCGATAGGTGAAGCCCTCGACGTCGTCGATAGGCCGGCCATCGACCGCCGTGACGAGATCGCCGGACTCGACGCCGGCCTTCGCCGCGGGCGAACCGGGCGAGACGTTCGCCACCAGCGCCCCGGCCGGCCTCTTGAGGCCCAGGCTCTCCGCGATGTCGGGCGTCACGGTCTGGAGCGAGGCGCCGAACCACGGCCGGGCGACCGCCTTCGCGCCGGACCGGGCCGACGCCAGCACCACGCGGACCATGTTCGACGGGATCGCGAAGCCGATGCCGACCGATCCGCCGGACTGCGAGAAGATCGCCGTGTTGATGCCGATTAGCGCGCCGTCCATGTCCACGAGTGCGCCGCCGGAGTTGCCGGGGTTGATGGCGGCGTCGGTCTGAACGAAGGACTGGTACGCCCCGTCGCCCACTTGGCTGCGGGCCAGCGCCGACACGATCCCGGACGTAACAGTCTGGCCCACGCCGAAGGGATTGCCCACGGCAAGCGTCAGGTCGCCCACCTGGAGGGCGTCGGAATCCGCGAGCGATAGCGTCGGGAACTTCTCCGAGCCGTCGCCGATCTTCAGCACCACGAGGTCCGTCCGCTGATCCTTGAGCAGGATCTTGGCCTCGAACTCCCGCTTGTCGGACAAGGCGACCCGCACCTCCGTCATGCCCTCGACGACGTGGTTGTTCGTGACCACCAGCCCGTCCGCGCCCACTATCACCCCGGAGCCGAGCGATCGGGCTACCCGTTCCCGCGGCACGCCCCGGCCGCCGCCGAAGAATTGCCGGAAGAAGGGATCGTCGAACAGCGCGTTCCGCCGCTGCTCCGTCCGGGAGGCGTAGATGTTGACGACGGCCGGCGTGACGTGCGCGACGACCGGCGCATAGGACAGCTTGATCTCGCTCCGGTTCTCCGGCGCGCGGCGATCCTGGGCGCCCGCCGGCCCGAGGCAGGCGAACACGAGCGCAGGAACAAGAAGCAGGCGCGTCAGCGACATGGGCGGCTCGATCGGTCGTTGGAGACGAGGCTTCACATAGTGCGCCTGCGCCGAGGACGGAAGTTGGGGCGCTCGCTCCGTCAGCCGCTTGCGCGAACGCGAAAAGGGCGACCGTCGCCGGCCGCCCTTCTCAGATCCGCGATCGCCCGCCTGATCAGGCTGCGGCGCTCTCCGCCTCGGCGCGCGCCCGGTCGGACTTGCCCTTGGCGTCCACGTCGCGGTCGACGAACTCGATCACGGCGACCGGCGCGTTGTCGCCGTGGCGGAAACCCGCCTTCAGGATGCGCAGGTAGCCGCCGTTGCGGGCGCTGTAACGCGGGCCGATCGTCTCGAACAGTTTGCGCACCGTCGGGATGTGGCGCAGCTCGGCGATCGCCTGGCGACGGGCGTGCAGGTCGCCGCGCTTGGCGAGCGTCACCAGCTTCTCGACGACCGGACGCAGGTCCTTCGCCTTCGGCAGGGTGGTGACGATCTGCTCGTGCTCGATCAGCGACAGCGCAAGGTTGGCGAACATCGCCTTGCGGTGGCTCTGCAGCCGGTTGAAGCGGCGACCCCGCTTGCCGTGCATGGACATGACTTCTTCTCCTTCAGGCCCGCGCCTCTAGAGGCTGACGAGGCCGAACCCTCAGTAGTGTTCTTCGAAACGCTTGGCGAGCTCGTCGATGTTGTCCGGCGGCCAGCCGCCGACTTCCATGCCGAGATGGAGACCCATCTGCGCCAGCACTTCCTTGATCTCGTTCAACGACTTGCGGCCGAAGTTCGGAGTCCGGAGCATCTCGGCCTCGGTCTTCTGGATCAGGTCGCCGATGTAGACGATGTTGTCGTTCTTCAGGCAGTTCGCCGAACGGACCGACAGCTCCAGCTCGTCGACCTTCTTGAGCAGCGCCGGGTTGAAGGCGAGCTCCGGGATCGCGGACTGGACGCTCTCCTTCTTCGGCTCCTCGAAGTTGACGAAGACCTCGAGCTGGTCCTGCAGGATGCGGGCGGCGTAGGCCACCGCGTCGTCCGGCGTGATCGAGCCGTTGGTCTCGACCGTCAGCGTGAGCTTGTCGAAATCGAGGTTCTGGCCCTCGCGCGTGCTCTCGACGCGGTAGGAGACCTTCTTCACCGGCGAGTACAGGCTGTCGACCGGGATCAGGCCGATCGGCGCGTCCTCGGGGCGGTTGCGGTCCGCCGGGACGTAGCCCTTGCCGGTGTCGACGGTGAACTCCATCCGGATCTCGGCGCCCTCGTCCAGGGTGCAGAGCGCCAGCTCGGGGTTCAGGATCTGGACGTCGCCGACGACCTGGATATCGCCCGCAACGACCTGGCCCGGGCCCTGCTTGCGCAGAACCATGCGCTTCGGACCCTCGCCCTGCATCTTGATGGCGATGTCCTTGATGTTCAGGACGATGTCGGTCACGTCCTCGCGGACGCCGGGAATCGACGAGAACTCGTGAAGCACGCCGTCGATGTGAACCGAGGTCACCGCCGCGCCCTGAAGCGACGACAGCAGGATTCGGCGCAGCGCGTTGCCGAGCGTCAGGCCGAAGCCGCGCTCGAGCGGCCCGGCCACCATGGTCGCCGTACGCTTGCCGTCGCCGCCTGGAGCGACCTCAAGCTTGTTCGGCTTGATCAGGTCTTGCCAATTTTTCTGGATCACGACTGCACCCTTCGTCAGTCAAACGCGGAGATCCGCTAGTCACCGCGCCGGCCGGCCCCGATGGGCCAAGCCTCGAAACGAACATGCGCCCCGCGGAACGGGGCGCAGGCGACGACAAGCGCGTCAGACGCGACGGCGCTTCCGCGGCCGGCAACCGTTGTGCGGGATCGGCGTCACGTCGCGGATCGAGGTCACCATGAAGCCCGCGGCCTGAAGCGCGCGGAGAGCCGATTCGCGCCCGGACCCCGGACCCGAGACTTCGACTTCGAGCGTCCGCATGCCGTGCTCGGCGGCCTTCTTCGCCGCGTCCTCGGCCGCAACCTGCGCGGCGTAGGGGGTCGACTTGCGCGAGCCCTTGAAGCCCTGCGCGCCGGCCGACGACCAGGACACGGTGTTGCCCTGCGCGTCGGTGATCGTGATCATCGTGTTGTTGAACGTCGCGTTCACGTGGGCGACGCCCGACGCGATGTTCTTGCGCTCGCGACGGCGAATGCGCTGGGCTTCCTTGGCCATGTGGCTCTCTGTCCTTCAAGCGCGCCCGTCGTTCCAGGCGCTCGGGAGATATTCGTCAACCCGGAACGACCGGGATCGTGCGTTGAGCGTCCTCTCGCGAGGACGATCCCGGACGCAGCGCGCCCGGGACCTTCGCGGCGAAACCGCCGCGCGAAAATTACTTCTTCTTGCCGGCGATCGGCTTCGCCTTGCCCTTGCGGGTGCGGGCGTTGGTGTGCGTGCGCTGGCCGTGGACCGGCAGGCCGCGACGGTGGCGCAGGCCGCGGTAGCAACCGAGATCCATCAGGCGCTTGATGTTCATCGCGACTTCGCGGCGCAGGTCGCCTTCCACGATGTAGTCGCGATCGATGGTCTCGCGAATCTGGATGACCTCGGCGTCGGTCAACTGGTTGACGCGACGCTCGGCCGGGATGGCGACCTTCTCGCAGATCTCGGTCGCCTTCTGAGCGCCGATGCCGTGAATGTACTGAAGCGCGATGATCACGCGCTTGTTCGTCGGAATGTTGACGCCGGCAATACGTGCCACGTGTACTCTCCATATGGCCGGCTATGACGCCGGTGATGAGCGCGCGTCCGGTGGAGGCCGGCCCATGCGCGCGAACGACAGCAGGACGAAACGGCGAGGCTCGAAAGCCCCGCGACCTCTCCTGTTATCGGTGAGGGGTTGCGCGTAGCGCCTCGCGGCGCTCGCGTCAAGTTTTTTCCAAATGATAACGGGTCTTACGACGCCGTCGCCCGGGCATCCGCGAGCAGGCTGTCGATTTCTCGGGTCACGGTCCCGATCGGGGCCATCCCGTCCACCGACGCGTAAACGCCCCGCTCCTTGTAGAACGGCTTCAGCTGCGCGGTTACGTTCCGGTAGTCGGCGATGCGCTTCCGCACGACCTCGGGCGCGTCGTCGCTCCGCGTCGGCTTGCCGGCGGCCGCGGCCTCGCGGGCCCGGCGCTCGACGCGCTCCAGCAGCGCCTCCTCGTCGACGGAGAGTTCAATGACCTGGTCCAGCTTCAGGCCTTTCGCCTTGAGCATGGCTTCAAGCGCCTCCGCCTGAGTCAGCGTGCGCGGGAAGCCGTCCAGGATGAAGCCGTTCCGCGCGTCCGGCTCATCGATCCGGTCCGCTACGATCTGAACCACCACTTGGTCGGGCACCAATTCGCCGCGGGCCATGAGGTCCTTCGCCTTGAGACCGACCGGCGTGCCGGCGGCGACGGCCGCGCGCAGCATGTCGCCGGTGGAAAGCTGCACGATGTTGTGCGCTTCGACCAGACGCTCGGACTGCGTGCCTTTACCGGCGCCGGGGGGGCCGAGCAGAATCAGTCTCATCGACGCTTTCCTTTGAGCCGTGCCTTCTTGATGAGGCCCTCGTACTGCGCAGCGTACAGATGACCCTGCACCTGCGCCACCGTGTCCATCGTGACCGAAACCACGATCAGGAGCGATGTGCCGCCGAAGTAGAACGGCACCGCCGCGTAGGAAATCAGGATCTCGGGGATCAGGCAAACCGCCGCGATGTAGGCCGCGCCGACGACCGTGATGCGGGTCAGCACATAGTCTATGTATTCGGCCGTGCGCTCGCCCGGGCGGATGCCGGGGATGAAACCGCCATACTTCTTCAGGTTGTCGGCGGTCTCGTTCGGATTGAACACGATCGCCGTGTAGAAGAAGCAGAAGAACACGATCAGGCCGACGTACATGACCATGTAGAGCGGCCGGCCATGCGCCAGGTAGGTCGTCATGGTCGTCAGCCAGCCCGACCCGCCGCCCGCGGCGGAGAAGTTCGCGATCGTCGTCGGCAGCAGCAGCAGCGACGAGGCGAAGATCGGCGGGATGACGCCGGCCGTGTTGAGCTTCAGCGGAAGATGCGAGCTTTCGCCGCCGGTCATCCGGTTCTGCGACACCTGCCGCTTCGGGTACTGGATCAGCAGGCGCCGCTGGGCGCGCTCCATGTAGACGATCAGCGCGATGACGGCGATCGCCATGACCACGACGCCGAGGATCAGCGCGGTCGAGATCGCGCCCTGCCGGCTGAGCTCGAGCGTGCCCGCAATCGCGGCCGGCAGCTCCGCCACGATCCCGGCGAAGATGATGAGCGAAATGCCGTTGCCGATGCCGCGCGCGGTGATCTGCTCGCCGAGCCACATCAGGAACATGGTGCCCCCGGTCAGGGTGATGACCGTCGAGATGCGGAAGAAAAGGCCCGGATCCACCACGACGTTCGCCTGCCCCTCGAGGCCGACGGCGATGCCGTAGGCCTGGACGGTGGCGAGCAGCACGGTGCCGTAACGGGTGTACTGGTTGATGATCTTGCGGCCGGCCTCGCCCTCCTTCTTGAGGGCTTCAAGGTGCGGCGAGACCGAGGTCATCAGCTGCACGATGATGGAGGCCGAGATGTAGGGCATGATGGCGAGCGCGAAGATCGCCATACGGCCGACGGCGCCGCCCGAGAACATGTTGAACAGGCCGATGATGCCCGTCGACTGCTGGCGGAACACTTCGGCGAGGGCCGCGGGGTTGATGCCCGGCAGCGGGATGTAGGTGCCGAGGCGATAGATCAAAAGCGCGCCAAGCGTGAACCAGATGCGCTTTTTAAGCTCGCCCGCCTTCGAGAAAGCGGAGAAGTTCAGGTTCGCAGCAAGCTGCTCTGCCGCCGACGCCATCGATCGCCTCGTCTTTCCGATACGCTTCGCGTGACCAGCCCCCTCGACGACGACGCCCCCCGGGGACCGGGAGGCGTTCGAAAGGTCGGCCGGCCGTCAGATGGGGACGTCAGGCGGCGTCCGCATCCTTCACGGGCGCAAGCAGCGTCACCTTGCCGCCGAGCTTCTCGATCACGTCCGCGACCGATTTGGACACGGCGTAGACCTCGAGATCGACCTTGGTGGTCAGCTCGCCGCGGCCGAGCACCTTCACGCCGTCCTTCTTCTTGGACAGCACGCCGGCCTCGATCAGAGCGGCCTCGGTCACGGGCTTGCCCGCATCCAGCTTGCCCGCGTCCAGCGCCTGCTGAAGGCGCGCAAGGTTGACCTCGTTGAGGTCCGTCGCGAACAGGTTGGTGAAGCCGCGCTTGGGCAGACGCCGGTAGAGCGGCATCTGACCGCCCTCGAACGCCTTGATGCGGACGCCGGTGCGGGACTTCTGTCCCTTCACGCCGCGACCGCCGGTCTTGCCCTTGCCGGAGCCGATGCCGCGACCGACGCGGATACGGTCCTTGGTGGCGCCCGGGTTGTCCCGGAGATCAGTCAGTTTCATCACGTCTCTCCAGCGCTCAGCGGGCGTCGTCTTCGACGCGCACGAGGTGAGCGACCTTCGCGATCATTCCGCGCACGGCCGGGGTGTCGGCGAGTTCGCGGCGCTTGCCGATCCGGCCGAGGCCGAGGCCGACGAGGGTCGCATGCTGGTCCGCGGGACGGCGGGTCGAGGAGCCGGTCTGGACGACCACGACCTGACCGCCCTTCGCGGCTTTCGCCGCGCGGCCCTTCTTGTTTTCAGTGACGGCCATGATCAGCCTCCTTCAACGAACGGGTGATCAGCCTTCGGCCACGGCGTCGGCGTCGACGTCGCGACGACGAGACTGCAGCGTCGAGACCTTCAGGCCGCGGCGGGCGGCGACGGAGCGCGGGCTGTCCTCGTTCTTCAGCGCGTCGAACGTGGCCCGCACCATGTTGTACGGGTTCGACGAGCCAAGCGACTTGGCGACGACGTCGTGGACGCCGAGCGTCTCGAAGACGGCGCGCATCGGACCACCGGCGATGATGCCCGTGCCCGCCGGAGCGGCGCGCAGGACCACCCGACCGGCGCCGTGGCGACCGTCGACGTCGTGATGCAGCGTACGGCCTTCGCGCAGCGGCACGCGGATGAGGCCGCGCTTGGCGCTCTCCGTGGCCTTGCGGATCGCCTCAGGCACCTCGCGGGCCTTGCCGTGACCGAAGCCGACGCGGCCCTTCTGGTCGCCGACGACGACGAGCGCGGCGAAGCCGAACCGGCGTCCGCCCTTCACGACCTTCGCGACGCGGTTGATGTGGACCAGCTTGTCGACGAACTCGCTGTCGCGCTCTTCGCGGTCGTTCCGGCGGTTGTCTCTGGGCTCACGAGCCATGTCTTATCCTCTCGCCTCGAGCGGGCTTCAGAAGTTGAGCCCGCCCTCACGGGCGGCCTCGGCCAGGGCCTTGACCCGGCCGTGATAGATGTACGAGCCGCGGTCGAACACCACGTCCTTCACGCCGACGGCGGCGGCGCGCTCCGCCACCAGCTTCCCGACCGCAGTCGCGGCCGCGGTGTCGGCGCCGGTCTTCTCGCCGCGCAGCGTCTTGTCCAGGGTCGACGCGGCCGCGAGGGTCACGCCCTTCGCGTCGTCGATGACCTGAGCATAGATGTGCTTCGAGGAGCGGAACACCGACAGACGGGGACGCCCATTGGCGGCCGTAAGAAGGCTCCGGCGCACGCGCGCCTTCCGGCGCGCTTCAGTCGCGAGATTTTTCGCCATGGTTCCGGGCCCTTACTTCTTCTTGCCTTCCTTGCGGAAGATGAACTCGCCCGCGTACTTGACGCCCTTGCCCTTGTAGGGCTCAGGACCGCGGAACTCGCGGATCTCGGCCGCCACTTGGCCGACGCGCTGCTTGTCAATGCCGGAGACCAGAATCTCCGTCGGCTTGGCGCACTTGATGTCGATCCCTTCCGGGATCGGGTACTTGATGTCGTGGCTGTAGCCGAGAGCGAGAACGAGGTCCTTGCCCTGAACCGCGGCGCGATAACCCACGCCGTTGATCTCCAGCTTCTTTTCGAAGCCCTTGGTGACGCCCTCGACGAGGTTCGACACCATGGTGCGCGACATGCCCCACTTGGAGCGCGCGCCCTTGGTCTCGTCGCGCGGCTGGACGGACACCTTGCCGTCCTTGAACTCCACCACGACCTCGTCATGGACCCGGAAGGCGAGCTCGCCCTTCGGACCCTTCACCTTGACATCCTGCCCGTCCACGGCCGCGGTCACGCCCGACGGCACGTCGACCGGCTTCTTGCCGATGCGCGACATAACGCTCTCCTAATCCTGCGGGAAACCCTTCGCCAGCGTCAGAAGACGCGGCAAAGGATCTCCCCGCCCACGTTGTTGTCGCGGGCGTCGTGATCCGCCATCACGCCCTTCGGCGTGGAGAGGATCGAGATGCCGAGGCCGTTGGCCACGCGCGGAAGGTTTTTGACCGAGGCGTAGACCCGACGGCCCGGCTTCGACACCCGCTGGATTTCGCGGATGACCGGCGCGCCGTCGTAGTACTTCAGCTCGATCTCAAACTCCGTGCGGCCGTTGGCCATCTCGGTCTGGGTGTAGCCGCGGATGTAGCCTTCCGCCTGCAGCACGTCCAGCACATGCTGGCGCAGGCGCGAGCCGGGCGTCGAGCACGAGGTCTTGTTCCGCATGTGCGCGTTGCGGATGCGCGTCAGCATATCGCCGAGGGGATCAATCATTGACATGGATCCCTCCTCACCAGCTCGACTTCAGGAGACCCGGAACCAGGCCCTTCGAGCCCAGATCGCGGATCGCGATGCGCGAGATGCCCAGCTTGCGGTAGTACGCACGCGGACGACCCGTCACTTCGCAGCGATTGCGAACGCGGGTCTTGGACCCGTTCCGCGGAAGCTCGGCGAGCTTGAGGCGCGCGGCGAAGCGCTCCTCGAGGTCCAGGCTCTCATCCTTGGCGATAGCCTTCAGCTCCGCCCGCTTCGCAGCGAAACGGTCCACGAGCTGACGACGCCGGTTGTTCTTCTCGATCGCGCTCTTCTTAGCCATGCGATCCTCCCGTCACTGCCTGAAGGGGAAGTTGAAGGCGCGCAGCAGGGCGCGCGCCTCGTCGTCAGACTTCGCCGTCGTGCAGACGATGACGTCCATGCCCCACACCTGATCGATCTTGTCGTACTCGATCTCGGGGAACACGATGTGCTCCTTGATGCCCATGGCGAAGTTGCCACGGCCGTCGAAGCTCTTCGGGTTCAGGCCGCGGAAGTCGCGAACGCGCGGAAGCGCGATCGTGACCAGGCGATCCATGAACTCGTACATGCGGGCCCGGCGCAGCGTGACCTTCGCGCCGACCGACTGGCCTTCGCGCAGCTTGAAGGTCGCGATCGAGGTGCGGGCCTTCGTCACGACCGGCTTCTGGCCGGCGATCTTGGTCAGCTCGCCGACCGCGTTCGTCACCTTCTTGGAGTCGGCGACGCCTTCGCCGATGCCCATGTTGATGACGATCTTGTCGATCGTCGGAACCTCGAACGGGTTCTTGTACCCGAACTCCTCGATCAGCTTCGGCCGAACGACGTCGGCGTAAAGCTTCTTGAGGCGCGGCTCGTAAGCGGTCTCAGCCATCGATCTGATCTCCCGAACGCGCCGCGACGCGAACCTTGCGGCCGTCGTCCAGGACCTTGAAGCTGACGCGCGTCGCCTTGCCGTCCTTCGGGTCGGCGAGCGCGATGTTGGACAGGTGGATGGCGGCCTCCTTGGAGATGATCCCGCCTTCCGTCGTCTGGGTCTGGCGCGTATGGCGCTTCACCACATTGACGCCGCGCACCACGGCGCGCTCGTCCTTGGGGAGCACCTGCAGCACTTCGCCGGTCTTGCCCTTGTCCCGGCCTGCGAGAACGACGACCTTGTCGCCCTTCTTGATCTTCGCGGCCATCACAGCACCTCCGGCGCGAGCGAAATGATCTTCATGTGGTTCTTGGCGCGGAGTTCGCGCGGAACCGGTCCGAAGATGCGGGTGCCGACGGGCTCTTTCTGGTTGTTGATCAGCACGGCCGCGTTGCGGTCGAAGCGGATCACGGAACCGTCGACGCGGCGCACGGCCTTCGCGGTGCGAACGACGACGGCCTTCATGACGTCGCCCTTCTTCACGCGGCCCCGCGGAATCGCCTCCTTGACCGACACCACGATGATGTCGCCCACACCGGCGTACCGACGGCCTGCGCCGCCGAGAACCTTGATGCACATCACTCGCTTGGCGCCGGAATTGTCGGCGACGTCGAGGTTGCTCTGCATCTGAATCATGGCCTTAAGCCTTTCTCATTCGCCCGGACCGGTATCCCCGAAGTTCGGTGGGGACCTCGCCCGGCGGGCCTTGGATTTCAGATGATCGTCACTCGGTCGGGGCCGGCGCCGAGGCGTCCGCATCGACCGACGCGTCGGGTCGGACGACCCAGCGCTTCAGCTTCGAGATCGGCCGGCTCTCCTCGATCCACACGAGGTCGCCGACCTTGAACAGGCCCTGCTCGTCGTGGGCGTGGTAGTGCTTCGACCGCCGCACCGTCTTCTTCAGAAGCGGGTGCGTGAACCGACGCTCCACTTTGACCACGACGGTCTTGGCGTTCTTGTCGGAAATGACCGTCCCGAGAAGGACTCTCTTCGGCATGATGTCCTCCTCAGGCCTTTGCTTCCGCCTCCGCACGCTTCGCCGAAGCGACGGTGCGGATGCGGGCGATATCACGGCGCACCTGGCGCACGCGAGCGGTATTCTCGAGCTGGCCCGTGGCGCGCTGGAAACGGAGGTTGAACTGCTCCTTTTTCAGCTTCACGAGCTCGTCGTCGAGCTGGTCGACCGACAGGGTCTTAAGGTCTTGAGCCTTCGCCATGACGTCCTCCCTCACTCGGCGATGCGTTGAACGAAGCGCGTGCGAATCGGCAGCTTCGCAGCCGCGAGCGCGAGCGCTTCCTTGGCGATCTCGATGGACACGCCGTCGATCTCGAACATGATGCGGCCCGGCTTCACCTTGGCGGCCCAGTAGTCCGTCGCGCCCTTGCCCTTGCCCATGCGGACTTCGGTCGGCTTCGACGTCACCGGAACGTCGGGATACACGCGGATCCAGACGCGGCCGGCGCGCTTCATGTGACGGGTCAGCGCGCGACGGGCGGCCTCGATCTGGCGCGCGGTGATGCGCTCCGGCTCGAGCGCCTTCAGGCCAAACGCGCCGAAGTCGAGGTTGAATCCGCCCTTCGCAGCGCCGCTGATGCGACCCTTGAACTGCTTGCGGAACTTGGTCTTCTTCGGTTGCAGCATGACTTAGACTCCGAGGCTCCCGATCACGCCGCGTCGCGGCGGTTCGGACGGCCACCGCCGCCGCCGCCAGCCGACTCTTCGGACAGACGACGATCCTGGGCCATGGGATCGTGCTCCATGACCTCGCCCTTGAAGATCCACACCTTCACGCCGCAGGTGCCCATCGCGGTCTTCGCGGTGGCGACGCCATAGTCGACGTCGGCGCGCAGCGTGTGGAGCGGCACGCGACCTTCGCGGTACCACTCGGTGCGGGCGATCTCAGCGCCGCCGAGACGGCCGGCGCAGTTGATGCGGATGCCTTCCGCGCCGAGGCGCATCGCGGACTGAACCGCGCGCTTCATGGCGCGACGGAACGCGACGCGGCGCTCGAGCTGCTGCGCGATCGACTCGGCGACCAGCGTCGAGTCGATCTCGGGCTTGCGCACCTCGACGATGTTGATGTGCACCTCGGACGAGGTCATCGAGCCGACCTTCTTGCGAAGCTTCTCGATGTCCGCGCCCTTCTTGCCGATCACGATGCCCGGGCGGGCGGAATAGATCGACACGCGGCACTTCTTGTGGGGGCGCTCGATGACGATCTTCGAGACGGCCGCCTGCTTCAGATCCTTCAGCAGGGCGTCGCGGATCTTGATGTCCTCGTGCAGAAGCTTGCCGTACTCACCCTTGCCGGCGAACCAGCGCGAGTCCCACGTGCGGTTGATGCCGAGCCGAAGCCCGATCGGGTTGACCTTGTGACCCATCGTCTTCTCCTCAGGCCTTCGCCGCGTCGCGCTCGACCTGACGAACGACGATCGTCAGGTGCGAGAACGGCTTCTGGATGGTGCCGACGCGGCCACGGGCGCGGGGGCTGAAGCGCTTCATGACGATCGACTTGCCGACAAACGCCTGGGAAACGACGAGATCATCCACGTCGAGGTCGTGGTTGTTCTCGGCGTTGGCGATCGCGCTCTCGAGCGTCTTCTTCACCTGTCCCGCGATCCGCTTGCGGGAGAAAGTTAGGTCGGCCAGAGCCGTCTCGACCTTCTTGCCACGGATCAGCTGCGCGACGAGGTTCAGCTTCTGCGGCGAGATGCGAACCATCCGCAGCACAGCCTTCGCCTCGTTCTCGGGAAGCGCGCGCTCGCGTGCCTGCTTGCCCATGACCTTACTTCCTCTTCGACTTCTTGTCCGCCGCGTGACCGTAGAAGGTACGGGTCGGGGCGAACTCGCCGAACTTGTGGCCGATCATCTCTTCCGAGATCGCGACCGGGATGTGCTTCTGGCCGTTGTAGACCCCAAAGGTGAGGCCCACGAACTGCGGCAGGATCGTGGAGCGACGGCTCCAGATCTTGATGACCTCGTTACGGGTCGACGACCGGGCGTTTTCCGCCTTGCGCAGCAGATAGCCGTCGACGAACGGGCCCTTCCAAACTGAACGCGCCATTTGTCCGCTCTCCGCTTACTTCTTCTTACGGGCGTGGCGGCTCGACACGATGAACTTGTCGGTCGCCTTGTTCGAACGGGTCCGCTTGCCCTTGGTCGGCTTGCCCCACGGGGTGACCGGATGACGGCCGCCCGAGGTGCGGCCTTCACCGCCGCCGTGCGGATGGTCGACCGGGTTCATGGTTACGCCGCGGTTGTGCGGCTTGCGACCGAGCCACCGCGAACGACCCGCCTTGCCCAGGCTGATGTTCGAATGATCCGGGTTCGACACCGCGCCCACGGTCGCGAAGCAGTGACCGTGCACGAGGCGCTGCTCGCCCGAGTTCAGGCGCAGCGTCACGTAGCCCTGATCGCGGCCCACGATCTGCGCGTAGGTGCCCGCCGAGCGCGCGATCTGGCCGCCACGGCCGATCTTGATCTCGACGTTGTGGACGATCGTGCCGACAGGCGCGACGCCGAGCGGCATCGCGTTGCCGGGCTTCACGTCGACCTGCGCGCCGGCCACGACCTGGTCGCCGACAGCAAGACGCTGGGGCGCGAGGATGTAGCTCAGCTCGCCGTCCTGGTAGCGGATCAGCGCGATGAACGCCGAGCGGTTCGGATCATACTCGATCCGCTCCACCGTCGCCGGCACGTCCAGCTTCCGACGCTTGAAGTCGATCAGCCGGTAGGTCCGCTTGTGGCCGCCGCCGCGGAAGCGGACGGTGATGCGGCCGTAGTTGTTGCGGCCACCGGAGGACGACAGGCCCTCGGTCAGCTGCTTCACCGGCTTGCCCTTGTACAGGGCGGACCGGTCGACGATCACGAGCTGGCGAAGGCTCGGCGTGATCGGATTGTAATGCTTGAGCGCCATCTGTTCGGCTCCCTATCCCGCGCCTCAGAGGCCGGTCGTGACGTCGATCGAGTGGCCCTCGGCGAGGGTCACGATCGCGCGCTTGACGTCGCCCTGACGGCCGAGACGGCCGCGGAAACGCTTTTCCTTGCCCTTGCGGACAAGCGTGTTGACGCTCAGGACCTTCACGTCGAACAGCTTCTCGACGGCGGCCTTGATCTGCGGCTTGGTGGCGGTGTCCGCGACGCGGAAAACCACCTTGTTCAGCTCGGACGCGATCGTCGCCTTTTCGGTGATGATCGGCGACCGGATGACGTCGTAATGGCGCACGTCGGTCATTTGAAGCGCGCCTCCAGCGCATCGATCGCAGCCTTCGTCAGCACGAGCGTGTCGCGACGAAGGATGTCGTAGACGTTGATGCCCTGGACCGGCAGCACGTCCACATACGGCACGCTGCGGGCGGCGAGCTTGACGTTGGCCTCCACCTCGGCGCCGTCGACGATGAGCGCGTTCGCGAAGCCGAGCTTCTCGATCTGCTCCTTGAACGCCTTGGTCTTGGCCTCGCCCAGCGAGAACGCGTCGACGACGACGATCTGCTGGTCCTTGGCCTTGGCCGAAAGCGCGAGCTTCAGGCCGAGGGCGCGCACCTTCTTCGGCAGGTCATGCGCATGGGAGCGCACGACCGGACCGAAGGCGCGGCCGCCGCCGCGAAACTGCGGAGCGGAAGCCTGGGCGTGACGGGCGCGGCCCGTGCCCTTCTGCTTGTACATCTTCTTGCCGGTCCGGGCGATGTCCGAACGGCCGAGGGTCTGATGCGTGCCGGCCTGGCGCTTGGCGAGCTGCCAGCGCACGACGCGGTGCAGGATGTCCGCACGCGGCTCGAGACCGAAGATCTCGTCCGAGAGCGTCACCTTCTCGCCGGCCGCGCCGTCAAGGGTGGTGATTGCGATGTCGACCATCACGCGTTCTCCGTCTCAGCCGAAGCGGTGTCGACCGGGGCCTCGGCCTTCGCCGCGCCGCGTTCGCGGAACGCGCCCGGCAGCGGAAGCCCGTCAGGCAGCTTCGTCTTCACGGCGTCGCGAACCAGGATCCAGCCGCCCTTGGCGCCGGGAACGGCGCCCTCGACCAGGATCAGGCCGCGCTCGACGTCCGTCGAAACGACCTTCAAATTCTGAGTGGTGACGCGCTCGTCGCCCATATGACCGGCCATCTTCTTGTTCTTGAAGACCTTGCCGGGATCCTGGCGGCCGCCCGTCGAACCGTGCGAACGGTGCGAGATCGACACGCCGTGGGTGGCGCGCAGACCGCCGAAGTTGTGGCGCTTCATCGCGCCGGCGAAGCCCTTGCCGATCGAGGTGCCGGTCACGTCGACCCGCTGCCCGACCAGGAAGTGGTCAGCCGTGATTTCGGCGCCGACGGGGATCACCGCGTCCGGGGTCACCCGGAACTCGACGATCTTCCGCTTCGGCTCGACTTCGGCCTTCGCGAAGTGGCCGCGCTCGGCGCGCGTCACGTTCTTCGGCTTACGAGCGCCGGCGCCAAGCTGCATGGCGACGTAGCCGTTGCCCTCGAGGGTGCGATGCGCCACGACCTGGCACTGCTCCACCTTGAGGACCGTGACCGGGACATGTTCGCCGGCATCCGTGAAGATGCGGGTCATGCCCAGCTTCTGTGCGATTACTCCGGACCGCATGAGAGTCGTCCTTCCCTTGCGCCGATCAGAGCTTGATCTCGACGTCGACGCCGGCGGCCAGGTCGAGCTTCATCAGCGCGTCCACGGTCTGCGGCGTCGGGTCGACGATGTCGAGGAGACGCTTGTGCGTCCGAATCTCGAACTGCTCGCGGCTCTTCTTGTCGACGTGCGGCGAGCGGTTCACGGTGAACTTCTCGATGCGGGTCGGCAGGGGGATCGGACCGCGAACCTGCGCGCCCGTCCGCTTGGCCGTCGACACGATTTCTCGAGTCGACGAGTCCAGGATGCGGTGGTCGAACGCCTTGAGGCGGATCCGGATGTTCTGACCGTTCATTTTACTCGGTCTCCACGAGGTAGGGCGGCGCCCTTGAAGTCAGGGCGCGCCCGCCCCGGCAGTTTCTCTGAAAGGTTTCAGATCACTCGATGATGGAAGCGACGACGCCGGCGCCGACGGTGCGGCCGCCTTCGCGGATGGCGAAGCGCAGCTTCTCCTCCATCGCGATCGGCACGATCAGGTGCACCTCCATCGCGATGTTGTCGCCCGGCATCACCATCTCGGTGCCCTCGGGGAGGTGCACCACGCCCGTCACGTCCGTCGTCCGGAAGTAGAACTGCGGACGGTAGTTCGTGAAGAACGGCGTGTGACGACCGCCCTCCTCCTTGGTGAGGATGTAAGCCTCAGCCTTGAACTTCGTGTGCGGCTTCACCGAGCCCGGCTTGCACAGCACCTGACCGCGCTCGACATCCTCGCGCTTCGTGCCGCGCAGCAGCGCGCCGATGTTGTCGCCCGCCTGGCCCTGGTCCAGAAGCTTGCGGAACATCTCGACGCCCGTCACCGTCGTCTTCACCGTCGCCTTGATGCCGACGATCTCGACTTCCTCGCCGACCTTCACGATCCCGCGCTCAACGCGGCCCGTCACCACCGTGCCGCGGCCCGAGATCGAGAACACGTCCTCGACCGGCATCAGGAACGGCTGGTCGATTGGGCGCTCCGGCTGCGGGATGTAGGCGTCGACGGCCTTCATCAGCTCGAGCACCGCGTCATGGCCGAGCTTCGGGTCGCCGCCCTGCAGCGCCACAACCGCCGAGCCCTTGATGATCGGGATGTCGTCGCCCGGGAAGTCGTACTTCGACAGAAGCTCGCGCACCTCGAGCTCGACGAGCTCCAGAAGCTCCTCGTCGTCGACCAGGTCGCACTTGTTCAGGAACACCACCAGAGCCGGAACGCCGACCTGGCGCGCGAGCAGGATGTGCTCGCGGGTCTGCGGCATCGGGCCGTCCGCCGCCGACACAACCAGGATCGCGCCGTCCATCTGCGCCGCGCCCGTGATCATGTTCTTCACGTAGTCAGCGTGACCGGGGCAGTCCACGTGCGCGTAATGCCGGTTCTGCGTCTCGTACTCGACGTGCGCCGTCGAGATCGTGATGCCGCGCGCCTTCTCCTCAGGAGCCTTGTCGATCTGGTCGTACGCCGTAAACGTCGCGCCGCCCGTCTCAGCAAGAACCTTCGTGATCGCCGCCGTCAGAGACGTCTTGCCATGGTCAACATGACCAATCGTCCCAATGTTGCAGTGCGGCTTCGTCCGCGCGAACTTTTCCTTGGCCATGGCGAAGGCTCCGTTCTTTTCTCTAAATCGTCTCTAAGGGGCTACGTCTTGAACTCGCTGCTGGAAGATCAGGCGTACTTCGCCTGAACCTCCTGCGCGACGTTGGACGGAACCTGCTCGTAGTGGTCGAATTCCATGCTGTAGTTCGCCCGGCCCTGGCTGAACGAACGCAGCGTGTTGATGTAGCCGAACATGTTGGCGAGCGGGACCATGGCGTTCACCACGTTCGCGTTGCCGCGCATGTCCTGACCCTGGATCTGGCCGCGGCGGGAGTTGAGGTCGCCGATGACCGAGCCCGTGTAGTCCTCAGGCGTGACGACCTCGACCTTCATGATCGGCTCGAGCAGGACCGCGCCGCCCTTCTGCAGGGCCTCGCGGAACGCCGCGCGGGACGCGATTTCGAAGGCGAGCGCCGACGAGTCGACCTCGTGATAGGCGCCGTCGATCAGCTCGACCTTGACGTCGACCACGGGGAAGCCCGCGACCACGCCCGAACCGAGGACCGACTCCAGGCCCTTCTGCACGCCCGGGATGTACTCCTTCGGCACCGCGCCGCCGACGATCTTCGACTCGAAGACGAAACCGCCGCCGACTTCGTTCGGCGAGATGTGGAACTTCACGCGGGCGAACTGACCCGTACCGCCGGTCTGCTTCTTGTGCGTGTAGTCGACGTCGACCGGCTTGGTCAGCGTCTCGCGGTAGGCGACCTGCGGAGCGCCGATGTTGGCGTCGACCTTGTAGGTCCGCTTCAGGATGTCGACCTTGATGTCGAGGTGGAGCTCGCCCATCCCCTTGAGGATGGTCTGGCCGGATTCCTGGTCGGTGGACACGCGGAAGGACGGATCCTCGGCCGCGAGCTTCGACAGGGCGATGCCCAGCTTCTCCTGGTCGGCCTTGGTCTTCGGCTCGATCGCGATCTCGATGACCGGCTCCGGGAACACCATCTGCTCCAGGATCACGGGCTTCAGCGGATCGCACAGCGTGTCGCCGGTGCGGACGTCCTTGAGGCCGGCCAGGGCGACGATGTCGCCGGCGTAGGCTTCCTTGATGTCTTCGCGGTTGTTCGCATGCATCAGGAGCATGCGGCCGACGCGCTCCTTCTTGTCGCGGGTCGAGTTCAGCAGGGTCGAGCCCGACTCCAGCTTGCCCGAGTAGACGCGGCAGAAGGTGATGGTGCCGACGAACGGGTCGTCCATGATCTTAAAGGCCAGAACCGAAAGCCCCTCGTCGTCGGACGGGCGCCGGACAACCGGCTCTTCGGTCTTGAAGTCGACGCCGTCCACGGCGCCGCGGTCAAGCGGCGACGGGAGGTAGTCCACGACGGCGTCGAGCAGCGGCTGGACGCCCTTGTTCTTGAAGGCCGAGCCGCAGAGCACCGGCGTGAAGGCGCGGGTGATCACAGCCTTCCGCAGCAGCGCCTTGAGCGTCGCCTCGTCGGGCTCCTCGCCTTCGAGGAACTTCTCGAGGGCGGCGTCGTCGAGCTCGACGGCCCGCTCGATCATCGTGTTGCGGTACTCGACCGCCTGGTCGAGCAACTCAGCCGGGATCTCGGCGTCGCTGTAGTTCGCGCCGAGGTTCTCGTTCTCCCACACGACCGCCTTCATGCGGACGAGGTCGATGATTCCGAGGAAGTTCGACTCCGAACCGATCGGAAGCTGGATGCACACAGGCTTGCCGGCGACGCGGCTGTCGATCTCGCTCACGCAGCGGAAGAAGTCCGCGCCGATCTTGTCCATCTTGTTGACGAACACGATCCGCGGCACTTCGTACTTGTCCGCCTGACGCCACACCGTCTCAGTCTGCGGCTCGACGCCCTGGTTGCCGTCGAGCACGCATACGGCGCCGTCAAGCACGCGGAGCGAACGCTCGACTTCGATCGTGAAGTCGACGTGGCCCGGCGTGTCGATGATGTTGAGGCGGTGGTCTTTCCAGAAGGTCGTCGTCGCGGCGGACGTGATCGTGATGCCGCGCTCCTGCTCCTGCTCCATCCAGTCCATGGTCGCGGCGCCGTCGTGGACTTCGCCGATCTTATGGGACTTGCCGGAATAGAACAGGACGCGCTCGGTCGTCGTCGTCTTGCCGGCATCGATGTGGGCCATGATGCCGAAGTTACGATAGTCTTCGATCGCGTGGGAACGGGCCATGATCTTAGTCCTTCAATCTCTGCTCGATTACCAGCGGTAGTGCGAGAAGGCGCGGTTCGCTTCCGCCATGCGGTGCGTATCCTCGCGCTTCTTCACGGCGGAGCCGCGGTTGTTCGAAGCGTCGATCAGTTCGGCCGACAGACGGTCGACCATGGTCTTCTCGTTGCGGGCGCGGGCCGAAGCCAGCAGCCAGCGAAGCGCAAGCGCCTGTCGGCGCTCCGGGCGAACCTCGACCGGGACCTGATAGGTCGCGCCGCCGACGCGGCGGGAGCGGACCTCGAGGGCCGGCGCAATGTTGTCGAGCGCCTGATGGAACACGGCGACCGGGCTCTGCTTGAGCTTGCTCTCGACGGTGTCGAAAGCGCCGTAGACGATCGTTTCAGCAGCGGACTTCTTGCCGTGCTTCATGACCGTGTTCATGAACTTCGTGACCACGACATCCCCGAACTTCGGATCGGGATGGACTTCGCGGCGTTCGGCGGAGTGACGACGGGACATATCTCAGAACCTCACTTCGGCCGCTTGGCGCCGTACTTGGACCGGCGCTGCTTGCGGTTCTTGACGCCCTGCGTGTCGAGCACGCCGCGAAGAATGTGGTAGCGCACGCCCGGAAGGTCCTTCACGCGGCCGCCGCGGATCATGACGACCGAGTGCTCCTGGAGGTTGTGACCCTCGCCAGGAATGTAGCCGATGACCTCGAAGCCATTGGTGAGACGGACCTTGGCGACCTTACGAAGCGCGGAGTTCGGCTTCTTCGGCGTGGTGGTGTAGACGCGCGTGCAGACGCCGCGCTTCTGCGGGCACGCCTGAAGCGCCGGAACCTTGTTGCGCGCCGTCGGCGCCTGCCGCGGCTTGCGGATCAACTGGCTGATGGTGGGCATCGTTGGCCTAACCGCTTCCCTTATAAACCGGCGTTCCGGCCGGCCCAGGATGAGGACCGAACAGAACGAAATGACGCCTCCCTTCGGAAAACCGAAGGGGAGCGTCGCTCCCTGCAGAGGACCAACGACGACGAAGCGCCGGGGTCATGAACCGCAACTGACCGTGTGGTCGCGACAGCGTCTAATTCCGAAGGGTCGCTGCGTAGGCCGCATGCGACAGCGTGGAATTACCGCCTGCCGAAGAGTGAGCGGCTTCTACCGCGCGAGTCGGACATAGTCAACAGCGCGACCGGACTTTCAGTCCCGCGAAGCGAAAACGGCCGGGCCAGACCTTAACGGCGCGCAAACGTCGGCGCCTGCGAGGCCCATTTCGCCCCGGATGTCGGATCCGGCGCCGCTCGCCCGTCTTTTGAACGGAGCGCTTGAAGACAGCAAGAGGAGATTCGCCCGTGAGCTATGTGGATGGATTCGTCGTCGCCGTTCCTCTGGACAAGCTCGACGCCTACAGGGAGCTCGCCGAAACGGCGGCGGCCGTCTGGATGGAGCACGGGGCTCTATCCTTCGTGGAATGCGTCGCCGACGACGTGCCTTTCGGGGAGTTGACCTCCTTCCCTCGGGCCGTCCAGCAAAAGGAGGACGAGACAGTGGTCTTCTCCTGGATCGAGTATCCGTCCCGCGAGGCGCGCGACGCGACGATGACGAAGGTCATGGCGGATCCGCGGCTAGAGGCCTCGATGAAAGACGCCCCGTTCGACGGCAAGCGCATGATCTTCGGCGGGTTCAAGATCTTCGTCAGGCGTTGAGGCTAAGGTACGGGGCGGGCCCCGTCGCCCGCCCCTCCCGAGGATCCGTCTTGCCGCCGCTCAGTTCCTCCCGACGCGCCGTAGCCTTCGTCAACGTCGCCCACGCGCTCGATCATTATGTCCTGCTGATCTATCCGACCGCCGTGATCGCCATGGCGGCCGATCTCGGCCGCGACTATGGACCGATGATCGCGCTCTCCACCGGAGCCTTCGTCGCGTTCGGCCTGTTCGCTCTGCCGATGGGCTGGCTCGCGGAGCGGGTGGGACGCCGGAACCTGCTCGCGGCGTTCTTCCTCGGCTGCGCAGCCTCCCTCGCCGGGCTCAGCGCGAGTTCGACGCCGACCTCGATCGCCGCATGGCTGTTCGCGCTTGGCGTCTTCACGGCGATCTACCATCCGGTCGGCGCTTCGCTCCTGGTCAGCCACGCATCGTCGCTCGGGCGGGCGCTCGGCTGGAACGGCGTGTTCGGAAATCTGGGGTCCGCTTTCGCCTCAGGCGGCACCGCGATGCTGGCGAGCACGCTTGGCTGGCGGGCCGCGTTTCTCGCGCCGGCGGCGCTCTGCCTGGCGGTCGGCCTCGCCTATCTCACGTTCGCGCCGAAGGACGGGGAAGCCCGGGGCGGCGCGCCGAGGGCGGCCCCAGCCTCGAACGGCGGAATGAGGGTCCCCGCCCTGCTCGCGCTATTCGCCGTCGCGCTGATCGCCGGCGGCATGACCTTTAACATCACCAGCATCGCGCTGCCGAAAGCGATCGATGAGCGGCTGGGCCTCGACGTGCCGCTCGCCGTCACCGGCGCGCTTGCGACCGGCGTCTTTCTCTTCGGCGCGGTGACTCAGCTGATCGTCGGGAGGCTCGTCGACCGCGTTCCGCTCCCCACGATCTTCGTCGGCCTTTCCGTTCTGCAACCCGCCGGCCTCTTGCTCGCCGCGACGACGGGGGGCGCGCCGATGCTGATCGGCCTGGCGCTGGCGATCGCGGCGATTTACGGCCAGGTCGTGGTGAACGACGCCATGGTCGCGCGCTACACGCCGCCGCATCTTCGCACCAAGGCCTACAGCGTTCGCTACTTTCTCGGCTTCACCGCGAGCGGGTTCGCCGCCCCCCTGATCGCGGTCGCTCACGCCGCCGGCGGGTTCGGCATGGTGTTCACGCTAGCCGCCGCGTTCGGCGCCGTCATCTTCGGAGCCGCGGTCTTCTTCTTCGTCGCCTCCAAGCCGGCTGCGGCCCAGGCGCCCTCCGGCTGACCGATAAGGCGCCTCGCTCGCCGCCCCGCCTCCCGCAAAGAAAAAGGGCCGCCGGTCAACCCGGCGGCCCTTTCAGTCTCCTAGAAGGGGCGCTGCCCCTCCCCTTACTCCGCGGCGTCAGAGGCCGGAAGCAGGCCGGCGTTCGCCGGCGCCACGCCCGACTCCTGCGCCTTTTGGGCGAGGATCAGTTCGTCGCGGTGGGTCGCGATCTCGCGAACCTTGCTCATGACCGAGCCGGTGCCCGCCGGGATCAGGCGGCCGACGATCACGTTCTCCTTCAGCCCTTCCAGGTCGTCCACCTTACCGTTGACCGCCGCCTCGGTGAGGACGCGGGTCGTCTCCTGGAAAGAGGCGGCCGAGATGAACGAACGCGTCTGCAGGCTGGCCTTGGTGATGCCGAGCAGCACAGGGTGGCCGACCGCAGGCTTCTTGCCCTCGGCGATCGTCTTGGCGTTGATCTCGTCGAACTCCATCCGATCGACCTGCTCATTGGTGAGCAGCTCGGTGTCGCCGGCGTCGGAGACCTCGACCTTCTGCAGCATCTGGCGAACGATCACCTCGATGTGCTTGTCGTTGATCTGCACGCCCTGGAGCCGGTAGACCTCCTGGATCTCGTTGACGAGGTAAGCCGCAAGCTCCTCCACGCCCTTGATCGCCAGAATGTCGTGCGGCGCAGGGTTGCCGTCGACGATGTAGTCGCCCTTCTCCACGACGTCGCCGTCCTGCAGATGGACGTGCTTGCCCTTCGGGATCAGGTACTCGACCGGCTCGTCGCCGTCGCTCGGCACCAGCGTCAGACGACGCTTGTTCTTGTAGTCCTTGCCGAACTGCACCGTGCCGGAGATCTCGGCGATGACCGCCGCGTCCTTCGGACGACGCGCCTCGAACAGCTCCGCCACCCGCGGCAGACCGCCGGTGATGTCGCGCGTCTTGGCGCTCTCCAACGGGATACGCGCAAGCACGTCGCCCGCCTGGACCTCGGAGCCGGGCGACACCGAGAGGATGGCGTCGGCCGCGAGCAGGTAGCGGGCCTCACCGCCCTTTGCGGGCTTCGCGATCTTGCCGTCGGGACCGTTGATCACGATCGCCGGCTTCAGGTCCGCGTTGCGCGTGGACGTCCGCCAGTCGGTGACCACGCGCTTGGTGATGCCCGTCGCTTCGTCCGAGCTCTCCTTCAACGAAGCGCCCTCGACCAGGTCCTCGAACCCGACCTTGCCGTCAACCTCGGTGAGGATCGGGCGGGTGTACGGATCCCACTCCGCGATGCGCTGGCCGCGCTTGATCTTGTCGCCGTCGTCGACCCGAAGCTTCGAGCCGTAAAGGAGCCGGTGGGTCGACCGCTCCGTCACGCCGTCGGCGTCGAGGATGATGACGGCCACGTTGCGGCCCATGACGATCAGGTCGCCGTCCGAATTCCGGGCGACGTTGCGGTTGCGAAGCTTGATCGTGCCCTCGAACGTGCTTTCGAGGAAGGACGAGTCCGCAAGCTGCGCCGTGCCGCCGATGTGGAACGTGCGCATCGTGAGCTGCGTGCCCGGCTCGCCGATCGACTGCGCCGCGATGACGCCGACGGCCTCGCCATGGTTGACCGGAGTTCCGCGCGCCAGATCGCGGCCGTAGCAGGCCACGCAGACGCCGATCTTGGTCTCGCAGGTCAGCACCGAACGGATGCGGACTTCCTGCACGCCGGCGGCCTGCACGAGGTCCACGTCCTTCTCGGTCACCAGCGTGTTCTTCGGAACGACCACTTCGCCCGTCGCCGGGTGGAAGACGTCCTCCGCGACGGTGCGGCCGAGAATGCGCATGCCGAGCGTGGCCACGATCTGGCCCGCGTCGATGACGGCGCGAACGCGGATGCCCGCCTCGGTGCCGCAATCGTCCTCGGTAATGATGCAGTCCTGCGCCACGTCCACGAGCCGGCGGGTCAGATAGCCCGAGTTCGCGGTCTTCAGCGCCGTGTCCGCGAGGCCCTTACGAGCGCCGTGGGTGGAGTTGAAGTACTCGAGAACCGAGAGACCTTCCTTGAAGTTCGAGATGATCGGGCTCTCGATGATTTCGCCGGAGGGCTTGGCCATCAGGCCGCGCATGCCGGCGAGCTGCTTCATCTGCGCCGGCGAACCGCGGGCGCCCGAGTGGCTCATCATGTAGATCGAATTGATCTGCTTGGTGCGCCCGGTCTCCTTGTCCACCTGGACCGCGGAGATCCGCGCCATCATCTCGTCGGCGATCTTGTCCGTGCACTTCGCCCAGGCGTCGACGACCTTGTTGTACTTCTCGCCCTGGGTGATCAGACCGTCCTGATACTGCTGCTCGTATTCCTTCGCCAGCGTCCGGGTGTCGTCGACGATCTTCGTCTTCGTCTCCGGCACGACCATGTCGTCCTTGCCGAACGAGATGCCGGCGCGGAACGCGTTAGTGAAGCCGAGCGTCATGATCCGGTCGCAGAAAATGACCGTGTCCTTCTGACCGCAATTTCGGTAGACGGTGTCGATCATGTTCGAGATTTCCTTCTTCGTCATCAGCTTGTTGACGACGTCGAAGGTCAGCTTCGGGGTCTTCGGCAGCAGCTGGCCGAGCATCATGCGGCCAGGCGTGGTCTCGTAGATCTTGGAGGTCTTGTTGCCGTCGGCGTCGACGCCGACGTGGCGACCCTTGATCTTGGTGTGAAGCGTCACCGCCTTGGTGAACAGCGCCTGCTCAAGCTCGCCCATGTTGGCGAAGGCCATGCCCTCGCCGGGCTCGTTGTCGCGCATCAGCGTCAGGTAGTAGAGGCCGAGCACGATGTCCTGGCTCGGCACGATGATCGGCTGGCCGTTCGCAGGATGCAGGATGTTGTTCGTCGACATCATGAGGACGCGCGCCTCCAGCTGGGCCTCGAGGCTCAGCGGAACGTGCACGGCCATCTGGTCGCCGTCGAAGTCGGCGTTGAACGCCGCGCAGACCAGCGGGTGAAGCTGGATCGCCTTGCCCTCGATCAGCACCGGCTCGAAGGCCTGGATGCCGAGGCGGTGGAGCGTCGGCGCGCGGTTCAGCATCACCGGGTGTTCGCGGATCACCTCGTCAAGGATGTCCCAAACCTCGGGCTTCTCCTTCTCGACGAGCTTCTTCGCCTGCTTCACGGTCGCCGACAGGCCCTTAGCGTCAAGCCGCGAGTAGATGAACGGCTTGAACAGCTCGAGCGCCATCTTCTTCGGCAGGCCGCACTGGTGCAGCTTGAGCTCCGGGCCGACCACGATGACCGAGCGGCCGGAATAGTCGACGCGCTTGCCGAGCAGGTTCTGGCGGAAGCGGCCCTGCTTGCCCTTCAGCATGTCGGACAGCGACTTCAGCGGGCGCTTGTTGACGCCCGTGATGACGCGGCCGCGGCGGCCGTTGTCGAACAGAGCGTCGACGGCCTCCTGCAGCATCCGCTTCTCGTTGCGGATGATGATGTCCGGCGCGCGCAGCTCGATCAGACGCTTCAGACGGTTGTTGCGGTTGATGACGCGACGATAGAGATCGTTCAGGTCCGACGTCGCGAAGCGGCCGCCGTCGAGCGGGACGAGCGGACGCAAATCCGGCGGGATCACCGGGACGATCGTCATGATCATCCAGTCCGGCTTGTTGCCCGACTCGATGAAGGCCTCGACGATCTTCAGGCGCTTGGCGAGCTTCTTCGGCTTGAGCTCGGTCGTGGCTTCCGCGATCTCGACGCGGATGTCGGCCGCCATCTTCTCGAGGTCGAGCGTGCGCAGCATCGACTGGATCGCCTCCGCGCCGATCTGCGCGGTGAAGGCGTCCTCGCCGTACTCGTCCTGAGCGCGGATGTACTCGTCTTCGGTGAGGAGCTGGCGGTCCTTGAGCGGCGTCAGGCCGGTCTCAAGCACCACGTACTTCTCGAAGTACAGGATCGCCTCAAGATCCTTGAGTGTCATGTCCATCAGGAGGCCGATGCGCGAGGGCAGCGACTTCAGGAACCAGATGTGGGCGACCGGCGCGGCCAGCTCGATGTGGCCCATGCGCTCGCGGCGCACGCGCGAGAGGGTGACCTCCACGCCGCACTTCTCGCAGATGACGCCCTTGTACTTCATGCGCTTGTACTTTCCGCACAAGCACTCGTAGTCCTTGATCGGACCGAAGATCCGGGCGCAGAACAGGCCGTCGCGCTCCGGCTTGAAGGTCCGGTAGTTGATCGTTTCAGGCTTCTTGATCTCGCCGAACGACCACGAGAGGATCTTCTCGGGGCTCGCGATCGAGATCCGGATCTGGTCAAACGTCTGGGCCGGAACCTGCGTGTTGAAGAGATTCATCACTTCCTGGTTCATCGCCGTCTCCTTCCGCGTGACCCTGAGGCGCCGCCGCTCAACGCCGGCAAGGTCCGCTTAAAAATCCCAATGCAGCCCAGCGGGCGGCCCCTCAGGTCCGTCCGCCGCACGATCGCTCCCCCGGAAGGAGCGACCGTCACTCCGCCGCGTCGGCGGGAGGAAGCTCGCCTGCGACGCGCTTCGACGTGTGCAGATCGACGTTCAGGCCAAGCGACCGCATTTCCTTCACGAGCACGTTGAAGCTCTCCGGAATGCCGGCCTCGAAGGCGTCGTCGCCGCGGACGATGGACTCGTAGACCTTGGTGCGGCCTGCGACGTCGTCCGACTTCACCGTCAGCATCTCCTGCAGCGTGTAGGCGGCGCCGTAAGCCTCGAGCGCCCAGACCTCCATCTCGCCGAAGCGCTGTCCGCCGAACTGCGCCTTGCCGCCCAGGGGCTGCTGGGTGACGAGCGAGTACGGTCCGATCGAACGGGCGTGGATCTTGTCGTCCACGAGATGGTGAAGCTTGAGCATATATATGTAGCCCACCGTCACCTGTCGATCGAACGTCTCGCCGGTCCGCCCGTCGAAGAGCGTCACCTGCCCCGACGTCGCCACGCCTGCGAGCTCGAGCATCCGCTCGATGTCCGCTTCCTTGGCGCCGTCGAACACCGGCGTGGCGATCGGAACGCCGCGACGAAGGTTCTCCGACATCTCGACGAGCTCCTTGTCGTCGAGCTCCTTCACCTTCGGGTCGTCGCCATAGACGGTGTCGAGCGTCGACTTGAGGCCGCCGATGTCGGCGCCAGCGCGGTAAGCGTCGATCGCCTCGCCGATCTTCCGACCAAGCCCCGCGCAAGCCCACCCGAGATGGGTCTCGAGGATCTGCCCGACGTTCATCCGGCTCGGCACGCCCAGCGGATTCAGCACGATGTCGGCGTGAGTCCCGTCCGCGAGGAACGGCATGTCCTCAACCGGCACGATCCGCGACACGACGCCCTTGTTGCCGTGCCGGCCGGCCATCTTGTCGCCCGGCTGGATCTTGCGCTTCACCGCGATGAAGACCTTGACCATCTTCATCACGCCGGGGGGCATCTCGTCTCCGCGCTGCAGCTTCTCGACCTTGTCGAGGAACCGCTGCTCGAGCCGCTTCTTCTGCTCGTCGTACTGGGCGCGCATGGCTTCCAGCTCGGACATCATCTTGTCGTCCGAGACGGCGATCTGCCACCACTGGGAGCGCGGGGCCTCGCTGAGGCTCTCGCGGGTCAGCTCGGCGTCCTTCCTGATCGTCTTCGGACCCGAAATGACGGTCTTGCCGACCAGCATCTCGCCCAGGCGGGCGTAGGTGTTGCGGTCGAGGATCGCGAGCTCGTCGTCGCGGTCCTTCGCGAGCCGCTCGATCTCCTCGCGCTCGATCGCCTGGGCGCGCTCGTCCTTGTCGACGCCGTGCCGGTTGAACACGCGCACCTCGACGATCGTGCCCGTCACGCCGGGCGGAACCCGGAGCGAGGTGTCGCGCACGTCCGACGCCTTCTCGCCGAAGATGGCGCGGAGCAGCTTCTCCTCCGGCGTCATCGGGCTCTCGCCCTTCGGCGTGATCTTGCCGACGAGGATGTCGCCCGCCTGCACTTCCGCGCCGATGTACGTGATGCCAGCTTCGTCGAGGTTCTTCAGCGCTTCTTCCGAAACGTTCGGAATGTCGCGCGTGATCTCCTCCGGCCCGAGCTTCGTGTCGCGGGCCATCACCTCGAACTCCTCGATGTGGATCGAGGTGAAGACGTCGTCGGAGACGATCTTCTCGCTGAGGAGGATGGAGTCCTCGAAGTTGTAGCCGTTCCACGGCATGAACGCGACGAGCACGTTCCGACCGAGCGCCAGCTCGCCGAGCTCGGTCGACGGACCGTCGGCGATGATCTCGCCCTTCTTGACGATGTCGCCGACGCGCACCAGCGGCTTCTGCGTGATGCAGGTCGACTGGTTGGAGCGCTGGAACTTCATCAGGCGGTAGATGTCGACGCCCGGCTTCGAGGCGTCGCTCTCCTCCGTCGCGCGGATGACGATACGGGTCGCGTCGACCTGGTCGATGATGCCCGAACGGCGGGCGGCGATCGCGGCGCCGGAGTCACGGGCGACCACGGCCTCCATGCCAGTGCCGACGAACGGGGCGTCCGCCTTCACGAGCGGGACGGCCTGCCGCTGCATGTTCGAGCCCATGAGAGCGCGGTTCGCGTCGTCGTTCTCGAGGAACGGGATGAGCGCGGCCGCGACCGAGACGAGCTGCTTCGGCGACACGTCCATGTAGTCGACGCGGTCGATCGAAACGAACACCACTTCGCCCATGTGGCGGCAGACCACGAGGTCGTCGGTGAACTTGCCCGAGGCGTCGAGCACGGCGTTCGCCTGCGCCACGTGATGCTTCGACTCCTCGACCGCCGAGAGGTAGTGCACCTCGTCGGTGACCGCGCCGTCGCGCACCTTGCGATACGGGGCTTCGATGAAGCCGTACTTGTTCACGCGCGCAAAAGTGGCGAGCGAGTTGATCAGGCCGATGTTCGGGCCTTCCGGCGTCTCAATCGGGCAGATGCGGCCGTAATGGGTCGGATGAACGTCGCGGACTTCGAAGCCCGCGCGCTCTCGCGTCAGACCGCCGGGCCCGAGCGCCGAGAGACGCCGCTTGTGCGTGATCTCGGAGAGCGGGTTGGTCTGGTCCATAAACTGCGACAGCTGCGACGAGCCGAAGAACTCGCGCACGGCGGCGGCCGCGGGCTTCGCGTTGATCAGGTCCTGCGGCATGACGGTGTCGATCTCGACCGACGACATGCGCTCCTTGATGGCGCGCTCCATGCGGAGCAAGCCGACGCGATACTGGTTCTCCATCAGCTCGCCGACCGAGCGCACCCGGCGGTTGCCGAGGTGGTCGATGTCGTCGATCTCGCCCTTGCCGTCGCGCAGATCCACCAGCGTCTTGATGACCGCGAGGATGTCCGCCTTGCGGAGCGTCCGCACCGTGTCCTCGGCGTCGAGGTCAAGACGCATGTTCATCTTCACGCGGCCGACGGCCGAGAGGTCATAGCGCTCGGGGTCGAAGAACAGCGACTGGAACATGTTCTCGGCGGTGTCGAGCGTCGGCGGCTCGCCCGGACGCATGACGCGATAGATGTCGAACAGGGCCTCCTCGCGGGAGCTGTTCTTGTCCACCATCAGCGTGTTGCGGATGTAGCCGCCCGTGTTGACGTGGTCGATGTCGAGCAGGTCAAGCTCGTCGATCCCCGCGTCCTGCAGCGTCTCGAGCAGCTTGGCGGTGATCTCCTCGCCGGCTTCCGCCCAGATCTCGCCCGTCTCGACGTTGACGATGTCCTCGGCGATGTACTGGCCTACGAGCTCCTCGTTGGCGATCCGGAGGTCCTTCACGCCCTTTTCGGCGATCAGACGGGCCTGACGGACGGTGAGCTTCTTGCCCGCCTCGAGCGCGACCTCGCCCGTGTCGGCGTCGATCAGGTCGACCGTGACGTTCATGCCCTTCATGCGCGCGCCGTCGAACGGCGTGCGCCAGGCCTCGCCGTCACGGACGTACCGCACCTTGTTGTAGAAGGTGTCGAGGATCTCCTCGCCGTCCATGCCGAGGGCGAACATCAGCGACGTCACCGGAATCTTCCGGCGACGGTCGATGCGCGCGTGCACGATGTCCTTGGCGTCGAACTCGATGTCGAGCCAGGAGCCGCGGTAGGGGATGATGCGGGCCGCGAACAGCAGCTTGCCCGACGAGTGCGTCTTGCCCTTGTCGTGGTCGAAGAACACGCCCGGCGAGCGATGCATCTGCGAGACGATGACGCGCTCGGTGCCGTTGACGATGAAGGTGCCGTTGTCCGTCATCAGGGGCATGTCGCCCATGTAGACGTCCTGCTCCTTGATGTCCTTGACGGACTTCGCGCCGGTCTCCTCGTCCACGTCGAACACGATGAGGCGCAGCGTCACCTTAAGCGGGGCGGCGAAGGTCATCCCGCGCTGGCGGCACTCGTCGACGTCGTACTTCGGCTGCTCGAACTCGTACTTCACGAACTCCAGCATCGAGCTGTTCGAAAAGTCCGAGATCGGAAACACCGACTTGAACACGGTCTGAAGACCTTCATCCGGCCGTGCGCTCTGACCAAACAGAAGGAACTGGTCGTAAGACGCCTTCTGGATTTCGATCAGATTCGGCATCGCCGCGACTTCGCGGATCTTGCCGAAGAACTTGCGGACACGCTTGCGGCCGGTGATCGTATGAGCCATCGTCTTCCTCATCCATGCCGGAGGGGCACGCCTGATCCAAAGACCGCCGAAACCGTAAGGCGGTCCTTGGGTCAGGCGTGGCGGAGCCGGACGGTCCCGGATCTCCGCTTGCAGGTCACGCCGCCGGGAGAGCGTCCCGGAAGGCGCTTAAGCCGCGGGGACGGCGCGCTCTAAGAGCGCCCTTCCCCGCGGCTTTCGCGTGCCGCAAAAGCTCCCGAGGGGGCTCCCGCGACGACGGATCAGGCGCAGGCTAAAAGCCTGCGACGGATCACTTAAGCTCGACCTTGGCGCCGGCCTTCTCGAGCTGGGCCTTGAGCTTCTCGGCCTCGTCCTTGGCGACGCCTTCCTTGACGGGCTTCGGAGCGCCTTCGACGAGGTCCTTGGCTTCCTTGAGGCCGAGGCCGGTGATCGCGCGGACCTCCTTGATGACCTCGATCTTCTTCTCGCCAGCGGCGACGAGCACGACGTTGAACTCCGTCTGCTCCTCGACCGGGGCCGCAGCGGCGCCGCCGGCCGCAGGACCAGCGACCGCGACCGCCGCAGCGGCCGAGACGCCCCACTTCTCTTCCAGGAGCTTCGCGAGCTCCGCAGCCTCGAGAACCGTCAGGTTGGACAGTTCGTCGACGATCTTCGTCAGATCAGCCATTGTTTTACGTCCTTGAGTTCGAACCAGTTTTTGAAATGAAGAACGGCGTCACGCCGCCTCGTCTCGCTTGGCGTAAGCCCCGAACACGCGCGCAAGCTTTGCCGCCGGCGCGGTGGAGAGCTGCGCGAGCTTGGTCGCGGGCGCCTGAATGAGGCCCACGAGCTTGCCGCGCAGTTCGTCCAGCGACGGCAGCGTGGCAAGAGCCTTCACGCCGTCGGGGTTCAGGGAGGTCGCGCCCATGGCGCCGCCCAGGATCACGAATTTCTCGTGGCCCTTGGCGAATTCCACTGCGACCTTGGGCGCCGCCACCGGATCCTCGCTGTAGGCGAGGATGGTCGGACCCGTAAGAAGGGATCCGATGTGGGCGACGTCCGTGCCATCGAGAGCGATCTTGGCGAGCCGGTTCTTCGCGACCTTCACGCTCGCGCCTGCGGCGCGCATCTGCCGACGAAGCGTCTGCATCTGGGCGACGGTCAGACCCGAGTAATGAGCGACGACGATGGCCCCGGAGTTCGAAAACACCGAGTTCAGCGTCGTGACCATTTCACGCTTTTCCGCGCGGTCCACGTGCTCTCTCCGGTTGACGATCCGACCTTGTGGGCCGAACCGCCGGGTTGCGACGACCGTTCGTCATGCGGGCCTTCAGGACCCGCCGGCGAACGGCGGCTTCAAGCCTGTCCGCGCGCGGCGCAGGAAACGCCGCGGCGATGGTTCGAACCGGCAGGACGGGCCGCTCGCGCGGGCCGAAATCCGGTCGTCCCCGTCTCAGCAGGTCCCGGTGCTCCGGGCTTAAGCGGCCTCCCCGTGGAGGCGCGCCTGCTTTCTCGGACAGGTTCGGAGGGGCGGACGGATCCGACCCTCCTATTCTCCCGGAGCGAACTCCGGGCGAAATCAAATGTTCAGGCGCCGCCGACGACGGTGGACGGCTCGACGTGCACGCCCGGGCCCATGGTCGAGGACACGGAAATCTTCTGCACGTACTGGCCCTTGGCACCGGTCGGCTTGGCCTTCACCACGGCGTCCGCGAACGCCTTGATGTTCTGCACCAGCTTCTCGGAGTCGAACGAGGCCTTGCCCACGCCGCCGTGAATGATGCCGGCCTTCTCGACGCGGAACTCGACCGCGCCGCCCTTGGCGGCCTTGACCGCGCCGGCGACGTCCATGGTCACCGTGCCGACCTTCGGGTTCGGCATCAGGCCGCGCGGGCCCAGCACCTTACCGAGGCGGCCGACGAGCGGCATCATGTCCGGGGTCGCGATGCAGCGATCGAAGTCGATCGTGCCGCCCTGAACGATCTCGAGCAGGTCTTCGGCCCCGACGATATCGGCGCCAGCCGCCCGGGCCTCGTCCGCCTTCGGCCCGCGGGCGAAGACGCCCACGCGTACGGTGCGGCCAGAGCCGTTCGGCAGCTGACACACGCCGCGAACCATCTGGTCGGCATGGCGCGGGTCGACGCCGAGGTTGATCGAGACTTCGATCGTCTCGTCGAACTTCGCCGTGGCACGCTCTTTGACCAAGCCGATAGCTTCGTCGATGCCATACAGCTTAAGACGGTCGATCCCCTCGCGGGACTTCGCGACGCGCTTTGCAAGCTTCGCCATGATCAGGCCTCCACCGTCAGACCCATGGAGCGGGCGGAGCCCGCGATCATTGCGACCGCCGAATCGACGGTGGCGCAGTTCAGATCAGCCATCTTCTTCTCCGCGATCTCGCGGAGCTGGGCCTGGGTCACCTTGCCGACGGGAGCCGCCTTGCCGGTGGTCTTCGAGCCCGACTTGATGCCGGCCGCCTGCTTCAGGAAGTAGCTGACCGGGGGCGTCTTGAGCTGGAACGTGAAGGAGCGGTCCGCATAGGCCGTGATCACGACCGGGATCGGCATGCCCTTCTCGAGCTGGCCGGTCTGGGCGTTGAACGCCTTGCAGAACTCCATGATGTTCAGGCCGCGCTGACCCAGCGCCGGGCCGATCGGCGGCGAAGGGTTCGCGGAGCCGGCCGGCACCTGCAGCTTGATGTAGCCTGTAATCTTCTTCGCCATTTAGATGCTCCTTGGACGGCGCTCGCATTCCGCCGTCGTTGTCCGTGGTGCGACCGGCGGCCCGGGCGAGCGAAGAGCCCGGCACCTTTCTCCCACGGCGGGAAACGGATCAGACCTTCTCGACCTGCCCGTATTCGAGATCGACGGTCGTCGCGCGACCGAAGATCGAAACGTCGATCTTGAGGCGCGCCCGCGCCTCGTCGACGTCCTGCACCACGCCCGAGAACGAGGCGAACGGACCGTCCGAAACCCGGACGTTCTCGCCGACCTCGAACGACACGGAGGGCTTGGGCCGCTCGATGCCTTCCTGGACCTGCTGAATGATCCGGCCGGCCTCGGCGTCCGAGATCGGCGACGGCTTGTTGTCCGCGCCGAGGAAGCCGGTCACCTTCGGCGTGTTGCGGATCAGGTGGTAGGCCTGGTCCGTCAGGTCCATCTTCACCAGGACGTAGCCGGGGAAAAACTTGCGCTCGGCGTCGACCTTCCGGCCGCGACGCACCTCTACGACCTTCTCGGTCGGAACCAGGATTTCCTCGAATAGATCCGAAAGCCCGGTCTGCTCCGCCTTCTCGCGGATCGACTCGGCGACCTTCTTCTCGAAGTTCGAGTAAGCGTGGACGATGTACCAGCGCTTGCGCCGGCCGCTCACGGCAGCGTCGGTCGCGCTCATTGTCCAATCCCCAGGATCAAGGTGACGGCGGTCCGAAGGATCATGTCGGCGAAAAAGAAGAAGACGCTCGCCACGAACACGAAGACGAACACCATGATGGTGGTGATCGTCGTCTCGCGCCGGGTCGGCCACACGACCTTCGAGGTCTCGGCGCCCACCTCTTGGAGGAACTCGACAGGACTGGTTTTCGCCATAGCCTCAATTCACGTCGAAAAGGGGCGCAGCCGACAGGTCCGCACCCCAGTATGTCGTTTCAGGTCGCTTCGCCCGCAAGCAGGCTCCCCAATTGGTCCGCGTCTGGGCGAACCTTAAACCTTGATCCCACGCTGGCAGGAGTGGAGGGACTCGAACCCGCAACCTCCGGTTTTGGAGACCGGCGCTCTGACCAGTTGAGCTACACTCCTAAGCGCAGGGGTCTTGGGCGGGGGCTTCATATGCCACGCCCAAGAGCCGTTCGCAACCACTAGGGCGCGGACGGATCACGAAAAGCGCCGACGTCAACGCTTTCGAGAGCTTTGCGCCGGCCGTCTGGTCGAACGGCCGGCGATAGATACGTTCTTCAAGCCCGGAGGCCGAGAATCACTCGATGATGGAAGCGACGACGCCGGCGCCGCATCCGGACGCGCTTGTCGCGGACGGGCTGTCCGCAACGATCATCACTCGATGATCGTTGCGACCACCCCTGCTCCAACCGTGCGGCCGCCTTCGCGGATGGCGAAGCGCAGCTTCTCCTCCATCGCGATCGGCACGATCAGGTGCACCTCCATCGCGATGTTGTCGCCCGGCATCACCATCTCGGTACCCTCGGGGAGGTGCACCACGCCCGTCACGTCCGTCGTCCGGAAGTAGAACTGCGGACGGTAGTTCGTGAAGAACGGCGTGTGACGACCGCCCTCCTCCTTGGTGAGGATGTAAGCCTCAGCCTTGAACTTCGTGTGCGGCTTCACCGAGCCCGGCTTGCACAGCACCTGACCGCGCTCGACGTCCTCGCGCTTCGTGCCGCGCAGCAGCGCGCCGATGTTGTCGCCCGCCTGGCCCTGGTCCAGAAGCTTGCGGAACATCTCGACGCCGGTCACCGTCGTCTTCACCGTCGCCTTGATGCCGACGATCTCGACTTCCTCGCCGACCTTCACGATCCCGCGCTCAACGCGGCCCGTCACCACCGTGCCGCGCCCCGAGATCGAGAACACGTCCTCGACCGGCATCAGGAACGGCTGGTCGATCGGGCGCTCCGGCTGCGGGATGTAGGCGTCGACCGCCTTCATCAGCTCGAGCACCGCGTCATGGCCGAGCTTCGGGTCGCCGCCCTGAAGCGCCACAACCGCCGAGCCCTTGATGATCGGAATGTCGTCGCCCGGGAAGTCGTACTTCGACAGAAGCTCGCGAACCTCGAGCTCGACGAGCTCCAGAAGCTCCTCGTCGTCGACCAGGTCGCACTTGTTCAGGAACACCACCAGAGCCGGAACGCCGACCTGGCGCGCGAGCAGGATGTGCTCGCGGGTCTGCGGCATCGGGCCGTCCGCCGCCGACACAACCAGGATCGCGCCGTCCATCTGCGCCGCGCCCGTGATCATGTTCTTCACGTAGTCGGCGTGGCCGGGGCAGTCCACGTGCGCGTAATGCCGGTTCTGCGTCTCGTACTCGACGTGCGCCGTCGAGATCGTGATGCCGCGCGCCTTCTCCTCAGGAGCCTTGTCGATCTGGTCGTACGCCGTAAACGTCGCGCCGCCCGTCTCAGCAAGAACCTTCGTGATCGCCGCCGTCAGAGACGTCTTGCCATGGTCAACATGACCAATCGTCCCAATGTTGCAGTGCGGCTTCGTCCGCGCGAACTTTTCCTTGGCCATCAGCGGTATCCTGCGTGAAGTCTCTGTTTGGCGAGAAGCGACGCTCCTCTAGGCGGGTTTCGCTTGTTTCACAAGCGGGAAAAACGCGGCCGCTCCGACGACAACCCGCGGCCGGCCGCTTCGCCCTCCAAAATGGGTCTTCACCGCCCCCTCCGCGTCGAAGTCGTGGACGGCCGTCGCCGGCGCGCCAGGCTCTCGGAGCCGGCCTCCCGCATTCGATCCGGACGCGTCAGACTGAGAGGACTGGAGCGGGTGAAGGGAATCGAACCCTCGTATTCAGCTTGGAAGGCTGCTGCTCTACCATTGAGCTACACCCGCGCGCGAGAGGGCCGGTGGATGGTGGAGGGGGTTGGATTTGAACCAACGTAGGCTGAGCCAACGGATTTACAGTCCGTCCCCTTTAACCACTCGGGCACCCCTCCACAGTCCGGCCCGGAGGCTTGCCGCCTGCGGGACGATGCGAGCCGCGGCGCGTCCCAGGACGCAGCGCGTTTCGCGGCGCTGCTTTTGCGGGGCGCAGGCCGCGGTGTCAACCGGAAAACATGTTCCAATCCCCAACCCACCGACGCAGAGTGTCGATACGCCCTCGCGGGGTCAGGCGGCCTCGACCGCCACAACGCCCGGCACCGTCCGCAATGCGCCCGCGATCTGGGGCGACACGCGGTAGCGGCCGGGAAGCCGGATCTCGACCTCCGTTTCGCCCTCATCTAGCATCAGCACCACCGCGACCTCCCCGTCCCCGCCAGGCTCGAGCCGCTTCGCCAGCGCGTCCATCGGCTCGGGGGCCCGCATGAAGACCCGCACCGAGCGCTGCAGCTTCTCGGCCGCGCGGTCGAGCGGTTCGACGCTTTCCAGCCGCAACCGGACCTCGTCGCCCTCCACCGCGGCGCTGACCGAAACGATCACCGGCGTGTTGGGCTCCAGCAGGTCCCTATGCTTGGCCAGCCCCTCGGAGAAGATCACAGCCTCGTAGTGCCCCGTCGGGTCGGACAGCATGATCACGCCCATGCGATTGCCGGACTTGGTCTTACGCTCCTGCCGGGCAAGCACCGTGGCGGCGAGCCTCCCCGCCGTCGCGCCCTGCTTCGCCGCCGCGACGAAGTCCGCATAGCTGCGCACCCGCAGCTTCGCGAGCAGCGGCTTGTAGTCGTCGAGCGGATGGCCGGACAGGAAGAAGCCGACGGAATCGTATTCGCGCTTGAGCCGTTCGCCGGTCGACCAACTCTCATGCGCCAAGGGACGGATCGGATCCGCCGACCCGCCGAACATGTCGTGCTGGCCGACCGCCGCCGAATCGCGGGTGCGCGAGGCCACGCCCATGATCCCCTCCACGCAGGCGAGCGCCCGCGCTCGGTCCGGCTCCAGCGCGTCGAGCGCGCCGGCCTGAATCAAGCTCTCCAGCGCGCGTTTGGGCAGCGCCTTGGCGTCGAGCCGCCGCGCGAAGTCTAGCAGGTCGGCGAAACGCTTGGCGCGGCTGGCGGCCACCAAGCCTTCCACCGCCTGGCCGCCGACGCCCTTCAACGCCGCCAGCGCATAGAGAATCGCGCCGTCGTCCACGTCGAAGGCGACGGCGGAGCGGTTGACGCAAGGCGGCTTCACCGGGATGCCGAGGCGGATGGCTTCTTGGCGGAACTCGGCCAGCTTGTCCGTCGACCCCATGTCGAGAGTCATCGAGGCCGCCAGGAACTCAACGGGGTGGTTCGCCTTGAGATAGGCGGTCTGGTAGGCGACGAGCGCATAGGCCGCCGCGTGGCTCTTGTTGAAGCCGTAGTCCGCGAACTTCGCGAGCAGATCGAAGATCGTCGAAGAATCCGCTTTGCCGATGCCGTTCTCGACGCAGCCCGTGACGAACCGCTCGCGCTGGGCGTCCATCTCGGCTCGAATCTTCTTGCCCATCGCGCGGCGCAACAGGTCGGCCTCGCCCAGCGAGTAGCCGGCGAGCGACTGCGCCGTCTGCATCACCTGCTCCTGGTAGATGATGACGCCGAATGTCTCTCCGAGGATCGGCTCGAGCTTGGGATGCGGGTACTCCGGCTTCTCCTGGCCGTGCTTGCGGGCGCAGTACACCGGGATGTTCGCCATCGGGCCCGGCCGGTACAGCGCGACCAGCGCGATGATGTCTTCGAATCGGTCCGGCTTCATGTCGGCGAGCGCGCGCCGCATTCCCGCGCTTTCCAGCTGGAACACGCCGACCGTCTCGCCACGCGCCAGCATGGCGTAGGTGGCGGCGTCGTCCAGCGGGATCTTGTCGAGCTCCACGATCACCCCACGCCGCTTCAGCAGGTTCACGGCGGTGGTGAGGGTCGTCAGCGTCTTGAGGCCGAGGAAGTCGAACTTCACGAGGCCCGCCGGCTCCACCCATTTCATGTTGAACTGGGTGACCGGCATGTCGGAGCGCGGATCGCGGTAGAGCGGCACCAGCTCCGACAGCGGGCGGTCGCCGATCACGATGCCGGCGGCGTGGGTCGACGCGTGGCGGTAGAGCCCCTCGAGCTTGAGCGCGATGTCGAGCATGCGCCCGACCTTCTCGTCCTCCTCGCGCGCCTCCGACAGCTTGGGCTCGTCGGCGACCGCCTGCTTCAAGGTCACGGGGTTAGCCGGGTTCTGCGGCACCAGCTTGCAGAGTTTGTCGACCTGGCCGTACGGCATCTCGAGCACGCGCCCGACGTCGCGCATCACGCCGCGCGCCTGCAGCGTGCCGAAGGTGATGATCTGCGCGACGCGGTCGAGGCCGTAGCGGGCCTGAACGTAGCGGATCACCTCCTCGCGCCGGTCCTGGCAGAAGTCGATGTCGAAGTCCGGCATCGACACGCGCTCTGGGTTCAGGAAGCGCTCGAACAGCAGGCCGAACCTCAGCGGGTCGAGATCGGTGATGGTGAGCGAATAGGCGACGAGCGAGCCTGCGCCCGACCCGCGGCCGGGGCCGACCGGGATGCCCTGGTCCTTCGCCCACTTGATGAAGTCCGCGACGATCAGGAAGTAGCCTGGGAACTTCATCCGCTCGATGACGCCGAGCTCGAACGCGAGCCGCCGCTCGTAGGTCGCGACGTCGAGGTCCGGCGCCGGCCCATGGGCCGCGAGCCGCGCGGCGAGACCGTTCTCCGCCTGTCGGCGAAGCTCCGCCGCCTCGTCCACGACGCCGTCACCGACGGTGAAACGCGGCAAGATCGGCTTCATCGTGCGCGGGCGATAGGCGCAGCGGCGCGCGATCTCGACGGTGTTGGCGGTCGCCTCGGGCAGATCGGCGAACAGCCGCACCATCTCCGCGCGGGACTTCAGATTGTGGTCGGCCGTGAACTGGCGACGCTCGCTTTCGGCCAGCACGCGACCTTCGGCCAGGCAGATCAGCGCGTCATGGGCCTCGTGATCGCTCCGTTCCGCGAAGCGTGCGCCGTTGGTCGCGACGAGCGGGATCCCTTGGGCGTAGGCGAGATCGACGAGGGCCCCCTCCACCGACCGCTCGTTCGCCGTGCCGTGGCGCTGGAGTTCGACGTAGAGACCGTCGCCATAGAGCGCCGCCAGGGTCTGCAGCCGGGCGGCTGCGACGTCGTCGGCGCCCTCCAGCAGCATGCGGTCGACCGGGCCCTCCGGGCCGCCGGTCAACGCGATCAGCCCGTCGCGGTGCGCCTCCAGCATCGCGAGGGTCGCGTGCGGACCTTCGTTGACGTCGCTTTCGAGGAAGGCGCGGCTGCCGAGCGCCATCAGGTTGCGGTAGCCGGTCTCGGAGCGCGCAAGCAGCACGATGAGCGGCCGGCCGGCGTCCTTCATCGGGCGGCCGGAGCGCTCTTCGCGGTCGGCGAACTCGACGTCGAGCGCCATGCCGATGATCGGCTGCACGCCGGCCGAGGCCATCTTCTCGGAGAACTCGAGCGCTCCGAACAGGTTGTCGTCGGTGAGCGCGATCGCCGGCATGTGGTCGGCCTTCGCCGCCGCGGCGATCTTCGCGACGGTCAGCGCGCCCTCGAGCAGCGAGAAGGACGAGCGCACGTGGAGATGGACGAAGCCGAGATCGCCCTTCAATCCGCCATCGCCCATCACGCGCTCCCTGGTGCCGTTGCGCTCACCCTACTCCGCCGCAAGCGCCGGCGCGCCCCGGGAGGCGCGGGTCTCCACAGGCGCTGACGGAGCCCTCGTTCACACCGACCCGAAGGCGTCCGCCCAGAGCACCAGCGCGCCAAAGAAGGTTATGACGGAGCCGAGCTCGATCGCCCCGCCTACTACCCCGAGCACCAAGTTCCAACCGCCGGTCCGGTCCATGACGCACTCCCGTTCTGGACTTGTTATGTTCCTATTTTGTTTCTTCTCCACAGGAGGTCAAGCGGTTTCGCCCAGGCGCGGAAACCGGGCGCGCGAGGTGGTTAAGGAAAAGGACGGTACGGGCGTTCGCAGGTTAACGCGAGGAGTCGGCATCCCGTCGAACTCGACAAAAACGGCGAGCCTTGCTTCCGATGGGCATCGATGCTCGTGGCGCCGGCCGCCGAGGCCGGCCCGCGACATGGGGAGGCCCCGCGTTCTTCGGGAGGCGCGACGCGCGCGGCCTCTCGGAGAAGGCCTTCGCCCAGAGCGCAGCCGCCTCTGACAAAAAACTTCGTCACGCGCGGCGGTGGCCGGGCAACCCAGGCTCATGTCGAACTGCGCCCGGAGGCGTCGTGGATGACCGCGCGGAGGGGCGCACATGACGGCGTGATGTTCTGAACCGCTCAGGGCCCCGCCAAAGGCCCAACAAGCCCCGGGCCTTGCGCTTCAGACTTCGACCAGCACCCCATCGCGCAGGGTCACGCGGCGGTCGAGCGTCGCGGCGAGGTCGAGGTTGTGGGTCGCGACCATAGCGGAGAGGCCCGAGGCGCGGGCGAGCGCTGTGAGCGTCTGGAACACGTGCGCCGAGGTGGTGGGGTCGAGGTTGCCGGTCGGCTCGTCCGCAAACAGCAGGCGCGGCGCGTTGGCGACGGCGCGGGCGATGGCCACGCGCTGCTGCTCGCCGCCGGAGAGCTCCGCCGGGCGATGCGTCAGGCGTTTGCCCAGGCCGAGATAACCGAGCAGGTCCTTCGCACGGCTCTCCGCCTCTTTCGGCGCAAGGCCTCGGATCAGCTGCGGCATCACCACGTTCTCCAGCGCGGAGAACTCCGGCAGCAGGTGGTGAAACTGGTAGACGAAACCGATCTGATTGCGGCGGATCGCGGTGCGCGCGTCGTCGGACAGGCCAGAGGTCGGCTCGCCGTCGAGGAACACCTCGCCGCCGTCCGGACGCTCCAGCAGGCCCGCGACGTGGAGGAGCGTCGACTTGCCCGTGCCCGAAGGCGCGATCAGCGCGATCGATTCGCCCGCGTTCATCACCATCGAGGCTCCGGCCAGCACCTCGAGGGTCGCCTCGCCCTGGCGGTAGCGCCGCACGACGCCGTCGAGCACCAGCAGCGGCGGCCGCTCCTCGTAGGACCCCCCGGGGGCGTCGTCGTGATCGAGATCGGTGTGGGTGTCGACGTCGCTCATTCGTAGCGCAGCGCCTCCACGGGATCGAGCTTCGCCGCGCGCCACGAGGGGTAGAGCGTGGCGAGCACGGAAAGCGCCAAGGCCATCAGCACCACGGTCGCGGTCTCCCGCAGGTTGGGGTCCGCCGGCAGCTGGCTGAGGAAATAGACCTCGGGCGAGAACAGCTCGGTCCCGGTGAGATAGGCCATGAAGGCGCGGATCGCCTCGATGTTCACGCACACGATCATGCCGAGGGCGAAGCCCGCCAGCGTGCCGACCACGCCGATGCTGGCCCCGGTGATCAGGAAGATGCGCATCACCGCCCCGCTGGTCGCGCCCATGGTGCGCAGGATCGCGATGTCGCGCCCCTTGTCCTTCACCAGCATGATCAGGCCCGAGATGATGTTGAGCGCCGCCACCAGCACGATCAGCGTGAGAATCAGAAACATCACGTTCCGCTCCACCTCCAGCGCCGAGAAGAAGGTCTTGTTGCGGTCGCGCCAATCCAGCAGGTAGACGGCGCGGCCGGCGGCGGCCTGCAGCTCCGGTTTGACCCTGTCGATGGCGTCGGGGTCGTCGAGGTAGATCTCCATCGAGGAGACGTCGTCCTCGCGGTTGAAATAGGCCTGCGCCTCGCCGAGCGGCATGAAGACGATCGCCGCGTCGTACTCCGACATGCCGATCTCGAAGATCGCCGCCACCCGGTAGCCCTTGATGCGCGGCGTCACTCCCATGGGCGTCACCGCGCCGCGCGGGGTGACGAGCGAGATGGTGTCGCCGGCGCGCACGCCGAGCTGGTCGGCGAGGCGGCGGCCGATCAGCAACCCTTCCCCGTCATCGAAGCCTTCGAGCGTGCCTTCGCGGATGGTCCGCGAGACCAGCGGCAACTTGCCGAGCTCCTGCGCGCGCACGCCCCGCACGAGCACGCCGCCCGACGCGGAGGGCGAGGACACCAGCGCCTGCCCCTCCACCTGCGGAATGACGTACTTCACGCCGTCGACCTTCCCCAGCCGGTCGGCCAGCGCGAGGTAATCCGTCAGCGGCCCGTCGATGGGCTGCACCACGGCGTGGCCGTTGATGCCGAGGATTTTGGAGAGCAGCTCGGTGCGGAAGCCGTTCATCACCGCCATCACAATGATGAGCGTGGCGACGCCAAGCGTGATGCCGAGGAACGAGAAGCCCGCGATAACCGAAATGAACCCCTCGCGGCGGCGGGCGCGGAGGTAGCGCCCCGCGATCAGCCACTCAAAACGGGCGAAGGGCCGCGTCGCGCCGGGCGCGGCTCCGTCGGCTACGTCGCGGGCGTCGGTCATTCGGGGCGTCAGCTCGCGGTCAGCGCGTTGAGGGCCGCGTCGACGCTCAGCTGCTCGGGCGCGCCCGGCCCGCGGCGCTTCAGCTCCACCACGCCGTTCGCAAGGCCCTTCGGCCCGACGACGAGGCGCCAGGGCAGGCCGATGAGGTCCATGGTCGCGAACTTCGCGCCGGCCCGGTCGTCGGTGTCGTCATAGAGCACGTCGATGCCCTGCCCTTTGAGCTTGGCGTAGAGGTCTTCGCAGGCCGCGTCGCAGGCCGAATCCCCAGGCTTCAAGTTCACGAGCCCGACCTTGAACGGCGCGACCGCATCCGGCCAGATGATTCCGGCGTCGTCATGGCCGGCTTCGATGATCGCGGCGGCGAGCCGCGACGGACCGATGCCGTAGGAGCCCATGTGAACGGCGACGTCCTTGCCGTCGGGTCCCGTCACCTTGGCGCCCATCGCCTCGGAGTACTTCGTGCCGAAATAGAAGATGTGTCCGACCTCGATGCCGCGGGCCGAAAGGCGACTCGCCTCCGGCGTCTCCGCGAACTTCGCCTCGTCGTGCATCTCCTCGGTCGCAGCGTAGAGGCTCGTCCACTTATCCACGATCGCCTGCAGGCCGGCGGCGTCGTCGAAGTCGACGTCGAGGCCCGGCGTGTCGAAGTTCAGGTAATCCTCATGACAGAACACGGCGCTCTCGCCGGTCTTCGCCAGGATGATGAACTCGTGGGACAGGTCGCCGCCGATCGGGCCGGTGTCGGCCGCCATCGGAATCGCCTTCAGCCCGAGCCGCGCGAAGGTGCGGAGGTAGGCCGTGAACATGCGGTTGTAGGAGGTGCGGGCGGCCTCCTTGTCGAGATCGAAGGAGTAGGCGTCCTTCATCAGGAACTCCCGTGAGCGCATCACGCCGAAGCGCGGCCGCACCTCGTCCCGGAACTTCCACTGGATGTGGTAGAGGTTCTTCGGCAGGTCCTTGTAGGAGCGGACGCTCGACCGGAAGATCTCGGTGATCATCTCCTCGTTGGTCGGGCCGTAGAGCATCTCCCGGTCGTGCCGGTCCTTGATGCGCAGCATCTCCTTGCCGTAGGCGTCGTAGCGCCCGCTTTCGCGCCACAGGTCGGCCAGCTGGATGGTGGGCATCAGCAGCTCGATCGCGCCGGCGCGATCCTGCTCCTCCCGGATCACGCGGCAGATGTTGTTCAGCACCTTCAGCCCGAGCGGCAGCCAGGCGTAGATCCCGGCGGCCTCCTGCCGGATCATTCCCGCCCGCAGCATCAGACGGTGGGAGACGATCTCCGCCTCCTTGGGCGCGTCGCGCAGGATGGGCATGAAGTAACGGCTGAGGCGCATGACGTCCGACGGCTCCGGGAGAGGGCGCGGGCGAAGCGACAAATCGCGCGCCCGCGCGACGGCCGGAACGAAACCCGATGCCCCCGGAAAACACAAGCCGCGACGTCGCCGCGTGGCCCATCTCGCAAATTTCGTTGAATTTAGAGCGGCCGAGCTCAGGATTTCAGGCCCCGAACTTTTGGCTCTTTTTTTTGGCGCCGGATGCACAAATAGGTGACAACCCGCCGCAGGCGCGCTACGGTCTCGACATAACAAAGGGCCGCCCGGCGACGTTGCCACGCTGGGCCAAACAGCGGTCCAAGTCTTGGGAGGATGTCCGTTCATCGCGTCTTCGACGCGTTAGACGGTCGAAATGCGCCGAAGTCCCGCACCGCTCGCGGCGCGTCGACCAAGAACGGACTCGGAAAAAGAAACTCCAAAAAAGCAGGGCGTAGGCTCTGCTTTTTTTATTTGCGCGGGCGGCTCTGCGAGGGCGGCGCTCGTCGCCGACGTCCCCCCGACGCCCAAGTCCCGAGCCGACCTAAATGTGGCGGCTGAAGCTTCGGTCGCGAAACCCGCGTCCTAAACCTGCTCGAACTTCGGGAAGAACGGCACGTCGTCGAGCGTGAAGTGGCTCTGGGTCAGCAGCCAGAACACGAACAGGAAGACGCCGGTCGCGGCGAGCGTGGTTAGTCCCACGATGCGCCAGCCGCGCAGGCGGACCGGGGCGCTGGGCTCGGTGCCGGGGATCACCTCGCCGGCGTCGAACTGCGAGCGCATGCCGAAAGGCAGAATGGCGAACAGCGTGATCCACCAGATCACGAAGTAGATCGCCGCCCAGCTGACCAGCGGGAAGATCACGCCTGCTCGAGCTCCACCAGGGTCCCCAGCATGTCCTTGGGGTGCAGGAACAGAACGGGCTTGCCGTGGGCGCCGATCTTGGGCTCGCCGGAGCCGAGCACGCGCGCGCCCTTCGCCTTCAGCTGGTCGCGCGCAACCAGGATGTCGTCCACCTCGTAGCAGACGTGGTGGATGCCGCCGGCGGGCGCGCGGTCGAGAAAGGCCTGGATCGGCGAGTTCGCGCCGAGCGGGGCGAGGAGCTCGATCTTCGTGTTCGGCAGTTCGATGAACACCACAGTCACGCCGTGGTCGGGCTCGTCGGTCGCGGGGGTGACCGTCGCGCCGAGCGTGTCGCGATAGACCGCGGTCGCGGCCTCGAGGTCCGGCACGGCGATGGCGACGTGGTTCAGGCGGCCGATCATCTGCTTCGCTCCGTCATCCCGGCGGAGCGGCTGAGCCGCGAACAGCCGGGATCGTGATCAGGATCAAGCGCCTGCCGACGGCGATCCCGGCTCTCCGCTCATCGCTTCGGCCGGGATGACGCGCTGGGCGGCGGGCGCTCCTAGCGCTCGCTCATACCCCCACCACGCTGACGTGGCATATTGGCTTTTTGCCCCATACCGTCTGCAGTTCGCCGCGGACGGCGCGCTCGATCGCCTTCTCGACCAGGCCGGCGTCGCGCCGCTTCTGGCGCGACAGGCCGTCGAGGCAATCCAAAACCGTGTCGCGCAGCACCTCGGGCATCAAGGTGCCCTCGTCGTCGCGCGGCGGCAGGCCGGTGAAGCGGATCGAGACCTCCCCCGCCACGTCGCCGCGCTCGTTGAAGGCGATCGCGATCGACACGACGCCGGCGAAGGCGAGCTTGCGGCGTTCGGGAATGGTCTGCTCGGTCGCGTAGATCATCACGCGGCCGTCCTTGAGCATCCGCCCGGTGGGGACGTTGTCCACGATCTCGACCGGCCCGCCCGCAAGGCGCACGATGTCGCCGTTGCGGACCCGCACGACCTTGGGAACGCCGATGGCCTTGGCGAACTCGGCGTGGCCGTCGAGGTGCACCTCTTCGCCGTGGACCGGCACCAGCGCCTGCGGCTTGATCCAGCCGTAGAGCATGGCCAGCTCCTCCTGCCGCGGATGGCCGGAGACGTGGACGAAGTGGGTGCGGTCGGTGATGACGTCCGCGCCGCCCTCGACGAGCTTGTTGATGATGCGGCCGACCGCCTTCTCGTTGCCCGGGATGGCGCGCGAGGAGAAGATCACCCGGTCGCCCTTGGCGAGGGTCACTTCCGGGTGGTCGCCCTCGGCCACGCGGGCGAGAGCGGCGCGCGGCTCGCCCTGGCTGCCGGTCATGAGGGCGACGACCTTGTTGCGCGGCAGGTAGCCGAAGGCGTCGGGGCTGAGGAAGTCCGGAACGCCTTCGAGATAGCCGAGTTCGCGGGCGACCTCCGTGGCGCGCGCCATCGCGCGGCCGACGAGGACCACCTGCCGGTCGGCGGCGAGCGCCGCGTCCGCCACCGCGCGCAGGCGGCCGACGTTCGAGGCGAAGGTGGTGACGGCGACGCGGCCCGGCGCCGACTTGATGAGGGCGGCGAGGCTCTCCGCGACCTCGGACTCGGACCGCGAGATGCCTTCGCGAAGCGCGTTGGTCGAATCGCCGACGATGGCCGCGACGCCCTCCTCGCCGATCGCGCGGAAGCGCGCCTCGTCGGTGGGCCGGCCGAGCACAGGCGTGCGATCGATCTTCCAGTCGCCGGTGTGGACCACGATGCCCGCCGGGGTGCGGATCGCGAGCGCGGTCGATTCCGGGATCGAGTGCGCGACGGAGATCAGCTCGACGTCGAACGGCCCGACGGGGAAGCGCGAGCCTTCGGCCACCACGCGCACGTCGATCTTCGGGGCGTCGCGCTCGGCGGAGCGCTTTGCGGCGAGAAGGCCCGCGGCGAAGGGCGTGGCGTAGACCGGGCACTTCAGCTGCGGCCAGAGGTCGAGCAGCGCGCCGTAGTGGTCCTCGTGGGCATGGGTGAGGATGATCGCTTCGAGCGCGCCGCCCTGGGCCTTGGCGAAGCGGATGTCCGGCATGATCAGGTCGACGCCGGGCGTCGTGACCTGATCGCCGAAGGTGACGCCGCAGTCGACCATCAGCCAACGCCGCTTGCGACCCTCGCCGAAGCCGTAGAGGCCGGCGTTCATGCCGATCTCCCCGACGCCGCCGAGGGGAACGAAAACCAGATCCTGCGCCATTCCCGCCCTTATTCCCGGACCGTCGCTGCGGTTCCGAAGCAAACCTCGCCAGCACTTACTGTGACAAGCGTTCCATCTGCGCCTCGTAGCACGAGGCGGCCGTCGTCATCGATCTTTTCGAACACGCCCTGCGCAATGCGGGCGCCCAGATCGACCGTGACCGTCGATCCCAGGCCCGCCGCGCGCGCCATCCAGCCTTTGCGCACCTTTGCGAAGCCGCGCCCGTCGTCCCATGTGTCGAACCACGCGGCGAAGGCGTCCGTCAACGCGACGAAAAGCTGTTCCGCCGTCGTGTCGTCGCCGCGGGAGGCGAGCGAGGCCGCCGGATAGGGCAATCCTTCGGGCGCCGAGGCCACGTTGACGCCGATCCCGACGGCGATCGCCACCTGCCCGGGCGCCGAGGCGTCGGCCTCGAGCAGGATGCCTGCGAGCTTCGCGCCGTCGACGACCACGTCGTTCGGCCATTTCAGCTCCGGCCGCGTGGTGGGCTGGCTCAGCGAGGGCGCGACGGCCCGCAGCGCCTGCTCCAGCGCAAGGCCCGCCACGAACCCGAGCGTCGCCGCGGTCGCGGCCGGGACGCCGAGCGTCGCGCCGAAGCTCGCGGCGAGATTGCCGCGTCCCGTCGACCACGGTCTGCCCCGCCTCCCCCGCCCCGCCGTCTGCGCCCGCGCGACGACCCACGCCGGGCCGCGGCCTTCGCGGGCGAGCGCCAGCGCCTCGGCGTTGGTGGAACCGACCGTGTCGTAGGCGTGAAGCGCATGGCCGGCGGCGACCGCCGTGGGGCCCAGGGCAAAGGTCACCTAATTCGCCGCCTCGACCCAACCGGGAACCAGTAAGGCGTTACCGGCGAACAAGACCGCGGCGAAAATCAGGAGTAGCGCTCGCGACCGGCCAGCGGCACGTTTGCGAAGAGCGATACCGACGCACGCTATCGCTAGAACGCCTAGCCCAAAAACGAACGCGCTCCAGAGAAAATCGGATGACCCCGGCGCGGTCACTTCAAAGCCCGTGATTGGATTGAAAAGCGAAAGTGACAGAAACGCCGCGATGAAGAGAGCTCTCGCAGCGACCCCAAACCTCGGCCCGGTGAAGACCAATCCCGATACGCTAAGGGCGGCCTGAAGACTAAGGATGCCCTGCACCAAGGCGACATGCTGCCAAAGTCGCGCTTGGCCGTCGTGAGCCAGCGCGACCAGTTCTATCGCCAACTCGCCGGCTCCCAGCGGGACAGTCGAGGCCCCGGCCGCCCTCACCTCAGAACAGAGACTGCGCCGCCGCCCCAGCGGCGGCGGTGAGCGGGCCCGGGTACACGAAGTACAGCAGCGTGAAGCCGCCTGCGAGCGTCAGCACGGCCTTGGCGCCGAAGCTCATGGGCTCGAAGGCCACCGTCGGTTCGTCGAAGTAGATGATCTTGACGATGCGCAGGTAGTAGAACGCGCCAACCACCGACAGCACGAAGCCGGCGACCGCAAGCGGGTAAAGCCCGGCGTTCACCGCGGCGTAGAACACGTAGAACTTCGCGAAGAAGCCGGCGAGCGGCGGGATGCCCGCGAGCGAGAACAGGATCATCGCCAGCACGAAGGCCATCGCTGGCTTGGTGCGCGACAAGCCCGCAAGGTCGGAGATGCTCTCGACGTAGGAGCCGTCCCTGAGCCGCATGGAGAGGATGCAGGCGAAGGCGCCGAGCGTCATGGCGATGTAGATCGCGAGATAGATCATGACGCCGCGAACGCCCTCGGGCGTGCCGGCGGCGAGGCCGACCAGCGCGTAACCCATGTGGCCAATCGAGGAGTAGGCCATCAGGCGCTTCAGGTTCTTCTGGCCGATCGCCGCGAACGAGCCGAGCGCCATGGAGGCCAGCGCCACGAACACCACCACCTGCCGCCACTCGGTCGTGACCGAAGGGAAGGCCTCCATGATCACGCGCACGAACATCGCCATGCCGGCGACCTTGGTGGCGGAGGCGAAGAAGGCGGTGATCGGCGTCGGCGCGCCTTCGTAGACGTCCGGGGTCCACATATGGAACGGCACCGCCGAGACCTTGAACGCGAAGCCCGAGATCAAGAACACCACGCCGAAGATAAGCCCCAGCGATGCCTCGCCGGACTTTAGCGCCTCCGCGATGTCGGCGAAGCCGACGGCGCCGGTGTAGCCGTAGACCAGCGACGCGCCGTAGAGCAGCATGCCGGACGACAGCGCGCCGAGCACGAAGTACTTGAGGCCGGCTTCGGTCGAGCGCTCGTCGTCGCGGTTGATGGCGGCGATGACGTAGAGCGCGAGGCTCTGCAGCTCGAGGCCGAGGTAGAGCGCGATCAGGTCGTGCGCCGAGATCATCAGCGACATGCCGAGGGTCGAGAGCACCACCAAGATGGCGTATTCGAAGCGGGCGAACTTGAGCCGCTCCATGTAGTCGAACGACAGCAGCAGGGCCGCGTAGGCGCCGATGAAGGCGACGATCTTCATGAAGCGCGCGAAGCCGTCCAGCACGAAGCTGCCGCCGAACGTGACCGCGTCCGGCGCAACGACCACGGCGACGCCGGCCGCCGCCAGCAAGGCCAGCGCCAGGCCGTTGATCAGCTGCGTCGAGCGCTCGCCCATGACGGCGCCGAGGAGGACGAGCGCGAGCGACCCGACCGCCAGGATGATCTCCGGCAGCGCAGGCGCAAGGGCGGGGAAAGCTGTGGCGTCCATGGTCAGCAGCCCTGATCGAAGTTTCGCTGGCGCGCGGAAGCGCACGCGTCGTCATGCCCGGCGCAGCGGGGCGTCCACGACTGGGTCGTCGAGCGCCGCCCAAAGTCGTGGATGCCCGCGCGTAGGCGCGGGCATGACGTGGAGGAGATGACCGCGCCTTTGCGCATCCGACGCCGCATCACTGGCCCACCAAGGCGGCGGCCTTGCCGGCGCTTTCGATGGCGGCGGTGGTCTGCTGGAGCAGTCCGTCGATGGACGCGGCGGAGAAGTCGATCACCGGCGCCGGCCATACGCCGAACAGGATGGTCAGAACCACCAGCGGAGCGAGTAGCGCGACCTCTCGGCGCGAGAGGTCCGGGATGCCCGCCAGCTCCGGCTTCTCGAGCGCGCCGAGCACCACGCGGCGATAGAGCCAGAGGGCGTAGCCGGCCGACAGGATCACGCCGGTGGTCGCGAACAGCGCGACCCAGGTGTTGGCCCGGAACGACCCCATGAGCGTGAGGAACTCGCCGACGAAGCCGGAGGTGCCGGGCAGGCCGACATTCGCCATGGTGAAGACGAGGAAGGCCGCCGCGTACCACGGCATACGGTTCACGAGGCCGCCGAAGGCCTTGATCTCGCGGGTGTGCAGCCGGTCGTAGACCACGCCGACGCAGAGGAACAGCGCCCCGGACACCACGCCGTGGCTGATCATCTGGAAGACGGCGCCCTGCACGCCCTGCTCGTTCAGCGCGAAGATGCCCATGGTCACGAAGCCCATGTGCGCGACCGAGGAGTAGGCGATCAGCTTCTTCACGTCCTCCTGCATCAGCGCGACCAGCGAGGTGTAGACGATCGCGACGACGGAGAGCGTGAACACGAAGGGGGCGAAGTACTCGCTCGCCAGCGGGAACATCGGCAGCGAGAACCGCAGGAAGCCGTAGCCGCCCATCTTCAGCAGAATGCCCGCCAGAATGACCGAGCCTGCGGTCGGCGCCTCCACGTGCGCGTCGGGCAGCCAGGTGTGGACCGGCCACATCGGCATCTTCACCGCGAAGGAGGCGAAGAAGCCGAGCCACAGCCAGGTCTGCATCTCCGGCGAGAACTTGTAGGCGAGCAGCGCCACGATGTCGGTGGTGCCGGCGGCGCCGTACATCGCGAGGATGCCGACGAGCATCAGCAGCGAGCCGAGCAGCGTGTAGAGGAAGAACTTGAAGCTGGCGTAGACCCGGCGCTTGCCGCCCCAGATGCCGATGATCAGGAACATCGGAATCAGGCCGGCCTCGAAGAACAGGTAGAACAGCACGAGGTCGAGCGCGCAGAACACGCCGATCATCAGCGTTTCAAGCACCAGGAACGCGATCATGTACTCCTTCACCCGGTGGGTGATGGAGGTCCAGGACGCCAGGATGCAGAACGGCATGAGGAAGGCGGTCAGCACCACGAAGGGCGCCGAGATGCCGTCCACGCCGAGCTTGTAGTTGATCGAGGCGCCGAGCCATTCGGCCTGCTCGACGAACTGGAAGCCAGGCTCGGCGAGATCGAACTTCGCCCACAGCACGAGCGAGACGACGAAGTTCACCACCGTCGTCCAGAGCGCGACGTGCTTGACGTTGCGGAGGCTCGCCTCGTCCGTGCCGCGGATCATCAGCAGGAAGAAGACGCCGACCAGCGGCAGGAACGTCAGCAGCGAAAGGATGGGCCAGCCGGTCATTGGGGAGTTCCTGCAACTTCGCGGCCGTCATGCCCGCGCGTAGCGCGGGTATCCACGACTTTGAGCGTCGCCCGCCTGAAGGTAAGCCGTAAATGCCCGGCGAAGAGCCGGGCATGACGGCCCGTGTTCATCGCCGTCCGAAGATCGCGGTCCATCACAGCCCCCGCATCAGGAACCAGGTGAAGAGGGCCGCGACGCCGATGAGCATCGCGAAGGCGTAGTGGTAGACGTAACCGGTCTGCAGGCGGACGGCGCGGTTGGTGACGTCGATCACGCGGGCCGAGATCCCGTCCGGACCGAGGCCGTCGATGATCCGCCCGTCGCCGGTCTTCCAAAGAAAGCGGCCGACCCACTTCGCCGGGCGCACGAAGATCAGGTCGTAGAGTTCGTCGAAGTACCACTTGTTGAGCAGGAACTGGTAGATCAGGTCGTGCCGGCGAGCGAGCGCCGCCGGGATGCCCGGGCTCTTCACGTAGAACAGCCAGGCCACAGCGAAGCCGATCACCATCATCACGAACGGCGAGTACACCACCCAGGCCGGGACCTCGTGCATGTGGTGCAGGATCTCGTTGTGCTCGCCCGTGAACAGCGCGCCGTTCCAGAAGTCGTCGTACTTCTCGCCGATGAAGCGCGACTTGAACACGAGGCCGGCGAACAGCGCGCCGAGGGCGAGCACCAGCAGCGGCACCGTCATGACGCGCGGGCTCTCGTGCACGTGGCTCATGGTCTCGAGCGACGCCCGCGGCTCGCCGTGGAACGTCAGGAAGATCAGGCGCCAGGAGTAGAACGAGGTCAGCAGGGCCGCGAGGACGGTGAGCGCGAAGGCGTACATGCCGGCGCTGGTGTGCGCGGCGTAGGCCGCCTCGATCACCGCGTCCTTGGAAAAGTAGCCGGCGGTCAGCGGGAAGCCGGTCAGCGCCAGCGTGCCGATCACCATCATCCAGTAGGTCAGCGGGATGAGGCGACGAAGCCCGCCCATCTTCCGCATGTCCTGCTCGTGGTGCATCGCGTGGATGACGGAGCCGGAGCCGAGGAACAGCAGCGCCTTGAAGAAGGCGTGGGTGAAGAGGTGGAACACGGCGACGCCGTAGGCCCCGACCCCGAGCGCGACGAACATGTAGCCGAGCTGCGAGCAGGTCGAATAGGCGATCACGCGCTTGATGTCGTTCTGCACGAGGCCGACGGTCGCCGCGAAGATCGCGGTGGTCGCGCCTACGATCGTCACGACCGTCAGCGCGTCGGGCGCGTGCTCGAACAGCGGCGACATGCGCGCGACCAGCACCACGCCCGCCGTCACCATGGTGGCGGCGTGGATCAGCGCGGAGACCGGCGTCGGGCCCTCCATCGCATCCGGCAGCCAGGTGTGCAGGCCGAGCTGGGCCGACTTGCCCATCGCGCCCATGAACAGCAGCAGGCAGATGACGGTGAGCGCGTGCCAGTCGTGCCCGAGGAAGTTGATCGTCTTCTCGGCGGCGCCGGGCGCGTCCGCGAAGATGGTCGCGAACTGCACGCTGTCGAAGACGACGTAGGTCGCGAAGATGCCGAGCAGGAAGCCGAAGTCGCCGACGCGGTTGACGACGAAGGCCTTGATGGCGGCGGCGTTGGCGGAGGGCTTCTGGTACCAGAAGCCGATCAGCAGGTAGCTCGCGAGGCCGACGCCCTCCCAGCCGAAGAACAGCTGCACGAGATTGTCCGCCGTCACCAGCATGAGCATCATGAAGGTGAAGAGCGAGAGATAGCCGAAGAACCGCGGACGGTGCGGATCCTCGTGCATGTAGCCGATCGAATAGAGGTGCACGAGCGCCGACACCGAGGTGACGACCACGAGCATGACGGCCGTCAGCGTGTCGACTCGGAAGGCCCAATCGATCGCAAGGCTGCCCGAGGTGATCCAGCGCAGCACCGTGACGTGCGCGTCGTTGCCCGACAGGCCGACGTCGATGAAGGCGATCCACGACAGCAGCGCCGAGACCATCAGCAGGCCGGTGGTGATCAGCTCGGCGAGCCGGGACCCCTGCGCCGCCGGTTCGACGGGCCCGTGGCCGTGGTCGTCGTGGCCATGATCGTCGTGGGCATGCGGGTCATGCGCATGCGCTGAGTGATGGCCGGCGTGGCCATGGTCGTGCGCGTGGTGGAACGCGTCGACGGGACCGACGGCGCCGGGATGGCGCTTGCGGGCGCCGGCGAGCGCGATGACGCCGGCGAGGATTGCGCCGAGAAGGGGGAGAAAGACGATCAGATGGTACATCAGCGGTCCGTCGGGGCTGAGACGCCCCTCACCCCTTCATCCGGTTGATGTCTTCGACCGCGATCGTGCCGCGGTTGCGGAAGTAGACGACGAGGATCGCGAGGCCGATGGCGGCCTCGGCGGCCGCGACGGTCAGCACGAACAGCGCGAACACCTGGCCCTTGAGATCGCCGATGTGCGTCGAGAACGCCACCAGGTTGATGTTGACCGCGAGCAGGATCAGCTCGACCGACATCAGGATGACGATGACGTTCTTGCGGTTGAGGAAGATGCCGAGCACGCCGAGCGTGAACAGGATCGCCGCAACCGTCAGGTAATGTCCGAGCGCGATCGCCATATCAGGCCCCCGTCTCCGAAAGGCCCTGGCCCGGGCGCACCTTGACGACCTCGATCGCGGTCGCGGGACCGCGCGCGACCTGGGCCGCGATGTCCTGCCGCTTCACGCCGACCCGGCGCTCGCGCAGCGTCAGCACGATCGCGCCGATCATCGCGGTCAGCAGCACGAGGCCGGCGGCCTGGAACAGCAGCAGGTGGTCGGTGTAGAGCACGCGGCCGAGCGCCTCGGCGTTGGTGACGTCGGTCGGGATCGGCGCCTGCGCGACCACCGTGCGAGGCGTCCCGCCGACGCCCCAGGTCCCGACCACCAGCACCAGCTCGACCAGCACGATCAGCCCCACCAGCGCGCCGATCGGCAGGTACTGCAGGAAGCCGTCGCGCAGTTCGGCGAAGTCCACGTCGAGCATCATGGTCACGAACATGAACAGCACCGCGACGGCGCCGACGTAGACCACCACCAGGATCATCGCGAGGAACTCGGCGCCCATCAGCACGAAGAGGCCGGCGGCGTTCACGAAGGCGAGGATGAGGAAAAGCACCGAGTGCACGGGATTCTTTGACGAAATCACCATGAACGCCGACGCGACGGTGACGCCCGCGAACAGGTAAAAGAACAGCGGGGCCATACTCATGCGCGGCGTTCCTTGCGCGGAAGATCAGAGCGACGGGTCGGCATCGTTCGCCTCACCGGTACGGCGCGTCGAGGGCGATGCGGCGCGCGATCTCGCGCTCCCAGCGGTCGCCGTTCGCGAGCAGACGCTCCTTGTCGTAGTAGAGCTCCTCGCGGGTCTCGGTCGCGAACTCGAAGTTCGGCCCCTCGACGATGGCGTCCACAGGACACGCCTCCTGGCAGAAGCCGCAGTAGATGCACTTCACCATGTCGATGTCGTAGCGGGTGGTGCGCCGCGTGCCGTCGTTGCGGCGCGGGCCGGCCTCGATGGTGATGGCCTGCGCAGGGCAGATCGCCTCGCACAGCTTGCACGCGATGCAGCGCTCCTCGCCGTTGGGATAGCGGCGCAGGACATGCTCGCCCCGGAAGCGCGGCGAGATCGCGCCCTTCTCGAAGGGGTAGTTGATGGTCGCCTTGGGCCGGAAGAAGTAGCGCATCGACAGAAAGAACGCCGACACGAACTCCTTCAGGAACAGCGAGCGGGCCGCTTGATCGAGCCGCATCTCAACCCTCGTTTCGTTTGCGAGCCGTCATCAGCCCGCCAGCAATTCCGCCGCCACGTAGCCCACGACCGCGATCTCCACGATCGTCGTGACGATGACGATCGGACCGGCGAGCCGGCGGACCGTCGTGAACTTCCTCGCGTCCTCGGGGGACGCCTTCTCGATCTGCCGGTCGAGCCCGGCGTTGATCGCCTTCGCGCCGAGCCAGCCCAGCACGGCGCCGAGCGCCGCTCCCAGAACGGCCCCGACGAGTCCCGGCGTCATCCGCCGAGATACCCGCCGAGCGCTGCGCCGCCGACGGCGCCTCCGACCGCGAACAGCCCAGGAAACACGATGGCGTAGACCCGCCGGGTCGGACCCTCGAGCAGGTCCGGCCGCCGGATTCCTCCGCGGCGGCGCTGCTGCTCCAGCACGCGCGGCAGAGCCACGCGCCCGAACAGCATGCCGAGCGCAAGCCCGAGCATGAGGCCGACGAGGCCCCCGGCGAAAGTCACGGCGCCCACCCCGTGAACTGCAGCACCGCCGCCACGATCACGACCATTGCGAGCGAGATCGGAAGGAACACCTTCCAGCCGAGTCGCATCAGCTGGTCGTAGCGGTAGCGCGGGACGAAGGCCTTCACCATCGCGAACATGAAGAAGACGAGGCACATCTTCCCCACGAACCAGAACACGCCGGGGATCCAGGTGAAGGGCGCGAAGGGGATCGGCGACAGCCAGCCGCCGAGAAACAGGATCGTCGTCAGCGCGCACATGGTCATGATGGCCACGTACTCGCCGAGCATGAACAGCAGGTACGGCGTCGAGGCGTACTCGGTCATGAAGCCGGCCACCAGCTCCGACTCCGCTTCCGGCAGGTCGAACGGCGGGCGGTTGGTTTCGGCCAGCGCGGAGATGAAGAACACCACGAACATCGGAAACAGCGGCAGCCAGTACCAGCCGAACACGCCGGCGGCGGTGTCCTGGGCGCGCACGATGTCGGAGAGGTTCAAAGATCCCACGCAGAGCAGCACGCAGATGATCACGAAGCCGATCGAGACCTCGTAGGACACCATCTGCGCGGCCGAGCGCAGCGCGCCGAGGAAGGGGTATTTCGAGTTCGACGCCCAACCGCCCATGATGACGCCGTAGACGCCGAGCGAGGAGATCGCGAACACGTAGAGGATGCCGACGTTGAGGTCGGCGATCGCCCAGCCCTCCGCGAGCGGGATGACCGCCCAGGCGCCGAGCGCGAGGAAGCAGGTCACCAGCGGCGCGAGCAGGAACACGCCCTTGTTCGCGCTGGACGGGATCACCGGCTCCTTCAGCACGAACTTGAGCAGGTCGGCGAAGGACTGGAACAGACCGAAGGGCCCGACCACGTTGGGGCCGCGGCGGAGCTGCACCGCCGCCCAGACCTTGCGGTCCGCCAGCAGGATGTAGGCGATGAACACGAGGAGCGCGACGAGCAGCGCCACGCTCTGGAGCAGGATCAGCAGGATCTGAAGAACGGTGTCCACGACTTACTCCGCCGCCTGCGCGAGCGACCCGCGCTTGAGCGCGCTCATCTCGGCCATGATGGCCGAGGCGCGCGCGATCGGGTTCGTCAGGTGGAAGTCCGAGACGGCGTTGACGAAGGCGTCGCCCGAGAGCGAGCCGCCCGCGCGGCCCGACAGGTCCGCGGGCTCGCCGGCTGCGATCTCGTCGACCTCAGCGAAATGCGGGTGGGCGGCGTAGAGCGCGGCCCGCAGCTGCGGCAGCGAGTCGTAGGGCAGCCGCGCGCCGACCGCGTCGGACAGCGCCCGCAGGATCGCCCAGTCCTCGCGGCCTTCGCCGGGCGGGAAGGTCGCCCGGTTCGCCACCTGCACGCGGCCCTCGGTGTTCACGTAGGTGCCGGACTTCTCCACATAGGCCGCGCCCGGCAGGATGACGTCGGCGCGGTGCGCGCCACGGTCGCCGTGGGTGCCGAGGTAGACGACGAAGGCGCCGGGAGCGATTTCGATCTCGTCCGCGCCAAGCAGGAAGGCCACGTCGAGCGCGCCGGGCGCCGCCATCTCGACGGCGGTCTTGCCCCCCTGCCCCGGCGTGAAGCCGAGGTCGAGCGCGCCTACGCGGGACGCCGCCGTGTGCAGCACCGACAGGCCGTTCCAGCCAGCGGCGACGTTCTCGCCGGACGCGAGCTTGGAGGCCGCGGCGAGCACGGCGAGGCCGTCGGCCCGCGCCAACGCGCCGGCGCCGACGATGACGAGCGGCCGCTGGGCCTTGGCGAGGACTTCGGCGAAGCCGCTCTTGCCCTCGACGATCTCGGTCAGCGAGCCCGTTCCGGCGCCAAGATGCTCGGCGCCGTAGGTGAGGTCCGCGCGCTCGCCCACGAGGCCGACGCGGACGTCGCCGAGCCGCCAACGCTTGCGGATGCGGGCGTTAAGCACCGGCGCTTCGAGGCGCGGGTTGGTCCCGATCAGGAGGATCGCGTCGGCCTGGTCAACGCCGGCGATGGTGGCGTTGAAGAGGTAGCTCGCGCGGCCGAGCGCGGGATCGAGCGCCGAGCCGTCCTGGCGGCAGTCGAGGTTGGTCACCCCAAGCCGGCCGAACAGATCCTTGAGCGCGAAGACTTCCTCGACCGCCGCGAGGTCGCCGACGATCGCGCCCACGCGCGACTTGTCCGCGCCCTTGATCTTCTCCGCGACCTTCGCCAGCGCCTCCGGCCAGGAAGCGGGCCGCAGGCGTCCGTTCTCACGCACGTAAGGCTTGTCGAGCCTCTGGGTGCGGAGGCCGTCCCAGATGAAGCGGGTCTTGTCGGAGATCCACTCCTCGTTCACGTCCTCATTCGTGCGCGGCAGGATGCGCATGACCTCACGCCCGCGGGCGTCGACCCGGATCGCGGAGCCGAGCGCGTCCATCACGTCGATCGACTCGGTCTTGCTCAGCTCCCATGGCCGCGCCTGGAAGGCATAGGGCTTGGAGGTCAGCGCGCCGACCGGGCAGAGATCGATGACGTTGCCCTGGAGCTCCGACGACATGGCGGATTCCAGATACGTCGTGATCTCCATGTCCTCGCCGCGGCCGATGGCGCCGATCTCGGCGCAGCCGGCGACTTCCGCCACGAAGCGGACGCAGCGCGTGCAGTGGATGCAGCGCGTCATCGTCGTCTTGACGAGCGGGCCGATGTATTTGTCCTCGACCGCGCGCTTGTTCTCGTGGAAGCGCGAGCCCGAGACGCCGTAGGCCATGGCCTGGTCCTGCAGGTCGCACTCGCCGCCCTGGTCGCAAATCGGGCAATCCAGCGGATGGTTGATGAGCAGGAACTCCATCACCCCCTCGCGCGCCTTCTTCACCATCGGCGAGCGGGTGGAGACGACCGGCGGCTCGCCGTTCGGGCCGGGGCGCAGGTCGCGCACGCCCATGGCGCAGGAGGCCACCGGCTTCGGCGGCCCTCCCTTCACCTCGACGAGGCACATCCGGCAATTGCCGGCGATCGACAGCCGCTCATGGAAGCAGAAGCGCGGGATCTCGGCCCCCGCGGCCTCGCAGGCCTGCAGGATGGTGTATTCGGCCGGGACATCGACCTCGGCGCCGTCGACGATGAGTTTGGTCATAAGCCCGTCCCCCTTCGCGACGCTCGCATTACCATGCAATCTCGAAATGGAGCAGGATTTAGCCCGGCACCATCTTTTACTAGAATAGTATCTACGTCTAAAAATTTCACAATGAGCGTCAACCGCATTCGATCACACTTAATAACTACATTTCCCTCAATCGAAGCCGGTACTTCTCGGTAACAGTAGCCGCCATTGTACTGGGCGTGAGGTATAGCATCAGAGATTACAAGGCGTGAATTTCCGCTTTCCGCGCAATACTCTCGCGGAAGCGCAAACGCTGGCGACGAAAGCCAAGCTTGAAAGAGGCATCCCACAAGAGCGGCGTACCGAAACATCGCCCCTCACTCCGCCGCCACGGCGAAGTCCCCCGGGGCGGGGTTCGCAGCGTAGTCGTCGATGCGCTTTTCAATCTCGTGGCGGAAGTGCCGGATCAGGCCCTGCACCGGCCATGCCGCGGCGTCGCCGAGAGCGCAGATCGTGTGGCCTTCGACCTGCGTGGACACTTCCAGCAGCATGTCGATCTCACGCTTCTCGGCGCGGCCGACCGCCATGCGCTCCAGCACGCGCCACATCCAGCCGGTGCCCTCGCGGCAGGGCGTGCACTGGCCGCAGCTCTCGTGCTTGTAGAAGTGCGAGATGCGGGCGATGGCGCGGACGATGTCGGTGGACTTGTCCATCACGATCACGGCCGCGGTGCCAAGGCCCGACCGCAGGTTGCGCAGGGTGTCGAAGTCCATCGACAGATCCTGGCACTGGTGCTCGGGAAGCAGCGGGACGGAGGAGCCGCCGGGGATGATGGCGTAGAGGTTCTCCCAGCCGCCGCGGATGCCGCCGCAGTGCTTCTCGACCAGTTCGCGGAAGGAGATGCCCATCTCCTCCTCGACGTTGCACGGCCGCTCGACGTGGCCGGAGATCGAGAACAGCTTGGTGCCGGTGTTGTTGGGCTTGCCGATGCCGGCGAACCACGCGCCGCCGCGGCGCAGGATCGTGCCGGCGACTGCGATCGACTCGACGTTGTTCACCGTCGTCGGGCAGCCGTAGAGGCCCATGTTCGCCGGGAACGGGGGCTTCAGCCGCGGCATGCCCTTCTTGCCCTCGAGGCTCTCCAGAAGGGCCGTCTCCTCGCCGCAGATGTAGGCGCCGGCGCCGTGGTGGACGTAGATGTCGAAGGGATAGCCGTGCTTGTTGTTCGGTCCGACGAGATTGGCCGCATAGGCCTCATCGACCGCGCGCTGAAGCGCCTCGCGCTCGCGCACATACTCGCCGCGGATGTAGACGTAGCAGGCGTTGGCGTGCATCGCGAAGGACGCGATCAGGCAGCCTTCGATCAGGAGATGCGGGTCGTTCCGCATGATCTCCCGGTCCTTGCAGGTGCCGGGCTCGGACTCGTCGGCGTTGACCACAAGATAGTGCGGGCGGCCCTCCTGCGGCTTCGGCATGAAGGACCACTTGAGGCCCGTCGGGAAGCCCGCGCCGCCGCGGCCGCGAAGGCCCGACGCCTTCATCTCCGCGACGATCCAGTCCCGGCCCTTTTCGAGCAGGAACTTGGTCTCGTCCCAGGCGCCCCGCTTGAGCGCGCTCTCGAGGTCGGCGCCGCGGCGGCCGTTGAGGTTCGTGAAGATGCGGTCGCGATCGGTCAGCATGGCGTCACGCTCCCTTCTCGGACGGCGCCGCGCCGGGCGACGCCGGCGTCTTCGGCGAGGTTCCGACCGTGGTCGAGCCGGAGGCTGTGTCCTCGGTCACGGCCGGCGCCGACTTGGCTTTGTCGCTCGGCTGGCCTTCGGCGTCCTTGCCGCTCTTCGCGACGGTGGCTTCGGGACGGCTGTTCTGCTCCGGACGGCCGGCCGTCTCCGTCACGGTCGCGTCGCCCTTGCCGTGCTCGTCGCTGAAGCGGCTCTTCCACGAGCCGACCACCGAGCCGTCATAGAGCGTCTCGTCGGTGAGCGAGGTGTCGCCGCCGAAGGGCGCCGAGCAGGAGCGGCCGGTCTGCGAGCCGGTCTTCACCGGCCGGCCGGCGCGCAGGTCCTCGAGCAGAGCCTCGAAGGTCTCCGGCGTGAGGTCCTCGTAGTAGTCGAAATTGATCTGCACCATCGGGGCGTTGGAGCAGGCGCCGAGGCACTCGACCTCGAGCCAGCTCAGCTTGCCGTCCGCCGTCACGTGGTTCTGGTCGCCTATGTGCTTCTTGCAGACGTCCTTCAGCGCGTTCGCGCCGCGCAGCGCGCACGGGGTCGTGCCGCAGAGCTGGACGAAGTGCTCCCCAACCGGCTTCAGGTTGAACATCGTGTAGAAGGTCGCGACCTCCATCACGCGGATGGTCGGCATGCCGAGCATCTCGGCGATGCGCCGGATCGCGGGCTCCGGCAGCCAGCCGCCGTGCTGCTCCTGCGCGCGCCACAGCAGCGGGATCACGGCCGAGGCCTGCCGGCCTTCCGGATACTTGGCGATCTGGCCCTCGGCCCACTGCAGGTTGTCCTGCGTGAAGGCGAAATCGGCGGGCTGGACCTCGGCGAGGCGGCGGACGGACATCAGGCCATTCCCTCAACGTCATGCCCGGACGCAGTCCGGGTATCCACGACTTCCCGAAGCCGCAGCGTGTCCAAGTCGTGGATGCCCGCAAGTGCGGGCATGACGGCGCGCACGTGACAGAGCCTCACCGGTCCACCTCGCCGAACACGATGTCGAGCGAGCCAAGGATCGCGGAGACGTCGGCCAGCATGTTGCCGCGGCACAGATGGTCCATGGCGGAGAGATGCGCGAAGCCGGGCGCCCGGATCTTGCAGCGGTACGGCTTGTTGGTGCCGTCCGAGACCAGGTAGACGCCGAACTCTCCCTTGGGCGCCTCGACGGCGGCGTAGACCTCGCCCTCGGGCACTCGGTAGCCCTCGGTGTAGAGCTTGAAGTGGTGGATGAGCGCCTCCATCGAGCGCTTCATCTCAGCCCGCTTCGGCGGCGCGACCTTGCCGTCGAGGGTCGCGATCGGCCCGCGTTCGGTCTTCAGACGCGCGCAGCACTGCTGCATGATGTGGGCCGACTGACGCATCTCCTCCATGCGGATGAGATAGCGGTCGTAGCAATCGCCGTTCTTGCCGACCGGGATGTCGAAGTCGAGGTCGGCGTAGCACTCGTAGGGCTGCGACTTACGCAGGTCCCACGCGGCGCCAGAGCCGCGCACCATCACGCCGGAGAAGCCCCATTCCCACGCCTCGTTCAGCGGCACCACGCCGATGTCGACGTTGCGCTGCTTGAAGATGCGGTTCTCGGTCAGGAGCTGGTCGATGTCGTCCAACGCCTTGTAGAAGCTCACGCACCAGCGGTCGATGTCCTCCACGAGCTGGTCGGGCAGGTCCTGATGCACGCCGCCCGGCCGGAAGTAGGCCGCGTGCATGCGCGAGCCCGACGCCCGCTCGTAGAACACCATCAGCTTCTCGCGCTCCTCGAAGCCCCACAGCGGCGGCGTCAGCGCGCCGACGTCCATCGCCTGCGTGGTGACGTTGAGGAGGTGGGAGAGGATGCGGCCGATCTCGCTGTAAAGCACGCGGATGAGCTGCGCGCGCATCGGGATCTCGACGCCGAGCAGGCGCTCGGTGGCGAGGCAGAAGGCGTGCTCCTGATTCATCGGCGCGACGTAGTCGAGCCGGTCGAAATAGGGCATCGCCTGCAGGTAGGTCTTGGCCTCGATCAGCTTCTCGGTGCCGCGGTGGAGCAGGCCGATGTGCGGATCGACGCGCTCGACCACCTCGCCGTCGAGCTCCAGCACCAGACGCAGCACGCCGTGCGCCGCCGGATGCTGCGGGCCGAAGTTGATCGTGAAGTTGCGGATGTCCTGCTCAGCCACCGGCGTGAGACTCCTGGGCCTTGGCCATGAACTCTTCGCCGGTGACCTTGCGGGTCTCGTTGGCGAAGGCGTAGTTGCCGGGCTTATCGTCGATGAAGATCTCGCTCGCGAACGGGAACCGGCCGGAGTCGTCGACCGCCTGGGCGGAGACGTCGGCCGACGAGCCGTCCGCGGCGCGCCAGAACAGCGACGAGCCGCAGCGGGCGCAGAACCCCCGCTCGCCCCACTCCGACGAGCGGTAGACCGAAAGCGCATCGCCGCGGAGGTCGAGCGACCCCACGTCGACGGACAGGTAGGTCAGCATGCCGCCCGTCCACCGCCGGCACATTGAGCAATGACAAACGTGCATCGCGCCGTCTGTCAGCGTGGCCTCGAAGGTCACGGCCTCGCAGAGGCACTTGCCGGAGATGCGTTCGCCCGCCGCCATTGCCCGTCCCTCAGTTCGGCTGCTTCGCCTTCTCGTCGCCGGGCAGCACGTAGTCCGTGCCTTCCCAGGGCGAGAGGAAGTCGAAGTTGCGGAACTCCTGGTTCAGGCGGACCGGCTCGTAGACCACCCGCTTGGCCTCGTCGTCCCAGCGGACCTCGACGAAGCCGGTGAGCGGGAAGTCCTTGCGCAGGGGGTAGCCGTCGAAGCCGTAGTCCGTCAGGAGCCGGCGGAGGTCGGGGTGGTTGGAGAACAACACGCCATAGAGGTCGTAAGCCTCGCGCTCGAACCACAGCGCGCCGGGGAAGACCCCCGTGATGGACGGCACCGGCGTCTCGTCGTCGGCTTCGAGCTTCACGCGGACGCGCAGGTTCTTCGCCGGCGACAGCAGATGGTAGACGACGTCGAACCGCTTTTCGCGCGAGGGGTAGTCCGCCCCGCAGACGTCGACGAAGCAGATGAACCGGCACGCGGGATCGTCCCGCAGGAAGGTCGCGACCTCGACGATCCGGGCGGCTTCGGTCGTCAGCGTCAGCTCGCCGAAGGCGACCGACGTGGAGACGATCGCGGAGCCCAGGCCTTGCGCGATATGGGCGGCCAGCGTCTCGAGGACGTCGTGGGAAGAGGCGCTCATGGCTCCGTCCTCACCGCTCGATCGTGCCGATGCGGCGGATCTTCTTCTGGAGAAGCAGCACGCCGTAAAGCAGAGCCTCCGCGGTCGGCGGGCAGCCCGGCACGTAGATGTCCACCGGCACCACGCGGTCGCAGCCGCGCACCACGGCGTAGGAGTAGTGGTAGTAGCCGCCGCCGTTGGCGCAGGAGCCCATGGAGATGACGTAGCGCGGCTCCGGCATCTGGTCGTAGACCTTGCGGAGCGCGGGGGCCATCTTGTTGGTCAGCGTGCCGGCGACGATCATCACGTCCGACTGCCGCGGACTGGCACGCGGAGCGAACCCGAAGCGCTCCACGTCGTAGCGCGGCATCGAGACCTGCATCATCTCCACGGCGCAGCACGCCAGGCCGAAGGTCATCCACATCAGCGAGCCGGTGCGGGCCCATGTGATGAGGTCTTCGGCCGAGGTGACGAGGAAGCCCTTGTCAGAGAGCTCGGCGTTCACCTCGCGGAAGAAGCGGTCTTCGTGGCCGATCGGGCGGCCGGAGGCGTCGACGAGGCCCTTGGGGGCGTCGGCGACCAGGGTCTGGTTCGCGGTCATCGGGTCAATCCCACTCGAGGGCGCCCTTGCGCCACTCGTAGACGAAGCCGATCGTCAGAACGCCGAGGAAGGCCATCATCGACCAGAAGCCGAACAGCCCCACCTCCTTGAACGCGACCGCCCAGGGGAACAGGAACGCGACCTCGAGGTCGAAGATGATGAAGAGGATCGCCACGAGATAGAACCGCACGTCGAACTTCATGCGGGCGTCGTCGAAGGCGTTGAAGCCGCACTCGTAGGCCGAGAGTTTCTCGGGATCGGGGTTCTGGTAGGCGATCAGGAACGGCGAGGCCAAAAGCGCGAGGCCGACCACGAGCGCCACAGCGAGAAAAATGACGAGAGGCAGGTAGTCGGCCAGCAGGTTCGTCATCGCGCGCCTGAACCTTCCATCTGTGTCGAAGACCGGGCGAGACAGCGCCGCGGCCCCTGATCCAACCTCGAACATGCGCCAAATCGGCGCGCGTCGCTCCGCACATCGGGAGCCTTAGACCCGTGCCACTTTAGGCGCAAGACGTCCGCGGGTCCGAAACGTAACAATTCCAAACTCGCGGCCGCGCGCGCTACCCTGGCAGAGCAAAACCTCTTGTTTGTTGTGGGCCTTACGCAAAAAAAGGCGCGCCGGATCGGCGCGCCTTTTCAACATGTCGACGATAGAGATCGCCTATCGATTGATCAGCGCAGGCCTTCCGAGGCCGCGATCAAATCCTCAATCGAGCGAGCCTTCTGCCGGGGCGCGGGCCGCGGCTCAGGGGCGAGCGACACAGGGCCGGCCGAGGCCATGACGGGAGCCTCGTCGAGTCGGACGGTCCGGCGGGGCGCTTCGTAGGACGGCTCCGGCCTCGCCTCGTACACGGGCTCGCGGCTGGTCTCGACGACGGGCACCTCACGCGGATCGTAGATCGCCTGCGGCCGCACCGCCGGTTCGCGGCGAGGCTCCAGCCTGGCTTCGCGCCAGGTCGGCTCCGGCGGCGCCCGGCGGGCCGCCGGCGGCTGATAGCCGAAGGTCTCCACGTCGTGGACGGGGGCGCGGGCCGAGCGGGCCGGCCGGGCGTCGGCGACGACGATGGGTCGCTCGCGAACGGCGTTGGACGACGACCAGACGGTCGAAGCCGTCAGACTGCCGGCGGCCGCCATCTGCTGGCGCATCACGTCGTCCTGCGAGGCCATGACCAGTTCCGGCTTGCGCTTCTCGTAGAACGAGTTGCCGCCCGCCACGGCGACGTAGTGCATGTTCCGGTAGGGGAACCGGTAGCCGGCGGTGTGGAAGAACATCGACTTGCGGCCGACGCGCGGGTGCCTGGCGCCGGACAGCACGGCCTCCGCCATGCGGAAGGCGCGCGGGCGGCCGCTGTCGGTCATCGGTTTGGTGAGCACGCCGGGGGCGAACTGGTTGGGCTGGCCGACGACGCCGCAGACCGTGCGGGGATAGCGCCCCGACTCCTTGCGGTTCATGACGACGGTGCCGACGGCGAGCATGCCGTCGTCGCTCGACCGGTTCGACTCGAAGTACATGACGCGCGCCATGCACTCGCGGTCGCTGAGGCTCACGCGCCGCACCTTCGAGGCGGAGCCGCAGCCTGCGAGAAACAGGGGAAGGAGGACGAGCGCGAAAACCTTCGCCCGTCGTTCGAAAACGCTACGCATACGTTCACTCACACGCTTCGAAGCCGTTCGGGCCCCCGTGACCGCTCGGCAACGCTCCTCGACTGTCTCTAAAAGGCCTGCGGGGAGTCATCAAAGGCTTAACGACTCGCCGGAATCCGCAGCCTTCCACCGATAACTGCGCGTGGACGCCCGCCGGGCCGGCGGGCGGGGATGGCTGGACAGCGCCGGCGGCGGTTTCCCCGGCTTAGGCCACGCCCTATCGTGCCGCCGCCCGCCCCGACTTGGCGGGGCGATGGATCGGGAGACCCGCCATGGACTATGTGAAGCTCGGCCGCACCGGCCTCGAGGTCTCGCGGATCGTGCTCGGCTGCATGACCTATGGCGTTCCGGACCGCGGCAACCACGCCTGGACCCTGCCCGAAGACGAGAGCCGCCCCTTCCTCGCCAAGGCGCTCGATCTCGGCATCACCACCTTCGACACCGCGAACAGCTACTCCGACGGCACCTCCGAGGAGATCCTCGGTCGCGCCCTGAAGGATTACGTCGCCCGCGACGAGGTGGTGATCGCCACCAAGGTCTACTTCCCCATGAGCAAGGGGCCGAACGGCGGCGGGCTGTCGCGAAAGGCGATTTTCGCCTCGATCGACGCGAGCCTAAAGCGGCTCGGGACCGATTTCGTCGACCTCTACCAGATCCACCGCTGGGACTACGGCACGCCGATCGAAGAGACGATGGAGGCGCTGCACGACGTGGTGAAGGCCGGCAAGGTCCGCTACCTCGGCGCCTCGTCGATGTACGCGTGGCAGTTCGCCAAGGCGCTGTCGACCTCGCGCCTTAACGGCTGGACCGAATTCGTGTCCATGCAGAACCAGCTGAACCTGCTCTACCGCGAGGAGGAGCGCGAGATGCTGCCGCTCTGCGCGGACGAAGGAATCGGCGTGCTGCCGTGGAGCCCCCTCGCCCGCGGCCGGCTGACCCGGGAGGCCGGCGCGTCGAGCGGTCGGCAGGAGACCGACGTGGTGGGCAAGACGCTGTTCGAGGCCACCGAGGCGGCGGACGCGAAGGTGATTGACGCGGTAGGCCAGGTCGCGAAGGCGCGCGGCGTGCCGCGGGCCCAGGTCGCGCTGGCTTGGGTGCTCGAAAAGGAGGAGGTCACGGCCCCGATCATCGGCGCCTCGAAGCCGCATCATCTCGAGGACGCGGTGGCCGCGCTGACGCTGGACCTCACCTCCGAGGAGATCGAGGCGCTGGAGGCGCCCTACACGCCGCACGCGGTGGCGGGGTTTTCCTGAAGGCCCGCCTGAGAACGTCCGGGCGTCATCCGATCGCTCGTCACGCGCCGTTTATCCGGGGCGTCCACCGCCCCGCGCCGCCGCTCGATCGTCCATCCTGAATTCCCCGGATAAGCCGGGAATGACGGCTCGGGGCGCCATGGCCGCCGGAGCTGCAGATGAGCAGACAGACCGTCAGTGGCTGATCATCCAGGGCCGGGCGTTGGGGAAGCTCTTGACGGCGGGCGGCTGGGCGGCGGCGCTCGCCGGCGTCTTCAAGCCGCGGCCGGAGCAGCATCCGCAGCCGGGCGCATGGCTTTTCGAGCTTTTCGGCGCATGCGACGAGCGCTCGTTGGTCGCCATGGCGATGCGGCGGGAAGGATCCATTCCGGCCAACGCCGGCGCGGTCAGCATGACCCGCGGCGCCTCGTCGCCGCAGAGCGGACAGGCGTGCGGATCCTGGAAGGCCGCCATCGGGCGCAGCGCCGTGAAGGGTCCGCAGTCGTCGCAGGCGTATTCGTAGACGGGCATCTTATCAACTCCACGGCGAAACAAGCACTCCGAAAGGTCCGCCGTCATTCCGGCCGAGCGAAGCCAGAACCGGGATCGTCGTCAGAAAGAGACCGTCTTTCCGTATGACGATCCCGGCTCGCAGCTGACGCTTCGGCCGGGATGCGCGTGGCTCTCTTCCGCCGTTCAGAGGTCCGGCGCGATCGGCATCTGGATCGAGCCGTCGATGAACTTCACCGGGCCGGCCGCGGTCGGGTTGATGTCGAACTCGAAGATCTTCGTCGGGAGCCACAGCGTGGCGCAGGCGTTCGGGATGTCGACGACGCCCGAGATGTGGCCCTGAACCGGGGCGGTGCCGAGGATCGAGTAGGCCTGGGCGCCGGAGTAGCCGAACTTCTTCAGATACTCGATGGCGTTGAGGCAGGCCTGTCGGTAGGCGACGCCGACGTCGAGGTAGTGCTGCTCGCCGTGCTCGTCGACCGAGATGCCCTCAAAGATCAGGTAGTCGTCGTACTTCGGGGTGATCACCGACGGCTTGAAGATCGGGTTCTTGATCCCGTACTTCGACATGCCGTCCTTGATGACGTCGACCTTGAGATGCAGCCAGCCGGCCATCTCGATCGCGCCGCAGAAGGTGATCTCGCCGTCGCCTTGGCTGAAGTGCAGGTCGCCCATCGAGAGGCCGCCGCCCGGCACGTAGACGGGGAAGTAGATTTTGGAGCCGCGCGACAGATCCTTGATGTCGCAGTTGCCGCCGTGCTCGCGCGGGGGAACGGTGCGCACGGCTTCCGCCGCGGCGGCGTCCTTGGCCTCGCCGGTCAGCCGGCCCATGTGCGCGGTCGGCGCGAACGGCACGGTGCCGACGGCCGGCACGCGGTCCTTGTGCTTCTCGACGAAGGGGATCTCGCGGTCGTTCCAGGTCTTCAGCAGCTTCGGGTCCGGCAGGCAGCCGATCAGGCCCGGATGGATCAGGCCGGGGAAGCGCACGCCGGGGACGTGGCGCGACTTGGTGAACATGCCCTCGAAGTCCCAGATCGACTTCTGCGCCGAGGGGTAGTGGTCGGTCAGGAAGCCGCCGCCGTTGTTCTTAGAGAAGAAGCCGTTGAAGCCCCACTGGCTCTCGGCCTTCGCGCCGATGTCGAGCAGGTCGACCACCAGAAGGTCGCCCGGCTCCGCGCCTTCGACGCCGATCGGGCCCGACAGGAAGTGGACGATCGAGAGGTCGATGTCGCGGACGTCGGACGCGTCGTCGTTGTTTTTGACGAAGCCGCCGGTCCAGTCGTAGGTCTCGATGATGAAGTCGTCGCCGGGCTTCACCCAGGCCACGATCGGGATGTCCGGGTGCCAGCGGTTGTGCACCATGTCGTTGTCGTAGGCCGACTGGGTCAGGTCGACCTTGATCAGCGTTTCGGTCATATGGCAGCTCCCCTTTTCAGTTTGTGCGTGACGTGGGCGACGCGTGGTCTGGCGCGGCTCACACCGACAGGTACTTGGACACCTGAGCCTCATCGACGTCCGCGCGCTGGGCGTCGTGGACGATCTCGCCGTTCTCGACGACCAGCACCCGGTCCGCGACGTCGAGGGCGAAGCTCAGCACCTGTTCGGAGACCACGATCGACAGGCCGCGGTCGTCGCGGATGCGCCGGAGCGTGCGGGCCATCTCGCGGATGATCGACGGCTGGATGCCCTCGGTCGGCTCGTCGAGCAGCAGGACCTTCGGCTTTGTGGCGAGCGCGCGGGCGATGGCGAGCTGCTGCTGCTGGCCGCCGGAGAGGTTGCCGGCGCGGCGCCCCTTCATCTCCAGCAGCACCGGGAACAGCTCGTAGATGTCGTCCGGCACCTTGCGGTCGCCCGAGGCCGTCAGCCCGGTCTCGATGTTCTCCTTCACCGTCATCGTGGAGAACACCATGCGGCCCTGCGGCACGTAGGCGACGCCCTTCTTCACCCGCTGGTGGCTCTTGAGGCCGTTGATGTCCTCGCCGCCCAGCCTGATGGAGCCCGCCGTGGTCGGGAGGATGCCCATCATGGCCTTCATCAGCGTGGTCTTGCCCATGCCGTTGCGGCCCATGATCGCGACGATCTCGTTCGGCGCGACCGAGAAGTTCATGCCGTGGAGCACTTCGCTCTGGCCGTAGGCGACGCGCAGGGAATCGACGTCCAGCATCGCTTCGCTCCTCAATGGCCGAGATAGACTTCGACGACCTTGGGGTCGGTCTTCACCTTCTGCATCGACCCTTCAGAAAGGATCTTGCCCTGGTGGAGCACCGTCACCTTGTGCGCGATGTCTTCGACGAACTTCATGTCGTGCTCGATGACGAGCACCGAGCGGTTCTTGATGATGGTGTTGAGCAGTTCGGCGGTCTTCACGCGCTCGCTCACGCTCATGCCGGCGACCGGCTCGTCCAGCATCAGGAGCTCAGGGTCCTGGATCAGGAGCATGCCGATCTCGAGCCACTGCTTCTGCCCGTGGCTCAGGAACGCCGCGCGTTCGTGCAGCTTGTCCTTGAGGAAGATGATCTCGGCGACTTCCTCCACCCGGTCCTTCACCGCCTGGTCGCGCTTGAAGGTCAGCGCCCCCCAGACCGAGCGGCCCTTCGGGTAGGAGATCTCGAGGTTCTCGAAGATGGTCAGGTCGTCGTAGATCGACGGCGTCTGGAACTTGCGGCCGACGCCCGAGAGCACGATCTGGCTCTCGCTCATCTTGGTGAGCTCGGCGCCGCGGAAGCGGATCGAGCCGTTGGTCGCCTTGGTCTTCCCGCAGATCAGGTCGAGCACCGTGGTCTTGCCGGCCCCGTTCGGGCCGATGATCACGCGGATCTCGTTCTCGTCCACGTAGAACGACAGGTCGTTCACCGCCTTGAAGCCGTCGAAGGAGACGGTGAGGGCCTCGACCGCGAGCAGGTAGTCCTTGGCGGGGGTTCCGATGGTGGTCACGGGACGGTCCTCACTCGGCGGGAAGGGTCGACGCCTGCTTGGCGACGTCGTGGCCAGGGTCGGCGGGGTCCTTCGACCGCAGCTTGAAGGCGCGATCGATCGAGGGCTGGACGTAGTCGCGCCAGATGCCCGCAAGTCCGTTGGGGAACACCAGCACCACCGCGATGAACAGGCCGCCGAGGCCGAGCAGCCAGAGCTCGGGGAAACTTTCCGACAGGCTGGTCTTGGCGAAGTTGACCGCGAGCGCGCCGTAGATCGCGCCGAAGATCGAGAGCCGGCCGCCGACGGCGGTGAAGATCACCATCTCAATCGAGGGCACGATGCCGACCAGCGAGGGCGACATGAAGCCGACCTGCAGGGTGAACATCGCGCCGCCGATCGCGGAGAACACGCCGGCGAGGCAGAAGACGAAGATCTGGAAGTTCGCGACCGAGTAGCCGGAGAACCGCACGCGGTCCTCCTTCTCCCGCATCGCCACCAGAATGCGGCCGAGCTTCGAGTCGCGCACGAACATCGCGAAGCACACCACCGCGAGCAGCAGCGCCACGTTCACGAAGTAAAGGATGAACTTCGCGCTGTCGGTGCGGATGTCCCAGCCGTGCAGCGTGCGCAGGTCGGTGATGCCGTTGACGCCGCCGGTGTAGCCCTGCTGGCCGATGATCAGGATGGTCGCAATCGCCGCGATCGCCTGGGTGATGATCGCGAAGTACACGCCCGACACGCGGCGCTTGAACATCGCCGAGCCGATCACGAAGGCGAAGAACGCCGGAACCAGAAGGATCAGCAGGATCGTCAGGGGCAGCGAGTGGAACGGCTGCCAGAACCACGGAAGCTCGGTGAGCTGGTTCCAGTCCATGAAGTCGGGAATGCCGGGCGTGGACTGGATCTTGGTGTTCTCGACCGACGAGGCCTCGAGCTTGAGGTACATCGCCATGCCGTAGCCGCCGAGGGCGAAGAACACGCCCTGGCCGAGCGAGAGGATGCCGCCGTAGCCCCAGCAGAGCACGAGGCCGACCGCGACGAAGGCGTAGGTCAGGTACTTGCCGACGAGGTTCAGCCGAAAGCCGTCGAGCAGGACGGGAAACGCGATGAGCAGGATGGCGGCGAGAACGGCGAGGGCCAGCAGGTCCTTGCGGTCCATGAAGGAGGGCGCGGTCTTCATTGGGGCTTCGCTCCTCAGCGCCGGACTTTAAGGGTGAAGAGGCCCTGAGGCCGCAGCATCAGGATCCCGACGACGGTCAGCAGCGTGATGACCTTGGCCATCGAGCCGGACAGGAAGAACTCCAACGTCGACTGGGCCTGCGAGATCGAAAAGGCGGAGGCGATGGTGCCGAAAAGGCTCGCCGCGCCGCCGAAGACCACGATCAGGAAGGTGTCCACGATGTAGAGCTGGCCGGCCGTCGGGCCCGTCGAGCCGATCATCGTGAAGGCGGAGCCCGCGACGCCGGCGATGCCGCAGCCGAGGCCGAAGGTGAGGCGGTCCACCTTCTCGGTGTCGATGCCGACCGCGCCCGCCATCTGGCGGTTCTGCACGACCGCCCTAACCTGCTGACCGAAGCGCGAACGGAAGATCATGATGAAGACCGCCGTGGTGATGAGCACGGTGAGGCCCATCACGAACAGGCCGTTGATCTGCACCTCGATCACGTCCGTGACCGGCAGCGATCCCATCATCCAGTCGGGCAGCGTGACGCCGACCTCGCGCGGGCCGAACACCGACCGATAGGTCTGCTGGAGAATAAGGCTGAGGCCCCAGGTCGCGAGCAGCGTGTCGAGCGGACGCTTGTAGAGCCGCCGTATCAGGGTCCACTCGATGAGCATGCCCAAGGCCCCGGACGCGCAAAACGCGAGCGCCATCGCGACGAAGAAGTAGATCCCAAACAGCGAGGGCAGATGCTCTGAGAAGAACACCGAGGTGAGCCAGGTGACGTAGGCCCCGAGGATCATGAACTCGCCATGGGCCATATTGATCACGCCCATCTGGCCGAAGATGATTGCGAGGCCGAGCGCCATCAGCAGGTAGACGGAGAACAGGATCAGGCCGGCGAAGCCCTGCATCGCAAAGATCGCGCCGAGATCCCCGAGGGAGTAATCGCCGAACATGCCTAGGCCTCCAGGTGCCGATAGAAAGAAAGGCGTCATCCCGGACGGCCGAAGGCCGAGCCGGGATCGTCGTCCCCAGAGCCCCTCTCCGAGGGGCGACATGGTCGGAGAACGATCCCGGCTCTGCGCTGCGCTTTAGCCGAGATGACGCTCGTCGGTCGGCGTCAGCCGATCACTGGTAGCCCTTCGGGAAGGGGTTCGGCTCGATGAGCTGGGGGCTCTCGTAGACCACCTTGAACTGACCGTCCTTCTGGGCGAGGCCGATGCGGGTCTTGGACCAGAGGTGGTGGTTCGGATGGATCTTGACGTAGCCTTCCGGCGCCTTGGTGAACTCGATGTCGGCGGAGGCCGCCGCGATCTTGTCCACGTCGAACGAGCCGGCCTTCTCGACGGTGAGTTTCCAGAGCCAGGGGCCCAGATAGGCCGCCTGGGTGACGTCGCCGATGACCGTCTTCTCGCCCCACATCTTCTTGAACGCGGCGACGAACTCCTTGTTGTTCGGGTTGTCGAGCGACTGGAAGTACTTCATGCAGGAGTAGGCACCGGCGATGTTCTCGCCGCCGATGCCGTCGATCTCGTCCTCGGTGACCGAGATCGTGATCAGGGTCTGCTTCTCAAGGTTGATGCCGGCGGCCTTCAGCTGCTTGTAGAACGCCACGTTCGACCCGCCGACCACGTCGGTGAAGATCACGTCCGGCTTGGTCAGCTTGAGCTTGTTGATGACCGAGTTGAACTGGGTGTGGCCGAGCGGGAAGTACTCCTCGCCGACGACCTTCGTCCCCTTCAGGAAGTTCTCGATGTGCTTGCGCGCGATCTTGTTCGACGTGCGCGGCCAGATGTAGTCCGAGCCGATGAAGTAGAAGGTCTTGGCGCCCTTCTCCTTCACGACCCAGTTGATCGACTCGAGGATCTGCTGGGTGGCTTCCTGGCCGGTGTAGATGACGTTCTTCGACTGCTCGAGGCCTTCGTAGAAGGTCGGGTAGTACAGCATGCCGTTGTACTGCTCGATCACCGGCAGCACGGCCTTGCGGGAGGCCGAGGTCCAGCAGCCCATGATGGCCGCGACCTTGTCCTGCACGAGCAGCTTCTTCGCCTTCTCGGCGAAGGTCGGCCAGTCGGACGCGCCGTCTTCCTGGATGAACTTGATCTTGCGGCCGAGCACGCCGCCCATCTCGTTGATCTGGGCGATCGCGAGCTTCTCGGCCTGGATCGAGCCGGTCTCCGAGATCGCCATCGTGCCCGTGGCGGAGTGCAGGATGCCGACCGTGACTTCGGTGTCCGTCACCGCGAGGCCGGTGGTGTTGACCGTCGCCGTCGCCGGGGTCTGCGCGAACGCCGTCTTCGGCATCATCCCGGCGAAAGGCGCCGCCGCCATGCCCATCAAGAGCTTGCGGCGGAGCGGCGAATGAAATCCCGTCTTGTCGTCCCGCGACATCAGCGTCTCCGTCAGTCACCCGGCTCGTCGGCGAGCCCCCGAATGCCTGAGAGACTGCGGTTTGTTTCGCAGCGCAGCATATACGTCGGTTGACGTATGTCGGTCCCGCGGCGGCCCGCCCTAGGCTGCGCGAGGCTTGTCCGCCGCCCCCGACGATTGGGGCTTGATCAGGACGGCCAAATTCTTGCATGCCACGTTCGGACGTCGGCCCGGGTCCGGCGACGAGGGGATGCACAAGCGAGATGGCCATCGGCCCCAGGCGGACGGCATGACCGGGCGGCAGCGCATCGTGCCTGCGCGGCGCCAGTACAATCAGTGGGTCGCCGACGAGACGCTCGAGGACTACGCGCTACGCTTCACGGCGAAGAGCGCGCGTCGCTGGTCGGCGGTCCGGGTCGGCAACACCGCGCTCGGCGCGGTGTCGTTCCTCGCGCTCGAGGCGATCGGCGGCGCCATCACGCTGAGCTACGGCTTCGACAACGCCGTCGCCGCGACGCTGGTCGTCAGCCTGCTGCTGCTCCTGACCGGGCTGCCCATCGCCTATTACGCCGCCCGCGACGGCGTCGACATCGACCTCCTCACCCGCGGCGCCGGCTTCGGCTACGTCGGCTCGACCGTGACGTCGTTGATCTACGCCTCCTTCACCTTCCTGCTGTTCGCGATCGAGGCCGTGATCATGGCTCTCGCGCTTGAGCTTTGCCTCGGGGTGCCGCTTGCGCTGGGCTATGTGATCAGCGCCCTCGTGGTGCTGCCGATCGTCACCCACGGCATCAACTGGATCAGCCGCTTCCAGCTCTGGACCCAGCCGATCTGGCTCGTGCTTCACCTGACGCCGATCGTGTTCATCGCCTTCCAGGACACCTCGGCCTTCGCCGACTGGACCGCGTTTCGGGGGACGAGCCCGAACGGCGGGGCGCTGAACCTGATCGCCTTCGGCGCCGCGAGCTCCGTGGTGTTCGCGCTGATCGCCCAGATCGGCGAGCAGGTTGACATTCTGCGGTTCATGCCTGCGAAGACGCCCGAGAATCGGCTGGCCTGGTGGTCGTCCCTGCTCGCCTCCGGCGCCGGCTGGATCCTGCCCGGCGCCCTCAAGCTGCTGCTGGGCTCGTTCCTCGCCGTGCTCGCGCTCAACCATGGCGTGCCGGTCGAGCGGGCGAGCGAACCAACGCAGATGTACGACGTCGCGTTCGGCTACGTGACCTCGTCGCCGCAGCTCGCGCTGGCGCTCACCGGCGTCTTCGTCGTGCTGTCGCAGCTCAAGATCAACGTGACCAACGCCTACGCCGGCTCTATCGCCTGGTCGAACTTCTTCTCGCGGCTGACGCACGCCCATCCCGGACGGATCGTCTGGCTGGTGTTCAACGTCGCCATCGCCCTCATCCTCATGGAGGCGGGCATCTACAAGACGCTCGAGCACACGCTCGGGCTCTACTCGATCGTCGCCGTCGCCTGGGTCGGCGCCCTGGTCGCCGATCTCGCCGTGAACAAGCCGCTCGGCCTGTCGCCGCCGCGAATCGAGTTCAAGCGCGCTCACCTCTATGACGTGAACCCGGTCGGCGTCGGCGCCATGGCGCTCGCGACCCTCGCCGCCTTCCTCGCCTACTCCGGCGTCTGCGGGCCCACCGCCAAGGCGCTCGCGCCCTTTGTCGCGCTCGGCGTCGCCTTCCTGGCGGCCCCCGCGATCGCGATCGCCACCCGGGGCAAGTTCTATCTCGCCCGCAAGCCGCGGGCGCGCTGGCGCCTCAAGCCGACGCTGCGCTGCTCGATCTGCGAGCACGGCTTCGAGTCCGAGGACATGGCGCACTGCCCGGTCTACTCCGGCCCGATCTGCTCGCTCTGCTGTTCGCTCGACGCCCGCTGCCGCGACGGCTGCAAGCCCCACGCCCGCCTCTCCAGCCAGGTGGTGGGCGCCTTGACCGCGGTCCTCCCCGCCTGGGCGGTCGGGGGCCTCAACTCACGCGCCGGGCACTACGTCGGGGTGATGACGCTGCTCGGCGGGGCGCTCACGCTGGTGCTGCTCGTCGTCTACGTGCAGGCGGCGGCCGAGGCGCCCGAGCAGACCACGGTGATCGCCGGCGCGCTCTCGGCCGTCTTCCTGATCCTGATGATGATCGCCGGCATCGCGGCCTGGCTGTTCGTGCTGGCGCACGAGAGCCGGGAGATCGCGCAGGACGAGTCCGGGCGCCAGACCGCGCTCCTGATGAAGGAGATCGAGGCGCACAAGCGCACCGACGCCGCGCTCCAGCGGGCGAAGGAGGTGGCGGAGGCCGCGAACGTCGCCAAGAGCCGCTATGTGGTGGGCATCAGCCACGAGCTTCGCACCCCGCTGAACGCCGTCATGGGCTACGCCCAGCTGCTCGACTCCGACGAGACGCTGCCGCCCCGCGGCCAGAAGGGCGTGCGGGTGATCCGCCGCTCGGCCGAGCACCTCTCCGGCCTGATCGACGGCCTGCTCGACATCTCGAAGGTCGAAGCGGGCCGGCTGGAGCTCGCCCGCAACGAGGTGCGCACGCGGGACTTCCTCGACCAGCTCGCCGACATGTTTCGCCTGCAAGCCAACGCCAAGGGCCTGGAGTTCCGGTTCGACGGCGCCGAGCGCTTGCCGGCGGTGGTGCGCTGCGACGAAAAGCGCGTCCGGCAGATCCTGATCAACCTGCTGTCGAACGCCGTGAAGTTCACCGACGCCGGCCATGTGGCGCTCCACGTCTCCTACCGTAGCCAGATCGCGGAATTCGCCGTCACCGACACGGGCGCCGGCATCCGCGAATCGGACCGCCAGCGGATCTTCGAGCCGTTCGAGCGGGGCGAGGCGACGCGCGCCAAGCTGCAGCCGGGGATGGGGCTGGGGCTCACGATCACGAAGCTGCTGGTCGAGATCATGGGCGGCGACCTCGTGCTGGAAAGCGTCGAGGGCGTCGGCAGCACCTTCCGGGTGAAGCTGATGCTCTCCCAGGTCGCCGCGCCGCGCCCCTCCCCCGCGCCGCTCGCGCGCGTTGTCGGCTACGAAGGTCCGCGCAAGCTGGTGCTGGTGATCGACGACGACGGCGACCACCGCGAGCTGATGCGCGAGGCGCTGGAGCCGCTCGGCTTCAACGTCATCGCGGCCCCCGACGGCGTGGCGGCCCTGACGCTGGTCGACGAATGCCGGCCGGACCTGTTCCTGCTCGACGTCTCGATGCCTGGAATGTCGGGCTGGGACGTCGCCCGCAGGCTTCGGGAAACCGGACAGCTGGCGCCGATCCTGATGATGTCGGCGAACATCGGGGACTTCGCGTCGAAGGCGGTCGAAACGCCGGACCACGACGGCGCCCTGCCGAAGCCCTGCGACCTCGGCGCCCTGCTCCGTCAGATCGAGACGCTGCTCGGCCTCGTCTTCGTCTACGACGCGCCGCCTCCGGCCGCGCCCTCGGTCCGGACGAAGCCCGAGCTGCCCGCTCCCCGCCATGTGGGCGACCTGCGCAGGCTCGGCGAGATGGGCTACGTCCGCGGGATCGAGGCGAAGCTCACGGAGCTCGAGGGCGCCGAACCCGAGGCGGCGCCCTTCGTCGCCGAGGCGCGGGAGCGGCTCCGGGCGTTCGACATGAACGGCTACATGGCGCTGCTCGGCGCCCGCGCGCCGGAGGAGACCGCCGATGGCTGAGGGCGCGCCCGTCGTCGTGCTGGTCGTCGACGACAGCCCGGAGACGCTCGGGATGCTCACCGAAGCGCTCGAGCGAGCCTCGTGGACGGTCTTGGTCGCGCCCGGCGGCGCGGAGGCCCTGCGCGTGGTCGACCGCGTGACGCCCGACGTCGTGCTGATGGACGCGGTGATGCCGGAGATGGACGGCTTCGAGGCCTGCCGCCGCCTGAAGCGCCGGGCGGACATGGCGCATGTCCCGGTGATCTTCATGACCGGCCTGCGCGAGACCGGCCACATCGTCCAAGGGCTCGAGGCGGGCGGCGTGGACTATGTCGCCAAGCCCGTGGCCCTGGACGAGATGATGGCGCGCATCCGCGTCCACATCGGCAACGCGAGGCTGTCCAGCAGCGCCCGGGCGGCCCTCGACACCACGGGACGCTATCTGCTGGCGGCGGGCGAGGATGGCCGCCTGCGTTGGGCCACGCCCCAGGCCGGGCGGCTGCTCGCCCGCGCCTTTTCGGGGTTCGACCAGGATTCCTTTGATCTGCCGGAGCCCGTGCGGGCCTGGCTCGCCGCGCGCGTGGCCGGACGGACGGAGCTGCCCTCGACGCCGTTGTCCGGCGACGGCCCGGCGCAGCTCACCCTCGCGTTCGTCGGGCGCACCGAGCGCGGCGAGACCCTGCTGCGGGTGACGGAGGAGGCGCCCTCGGGCGAATGGCCGACCCTGCGCGAAAAGCTCGGGCTCACCGCCCGCGAGGCCGAGGTGCTGCTCTGGATCGCGCGCGGGAAAGCCAACCGGGACATCGCTGAGATCCTGGGCATGAGCCCTCGCACGGTGAACAAGCACCTCGAGCAGATCTACGTGAAGCTTGGCGTAGAGAACCGCGCGGGCGCCGCCGCGATCGCCGTCCGCACATTGGGGTGACGACAAGGCGAGGGCAGCCGAGCGAAGCGGCCCGATCGTCGGGCGACGGAGGTCGAGGTGACAGTTCAGCCCCGCAAGGCCCTCTTCTCCGCCCGACGCTGCGCGCGCTTCGCCAACCGCTTCTCCGATCGCCCCGCCGCCGCCGCGGGCGCGGCTCCGGCGGCGCCCTCCTTGGAGACGTCGTCGCTCTCTTCCACCTCCACCGAAGCGCCGGGAAAGAAGCGCGCGTAAAAGTCGGGAAAGGCTGCGAGGATGGCCTCCTGATCGGCCGCGCTCATCTCACGCCGGTGACGGTTCGGCTGGGCCACGTTCATCTTGACGTTCGGCGAGCCGCGGGCCGCTGCCATGATCGCTTCAAAGCCCTCGGGATCGACGGAGATCTGCATATGAGCGCAGATGGCCGCGAGCCATGAATGGGTGTTGAAGGCGATCTCCTCGTAGGGGACGATCAGCGCGCCGGGAATTTCCGCCCATGAGGTCATCGCCGTGGCGTTGCGGGTCAGTTCGACGAAGGTGCTCGATATGTCGCCGATCCGTATGCTTCGGCCCCTGTCGATGCCACGCGCGGAAAGGCGCGCCATCACGTCGGTCAGCGAAAGCGCGATGTCGCGCAAGTCCCGGATCCCGACGTGATGCCGGGCCCTGCCCCTCGCGATCAGGCCCGCGATCGCCGGCGTGGCGGGGACATGCGTGCGCAGCGTCGCGATCGTCTCCCGGGGAACGAAACCGTCCAGTCTGGCGACGATCTCGGGGCTCCAGTCCCGCACCGTATTCACGTCCGACCGGCGCTCGTTACCCCGCGCCGCCGCCGGAATGAGAGGATCTGAATAGCCGGCTGCGCGGCACAGGTCGCGCGTCATGAGGTAAGTGAAGGTCGACCCGGATTTCTTCGCGCCGTAGCTGATGTAAAGCACGTATGCGCCTGCCGTCGTCGAAAGGGACCGCGCTCGTAAGTGCGCAGTCGATTACATATGGTAGCTCGGGCTTCAGCGGCCCGTCCACGCCCCCTCGTAGGCCGCCCGGCCGGGCGCCCTGCTCTCGCAAAGACGCTGTCCACTGCCGCGAAAGGCCATCACACCGTGCTCTACGTCTCGTTCGGGGTCGAAAAGGGCGGCTCCACCTACACGTACATTCTGATCCGCACGGCGCTCGAGGCGGCCGGCCACGCCCACGTACAGGTCGATCTCGAAGGACGGCCGGTCAATGACGACAGCCTGCGGTCGGAGCGCGTGCGGCGGCGGGCCGTGAACAACATCAACGTCTGGAACGAGGACGTGCTCGCCGCGGTGAGCGCCGCCGTTCCGCAGGAGGCCCTCGTGGCGCTGCGGACCCATGGCGAGCCCGACCCCGCTGTGCTCGAAGCGATCGACTCCGGGCGCGCCTACCTAGGCGTCGGGGTACGGGACCCGCGCGACCTCGCCCTCTCCATGCTGGACGTGGCGACGCAACGCATCGGCCTCGCGCATCGGCCGCACTGGCTGCGAATCGAGCCTGGCGACCTTGCGAGCGCCCTGCCCGCCGTCCAGCGCACCGTCGACCGGGCGCTCAAGTGGGTGCGGCCCGGCGCCACGGTCTTCTACTACGAGGAGACCGCGTTCCGCCCGCGCCTGACGCTGGATCGGTTCTGCCGCCAGACGGGCCTGCCGCTCTTCACAGACGAGGCGGCGGAGAAAATCGTGGCGACCGCTTCGGCCAGCCCCCACGGCAAGCGCAACGTCGCCGCGCCGCTCCGCCATACCCGCGAGATGAACGCCGACGACCAGAAGCGCGTGCTCGACCATTTCTCGAGCTTCTACGACCGCTTCTTTCCAGGCGCGGACGTCGCGCTGGCCTAGAACCGACGCGGCGCCGCCTCAAGTCGTCGCCGCGTTTCACGCTTGATCGAGCGTCAAGATCTCGGCGGACGCCTCTCGGCCTTCGCAGGCCGCCCCGGCTTCTGCGTCGGGCGGTCCTCGCTAGTCCGCCAAGGCTTCGGGATAGAAGCGCTCGAGGATCGTCCGGTAGTGGGCGCGGACGTACGTGATGATGGGTCTTGGAAGCTCATGTCGCCACGCCTCCGGATCGCCGGATCGGTAGGCCGAATGATCATCCACCATCCCCGGCTCTCGACCGCCCGACATGGCCCGGAAGGTGTAGGGCTCGGGCTCCGGCCAATCGTACCGCGCGGCGTCCTTCCCCAGGCCGCGCCTGAGCGCGACATCGACCCGATCCTTGAAGTCCTCCATTCGGATCGTCGTGAACTGCTCGTCGTCGTAGTCCCACTGCCTGAGGGCGCAGAGCGGTCCGGGGGTCGCTTTGAAAAAATCGTTGCGTTCGCAGAACGCGACGGTGAGCGCGATGCCCTCGTCCGCCGAGCATTGCTCCAGTACGCTCCGCTGCTTCGCAAGCTCGGGAAGATTGGAGATCTTATGGGTCCGGAGATGTGAGTAATACGCCGACAGGACGACGTTGAGCGGATTGCGGATGATGTGGACGCCGCCCGTCGTCACCCGCTTGGCGAGATAAGGGTAGGACGCATTTCCAAGAAAGCTGACGTCGTGCGCCGGCGAGGGAACCTTGTTGCCGTGAGACGTGCCGTAAAAGGTCAGGTCGTTGAGCTTGCAGAGCGCGATGACATAGCGGCTCGCGAGCGAGGACGCGCACTTGTGATGCGTCACGAACAGCATGGCCTGAATCCCTTCCCGCTCTGGTCGTCGCGATCAGATCACACGCACCGGTAGCGCGGAACCGGAAGCCGACGCCCATTCAGGTCAATATGCCAGGCGCGCGGCGCAGAGCAGAGGCTCCGCCACCCGCGTGCGCTTCAACGGCCGCAGACCTATGCGCGGGGCCGCATGGAGCGGACGCTTGCGGTTCGAGATGGAGCGCGACCGCCGTCGCACGAGCGGCGGCCGAACGGAGCGAGGCCCGCGGCCAATCCCAACTAAAGATTTGAGATGTCGAAACTCTCGGCCGCCTGTCACGCGGCATCTCGAGAAATACTTGGCGGGAGTGACGGGACTCGAACCCGCGGCCTCCGGCGTGACAGGCCGGCGCTCTAACCGACTGAGCTACACCCCCAAATCGGGGCGCGCCCCGATCAAGTGAGGCGGTTGGTACGGGACCCCGCCGGGGCTGTCAAGCAGCGCCGGAACGGTTTCGCGTCGGGGCTGGGGAAAAGGTCGACGCGGTTTCCGAAGCCGCCCGTCGGAGCTGCGCTCGACGAAAAAGGGCCCGGCGTCGGCCGGGCCCTTTGATCTCATTCCGCCGCGACCACCTGCCGTGGGCCGCGGGCGAGACGCTCTGTCTTGAGCTGCTCCGCCACAAGGAAGGCCAGCTCGATCGCCTGCTCGGCGTTAAGCCGCGGGTCGCAGTGGGTGTGGTAGCGCGAGTGCAGGTCCGCGTCGGAGATCGCGCGGGCGCCGCCCGTGCACTCCGTCACGTTCTTGCCGGTCATCTCGATGTGGATGCCGCCGGCGTAGGAGCCCTCGGCCCGGTGCACGTCGAAGAACGCCTTGACCTCCGCCAGGATGCGGTCGAACGGCCGGGTCTTGTAGCCGGAGGCGGCCTTGATGGTGTTGCCGTGCATGGGATCGCACGACCACACCACGTTGCGGCCTTCCGTCTTCGTCGCGCGCACCAGTCCCGGCAGATGGTCAAAGACCTTGTCGTGGCCGAAGCGGGCGATCAGCGTCAGGCGGCCGGGCTCGTTGTCCGGATCCAGCGCCTCGATAAGGCGCATCAGTTCGTCCGGCTTCAGCGACGGGCCGCACTTCAGGCCGATCGGGTTCTTGATCCCGCGGAAGTACTCCACATGCGCATGGTCGAGCTGGCGCGTGCGGTCGCCGATCCAGATCATGTGGCCGGAGGTCGCGTACCAGTCCCCGGTGGTTGAATCGACGCGCGTCAGCGCCTGCTCGTAGCCGAGCAGCAGCGCCTCGTGGCTCGTGAAGAAATCGGTGGTGCGCAGCTCCGGATGCTGCTCCGGGTCGATGCCGCAGGCGCGCATGAAGTCGAGCGACTCCGCGATCCGGTCCGCCACCTCGCGGTAGCGGCTGGACTGGGGACTCTCCTTGACGAAGCCCAGCATCCACTGGTGCACGAAGTCGAGATTGGCGTAGCCGCCGTTCGCGAAGGCGCGCAGCAGGTTCAGCGTCGCGGCCGACTGGCGGTAGGCCTCGAGCTGGCGGCGCGGGTCCGGAATGCGAGCCTCCGGGGTCGCGTCCGTCCCGTTGATGATGTCGCCGCGGTAGATCGGCAGCTCGACGCCGTCCACGACCTCGGTCGGCGACGAGCGGGGCTTCGCGAACTGGCCCGCGATCCGACCCACCTTCACCACCGGCGAGGCCGCGGCGTAGGTCAGCACCACCGCCATCTGCAGCAGCACGCGGAAAAAGTCGCGGATGTTGTCGGCCGAATGCTCGGCGAAGCTCTCGGCGCAGTCGCCGCCCTGCAGCAGGAAGGCTTCGCCTTTCGCCACCTTGGCGAGCTGTCGCTTCAGCTTGCGCGCCTCGCCGGCGAACACGAGCGGAGGAAAGGTCGCGAGCTGGCTCTCCACCGCCGTCAGAGCGGCGGCGTCGGGATAGGTCGGGGCCTGGACGATGGGCATGTCGCGCCAGGTCGAGGGGGTCCAACGCTCGGACATTGTCTTCACTCCACGTGCCGGAAACGGCCTGGCCGGCGACCGACTTCGGTCGTCCGCGCGTCATATGGCCGCTCGTGCGGCGGGCTTCTAGCACCCCCCCGGCGTTTAGACCACCTGCGGGACGCGCAGGCCGGCCTTCAGCTTTCGACGGAGACCGGGTCCAGCGTGTCGCGCAGCGGCCGCCGGGGCATGGCGACGAGACAGGCCAGCGCCACCGCGGTCGTGCCGATCGCGATCAGGAACGCGATGCGGAAGTTCGCGGGATCGATCGCGACGGCCCGCGCGGACTGGCCGCCTTCCGGGCCGAGCCCTGCGCCCAGCACCGCCGCGCCAAGGATCGCGACGCCCGCCGCCGAGCCGAGCGAGCGCATGAAGGCGAGCAGCGCGGTCGCTGCGCCCAGGTCGTGGCGGCCGACCGCGTTTTGCACGCTGACGGTCGTGGTCGGGAACATGGTGCCGATCCCGAAGCCGTAGACGCAGAGCAGCGCCTCCGCCAGCCAGAACGAGCGCAGGTCGAGGGTGGCGGCGAGCGCCGCCAGCATGACGATCGCGAGCGACAGGCCGGCCAGCGCGGGGGCCTTGTAGCGCCGCGCCCTCACGAGGACGCGGGCGGCCGTGATGGCGCCGAGCACGGTGCCGATCGCGAGGCCCACAAGGCCCAGCGCCGCCACGTCCGGGCGGAAGCCGGCGATGGTCTCGAAGTAGATCGGGACCAGCGTCGAGAGGCCGAGGTGGCCGAGCACGCCGAAGAACACGGTCGCCACGCCGAAGGCCACCACCGGATCCTTCAGCACGCCGAGCGGGATCAGCGGCTCGGCGAAGGTCCACAGCCGTACGGCGAACAGCACGGCGCCGACGGCGGCCGCGGCGGCCAGTCCGAGCACGGCGGGCGACGACCACTCGCCGCTGGTGCGCCCGATGGAGAGCGCGAGCATGGCGAGCGAGGTGGCGGCCACCACGAGACCCGCGCCCGCCACGTCGAGCCGGTGCGACTTCGGCCGGAACGGCAGGTCGCGCAACGGCGCGTTCATGACGAACAGCGCCACGAGACCGAGCGGAATGTTGACCCAGAAGATCAGCGACCAGTGCAGATGCTCCGCGAAGGCCCCTCCGATGATAGGCCCCGCGACGCCGGACACCGCCCACATGCCGGAGATATAGGCGGCGTAGTTGCCGCGCTGCTTGGGCGGCACGATGTCGCCGATCACCGTCTGGGCGAGCGCCATCAGCCCGCCGCCGCCCAAGCCCTGAAGAGCGCGGCCGACGATCAGCACCGGGAGATTGGGCGCGAGCGCGCAGACGACGGACGCCGCCATGAAGATTGAGACGGCGGCGATGATGACAGGATGCCGGCCGTAGACGTCGGCGAGCTTGCCGTAGAGCGGCGTGACGGCCGTCGCGGTGACGAGATAGGCCGAGACGATCCAGGGCAGATACTCGGCATGGCCGAGCGTCTCGCCGATGGTCGTCATGGCCGGCGCGACGATGGTCTGGTCGAGGGCCGCGAGCAGCATCGCCGTCAGCACGCCGACGATGATCTGCCGGCGGCGACGGTCGTCGATCGGGACGTCGGCCGGAGGACGCGAGCCGTCCATCAGATGCGACCGGGGACAGAAATCGACGTCGGACCGCTCACGACGGCGTCCACTTGGTGCGCAGCGTCACGAGCTCCTCGGCGGCGCTCGGATGCAGCGCGACGGTGTCGTCGAAGTCGGCCTTGGTCGCGCCCATCTTCACGGCGACCGCCGCGAGCTGGATCATCTCGGCGGCGGCCTCGCCCACCACGTGAACGCCGACCACGCGGTCGGTGGCCGCGTCCACCACGATCTTCATCAGCACCTTGTCGTCGCGGCCCGACAGCGTCGCCTTCATGGGGCGGAAGCGCGCCTTGTAGACGTCGACGGCTCCGAACGTCGCGCGCGCCTGCGCTTCGGTCAGGCCGACCACTCCGACCTCCGGGGTCGCAAACACCGCCGTCGCCACGTTGGTGTAGTCCACTGCGGTTGGCTTCTGTCCGAACACCGTGTCCGCGAAGGCGTGGCCCTCCCGGATCGCGATGGGCGTCAGGTTGAGACGATCGGTGACGTCGCCGACGGCGTAGATCGACGGCACGTTGGTGCGCGACGAGGCGTCGACCATGATCGCGCCGCGGTGGTCGCGCATCACGCTGGTGGCGTCGAGACCGAGATCCGCCGTCAGAGGCGCGCGGCCAACGGCGAGCATGACCTGGTCGACGTCGAGCGTCACTCCGGCCTTGGTGGTGACGCGCCGCGCGCCCTCGACGGCGGCGACCTCGGCGATCTCGTCGCCGAGCAGCAACGTCACGCCGCGCTTCTTCAAGCCCTCGGCGACTTCGTCACGCACATCCTCATCAAACCCGCGCAACACCTTGTCGCCGCGGTGAATAAGCGTCACGTCGGCGCCGAGACCGGCGAAAATCCCGGCGAACTCGATTGCGATGTAGCCGCCGCCGTTAACCACAATTCGCTTAGGGAACTCAGGGAGATCGAAGGCTTCGCTGGACGAGATGGTTAACTCCGCGCCGGGGAAGTCGCCACGGGTCGCGCCGCCGCCGGCGGCGATCAGGATGACGCCGGCGGTGACATCCGTTCCATCCGCCAGCCGCACGGCGTGGTCGCCCGTGACCACGGCGCGCTGCTTGTGGATCGCGACGCCCGCCTTGCGAAGATTCGTCTCGTAGATTCCCGACAGCCGGGTGATCTCGACCTCCTTGGCCGCGACCAGCCGCTCCCATGAGAAGGTGGGCTCGGGCACGGTCCAGCCAAAGCCGGCGGCGTCCACGAACTCGTCAGCGTAGCGGCTGGCGTAGACATACAGCTTCTTCGGCACGCAGCCGCGGACCACGCAGGTGCCGCCGATGCGGTACTCCTCGGCGATCGCGACCCTGGCGCCGTAGCCGGCCGCGATCCGCGCGGCCCGGACGCCGCCTGAGCCGGCTCCGATCACGAAGAGATCGACGTCGTAGTCCGCCATCGGAGTGCTCCCTGCCCGCTCGTCGCCGCCCCGCCGCAATAGGCGGATGCTCGGGACCGGGCAAGATGGGAAGCCGGCGGACGAGCGACAACTTCGGGCTCGACATCACAGGTCCGCGATTGCAACGTTCGCGACGAACGGTCGCGGCGAAGCCCGTCGGCCGAAGCAAGACGCCTCGCCCCGGAGACGCAGATGCCTGTTCCGCTCCGCCGCCTGCTCGCCGCCGCCGCGATCCTCGCCACGGCGGCGGCCGGCGGACCGGCCCTCGCCGCGAACCTCAAGATCATTGCGCCCGCCTCCCCCGGCGGCGGATGGGACCAGACCGCCCGCTCCATGCAGCAGGCGATGCAGAGCGAGAAGATCGCGGGCTCCGTCCAGGTGGAGAACGTGCCGGGCGCCGGCGGCACCATCGGCCTCGCCCAGTTCGCGAACCGCGCCAAGGGCGACCCGCACCAGCTCATCGTCGGCGGCTACGTGATGGTGGGCGCGATCATCATGAACGACGCGCCGGTGACGCTCGACGCCGTCACCCCGCTCGCGCGGCTCACCGGCGAGTACGAGGCGATCGTGGTGGCGACCGACTCGCCCATCAAGACGATCGGCGAGGTGATTGACAAGCTGAAGGCAAATCCGGGCTCGGTGTCCTGGGGCGGCGGATCGGCCGGCGGGACCGACCACATCGCGGCCGGGCTCATCGCCAAAGCGGTGGGGGTCGACCCCACCAAGGTCAACTACATCCCGTTCTCCGGCGGCGGCGAGTCGCTCGCGGCCGTGCTCGGCGGCCAGACAACGGTCGGCGTCTCGAGCTACGGCGAGTTCGACGCGCAGGTGAAGTCCGGCAAGCTCCGCGTGCTCGCCATCACCGCGCCGGAGCGCGTGCCCGGCATAGACGCGCCGACCATGAAGGAGAGCGGCGTCGACGTGGAGGTGCAGAACTGGCGCATGGTCGCCGGCCCGCCCGGGCTGACGCCCGAAGGCAAGGCCGAGATCCTCAAGACGATCGACGACATGGCGAAGACCAAGACCTGGCGGGACACGTTGAAGACCAAGGGCTGGACCGACACCTATCTCGCGGGCGACGCCTTCACGGCCCAGCTCAAGGAGGACATCGCCAAGGCGCACACGATCCTGCGCGACATCGGGCTCGCGGAATGAGCGCGTCGCGGGAGGGCTCCGGGCGCAAGCTCGGAGCGATCGTCGTCGCGCTCGCGCTGATCGCGGTGGCGGGGATAGTGGCGGCGGACGCGATCCGGCTGGGCGCCGTGCGCACCTTCGGTCCCGGCATCGGGCCGCGGGCCTTTCCCTGGGCGATCGCGATCGGCCTCGCGCTGCTCGGGCTCGCAAACCTCGTCGTCGCGCTCAGGGGCAAGGCCGTCGAGGCGGCGCCGGTGGAGATGGGGCCGGCGCTCTGGGTGATCGGCGGGCTCGTGGGGCAGATCGTGCTGCTCTCGTTCGCGGGCTTCTCGATCGCCACCGGCGTGCTGTTCGGCATGACGGCCCGCGGCTTCGGGCGCGGCCCGCTGTGGCTGACGATTCCGATCGGGGCCGCGCTGTCGTTCGTGCTCTACGTCATCTTCACAAAGGCCCTGGCGCTGACGCTGCCGGCCGGCCCGCTCGAAAAGCTGGTCTGAGGAGCGACCGATGGACGCCTTCGTCTCGCTCGCCGGCGGCCTCGCGGTCGCGCTGCAGCCCACGAACCTGCTGTTCTGCCTGATCGGCGTGACGCTCGGCACCGCCGTCGGCGTGCTGCCGGGAATCGGGCCGGCGCTCACCGTCGCGCTGCTGCTGCCGGTCACCTTCAAACTCGATCCGGCGGGCTCGCTCATCATGTTCGCGGGCATCTACTACGGCGGCATGTACGGCGGCTCGACCTCGTCGATCCTGCTGAACACGCCCGGCGAAAGCTCCTCGATCGTCACGGCGCTCGAAGGTAACCTGATGGCCCGCGCGGGCCGCGGGGGACCTGCGCTCGCGACCGCCGCCATCGGCTCCTTCGTCGCGGGGGCGATCGCGACGCTCGGCCTCGCGCTGCTCGCGCCTTACGTCGTCAGCGTGGCGCTGGCGTTCTGGCCGGCGGACTACTTCTCGCTGATGATCCTCGCCTTCGCGACGGTGTCCGCCGCCTTCGGCGACTCGGCGCTGCGCGGCCTCACCAGCCTGTTCCTCGGCCTCGCGCTCGGCCTGGTCGGCATCGACCTGATGTCCGGCCAAGCGCGGCTCGACTTCGGCGTGCCGGACCTGCTCGACGGCGTCGAGGTGACCACCGCGGCCGTCGCGCTGTTCGCCATTGGCGAGACGCTGTTCGTGGTCTCCCGCAAGGGCGCGGCGGACGAGACCATCGAGCCGATCAAGGGCTCGCTCTGGATGACGCGCGAGGACTGGAAGCGCTCGTGGAAGCCGTGGCTGCGCGGGACCGCCTTCGGCTTTCCGATCGGCGCGATGCCGGCCGGCGGCGCCGAGATCCCGACCTTCCTCAGCTACGCCACCGAGCGGCGGCTGACCAAGCACCCGGAGGAGTTCGGCAAGGGCGCGATCGAGGGCGTGGCGGGGCCGGAGGCCGCAAACAACGCCTCCGCCGCCGGCACGCTCGTGCCGCTGCTGACTCTTGGCCTGCCGACCTCCGCTACCGCCGCGATCATGCTCGCGGGCTTCCAGCAGTACGGCCTGAACCCCGGACCTCTGCTCTTCGCGGCCAAGCCCAACCTAGTCTGGGGCCTGATCGCCAGCCTGTTCGTGGCGAACGCGCTGCTGCTGATCCTCAACCTGCCGCTGATCGGGCTGTGGGTTCGCCTGCTCTCGATCCCGCGGCCGTGGCTCTACGGCGGCATTCTGGTGTTCGCTACGCTCGGCACGCTGGGAGCGAACCCCTCGCTGTTCGAGCTGGGCTCCCTGCTCGCCCTCGGCCTGCTCGGTTTCGGGCTGCGGGTGTTCGGCTATCCCATCGCCCCGGTCGTGATCGGCCTGATCCTCGGGCCGATGGCGGAGGTGCAGCTCCGCCGCGCGCTCGCCATCAGCCAGAACGACTGGACCGTGCTGATAACCTCGCCGATCTCCGCCGTGCTGCTGACGATCGCGGCGCTCGCTGTGATCCTGCCGATCGTGCTGAAGACCCGCGAGAAGGGGATCGTCTTCGGCGAGGACGACTGACGCCTCACCCCTTGGTGCGCAGCGTCGAGCGGCCGCCGTCGACGCCGAACACTTGGCCGGTGATCCACGACGCTTCCTCAGACAGCAGGAAGGCGCCGAGCGCCGCGACGTCCTCCGGCCGCCCAAGCCGCGGCAGGGCGTGCATCGCGGCGATGGCGGCGGACATTTGCTCCGACCTGGTCAGGGGCGCGGCGAGCGGCGTCTCAGTGAGCGAGGGCGCCACCGCGTTGACCCGAATCTTCGGCGCAAGCTCGGCGCCGAGCGCCCGGACGAGACCCTCGACCGCCCCTTTCGCCATTGCGACCGAGGCGTGGTTGGCGAAGCCCTGCTGGACCGCGACGGTGGAGAACAGCAGCACGGCCGGCGCCCCCGCCGCGCGCTTCAGCGCCGGAAGCGCCGCCTGAACCGCCTTCGCCGCGCCCAGCGCGTTCAGCCGGAAGTCGGTCTCGAAATCGTCGGTCGTGAGCTTGGCGAGCGGCTTCAGGTTGATGGTGCCGACGGCGTAGACCAGCCCGCCCAGCGCGCCGTCGGCGGCCGCCTCCGCGGTGGCGCGCTCGAAGGTCGCGTCCTCCAGCACATCGCCCGCCGTGAAGGTCGCGCCGAGCTCTTCAGCCAGCGCCGCGAGCTTGGCTTCATCGCGGCCAGCAAGGTGCAGCGCCACCCCTCGCCCATGAAGCGCGCGCGCGAGCGCCGATCCGACGCCGCCCGCGCCGCCGTAGATGAGCGTCCTGTCCGCCATGCCGTCGCGCCTCCCAAGGGTCCGAGGTGTCGTCCCGGTCGTTACGAGACCCGCAGTGGCGCGGTTCAAAGAGGGAGATCCGCCGGTGCCGAAGGGCGTCGCGAAGTCCGACCTGCAGACCAAGGTCTGCGCCGCCTGCGGACGGCCGTTCGCGTGGCGAAAGAAGTGGGCGAAGGACTGGGAGGCCGTGCGCTATTGCTCCGAGCGCTGCCGCCGGACGGGAGCGCAGAAGCCGGACGCGGGGTGGAAGCGCCCGCCCGACTGATTCCTCCTGTTGTCGGCTCAGCCGCCCGCGCGCAGCGCGCTCAGCGCCTCGGGCGTGTCGACGTCGAGCAGAACGCCGGCGTCCGCCACCTCGACCTCGCGCACCGCCTCGACGTTCGTTCCGAGCAGATGCCGACCGCCGACGTCGCCTTCGACCGCCTGAAGCTCGTCGAAGAAGCGCCGACCCCACAGCACCGGATTGCCGCGCTTGCCCGCGCGAACGGGCAGAACGATGTGCGCGCCCGCGGGGGGATCGAACGCCTTGGCGAGCTGCGCGACGAGCGCCGACGGCACCCGCGGCATGTCGCCGAGCATCACGAGCGCCCCGTCGACGCCCGGCGCCAGCGCGGTGAGCCCGGCCTTCAGCGAGGTCGAAAGGCCGTCCGCATAGGCCGGGTTTTCGACGAATCTCACGGGGAGGCCTGAGAGCGCGCTCTCGACCTCGGCGCGCTGGTGGCCGACCACGACCACCACCTCCGACAACTTCGCCCCGACCGCGGCCTCGACCGCGTGGCGGACCAGCGCCCGGCCTTCGACCACCTCGAGCAGCTTGTTCGGGCCGCCCATGCGGCTCGAGCGCCCCGCCGCGAGCACGAGACCTGCGATCTTCGCCCGGCCCTCCTCGCGGATGGCGCGCGGCTGCGGGCGCGAGGCGATCTCCATCAGCAGGCCGCCGACGCCCATGCCCGTAAGGTCGTCGCCGCTGACCGCGAGGCCCGCGAGCAGGCGGTTCAGCACCCAGTCGAAGCCGTTTTCCTTGGGGCTGCGCGCGCAGCCCGGGGCGCCGATCACGAACGCTTCGCCGATGCGGCCGAGCAGCAGCAGGTTGCCGGGATCGACCGGCATGCCAAGCCGGTCGACCGATCCGCCGATGGCCTCGATCGCCACCGGCACCACGTCGCGGCGGTCGGTGATGGCGGAGGCGCCGAACACGATCACGAGCTCCGGCTGGAAGCGCGACAGCTCGACCATCGCGCGGGCGAGGCTCGCCTCGTCATGGGGCACGCGCAGTTCGGCGACGATCCGCGCGCCGGCCGGCGCAAGCCGCCGCTCGAGCGTGGCGATCGTCTTGTCGACGACCTTGGGCGCAAGCCCGGGCAGCAGCGTCGAGACCACGCCCACGCGGGTGAGCGCGAAGGGCGCCAGCCGGACGAGCGGCCCCTGCGCGCGCGCGGCGGCCTCCGCGCGGGCGACCACCGCCTCGTCCAGCGCGAAGGGGATGATCTTGACGGTCGCGACCATGGCCTCGGCGGCGACCGCGGCGTGCTCGGCCAGCGTCGCGAAGGTGACGTCCTCGTCGATCCTGTTGAGCGCGTCGACGCCGGCGCGGTTCACCACGAGCACGCCGGCGCGATCGGCGAACAGGTTGGCGCGACCGGTGAACGGCGCGTCGACGCGGACGCCGTCTCCCACCAGCGCCCGCGCGATCCGATGTGCCGCCTCGTTCTCGGGCACGTCGTCCGCGCCGAGCGTCGCCACTACGATCTCAGGGACGCCCGCGCGGCCGAGCTCCGCGACGTCAGCAAGGGTCACGAGGGCGCCCTTCTTCAGCACGAAGCCGTCAGCGCGGATGGCGTGCGCGGCGATCGACCCCACGGCCTGTTCGATGGCGACGGAGCCGAACCTCAAGGGATGCGCTCCCCCGGCCGGCGCAACGCCGCGATCACCTCGGCCAGGATCGACACCGCGATCTCCGCCGGGCTGGCCGCGCCGATGGGCAGACCGATCGGCGCCCGCACCCGGTCCAGCGCGTCCTCGGACACGCCGGCCGCGGCGAGCCGAACGCGCCGCGAGGCGTGGGTCTTCCGGGAGCCGAGCGCGCCCACATAGAAGCAGCCGGCGTCGAGCGCGGCCTTCAGCGCGGGGTCGTCGATCTTGGGGTCGTGGGTCAGCGCGGCGAAGGCGGTGAACGGGTCGAGCGCCAGGTCGGGCAGAACGACATCGGGCCACTCCGCTCGCAGGTCGACGCCGGGAAAGCGCTCGGGGGTCGCGAAGGCGGTGCGCGGATCGACGATCGTCACCTCGAAGCCGACCGCAGCCGCCATCGGCGCCAGCGCCTGCGAGATGTGGACCGCACCGGTGACGACCATCCGGGGAGCGGGAACGTGGGCGGTGAGAAACCAGCGCGCGCCGTCCGCCTCGACGACGCCGCTCCGGCCGGAGCGGATCGCCGCGCGGATCTCCGCCTCGAGCGGATCGCCCGCGGGGTTCTGCACCAGCCGCTGGGCGCCGCCGGGAAGCTCGGTCACGACCACGGCCGCGCGGCGGGAGGCGCGCGCCGCGTTGAGCTCGGCGAGAAGCTCGAGCCTCATGCCTTCGCCGCCGCGAGCTTGACGCCCAGGCCGACGAGCAGGGAGCCCGCGAGCCACCGCACCGCGCGCCCGCCCCCGCCGGACCGCTTCATCTTGCCCACGACGAACGACGCGGCGAGCACCGTGACGACGTCGGCCGAGGAGAAGGTGAGGTTCACGATCGTCCCGAGGATCAGGAACTGCGCCCAGAGCGGGAACGTGGCGGAGGGATCGACGAACTGCGGCAGGAAGGCGATGAAGAAGATGGCGACCTTGGGGTTCAGAAGCTCGACCACCACGCTGTCGAGGAAGGCGCGGCGGGCGGACTTCGGCGCGGCGGCCGGAGTGGCGCCCGTCGCCTCCTTAGGCCGGCGGAACATGCCGACCCCGAGCCAGATCAGATAAGCCGCGCCGGCGAACTTCAGCGCGAGGTAGGCTTCCGGCACGTGCCGGAACACGGCCGAGAGCCCGGCCGCGGCGGCGATCACGTGGGCGTAGCAGCCGATGTGGATGCCGAAGGCCGCCATGAAGCCCGCGCGCCGGCCCCGCGCCAGCGTCTGGGCGGCCGTGTAGAGCAGAGCGGGACCGGGAAAGTAGGCGAACAGCGCCGTCGCGACGGCGAAGGCGATCAGCGTCTCGAGCGGCGGCATGTCAGGCGACCTTCTCCACGAAGACCCGGATGCGGCCGCCGCAGGACAGCCCGACGCGCCAGGCGGTCTCGTCCGCGACCCCGAACTCCAGCACCCGCGGAGCGCCGTCGGCGATGACCTCCGCCGCCTCCGCGACCACAGCGCCTTCTACGCAACCGCCGGAGACGGAGCCTTCGAAGCGGCCGTCGCCGTCGATCACAAGATGGCTGCCGACGGGTCGCGGCGCGGAGCCCCAGGTTTCGACGACGGTCGCGAGCGCGACGCCGCGGCCGGCGCGCACCCACTCCTCCGCGATCGACAGCAGATCGGGGCCAGCGGTCATGGGGAAGCCTTTCAGCGCGTCAGAGCCACTCAGATAGCGCGATCCGCGCCGGCTTGCGAGGCTTGGGCGTCACTGGGCCCGAGGCGTCAAAGCGAGATCCTCGAGCAAGACCCGCATCCGGCGTTGGGCGTCGGCGCCCGTGGCTTGGTCGCCGCCCCGTTCGACGGCCGCGAAGACGGTGGTGCGGCGGCCGCGGTCGACCCAGCCCACCGCCCAGGCGGTCTTCGCGCCGTCCGCCGGGCCGCAGGCGCCGGTTTTCCAAGCGACCAGGCCATCCGGTATCGGATCGTAGGGAATCACCTCGACCGTCCGCGCCTGCGACTCCGCCGACGTCGGCAGTTCGCCCCGTTTTAGCCGGGCGAGGAAATCAACCTGCTCGATCGGACTGATGCGGGGCCCGCCGGGGCGTTCACCCAGCGCCATCCGCTCCACTGGGGTCGTCACCTCAGGCGCGCCGTAGCGCAGCGCGGAAAGCGACTTGCCGAAGGCGTCCGGGCCTATCCGCCGCGCGATCTCCTCGTAGACCCAGGGCACCGGCGTGCGGAACGCGTCCTTCAGCGTCACGCCCTGCTCGGGCGGCGTCGCCTCGCGGCGGATCGGCGTGTTGGCGTCGGGCGCGAGGCCGCGGTCGAGCGCGATCACGGTGACGGGCACGTCGAAGGTCGCGCAGGGCGGAAGCCGGTCGGCGCAGGCCTGGGCGTCCGAGGTGCGCGGCTCGGCTCCCGGAGCGACGTCCCGCAGCGTCACGCAGGCGTCGATGTCGGCGAAGGCCTTCGCGTAGGCGGCGGCGAAATCGGACGCAGGGCCCTGCGGCGCCTCTTGCGCCCGCCCCGCGAGCGGGGCGCTCGCCAGGGCGAAGGCGATGATCAACGAGCGATACGCCATGCTCAGTAAGTCGTCCCCTGCCGATCGAGCGCGGTCCGCGCCCGTCATCGTGACGTGGCGCTCTCGCGCCACCCCAATCGCACCCACGGTCACGCGCCCCACGAGACCGAGCGGCGAAGATAACCCCCCGTTCCGGCTCCGCCCAGAGCGTTTCGCTGCGACCAGGCGCGCGGTTCGCCCGGCCCGCCTACGACGCTTGGAGAATCGGCTTCGCGGCCCGAGGGTTGTCCACGAGCAATCCGACATTTCGACGGCTATGATGCGCCGCACGCGTTGTCGGCGCGAGCGACCCGCGCTAGAACTGCCTAAGTCGCGCGCCCGCCTATCCGACGGGCGCCGGCCGTCCGTGACCATGAGGGAACGACGCGAAGCGCATGGAATATTTCCTCCAGCAGCTCATCAACGGCGTCACGCTCGGCTCGATCTACGGGCTCATCGCCATCGGCTACACGATGGTCTACGGCATCATCGGCATGATCAACTTCGCCCACGGCGACGTCTTCATGGTCGGCTCGTTCATGGCGCTGATCGTGTTCCTGGCGCTGCTGGCGCTCGGCGTCACCTTCATGCCGTTGGCGCTGCTGATCGTGCTGATCCTGGCGATGGCGCTTACCTCGCTCTACGGCTGGACGGTTGAGCGCATCGCCTACCGGCCCCTGCGGGGCTCGTTCCGCCTCGCGCCGCTGATCTCCGCCATCGGCATGTCGATCTTCCTGCAGAACATGGTGCAGGTGGCCCAGGGCGCGCGGGTGAAGCCGTTGCCGCCCGTCATCACCGGCGGCTATCAGTTCGGCGCGGCGGAAGGCTTCGTCGTCAACGTGTCGAACGTGCAGATCATCATCGTGGTGACGACCATCGCGCTGATGGTGGCGTTCTCGCTGATCGTGTCGAAGACGCCGCTCGGCCGCGCCCAGCGCGCCTGCGAGCAGGACCGCAAGATGGCCGCGCTGCTCGGCATCGACGTCGACCGAACCATCTCGCTGACCTTCGTCATGGGCGCGGCGCTCGCTTCGGTCGCGGGCCTCATGTACCTGCTCTATTACGGCGTCATCGACTTCTACATCGGCTTCGTCGCAGGGGTGAAAGCCTTCACCGCCGCCGTGCTCGGAGGCATCGGCTCGCTGCCCGGCGCCATGCTCGGCGGCCTTCTGATCGGCCTGATCGAGACCTTCTGGTCGGCCTATTTCACCGTCGAGTACAAGGACGTCGCGGCGTTCTCGATCCTCGCCATCGTGCTGATCTTCCTGCCCTCCGGGCTGCTCGGACGGCCCGAGGTCGAGAAGGTCTGATGCCGGACGCCCACGCCGGCGCCGCCGCGCCCTCCGTCTTCGCCGTCGCGTTCAAGGACGCGGCCCTCGCGGCGCTGGTCGCGCTCGGTCTCGCGGCTCCCATGCTCGGCCTCGTCACCGTGCAGACCCAGAGCGGCATCGAGCTCGAGCAACACTGGGGCAGGGTCGCGATCGCGGTGGCGATCGTCTTCGCCGGCCGCCTGCTGCTGAACCTCACGCTGTGGCGGCCCGGCCGGAAGAAGTCCCTGGGCTACGTCCCGCCGAAGGTCGAGGCCCGGCTCGCGCGCTTCGCAAAGTACCTCGCGCCGCTCGCCATCCTCGGCGCTGTGGTGATGCCGATGCTGCCGTTCACCGAGCGCTACGCGATCGACCTCGGCATCCTCGTGCTGACCTACGTGATGCTGGGCTGGGGCCTGAACATCGTGGTGGGCCTCGCGGGCCTCCTCGACCTTGGCTACGTCGCGTTCTACGCCGTCGGCGCCTACTCCTACGCGCTGCTGGCGCAGTACTTCGGGCTCTCGTTCTGGGTCTGCCTGCCGCTCGCCGGCATCCTGGCCGCCTTCTGGGGCGTGATCCTGGGCTTCCCTGTGCTGCGGCTCCGCGGCGACTACCTCGCGATCGTGACGCTCGCCTTCGGCGAGATCATCCGCATCGTCCTGCTGAACTGGTACTGGTTCACCGGGGGGCCGAACGGCATTTCCGGCATCCCACGGCCGAGCTTCTTCGGCCTGGACTTCGACCGCGGCGACGACGGCTTCGCGGCGACCTTCGGGCTTGATTACTCGCCGCTGCACCGGATCGTGTTCCTCTACTACCTGATCCTGGCGCTCGCGCTCATCACCAACTTCGTCACCATCCGGCTGCGCCGCCTTCCGATCGGCCGCGCCTGGGAGGCCCTGCGGGAGGACGAGATCGCCTGCCGATCGCTCGGCATCAACACCGTGAACACCAAGCTGACGGCCTTCGCGCTGGGCGCGATGTTCGCGGGCTTCGCCGGCTCGTTCTTCGCGACGAGGCAGGGCTTCATCAGCCCAGAGAGCTTTGTCTTCATGGAGAGCGCGCTGATCCTCGCAATCGTCGTGCTGGGCGGCATGGGCTCGCAGTTCGGCGTGGCGGTCGCGGCGGTGGTGATGATCGGCGGCTTCGAGCTGTTCCGCGAGTTCAGCGACTACCGCATGATCACCTTCGGGCTGGTCATGGTGCTGATCATGATCTGGCGGCCGCGCGGGCTCGTTTCGACGCGCAGCCCGTCCGTGTTCCTCAAGGAGAAGAAGGCGATCTCCGGCTCCCTCGTGCAGGAGGGGCATGGATGATCGACGACGCCCCCGCTCTGCCGCCAGAGCTGCTGCTGCGGGTCGAACGGCTGACCATGCGCTTCGGCGGCCTGACCGCCGTGAACGACGTCTCCTTCGACGTGCGCCGCGGCGAGATCACCGCGCTTATCGGCCCAAACGGCGCGGGCAAGACCACGGTCTTCAACTGCATCACCGGCTTCTACAAGCCGACCGTCGGCCGGCTGACCCTTGCGTCCAAGGAAGGGCCGCTGCTGCTCGAGCGGCTGCGCGACCACCAGATCTCGCGCAAGGCCAACGTCGCGCGGACCTTCCAGAACATCCGCCTGTTCGGCGGCATGACCGCGCTCGAGAACCTGCTGGTCGCCCAGCACGCGCCGCTGATGAAGGCGTCGGGCCTCACGGTTCTCGGCGTGCTCGGGATCGGGGGGTTCAACAAGGCCGAGCGGGCCGCGATCGAGAAGGCCAAGGTTTGGCTCGAGCGCATCGGCCTGATCGACCGCGCCGACGATCCGGCCGCCGACCTGCCCTATGGCGACCAGCGCCGGCTCGAGATCGCGCGGGCGATGTGCACCGAGCCCGTGCTGCTCTGCCTGGACGAACCGGCCGCCGGCCTCAACCCGCGCGAATCGCTGGAGCTCAACGCCCTCCTGCGCTCGATCCGGGACGAGGACGGCGCGGCCGTTCTGCTGATCGAGCACGACATGAGCGTGGTGATGGAGATCTCGGACCACGTGGTCGTGCTCGACTACGGCAAGAAGATCTCGGACGGCGCGCCGCTGCACGTCCGCAACGACCCGAAGGTCATCGCCGCCTATCTCGGCGTCGAGGACGAGGAGGTCGAGTCGGTGGAGAACGAAATCTCGGCGGAGGCGTCGTCGTGACGGAGCCCCTGCTCTCGATCCGCGGCGTGACCGCCTACTACGGCGCGATCGCCGCCCTGAAGGGCGTCGACGTCGACGTCGGCGAGGGCGAGATCGTGACGTTGATCGGCGCGAACGGGGCCGGCAAGTCCACGCTGATGATGACGATCTTCGGCGCGCCCCAGGCGCGCGACGGCGCGATCGTCTACGACGGCCAGGACATCACGCGCACGCCGACGCACAAGATCGCCCAGCTCAAGATCGCCCAGTCGCCCGAAGGCCGGCGCATCTTCCCGCGCATGAGCGTGGTCGAGAACCTCAAGATGGGCGCCGCCGTGACCGGCTACGCCCATTACGACGCCGACCTGCAACGCATGTTCGAGATCTTTCCGCGGCTCAAGGAGCGCGCGAACCAGCGCGGCGGCACGCTCTCCGGCGGCGAGCAGCAGATGCTGGCCATCGCCCGCGCGCTGATGAGCCGGCCACGCCTGTTGATGTTGGACGAGCCGTCGCTCGGCCTCGCGCCGCTGATCGCGAAGCAGATCTTCGCGGTGATCGCGGAGCTCAACCGGACCGAGGGACTGACGGTCTTCCTCGTGGAGCAGAACGCCTACCACGCGCTCAAGCTCGCCCACCGCGGCTATGTGATGGTCAACGGCCGCATCACCCTCTCGGGCGCCGGCCGCGAGCTGCTGGAGCGCGAAGAGGTGCGCGCGGCCTATCTGGAGGGCGGGCGCTGATGGGCCTGATCTGGGAGATCTCCCTCGCCGAGTTCCTGTTCGTCACCGTGATCCTCGGCGGCGGGGCGGCGTGGCTCGCGGGGCGCGCCGTCGCCGGCTCCTGGGAGCCTGCTTGGAAGGCGGCGGCCTGGATGGTCCCGCTCGCGGCGGCGGTGCGCTTCATCCATTACGCGCTGTTCAGCGGCAGCCTGCTGACGCTTCACTATTTCGTCGTCGACCTCGTGGTGCTGGTGGTGCTGGCGCTCGCCGGGCATCGCGTGCGGCTCGTGAGGCAGATGACGCGGCAGTACGACTGGCTCTACGAGAGCGCCGGCCCCTTCGCCTGGCGCGCCAAGGCCGGTCGATGACGAGGTTCCGGCCGGCCCTCACGCGATCGCCGCGTGACAGGCTGGCGGCGACGCGCAATCAATGGACGGCGCGCGGGCGGCGAGATCCGCGGACGTCCGGAACAGCCTTTCGCATCAGGGGAGATTTCTCATGAAGACGCGTCTTTCAGCCGGTCTGCTGACCGGTCTTGCGCTGGCGCTGGCGACGCCGGCCTACGCGGACGTCACCATCGCGGTCGTCGGTCCGATGACCGGCTCAAACGCCGTCTACGGCGGCCAGATGCGCAACGGCGTCGAGCAGGCCGTGGCGGACATCAACGCCGCTGGCGGCGTGAACGGCGAGAAGCTGGTGCTGAAGGTGGGCGACGACGCCTGCGACCCGAAGCAGGCGGTCAACGTCGCGAACCAGATGGCCGGCGAGAAGGTCAAGTTCGTGGTCGGCCACTACTGCTCGGGCTCGTCGATCCCGGCCTCCGCGGTCTACGCCGAAGAAGACATCATCGAGATTTCGCCGGCCTCGACCAACCCCGTGTTCACCGACAAGCGCGCGGGACCGTCGATCTACCGCATCTGCGGCCGCGACGACCAGCAGGGCGCCGTCGCCGGCAAGTACATCGCCGAGAACTTCAAGGGCAAGAAGGTCGCGATCCTTCACGACAAGTCGGCCTACGGCAAGGGCATCGCCGACGAGACGCTGAAGGCGCTGCAGGCGGCCGGCGGCAAGGAGACCCTCTACGAGGCGATCACCGCGGGCGAAAAGGACTATTCCGCCCTCGTCTCCAAGCTGAAGCAGGCCGGCGTCGAGGTCATCTACCTCGGCGGCTACCACACCGAAGGCGGCCTGATCGTCCGCCAGCTCCGCGAGCAGGGCGTGAACGCTCCGCTGATCGGCGGCGACGCGCTCGCCACCAGCGACTTCTGGGCCATCACCGGCAAGGCCGGCGAAGGCACCCTGTTCACCTTCCCGCCGGACCAGCGCAAGCTGCCCTCGGCGGCGGAAGTCGTCGCCAAGTTCAAGGCCAAGAACTTCGACCCGCAGGGCTATACGCTCTACAGCTACGCCGCCGTGCAGATCTACGCCGACGCGCTGAAGGCCGCGAAGTCGTCCGACACGGAGAAGGTGCTCGCGGAAATGAACAAGGCCAACTTCAAGACCATCGTCGGCGACGTGAAGTTCGACGAGAAGGGCGATCCTACGGTCGCCGGCTACGTGTTCTACGAGTTCAAGGACGGCTCCTACGTCGAGAAGTGACGTCGGCCGCCTGACACTCCCGAGGCCCGCCTTCCGAGGCGGGCCTTTTCGTTTGGCGGAACCGTCGACCGCTTGAGCGCGCGCGACCGCCATTGCCAAGCGCGGCGAAGCGGGGACAATGCGCGCCATGTCGCATGCCCCCTCCCGTTCCCCGCTCCTCCTCATCCTCTTCGCCGGGCTCTTCGGCGCCGCTGGCGTCGCGCTCGCGGCCGTCGCGGCGCACCGGGTGGACAGCCCTCTGCTCGGAACCGCATCGAACTTCCTGATGCTGAACGCGGCCGCCCTGATCGCGCTGGCGGCGGCGGCGCGGGCCTTCGCGGCCGGCGCCAGGCTCGTCGTTTCCGCCTGGGGCATCGCGCTCGGGACGCTGCTGTTCTGCGGCGACCTCACGCTGCGGGCGCTGAACGGCGCGAGCCCTTGGTCCATGGCGGCGCCGACCGGCGGGACGCTGATGATCCTTGGCTGGCTCAGCGTCGCGATCGGCGCGCTCCTCGTCGCGTTCCGACGGCCGGAGGCCCCGTGAGCCGAGCGCGCGTCGCCGTCCTCGGCATCTTCGCGGCGGATCTCGTATTCCGCGCCCAAAGGCTTCCGAAACTCGGCGAGACGCTGCTCGCGGACGGCTTTTCGCTCGGCGCGGGCGGCAAGGGCTCGAACCAGGCGATCGCAGCGGCCAAGGCCGGCGCGGACGCGGCGCTGATCACGCGCATCGGCGCCGATCCCTTCGCGGCGGTCGCCCGATCGGAATGGGCCGCGGCCGGCGTCGACGCGGGCCCCGTAATCGCGGACCGCAGCCGCCCGACCGGCGCGGCCTTCATCTTCGTTCAGTCGGACGGCGGCGAGAACGCCATCATCGTCGAGCCCGGCGCCGCGGGGGCGCTTTCGGCGGAGGACGCGGAGGCCGCGCGGGACGTCATCACGGGCGCGCGCGTGTTCATGACCCAGCTGGAACAGCCGATCGCGGCCGCGCGCACAGGCCTCCGGATCGCTCGGTCGGCCGGCGTCGCGACCTTGCTCAATCCCGCGCCCGCGGCGCCGCTCGACGACGCCCTGCTGGGGCTCTGCGACTACCTTACGCCCAACGAAAGCGAGGCGGAGGCGCTGACGGGCGTCGCCGTCGCAACGCTCGACGACGCCCGTCGGGCCGGCGACGCCTTGATCGCCCGCGGCGTGGGCTGCGCCGTGGTGACGCTCGGGGCGCGCGGCGCGCTCGTCCATGGGCCAGGCGTCTCGGAGATCGCGCCGGCGCTCGACGCCGGCCCCGTCGTCGACACCACCGGCGCGGGTGACTGCTTCGCCGGCGCTTTCGCCGCAGCGCTCGCCGAAGGCCGTCCGCCGCTCGACGCCGCCCGCTTCGGCTGCGCCGCGGCGGGCCTGTCGGTCACGCGGCCGGGCGCCGGGCGCTCGATGCCCACGCGGGCGGAGATCGACGCGCTGCTCGATCGCCAGCCTCGGCTTGCGCGGTGAGGCGGAACGCCGTCTCGTAGCGACGCCGATCGACACAGCAGGACCGCGCGAGCCATGGGCGAGACCTCCTCCGAGCCGAGCCTTCTCGTCGAGCGCCGCGGGGCCGTCGCGCTGTTCACGCTCAACAGGCCGTCGCGCATCAACGCCTTTACGCCGGAGCTTTTGGCGGCGCTGGCTTCCGCCTTCGACGCGGCGGAAGCCGACGCGGCGGTGCGCGCCATCGTGATCACCGGCGCCGGCCGCGGCTTCTGCTCGGGCCAGGACATCGGGCTGATCGCGACGCTGCCGCCGGAAGAGCGCGACGTCGGCCGCATCCTCCGCGACTTCTACGAGCCGGTGATTGCGAAAATGCGCTCCTCGCCGTTGCCCGTCGTGGCCGCCGTGAACGGCGTCGCGGCCGGCGCCGGCGCGAACTTCGCGCTGCTGGCGGACATCGTGGTGGCGGGGCGGTCGGCCGAGTTCGTGGAGGCTTTCGTGAAGATCGGCCTGGCGCCGGACGTCGCCGGCTCCTGGACGCTGCCGCGGCTGGTGGGCGCGGCCCGCGCCAAGGCGCTCGCGTTGCTCGCCGAACCGATCAAGGCGGAGACGGCGGAGGCCTGGGGGCTGATCTGGAAGGCGGTCGACGACGACCGGCTGCTGGACGAGGCCTTCGCCATCGCCGAACGGCTCGCCGGCCAATCGGCCAGCGCGACGGCCCTGACCAAGCGCCTGCTGAACGCCTCCGCCGGCAACGACCTCGACGCCCAGCTCGCCCTGGAGCGGGAGTTGCAGACGGAAGCCGCGGCCTCCGCCGACCACGCCGAGGGCGTCCGCGCCTTCATGGAGAAGCGCCCGCCGCGCTGGTCCGAGCGGAGTTGAGCGTCGGCGCGCTGCCGCCCGCCTTGCGCGTCCCTGCGCCGCGGGCCTAAACCGAACGCCCTGATTCCCTCTCGTCCGACGGAGCTTCCATGCGCGCCGAGGATCCCCAGCTCGTTCGTCTCGCCGACTACCGCCCCTCGGACTTCCTGATCGACACCGTCGATCTCGACGTGGACCTCGACCCGCACGCGACGCGGGTCACGGCGCGGCTGAAGATGCGGCCGAACCCGGAGGGTCGCGAAGACGCGGCGCTCGCGCTCGACGGCGACGAGCTCAAGCTGGTCTCGGTCGCGATCAACGGCGCCGCGCTCGAGGCCGACGCGATCGACGTCTCGCCGGAGCGGCTCAGCATCGCCAACCCGCCGCGCGGACCGTTCGAGCTCACGATCGTCACCGAGATCGATCCGACCGCGAACACGCGCCTGATGGGCCTCTACCGCTCCAATGCGTCCTACACGACGCAGTGCGAGGCCGAGGGCTTTCGCCGCATCACCTACTTCCTCGACCGGCCGGACGTGCTTGCGGTCTACACCACCCGGATCGAAGGGCCCGCCGACGAGACGCCGCTGCTGCTTTCGAACGGCAACCTGGTGGAGACCGGCGACGCCGGGAACGGCCGCCGGTTCGCCGTCTGGCACGACCCGCATCCAAAGCCGTCCTACCTCTTCGCGCTCGTCGCGGGCGACCTGGCCAAGGTCTCCGACACCTTCATCACTCAGTCCGGCCGCACGGTCGCGGTGGAGGTGTTCGTCGAGCACGGCAAGGAGGACCGCGCCCCCTACGCCCTCGACGCCATCAAGCGCTCCATGCGCTGGGACGAGGAGGTCTTCGGCCGAGAGTACGATCTCGACGTCTTCATGGTCGTCGCCGTCTCGCACTTCAACATGGGCGCGATGGAGAACAAGGGCCTCAACGTCTTCAACGACAAGTACGTGCTGGCGAGCCCCGAGACCGCGACCGACGGCGACTACGCCAACATCGAAGCGATCATCGCCCACGAATACTTCCACAACTGGACCGGCAACCGCATCACCTGCCGCGACTGGTTCCAGCTGTGCCTGAAGGAAGGCCTTACCGTGTTCCGCGACCAGGAGTTCACCTCCGACACGCGGTCGCGGCCAGTGAAGCGCATCCAGGACGTCCGCAACCTGCGCGCGGCGCAGTTCGCCGAGGACAGCGGCCCCCTCGCCCACCCCGTGCGGCCGCAGGCCTACGCCGAGATCAATAACTTCTACACGCCGACGGTCTACGAGAAGGGCGCGGAGGTCATCCGCATGCTCAAGGTCCTGATCGGGCCGGAGGCGTTCAAGGCGGGCATGGACCTCTACTTCGACCGTCACGACGGCCAGGCCTGCACCATCGAGCAATTCATCGCCTGCTTCGCCGAGGTCTCCGGCCGCGACCTGGGCCAGTTCATGCTCTGGTACCATCAGGCCGGAACGCCCGAGGTGACGGTCCGCACCGCCTACGACGCGGCGGCCAAGACCTTCACCGTGACGGCCACGCAGCGCGTGCCGGCGACCCCGGGCCAGCCGAACAAGCAGCCCGCCGTCATTCCGATGGTCACGGGCCTTGTGGGTCCGGGCGGCGCAGACTTGCCGCTGGTGATCGGCGGGGCGCCCGCCGGCCCCGTGTTCGCGCTCACCGAGGCCGAAACGACGCTCGTGTTCGAGCAGGTTCCTGCGCGGCCCGCGGCCTCGCTGTTCCGCAACTTCTCGGCGCCGGTGAAGCTCTCGACGGATCTCTCGGACGACGATCTGCTGTTCCTCGCGAAGGCCGATTCCGACCCCTTCAACCGGTGGCAGGCCGGCCAGACGGTGGCGCTGCGCAACCTCGTCGCCCGCGTCCGCGCTCTCCGCGCCGGCGCGCCCGCGCCGGAGGAGCCGCGGCTGGCGGAAGCGGTCGCCCGCGCCTTCGACCCGGCCGAGACCGACCACGCTTTCGCGGCCCAGGTGGCGGCGCTCCCGAGCGAGGGCGACGTCGCCCGCGAGATCGGCGAGGACGTCGATCCCGACGCGGTCCACGCAGCCCGCGCGGCGCTGAAGCTCGACCTCGCCCGCCGGCTCGCGGGCCCGCTGGCCGCCGCCTTCGAGCGGCTGGTCGACGAGGGTCCCTACTCGCCGGACGCCGCCTCCGCCAGCCGCCGCGCGCTGAAGATCTCGGCGCTCGACTACCTCGCCGCCGGCGGCGCGCCGGACGGCGTCGCCCGCGCCAAGGCGCTCTACGACGGCGCGACCAACATGACCGACCGCATCATGGCGCTGCAGGTGCTGTCGCTCTCGGCCTCCGACGCGCGAGAAGAGGCGCTGGCCGACTTCCACGATCGCTACAAGAGCGATCCCCTGCTGATCGACAAGTGGTTCCTGATCCAGGCCTCGGCCCCGCTGCCGGACACGCTGGACCGGGTGCGCGCGCTGATGACGACGCCGGCCTTCGACATCCGCAACCCCAACCGCGTGCGTTCGCTGGTCGGGGCCTTCGGCTCCGGCAACCCGACGCAGTTCAACCGCGCGGACGGCCTCGGCTACGCCTTCGTCGCCGAGGTGGCGCGGGAGCTGAACGGCACGAACCCGCAGGTGGCGGCGCGGCTCCTTGGCGCCTTCAAGACCTGGAGAGCGCTGGAGCCGGTCCGCCGCGGCAAGGCCGAGGCCGCGCTTCGCGCGGTCGCCGCCGCTCCCGACCTGTCGCCGGACGTCGGCGACATCGTCCGGCGCGCGCTCGGATGAATCGGGCGTTTGGTCAAGTGATTCATCCGACTCGCCTTTTTCGTCTGCCCTCTCAAAAGTAATTAACTGCGGGTTAATTCGCACTAGACAGCCGCGGCAGGTATTGATTCTAATAGCCAAGTCGAATCGGGCTGTCGGGATTATCTCCGGTCGACGTTCAATCAATCGTCGATCGGAAGGACAGACGCGATGGCGCGCGCCAACGTGGCAGGCATGCCTGTGCGCAGCTTCAGCGTAAAAGGCATGGCGCGGTCGATCGGCCGCCCCGCCTACCGCCGCCTGCTTTCCGCCGAACCCTTGCTCCGCAAGCTCGTCCCCTCCCTGATCATCGCCTTCCTCCTGATCGTCGGCGTGGGCGCCGTGATGCAGACGATCGACGCCCGCGCCCGCGCCCTGCGCTCCGCGGCGGACGAGATGTCGATGCTGGCGGCCGTCGCGGCCTATGAGGCGCCGCCGGTCATGGAGCGCGGCGGCGACGTCGGGCGACGTCTGGGCGCCGTGCTGCCCGGCAACGCCGGCGAGCGCGGTCGGCGCTACTACATCTCCGACGAGAACGGCCGCATCGTCGCCGCCTACGGGGCGCCCGAAGGATCGCTGCCGGCCGACCTCGTCACCCTGCTCGGCGCCGCGCAGCCGCTGACCACCTTCGGCGAGCGCGCCGGCGTGATGACGCTGACGCTGCCCGAGGGCGCTCAGGCGCTCGCGACGGTGCGCAATCTCGGCCAAGGCCGGCTCGGCCAAGTCGCGATGGTCCAGAACGTCGAGGCCGCGCTGGAGCCCTGGCGCTCCGCGACCGCGAGTTCGGTCACGCTCTACGCGTCCACCAGCTTCGTGCTGGCGCTGCTCGGCGTCGCCTTCCACTGGCAGGCCGCCCGCGCCCGCCAGGCCGACCAGATCTATGACCACGTCCGCCAGCGGATCGACACGGCGCTGTCGCGCGGCCGCTGCGGCCTGTTCGACTGGGACATCGCCCGCGGCCGCATCTTCTGGTCCCGCTCGCTGTTCGAGCTCCTCGGCTATCCCCCCCGCGACGAGCTGGTGTCGTTCGGCGAGTTCAACGCGCTGATCCATCCGGACGACGGCGACTTCTACGCACTGGCCGACGAGGTGGCCCGCGGCGTCACCACCAACATCGACCGCATGTTCCGGGTGCGCGACGCCCGCGGCCAGTGGATCTGGCTCCGCGCCCGCGCCGAACTGGTCCGCAACCGCGGCGACGACGGCCCGCGCCTGATCGGCATCTGCGTCGACGTCACCGAGCAGCGCGCGCTTCAGGAGCGCACGGCCACCGCCGACATGCGCCTGCGCGACGCGATCGAGACCATCTCCGAGGCCTTCGTGCTGTGGGACAGCGAGAACCGCCTCGTCATGTGCAACTCGAAGTTCCAGCAGCTCTACGAGCTGCGCGAGGAGGCGATCCTGCCGGGCGCGCACCGCGAGGCGATCATCGCCGCGGGCCGTCAGCCGGTGATCCTCAACCACGTCAAGCCGGAGGGCCGCATCGAGGAAGGCGCGCGCACCTACGATGCGCAGATCGAGGACGGCCGCTGGCTCCACATCAACGAACGCCGCACCAAGGACGGCGGCTTCGTCTCGGTCGGCACCGACATCACCTCGCTGAAGCGCCAGGAAGAGCGGCTGATGGAGAGCGAGCGGGCGCTGATGGCGAACGTCGCCGACATGCGCAAATCGCGTCAGACGCTCGAGGTCCAGGCGCAGCAGCTCGCCGACCTCGCCGAGAAATACGCCGAGCAGAAGAGCCAGGCGGAAAGCGCCTCGAAGGCGAAGTCCGACTTCCTGGCCAACATCTCGCACGAGCTCCGGACGCCGCTGAACGCCATCATCGGCTTCTCCGAGATCATGGAGAGCGGCATGTTCGGGCCGCTCGGCTCCGACAAGTACCATGAGTACTGCCGCGACATCCGCGAGAGCGGCCAGCACCTGCTGGACGTCATCAACGACGTGCTCGACATGTCGAAGATCGAGGCCGGCCGCTTCCGCCTAACGCACGAGACCATCGACATCGACAAGGTCGTGCTGGAGGCCATGCGCGTCATCACGCCCCGCGCCGAGGAGAAGTCGATCGCGCTCAGGGCCGAGGCCGCGACCGGCGTGACGGTGGAGGTCGACCGCCGGGCGCTGAAGCAGATCCTGCTGAACCTGCTGTCGAACGCGGTGAAGTTCACGCCTGCCGGCGGCCGGGTCACGGTGCGCACCCGCGCGGTCGGCGGCGCGCTGAACCTCTACATCGAGGACACCGGCATCGGCATACCGAAGGACGCGCTGCCGAAGCTCGGACGGCCGTTCGAGCAGGTGGAAAGCCAGTTCTCGAAGAGCCACAAGGGCTCCGGCCTCGGCCTCGCCATCTCGCGCTCGCTCACCGAACTCCACGGCGGCACCATGCGCATCCGCTCCACCCTGCAGGTCGGCACCGTGGTGCTCGTCCGTCTCCCGGTCCGCGCCGATCGGGCGATCGAGCCGGAAGAGAAGATCGCCTGACGGCGTTCAGCTCCCCGCCAGAACCCGCTTGGCGGCGGCCCGCACCGCCGCCTGCGCCTCCTTCAGAGTCGCCTGCAGCGTGCGGAAGTCCGGCGCCGCGGCGGCGCGGGCGAGCCGCAGCTTGAGCCCGGCCGGGGCGTTCGCGGGGTCGAAGGCGCCGTCGATCGCCAGCTTGACGATCTGCGTGAGGTCCTGCTGCAGACGCCCGCCCGAAGCCAGCGCCTCGTAGTCCTCCTCGCCGAGAAGGCCGAGACGCCGCGCTTCCGCGAGCGCCGCCAAGGTCGAGGCCCGCAGGATCTCGGGCCTTTCCTGCGCGTGGACGAGCTGCAGCGCCTGCGCGGCGAACTCGACGTCGACGAGCCCGCCAGGCGCGTGCTTCAGGTTCCAGGGACCGCCGTCGCCCTTCTCCTCGTCGAGCAGCGCCCGCATGTCACGGACGTCCGCCAGCACCTTCGCCCTGTCATGGGGCGCGCAGAGCGCCGCAGCGATCGCGGCCTCGACCTTGCGGCGGAACGCTTTGGGACCCGCGACCACGCGCGCCCGCGACAGCGCCATGTGCTCCCAGGTCTCGGCGTCTTCCGCCTGATAGGTCTCGAACGCCTTCAGCCGCGTCGCGAGCGGTCCCGCGCGGCCCGACGGGCGGAGTCGCACGTCGACCTCGTAGAGCACGCCTTCGCTTGTGGGCGCCGACAGCGCCGAGACGAGGCGCTGTGTGAGCCGCGCGAAATACTGGCTGGCGGCCAGCGGTCTTGGCCCGTCGCTCTCCGTCGCCTCGTCGGGATGGTCGTAGAGCAGGATGAGGTCGAGGTCGGAGGCCGCCGTCATCTCCTCGCCGCCGAGCTTGCCGAGCGCGACCACCGCGGCCGCGCCGCCTGGGACGCGGCCGTGCGCCTTCCGGAGCTCTGTCTCCACGGCGGCGAACAGCGCCGTCGTCAGCGCGTCGGCGATGCGCGAGAAGGCGGCCGCGGCCTGCTCCACCGGCACGACACCGGCCGCGACCCGCAAGGCCACGAGCGTTTTCAGCTCCTGCCCTGCGATCCGCGCGCGATCCAGCAGGTCCTCGTAGGAGCGCGCCTCCGACAGCGCGTCCGCAATCCGGGCGTCGAGCTCGGCCCGGTCCGGCAGATGGCCGAAGAAGGCCGGGTCCGTAAGCGCGTCGAGCACCCGCGGCCGGCGCGCGAGCGTCTCGCCCAGCTTCGGCGCGGCGCCGAGCACGTCCGCGAGCAGCTCGAGGATGTTCGGATTGGCGCGGATGAGCGCGAGCAGCGCCACGCCCGAGCGGGTGCGCTCCAGCGCCTTGTCGAAGGCGAACAGCGCGGCGTCGGGACGGCCGGACCGCGAGAAGGCGACCAGCATGGCGGGAACGAGTTCCGTCAGAAGCTCCCGCGCGCGGGCGGACCGCATCGCCTCGTAGCGGCCATGATGCCAGCCGCGCACGATGGCGGAGACCGACGAGGACTCCGCATAGCCAAGGCCTTTCAGCGTCTCGAGCGTGCCGGGATCGTCCGCCTCCCCGGTGAAAACGAGATTGCCGACGTCCGCCGCGAGGGGTGGGGCGTCCTCGAACAGCTTGGCGTAGTGCTTCTGCACCGTCTTGAGCCGCTTCGTCAGCGCTTTCGCGAAGGCGTCGCGGGAGGCGAAGCCTGCGAAACGGGCGAAGGCCGCCAGCCGCTCCGGGTCCTCCGGCAGCGAATGGGTCTGGGCGTCGTCGACCATCTGCAGCCGGTGCTCGATCGTCCGCAGGAAGCCGTAGGCCTCGCCCATCTCGTCCCGCGCCGCGGCGGTGATCCAGCCGGCGTCCGCGAGCTTCGCGAGGCCCTCGATCGTCCCGCGCGTCTGCAGCTCGGGATCGCGGCCGCCAGCGACGAGCTGCTGGGTCTGCACGAAGAACTCGATCTCCCGGATGCCGCCGCGGCCGAGCTTGAGGTTGTGCCCCTCCACCGCGATCGCGCCATGGCCTTTGTGGGCGTGGATCTGCCGCTTCATGGCGTGGATGTCGGAGATCGAGGCGTGGTCGAGCGAGCGGCGCCAGATGAAGGGCCGCAGCTCCTTCAGGAAGGACTCACCGGCCACGCGGTCGCCGGCGACCACGCGGGCCTTGATCATGGCGGCCCGCTCCCAGTTCTGGCCGACCGTCTCGTAGTAGGACATGGCGGCGTCGCGGGAGAGCGCGACCGGCGTCGCGCCGGGGTCGGGCCGCAGGCGCAGATCGACGCGCGCGACGTAGCCGTCCGCCGTGCGCTCCTGCAGCAGCTTGGCCATGCTCTGGGCGACCCGCACGAACAGCGTGACGGCTTCCTCGCCCTCGGCGACCGGCGCGACCAGCGGGTCGAAGAACACGACGAGGTCGACGTCGGAGGAGTAGTTCAGCTCGCGCGCGCCGAGCTTGCCCATCCCGAGCACGAACAGCCCGGAACCGGTCTCCGGGTCCGCGATGTCCGGGAGGTGCAGCTTCCCCGAGGCCGCGGCCTCTCGGAGCGCGAAGCGCAGCGCAGCGGCGATCGCGGCGTCCGCGACGTCGGACAGCGCGCGGGTGACCTCGGCGCAGTCCCACACTCCGCCGAGATCCGCGAACGCAATCAGCAGCGCCGCCTCCGCGCGGCCCCGGCGCAGCGCGCGGGCGAGAGCCGCCCGTTCGTCGCCCGAGGCGGCGGCCGCCGTGATGCGTTCGACGATCTCGCCCAGCCTCCGTTCCGGCTCGGCCTCGAACAGCGCGGCGGCGCGGGCTGGATCGCGGAGGATCAAACCCCAGAGAAACGGCGAGCCGTCGGCGACCGCCTCGAGGAGCGCCTGGGCCGGGGCCGAAGACGCCGACTCCGCAAGCGCCGGCGCGTCGCGCAGCAAAGCGGCGACCGCCGCGCGGGCGGCCTTCGGCTCCGCCGGCTGGGCGGCGATCGCGAGCCTCGCTGCGAGCGCGCGGTTGTCCTGCGCCGATGCGGGCGCGGCCGTCTTGCGTGCGGTCATCGCCGGTCCTCCCTTTCGCGCGACCTTAGCAGCCGGCCGCATGAGGGAGACCTAGCCAAAGGCGTGATTGAGGCGGCCGCTACTCCGCAGCCTTGGCGCCGGCGCTCGGCGCCGGCAACGCCGGAGGCGCGGGCGGCGGCAACGCTTGCGCCTGGATCGGCAAGGTGAGGACCGCCCGCAGGCCCGGTTCGTTGTCGGCGAGCGTCAACGCGCCGCCATGAAGTCGGGCGACGGCGGACACCAGCGCGAGGCCGAGACCTGAGCCAGGCCGCGAGCGCGAGGTGTCCAGCCGCACGAAGCGATCCATTGCCCGGGCCTTGTCCGCGTCCGGGATGCCAGGCCCGCGGTCGGCGACCACGATGCGGGCGAGATCGCCCTCGCCGTGCGCGGTCACCCTCACCTCCCCGTTGGAGCCGCCATAGTTCAAGGCGTTCTCGATCAGGTTCGCCACCGCCTGTCCGATCAGTTCGCGGTTGCCGAGCGCCTGGATCGGCTCCGGCGTCTCGACCACCAGCGCCACGCCCCGCTCCTCCGCCAGCGGCTCGTAGAGCTCGGCCACGCTGCCCGCGATGTCGGCGAGGTCGACCGGGGCAAGTTGGTCGCGGGCGCCGCCGGATTCAGCGCGCGCGATCAACAGCAGCGCGTTGAAGATGCCGAGCATCGCGTCGGTGTCGGCGATCACGCGCTCCATCGCGCCCGCCCAGTCGTCCTCGCTACGGGCGTCGCGCAACGCGGCCTCAGCCCGGTTGCGCAGCCGGTTCAGAGGCGTCTTGAGGTCGTGGGCGATGTTGTCGGAGACCTCCTTCAGCCCGGCCATCAGCTCGTTGATCCGGTCGAGCATGGCGTTCGTGGCCTGGGCGAGGCGGTCGAACTCATCATCCAGGCCAGTGACGGCGAGCCGGCCCGAAAGGTCGCCGGCCATGATGCCGCGCACGGTGTCGGTCATGGCGTCGATGCGGTTCAGCACCCGCCGCGCGACGAACACCCCACCTGCGAGCCCGAGCACCACGACGAGCGCCAGCGACCATTGCACAGCGTTGGCTATGACGCCGGAGAGGCGCTCCCGCTCCTCGGTGTCGCGGCCCACCAGCAGCCGGTAGCCGCCGGGCAGGACGAACACGCGCACGACGGCGGGATAGGGCGCGACCGCGGCCTCGCCCGCTCGCTGATAAGGCAGCTCGCGCTCGCCCTGCTCCGCGAGCGCCGCGTCCGGCAGGCCGACGACGTTGCCGGCCAGCACGTCGCCGGCGAAGGTGGTCAAGAGATAGAGCGTGCCGGCGCCGCGGTTGGAGCGCTCCTCCACCGTCGCCACCAGCTTGCGGATGCCGCCCTGGCGGTACTGCTCGGCGAGGCCGGTGATCTCGGCGTTGACGGTGGCGTTGAGCTGGGCCGCGATCAGCGCGTTCGCGTGCCACGACACATAGGCCAGAACGACGACGGAAAGGGTCGCGAAGACGACGAGATAGGCGAGCGCCAGCCGGAAGGCTGTGGTGCGGAGAAGCTTACCGAGCGCCGTCACGTATCACGTACCCCGCTCCGCGCACGGTGTGCAGCAGCGGCTTGTCGAAGCCCTTGTCGATCTTCGAGCGAAGCCGCGAGACGTGCACGTCGATGACGTTGGTCTGCGGGTCGAAATGATAGTCCCAGACGTTCTCGAGCAACATGGTGCGCGTCACGACCTGCCCGGCGTTGCGCATGAGGTATTCGAGCAGCCGGAACTCGCGGGGTTGGAGCACGATCTCCTGGCCGGCGCGCGTCACGGTGTGGGACAGCCGGTCGATCTCGAGATCGCCGACCCTGTAGACCGTGTCGCCGGCGCCCGCCGCCCCGCGCCGCGCGAGCGCCTCGACGCGGGCGAGCAGTTCGGCGAAGGCGTAGGGCTTGGTGAGGTAGTCGTCGCCGCCGGCGCGAAGCCCGTCGACGCGATCGTCGACCTGGCCCAGCGCCGAGAGGATCAGCACCGGCGTCGTCGCGCCCTCGGCGCGCAATCGACCGATCAGCGAGAGGCCGTCGAGCTTCGGCAGCATGCGATCGACGACGAGGACGTCGTAGTTCGACGCGGAGGCGAGCGCGTAGCCGTCGAGGCCGTCCGCCGCGTGATCGGCCACATGGCCGGCCTCGGTTAGGGCCTTGACGACATAGGCCGCGGCTTCGCGGTCGTCTTCGACGATCAGGAGCTTCATGGCCGTGGTCATGGCCCGCCTTTCAGGCCGCCGCAAGCGGGTTCGCGAGCGCTGGCCCAGAAGCTTGAACGAGGGTGGAAAAAGGACCCTCCGGAGGAGAGGGTCGAACCTCCGGAGGGCCTATCGGCGACGAGCGGCGGACGGTCACGGGACACAACCGTCCGCCGGTCGCCTGCGGAAGACCCGGCGTCGTCGATGGGGGCGCGATCGACGCCTAGGTCCCCGCGTCAGCCGCGGGACTTATCCGCGGCCGATCTCGATGGCGACGAAGCGCGTGGCGTCGCCGCGCTTGACGCGGAGCAGGACCGACTTCTTGCCGCCCTTCTGGGCGGCGTCGAGCGACGCGGTGACGTCGCGGGCGCTGGACACCTCGCGGTCGCCGACCTGCAGGATCAGGTCGCCGGATTCGAGCTTGCCGGCGGCCGAGCCGTCGTCGTCGACGCCGGTGACCACGAGGCCCTTGTCGCCCGAACCCGCGACCTTCGAGGCCGGCGTCACCTGGATGCCGAGCTTGACGTTGGCGGACGGCTCGTTGCTGTCCTCGTCGTCCTGGGTCTTAAGCGAAGCCTCCTGGGTCTCGGGCAGCTTGCCGAGCGTGAGCTCGGTGGTCTGCTCGCGGCCGTCGCGCCAATAGGTGAGCTGCACCTTGGTGCCGGGCGCCATTCCGCCGATCTTGCGCGACAGGTCGCGGGCGGCCTCGACGGTCTCGCCGTTGACCTTGAGGATCGTGTCGCCGGACTTGAGGCCGGCCTGCTCGCCCGGAGTGCCCTTCTGGGCCTCGGCGACCAGCGCGCCTTCCGCCTTCTTAAGGCCGAGGCTGTCCGCGATGTCCTCGGTCACCGGCTGGATCTGCACGCCGATGTAGCCGCGGGCGACCTTGCCCTCGGACTTCAGCTTCTGGACGATGTCGGCGGCCACCTCGGACGGGATCGAGAAGGCGATGCCGACGTTGCCGCCCGACGGCGAGTAGATCGCGGTGTTCACGCCGACCACTTCGCCCTTCAGGTTGAAGGTCGGGCCGCCGGAGTTGCCGTGGTTCACGGCGGCGTCGATCTGCAGGAAGTCGTCATAGGGTCCGGCGCCGATGTCGCGGCCGCGGGCCGAGACGATGCCGGCCGTGACGGTTCCGCCGAGGCCGAAGGGGTTGCCGACCGCAAGCACCCAGTCGCCGACCTTGGTGTCCTTGGCGCTGTCGAACTTCACGAAGGGGAACTCCTTCTTCGCGCCGTCGATCTTGAGCAGCGCGAGGTCGGTGCGGCTGTCGGTGCCGACCACCTTGGCCTTCAGCGTGTCGCCGCCGTCGGTCAGCACTTCGACGTCCTGGCCGCCCTGCACGACGTGATTGTTGGTCACGACGTAGCCGTCGGCCGAGATGAAGAAGCCCGAGCCTTGCGACATGCCGAACTTGCGCGGCGACCGCTTCGGACCGCCTTCGCCCTGCTGACCGAACTGCTTGAAGAAGCGCTTCAGCGGGTGATCGTCGGGAAGCTGGTCGAGCCCGGGGATCGAGCCGGGACCGGACTGCGGCCCGCTGTCGTCGCCGCCGGCGACCTTGGTCGGGTCGACGCCCTTCACGCGCACGCTCACCACGGCGGGCTTCACCCGCTCAATGATCCCCGAGAAGCTCGGAAGCGCCGGCGCGGGCGCGGGGTTGATCTCGGTCGATTGCGCGAAGGCCGGCGCGACGGCGGTCGTCAGCGCCTCGCCGCCCAGCGCGCCGGCGACGCCCAGCGCCAGCGCGGAGACGAGAAGGGTCTTGCGTCCGCGCTTCAGAAAGCCGCGCGGCGTCTTGGTGGTGAATTCGGGTTCAGTCGACATCTTGAGCGTCTCTCCGCAGAGGTGATCCTGCAGGGCCATATGGGCCTTCGGGGAGAGACATTCAGCCCGTCCGCCTTACGCGATCCTGTCGGGCGGATGAAATGTGCGTAAGCCGTGAAATCGCCTTGATTCAGACGGTCCGCGAGGCGTCGCGGTCTTCGGCGAGCAACGCTTCGAGCCTGGCGCGCTCCTCCGCGGTCAAGGCGTCGGCGGGCCCGTCGCGGCGGCGCGAGCGGAGAGCCCACACGAGATAGCCCGCGAGCCCCACGACCAGCACGCCCGGCGCGAACAGCCAGAGCAGCGCGGTGTCCCGGCGGAAGCGCGGCTTCAGCAGCACGAACTCACCGTAACGATCGACCAGGAAATCGAGAACTTGCGCGTCGCTGTCGCCGGCTTTGATCCGCTCGCGCACCAGGAGCCGCAGGTCCTTGGCGAGCTGGGCGTCGCTGTCGTCGATCGACTGGTTCTGGCAGACCATGCAGCGCAGCTCGTAGCTCAACGCCCGCGCGCGGGATTCGAGCGCCGGGTCGGCGAGCTCCTCGCCTGGCTGGACGGCGAAGGCGGGAAGCGCGAGCAGGAGGCAAGCTGCCGACATTCCGGCGGCAACGAAGCGGAGAGCCGGGATCCCCGTCCGCGCACGGGCGCCTTCAGGAGCCTGCGCCGACCTACGATCCCGGGTCCGCTTCCGACCATCCGGGATGACGAGCTTGCTCACGATCACTCCGCGGGCTGCAGCGCGGGCGAAGCCCGCGCGGCCTTGCGCGGCGCGCCGACCCTCAGGCGGCGGTCGGCGAGGGACAGCAGGCCTCCGAAGGCCATCACGATCGCGCCGAGCCAGATCAGCGTAACGAGCGGCTTGTAGGAGATGCGCAGGGCGGTCTTGCCGTCGCCGCGCTCCTCGCCCATCGCGGCGTAGAGTTGTGACACGCCGAAGGTGGCGATGCTCGATTCCGTCAGGTCCATCTTGCGCGCGGTGTAGAGGCGGCGCGCCGGCTCCAGCCGGGCGACCTCGACCCCGCCCTCGCGGACCACGAGCTCGGCCGCAGTCGTGCGGTAGTTCGGCCCCGGCCGCTGTTCGACGCCCTGAAACGCGATCTGCCGGCCGGCGAAGTCGATCTGCTCGCCCGGCCGCATCGCCAGCACGACCTCGCTCGACCATGCGGTGGCGGCCACGACGCCGAGCAGCGTCACGCCCATGCCGGCATGGGCGAGCGCCCCGCCCCAGCTGGACGACGGCAGTCCCCTGGCGCGGCGCAGGCTTTCGCCCAGCGGCGCGCGGAACAGCTTGGTCCGCTCCATCACCTCGGAGAAGGCGCCCACGATCGCGAACAGCGCGAGGCCGACGCCGAGGGCCGCGAGCGTCGGACCGCCCTGCACGAAGCCCGCGACCAGCACCGTGGCGAGCACCGCGACGCCGACCGCGCCCACCATGCCGCGCGCCGCCCTCGTCGCGTCGCCCCGCTTCCAGGCGAGCAGCGGCGCGAACGGCATCACCAGCATGATCGGCAGCATCAGCGGGCCGAAGGTGTTGTTGAAGAACGGGGGGCCGACCGAGATTTTCTCGCCGGTCGCCGCCTCGAGCGCGAGCGGATAGAGCGTGCCCACGAAGACGGCCGCGGTGGCGGCGGTCAGGAACAGGTTGTTCAGCACCAGCGCGCCCTCGCGCGACACCGGCGCGAAGATCCCGCCCTGCTTCAGCGCCGGCGCCCGGATGGCGTAGAGCGCCAGGCTTCCGCCGACGAAGACCGCCAGAATGATCAGGATCGCGACGCCGCGCGCGGGGTCGACGGCGAAGGCGTGGACCGAGGTCAGCACGCCCGAGCGGACGAGGAAGGTGCCGAGCAGCGACAGCGCGAAGGTGAGCAGCGCGAGCAGGATCGTCCAGACCTTCAGCGCGTCCCGCTTCTCCATGACGACCGCCGAATGCAGCAGCGCGGTGCCGGAGAGCCACGGCATCAGGGAGGCGTTCTCGACCGGGTCCCAGAACCAGAAGCCGCCCCAGCCGAGCTCATAATAGGCCCAGTAGGAGCCCATCGCGATGCCGAGCGTCAGGAACAGCCACGCCATCAGCGTCCACGGGCGCACCCAGCGCGCCCAGGCCGCGTCGACCTTGCCCTCGATCAGCGCGGCGACGGCGAAGGAGAACGCCATCGAGAAGCCGACGTAGCCGACGTAGAGCAGCGGCGGATGGATCGCGAGGCCGGGATCCTGCAGCAGCGGATTGAGGTCCTGGCCTTCGAGCGGCGACGGATCGACCCGGGTGAAGGGGTTCGAGGTCAGCAGCACGAACAGCAGGAAGGCCACGCCGATCATGCCCTGCACGCCGAGCACGTCGGCCTTCAGGCGGTCCGGCAGGTTGCGTCCGAAGGCGGCGACCAGCGCGCCGAACAGCGTGAGGATCAGCACCCAGAGCAGCAGCGAGCCCTCGTGGTTCCCCCATACGCCGGAGATCTTGTAGATCAGGGGCTTCGCCGAATGGGAGTTCTCGATCACGTTCAGAAGCGAGAAGTCGGAAGTCACATAAGCGTGGGTCAGCGCCGCGAAGGAAACGGCCACAAGCACGAACTGGCCAAGCGCGAGAGGGCTCGCGAGCCCCATCAGCGCGGCGTCGCGGGCGCGCGCGCCCCACACCGGCAGCGCCGACTGCAGAAGGGCGAGCGCCAGCGCCAGCACCAGCGCGTAGTGGCCGATCTCAGCGATCACTTGGCGGCTCCCTGCGCGGCGGCGGGCGTCTGGCCGGGCGTTTGGCCCTCATTCCAGAGCCCCTGCGCCTTGAGCCGATCCGCCACGTCCTTCGGCATGTAATTCTCGTCGTGCTTGGCGAGCACGTTGTCGGCCTTGAAGCCGCCTTCGGGCTGCACGAAGCCCTCGGTCACCACGCCCTGCCCCTCGCGGAAGAGGTCCGGCAGCAGGCCGGAGTAGGTCACGCTCATGTCACTGGCGTTGTCGGTCACGACGAAGCGCACCGTAGAGCCCTCGTGGACGATCGAGCCGTGCTTCACGAGCCCGCCCAGCCGGAAGCGCTGGCCGGGCGTCACGTCCATCTTGGCGATCTCGCTCGGGGTGCGGAAGAACACGATGGTGTCGTCGAGCGCGTAGAGCACAAGCGCCGTCGCCGCCGAGAGCACGAGGCCGACCAGCGCGAACAGCGCGAACCGGCGGCGCTTGCGGGAGGAGCCGCGGCGGCGGGGCGAGGGAAAGGCGGAGGGCGCGGCGTCGATCGTCATCTCGGTACCCTTTACGCGCCTCGGCCTTCGAGACCAAGCCCGAGGGCCAGCGCCTCCAGCCGGGTCTGGGCCTGCGGGTCGGCGGCGAACTTCGCCCGCGCCGAAGCAAGCGCCTCGCGCGCTTTGGCCTCGTCGCCCAGCGCCGTTCGCGACCGCACCAGCTTGAGCCATTCCCCGACGTCGCCGCCGTCGGTCGCGAGCCGCTCGCCCAGACGATCCACCATGCCGCGCACCAGCGCCATGCGCTCTTCGGCGGTGCGGGCGACCTGCGCTTCTTCCTGCGACGGCATCGGCAGGGCGGGCGGCGCGGCGAGCCGCTGGAACTCGTCCCTGAGGCCCTCGAGATAGGGCGAGTCCGCCGGCGCCTGCACGTAGAGCGGCTTCAGGCGGTTCAGCGCCGCGGCGCGGTCGCCGTCCTGGGCTGCGGCGCGGGCGAGATAGACCGCCGCCTTGATCGACGGCGGCGTGCTCGCCGCCGCGCGTTCGAGCGCGGCGCGGGCGTCGTCGGTCACGACCCCGTCGGCTTTGGCGACCAAAGCCTCGCCGAGATTGGCTTCGCGGTCGCCCGAGGAGCCGAGCAGGCGGATCGCCTGCGCGAAGGCCTCCGCCGCGTCGTCATAACGGCCGAGCCTCATGTAGATCGGGCCGACGACCGACCATCCGCGGCCGTCGTTGGGGTCCTTCTCCAGCGCCGCTTCGACGCGCGCGACCATCTCGGCGACGTTGTTTCGGTCGACCGGCGCCTGCAGACGCGCCGCGAGGGGGCGGTCCGGCACGTCCGGCCGGCCGAGCGCGCCATAGACGCCCAGCGACACGGCCGGCAGCACCACGAGCGCCGCCGCAGCAGCGATCCGGCGGCGGCGCACGGCGGCGGCGGAATCCTGCGCGGCGCCCGCCCCCTGCGCCGCAGAAGCCGCGAGGAGGCGGCGGGCGACCTCCGCCCGCGCGGCTTCCGACTCCCGGTCCCCAATCAGCCCCCGAGCGTGGTCGCGCGCAAGCTCGTCGAGCTGGTCGCGGTAGACCGCCACGTCGCCTGCGCCGGCGTCCACAGGCGCGCGGCGGCGCGCGAGCGGCGCGATCGCGACGAGCGCGGCCGCGCCCGTCATGAGCGCCAGTACGATCCAGAGGGCCATCTTCGGGTCCGTTTCTCCCTGTGCGCCACGACATAACGACGCAAGCCCGCCGCGAGAAGCGACATGGGGTCGCGCCGTGGCGGCTGCGGCCGCGGAGCCGTTGAGGTTTTCCGCTTCCTTCTAAAATGACTCCGAACGGGGCTGAAGGCGACGAAAGCTCAGGTTAGGATGCGGCGCAGGCTCCCCCGGGCCGCATGGTCCCGTGGCCCCACGCCGATGACGACAGAGCATTGACCCTTCACTCGCTGATCGCCCGGTTTCGCCCGCCTCCCCCGTCTCTTGCGCTTGAGCCTGCTCCGGCCTTGGCCGACGGCTACGACGTCGTCGTCATCGGCGGCGGCGCGCTCGCGCTCGCGGTCGCCCGCGCCTGCGCGCGCCAGGGCGCCGGCGTCGCGCTGCTGGCGCCGGGCGAGATCGCGGCGTCCGCCGCCGAGCGGGCGTTTCCGCTGGTGCGGGGCGTCCATCACGATCGCGCGCGCGCTGAAATCCAAGCCGACGCTCCCGCTCAGTTCGCCAAGCTGGCGCGGCGGCTGTCGCCGTCGCCCTGGCCCGAGGTCGTCGGCTGTCTCACTCTCGCGCCTGACGGACTGACGCTCGAGGCGCTGCGGCGCGCCTCCGCCGCCGCCAAGCCGCTGGGAGCCCGCTCATGGATGGTGCCGGCTCAGGAGGCGCAGGCCCTGTCGCCCGTGCTTCATGACAACGCCGCCCCTGCGCTGTTCGAGCCCGCCGCGGCCATTCTGTGGCCCGACGTCCTCGCGGTGGCGCTCGCGCGCGACGCGCGCTCCGCAGGAGCGACCCTGCGCGCGAACGCGCCCGCCATGGCGCTGGCGCGAGACGGCGCGGCCGCGGTCGGCGTCGAGATCGACGGCCGCTTCATCCGCGCCGGCGCTGTGGTGCTCGCCGACGACGCTTCGGCGATCCGCCTCGTGCGCGAGGGGCGCGGACGGCTGTCGCTGACGCGGGACGAGCGGATGACCCTGGTGACGCAGCCGGGCGCGGCGGCGATCGGCGCGGCGCTGGTCGCGGACGATCTCGCCATCACGCGCGATCTGACAGGCGCGATTACGCTGTCGGGGCCGCTCGGCGCCGAAACGCTCGCCGAGCAGGCGATGCGCCTCGCCCCGGCGCTCGGCGGCCTCGAGATTGCGAGCGTCGAGCCGGTGACGGTGTGGCGTGGGGTCGACGGACGCGCGCAGGTGGGCCCCGCGGAGATCGACGGCCTGTGGCTGGCGCTCGGCTTCGGACGCGACGCGCTCTCGCCGGCGCTGGCGGTCGCCGACCATCTTGCGGGCGAGCTTGCGGGCCGGACGCGCGACGCGGCCTTCGACGCCTTCGCGCCGACCCGTCGAGCTTCCCCCCGCAATCTGGAGTTCGTGCGATGAGCGGCCCGCACCGCCTTCCCGAGACGGCGCCGGCCCGCTTTGGCTCCGCAGTCGACCGCACGGAGCCGATCGGCTTCCGGCTGGACGGGCGGCCGCGCACGGGCCTCTACGGTGACACGCTGGCGAGCGCGCTGCTTGCAAGCGGACGGGCTGTCTTCGGCCGAAGCCCGCTGCTCGGGCGGCCGCGCGGCCTGACCGCGCTCGGTTTCGACGACGCCGTCGCCTGGGCGGCGGCGGAGGGGGAGCATGACCTGCGGCCCGCGGACGAATTGCTCCTCAGCGAAGGAGCGACGTTCCGAACGTCTCCGGGGCTGGTCACGCGTTCGCCGTTGGCGTTCGGCGCGCGGGCGGCGCTCGGCCCCGAAAGCCGGCTGCCGAGCCTTGGGCGACGACTGTTCGAGCGCGTGAGCCGGCAGGCGGCGCTGCCGATCCCGACGACGCGAGAGCTAGCTCCCCGGATGGCCGCGCGGTTCGAGAGCTGCGACGTGCTCGTGATCGGCGCCGGCCTCGCCGGCCTCGCCGCGGCGCAAGCCGCCCGATCCGCCGGCCTTCATGTGCGCGTCGCCGAAGCGAGCCATCGCGCAGGCGGGCTTGCGGACCTCTACGACGGAAGGATCGACGGGCTGTCGCCCGGGGCCTGGGTCGCGCACGCGGCGGGGGACCTTTCCGACGGGGGCGCTCTCTGGCTGGGAACGCGCGCCATCCACGTCGACCGTTCCGGCTCGGTCCAGCTGATCGAGCGCGTGCGCGGGCAGCACGGGCTGCTGCGCGTCGCGGCCCAGCTCGTGGTGGTCGCGAGCGGCTGGCGCGAGCGGCCGCTGCCGTTCGCGGACAACGACCGTCCCGGCGTCCTGCTGGCGACCACCGCGCGAGCGCTCTTGCGCCGCCATGCGGTCGCGCCGGGGGGGCGGGTGGTGGTCGCCACCACCGGCGACGAGGGCTACCGCACCGCCGTCGATCTGAAAGAGGCGGGCGTCGAGGTCGAGATGATCCTGGACGCCCGCGACGACCCGCAGGGGCCGGCGGTCGACGTCGCCAAAGCGGCGGGAGTGTCCATGAGCTTCGCGAGCGTGGCGACAGGGGTCGAGACGGACAAGAGCGGCGAGCGGCTGAAGGCGGTGCGCGCGGCGAACCGCGACGGCTTCGGCGCGCGGACTCTGTTCGCGGACGCTCTCGTCGTGTCGGGCGGCCTTGCGGCCCGATCGGAGCTCGGAGAGGCCTGCGACCGCGTGATCGTGGCCGCCTCCGGCTTCAACGCGCGCGACGCGCTGGCGGGCGGCGCGGCGGCGGGCGCCGAAGCTGCGCGGCGGCTCGAAGTCGGACTGGCCGCGGCCCCGCCCCTCGCTGAGATCCCGGCCGACGAGCCCGACGGGGGCCTCGATCTCTACATGTCGGGGCTCGACCCGCAGGCCGCCCGGACGGCCTTCGTCGATTTCGGCGCCGACGTCACCGTGGCCGACGTGGCGGAGGCCGCGGCGCTCGGCGTCGACGGACCGGAGGTCCTGGCGCGCTGGCTTGGGCTCGGCGGCGGACCCGACGGCGGCGCCGCCGGGGCCGGGCTCCCGCAGGCCGCCTTCGGGCGGATCCACGGCGACGCGCCCTCGTCCGCCGGCGCCGTGCAGGGGCCGCGCTGGACGCTGGCGGCGCTCGCCGCCGCCGCGAGCGTCGATCCCTACTGAGCGAAAAGCGCCTGCGAGGAGCTCCCCGCAGGCGCTTTCACGTCAGACGCGCGTGCGCGCTCGTCAGTCCAGCGGAACCCAGCGGCCGCCGGGGCCGCGGCAGGATTCGCCGCGCTCGACCACCGTCCGGTTGCGCAGATAGATCCGGCGCTCGTAGGTGCGGCAGCGATCGTAGCGGGCGCGGGCGTAGGTTGGGCCGACCACCACCGTGCCGCTGTAGCTCTGGGAGCGCCACTCGTAGGGCCGCCCCTCGTCGCCACGCTCCAGCGCGTCGTATTCGGCTTCTTCGGCGCGCGCACGGGCGTCGTCGTCGATCGCAGCCCCGATGCGGTTGCCGAGCAGGCCGCCAAGGCCCGCCCCGATCACGGTCGCCGCCACGCGGCCGCCGCCGCTGCCGATGGTGGAGCCGATGAGGCCGCCGCCGACCGCGCCGGCCACCGTGCCGAATCCCTCACCCTCGCGGCCAGGGCCGCAGGCCGCCAGCGAGAGCGCGAGCACGCCTGCGGCCGCAAGGGCCGCCGCCTTGGAAAACAACATGAAACCTCCCCGTTCGCCGCCGAATCAGACCCCTCGAGCGGTCCGGCGGGACCTGCAATGAACCGGCGGATTTGGGCGAAACCGGGGACGACGGGCTCAGACGCCCGGCAGCAGGAGGTCGCAGCGCAGGCCGCCGAGCGGCGCGCGGCCGAGCGTGAACCGGCCGCCATACAGCCGCGCCAGATCGACGACGATGGCGAGGCCAAGTCCGGAGCCGGGTTTGGTCTCGTCCAGCCGCCGTCCGCGCTCCAGCACCGCAGCGCTCTGCTCGTCGGCCAAGCCCGCTCCGTCGTCGTCCACGAGGACGCGGAGCGTCGCGCGGCCGCCGGGCAGCCGCTCGCCTTCGGCGACGGCGATGGCGACCCGGGAGCCCGCCCACTTGCAGGCGTTGTCGACGAGGTTGCCGACCATCTCCTCGAGATCCTGCTTCTCGCCGCGGAAGCGCAGGCCCTCGGCGACCTCGACGGCGATCGCGAGGTCGCGCTCGCGGTGCACCTTGGCCATGGTGCGGGCGAGCGCCTCCACCACCGGCTTTACGGGCGTGGTCTCCCCCGCGAAGGCGACGCCGGCGGCGAGCCGCGCCCGTTCGAGATGATGATCGATCTGGCGCTGCATGATCGCCGCCTGCTCGCGCACCTTGTCGGCGAACGGACCGTCGCCGACCGCAGATTCATTCTTGATGACCGACAGCGGGGTCTTCAGGCCGTGCGCGAGATTGCCCACATGCGTGCGCGCCCGCTCGACGATCTCCCGATTCGACTCGAGCAGGTCGTTGAGCTCGACCGCGAGCGGCGCGATCTCCTCGGGGAAAGCGCCGTCGAGCCGCGAGCGCTCGCCGCCGCGGATCTCCGCGAGCTGCTGGCGGATGCGGGCGAGCGGGCGCAGGCCGAACCGAACCTGGAAGCCGGTCGTCACCACAAGGCCGAGACCCAGCAGCAGGAAGCTCACCAAAAGCGCGACGTTGAAGTCGGCGATGTCGTCGTCAATCTCGGTGGCGTCGCCGGCGACCGCGATGAGGTAGCGGCCATCCTGCCCGAGGTCGATCGTCCGCTCGACCACGCGGAGCCGCTGCCGCTCCGGCCCCTGCGCATAACCCTCGCGGGTGCCGACCAGCGTCTCCTCGATCCCGAGATCCGACAGGCGAGGCAACTGCTCCTCGAACAGCGACTTCGACGTCGTCGCCTCCGGCGGATCGCGGTCGATGCGGGTGATCTGCCAGTACCAGCCGGACAGCGGCAGCTCGAACCGCGGCTCGCCGAAGGAGCCGGGGTCCTCCCGGTCGAAGGCGCCGGCGGCGACCGCCCCGACGAGCGTCTTGAGATAGACGTGGAGGCGCTGGTCGAAGCCGCGTTCGACCGAGCGGGTGTAGTAGGACGACAGGGTGACGCCGCCGATCAGCAGCATGGCGAGGGTCCAGAGCGCCGCCGAGCCGAACAGGCGCGTGGCGATGGACGCGGTCTTGCGCCGCCCGCGCGCCGGCGCCGCGCCGTCCGCAGGCGCCGAGGCGGCCTCCGCCGCAGCGTCGCCCGGCGCGCCGTCCTCGGCGCGCGCGGTCATGTCGTCTCGGGCGCGAGCAGCAGGTATCCCAGCCCGCGCACCGTCTGGATCGCGTCGGAGCCGAGCTTCTTGCGCAGCCGGCCGACGAACACCTCGATGGTGTTGGAGTCGCGGTCGAAGTCCTGATCGTAGAGGTGCTCGACCAGCTCGGTCCGCGACACCACCCGGCCCTGGTGGTGCATGAGATAGGCGAGCAGCCGATATTCATGGCTCGTCAGCTTGATGGCGTGGCCGTCGATGGTGACGCGGCCGGCGCGGGTGTCGAGGCGGATCGGGCCGCACAGCAGCTCGCTCGAGGCGTGGCCGGTCGCGCGGCGTAGCAGCGCGCGCAGACGCGCCAGCACCTCCTCCATGTGGAACGGCTTCGCCACGTAGTCGTCCGCCCCCGCGTCGAAGCCCTGCACCTTGTCCGACCAGCGGTCGCGGGCGGTGAGGATCAGCACCGGCGTCGTGCGGCCGTCGCGGCGCCACTGCTCCAGCACGCTGATGCCGTCCATCTTCGGAAGGCCGATGTCGAGCACGATGGCGTCGTAGGGCTCGGTGTCGCCGAGGAAGTGGCCCTCCTCGCCGTCGAACGCGCGATCGACGGCGTAGCCGGCCTCCTCAAGCGCGGCGACGATCTGGCGGTTCAGGTCGGGATCGTCCTCGACGACGAGCAGGCGCATGACGTTTCCTCGGAAGGCTTCACGCGACGCGTTCTAGCGCACGTTCACGAGTTTGCCCGTGCCGGCGTCGACGCGGGCGCGGGCGACCTTGCCGTCAGCGTTGAGCAACGTGAGATCATAGGTCAACAGACCGCCGACGTCGCAGAGCTTGTAGTCGATCACCTCGCCGTCCCAGGCCTCGCGCGCGGCGCGCGCCGCCTGCGCGAGCGTCACCGCGCGCTTCGAGCCGATGGCGCCCCGGGCTTCGCGCGCCGAAAGGCATTCGCCCCGCGCGGTCTTGCGGCCGTCGTCGTCGTCGCGATCCCGGCGCGGACGGTCTTCAGCCGGGGGAGCGGGCCGACGGGCGGGCGCGATCTGCAGATATTCGGTCTGCGGAGGGGTTTCGCCCTCGCGCAGCGGCGTGACGCGCTTGTAGAGGCCGGGCGGAGGCCCGTTATTCTCCTGACCCGGGGGCCGGGGCGGCACGAGCTTGAGCTGCTCGTCCGCCTGTGGCGCGGGAACGAGAATCGTACCGGGCCCGGAACCCGCGCGCGGCTGGTCGTCCGCCGCGGCCGGGGCCGCGCCGGGGCAAACCGCCAGCGCCAGAAGCGCGGCCTGGGCTACGCGAAACCACGTCATGACCTCTTACATACCCCGAACGCCCTGAACCCGCGATGAATGCGAGGGCTTTGGCGTCTCGCGCGAAACGGGCAGGCCCGCCTTCCGGGAAGCGACGGATCAACGCTCGCCGCCGCGTTCCAGGCGGTCGATCCGGTCGCTGAGCCGGTCGAGCGCCCGCCCCTCCGCCTCACGGCGGGCGATGAGATCGTCCCGCGCCGCCCGCCGGTCGTCGGCGTAGGCCGCCTTGAACTCGGCGAAGGTCGACAGCGGCGTCGTCCCGAGGTCGAGCCGCAGCACGTCCCGCTCCAGCCGCGCGAGCGCGTCGTCGATCGGGCTTTTCGCCAGTTGCCCGCCCGCGACCGCGAGCGCCAGCACCACGCCCATCGCCGAGACGATCGTGGCCCAGGGCGTGCGCGAGCGTTCGTCGAGCTTGGCGCCGAGCCCTGAAAGCTGGGCCGAGACCTCGCCGATCCGGCCGCTGAACAACTGGTTGAGGTCCTGCACCACGCGCTCGAGCCCATAGACCCGCTGCTCGAGCGCGGCGAAGCTCGCGTCGTCGGGAAGCGCGCGGCGCGCCGGCTGCGGGGCGGTCATGGCGCGCTCCTTACGCCAGCGGGCGGGTGGTCGTCTCGCGGCCGAACCAGGCGTAGGCCGCGCCGGCGAGCGAGAGCAGGGTCGCGACCACCGTCGCCGCGTCCCCTTCCGCGATCTCGACGCCCGACAGCCGCCCGAGCGCGATCAGCAGCGGCGCCCCCGCCGCGATCACGATGCCGCGAAGGGTCTGGCTCTCAAGGCGCCGCACCGGGGTGAGGGCCGGCGCAAGCCGGGGGTCGGCGGTGACCTCCTCGGCCACGCGTCGCGCTTGAGCCTGCGCCTGATCGGCCGCCCCGCGCTCGGCGAAGGCCGCCGCTGCGGCCTCCGTGACGACGTCCGCGAGCTTGCTCCGGGTGATGGCCGTCTTGGCTTTCAGCGTCATGGGATCCTCCCGTCAGGCTTCGTTCAGGGACAGGCGGCCCGTCGCCGCCGAGGCGACGCGGCCTCGCGCCGGGGCAGGCGCCGTCTTCGGCCAGCGCGCCGCAAGCAGCCGGCCCTTGGCGATCCAGGTTTCGGTGACGGCGTTCGACTGGTTGCCCCCGAGCACGCGGAGGCGCTTGGCGTCTTCGCCGACGTAGAAGCCGACGTGGCCGCCGGTTCCGCGGGAGAACACGAGGATCGCCCCCAACGCCGGGGTGGCGAGGCCGACGCCGAACTGGGTCCAGCCGCGGGCCCAGAGCGCGTTCGCCGGCAGCGGCTCGTCGGGAAGCGTCGCGGCGATCTGCGCGTGCACGAAGGCGCCGCACCATGGGGTGTCGTCGTCGCGGTACCATTTGGCGATCGCCTGGCCCCAGCGCAGGATCGTGGCGTTGGAGCGCGGGCCGACGATCTCCGAAAGTCCCATCCAACGCCGCGCCTCGGCCAGCCAGACCGGCTCGGCGGGAAGCTCGGAGGTCGCGGAGAGGCGCGCCAGGGTCGCGGCAACGGCGAGGCCGGTGCCGGCGAGACCTTCGCGCGCCTGGAAGGCGAGCACGGCCGCCCGGGTGAGACGCCCGAAGATCCCGTCGAGCGGGCCGGGCGCGAAGCCGCGCTGCTGGAGCGCGCGCTGGAGCTCGAGAACCGTCATCGGCGTCCCCTCACATCGCGTAGGA
>NZ_BAUX01000003.1 GCF_002897035.1 Methylopila sp. Yamaguchi
GCGGCGCTCCAGCTCGCGGCGTTCGGACAGGCGCGCGGCCACGGCGGCGGTCTCGGCGGCGAGGGCCGCCTCCGCCTGGGCGAGCGCGTCGTCCGCGCGCGCGAGGCGCTCCTGCGCCGCGGCTCGGGCCTCCGCGTCGCCGTCGTCGGAGGCGGGTCCGAGGCCGGCCTCGGCGTCGGCGAGGCGGGCGAGCGAAGCGCTCGCGTCCTCGGACAGCGTCCGTTCGCGCGCGAGGTCGCCGTCGAGCTGCGTCAGCCGCTGGGCGAGCTCCGCGAGGCGGGCGCGGGCGCGGGCCTCCTCGCCCTCAAGCGCCGCCGCCTCCTGCGTAAGGCGGCGCAACGCGGTCTCCGCGTCGCTAGCCGCAGTGCGGGCCGGCGGCAGCGCATGGGCCGCCACGGCCTCGGCGCGGGCCGCCTCGCCCTGCGCCCGCAGGGCGTCCGCGACGCCGGCCACGGCGGACGTTTCCAGCCGTTCGGCTTCCGCGACGCCAGCGGTCGCGACGTCATGCTCGGCGAGCAGCGCGAGGCCCTCGGCCGCGCGGATCTCGTCGGTCAGCGCGCGATAGCGCTGCGCACTCTTGGCCTGTCGGCGGAGCGCTTCGGCGCGGTGGTCGAGCTGGCCCAGCACGTCCTCGACGCGCACCAGGTTCGCCTCCGCGGCCTCGAGCTTCTGCTCCGCCTCGCGGCGGCGGGCGTAGAGGCCGGCGATGCCCGCGGCCTCCTCCAGGATGCGCCGCCGCTGGTCCGGCCGGGCGTTGATGATCTCGCCGACGCGGCCCTGGCCGACCAGCGCCGGGGAGCGCGCGCCGGAGGAGGCGTCGGCGAACAGCAACTGCACGTCGCGGGCGCGCACTTCGCGTCCGTTGATGCGGTAGGTCGAGCCGAGCCCGCGCGCGATCTTGCGGCTGACTTCGATCACGTCGGAGGCGTTGAACGGGTCCGGCGCGGTGCGCGCCGAGTTGTCGAGGGTGAGCGTGACTTCGGCGTGGTTGCGGGCCGGCCGGCCGCCGGAGCCCGCGAAGATCACGTCCTCCATGCCCGAGGCGCGCAGCGACTTGAACGAGCTTTCGCCCATCACCCAGCGCATGGCTTCGACGAGGTTGGACTTGCCGCAGCCGTTGGGGCCGACGATGCCGGTGAGCCCCGGCTCGATCGGGGCTTCGGTCGTCTCCACGAAGGTCTTGAAGCCCGCGACCTTGAGCTTGGCGAAGTTCATGGGCGCGAGCCGACGCGCGTCAGGCCGCGGTCACCGAAGCGCCGCCGCCGGAACGACAGCGCGCGCGAATTCAGCAGGCCCGACGCGTCAGGCCTTGAGCAGCGGCTGCAGGATCTTCTCCAGGTCCTCAAACCCGATCGCCCCGCGCTGGATCTTGCCGTTGATGAAGAAGGTCGGCGTGGAGTTCACGCCGAACTTCTCCGCGCCGCGCGCACGCACGGCGTTGATCCCGTCCAGCATCTCCTGATTCGTCAAGCAGGCCTCAAAGGTCTCCTGTGTGAATCCGAACTGCTTGGCCATCGTCTGCAGGCCGGCGACCGGGTCGGTGGCGTAGGCCCAGTCCCTCTGGCGGGCGAACAGCGCGTCGATCACCGCGAAGTATTTGTCGTCGCCAGCGCAGCGGGCGATCATGAAGCCGGCGGCGGCGATCGGATCGAGCGGGAACTCGCGCAGGATGAACCGGACCTTGCCCGTGTCGATGTATTTTTCCTTCAGCTTCGGGAAGGTCGTCGCGGCGAATTGAGCGCAATGCCCGCAGGTCATCGAGGCGTATTCGATGATCGTGACGGGGGCGTCGTCCTTGCCCTCGACCTTGTCGCCCAGCGGGCCGGCCATGGCGAGGTCCTCGGCCGACGGCGCCTGGGCGGCGGCTTCGGACACGAGGCCGAACGGCGTACGGGACAGCGCCCCGGCGGCGGCGGCGCTCAGCGCGAGCGCGGCGGCGGTCTCGAGAAAGCGGCGGCGGGTGAGCGTCACGGGGGCGTCCTCAACAGTCTGCGGTGGCCAGGCGAACGCGCGGCGGCGCGCAGCGTCGTGGCTTCCCATTCTATTCGCAAGCGGAATGTGGCGGCAGCATGCCCGGCCTTCGTCGGAGGCGCTCACGCCCCCGTGATTCGCCGACGCGCAAGCACCGCCCGGCCGAGCCGTTCGAGCGCCGCCGCAAGCTCGGGCTCGGCGACGGGAGCGACCGCCGCTTCGACCTTCGCGCTCTCGGCCGGCGTGGCGGCGGGCAGCGCGGGCGGAGGCGTGCGGCGCGACAGCCGGAAGCCGGCGATCGGCCCCTGGCGGAACTTGAGCTGGCCGACGCAGCGCCAGCCGAGATGGGCGTTCACGCGCTCGAGGATTTCCGCCGCCCGGTGCTGGACCTCGAGCGCGAAGGCCCCCTCGACGCGCAGGTGAAGAACAGAGGTCGGCGGCGGCGCGTCCGGGTCGGTCGCCGCGCCGCGCGGCGGCGCCGCGAGCTTCTGTGGAATCGCGAAGGCCGCGATCTCCCGTCCCACGATTGTCTCCCATCGCGCCATGATCTCCGCGCCCGCGAAGCCCTGGCGTGCGGCGGCCGGTCCCAAGGCGCCGGGCAACAGATCGGACAGCGCCAGGGCGCGGCGGCGGGGCGGTTGCATGGGTGGCGGCGCTCTGTAGGTTGGGCGCCGACTGACGCCCCCCGTTACGAAATCAGAGAGTACCGTTTGGCGACCGCCGCCGAAACCCCGACCGCGCCCGATCCCTCGGCCTTGCTTGCCTGGTACGACCGTCATCGGCGCCGCCTGCCGTGGCGCGCGGAGGCGGGCGAGCGGGTGGACCCGTACCGGGTGTGGCTGTCCGAGATCATGCTGCAGCAGACGACGGTGAAGGCGGCCGGCCCCTATTTCCTGCGCTTCCTCCAGCATTTCCCGGACGTCGCGGCGCTGGCCGTCGCGCCGCTCGACGAGGTGCTCAAGCTCTGGGCCGGCCTCGGCTACTACTCCCGCGCCCGCAACCTGCACGCCTGCGCCCAGGCGGTGATGGAGCGCCACGGCGGCGCCTTTCCCTCCTCCGAGGCCGCGCTGCTGGCGCTGCCCGGCGTCGGGCCCTACACGGCCGCGGCCATCGCCGCGATCGCCTTCGACCGGCCGGCGGTGGTGGTGGACGGCAACGTCGAACGCGTGGTCTCGCGCCTGTTCGCGGTGGAGGCCGCGATGCCCGGCGCCAAACCGCGGCTGAAAGCTCTGACCGCCACGATCGCCCCCGCCGAGCGGCCCGGCGACTTCGCGCAGGCGACGATGGATCTCGGCGCCACCATCTGCACGCCGCGCAAGCCAGCCTGCCCGCTCTGCCCGTGGGACGATGCGTGCCTCGCTCGCGCACGGGGCGACCAGGAGACCTTTCCGCGCAAGGCCGCGAAGGCCGACCGGCCGACCCGGCGCGGCGTGGCCTATTGGGTGGAGCGGCCGGACGGCGCGGCGCTGGTGCGCTCGCGCCCGCCGAAAGGCCTGCTCGGCGGCATGACCGAACCGCCGACGGGAGTCTGGAGCGAGACCGTCGATCTCGCCGCGCCGGTGGCGAGGCTCGCCCAGGAGGCGCCGCTCCCCGCCGACTGGCGCCGGCTACCCGGCGTCGTCACCCATGTCTTCAGCCATTTCGCGCTCGACCTCGCGGTGCTCGCCGCCGTCGTGCCGCAGGCGACGCCGGCGCCTGCCGGCGCGCGTTGGGTCGCGCGGCGCGACCTCGACTGCGAGGCGCTCCCCTCTGTGTTCCGCAAGGTGGTGGCGCACGCCCGCGCTGACGCGGCTCCGGCCCGATCGAAGTCCATAGCCCGATGACCGCAGTTGCCGTCCCAACCGCCGATCGCCGGCGGCTCGCCTTCGCGCGCGCCGCGATCGCCGCCGCTTTCTTCGTGGCCGGCGCCGCGATGGGCGTGTGGGCGGCGCACATCCCCCTGCTCAAGGCCGGCCTCGACGTCGACGACGCGGCGCTGGGGTTCGTGCTGCTGGCGATGGGGATCGGCGCGGTGTGCGCGATGCCGCCCACCGGGCTGCTGCTCCACCGCTTCGGCGCCGTGGCGATGACCATCGCCTCTGGCTTCTCGCTCGCGACCGCCTTGGCGCTCGCGCCGCTCGCGCCCAGCTATCCCGCCCTGGTCGCCGCGGCCGCCTTCATCGGGCTCTCGATGGGCGCCATCGACGTGTCCATGAACGCCCAGGCGGCGGCGATAGAGACCGCGTGGGGACGGCCGATCATGTCGTCGATCCACGCCTTCTTCTCGATCGGCGGACTGGCGGGCGCGACCGCCTCGGGCGGCCTGATAGCGCTCGACCTCGGCGCCGTCGCCGGCATGGGGCTCTCGGCGCTTGCGCTCGGGGCGGTGGTCGCGCTCGCCGCAACCCGTCTCGCGATCGCGGCGCATGGCGCGCCGGACGAGCCGCACGGCCTCCGTTTGCCGCGCGGCGTGGTGCTCGGCCTCGGGCTGCTGACGCTCGCGGCCTTCCTCTCCGAAGGCGCCATGATCGACTGGAGCGCGGTGTTCATGATCCAGGCGACCGGGGCGACGCCTGCGCTCGCGGCGGTCGGCTATGCCGCCTTCTCGGCCGCCATGACCTTCGGCCGGCTGACCGGGGACGCCTTCGTCGCCCGGCTCGGGCCGCTGCGCGCGGTGCAGGTTTCAGGAGCGGTCGCCGCGGCGGGGCTCGCGATCGTGGTCGCGGCGCCGACGCCGGCTGTGGCGATCGCGGGCTTCGTGGTGGCGGGGCTGGGCTTCGCGAACGTGGTGCCGGTGCTGTTCTCGGCCTCGACGCGGCTTCCCGGCGTCGCGCCGGGCGCCGCGCTGTCGATGGTCGCCACCATGGCCTATGGCGGCGGGCTGATGGGCCCGCCGCTCATCGGCTTCCTCGCGCATGGCGTCGGCCTGCGCTGGGCGCTGCTGCCGCTGGTGTTCGCGGCGCTCGCGATCGCGGCGTTCGTGCGCCGCGCCGCGAAGCTCTCGCCTTAGAGGCCTTCGGCGCGCACCGCGTCGCGGAAGGCGTCGATCGAGGTCAGCGCGTCGCCGGCCTCCACATGCCAGAAGCTCCAGCCGTTGCAGGCCTCGGCGCCCTGGGCCAGCGCGCCGATGCGGTGAATCGAGCCGATGACGGTGCCGAAGGCCAGCGTTCCGTCCGCGCGCACCGTGGCCTCGTAGCGACGGCGGGCGTCGACGACCTTGGCGCCGGGGCGCACCAGCCCGCGCTCGACCAGCGTGGCGAAGGCGACGCGCGGGGCCTCGCGCTTCGCCGGCGCGGCGGAGATCGCCTCCGCGGTCTCGGGCGTCACCGCGTCGATCCGCGCGCGGGCGGCCGCGGCGTAGTCGCGGTCGCGCTCCACGCCGATGAAGTGGCGTCCCAGCCGCTTCGCCACCGCGCCGGTGGTGCCGGAGCCGAAGAACGGGTCGAGCACGACGTCGCCGGGCTTTGACGACGACAGCAGCACGCGCGCCAGCAGCGCCTCGGGCTTCTGCGTCGGATGGACCTTCTTGCCGTCCTCACCCTTCAGGCGCTCTCCGCCGGAGCAGATCGGGATCAGCCAGTCCGAGCGCGGCTGCAGGTCTTCGTTGCCGGCCTTCAGCGCCTCGTAATTGAAGGTGTAGCCCTTGGCGTCCGCGCTCTTGGCCGCCCAGATCAGCGTCTCGTGGGCGTTGGTGAAGCGGCGGCCGCGGAAGTTCGGCATCGGGTTGGTCTTCCGCCACACCACGTCGTTCAGCACCCAGTAGCCGAGGTCCTGCAGCACCGCGCCGACGCGGAAGATGTTGTGGTAGCTGCCGATCACCCACATCGTGCCGGTGGGCTTCAGCACGCGGCGCACCGCCATCAACCAGGCGCGGGTGAAGGCGTCGTAGGCCTGGAAGCTCTCGAACTGGTCCCAGGCGTCGTCGACCGCGTCGACGAGGCTCTGGTCCGGCCGGCGCAGATCGCCCTGAAGCTGCAGGTTGTAGGGCGGGTCGGCGAAGATCAGGTCCACGGACGCCGACGGCAGCTTCTCGAGCTCCGCGACGCAGTCGCCGATCAGGATGGTGTCGAGGGGGAGCGCCGGAGCGTCGTGCCGCGCGGGGGCGCGGTTGAGCCGAAGAGCCATGAGATCCGATCCGTTCGTTTACGCGACTGTCGGACGGATTCTCGGTTCGGTAACGTAAAGAGCGCCTCAAGAAACGGGGTGAACGGAGGGTTAACGTTCAGCCGGCGGCTTGGGCGAGGAGCGCCGAGACCGGCGCGAAGCCCCGCCGATGGTGCGCGCAGGGGCCGAGCAGGCTCAGCGCGGCGAGATGCTCCGGCGTGCCGTAGCCCATGTGGTGCTCGAAGCCGTAGCCCGGCACGCACTCGCCGAGCCGCACCATCATCCGGTCGCGCACGACCTTCGCGACGATCGACGCCGCGGCGATCGACAGCACGGTGGCGTCGCCGCCGATCACGGCCTCGCCGCGGCATCCGAGACCCGGCGGCACGTCGCGCCCGTCGATCAGCGCCAGCGCCGGGCGGGACTGGAGCCCCGCGACCGCGCGGGCCATCGCCCAGAGCGTCGCGCCGCGGATGTTGAGCCGTTCGATGCGCTCGGTCGAGGCGGCGACGAAGGCGACGTCGGCGCTCGCCATGATCTCGGCGAACAGCGCCTCGCGTTTGACTGCGGTCAAAGCCTTGGAGTCGGCAAGGCCCGCGGGAATGCGCTTGGGGTCGAGCGCGACGGCGGCCGCCACTACGGGGCCCGCGAGCGGCCCGCGGCCGGCTTCGTCCACGCCGGCGACAGGGCCGAGACCCGACGCGCGCGCAGCCCTCTCGCGGGCGAAGGTCGCGACCAGCTTGAGGACAGGCGCGCGTTTGGCGTCGGGTCGGGCGGCGGGCATGCCGGCACTGTCGCGCGATTCGGGGCCGGTCCGCGAGACCGATCAGTCCGGGGCGCGGACGCGGCCGACCGCGTCAACGACGAAGCCGGGGTTGTGCGCGAGCTCCCAGAGATGGCCGTCGAGGTCGGCGACGTAGCCGGAGTATCCGCCCCAGAACGTCTTCTCGGGCGCCTTCACCATCAGCCCGCCGGCGGCGACCACGCGCACCGTCGCCTTGTCGACGTCCGTTTCCGAATTGAGGTTCCAGGCCAACGTGACGCCGGAAAAGCCGGAGCCTTCGGCAGGGACCTGGGCGTCGGCGGCCAGAGCCTCCCGGCCGTAGATCGAGAGCACCGGCCCGTCGGTGTTGAAGAAGGTGACGTTGTTCGTGCTGGCCGACGACGCGACGAGGCCGAGCGCTTCGTAGAAGGCGGTCGAGCGCGCGACGTCCGCGACGCCGAGGGTGACGAGGGACAGACGCAGGGGAATCGGCATGGAGCGGCCTCGTCATACGCAACGCCGCATCTAACGCTGTCCGAAGGCGCCGCCGTCAACACCCAAGCGGCTCAAGGCCTGGTCAGAACAGCGAAAGCTGCACGCCGCCGTCTTTCGCGGTACGCGCCGGCGGGGTGAACAGATCGGTCCGCAGCCGCAGGTGTCGGCGATCGAGGCCAAGCCGTCGCGCGGCCAGTTCGAACCGCCGGCCGATCGTCCAGGCCACGACGCCTTCGCCGGTCTGCCGCACGCCCCAGCCGGAATCGTAGAGCTTTCCGCCGCGGGTTTCGCGCACCAGCGACAGGATGCGGCGCATTTTGGCCGGGTGGTGCTCGACCAGCCACTCCTGCACCAGATCCTTGATCTCGTTCGGCAGTCGGAGAAGAACGTAGCCGGCTTCGCAGGCGCCGGCCTGTTTGGCCGCCTCCAGCAGCCGCTCGATCTCATGGTCGTTCAGCGAGGGGATGATCGGCGCGGTGAGCACCGTCGTCGGCACGCCGGCGCGCGTCAGCGCCGCCACCGCCTCGAGCCGCTTCGAGGGCGTCGGGGCTCGGGGCTCCATCTGCCGCGCGAGCGTAGCGTCGAGGGTGGTGATGGACAGCGCGACCTTGGCGAGGCCCTGCTCCGCCATCCGCGAGAGGATGTCGAGGTCGCGCAGCACCAGCGTCGACTTGGTGACGATGCCCACGGGATGCCGCGTCTCCTCCAGCACCTCGAGGATCTGTCGCGTCAGCCGGTGCGTCCGTTCGATCGGCTGGTAGGGGTCGGTGTTGGTGCCGAGCGCGATGGTGCGCGGCTTGTAGCCGGGCGCCGCAAGCTCCCTCCGCAGCGCCTCGGCGATGTTCGGCTTGGCGGTGAGCTTGGACTCGAAGTCCAGCCCCGCGGACAGCCCGAGATAGGCGTGCGTCGGCCGCGCGAAGCAGTAGACGCAGCCGTGCTCGCAGCCGCGGTAGGGGTTGACCGACCGATCGAAGGCGATGTCCGGCGACTGGTTGCGCGTGATGGCCGTGCGCGCCGTCTCCAGCGTCACCTCGGTCCGAAACGGCGGCAGCTCCTCGAGGCTGTCCCAGCCGTCGTCTCCGGCGACCCGCGCATAGGGCTCGAACCGGCCGCTGGCGTTGGTGACCGCGCCGCGCCCCCTGCGCCGTGCGAGGTCAACCGGAGCGCCGGGCGGCGCTGCGGTGGGGGGAGGTGGAAGGGTGTGGGCGCGGGCTGGCTGCGACATGCCACGAAGCTAATCCGCGATCTCGAACAAAACAAGAACGATGTCGCGGGATCGCGGTCAATTTGTACGCGCGGCGCTGCAAAAAGGAGACGGACGCGGGAGGAAACCCGTGCTAACGCTTGGGGCTATGCTCAGCGTGGTCATTCCGACACGAAACGACGAAGCCGTTCTGGTCGCGACGCTTGCGGCGTTGGTGCCGGGCGCGGCGGAAGGCGTCGTCCGCGACGTGACGGTCGCCGACGGCGGTTCGACGGACTCGACGCTCGAGATCGCGGATCTCGCCGGCTGCAACGTGATCGGCGGTTTCGCCGATCGCGCCGGCCGCCTGGACGCCGCGGCCCGCCGGGCGAAGTCTCCGTGGATCCTGTTTCTCGAGCCCGGCTCGGTGCTGGACGAGGGCTGGTTCCGGGAGGTCCGCAGCCTGGTCGAAACGCTCGAACGCCGCGGCGAGACCGCCTCACGCGCCGCGGTCTTCAGCTTCGGGCTCGACCAGTTCGGCGCCGGCGCGCGCGCCTCGGAGACTTTGGTGCGGATCGGCGAGGCGTTGACCGGGTTGCCGCGGCCGGAGCAGGGGCTGCTGATCCATCGCGCGCTCTATGAGAAGCTCGGCGGCTTCCGGTCGCTTCCCGCCATGGCGGAGGCCGACCTCATCCGCCGGATCGGCCGCAGCAAGGTGATGCGGCTGCGCGCCCGCGCGCTGACGCCGACGCTGAAGAAGCGGTTTGCGGGCCCACGGGCCGCGCTCGGCGCCGGCCTGCTGATGCTGCGCGTGCCGCCCCGGCTGGTGTCGCGGCTCTACGGCTGAAGATTAACCTTCGTGCGCCCTAGAGCGCGTTCCCATCCGTAGAAAATTGCTGACGCTATGGTTGCGCAGAAAAACGCTAATGCGGTTCGATCGAGGACGGCGCGCGACTTGATGACGCTCGTCAGTCCGTAACCATCCGGCGATAGCACGTATTCGCACGCGGCCCACATCGCGACAGCGATGAAGGGCGCCGCCGCGGACCACACTGCGGGTCTCCGGCGGATGCTCGGCAGGAAGACGGCGAACGTGACGAGGGCAGCGAGCACGACAGGCAACGATGCGATCAATGCGATGACGATAAAGTAAGGAGCGAACCCAAGGCCGAAAGAGCTCCAACCGGCGACACCGCCGCCGAGGCTTACGCCGAGCAGGGCGGAGATCAAGACCCGGAGAGGCTGATCAAAGCGCGATCCACGTCCGGCGGTTCGCAGCAAATGCGCGTGTTCTCTGTTCATCCCGCCGCCTTCAGCTTCCCGCGCTTGAGGTGCTCGTCGAGCCGCGGAAGGATCTCCACGAAATTGCAAGGGCGGTGGCGGTAGTCGAGCTGCGCCTTCAGCACGCCGTCCCAGGCGTCGCGGCAGGCGCCGCCCGAGCCCGGCAGCACGAACACGAATGTCTTGCCGGCGACGCCCGCGGTCGCGCGCGACTGCAGCGTCGAGGTCCCGATCGTCCCGTTGGAATAGGCGTGGAACAGGTTCGAAAACCCGTCCATGCGCTTCTCGAACAGCGGCTCCAGCGCGTCCGGGCTCACGTCGCGGCCGGTGAAGCCGGTGCCGCCCGTCGTCAGCACCACGTCGGTGGCGGGGTCCGCGACGAAGGCGCAGACCGCAGCCCTTAGCGCCTCGCGCTCGTCGCGCACGATCTTCCGGCCCGAGACGCGGTGTCCGGCGTCCGTTACGCGGGCCGCCAGCGTCGCGCCCGAGGTGTCGTCGGCCTCCGAGCGGGTGTCGGAGACGGTCACGATCGCGACGCCGAGCGGCACGAAGGGACGGGCGTCGTCGATGCGGGACATGGGGCGGGAAACCTCTGTCGGTGCGGTCGGGCCATCTTAGGGCGGAATTCGCCGGCCGGAAGCGGAGCGCGCAAGGACCGCCACGGCGGCTACCCTGCGCTCGTCGATTGATCACGATCTCGATTGGCTGAGGGCGTGTTTTTGAATTGGTCCCGGCGCCCACGCAGGGGCCATGGTGCGGCTGCGCGCGAGAAGCGGACATTTCATGTCGATACAGTCATCCGAAGCGGCCGTCGTCGCGGCCTCCGCGGCTCCGGCCGCCCCGCCGGTCGTCGCCGCGCCGACCATGAGCCGCACCGAATGGGGCCTGCTCATCGTGCTCTCTACGTTGTGGGGCGGCGCGTTCTTTCTGAGCAAGGTGGCGCTGGCGGAGGTCACGCCGCTCGCGCTTGTCGCCGCCCGAGTCAGCGTCGCCGCCGCGGCGCTCTGGGCCGTGGTGATTGCGAAGGGCCTCGCCGTTCCGCGCGAGCGAGCCCTGTGGCGGGACTATCTCGTGCTCGCTCTGATCAACAACGTCGCCCCGTTCTGTCTGCTCGCCTACGGCCAGCAGGGGCTTCCGAGCGGGCTCGCCGCGATCCTCAACGCGTCCACGCCGCTCTGGACGGTGTTGCTCGCCCATGTGACGACCATGGACGAGCGCGCGACCGGCGGCCGCCTCGTGGGCGTCGCCGTCGGCATGGTCGGGGTCGCCGTCATCATCGGCCCGCGGGCCCTCGAGGGCGTCAGCAACGCGCTAGCGCCGGCGCTCTGCGTCGTCGGCGCGGCGATGTGCTACGCCGCCGCGATCATCTACGCCCGAAAGTTCCGCGGCCGGCCGCCGCTGATCACCGCCGCCTCCCAGCTTGGCCTGTCGAGCGTCATCATGGTCGCGGCGTTGCTGGCGTTCGAGGGCGCGCCGGCGCTTCCTTCCCCGCATGTCACGGCGTCGCTCGTGGTCTTCGGCCTGTTCTCGACGGCGCTCGGCTTCGTCATCTACTTCCGCATTCTGGCCGGAGCGGGCTCCACCAACGCCGCGCTCGTGACCTTCCTGGTGCCGGTGAGCGCCATCCTGCTCGGCGCGCTCGTCCTCGGCGAGCGGCTCGACGCGCGGGAGTTCCTGGGCATGGGCGCGATCGCCCTCGGCCTCGCCGCGATCGACGGGCGGCCCTGGCGGGCGTTGAAGCGAGGCGTCGCGAGCTGAGCGGCTCCGGCGCCCGTCCATCCGGCTTGAGCGCGGGGCCCCTTGCGCCCATCTTGGGAGGCGTCGCGTCCCAGCCGGCTTTCACATGACCCGCGCCGCTTCCCCGTTCCCCGCCGACGGCGCCGCCTGATGGGCGCTCGCCTCGCGACGGCCGTGGACTGGACGGCGCGGCTGTCCCGCGTTGGGCTCTGCCTCTCGGTCGCGGCCGTCGCGATCGGGACCGCGCGGGACTTCGGCTTCGCCGTGCCGCTCGACGTCGCGATCGAACGGACGCTCGCCGACGTCGCGCCGCGGGATCGTCTCGAACGTCAGGCTCGCGCCGCGCTCGACGCCGAGGACGTCGCGCTCGCGCGCGGTTACGTGGAGCTCGCCGCGGAACTCAACCGGCCGCTTTCGGGCGAAACGCTCGCCCGGCTCGCCGCCGCGGAGACGCCCGGCGCGTCCGCCTGGCGCTCGACCCGCGGCTTCGCGCAAGGGTTCGTGACGGGGGCCGCGGCCGGCCCCGCGGCGCTCGCCGGCGCCGTCGCCTCCGACCTGACGGTGATCGGCGACGTCCGCGACCTGATCGGGGAGGGCGCCAAGATCGCCCGCGGCGAGGAGCACAGCGACCTGATGATCGCGCTCGCAGCCGCCGGCGTCGGATTGACGGCTGCGACGGTCGCGAGCGGCGGCGCCGCGGCCCCCGCCAAGGTCGGCGTCTCGATCCTGAAGGCGGCCCGCCGCGCCGGCACCCTGACCGCAGACTTCGCCGCCCACCTCACCCGCACCTTGAGCCGCGCGGCGGACGCCCGGCGCGTGGACGCCGCCGGCTTGCGCGGCGTGCGGGCGGGGGAGGGCGCGGCGACGCCGGCGCTGCGCGCCTTCGGCGGAATGGCCGGGGAGCTGCGCGCGGCGAGCGCCGTGGCGGGCCCGGCGGAGACCGTGCGACTGATGAAGTTCGTGCGCTCCGGCGACGACCTCGCCGATCTCGCGCCTTTCGCCCGGCGGTTCGGCGTCAAGGCCCGCGCGGTGGCGGAGCTCACCGGCCGCGCCTCGCTCCGCGGCTTCCGCACCACGATCCGCCTCGGGGAGATGATCCTCGCGCATCTCTGGGCCGCGCTGCTTTGGTTCGGCGGCCTGCTCGCGGGAGCGGTGTCGAACCTGTCGTTCCGCGCCGTGCGTTTCGCCGCCGCGCGCGTCTGATCCGCTTTACGACGTTTGGACGATGCTCTAGGTCTCTGGGCGCGTTTTGAACCGCTCGAAGGAGCCGCCCGCGATGGCCCTCGCCTCTCCCTCCCGTCCGATCGGCGACAGGCTGGTCACGGTCTTCGGCGGTTCGGGCTTCGTGGGCCGCCATGTGGTGCGGGCGCTTGCGAAGGACGGCTGGCGCGTGCGCGTCGCGGTCCGCCGGCCCGACCTCGCCGGCCATCTGCAGCCGCTCGGCGGCGTCGGCCAGATCGTCGCGGTTCAGGCCAACCTGCGTTTCCCGGAGTCGGTCGCGCAGGCGGTCCGCGGCGCGGACGCGGTGGTGAACCTCGTCGGCATCCTGTCGGAGAGCGGCAAGCAGCGCTTCGAGGCCGTCCAGGCCAAGGGTCCGCAGGTCGTGGCCGAGGCGGCGAAGGCCGCCGACGTCACGCGCTTCGTGCAGATGTCGGCGATCGGCGCCGACCGCGCCAGCAAGGCGCAGTACGGCCGGACCAAGGCCGCGGGCGAGCAGGCCGTGCTCGACGCCTTTCCGGACGCCGCCATCCTGCGGCCGTCGATCGTGTTCGGTCCCGAGGACGACTTCTTCAACCGCTTCGCGGCGATGGCGCGGTTTTCGCCAGCGCTGCCGCTGATCGGCGGCGGGACGACCCGGTTCCAGCCGGTGTTCGTGGGCGACGTGGCCCAGACGGTCGCAAAGGCGCTGCGCGGCGAGCTCGCTGCGGGCCTCCCCTACGAGCTCGGCGGGCCGGAGGTTCTCACCTTCAGGCAGATCCTCGAGTACGTGCTGCAGGTCACCGACCGGTCCCGCCTCCTGCTGCCGCTGTCGTTCGGCCTCGCCAAGGCGCAGGCCAAGATCCTGCAGCTTCTGCCGAACGCGCCGCTCACCGTCGACCAGGTGACCATGCTCGAGACCGACAACGTGGTCTCCGACGAGGCGCGCGGGGCCGGTCGCACGCTCGAAGGGCTCGGGATCACCCCGGCCCCGATCGAGGCGGTCGTCCCGAGCTACCTCTGGCGCTTCCGCAAGACCGGACAGTTCGGCAAGGCGCGGGAAGCTTAAGGGGGCGAAAGCGGGTCTTCGGTCGGGCGCGCCTGTTCCTCCGTCGCCGGAGGCTTATCTCTCGGCTGAGATGCGCCCCGAAGACCTGCTCGTTCCCACGCCCCAAGGCCTCTACTGCCCTCCGGCCGATTGCCACATCGATCCGATGCGGCCGGTCGCCCGCGCGCTCGTCACCCACGGCCACGCCGACCACGCCCGTCCCGGCAACGAGGCGGTCATGGCGACGCCGGAGACGCTCGCGATCATGGCCGCGCGCTACGGCGAGGCCTTCTGCGCCACGCGCCAGCCGGCTCCTTACGGCGCCAAGACGAAGATCAACGACGTCACGGTGAGCTTCCACCCCGCCGGACACGTGCTGGGCGCGGCGCAGATCCTGTTCGAGTGGAAAGGGTTCCGTGCGGTCGTCTCCGGCGACTACAAGCGCCAGGGCGATCCCACCGCGGCGCCGTTCGAGGTGGTCCCCTGCGACCTGTTCGTGACCGAAGCGACCTTCGGGCTTCCGGTGTTTCGCCACCCCGACGCCGCCGACGAGGTCGCGAAGCTGATCGACAGCGTCGAGCTGTTTCCGGAGCGCGCGCACCTCGTTGGGGCCTATTCGCTCGGGAAGGCACAGCGGCTGATGAAGCTGCTGCGCCTGCGCGGCTGGGACCGGCCGATCCACCTCCACGGCGCCATGGTGCGGGTGACGGAGACCTACCGCGATCTCGGGATCGACCTCGGCGAGACCGCCCAGGTCAAGGCCGCCGACCGCAAGGAGCTCGCCGGCGCGATCGTGCTCTGCCCGCCTTCCGCGCTGCGCGAGCTGTGGGCGCGCAAGTTCCCGGACCCGGTGACGGTCGCGGCCTCGGGCTGGATGCGGGTCCGCGCGCGCGCCCGCCAGAAGGGCGTCGAGCTGCCGCTGGTCGTCTCCGACCACGCCGACTGGGACGACCTGCGCCAGACCATCCTGGACACCGGCGCCGGCGAGATCTGGGTCACCCACGGCGAGGAGGACGCGCTGGTGCACTGGTGCACGACCGCCGGACTGCAGGCGCGGCCGCTCCGGCTCGTGGGCTACGGCGACGAAGGCGAGACGGACGAGCCGGCGGCGCCGGAGGAGGGGGGTGAGAGCGTCATCCCGGCCGAAGGGCGAAGCCCGCAGAGCCGGGATCGTAAGCCGGATGAGGCGCTCGATTCCGATGACGATCCCGGCTCTTCGCTTCGCTTCGGTCGGGATGACGCAGCCCCATGAACCGCTTCGCGTTCCTGCTCGACCGGCTGTCCTACGAACCGCGCCGCAACGCCAAGGTGCGGCTGATGGCGGACTACTTCCGCGAGACGCCCGACCCCGAGCGCGGCTGGGCGCTGGCGGCGCTGACCGGCGCGTTGTCGTTCCGGCACGCCAAGCCCGGGCTGATCCGGGGCCTGATCATGGAGCGCGCCGATCCGACGCTGTTCGCCATGTCCTACGATTACGTCGGCGATCTCGCGGAGACCGTCGCGCTGATGTGGCCGGGCGAAACGCGGGCGAACCGCGCGCCGCCGCTCTCCGAGATCGTCGAGGGCCTGTCCTCGACGGCCAAGCTCGACCTGCCGAAGCGCCTGGCCCAGTGGCTCGACGCGCTGGATGAGACCGGGCGCTGGGCGCTGCTGAAGCTGATCACCGGCAGCTTGCGCATTGGCGCGTCCGCCCGGCTGGCCAAGACCGCCGTCGCGGCGCTGGGGCAGGACATCAAGCCCGACGACGTGGAGCTGGTGTGGCCGGGGCTGGAGCCGCCCTACGACGCGCTGTTCGCCTGGGTGGAGGGCCGCGCCGAGCGGCCGAACGCGGAAGATCCCGCGCCCTTCCGCCCGCCGATGCTCGCCCATCCGCTGGAGGACGCGAACTTCCGAGCCTTTGACCCTAAGGATTTCGCGGCGGAGTGGAAATGGGACGGCATCCGCGTGCAGGCCTCGGCCGGCCGGGACGCAGAGGGGCGCCATGTGGCGCGGCTGTGGAGCCGCTCCGGCGAAGACGTCTCGGGCGCGTTCCCCGACCTGCTGGACGCGCTGACCTTCCATGGGGCGATCGACGGCGAGCTGCTGATCCTGCGGGACGGGCGCGTGCAGACCTTCAACGTGCTGCAGCAGCGCCTCAACCGCAAAGCGGTGACGCCGAAGCTCACCGCAGAGTTCCCCGCGCACATCCGCGCCTACGACCTGCTGTTCGACGGCGACGAGGACCTGCGCGAGTTGCCCTTCGTCGAGCGCCGCAAGCGGCTGGAGGCCTTCGTCGCGCGCGCCGAGAGCCCTCGCATGGACCTGTCGCCGCTGGTGCCCTTCGACGACTGGGACGGGCTCGCCGCCGCCCGCCTCGACCCCGCCTCGGCCGGCGCCGGCGCGGACGCGGCCGCCGTCGAGGGGCTGATGGTGAAGCGGCGCGACAGCCCCTACGTCGTGGGCCGGCCAAAGGGCCTGTGGTTCAAGTGGAAGCACGACCCGATGACGGTCGACGCCGTGCTGATGTACGCCCAGCGCGGCCATGGCCGGCGCTCGTCGTTCTACTCCGACTTCACCTTCGGCGTCTGGACCGAGGACGCCGAAGGTCCGCGGCTAACCCCTGTGGGCAAGGCCTACTTCGGCTTCACGGACGAGGAGCTGGTCGAGCTCGACCGCTTCGTGCGCAAGAACACCACGAACCGCTTCGGGCCGGTGCGCGAGGTCACGCACACCGAGGCGATCGGGTTGGTGCTTGAGATCGCCTTCGAGGGCATCGCGAAGTCCGCGCGCCACAAGTCCGGCGTCGCGATGCGTTTCCCGCGCGTGGCCCGCATCCGCTGGGACAAGCCGCCCCACGAGGCCGACCGCCTGGAGAGCCTGGAGCGGCTGATCGAGGAGCGGGAGGCGGCCGGCGCCTGAGCCTCAGCCGAACACGTCCCAGGCCTGCGCCACCATCAGGTTCGCCCGCGCGAGCAGCGCCTTGAGCGCCGGCGCGGGTTCGGCCGGGGCCCCGGGAACGGCGGCGGCGAGCACAGGAGCCGCCAGCGTGATCACCCGCGGCGCCCCCGCGGGCGGAAGGGAGGCAAGCGTCGCCAGCGCCTCGCGGGCCGCGGCGGGCCGGGCGGCCGTCGGCGGCGTCTCGCCGCGGTAGGCCAGCGCCAGGGCGAGCGAGGCCTCCGCTTTCTCGGAGGCGACGGGCTCAGGCGCCGGGCGCGAGGCGTCCGCGACCAGCGTTGGCGCGCGCGGCGTCAGCTTGGCCGCGATCGCCTGAGCGCCGGCGGCGACGTCGCGATCCGCATTGGCCGAGGCCAAGGCGAAGGTCGCCAGGTTCTCGCGCTTCAGCCCTTCCTCCTGCCCCCTGCGCCACGCGTAGAAGGCGTTGCCGCCCGAGACCAGCAGGTAGCGCTTGTCGTCGCGCCGGAAGGGGACGTTGGCGGTGTGGAAGAAGAGCGCGTTCCCCGCGACGGGGTGGCGCGCGCCGGCGAGCACGAGGTCCGCAACCTTCAGCGCCCGCTCCTTCGGCCGGGGTTCGGCCATGGGCCGCGTCAACACGCCCGGCGCGAACTGCCGCCAGGCCGACACCACCCGGCAGAGCGTGTCGCCGTAGCGGCCAGCGTCAAGACGGTTGGCGACCACCGTGCCGACGGCGAGCATGCCATCCTCGGCGTTGCGGTTGGATTCGAAGTACATGGCCCGCGCGAGGCATTCGCGCTCGGAGGGCTGCGGCCGACGGACGGCGGCCTTGGCGCGAGGCGGCTTTGCGGCGACGACCGTTCGGGCGTGGGATCGCGTCTGCTTCGCACCGTGCCGTTTCGCCGCCTCCGCGCTGACGCCGCTGGTCGCGGCGAGGACGGATACGAGGGCGAGGCGGACGAAGAGGCGATGCGTCATGTCGAACTTGGCTCCGGCGGGCGCGGCCCGCGCCGAAGCGCGCCGTCGTCCCAGACGGACATCTCAAGACTCGATTGGTGGTCGTATGGTCAATACGTGGTGGTACGAAGGTACGTCGCCTTAGTTTGGCCGCGGAGTGCCCGCCGACCCGGCAAAAGCAGCGCTCATTCCCCAGGCGCGACCGCGGCGACGCCGGCTTTGCGGCCCTTGATCTCGCCCAGAAGCCGCCCCGTCACGTGCCAGAAACCGCGGTGGCTGCCCTTGTGATAGGGGCTCTCGGGCGGGAGCGTCGCGCAGAGGCGGGCGTGGGCGGCGCCCAGCGCGTGGTAGGGCAGCCGCGGCAGCAGATGGTGCAGGCCGTGGTAGCGCAAGCCGACGGGCGCCCAGAGCATCGGCAGCGTGGCCGGCGGGGGCACGTTGACGCTGTCGAGGAACTGCTCGGTCGCGGTCATCTCCGCGCCGTGGTCGTTCTCCCAGTGGTGGGCGACGAGCGTGCGGAACTGGTTGACGACGCCGACCGCGGCGCCCAGCGCGAGCGCGGTCAGGAACACCGTGAGCGAGATCACGCCGGCTGCGGTCAAGGCCAGCACCGCAATCGCCCAGACCGAGCACAAGGCCTCCAGCACGCGGAAGCGGCGCGCCTGGTCGCCGGTCGGGATGTCTCGGCGGAACTCCGGATTGATCGCGAGCGCCGAGCAGCGCTCGATCACGAAGGTCCGGATCTTCGGGTGCAGAGCCGACAGCGGCGCCAGGAGCGCGAAGCGCAGGAACAGGCCGACCGGCGCGAGCGCGGAGACGAGCAGGAACAGCAGCACCTGGACGACCGGGCCGCTCGCCAGCGGCAGGTACTCCGGGTCGAGCTTGGTGCCGTAGCGCGACTTGGCGTGGTGCTGGTTGTGCACGCCCTCGTACATCAGCGAAGGCGTGAGGAAGGGCACGCCGATCAGGGCGTCGTAGCCGTTCCGGAAGCCCGGCACGTCCTGCGGGCGCAGGTGGCTGACCTCGTGGATGAAACTGACGCCCCGGTAGAAGGCGAGCGCGGCGACCACGAAGAACAGGCTCCGGAGCCCAAGCCCCGGCGCGAGCACCGCGCCCGCGAAGGCGGCGTAGCCGGTGAACGCGGTGGCGACGAGGTCGGTCCAGTAGATCCAGGGCCGCGCAGGCGTGAGGTCGGCGCAGAGCTTGTGGGCCTGCGCGACGAGGTTCGGCTCGGGGGCGGCGGTTCCGGATGCGGACATCGGGCATGCGCTTTCGGGTCGGGAGCGACGCGGACGCTTATACCACCGGCGCGAGGCGCCCGACACCTGCGCGATGCGAAAGGCTCGCGTGCGGGAGGAGGGGAATGGCCTGCGTGCTTCGAGACGCGCCTTCGGCGCTCCTCAGCATGAGGACGTAGTGGAACACCACAGGTCCCCTCATGCTGAGGAGCCCGCGCAGCGGGCGTCTCGAAGCACGCAGTTCCGTCCCGCTGCGATGGGTCCTCTGATCAAGCCGCAGGACGACCGGGTATTTGGCGCCAGGCGTGGGGCGGATCCTACTTCGCCTTCGCCTCGTCCTTCTTCGCCTCGTCCCGGTCGTCGGTTTCCAGCACGGCGCGGAGGCGGCGGCGGATGGCGGCTTGGCGGGTCGTCGTCGTGATCTTCGCGCCGGTGAGGTCGGTCACGTAGAACACGTCGACGGCGCGTTCGCCGAAGGTCGCGACATGGGCGGAGGCGATGTTCAGGTTGAGCTTGGAGATCGCGGTGGTGAGCTCGTAGAGCAGGCCCGGCCGGTCGAGCCCCACAAGCTCCAGCACGGTGTGGCGGTCCGACCAGGCGTTGGTGACGGTGACCTCGGGCTCCACCTCGAACGGGCGAGTGCGGCCCTTGGCGGCCGCGCCTTTCGTGCGCTTCTCCACGATGTCGAACAGCCAGATGTCGCCGACGAGCGCCTGCTCCACGCTTTCCGCGATCCGGCGGGCGCGGCGCATCTCGTCGTGATCGTCAGGAAAGGCGCGGCCGATGAAGATCGAGTCCAGCGCGAAGCCGTCGGTGGTGGTGTGGATATGCGCGTCCATGATGTTCGCGCCGCCGGCCGCGCAGGCGCCGGCGATGATCGCCAGCAGCTTCGGATGGTCGGGCGCGAGCACGGTGAGTTCGGTCACGCCGCGGAACGCGTCGGTCTTGACCTCGGTCGCGAGCTTGCAGCCGTCGACGCAGGCCGCCTTCAGGAACCGGGCGTGCGCCTCGGCCCGCGCCGGCTCCACCCGCAGCCAGTAGGCGGGGTAGTGCCGCGCGGCGTAGCCCGTGAAGGTCTCGTCGCTCCAGTCGGCGAGGGCGGCGCGCAGCTCGGCCTTCGCCTGCTCGACCAGGCTCTTCCGGTCGCCGATGTCGCGTCCGCCGGTCAGAAGGTTCTCGGTCTCCCAATAGAGCGTGCGGAGAAGCTGGCCCTTCCAGCCGTTCCAGACGCCGGGCCCGACCGCCTTGATGTCCGCGATCGTGAGGATCAGCAGCATCTTCAGTCGCTCGGGGCTCTGCACCAGCTTGGCGAAATCCTGGATCGTGCGCCGGTCGGAGAGGTCGCGGGACTGGGCGACGATCGACATCGTCAGATGCTGCTCGATCAGCCAGGCGACGGTGTCGGTCTGGGCCGGCGTGAGGCCGAAGCGGGGGCAGAGCCGGCGCGCGATGCGGCCTCCCATGACCGAGTGGTCCTCCGGGCGGCCCTTGGCGATGTCGTGCAGGAACAGCGCGACGTAGAGCGCCGTGCGGTCGCGCACCGTCGGCATCATCTCGTTCGCGAGCGGATGGCTGTCGGCCGCCTCGCCGCCGTCGATCTCCGCCAGCACGCCGATGGCCCGCAGCAGATGCTCGTCCACCGTGTAGTGGTGGTACATGTTGAACTGCATCATCGCGACGATCTTGCCAAAGTCGGGGATGAAGCGACCGAGCACGCCGGTCTCGTTCATGCGCCGCAAGGTGACCACCGGCGAGCGCTTCGACGTGAGAATGTCGAGGAAGAGCGCGTTCGCTTCCGGGTTGTCGCGCAGACGCCCGTCGATCAGCTTCAGCGACTTCGTCACCAGCCGCACCGCGACCGGGTGGAGGGCGAGGCCGTTCTGGTCGGCCGCGTGGAACAGCCGGATCAGGTTCACCGGATCGCGCGTGAAGACCTGGTCGTCCCTCACGTTCAGCCGCTCGGCTTCGACGGTGAAGTAGTCGCCAAGCTCCTTCGGCTTGCGCCGCGGCTTCAGCTTGGTGAGGAAGCGGTCGAGCCTGGGCCTGGGCTTGGCCTCGCGCTCCTCCAGCGCGTGGCAGAGGATGGCGGTGAGGTCGCCGACGTCCTTCGCCACGAGGAAGTAGTGCTTCATGAAGCGTTCGACGTCCTGCAGGCCAGGGTGCTCGGTGTAGCCGAGCGCGATCGCGATCTCGCGCTGCAGGTCGAAGGACAGACGCTCCTCGGGACGCCCCGTTATGAAGTGCAGGTGGCAGCGCACCGCCCAGAGGAAGTCCTCGGACTTCTTGAACAGCTTTAGCTCGGCGGCGGAGAACAGACCGGCGGCCACGAGCTCGTTCACGTCCCGGACGCGGTAAACGTACTTCGCGATCCAGAACAGCGTGTTGAGGTCGCGCAGGCCGCCCTTGCCCTCCTTGACGTTGGGCTCGACCAGATAGCGCGAGGCGCCGGCCTTCCCGAGCCGCTCGTCGCGTTCCTGCAGCTTGGCGGCGGCGAACTCCGCCGCGGTGTTGCTGACCACCTCGGCGTCGAAGCGCGTGATCAGCTCGTCGATCAGCTCCGCGTCGCCCGCCACGTGACGCGCCTCGAGCACGGCGGTGCGGATCGTCATGTCGGCGCGCGCGAGGCGGATGCACTCGTCGATCGAGCGCGTGGCGTGGCCGACCTTCAGGCCCGCGTCCCAGAGAACGTAGAGCATGGCCTCGACCACGCTCTCGCCCCAGGCGGTCTGCTTGTAGGGCAGCAGGAACAGCAGATCGACGTCGGAGCCGGGCGCCATCGTGCCGCGCCCGTAGCCGCCGACGGCGGCGATTCCCAGCCGCTCGCCGGAGGATGGGTTCAGCCGGGGATAGAGGTCGTTGACGATGTGCCCGAACAGGGCCTGCACGACTGAATCCATCAGGCCGGAGAGGCGTTCCGCGCAGGCCGAGCCCGCGCCGTCCCCGATCAGCCAGGAGCGCGCGACGGCGCGGCCTTCGGCCAGCGCCTGCTTCACGCGGGCGACGATGAGGCCATGCCGGTCGCGGCTCGGGCCGGCCTCGCGGGCGATCCGGGAGAGATCCGCCTCGAGGGCGGCGCGGTCGCAAAGGGCGCGGGCGTCGCGCGCGACGCGCAAGCGTTGGCGGACGGTGGACATCAGGACTCGAGGCTTTGGAAGGTCATGCGCGGCGGACCATAGGCGCGCAGGCGTTAAAGAGCCATGCGGCAAGGTCCGCGCCGCCGCACCGAATACGAATGAGGCGTCGCTCCGGTTCCGGAGCGACGCCTCGAAGGCCTTAACCTGCGGCGTGGCGGTTACTGCGCCTGCTGGATGCCCGAGAGCAGCCAGCGACCGCCGCGGGTGCGAACGAAGGTCCACACTTCGGTCACTTCGATCGGCGTCGTCGGATCGCCGTCGACGATCCGGCCGGTGGCGCGGTCCTCCGTGACGTCGATCAGCTCGTAGCGCATCGCGACGGTCGCGTACTCGCGGTCGCCCTCCCGCCAGGACTCGGCGAGGTCGCCCTGGAGCAGCTTGATGGCGGAGGCCTTGTTGACCACGCCGCGGCTCGCGTCGTCGGCGAGGTCTTCGGCGAAGATCTCGACCATCTCGGGCGTCGCGAGGCTGCGAAGACGCGCCAGGTCGCCCTGGGACCAAGCCTCCTGCACCTCCGTGAGCATCCGCTCGAAAACGTCGAAATCGTCCTTCTGCAGCTCCACGGGGGCGGCGGCGGCTCCGCCGCCGAAGCCCGATCCGAACCCGGACCCCAGACCCGAACCAAGGCCTCCGCCAAGACCCGTGCGGGCCGCGGTGTTGGGCGCTTCGGGGCGATAGCCCGCGCCGAGGTCGGGACCGCTGGCAGTCGCCGTTCGGTAGGCCGGCGCGCTCTGGTTGCGACGGCGGAACCACTTCAGCGCGAAATGGATCGCGACGCCGATCAGCGCCACCTGGATCAGCAGGCCGAGGATCGAGGCGAATCCGCCCAGCCCGCCGAACAAGCCCGATCCGGACAGCAGGCCGAACAGGCCGGCGCCCAAAAGGCCGCCCATGATGGCGCCGCCGATGCCGCCGCCGAACATGCCGCGGCGCTGCTGCTGGGCGGCCGCGCCCGCGCCGAAGCCCGGCGTCTGCTGGCCCGGCTGCGTGATGGAGCGCTGCATCGGCGCCGCGCCGGGCGAGGTCGCGGTCGGAGGCGGCGCGGAGAAGGTCTTGCCGCCGCGGCTGCCGAAGCTGCCTCCGCGACCGGCGCGCGCGTCCGCGTCGAGCGGCGCGAGCGTCACGCCGACGATCAGCGCAGCGAGAGCCGCGGCCAAGGTGCGGCGAAAAGCGGGGGTCGAGAGGGGCATGCGGAGCCTGTTCCTGTGTTTGAACCGACGGGAACATGGGGGCGCTCGTCCCGAATGTCATCGACCGCGGCCGCGAACCGCGATCACGCTTGCGCCAGTCGACGGTCGCCGCGGCCCGTTGCGGGCGGGCGGCGCGGTCGAAGTGAGGCATTGGCGCCACTATCGCGCGAATTGCCGGGCGATCACACTCTCGTCAATTCAAGGGAGGGGCGGTGCAACCCATTGTTGCGTTCTTCGTGACCCCCATACCCCCCAAGGCATCCCATGACCTCGCTTCTGCGCATGGCCCTCTCCGCCGCCGCCCTGCTCGCCGGCGCGTCCCTCGCGTCCGCCGCCGATCTTCCCGCCTACGAGACGGCCCCGGCCATCGCCGTCCCGTCCTTCACCTGGACCGGCGTCTACGTCGGCGTGAACGCCGGCTACATCTGGGGCGACCATGACATCCAGACCCGCGGCAAGGACGCCGCCACGCGTCTCAACGTCCAGAATCGCCTTCGGCCGCCGAGCGTCGGCATCGACGGCGACGGGTGGAGCGTCGGCGCGCAGGCCGGCTACAACTTCCAGTTCGACAACTCGCCGCTCGTGGTCGGCGTCGAGGCGGACTTCAACTACACCGACATCGACGAGACGGCGCGCTACAACCGGGCGCCGCTCGCTCCGGCGCTCGGCAACATCCGCTCCACGTTCAAGCAGGAGCTCGAGTACCTCGGCACCGTGCGGGGCCGCATCGGCTACGCCTTCGATCGCATCCTGGTGTACGGCACCGGCGGCCTGGCCTACGGCAAGGTCAAGACCTCGGCGCGCTTCAACAACAACCTGACGCCCGCCGGCGTCGGCGGCGCGCTGGGCTTCTCGGACAGCAAAAGCGAATGGGAGGTCGGCTACGCTGTCGGCGGCGGCGTCGAATACGCGGTGACCGACAATGTCACGGTGAAGGGCGAGTACCTCTACTATGACCTCGGAGACACCAAGCTGAACGTCAACCGCACCGCCGCGGCGCCGGTCGGTCAGTCCGGCTATCGCTCCAAGTTCGAGAACGACGGCCACCTCGTGCGCGCCGGCGTGAACTACAAGTTCTGATCCGCCGCCCCTTTGGCGGATCGAAGGGCGGCCCTCGGGCCGCCCTTTTTTCGTACGTCGGCCGGCTGCCGTCGCAGCTTCGATATAAAGACTTCTTTATGTCTTTATTGATCGGCGGCGCCGGCCGTGCTACGCAGCGGCCCGGATTGATCGCCGGGCCCGCCCGCGGTCCGCACACCCTTCGCGAAAGGACGAGCCCCATGAGCGCTCCCGACTACGTCATCAAGGACATCTCTCTCGCCGATTGGGGCCGCAAGGAGCTCGCGATCGCCGAGACCGAGATGCCCGGCCTGATGTCGGTGCGCGAGGAGTACGGCCCGTCGCAGCCGCTGAAGGGCGCGCGCATCGCCGGCTCGCTGCACATGACCATCCAGACCGCGATGCTGATCGAGACGCTGAAGGCCCTCGGCGCCGACGTCCGCTGGGCCTCGTGCAACATCTATTCGACGCAGGACCACGCCGCCGCCGCGATCGCCGCCAACGGCACGCCGGTGTTCGCGGTCAAGGGCGAGACCCTGACCGAGTACTGGGACTACACCCACCGCATCTTCGAGTGGGCCGACGGCGGCACGCCGAACATGATTCTCGACGACGGCGGCGACGCCACCCTGCTGCTCCACCTCGGCAAGCGCGCGGAAGCGGGCGACGTCGCCTTCCTCGAAGGCGCGACCAACGAGGAGGAGGAGGTCCTGTTCGCGGCGATCAAGTCGCGCCTCAAGACCCATCCGGGCTGGTACACGAAGAACGCCGACGCCATCCAGGGCGTGACCGAAGAGACCACCACGGGCGTTCATCGCTTGTACGAGCTCGCCAAGAAGGGCGAGCTGCTGTTCCCGGCGATCAACGTCAACGACAGCGTAACCAAGTCGAAGTTCGACAACCTCTACGGCTGCCGCGAGAGCCTCGTCGACGCGATCCGCCGCGGCACCGACGTGATGATGGCCGGCAAGGTCGCGATGGTCGCGGGCTTCGGCGACGTGGGCAAGGGTTCGGCCGCCTCGCTCCGCCAGGCCGGCTGCCGCGTGATGGTGTCCGAGGTCGACCCGATCTGCGCGCTGCAGGCGGCGATGGAGGGCTACGAGGTCACCACGATGGAGGACGCGACCACCCGCGCCGACATCTTCGTCACCGCGACCGGCAACGTCGACGTCATCACCGTCGACCACATGCGCGCGATGAAGGACCGGGCGATCGTCTGCAACATCGGCCACTTCGACAGCGAAATTCAGATCGGCGCGCTGAAGAACTTCAAGTGGGACAACGTCAAGCCGCAGGTCGACGAGGTCGAGTTTCCCGACGGCAAGCGCATCATCGTGCTGTCGGAGGGCCGTCTGGTGAACCTCGGCAACGCCACCGGCCACCCGTCCTTCGTGATGTCGGCGTCCTTCACGAACCAGACGCTCGCGCAGATCGAGCTCTGGGCCAACAACAAGGACGGCAAGTACGGCAAGCAGGTCTACGTGCTGCCGAAGACGCTCGACGAGAAGGTCGCCGCGCTGCATCTCGCGAAGATCGGCGTCAAGCTGTCGAAGCTCTCCGACAAACAGGCCGGCTACATCGGCGTGCCGCAGGCCGGTCCCTTCAAGCCCGAGACATACCGCTACTGAGCGGAGTTCCGTGACGTCATCCCCCGGCTGGGTCTGGGGGGATGACGGCCGGTCTTCCAGGGGCGGCGCCGCGTTCTCCGTCCCCTGCGCCGGGCGCGGCGCAGGGCCGCGCTCGCTTGACGCTCCAGCGCGCTGTTCATACCTTCGCGCCAACGCACGAGAGCGCTCAGGGGCCGCGACGGCCCTTTCGCTGGCGCTCCAGATGATAAGGATGTTTCCCATGGCGACCGCCAAGGTTTCCGACGCGACCTTCGAACAGGACGTGCTTAAGTCGTCCGAGCCCGTCGTCGTCGACTTCTGGGCCGAGTGGTGCGGCCCCTGCCGCGCGATCGGCCCGGCGCTCGAAGAGATCTCCGAGGAGATGGCGGGCAAGGTGAAGATCGTGAAGCTCAACGTCGACGAGAACCCCGAGATCGCCACCCGCTTCGGCATCAGCGCCATTCCGATGCTGATGATGTTCAAGGGCGGCGAGCATGTCGCCACCCAGCGCGGCGCGGCTCCGAAGTCCAAGCTCGTGAGCTGGATCGAGACCTCGGTCTAGATCGACCCCAATCCCGGAGTGTCCGGGGACGGCATGTGAACGACAAAAGCCCTCGGCGTAAGCCGGGGGCTTTTTCGTGAGCGCAGGAGGGCGCGGCGACGAAGCGGGCCTCAGCCGGGAAGCAGCTTCAACTCCCTCAGGAGAGCCGCGGTCCCCGGATGGATCAGGGCCGCCGCAGGCGTCGCCTTGGCCGTCTGCGCCGCCGTCGTCATCGCCGCCTGCGGCAAGGCGGCGGCCAGTTCCCTTGCCGCGGCGTGCACCGCGTCGGCGAAGCCGCGCACGCGTTCGGCGGAGAGATCGGAACGGCCAAGAATGAGGTTCCACGAGCCGACCGTCGGCAGGTCCGCGTCGAGCCCGGGGTAGGCGCCCGCCGGCGCCGCCATCGCCGTCAGGAAGGGATGGGCCGCGAGGATTCTTGGGATCTGTTCGGGGAGGGGGCCGAGGAACCGCGCGCCGCGGGGCGAGGCCGCCAGCCGCGCGAAGCCGGGCCACCCCTCTCCGGCTCCCCAGAGACCCGCCGCCTCGCCATCGATCACGCGTTCGGGGCTCTCCGCCGCCTGGCCGACATAGACCGCCTGAAAATCGCGGTCGACGTCGAGGCCAATCGCGCCGAACACCTGCCGGGCCAAAAGCACCAGCCCGGACGCCCGCACGCCAAAGACCACAGGCTGCCCCTTCAGGTCCTCAAAACGCCGCGTCGGCGAGCCGCGGGGAACCGCGAGCATGCCGGGGCTCGGGTACATCGCGAACACGATCCGCAACCCCGACGCGTCTTCGGCCGCCAGCGCCTGACTGGCCGCCGTGCCCTGGATGAGGGCGAGATCGAGCCGCCCGTCCGCGAGCAATCGGAGATTCTCGGCGGTCCCGTTGGTGCCGACCGGGACGACCAGCGTCTCGCCCGCCCGCGCGTTCGCCGCCCGGGCCAGCGTCTCGCCATACAGAGTGAAGCCGCCGCCCGCCGTGGAGGTGCCGAGCCGCAGCGGCGTCTCCGCCGCGAAGGAAAAGGGTGGCGCGAGCCCGAGCGCTGGCGACGCCGCGATCGCTCGCAGCACGGCTCGACGAGAGGTCTTCTTAGAGATCATGCGCCTCAGTCCCCCTGTCGCGCCTATCGGCGGTCTGGAACGAGAGCTAAGACCCGAAGCGCCAGCGTCCAGAGCGACGGCGGCCGTCTACTGCGGCGGGGTGCCGTTGGCGCCGAGCGCGTCGCCCGCGAGATAGAGCGAGCCGGTGATGAGCACGCGGGGCGGAACGGCGCCGGCCGCGCGCGCGGTCTTGGCCAGAGCCTCCTCGATCGTGGCGCAGGCCTCCGCGGCGAGCCCGGCGCGTTCGGCCGCGGCGGCCACCTCCTCGACGGATCGCGCGGCGGACGAGGACGAGATCGGGACGCAGTAGACGCGGCCGGCGAGCCCCGAAAAGGCCTCCAGGAAGCCGTCGGAGTCCTTCGTGTTGAGCATGCCGACGATCATCACGATCGGCTTCGGAGACCGCTCGTCCAGTTCGGCCAGCGTGGAGGCGATCGCGCGGCCCCCGTCCGGGTTGTGCCCGCCGTCAAGCCAGAGCTCGGAGCCTTCGGGCAACAGCGTCGGCAGACGTCCGGTCGCGAGCCGCTGCATGCGCGCCGGCCAGTTGACGGAGCCAAGGCCGGCCTCAATGGCGTCGGCGCCGACTTTCAGCACGGGCAGGGCGCGCAGCGTCGCGATGGCGGCGCCGGCGTTCTCGATCTGGTGGCGGCCCACGAGGCGCGGCAGCGGCAGGTCGAGCAGCCCGTCGCCGTCCTCGAACACCAAGCGGCCGCGCTCCTCGCGCGCCTGCCAGTCCTGGCCCGATATCGACAGCGGCGCCGCGACGCGCGCGGCCTCGCGCTCGATCGCGATGAGGGCGGCCTCCTCCTGCCGGGCGAGAATCGCAGGCGTCAGGCTCTTCAGCACGCCGGCCTTCTCATGGGCGATGGCGGCGATGTCGTCGCCGAGGAACTTCTGATGGTCGAGGCTCACCGGCGTGATGACGCTCGCGAGCGCGGTCTCGATCACGTTGGTGGCGTCGTAGCGGCCGCCGAGCCCGACCTCCAGCAGCAGCACGTCCGCGGGCGAACGCGCGAACAGCAGCATGGCCGCGACGGTGGTGATCTCGAACAGCGTGATCTCGCGGCCGGCGTTGACGCGCTCGACCTCGTCGAAGGTCGCGACCAACCGGTCCTCGTCGACGTAGCGTCCGCCGTCGGCGGAGCCGAGCCGGATGCGCTCGTGGAAGCGCACGAGATGCGGCGAGGTGTAGACGTGGACGGAGCGGCCGGAGGCCTCCAGCATCGCCCGCAGGAAGGCCGTGGTCGACCCCTTGCCGTTGGTGCCGGCGATCTGGATCGCCGGCGGCATCGCCCGCTCCGGATGGCCGAGATCGGCCAGCAGACGCTGGGTCCGGCCGAGGGAGAGGTCGATCTCCTTCGGGTGCAGCGCGAGGAAACGCGCCAGGATGGCGTCGCTGATCTCCACCGACGTCTGCTGCCGGGCGGGCGCGGGGCTCACGCCGGAACGGGTCCGGCGTGAGCCTCCTCCGGCTCCGGCGCGGCGAGAGCGCGACCGTCGTCCTTCGGCTGCTTGGTCAACAGGCGGCACAGCCGCGCGAGCGTCGCGCGCAGGTCCTTGCGGTGGACGACCATGTCCACCATGCCGTGGTCCTTCAGGTATTCCGAGCGCTGGAACCCGTCCGGGAGCTTCTCGCGGATCGTCTGCTCGATCACCCGGGGGCCCGCGAAGCCGATCAGCGCGCCGGGCTCCGCGATGTGGACGTCGCCCAGCATCGCGTAGGAGGCGGTGACGCCGCCCGTGGTCGGGTTGGTCAGCACCACGATGTAGGGCTTCTTCGCTTCGCGCAGGATCTGCACCGCGACGGTCGTGCGCGGCATCTGCATGAGGGAGAGGATGCCCTCCTGCATGCGCGCCCCGCCGGAGGCCGCGAAGAGGATGCAGGGGGTGCCGCGCTCGGCGGCGGTCTCGAGCCCGCGGACGATCGCTTCGCCGGCCGCCATGCCGAGCGAGCCGCCCATGAACTCGAAGTCCTGCACGACGACCGTCACCGGCGCGCCCTCGATCGTCCCGACCGCCACCTTCACGGCGTCGGTCATGCTGGTCTTGGTGCGCGCGTCCTTGAGCCGGTCGACGTATTTCTTCTCGTCACGGAACTTCAGCGGGTCGATTGCGACATCAGGAAGCGCGATCTCCTCGAACCCGGGATCGAGCGTCGCCGCAAGCCGCTGCTTCGCGCCCATGCGCATGTGGTAGCCGGAGCCGGGGATCACCCAGTCGTTGGCCTCCACGTCCTTGTGGAACACGAGCTGCCCGGTCTCGGGGCATTTGATCCACAGGTTCTCCGGCGTCGCGTCCTTGCGCGGCCAGAGGTTGTTGATCTTGGGACGTACGACGTTGACGAGCCAGTTCATCGGGGCCTTGCGCCTCCCGTTTTAGCGTCAGGCCGCGACGCGGGCCGAGCGGACCCCGGCGGCGAGCGCCGCGACGAGGTCCGTCACTGCGGACACGGTCTTGGCGGTTGCGTGGCCTTCGGCGTCGAGCGAGCCGCGAACGGCGTCGACCAGAGCCGAGCCGACCACCACGCCGTCCGCGCCTTTCGCGATCGCCGCCGCATGTTCGGGCGTCTTCACGCCGAAGCCGACGGCGACGGGCAGGGCCGTGTGGCGCTTGATGCGCTGCACGGCTCCGGTCACCACGTCGAAATCAGGCGTCGCCGTTCCGGTCACGCCTGCGATCGAGACGTAATAGACGAAACCTGAGGTGTTTTGGAGCACGGCGGGAAGCCGCAGGTCGTTGGTCGTAGGGGTCGCAAGCCGGACGAAGGCGAGGCCGGCCTTGAGCGCGGGGAGGCAGAGCTCTTCGTCCTCCTCCGGCGGCAGGTCGACGACGATCAGGCCGTCGACGCCGGCGGCCTTGGCGTCCGCGAGGAAGGCCTCCACGTCGTAGACGTAGATCGGGTTGTAGTAGCCCATCAGCACGATCGGCGTCGCGTCGTCGTCCGCGCGGAAGGCGCGCACCAGGTCGAGCGTCTTCACCAGGCTCTCGCCGCCCGCCAGCGCGCGCAGGCCCGCCTGCTGGATCGCCGGGCCGTCGGCCATCGGGTCGGTGAAGGGCACGCCGAGCTCGATCACGTCCGCGCCCGCGCTCGGCAGCGCCTTGAGGATCGCGAGCGAGGTCGCGTGGTCTGGGTCGCCGGCGGTGACGAAGGTGACGAGCGCGGCCCTGCCTTCGGAGGCTGTGGCGGCGAAACGGGCGTCGATGCGGGTCGTCACAGGCTCGTTCCCAGAAGCTCGGCCACCTGCGGCACGTCCTTGTCGCCGCGGCCGGAGAGGTTGACGACCATCAGGTGGTCCTTCGGCAGGCCGGGCGCGAGCTCGACCACCTTGGCGATGGCGTGCGCGCTCTCAAGCGCCGGGATGATGCCCTCGAGCTTCGACAGCAGCTGGAACGCCGAGACCGCCTCGTCGTCGGTGGCGGAGAGGTACTTCACCCGGCCGATGTCGTTCAGCCAAGCGTGCTCCGGCCCGATGCCGGGATAGTCGAGGCCCGCGGAGATCGAGTGGCCCTCCTCGATCTGGCCGTCCTTGTCCATCAGCAGGTAGGTGCGGTTGCCGTGCAGCACGCCGGGGCGGCCGCCGGCGATCGAGGCGGCGTTCAGCTGGGTCAGGCCGTGGCCGGCGGCCTCCACGCCGTAGATCGCGACGTCGGCGTCGTCGAGGAAGGGATGGAACAGGCCGATGGCGTTCGAGCCGCCGCCGACGCAGGCGATCAGGCTGTCGGGCAGGCGGCCTTCGAGCTCCTGCATTTGCGCCTTGGTCTCGTCGCCGATGACCGACTGGAAGTCGCGCACCATGCCGGGGTAGGGGTGCGGGCCGGCGACGGTGCCGATGCAATAGAAGGTGTCGGCGACATTGGTGACCCAGTCGCGCAGCGCCTCATTCATGGCGTCCTTCAGCGTGCGCGCGCCGGACTGCACCGGCACCACGGTCGCGCCCAGCATCTTCATGCGGAACACGTTGGGCGCCTGCCGCGCGACGTCGACCGCGCCCATGAACACCACGCATTCGAGCCCGAAGCGGGCGCAGAGCGTCGCGGTCGCGACGCCGTGCTGGCCGGCGCCGGTCTCGGCGATCACCCGCTTCTTGCCCATGCGGCGGGCGAGCAGGATCTGGCCGAGGACGTTGTTCACCTTGTGGGAGCCGGTGTGGTTCAGCTCCTCGCGCTTAAGGTACACCTTCGCGCCGCCGAGATGCTCGGTCAGGCGCTCGGCGAAATAGAGCGGGCTCGGCCGGCCGATGTAGTGGGTGCGGTAGGACGCCATCTCGGCGTGGAAGGCTGGATCCTTCTTCGCCGCCTCGTACTCCTTCTCGAGCTCGAGGATCAGCGGCATCAGCGTCTCGGCGACGAAACGGCCGCCATAGATTCCAAACCGGCCGCGCTCGTCGGGGCCGGTGCGGAACGAATTCGGCAGGGCATGTTCGGTCACGGACGAAGCCTTCATCAAGATGCGCGACGGCTGGCGCGTGTGCGGTCAGCCATCCGATCGTACGGCGCGGACGAACGCCCGGATGCGCTCCGGATCCTTGACGCCGGGGGCGCTCTCCACGCCCGAGGAGACGTCGACCGCGGGCGCGCGGGTGCGCGCAACGGCCTTGGCCACGTTCTCGGGCGTAAGTCCTCCGGAAAGCACGAAGCGCAGGCTGGGGTCAAGCGCGGCAAGGAGGTCCCAGTCGAAGGCGACGCCGTTGCCGCCGGGCAGGTCCGCCCCCTTGGGGGGCTTGGCGTCGAACAGCACCCGGTCCACGACGCCGGCGTAGGCGGACGCGAGAGCCAGGTCCTCGGCGGTCGCGACCGGGACCGCCTTCCAGACCTCGCGGCCAAAACGGGCCTTCACCGCCGCCGCCCGCTCCGGCGTCTCGTGACCGTGGAGCTGCAGAACGGCGGGATCGACCGCCTCGACGAGCGCCGCCAACGCGGCGTCGTCGGCGTCGACGGTGAGCAGGGCGATCCCGGCCCTGCCGTGGGCTCGCCGCGCAAGATCGCGCGCGCGGTCTGGCGTCACATGACGCGGGCTCCTTGGAAAGGAGACGAATCCCACATGGCTCGCGCCGGCGTCGAGAGCGGCGTCGAGCGTCGCCTCGTCCGACAGACCGCAGATCTTGATCTCGACCGACATCGCGGGCCCTTTCACGCCGGCGCCTCCGCCGGCGGCTTGGCTTCGCATGTCGGCGTTCGCCCGCGCAACGTCAATCGCCGCGAACGGCCAGCCCTGTCGCAGCGCGCCCCGGCGGCGCGTAGGCCGGCGAGGTCGGGCGCCTGCTTAGGGATCTGGGCGAGCGCTCCGGCGACGCTGTCGGAAACATCGGTCCGGCGACCGTCGGCACGACAGGACTGCAGGCGAAACGACAAAACACGTCGCACAACTGGATTTGTATATAAAGTCGACAAACATGCAGTGGATTGTTATATCCGCCGTCCCGGTCCCTCCGTGACAGCGGCGGCGACCCTCTTGCACGGCGCGCCCGCGCCGCATCGGAGCCTGCCATGGCCGCCTTCTTCCGCCGCGCCGTTCTCGCGCTCGGCCTCGCCGCCTTCGCCGCAGCCCCGGCCCGCGCCGCGGAGCCGACCACGATCCTCAACGCCTCCTACGACGTCGGCCGCGAGCTCTATGCGGCGCTGAACATGGCCTTCGCCGCGGACTGGAAGGCGAAGTCCGGGACCGAGATCACCGTCAACCAGAGCCACGCCGGGACCTCCAAGCAGGCGCGCTCGATCCTTGAGGGGCTGGACGCCGACGTGGTGACCTTCAACCAGGAGCTGGACGTGCAGTTCTTGGCCGATAAGGGCGCGGTCGCTTCGGACTGGCGCACGCGCCTGCCGAACGGCGCCTCGCCCTACTTCTCGCTGCCGGCCTTCGTGGTGCGCGCCGGCAACCCGAAGAGCGTGAAGAACTGGGACGATCTCGTCCGCTCGGACGTGAAGGTGGTGTTCCCGAACCCGAAGACCTCGGGCAACGCCCGCTACACCTACCTCGCGGCCTACGCCTTCGCGCTGAAGGCCTACGGCGGCGACGAGGCCAAGGCGGACGACTTCGTAAAGAAGCTGCTCGCCAACGTGCCCGTGTTCGACACCGGCGGCCGCGGCGCGACCACGACCTTCGTGGAGCGCGGCATCGGCGACGTGCTGGTGACCTTCGAGGCCGAGACGGCCGCCGTGAAGAAGGAGTACGGCGCCGACAAGGTCGACGTCGTGGTGCCGCCGGTCAGCCTGCTCGCGGACTTCCCCGTTTCGGTGGTGGACAAGGTGGTCGACAAGCGCGGCAGCCGCGCGGTCGCCACCGGCTATCTCGAGTGGCTCTATTCGCCCAAGGCGCAGGAGATCATCGCGTCCTTCAACAACCGCCCGCGCGACGCCAAGGTGACCGCCGCGACGGAAGCGCAGTTCCCCAAGGTCGAGCTTCTGACGGTCGACGCCGTGTTTGGCGGCTGGAAGAAAGCGAACGACGTCCACTTCGCGTCGGGCGGCAAGCTCGACCAGCTGTTCGTGGGGCGCTAAAGGCCCCGCGCCTACCGCACACCGCGCCGCGGCGCCCTCCGGCTTGACCGGAGGGCCCGAACCGGCCGTAAAGCTCGACGCCGAACACGGATCCTCCGGTCAAGCCGGAGGGTGACGCGTTTCATCCTGCCCTTTCCGAGCCTGTCGGGCGCGGAAGGGTTTCCAGCGAGCCCGTATGCCCCGCACGATCCTCCCCGGCTTCCGGCTCGCGATGGGCTGCACGCTGCTCTACGTCGGCGTGATCGTGCTGCTGCCGCTGGCGGCGCTCGTCTGGCAGGCGGCGGACCTCGGTTGGGCGCGGTTCGTGACGGTCGTCACCGGCGACCGCGCGCTCGCCGCTTTCCGCGTCACCGTTTTTTCTGCGCTCGGCGCGACCGCGATCAACGCGGTGTTCGGCCTCGCGCTCGCCTGGGCGCTCGTGCGCTACGACTTTCCCGGCAAGCGCCTGCTGGACGCCTTGGTCGACGTGCCCTTCGCGCTGCCGACCGCGGTGGCGGGCGTCGCGCTCACCGCGCTGTTCGCCGGCAACGGCTGGTACGGGCAGTTTCTGGAGCCGCTCGGGATCAAGGTCGCCTACGCCCCGCTCGGAATCGTCGCCGCCATGACCTTCACCAGCCTGCCGTTCGTGGTGCGCAGCGTGCAGCCGGTGCTCGAGGATCTGACCGCCGACGTCGAGGAAGCCGCCGAGACGCTCGGGGCCGGTCAGGCCCGCATCTTCGCCGGCGTGATCTTCCCGGCGATCTTCCCGGCCTTTCTCGCCGGGTGCAGCCTCGCCTTCGCCCGCTCGCTCGGCGAGTTCGGCGCGGTGATCTTCATCGCCGGCAACCAGCCGTTTCGCACCGAGATCGCGGCGCTGCTCGTGTTCATCCGCCTGGAGGAGTACGACTACCCGGCGGCGGCCGCGATCGCCTCCGTGATGCTCGGCGCGGCGTTCCTGATGCTGCTGGCGGTGAACGCCATCCAGCTCTGGAGCCTGCGCTGGACGAGGTCGGCGGCATGAGCGCGAAGCGTCGCCCCCGCGTCGGCGACGGGCCGGTCTTCCGGCCGGCGCTGCTCGCCTTCGTCATGCTCGGCGCTGCGCTGCTGATCGTCGGGCCGCTCCTGATCATCTTCGTGGAGGCCTTTAAGGCCGGTCTCGGCATCTATCTGTCGAACCTCGCCGCGCCCGACACCGTCCACGCGATCGGCCTCACCGTGCTGACCGCGCTTGTCGCGGTTCCGGTCAACGTCGCCTTCGGGATCGCGGCCGCCTGGGCGATCGCGAAGTTCGAATTCCCGGGCAAGGGCCTGCTGACGGCGCTGGTGGAGCTGCCGTTCTCGATCTCGCCGATCGTGGCCGGCGTCGCCTATCTCTTCGTCTACGGCGCGCAGGGGTGGTTCGGGCCGACGCTCGATGCGCTCGGGATCAAGGTGATGTTCGCCTACCCCGCGATCGTGCTGGCGAGCCTGTTCGTCACCGCGCCCTTCGTGGCGCGCGAGATTCTGCCGGTCATGCAGCAGCAGGGCTCGGACGAGGAGGAGGCGGCGCTGTCGCTGGGCGCCTCGGGCTGGCGCACGCTCTGGAGCGTGACGCTGCCGAACGTCCGCTGGGCGCTGCTCTACGGCGCCGTGCTGACCAACGCGCGGGTGATGGGCGAATTCGGCGCGGTGTCGGTGGTGTCGGGCTCGATCCGTGGGGTGACCAACACGCTGCCGCTGCAGATCGAACTGCTGTACCAGGACTACAACGCGCCCGGGGCCTTCGCGGCGGCGACGGTGCTCGCCGGCATCGCGCTGCTCACCATCGTGGCTAAGCTGGTCGTCGAGCGGATGGATCCCGACAGGGCCGGCTGAGGCCTACTCGTCCTCGCCGAAGCGGTTCGCGACGAGGCTCGCGATCGCCTCGATCGCCTCTTCCGCGTCTGCGCCCTTGGCCTCGACGTAGATCGTGGTGCCCGGCGCCGCAGCCAGCATCATGAGCCCCATGATCGAGGTGCCGCCGACCGTCTCGCCGGCGCGGCTCACGCGCACGTCCGCGTTGAACCGCTCGACGACCTGGACGAACTTCGCGGAGGCGCGAGCGTGCAGACCCCGCTTGTTGATGATCGGGAGCTCGCAAGAAACGCGGCTGTCGCTCGTCTCGATCATTGCGGCGGCGTCCTGGACCATCACACTCTGGGAAAGGGAGGAAAGGGGAAAGCCTATTTGCCCGAGAGCACGCGGCTCGCGACGTTGATGTACTTGCGCCCCGCCTCCTGCGCCTGCACCACCGCCGCGTCAAGCGGAAGGTCGGAGCGGACGCTCGCAAGCTTGATCAGCATCGGCAGGTTGATGCCGGCGATGACCTCGACCTTGCGGCCCTCCATGCAGGAGATCGCCAGGTTCGACGGGGTGCCCCCGAACATGTCGGTCAGGACGGCGACCCCATCGCCCGTGTCGACCTCGCGGACCGCGGCGATGATGTCGCCCCGACGCAGCTCCATGTCGTCCTCGGGCTCGATCGTGATGGTCGCGATCTGGCCCTGGGGTCCGACGACGTGCTCGAGCGCGGAACGAAACTCACAGGCGAGCCGCCCATGGGTTACGAGTACGAGGCCTATCATGCAGTCTCCGCGCAAGCTCGTTTGCGCTCCGGGTCGAGGTCGTCGGGCGGCGGGCCGTCGCCGATCGACCTGAAAAGAGGCGCCGACGGCGCCGGAAGAGGCAGTTTTTCATGTTGCGGCGCGAACGCAAGTGCGGAGCCGCCACAACCCGCGTGCGACAGCATGCGCAAAATGGCGTGGCACGCCAGCATGAGGCCGCCGGGATCGCCTCCTGCGACCGGAAGTCGCGGCAGCGGGACCCCTTCCTCCTCCGTGCGAAGCTCCTCCGCCTCGGGAGAGCGGGCAGCGGCGACGCCGAGATCAACCACCAGGCGTACGACCGCCGAAGGACAGAAGGTCTCGGGGACCACGCCGAGGCCCCGCACCTCCACCAACCCGGCGATCGCCTCCGGCGCCTCGGCGATCAGGCGGCCGCCGACCGTCGTCAGCCGCACGCGGTCGTCGGCGACGAGGCGGGCGAAAAGGCCCTCGCGCTTTGCCTCGCGCAACAGCGTGAGCGCGAGCGTCGTTTTGCCGGCGCCCGAGGCTCCGCGGACGAGCACGCCGGCTTCGCCGATCACCACGACGCTGGCGTGGCTCGTGGGCGCGCTCATGCCAGCGCCGCCGGCAGACGCACGACGAAGCGCGCGCCCAGGATCTTGGGCTCGTCCCCCTCGTGGACGGGCTTGCGAACCCGGTTTTCGGCGCGGATGCGGCCATTGTGCGCCTCCACGATCTGCCGGGAGATCGACAGGCCGAGGCCGGAGTTCTGACCGAACCCCTGGTCCGGCCGGTCGGTGTAGAAGCGCTCGAAGATCTTCTCGACGGCGTCCGGCCGAATGCCTGGGCCGCTGTCCTCGACGACGATCTCTACCGAGGCCTTGGAGCGGCGGCAGAGGACCCGCACCGTCGCGCCCTTGGGCGAGAACGAGCGCGCGTTGTCGATCAGGTTGGTCACGACCTGCGCGAGCCGCGAATCGTGGCCGAGCACGAGATAGGCGTCGCGGCCCTGGGCCGCGTCGGCGACCGTGAGCGCGACGGCGACGCCGTCGTCCCGGGTGACGCTGTTCTGCATGTCGATCACCGTCGTGAGCAGCTTCACCACGTCCACCGGCTCGGTGTCCTGACGCTGGAGTTCGGCGTCGAGCCGGCTCGCGTCGGAAATGTCGCTGATGAGCCGGTCGAGCCGGCGCACGTCGTGCTCGATCACGCCGAGCAGGCGCTGGCGCGAGTCGTCGTTGCGGGCGAGCGGCAGCGTCTCGACGGCCGAGCGCAGCGACGTCAGCGGGTTCTTGAGCTCGTGCGCGACGTCGGCCGCGAAGCGCTCGATCGCCTCCATCCGGGCGTAGAGCGCGTTGGTCATGTCGCGCAGCGCGCCGGAGAGATGACCGATCTCGTCGGAGCGGTTGGTGAAGTCCGGGATCTCGGCCCGCCGCCGGACGCCGTTGCGCACCCGCTCGGCCCCGTCGGCGAGCTTGCGCACCGGGCCGGCGATCGTGCTTGCGAGCAGCAGCGACAGCACCACCATGACGGCCGCGGCCACCAGGAAGACGCGGACGATCGCGAACCGCTCGGCCTGCACGATGGCGTCGATGTCGCCGCCCTGGGTCGAGAGCAGCAGCACGCCGGTGACGGCGCGGAAGCGCTGAATTGGCACCGCGACCGAGACGATGATCTCGCCGTTGTCGTTCACGCGCACGATGCTCTCCGGCGTGCCGGAGATCGCGCGCTTGACCTCGGGGTAGGCCCGTCCGTTGGACGCCCCGATCTCCTCGTAGACCGGCAGGTCCGAACGCCGGAACCACCGTTTCACGGTGCGGACCGCCTGGTCGATGAGCGTGGGCTCGCGGGTCTGCGGCGGCGGCAGGTCGAAGCGCAGGATGTCGCCGCGCGCGTAAAGCGAGCGGGAATCCAGCAGCAGCGCGCCGTCGCGGTCGTAGATGCGGGCGCGGGTGCGCGTCGGCGTCACGAGTCGGCGTAGCACCGGCGCGACCCGCTCGGGGTTGATCGGAAATTCGAGGCTGGTCAGCCCCTCCTCGTTCGGCGAGGCGCTTTCGCCGGCCTGAAGCTCCAGCAGCCGGTCCGGGTCGACGTAGAGCTGGTTGGTGTCGACGGTGGCGGAGGAGGCGATCGCGCCGGCGATGATCTCGCCCTGGATCAGCAGGCTCTGCACGCGCGCGTCGATCAGCCCGGCCCGAAACTGGTTCAGGTAGAGGATGCCCGACAGCAGCGCGACGAGGCCGGCGAGGTTCAGGATGACGATGCGGCGCGTCAGGCTGGAGAAGCCCAGCATCCGCAGCGCGAGCAGCGCAGCTTTGGCGCGCTGCTTGAGCGAGGGACGCGCGGCGTCGTCGTCGGCGTCGACCGTCGCGATCTCGTCCGGCCGTTCCGCGTCGACGCTCATTCCGTTGTCCGTCCGAACGCGGCCCGGCGGGCCGCCGCTCAGATTTCCTTGAAGCGGTATCCGACGCCGTACAGCGTCTCGATCATGTCGAAGTCGTCGTCCGCCGACTTGAACTTCTTACGGAGCCGCTTGATGTGGCTGTCGATGGTGCGGTCGTCGACATAGACTTGGTCGTCATAGGCCGCGTCCATCAGAGCGTTGCGGCTCTTCACCACCCCCGGACGCATCGCCAGCGCCTGCAGGATCAGGAACTCGGTGACCGTCAGCGTCACCGGCTCACCCTTCCAGGTGCAGGTGTGACGTTCGGGGTCCATCATCAGCAGGCCGCGCTCGAGCGCCTTGCTGTCGGGACCCTTGGCCACGGCGCCCGGCGCCGTCGGGTCCTTCGCGGCCGCCCGGCGCAGCACCGCCTTGACGCGCTCGACCAGAAGGCGCTGCGAGAACGGCTTCCGGATGAAGTCGTCCGCGCCCATCTTGAGGCCGAACAGCTCGTCGATCTCCTCGTCCTTGGACGTCAGGAAGATGACCGGAAGCTCGGACTTCTGGCGCAGCCGCCGCAGCAGCTCCATCCCGTCCATGCGCGGCATCTTGATGTCGAAGATCGCAAGATCCGGCGGCGACGTCTTCAGCCCCTCAAGGGCCGCGGCGCCGTCGTTGTAGGTCTGGATCCGGTACCCCTCCGCTTCGAGAGCGATGGAAACCGAGGTCAGGATGTTGCGGTCGTCGTCGACCAAAGCAATGGTTGGCATGTCGCCGTCATATGTCGAGAAACCCACGCCGCATGAAGCGGCGCCAAGTGGCCTAAATGTGACGGACGCGCCGATTGGACTTGATTGTCAAGGCGCCACTTGGTCGGTGCCCGCAGGAACGGAGCGCCCCGCGCCGATGACCACAGCCGCACCCGCCACGCCGCAGCCCGCCGCCGGTCCCGGTTTCGATCCGGTTGCGGTCGCTCGCGGGCTGCTCCGGTCCGCCCGTCGCGCCAGCCTGGCGACGCTCGGGCGCAACGGCGCTCCCTACGTTTCGTTGGTCGCCGTAGCGACCGCGCCTGACGGCGCGCCGCTGCTGCTGGTGTCCGATCTCGCCCGCCACACGCACAATCTCGCGAGCGACCCCCGCGCGAGCCTGCTCTGCGCCGACGTCGGCGCGGGCGATCCGCTCGCCCATCCCCGGGTCACGCTGTTCGGCGCCTGCGTCCAGGTCGACAAGGCCGAGCAGAAGGCCCGCTGGCTCGCGCGGCAGCCCGAATCGGCGATGTATGTCGGCTTCTCGGACTTCCGCATGCTCCGGCTGGAGCCTCATGGCGCGCACCTCGTCGCCGGCTTCGGGCGCATCGTCGACCTGGCCTGGGACGATCTGCGCACGGACCTTGCCGGCGCCGAGGGGCTGATCGCGGCGGAGGAGGGGATCGTCGCGCACATGAACGAGGACCATGCCGACGCCACCCGCCTCTACGCCACGAAGCTGCTCGGCCTGCCGGACGGCGACTGGCGCTTCGAGGGCGTCGATCCGCTTGGCTGCGAGATCGCCCTCGACGGACGCGCCGCCTATCTGCCGTTCGACGCGCCTGCGACGACGGCCGGCGACGTGCGCAAGCAGCTGGTGGCGCTGGTCGCAAAGGCGCGGGGCGGCTAAGGCCGCCTAACCGATCGCAACGATCTCCACCTCGCCGCCCGCAACGGTCGCGGCGTCGCCGACGGTCTTCCCCATCAGCGCGCGGGCGAGCGGGGAGACATAAGAGACGGAGCCCTTCGCGGGGTCAGCCTCGTCCTCGCCGACGATGCGGAAGGTCTGCCGGCGGCCGTCCTCGCGGTCGAAGGTCACCGTCCCGCCAAAGGTGACGGTGTCTGGGTTCGCGGCCGGCTCGATCAGCTCGGCGCTGGCGCGGCGGGCCGAGTAGTAGCGCAGGTCGCGGGTGGCGCGGGCCATCGCCGTGCGGTCCTGCTGGATGTCGCCCGTCGCCTGCGCCGCGGCGTAGGCGGCGCGCGCTTCGGCCAAAGCCGCGTCGAGCTGGCGCAGGCCCTCGGGCGTCACGAGATTGGGATGCGGCGAGATCGGGCGGTCCGGCAGGTCGGCGGCGGTCGCCTCGTTCTCCTGCTCTTTTGTGAAGGCGACGCTCATCGCTGCTCTGTGTGTGACGCTTCGGGGAAACGCTTAGGCAAGCCGGCGAGGTGGGCCTCCGTCAAGAGTTCCGCAAGGCCGGCGTCCTAGGATCGAAGGCGCCTGCGCTGGGACGCGGGGCGGGGAGGTTGCGCATGAGCTTTGAGGTCGAAGCGCTGTTCGCCGTCACGGGCGCCGTCGCGCTGGTCGCGGCGGGCGGATGCTGGACGCTTCGCCGGCGGCTGTCCGACGCCGCAATCGAGGCCGAGAGCCTGCGCGACGCGGTCTGGGCGGCGCAGGAACGCGAGGAGCGCGCGCGGACCGAGGGCGTCCGCGCGGTCGACAGCGCCAAGCAGCGGGCCGCTGCGGTCTCCGAGGCCAAAACGCGCTTTCTCGCCACCGTCACCCATGAGATGCGCACGCCGCTTTCCGGCGTCATCGGCGCGACGGACCTTCTGCTCGGCACGCCGCTCGCCGCCGAGCAGCGCACCTACGCCACGGCGGTGAAGACCTCCGCTGAGGGCATGCTCGCGCTGGTCGACGAGATGCTGGACCTCTCCCGCATCGAATCGGACCGAGTGGCGCTGCAGACCGCGCCCTTCGACGTGGCCGAGGTGGTCGAGGGCGTGGCGGAGCTGCTGGCGCCGCGCGCGCAGGCCAAGGGACTCGACCTCGCCGTGCGCGTCGCCGTCGAGGGGCCGGCGATGGTCGTCGGCGACGCGGCGCGCGTTCGACAGATCCTGCTCAACCTCGCCGGCAACGCGGTGAAGTTTACGACCGAGGGCGGGGTCGGCCTGCGGGTCGACCCCACCGGCGACGGGCTGCGTTTCACGGTGCTCGACACCGGCCCCGGATTCGAACCTTCGGACGCCGAGCGCCTGTTCGAGGAGTTCGAGCGCGGCGACGCCGATCCGGGCGCCGGCGGCGCCGGCCTCGGCCTCGCCATCAGCGCGCGGCTCGCCGCCGCCATGGGCGGTCGGCTCACGGCCGATGGCCGGCCGGGCGAGGGCGCGGTCTTCACGCTCACGCTGCCGGCGGCCGCGGCGGCCCCCGCGCCGCAGCCCGAGGCGAGCCTCGCCGGCCGCCGTCTGCTCGTGGTGTCCAACGCTCCGTTCGGCGGGCCCTGGCTCGTCGAGAAGCTCGCGGAATGGGGCGCAGAGGCCCGGCTCGTCGCGCCGGAGCCGGCGGACGACTTCGCGGCCCGCGTCCGCCGGTTCAAGGCGGACACCGTGGTGATCGACCGCGCGATCCAGGCGCGCGCCAGCGACCTCGCCGCCGCGGCCCGTCTCGGCGGCGCCGAGAAGACGCTCGCCCTGCTGACGCCGCTGGACCGCCGCGAATTGCCGGCCCTCGTCGCCGACGGCTTCGACGGCTATCTGGTGAAGCCGGTGCGGGCGGCGTCGCTCACGAGCCGTCTCAACGATCCGCGGCCGCTCGGCGAGCAGGTTCCGGTGGAAACCCGCCCGGCCGTCAGCTTCCCTCGCGCGCGCGGCCTGAAGGTGCTGCTGGCCGAGGACGACCCGGTCAGCGCTCTCATTGCAGTGGCCCATCTTTCGCGGCTCGGCCACGCGGTGGTGAGGGTCCAGGACGGGCTTGAGGCCGTGGCGGCGTTTGAAGGGGAGACCTTCGACGCCGCGCTCGTCGACATCCGGATGCCGGGCCTCGACGGTCTCGCCTGCGCCCGTCGGCTGCGCGCGATCGAGCGCGCCGGCGACCGGCGGCCGGCGCTTGTCGTCGCGCTGACGGCGAACGTCTCGACGGCCGACCGCGCCGCGGCGCTCGAGGCCGGCATGGACGATCTGCTCGCCAAACCGCTCGACGCCCGCGCCCTTGAAGGTCTGCTTGCGGTTCAGGCGGCGGTCGCGGCCCGCGTGGCGTGAGTCGGGAATTCGCCAAGGCGTTCCGGCGGTTGCGTTGTCACATTGGCGTCCGCGGATTATGGTGATGTGAGGGAAGGGCCGGTTGCGGCCCTAGGCCGGCCCTGACGGGCGGCCCGTCCCGAGGCGCGGTCCAAACCTCGCCGGTCCGCAAGAGGCCACGCCCGCATGTCCATCGTCCGTGCTCCCCGCGCCGGCGCTCCCTCGCTTGTCGGGCGCTTCCGGTCCCATCACGCGGCCGGTTTGCCCAAGCGAAAGGGCTTCCCGTTCGACCTGACGCCGAGCCGCGCCGCGCTCGAAGCCTCCGCCGACGCCATGCCCAAGCCGCTCGGGCGCATCGGCCAGCTCGAGGTGCGGCTCGCCGAACGCCCCCGAGACGTGAAGCGCGCCCAGCGGCTGCGCTACGAGGTGTTCTACAAGGAGCTGTCGGCCGTCGCCGACCCGCTGGCGCGGCTCGCGCGGCGCGACATGGACGCCTACGACGCCGTCTGCGACCACCTGCTCGTGCTCGACCACACCCCGCGGCCGAAGCCCGCCAAGGCGCTTCTCGGGCTGCAGGGATTTGAATTGAAGGGTCTTGAGGGCAAGGGCGCGGAGTTCGCCCGCGCCTTCGGCGAGGCCGCCGCGCCGTTCAAGCCGAAGGGTTTCAAGAAGAAGCCGCGGGTGGTCGGCGCCTACCGCCTGCTTCGGCAGGAGGCGGCGGACCGCGCCTTCGGGTTCTACACCTCGGGCGAGTTCGCGATCGACGATCTCGTCGCTCGCCACAGGGGCTTGTCGTTCCTGGAGCTCGGCCGCTCCTGCGTCGAGAAGGCCTACCGCGACAAGCGGACGGTGGAGCTGTTGTGGCAGGGCATCTGGGCCTACGTGCAGGCCCACGACGTCGACGTGATGATCGGCTGCGCGAGCCTCGAGGGCTGCGACCCGGAGCGGCTCGCGCTTCCGCTGTCCTACCTCCACCACTTCCACGCAGCCCCCGCGGAGTGGAGCGCGGCCGCGCTTCCCGAACGCCGGACGGGCATGAACCTGATGCCCAGGGAGGCGATCGATCTGCGGGCGGCGCTCAAGGCGCTGCCGCCGCTGATCAAGGGCTATCTGAGGCTCGGCGCCTTCATCGGCGACGGAGCGGTGATCGACCGCCAGTTCGGCACCACCGACGTGCTGATCGTGATGCCGCGAGCGCTGATCAACCCTCGTTACGTCGACTACTACGGCGGCGACGCCGGCCGTCGGGCGTCCTGAGGCCGCTCGTCGCCAGCCCCGACCAGCCGCAGGTTTGCGCCGGCGCGCGGAATCGCGTTTGAAGGACGCTTGCCGCAGCGGAACCCGCGACCTCCGATGACCGACGTCCAAGACGCCCCGGCGCGCGTGACGCCGATGATGGAGCAGTACGTCGAGATCAAGTCGGCCAATCCGGACAGCCTGCTGTTCTACCGGATGGGTGACTTCTACGAGCTGTTCTTCCGGGACGCCGAGGTCGCGAGCAAAACGCTCGGCATCACGCTGACCAAGCGCGGCAAGCACCTCGGCGAGGACATCCCGATGTGCGGCGTGCCGGTGGACCGCGCCGACGACTATCTCCAACGCCTTATCGCCGCCGGCCATCGCGTCGCGGTCTGCGAGCAGACCGAGGATCCGAAGGAGGCGAAGAAGCGCGGCGGGAAATCCGTCGTGCGCCGCGACGTCGTGCGTCTCGTCACCCCCGGCACCCTGACCGAAGACGCGCTGCTGGAGCCTCGGCGGGCGAACCTGCTGGCGGCGGTCGTCCGCGCTCGCGGCGAGACCAGCGGCGTGGTGTTCGGCGTCGCCCACGTGGACGTCTCGACCGGGGCCTTCGCGGTCGGAGAGGCGGCCCCAGCGAGCCTGGGCGCGGCGCTCGCGCGGCTCGACCCGGCCGAGATACTCGTACCAGAGGCGCTGGTCGACGACGTAGCGGCCGCGACCGCCGAGACCCGCGCCGCCGTCACGCCGATCCCCCGCGACATGACCGACGCCGCCCGCGCCGACGCGCGGCTCGCCAAGCACTTCGGCGTCGCGACGGCCGAAGCCTTCGGCGCGCTGTCGAAGGCAGAGCTTGGGGCCGCGGCGGCCGTCGTCGCTTATCTCGAGCGCACCCAGCTGGCCAGCCGCCCGCCGCTGGCCCGTCCCGTCCGCGAGGGGCGCGGCGCTGCGATGGAGATCGACGCGGCGACGCGGGCGAACCTCGAGATCGTGCGGACGCTCGCAGGCCAGCGCGAGGGCAGCCTGCTCGACGCGGTCGACGCCTGCGTCACCGCCGGCGGCTCGCGGCTGCTGGGCGCGCGCCTCGCCGGGCCGCTTGTCGACGTCGCCGCGATCCGCCGCCGGCACGACGCCGTGGCCGCCTTCATCGAGGAGCCCGCGGTCCGCCGCGCCGTCCGCTCCGCGCTCGCCGGCGCGCCGGATCTCGCCCGCGCCGCCCAGCGCATCGCCTTCGGACGCGGCGGTCCGCGCGACCTCGCCGCCGTCCGCGACGCGCTCAGGGCCGCGGAAGCGCTCGCCGCGCGGATCGCGCCGCTGGTCCCCGCGGCGGACGAGCTTGGCGCGATCTCAGACGCGCTCGGCGCCGCCGACCATGCGCTCGGCGCGGACCTCGCCGCCACGCTCGACGACGAGCTCCCGCTCCTGAAGCGCGACGGCGGCTTCGTGCGCGCGGGCGCAGACCCCGCGCTGGATGAGGCCCGGGCGCTGCGCGACGAGAGCCGCAAGGTGATCGCGCGGCTGCAGGCCGGCTACGCCGACGCAACCGATGTGCGGACGCTGCGCATCAAGCACAACAACGTGCTGGGCTATTTCATCGAGGTGCCGCAGCAGCACGGCGAGCGTCTGCTGAAGCCGCCCCATGCCGAGACCTTCGTACACCGCCAGACCATGGCCGGCGCCATGCGCTTCACCACCACCGAGCTAGGCGACCTCGAGCGGCGGATCGGCGAGGCGGGGGACACGGCGCTGCGGCTCGAGCTCGCGCAGTTCGACCGGCTGGCGGCGCAGGTCTCGGCGAGCTGGGACGCGTCCCGCGCCTGCGCCGAGGCGCTGGCCGCGCTCGACGTGGCGGCGGCGCTGGCGGAGGTCGCGGTCGATTGCGGCCACGTGCGGCCGCATGTGGACGACACGCTCGACTTCCGGTTGGAGGGCGCCCGGCACCCCGTGGTCGAGCGGGCGCTGAAGCGGGGCGGAAAGCCTTTTGTGCCGAACGACGTCACGCTCTCGGAGACCGAGCTCGACGCGGGGATCGTCCAGCTCGTCACCGGCCCCAACATGGGCGGCAAGTCGACCTACCTGCGGCAGGCGGCGCTCTGCGCCGTGCTGGCGCAGGCCGGCGCCTACGTGCCGGCGAAGGCCGCGCGCATCGGCGTGGTGGACCGGCTCTACAGCCGCGTCGGCGCCGCGGACGACCTCGCCCGCGGGCGCTCCACCTTCATGGTGGAGATGGTCGAGACCGCAGCCATCCTGAACACGGCGGGGCCGCGCTCGCTCGTGATCCTCGACGAGATCGGCCGCGGCACCGCGACCTTTGACGGCCTGTCGATCGCCTGGGCCGCGATTGAGCACCTGCACGAGGTCAACCGGTGTCGCTCGCTGTTCGCGACCCATTTCCACGAGCTCACCGCGCTCGCGCGCCGGCTCGGCCGGCTGCGCAACGCCACGGTGCGGGTCAAGGAGTGGAAGGGCGAGGTGGTGTTCCTGCACGAGGTCGCGCCCGGCGTCGCCGACCGCTCCTACGGCATCCAGGTGGCGAAGCTCGCGGGCCTGCCACCGATGGTGGTCCGTCGCGCGAAGGCGGTGCTGGACGAGCTAGAGGCCGCGGACCGCGCCTCGCCGGTGGAGCGCATGATCGACGACCTGCCGCTCTTCGCCGCCGCGCGCCCGAAGCCTGAGGCGGGGCCAGACCCTGTCGCGGAGGCGCTCGACGCGATCGACCCTGACGAGTTGACGCCCAAGGGGGCGCTCGAGGCGCTGTACCGGTTGAAGACGCTGAGGAAGGCCGGAGAGGCCTGAGGCTTAACGGCTCGCGTTCATCAGCCTGCGGAAGGGCGCTGCCGCGCCAGCCCCACGTCGCCTACGCGCTGCTCGGTACGATCGCCGCAATGGTCGAGGGGGCTGACACGCCCATGGTTCGCCCGTGAACGCATGCAGCGCGCCGCAAGACGGCGCGCAGAAAGCCGACGGGAGGAAAAGGGTCGGCGTCCGCCTGGCTTAGGCGGCTTCGCGGCGGGGCGCCGGCAGCGCGAGGGCCTGCCGGGCAGCGGCGGCTTCGCGGTGCGCGCGTTCGGTCTCGGCTTCCAGCTTCGAGACCTCGGCGCGGCGGGTCTTCGCCTCCTTGCGCCATTTGCCTTGGCGGAACCAGGAGGCCGAGCCGCCGATCACGACGCCCAGCATCACGGCGGCGAGGATGACGGCGAACAGCGGCAGCGCCGGCGCGGCGAGCACGGGCGCTTCGGGCGAAAACGGGTCGAAGCCGACGACCACGGACTGCCGGTTCGCCACCGCGAACAGCACGAGGATGAGGAACAGCGGGACGCCGATCAGGCCGGTGAGGAGCCGACGGAGGGTCATGCGCTCGCTTCCGCCGCCGCCGCCGCCGGGTCGTCCTTGTTCAGCCGCACGCGCATCTCCTTGCCTGTCTTGAAGAACGGCACCACCTTGCCGTCCACCGGAACGTGTTCGCCGGTGCGCGGGTTCCGGCCGACGCGGGCCGGACGCGCCTTCACCGAAAACGCGCCGAAGCCGCGCAGCTCCACCCGGTCGCCGCGGGCGAGGGCGTCGACGATCTCGTCGAGGATGGCGTTCACGATGTTCTCGACGTCGCGCTGGTAGAGGTGCGGATTTTCCGCCGCGATACGGGTCACCAGTTCCGACTTGATCATCGCCATCCCCTCCGCCAGATGCGGCCGGGCGGCCGCTCAGGTCTCTCGTTCGGCTTAAGTGCCTCGAAAACAAGGCCTTTAGGCGGAAGGTTGCCAGAGGGCAAGCAGCCCGTCAAGCATCAGCGGGCGGCCGTCGCCGCCGGTCCGAAGCGCGGCGCCGAGCGCCGGGAAGCCGAGAGCGTCAGCCGCCGAGGCCGCCATGCCGGCGAGGCCGAGGCGCGCCAGACCGCCCTGGTCCGGCTTCCATTCGCGCACCGGAAGGTCGACGTCGACGCCCTTGGTTCCGAGCCAGGCGATGGCTTGGTCCTCCCCGCCGATCTCGTCCACCAGCTTCAGGCCGAGCGCCTGGCGGCCGGTGAAGACGCGACCGTCGACGACGGTGGCGAGGCCCTCGCCGTCGAGCTTGCGGCGCTCCGAGACGAGCGTCTTGAACCAGGCGTAGCTGTCGAGGATCAGCGCCTCGAGCGCCTTGCGCGCCTCGGGGCTTGTCGGCTCCACGCCGTTCGGCGCCGCCTTCAGCGGCGAGGACTTCACCGACTCCACCTGGACGCCGAGCTTCTCCAGCAGGCCGGTGAAATTGGGGTACTGCGCCAGCACGCCGATGGAGCCGGTGATCGAGGTCTCGCGGGCGACGATGCGGTCGGCGGCGATGGCGGCGATGTAGCCGCCCGAGGCCGCGAGCGTCTCGACCACGGCGACGACCGGCCGCTTCTCGGCGATCTTGCGGACGGCGAGATAGATGTCCTCGGATGCGGTCACGCCGCCGCCGGGGCTGTTGACGACCAGCAGGACGCCCTTGGCCTCGCTCTTGTCGATGTCCTTGAGCAGCTTCTGGCGCTTCTCGTCGTCCATGATGACGCCCGAGATCTCGACCTTGGCGATGTGCGCTTCGCGCGGGCCGGGCTTCCGCTCGTCGCCTCCGAAGGTCGCGAGCGCGCCGACGACGATCACGAGGCCGACCAGCGCGATCGCGCCGACGCGCCAGATCGCGAGCCGCCGCCGGAGCGCGCGTCGCTCGATGATGGATTCGGCGTCGAGGGCCATGGCGTCGTCCCTGTGCGGCTGTCAGGCGACGAGGCGTAGCATGGCCGCCCGCGCGCTGTCTTCCATTCTCGCCGCCACGGGCGAGCGCCGGGTCGCGGAGGCTCCGCGGCTCCCGGCGCGAGCCCTCTCAGGCCGCGGACAGCGCGATGGCGCGGTCGGCCTCGACGATGGCTTCGGGCGTGCCGACGTGCAGCCACAGGCCGTCCAGCCGGAGGCCGAACAGGCGCTCCCGCTCGATCGCCTCGTTCCAGAGCCGGTTGAGCGAGAACGGCGCGTCGCCGACGCCTTCGAACGTGGCGCGCGGCATCACCGCGAGGCCGGCGTAGGCGAAGGGGGTGACCTGGTTCTCGGGGCGGCGGGTGAGGCGGCCGTCGGCCGCGAAGGCGAAGTCCCCGGCGCCGTCGAAACCGACGCTCGCGGTCAGCGCGGCCACCATCAGCAGCGCGTCCATCCTCGACGGGTCCCAGGCCTCGGCCATGCGGGCCACGTTGGAGCGCGCGCCGTCGATCCAGAAGGTGTCGGCGTTGGCGATGAAGACGGCGTCCCCCGTCAGCAGCGGAAGAGCCCGCGCGACGCCGCCGCCCGAATCCATCAGCCGATCGCGTTCGTCGGAGATCACGATCGCCGGCGCCGTCCGGGCGGCGAGGTGGCGCTCCATCTGATCGGCGTGGTGGTGGACGTTGACGACGGCGCGCGCGACGCCGCCGTCCGCGAGCCGGTCCAGCACATGGTCCACCAGCGTCGCGCCGCCGACCTCGACCAGCGGCTTCGGCTTGGTTTCGGTGATGGGCCTCATCCGCGTGCCGAGGCCGGCGGCCAGCACCATCGCGTCGGTGATCGCGGCGCTCAACGCTCCGATGTCTCCGTCAGCTCGAGATTGGCCGCGCACCAGGCGGCGAGGTCGGCGAGGTCGGGATGGGCGAGGTTGGCGGCGAGCGCCCGTCGCACCCGCGGGATGTTGCCGAGGTAGCCCGGCTTGCCGTCGCGTTTGGCGAGCCGCACGAAAATGCCGAGGATCTTGGTCGCTCGCTGCGCGCCCATGGTGGCGTAGGCGCGGGCGAAGGCCCGGGGGTCGAAGCCGGGATCGGCGCGTCGCCGCCGCTCGAGGTAGCGGGCCGCAAGCGCGAGCTCGAGCCCGTCGGGCATGTCGACCCGGGCGTCCTGCAGCAGCGAGACGACGTCGTAGGCCGGCGGGCCGAACACCATGTCCTGGAAGTCGAGCACGCCGAGCCGCTGCAGCCCCTCCCGGTCGTCGCGCCAAGTGAGGTTCGGCGAGTGGTAGTCGCGCAGCGTCCAGGTCGCGGGCTCGTCCAGGATCGGCTCCAGCGCGGCCGCCCAGAGCGCGCGGAACTCCGCCCGCGCCTCGGGCGCGGGAGCGGCGCCCGCCACATGCGGCATGTACCAGTCGAGCAGCAGGTCGACCTCGACCAGCATCGCCGACAGGTCGTAAGGCGGCACGCTGTAGAGCTCGCGGCCGACCGGCAGCTCCGTCGGCGCCGAACGGCCGTGGAGATCGGCCAGAAGCTCCACCGCAACCTCGTAGCGGCTGGCGATCGGCTGGCCGGCGGCGACCGGCTCGTGGCCCAAATCCTCCACAAGCAGGAAGCCGTTGGCGAGGTCCTGCGCGTAGATCTCGGGCGCGCCGTAGCCGAAGGCGCGCAAGGCGTTGGCCACGGCGACGAAGGGCTTCACGTCCACCGCGAGGCGGGCGAGCGTCAGGTAGCTCTTGCCGTCGTAGAGCGCGGGACCGTGGGCGCGCGGCGGGGCGTCCATTAGGATGGCCGTGCGGTCGCCGAGCGTCAGGCGCTCGTAAAGGCGGCTCGAGGCGTCGCCTTGCACGTGGGCGCGGGCTGCCTCGCCCCAGCCGGCGGCGTCGAGGAAGCGCCGGCCGTCGCGCAGGCGCGCCAGCCGATTGCCGAAGGCGCCGTAGCCCGACAGCCGCGCCTTGCGGGACTCCGGGCTTGAGCCGAGATCGAGCCTGAGGTCCAGCCGGTCCGGCGGCAGGTCTGCGCCGATGCGGTCCGGCCACTCGACGAGCACGATCGCGTCTTCGCCGGCCTCCTCCCAGCCGAGCTCCTCCAATTCTTCGGGACCGGTGAGGCGGTAGAGGTCGGCGTGGACGATCGCGCCGCGGGGCAGGTCGTAGATCTGGAGCAGGGTGAAGGTCGGGCTCGGGGCCTCGAGCTCCGGGTCGCCGGCGCGCGCGCGCACCAGGGCGCGGGCGAAGGTGGTCTTGCCGGCGCCGAGGTCGCCCGACAGCGTCATCAGGTCGCCGGGGCGAAGGATGCGGGCGACGTCGGCGGCGAGCGCGGCGGTCGCGGCTTCGTCGACGAGCGCGAGCTCCCAGGTCTCGACGCCCGGCGTCGCCTTGCGCGCCGCGCCGATCATGCTGGCCGGGCCCTTCATTCCGCGGCGGCCGCGATCTGGCCCGCGGGGAAGCGGCAGGTGACGGTGGTGCCGCGGCCGAGCCCGCTGTCGATCGTCACGCGGCCCCCGTGCAGCTCCACGAAGGAGCGGACGATCGACAGGCCGAGGCCGACGCCGCGGTGGCGGGCGCCCGCCGTGCGGCTTTCGAAGCGGTCGAAGACCTTCTCGAGCATCTCCGGCGGAATTCCGGAACCTCGGTCGGAGACCTGGAACACAACGGCGTCCTCCTCGCGGCGCGCGGACAGCCGGATCGGCAGGCCGGGCTGGGAGAACCCTATGGCGTTTGCAAGCAGGTTGAACAGCACCTGGCGCACGCGCTTGCCGTCGGCGACGAACGAACCGACCGAGGGCGCGACGTCGATCTCGAGCCGGAGCCCGGCTTCCACAAGCCGGTCGCGCACGCCTTCGACGGCGGCGTCGATGCTCTCGCGCACCTCGACTGGGCCGAGCTCCAGCTCCATGGCCCCGGCGTCGATGGTGGTGAGGTCGAGGATGTCGTTGATGATCGCGAGCAGGGCGGCCGAGGACGACAGGATGTGCTCGACGTACTCGCGCTGCTTCGGCGAAAGCGCGCCTAGCCGGGCGTCGCCCAGCAGCTGTCCGAAGCCGATGATGTTGGTGAGAGGCGAGCGCAGCTCGTAGGACACGTGGTTGACGAAGTCGTTCTTGAGGCGGTCGGCGGCCTCGAGCGCTTCGGCGCGCTCGCGCAGCGCGCGCTCGACGTTCACGCTCGCGGTCACGTCGGTGAAGGTCGCGAGCGTGCCGCCGTCGGGCAGCGGCAGGGTGATGACGTCGACGATGCCGGCGCGATCGCGGTCGATGCGGGCGATCACCGGCTGGCGCTCGTCGGGCATGGCGGTCATCGCCATCTTAAGCTGCCGCCAGAGCTCGACGTCGGCGTGGCGCGCGCTGCAGGCCTTGAGGATCTCGTCGGCGTGCGGACGGTTGGCGAGGTCGGCCTCGGACAGGCGCCAAAGGCTGGCGAACGCCGGGTTGTGCAGCGTGAGCCGGCCGTCGGAGGCGAACACCGCGACGGCCTCCTGCAGATGGTCGAGCGTCTCGCGCTGCACCTTGGACAGCGCGTTGAACCGGCTCTCCAGGGCGATCTTCTCGGTGACGTCGTCGAACAGGTAGGTGACGCCGCCCTCGGGGTTCGGCGCCGCGACCACGCGCAGCGTGCGGCCGTCGGGCAGGTGCCACCAGTGCTCGCGCGGCTCCATCGCACGGTAGGCCTCGTGCAGCTCGGCCTTCCACTTGCGGAAATCGGCCTCTTCGGGGAGCCGGCGCTCGGCGCGCAGCCGGTCGAGGATCGTCGCGTCGCTCGGGCCGCCGTCGAGGAAGGCGGGATCGAGCGCCCAGAGCTGCCGGTAGGACTGGTTGTGGAAGGCGAGCGCGCCGTCCTTGCGGAAGATCGCGACCGCGGTCGCGAGTTCGTCGAGCGTCCGGCGGTGCGCCTCCATCTGGCGCGACAGGTCGGCGCGGACGTCCTCGAGTTCGGAGACGTCGACCGCGATCGCGGCCGAGCCGGATGGCGAGGGCGCCTCGACCACGTCGAAGATGCGGCGGGCGCCCGCGAACACCGCGGGCGCGCGGCGGCGGAACACCTGGCCGGCCTGGTTGGCGCGGGCGGCGGCGGCGCGCAGCGGCTGGTCGAGGAACTCCGCGCCCTGCTCGACCGCGGCGGCGCCCGTCCTGGCCTCGACCGCGCGGGCGTAGGCCTCGTTGGCGTAGGTCAGCCGGCCTTCGGCGTCGCGGATCCAGACCGGCTGCGTCAGGGACTCCAGCAGGGCGGTGGCGCGGGCGAGGGCGCCGGAGAGCTCGGCGTTGCGGTCCTCGATCTCGGCCCGGGCCAAGCGCTCGCCCGTGACGTCGCGCAGACGCAGCACCACGGCGGCGCCGACGGGGCGGCCTTCGGTCTCCAGGTGGCCGCCCTCGGGCGTGCGCAGCATGAGGCGGAACGGTTCGCCCCGCTGGCGGAGCGCGTCCAACCGGGCGTCGAGGGCGCGGGCGGCGTCGGGTTCGAGCCAGGTTCCGAAGGCGAGCAGGCGGCGGCCTGCCGGCATGCCGGTCAGGCGCGCCGGGTCGCCGACCAGCTCCGGCGCCTCGGCGCCCGCCCGCCAAATGATCATCACCTGCGGCTCGGTCGCGACCAGCGCTTCGGAGCGATCGAGCCGCGAGCGCAGCTCGGCGATCTCGGCGGCTGCGGCGTGCTGAGCCTCGGCGAGGCGCTGGCGCGTGCGCAGGAACAGGATGGAGGTGAGGGCCGCCACGAACAGCGCGCCGAGAAAGAGAGAGAGGGCGGCGGTCTCAGGCGCTCCGAAGGGCGCGGCCGCAGCCGGCTGGGCGAAGAGCGCCGCCGTGACGACGACAAAAGGAGCGACGGCGCGGCGCGGCCGGTCGTGCATCTGGTGAAGCCCCCGTCGGTGCGGCGTTCGCCGCGAAAGGCGCGCCATACGCCCCGCGCGCGCCCTCACGAATCAGCGTCACCATACCCTTCGGGGGGAGTCGCCCCCAAGAGTCCATAACGAGTACGCGAACGAGAAAGGCGCGATTGAGTCCTTCGGGAGACGGTATTATGGCGACGCGCGCGGCTCCGCGGCGGCGCTTTTTCCTCAGATCCAGCCCATCAATTCGCGGCGCACCACGTGCTCGATCACGCGCATGCCCTCCTCGCCGTCGTTGAGGCAGGGAATGGCCGCGAAGTTCTGGCCGCCGTTGTGATGGAAGATCTCGGCGTTCTCGCCCGCGATCTCCTCCAGCGTCTCCAGGCAGTCGGCGGTGAAGCCGGGCATGCAGACCGCGAGGTTGCGCACGCCCTGCTTGGCGAGCGCCTCCACCGTCTTGTCGGTGTAGGGCTGCAGCCACTCCTCGGGGCCGAAGCGGGACTGGAAGGTGATCCGGAAGCGGGTTTCGTCGAGCCCGAGCGCCTCACGCATCAGCCGCGCCGTCTTCTGGCACTGGCAGTGGTAGGGGTCGCCCTTCGCGAGATAGGACTGGGGAACGCCGTGGAACGAGGCGAGGATGACCTCCGGCTCGAACGACAGTTTCGCCACTTCCTTCCGCAGCTGGCTGGTGACCGCCTCGATGTAGACGGGGTCGTCGGCCCACGGCGGCGCGACCCTGAGCACAGGCTGCCAGCGCATGGCCTTCAGCGCGTCGAACGCCTTGTCGCAGACGGTGGCGGAGGTCGCCGCGGCGTACTGCGGGTAGAGCGGCACGAGGAGGATGCGGTCGCAGCCCTCCTTCTGGAGCGCTTCGATGCGGGACGGGATCGAAGGGTTGCCGTAGCGCATCGCCCAGTCGACGACGAGGTTCGGCGCGGTCGACGCGAGCGACGCCGCAAGCTTTTCGGATTGGCTTCGCGTGATGGTGCGGAGCGGGCTCTCGTCGCGCTCCTTGTTCCAGATCGAGGCGTAGTCCTTGCCCTTCCGGCCGGGCCGGGTCGTGAGGATGATCCCGTTCAGCAATGGCCACCAGATGATCCGAGGCGTCTCGATCACGCGGCGGTCCGACAGGAACTCCTTGAGGTAGCGCCGCATCGACCAGTAGTCGGTGCCGTCCGGCGTGCCGAGGTTCACGAGCAGCACGCCGATACGGCCGACCTTCACCGGCGGATGATCGGCGGGCAGGCGCACGGCGCGCATGTCGCCCTGGCTGAAGGGGGCGTTCATCGGACGGGTGGAACTCCTCGAATGGCTGGCCGGAACATAGTCGCCGGCGCGCGGAAATACAGCCGGGCCGCACCGCCCTTACGGCGCCGGCGGAAAGGCGGATCGCGCTCAGTCGTCGTCGCCGTCCGGAATCTTCAGCGGATGGCCGCAGGCCTTGCAGTGGACCGCGTCGGGTTCGTGACGGGTCAAGGCGCATTGCGGACAGGAGAACGAGACCTTCCGCGGCCGGAAGATCGCCTGCGCCAGCCGCACGAACAGCGAGATGCCCACGATCATGACGACGACGGACGTCAGCCGCCCCCAGGTTCCCGGCAGGGTGATGTCGCCGAAGCCCGTAGTGGTGACGGTCGTCACCGTGAAGTAGAGCGCGTCGACATAGGACGTGATGCCCTCGGCGCGGCCCGCGAAGCCGGTGTAGACGAAACCGGTCACCACCATCAGGAAGGTGGCGAGATTGATCACCGCGCGGGTGGCGTCCTCCCAATGGGCGAGGCCATGGCGGCGCAGGCCCCGCCAGATCGTCGGGCTGCGGGAGAGCGTCCAGATCCTGAGCGCCCGGAGGAAACCCAGGTTCGCGAACCATGCGGGCGCGAGCAGGGTGACGAAGATGAAGGCGTCGATCCAGACGTCCGGTCGGCGCATCCAGCGCTTCAGATCCGCCGCCGCGAGCGCCCGTGCCGCGAGGTCGAGGCCCACGACGATCGCAATCAGCACGTCGAGCCAGAGATAGATCGGCTCGGTGCTGAGCGCCGGCGTCGCCAGGAAGAAGGCGATGATCGCAAGGTCGATCAGGACGACCACGCCTTGGAACCGGAGCGCGCTGCGGCTGTCGCCGTGGTAGAGCGCGTGCAGCGCGCGGCGGAAGCGGGCGAAGCCGCCCCGTCCGCGGGGCGGCGGGCCGTCGGCCGAGGGTTCGGCGCCTGCCGCGGCTGCCGCTGCGGCGGCGTCTGTCGTGTCGGGCAAGCGGCGTTCCGGGCGGGAGGTCGTCATCCCGCGCTAGATAGCGAGCGCAAGCCCCGCGGCAAACGCGCCTCTCCGGGCGAGCGCGCGGAAGACAGGCGACGAGCGAGACAGAGTGATGGTGAACCTGGTCGCGTCGCTGCACGGTCAGCTCCGCGGGAAACCCTGCGAGACAACGACGGACGCGATCGCGTTAAAAATTCCGGCCGGCAATGTGAGGCGCCCCGACGTGACCGTGGAATGCGGCCAACCCCTCCTCAAGGACACCACCTCCGCCGAGCCCCGCCTCGTCGTCGAGGTGCTGTCGCCCAGCACCATGAACTTCGACCGGGTGCGCAAGCTCGACGAGTACAAGTCCGGGCCGTCGCTGCGCTACATCCTGCTGGTCGACACCGAGAAGCCGCAGATGACGCTGCTCCGGCTAGACGCCGCACCATTACGAGACGCTGGACGCAACGCTGGATCTGCCCGAGATCGGGCGCCGGCTCGAGGCCCACGACCTATTCGAAGAGCTGCCGCTCGGCGATTGATCGCGCGGCGTCAGCCGTGGAGCGCGAGCGAGTCCGCGGGAGCTTCCGCGCGCTCGTCCATGCCGTAGTCGCGGATCACCGAGGCCACCCGCAAGCGATAGCCGGCGAACACCTCCTCGCGGCCGGCGACCTGGGCCGCGCGATGGCGCGCGAGCGCGCGCCAGGCCGCGACCGCCTCCTCGTCGCGCCAGATCGACAGCGACAGGTACTTGCCGGGCGTCGTGACGCTGGCGAAGCGCTCGACCGAGATGAAGCCGTCGATGGTCTCGACGTCGGCCTTCAGGGCGCCCGCCATGGCGAAGTAGTCGTCCGTGCGGCCCTCGGCGGGCGTGACCTCGAAGATGACGGCGATCATGGGCGGCTCCTCACGCAGACAGGATCCGAACCTGCCCGCCGCTCACGGCTTCCCGCAAGTCAAAACGCTTCGGCGCTGGCCGATCGTCGCCGGGCGCCGCAGTCAGTTCGCGGCCGCGCCCGCGCAGACGGCAGGCGCACCGCGATGGCTCCCGCGGCCGCACCGGAGGCCGACGAGATCGGGCTTCGGGGCGGGACCAAGGCGGCGCGCGGCGGACGGCTGCCCACCCGGCAGCGGCGGGACCGGCGCCTTGAACAGCCAGTCGGACAGCAGCGTCGACACGGTCCGGTCCCCGGAGACGTCCACCGCGGTGAGGATGAATTGGCGGCTGTTCGCGTTGCGACCGCGGTAGGTCTCCTGCCAGGTCCTCGCGATCCGGAAGAAGGTCTCGGTGCCGACCTTGAGCTGGAGCGCATAAAGCGCCAGCGCGCCGCGCACGTAGGTGCGGTCGGAGAAGATGTCCTCCGGACGGTCGACCACGGCCGGCCCGAGCTGCGCGTCCACGGCGTAGTCGTACATGCGGCGCATGGCGGCGTCGAAGGCCGCGGGCGAACGACGGTTCGGCCAGAGCACCTCGAAATAGGTCGCGAAGCCTTCCGCGAGCCAGAGGTCCGCCCAAGCCGCGACGGACACCGAGTTGCCGAACCACTGATGGGCCAGCTCATGCGCGACGATCCCCTCGTCGGCGGCGCCAAGCGGGAAGGTCGACATGCCCTGGGTCTCCAGCGCGTAGTAGAGAGCGGGGTCGTCGACCACCACGCTGCCGTAGCTGTCGAAGGGGTAGGGGCCGACGAGGGTCTCGAAGTAGGCGATCATCGAGCGGCTCTTCGCGTAGCTCGCGACGTCGGCGGCGGGCGTCGCGGCGGTCGAGTAGAACCGCAGCGGCTTGCCGGTGGTGGTGGCGGTGACCTTCACGTCGAACCGGTTGATGTGGACAGTGGCGAGCCAGGTCGTCATCGGCTCGTCCATGCTCCACACGAACCGGGTCTTGGCGCCCAGCGGCGTGGTCGATTTCAGCAAGCCGTTCGCGACCGCCGTGTAGCCTGCAGGCACTGTGATCGCGATGCGGTTGAACGTGGCCTTGTCGGTCGGCTCGTCGTTCGAGGGGTAGAAGGTCGAGGCGCCGACCGGCTCGCTCAGGGCGTAGGTTGCGCCGTCATAGGTGAACCAGCCGAGCTGGTAGGATGGATCGTCGGGCACGGTCGGGTCCTGAATGGGCTTCGGCGCGCCGGCGTAGGAGATGACGGCCTTGAACGACTTGCCCTTCGGGATCGCGACGCGCGGTCGGATCGTGAGTTTGCTCTCGTTGCGCTGGTTGAAGACGGCGGGAACGCCGTCGATCAGCACCTCGGAGACGGTCAGGCCGGTGAGGTCCAGTCGGAAGGTCGTTATGTCCTCGAGCGCGCGGATGTCGAGCGTGGCCTTTGCGGTCAGCCGCGACGAGGGCATCGCCACGTCGAGGTCGAGGTCATAGTTGCGGACGTCGATCCCGTTGTTCCCGAAGGTCGGGAAGAAGGGGTCCACGGCGTGGGCGGAGCTGGCGGCGAGCGCAAGGCCGGCTGCAAGAACGACGGCTTTGGCGAAAGCGTGCATGCGTCGTTCCCCCGTTGTTCAGGCCGAAGCTTAACCCTCAGGGCGCGTCAGCAAAGCCGGAAGCAAAGGCTTCGTGGTCAAATGGGAGGCGCCGATCCTTCGGCGGCGGCCGAAGCGTCGCGGCTCGCACGCGAGCGCCCGGGCGCGTAGTCTCGCGGCATGACGGCGCCCGCAGACCCTCTGATCGCCGAAGCCGCCGCCCTGATCGGCGACCCGACCCGCGCCCGCATGCTGGGCGTTCTGATGGACGGGCGCGCCCGCACGGCGAAGGAGCTTGCGAGCCTCGCTGGGGTCTCGGCCCCGACCGCGAGCGGGCACGTCGCCAAGATGACCGCGGCGGGCCTCGTGTCGGTCGCGACGCAGGGGCGGCATCGCTACGTGCGTCTGGCTGGCGCCGAGGTCGCCGAACTGATCGAGCGGCTAATGATCTTCGCCAGCGTCGCGCGGCCCGCCGTTCGGCCCCGCACGCCCGCCGAGGCCGCCTTCCGCAAGGCGCGGACCTGCTACGACCATCTCGCCGGACGGCTGGCGGTGGAGCTCGTCGCGGCCTTGGTCGCGCGCGATCTGCTGCGGCGCGGGCACGACGGCTTCGAACCGACGCTCGCCGGCGAACGCTGGTTCCGCGCGCGAGGGGTCGACGTCGCCCGCGCGCGCTGTTCTCCGCGCGCCTTCGCCCGCTGCTGCCTCGACTGGAGCGAACGGCGGGACCACCTCGCCGGGGCGCTCGGCGCCGCGCTGCTTGCGGCGCTGATCGACGGCGGCGTTCTCGCCCGGCGGAAGGACGAGCGCACGCTCGACGTCACCACGATCGGGCGGCGATTCTTCGCGGAGGAGGTCGGCCTCCCGGACCTTGGCGCGCTGGAGAGGCCGGGCGTTTTGGCCTGAAGGCTTCAGCCGGGCGCGCCGACGCCGGTGAGCAGCAGGCCTGTGAGCATGATCGCCCCGAAGACGAGCACCACCAACGCGGCCAGGGTCTCGAGGCCGGCCAGCGCCATGGCGCCGGCTCCGGGCCGAGCGGCGGCGAGGCGAAGCGCCAGGCCCTTCGCCCCCACCGCGAGCGCGGCGATGGCCGCGACGGTGGCGGCGGTTCCCGCGGCCATGGCGAAGGTCGCGGCGACGCCCGCCCAGAGGATTCCCTGCGCCAGCGCGAACACCAGCACCACCAGCGCGCCCGTGCAGGGGCGAAGGCCGATCGCCAGCACCGCCGCCCCAGCGCGGCGCCAGTCGACCCGGCCCTCGACGAGTTTTGGGTCCACGCCGTGCTCGTGCGCGCAGTCCGGCCCGTGGACATGGGCGGACTGGCCGTTGAGCGTGCGAAGGAAGCCGCGCCCCTTGCGCCAGACCAGCACCACGCCGAGGGCGAGGATCACGGCGTAACTCGCCGCCTCTAGCCACCAGGTCGCGACGCCCATCGCCATGCTGGTGGCGCCAAGCGCCACCGCGATCAGGCCGACGGCCGCAATCGCGGTCACGGCCTGCGCCAGCGCCGCGAGCGTTGAGAGCGCGACGCCGCGACGGAAGCCTTCGCCGGTCGCGATCAGGTAGGAGGAGATCACCGCCTTGCCGTGGCCCGGCCCAGCGGCGTGGAACACGCCGTAGGCGAAGGACAGGCCGGCAAGGGAGAAAAGGGCGGTGTTGTCCGTCTTGGCCGCGCGGATCGCCGCCGACAGCGAGCGGTAGAAATCGGATTGCTGGGCCGCGATCCAGCCGAGCAGCCCGCCGGTTGCGGGCGCGCCGCCGGGGCCGTCGGGGCGGCCGACCCCGAAGGGGCCCGCCGCTTGCGCGAGCGCGTCCGCCGCGCCCGCGAGCGCCACCAGCGCGAGGGCCGCGCCCGCGACGAGGACCACCCGCCTCACGACGTGCAGGAGACCGAGATCGTGTTGGAGAACTGCGCGCCGAAGTTCGCGCCCGGCGAAAGCCCCGTGAAGAAGCTTTCGGACAGCTTCTTGGAGGTCGCGGCGTCGGGCTCCTTCGGGCGGGCGACGTCGAGCGCGCAGCCTGCCGGCGCCTCGACGAGCTTCGCCGGATGATCCTTGGCGAATTCGAAGGCGACGAAGTAGGTCGGGTCGTAGACCTCGACCTTGAGCGGGGCGCCCTTCGGCGGCGCGTTGTCCTTCACCGGCAGGGTGAAGTGCAGGATCAGGAGGCCCGCAGGCGTCTGCTCCAGCCAGTAGTCGACGGGCTCGGCGAAGCCCACCTTCTTGTCGCCCTCGCGGCTGAAGGTGAAGAAGCCGAACTCCTTGAGCGAGGTGACGTTCACCTCGGCGAGCGGCTGCAGCTCCTCGCGAGTGAGCTTGCCGTCGCCGTTCGCATCCAGCCCCTGCGTCGCGAAAGACGAAAACATCTCGTCGAAGGTCCAGGCGTGGCGGACCGCCGCCATCTTGCCGTCCGCTCCGAAGACGATCTCGCTACGGGCCGTCACCCACACATGCGGGTGCGCTTCGGCGGCGATTGGGAAGGTGGCGGCGATCGCGGCGAGGAGGCCGCACAGGGCGAGGCGAAGCGTCGTCATCGGCGGTCGGTTCGCTCCTGCGGGGATCACGTGCGGCGCATGCGCGTCATCGCCCCGGAGTGCGGCCGAAACGCGGCGGCTGCAACCCCCTGTTTGGAGAGCGCTCGGCTGGCAGGGGCGTTCACCCCTGGAACACGAACCGGTCGACGATCCGAAAACCCTCCGCGGGGTTCTCCTCGACGAACAGGGTGACGGCGTTCACCTCGGTCGCCGCGGCGCCCACATGGTCCGCGTAGAGCCGGGCGAGCGCCTCGACCGTCGGCGCGACGTCATCCTCGGGCAGCGCGCCGGTCAGCGTCATGTGAAAACGGAAATCCTCAAAGACATAGGGGTAGCCCCAGCGCTCGAGGGAGCTTGTCTGGCGCTCGGTCAGGGGGGCCTCCTGCCGCCGCGCGCGCTCGGCGGCGTTGGCCGCGGCGCGGAACCGGTCGAAGGCTTCGACGCAAGCATCGGACAGGCGCGCGAGCTCCGGCGCCTTGCCTTCGGGGACGAGCGCGACGAACGATCCGAGCGCCGCCACCTTCAGCGGCGGCAGCGGGAAGGGCGCCTGCGTCTGCGCGAACGCGCGGCCGGCGGCGACCAGATCGTCTTCCGTCGCCGTCCCCGACAACCGGAACGGCGCCTTCAGCGTGCCATGGAAGCCGTAGCGCCGCGGGGCCGCCGTCATTTCCGCCCAGCGCTTTGGCTTCACGTCGAGCGGCCCGAGCGCCGGCGCCGGCGCGCCGGTCGCGGCGTCGTAGCCCAGGACGCGGCAGCCGAAGGTCCAGAGCGCGCTTTCCGGCGGCGGGGCGTAGTAGATCGCGTAGCGGGGGTCGCTCATGTCACCCTCTCTCCTGCGACGACGACCGAACGGACGACCGGCGTGCGGCCTGCGAAGCGCAGACGGACGAGGTCGGCCCGCAGGCCCGGAGCGAGCCGCCCGCGGTCGGCGAGACCGAGCATGGCGGCGGGACGGGAGGTCACGAACCCGAAGGCCTGCGCGAGCGTGATCGGGCCGTCGCCGGCCGCGAGGCTCTCCACGGCCTGCAGCAGGCTGGACGGCACGTAGTCCGAGGACAGCGCGTCGAGCAGGCCGTCTTCGGCCAGCTCCCTGGCCGAGACCCCGCCGGAATGCGAGCCGCCGCGCACCACGTTCGGCGCGCCGGCCACCGTGGCGAGGCCCGCCGCCTTCGCCGCCCGCGCCGCGGCGAGCGTCGTGGGAAACTCAGAGATCGCGCAGCCCTCCGCCGCGGCCTCCGCGACATGCGCCTCGGTCGTGTCGTCGTGGCTTGCGAGCGGCGCGCCGCGGGCCTTGAACAGCGCGACCACCTGGGGTCGGTTTCGGGCGGCGTTCTCGGCCCCGGCCGCCATGCGCCGGGCGAGCATCTCGTCGGCGTCGGTCTCGGACAGGCCGTTGCTCGTCATGAACCGCTTCAGCGTCGCGACGTCCCGCCACTGCCGCTGGCCGGGCGTGTGGTCCATCAGCGAGCCGAGCCGCACGAGGGGCGAATCGAGATGGCCGTCGAGGTCGCCGATCAGCGCGGGATCGGTCAGCTCGCAGCGCAGGTGGATGCGGTGCTCGATGCGGAACGCGCCCGACCGCACCCCGTCCTCGATCGCCGCGACCATGTCGGGGAAGATCGCGCGGCGGTAGTCGTTCTTGGCGTCGTAGCCGCCGGCGCAAAGCGCGTCGAAGACGGTGGTGACGCCGGAGGCAGCCATCTGCGCGTCGTGCACCAGCGCCGCCGCGAGCGGGTTCGGCCACACGACGCCGGGCCGCGGCACGAAGTGCTTCTCGAGGTTGTCGGTGTGGATCTCGATCAGGCCGGGCGCCAGCAGGTCGCCCTCGAGGTCGATCGCGCCCGGCGCCTGCGAGCGTCCCTCGGAGATGTCACGGATGACGCCGTCCCGGTGCGCCAGCGTGCCGGTGACGATCGCGTCGTCGAGCACGAGGCGGGCGTTGGTGAGGACGGTTTCCATCGGGCGGCTATAGGGGTCTCGAAAGCTCGGCCGGCGGCCGAAGGTTGCGCCTAGATAGGCCGACCAGGGCGCGATGGAAACCTGCGCCCTTGGCGTCAGACCCCGAGCGCCGCCCCTTCGCCGCGGGGGTCGGCGCCGGCCTCGACGCGGCCGGAGGCCTCGCGAATGAGCGCCGCGGGCGCCGCGAACCCTGAGCTCTCCACAGCGACGCGATGTCCCATCCGGTCGAGCCGATCCGCGACTTCGCCGTCGAACCCCGGCTCAAGCGCCAGCAGGGGCTCGCCGTCCGGCCCGCGGCGAAGCGCGATCCGCGGGGCGGCGAGGGCGCTCGCGAGATCCTGCTCGAAGCCGAGGCGGCGTACCGCCAGCGCGGCGGCGGCCAGGGGCGGCCGGTCGCTTGCGCCGAACACCGCGACGCGCCCGTCGAGCATGGCCATCAGCGGCGCCGACAGCGGATCGGAGGCGGCGGCGCCCGGACGAAGCGGTTCGTCGCCCTCGAGCGCGAAGGCCGCGCCGCGGTTCGAGAGCAGCACGCCGGTCGACGCCGAGACCATGCCCGCGCCGAACGGCGACAACAGGCTGTGCGTGACGCTGACCGCGCGGCCTGCGGCGTCGACGACGCCGATCCAGCCGGCGCCCCCGGTGGGGACGTCAGGCAAAGCGAGCGGCGTCGCGCGGGCGCGGTCGAGCGCGCCGGCTGCAGCGTCGAGCGCCTCCGGCGTCAGACGATCGGCGGCGGCGACGCGCGGGCGGTCGTCGGCCTCGGCCTCGCGGCGTAGCCCCTCGACGCGTTTCGCGCCCTCGACGATGGCGTGGACGAAGGCGGCGTCGTCGTCGCGCTGGAGCTTCAGCCGCTCCAGCAGCGCGATCAGGGCGGGCGTCGAGAGCTCGGCGTCGAACGCCACGCCGGCCTTGATGCGCGCGGACAGCGCCGCCCGCGGCCGGGCTTCGACGCGGGTGAGATCCTCGCGGCCGAGCGGGATGCCGAGGCGATCGAGGTCGGCGGCCAGCTCGCGGGAGAGGTCGCCGTCGTAGAGGTCGCGGAGACCGGAGCGCGCGAGATGCTCGAGCGCGTCCGCCAGCCGCGGCGGGCGCAGCGTGGCGCCTGCGGCGGGCGCGGCCTTGTCGATGAGGAAGGCGGCCTGGAAGCCCTTATCCTCGGGGAGCGTCGGGAGCGCGTCGGCCAGGGCGCGGGCGAGGGTGGACGAAACGGAAAAGCCCTCGCGGGCGTGTCGCAGCGCGTCGGCGAACAGCACGTGGCGCGGTAGGCGGCGGCTGGAAAGCTCCAGCGCCGCCCGCCAACCTTCGACGGACCCGGGCGCCACGAAGGCGGAGAACGGCCCGCGGACCGGGACGGCGCCATGGCCGCGGTCATGGAAGAAGGCTGGGGACGCGCGCCGTCCGGCGAGGCCGCGGGCCTCGATCACGCCGACCGCCCCGTGCGGTTCGCGGAAGGTCCAGACGGCGTCGGCCGCCAGCGAGCTCAGGTGCGGCGCGACGACGGCGAGCGTCGCCGCCATCGCGACGGCCGCCTCGAAGGCGTCGCCGCCTTCTCCCAGGATTAGCCGGCCGGTCTCCGCGGCCTCGCGACAGGGAGCGGCCACGGCCCCCCGCGTGGAGACGACGATGTCGGACATGGGGGCCTGGCTGACTCTCGAGGAGGTTTTGGAGGGCGGCCTGCTCATGTCCGGCGCGCGGCATGGAGGCCAGAGGATGGAGGCAAGAGGGCTTCGAGCGCCTCGCTGGCGCTCGGCTCCTCAGCATGAGGAGGTCGTCGGGAGGACCAGGACTACAGAACCAAGACTGCCTCCGACCTCCTCACGCTGAGGAGCGCCGAAGGCGCGTCTCGAAGCACGCGCTTGACCGAAGCGGAGTCATGCCCTTGCCGGGCATGACTCGTGAGACGGGCGCGATCAGCTCAAGCCGCGCAGGCTTCGAAGCCCTCGCGCAGCTTGGCCTCGTCGAGCTCCTTGCCGATGAAGACCAGCTTGGAGCGGCGGGCCTCGTCGGCCTTCCACTCGCGCTGCAGGTCGCCGTCGAGGATCATGTGCACGCCCTGGAACACGAAGCGGCGATCCTCGCCCTTGAACGCGAGAATGCCCTTCCAGCGCAGGAAGTTCTGGCCGTCGGACTGCGCCAGCGCGTTGACCCAGGGCATGAACTTGTTGGGATCGACCTCGCCGGGGATCTCCAGCGCGACCGATTGCATGGTCTCGTCGTGGTAGTGCTTCAGGCCGCCGTGCGAATGCTCGCCGTGGCCATGATCCTTGTGCGCGTGGCCGTGGTCCTCGTGGCCGTGGCCGTGCCCGTGATCGTGGCCGCAGCCGCAGTCCGGTCCATGCTCGTGGTGGTCGTGCGCGTGGCCATGGGCGTGGTCATGATGACTGTGGTCGTGGTCGTCGGCCTCGAGGAACGCCGGCTCCAGCGCGAGGATGCGGTCGAGGTCGAACGCGCCTTTGTCCAGCACCTCGTCCAGCGCGACGGCGCTCTTCACCGTGCGGATGACGCGGGCGTAGGGGTTGATGCCGCGGATGCGGGCCTCGACCTCCTCCAGCTCGTCCTTGGTGACGAGGTCGGTCTTGTTGAGCAGGATCACGTCGGCGAAGGCGATCTGGTTCTTCGCCTCCGGCGCGTCCTTGAGGCGATCCGTCAGCCACTTGGCGTCGGCGACGGTGACGACGGCGTCGAGCCGGGCCTTCCGGCCGACCTCCTCGTCAATGAAGAAGGTCTGCGCGACGGGGGCGGGGTCGGCGAGGCCGGTGGTCTCGACGATGATCGCGTCGAACTTCCCCTTGCGCTTCATCAGGCCTTCGAGGATGCGGATCAGGTCGCCGCGCACGGTGCAGCAGATGCACCCGTTGTTCATTTCGAACACTTCCTCGTCGGCGCCGACCACGAGGTCGTTGTCGATGCCGATCTCGCCGAACTCGTTGACGATGACGGCGTAGCGCTTGCCGTGCGGCTCCGAGAGGATGCGGTTGAGCAGGGTCGTCTTGCCGGCGCCGAGATAGCCGGTGAGCACGGTGACGGGCGTCTTGTCGGATGCGGCCGCGAGCGACATGGAGCCTCCGGGGGCGGGCGCGGCCAGAGATGGGCCGCTTCGGGATGGGATGGTCGCGCCTGATATAGCGACGCCGGGCGCTGGCGTCACGGGGCGTGACGGCGTCAGGCCCGCGCGCGGGCCCGGGGGTGAAACTGCTGGTGCACGGCGACGAGGCGGGCGGCGTCGACTTCGGTGTAGATCTGCGTCGTCGAGAGGCTGGCGTGGCCGAGCAGCTCCTGGATCGTCCTTAGGTCGCCGCCGCGCGCCAGCAGATGGGTCGCGAAGGAATGGCGCAGCGCGTGCGGCGTCGCGCTGTCGGGCAGGCCCAGCGCCCCGCGCATGCGCGCCACCGCCGCCTGCACGATGCGCGGGTTCAAAGGGCCGCCCTTAGCGCCCACGAACAGCGGGCCGGAGGGCGCCAGCGTCCAGGGGCAGTCCTTGAGATAGGCCGCGATAGAGGTCTGCACCGCGGCAATGACCGGCAGCTGGCGGGTCTTGCCGCCCTTGCCGGTGACCTCGATGCGGTCGACGCCCTCGACCGGCGCCTGCGCCCGCGTGAGCGACAGCGCCTCGGAGATGCGCAAGCCGCAGCCGTAGAGCAGCGCGATCACCGCTGCGTCGCGGGCGAGCACCCAGCCCTCGCGCTCCTCGCCCGCGCGAGTGTCGGCGTCGGCGAGCGCCCGGGCCGCGGCGGGGGAGACGGGCTTCGGCAGGCTGCGCGCAATCTTCGGGGACCGCACCGCCGCGAACGCCGACGCCTCGCCGCGGCCTGTGCGGGCGAGGAAGCGCGCGAGCGAGCGGCTCGACGCCAGCGCCCGCATCAGCGAGCGGCTGACGAGCCCCTTCGCTCGCCGGGCGGCGAGGAAGGCGCGGAGGTCGCGGGGCGTCAGCGCGATCAGGTCATCGAGCGAGGCCGGCCCGCCGAGATGGCCCTGCAGGAAGGTGAGAAAGATGCGGACGTCGCGCCCGTAGGCCTCGACCGTCTTGGACGACAGCCGCCGCTCGGTCGCGAGATGCCGCAGCCACTCCGCGAAGGCCTGGCGCAGGTCCGGGGCCACGGGCAGCAGCAGGTCGTCGAGGGTCTGGATGGCGGGGGATGTCATGGCCGTCAGGATGGTCGGGAGGGGTTAAGTTTTTCCGGGCCGGGCGCCCGGTCGGACATTTTGCGCGACGGACGTGTCGGGACGGCGGCGTCCCGGCCGTCCTCGCAAGCGGAGCGAAATCTTCACCGGGAGCAGACGCCATGACCGACGCCATCGATCCGAACCGCGACCTTGTCCTGACCCGTCTGCTCGACGCGCCGCGAAGCGCGCTCTACCGCTGCTGGACCGAGCCGGAGCTCTTGAAGCAATTCTTCGCGCCGCTGCCCTACACCACGCCGCACGCCGAGCTCGACGTGCGCCCCGGCGGCTCGAACCGCATCACCATGCGCTCGCCGGACGGCGAGGACATGCCGATGTCCGGCGTCTATCTCGACGCGGTTCCGAACGAGAAGATCGTCTTCACCGACGCCTTCACCGAGGCGTGGAAACCGTCGGAGAAGCCGTTCTTCGTTGGGATTCTCACTTTCGCGGACGAAGCCGGCAAGACCCGCTACACCGCCGTCGCCCGCCACTGGACGGCCGAGGACAAGGCCGCCCACGAGGCGATGGGGTTCCGCGAGGGGTGGGGGCAGGTCGCGGACCAGCTTGAGGCGCTGGCGAAGACGCTGTGAGGGGGCCTCGCCCCCGTCGGCTCAAGCCTACCCGGGCCGTCATGGTCCGGCTTGACCGGACCATCCACGCCGAACGTCGCCCTCGACGTCGGAAATGGGTCCTCCGGTCAAGCCGGAGGACGACGGCGGCGCTTGTCGCCCGATCTCAGCTCGACAGCGCCGCCGTCAGCTCACGCAGGTTCGAGCGCATCATGTCGACGTAAGTTCCCGCGGGGCCGTTCGGGCCCGACAACGCGTCGGAGTAGAGCGTGCCTCCCACCACGGCGCCGGTCTCCTTGGCGATGCGTTCGACCAGCCGCTTATCGGTGATGTTCTCAACGAACACCGCCGGGATCTTCTCCGTCTTGATCTGACGGATGATCTTCGCGACGTCCTTGGCGGAGGCCTCCGCTTCGGTCGAGACGCCCTGCGGCGAGATGATCTCCACGCCGTAGGCCTTGGCGTAGTAGCCGAAGGCGTCGTGCGAGGTGATGATCTTGCGGCGCTCGGCAGGGATCTTGGCGAGGCCCGCGCGGATTTCGGCGTCGAGCGCGTCGAGCGTCGCCAGATAGGCGGCCGCGTTCGTCTCGTAGGCCGTCTTGCCCTCGGGGTCGGCCGCGATCAGCGCGTCGCGGATGTTCGCCACGTAGAGCTTGGCGTTGGGGACCGACTGCCAGGCGTGCGGGTCGGTGACCTCGTGGCCGTGCCCGTGGTCGTGGCCATGGCCATGGCCGTCCTCCTCGTCCTCCATCTTCTGCGCCGTGACGCCCTTGGAGGCGATCACAACCGTTCCCTTGGCTCCAGAAGATTTCGCGAGGCGGTCGATCCAGCCTTCGAGACCCAGGCCGTTCTCGAAGATTACGGCGGCGTCCGCCGCCTTCTTGGCGTCGGCGGGGGCGGGCGAGAACACGTGGGCGTCGCCGTCCGGCCCGACGAGCGTCTCGACCGTGACGCGGTCGCCGCCGACCTGACGCACCAGGTCGCCGAGGATCGAGAATGTCGCGAGCGCCTTGACCGGCTCGGCGGCGGCCGGCGTGACGACGAACGCGGCCGTGACCGCGGCGGCGAGGAGAGAGCGCATCCGCATCATGAAAACCTCCGGAAGGTGACGTTCGTTCGGGCGTCAGGCCGCCCTGTGATGGCGCGGCGGCGCGAGCCGCCAGAGCACGCCGCCGGACCAGCCGACGGCGACGGAGACGAGGTAAAGGACGCCGGCCGACAGGATGATCGCGGGGCCGGTCGGCAGGTCGAAGTGGTAGGAGACGAGGAGGCCGGCGACGCTCGCGAGGCTCGCGACCAGGATCGCGACCGCGAACATCGGCGTCAGCGCGTTCGACCAAAAGCGCGCGGCGGCGGCGGGCAGCATCATGACGCCGACGGCGAGCAGGGTGCCGAGCGCCTGGAACCCGGCCACGAGATTTAGCACCACGAGGCCGAGGAAGATGAAGTGGACCGGCCCGCCGGCGCGGCTGACCGAGCGCAGGAAACCAGGGTCGACGCATTCCAGCACCAACGGCCGGTAGATCAGCGCAAGCGCGACGAGCGTGACGCTGGCGACGCCCGCCAGCAGCAGCATGGCCTGATCGTCGAGCGCCAGCACCGATCCGAACAGCACGTGCAGCAGGTCGACGTTGGAGCCCTTAAGCGAGACGAGCGTGACGCCGAGCGCGAGCGACAGCAGGTAGAACGAGGCGAGCGCCGCGTCCTCTTTCAGCACGGTGGTGCGGGCGACGAGGCCGGTGAGCAGCGCCACCGAGACGCCGGCGACAAGGCCGCCCAGCGTCATCGCCGGCAGCGACAGCCCGGCCACGAGGAAGCCGACCGCGGCGCCCGGGAGGATGGCGTGGGCCATGGCGTCGCCGGTCAGGCTCATGCGCCGCAGCATCAGGAACACGCCGATCGGCGCCGCGCCGAGCGACAGCGCGAGCGCGCCGACCAGCGCCCGACGCATGAAGGCGAACTCGGCGAAGGGTCCAACGAGGGCGTCATAGAGGGTCATCGCGTCAGGCCGCGTTCGCGGAGCAGAACGGGGCGGCGTCGTCGAACGCTTCGGTCATGGCGCGGGCCTCAAGCAGGCGCTCCGGCTTCAGCGCCTCCGTCGTCGGCCCCCAGGCCACGGCGCGGCGGGCGAGCAGCAGCGTCTCGGGGAAGGCGCGGCGCACCATGTCGATGTCGTGCAGCACCGCGATCACCGTGCGGCGCTCGGAGTGCCAGCGCGCGACCAGCGCCAGAAGGTCCTCGACCGTTTTGGCGTCGATGGCCGCGAAGGGCTCGTCGAGCAGGATGACGGAGGCGTCCTGCAGCAGCAGCCTGGCGAACAGCGCGCGCTGCAGCTGGCCGCCGGAGAGCGTGCCGATGGCGCGGCGCTCGAACCCGGTAAGGCCGACGCCGGCTATCGCCTCAGCGACCCGCGCCCGGTCGGCGCGGCCGACGCCGCCGAACAGGCCGGCGCGGCGCCAGAGGCCTGTGGCGACGAGGTCGAACACGTCGATCGGGAAGCTGCGGTCGAGCTCCGCGGCCTGGGGCAGGTAAGCTATGTCGCGGGGACCGAGCGCGCCGCGGTCGATGCGCCCGCCGAGCGGCTCGATCGCGCCGACGAGGCCCTTGAGCAGCGTGGACTTGCCCGCGCCGTTTGGCCCCACCACCGCCAGCAACGCGCCCGGCGCGACGGCGCCGTCGAGGTGGTGCACGGCGGGGTGACGGTCGTAGCCGAGCGTCACGTCCTCGAGCCGGAGCGCGCTCATGCCAGGGCCCAGGCGACGGCGCCCCATAGCACGATCAACGCCGCGGCGACGCCGCCAATCCGGCCAAGCGCAGATGTGCGCAGCAATGAGGCGGCGGGCGCCTGCGCGCGGGGGGCATGGCCGTGCCGCGGGAAAGCATGGTCGTGACCATGCCCGTGGGAGCCGGGGTCGTGGGAGCCGTGATCGTGGGCGTGGTGGTCGTGGGCGTGCGTGGACGTCATGCCGAGCTCGGTCGGGCGCGGGAGCGCTTTGTGAGAAACGTTATATCGTAACGTTTTCGCGATGCAAGGTTGGCGGAGATCGAAACTCGGCGCGCTCAACGAACAAGCCGAGGACCAAAAGTGTGGACACGCCTCTCTCGATAGGGAGAGGGTGGACGGGCGCAGCTTGGGCGGGCGGGGGCTAGGATGGGCCCCGAAGGCCGGCGCCGCGCTCTACGCGCAAACCCCACCCGACCTCGGCTGACGCCGAGCCACGCTCCCCAAGCTCCGCTTGAGAAGGGATGTCCGCGCCTCGTCCTGATTGAGAGAGGGTAGGAGGCTGGTGATCCTCAGCGCTGCGTGCGCAGAGGCTCCTGCTTCAGGGCGGCGCGGACGAACTTCACGACGATCCAGACGCCGACGGCGAGGCCGGCCGCCTCCAGCGCGTAGGCGCCGATTTCGCCCAGGCCGAAGAACCCGGCGATCGCCCAGCCGCCAGCGACCGCCGCGGCGATGGTCTGCGTCGCGATCAGCACCGTGGCGCCGGCGAGCGTGACGACGCGCTTGACGTCGAGCGAACCGGCGGAGGCGTCGGGCACGGGGGAACTCCAGACTGACGGTGCGGCGGGCCGCACGATGGACCCGCGCCTTTTAGCATGATCGACGTGCGGGTCGAGAGGGCTCCGGCTTGCGAAGCCGGGGGGCGCACCTGTATGCCTCTCGCTCTTCAGAACCTCATCATCACCGGACGCGCGCGCCTCATGTCCATGCCCACCGACGCCGGCTACCCCTCGCTGACCGACCGGCTGACGCCGGTCGAGGCCGGGGCCTACGTCGTCGCCGCGACCTTTCTGGGCGGCGCGGCGGCCTTCGCGCTCGGCGACGGCGCGGTGCTGTTCGTGGGCGACGAGGGCGAGCTGCGCGTGCCGGCGCACGACGGCGGCGTGGTCTCGACGGCGGTCGCGCCGAACCTGCTCGTCACCGGCGGCGACGACGGCAAGGTACTGAAGTTCGCGGCCGGCGACACGCCGGAGCCGGTCGGCGAGGCCAAGGGCTGGATCGACGCGGTCGCGATCGGCCCCGACGGCGCGGTCGCCTGGTCGGCCGGCAAAAAGGTGTTCGCCCGCGACGGCAAGGGCGACGTCCGCACCTTCGAGTCGCCCTCGGCTGTCCGCGGCCTCGCCTTCGCGCCGAAGGGCTACCAGCTCGCGGTCGCGCGCTACAACGGCGTCTCGCTCTGGTTTCCGCGCACCGAAGGCGCCCCGAAAGAGCTGACTTGGAAGGGCAGCCACATCGACGTGGTCTTCGCGCCCGACGGCAAGTTCGTCGTCACGACCATGCAGGAGAACGCCCTGCACGGCTGGCGGCTGTCGGACGGGGCGCACATGCGCATGACCGGCTACCCCGGCAAGGTGCGCTCGGTGGACTGGACGGCGGACGGCAAATGGCTCGCCTCCGCCGGCGCCGACGCCGCCGTCGTCTGGCCGTTCCAGTCGAAGGACGGACCGATGGGCAAGGCCCCGAAGGAGCTGGGCATCCGCCCCGCGCGCGTCTCCCGCGTCGCAGCGCACCCCAAGGCCCCGGTGGTGGCGCTCGGCTACGAGGACGGCTGCATCCTGCTCGCTCGTCTGTCCGACGGAGCGGAAATCCTCGGCCGCAATCCCGGCGAAGGCGGCCCGATCACCGCGCTCGGCTGGGACCGCATCGGCTCCCGCATCGCCTTCGGCACCGAGGACGGCAAGGCAGGAATCGTGGCGCTGCCCGAGGGATGAGCGTCGCCAGACGATCGCGGTCGAGCTGAAAAGCCAAGCACGTCATGCCCCGGTTTATCCGGGGCATCCAGGAGATGGAGCGCGCCCGACGACCCGGCCTGGATTCCCCGGATAAACCGGGGAATGACGAAGCGGTGATGGCCGCTGAGGCCGTCTTCATTGACCGTTTGGCCGTCTTACCCCTCGAACGCCAGCACCAGCCCCTCGTCGGAGCGCAGCGTCAGCGTCCCGGCGGGCTCTGGCCCTTCCCGGTCGAGATGGGTCGAGATCAACGTGCGGGTCGGGGCCCCGGCCTCGAAGGTGGCGGGCCGCGGCCCGAGGTTCAGCACGACCAGAAGGCGAGTCTCGCCGTCACGGCGTTGGTAGGCGAGCAGGTCGCCTTCGGCCGCGACCGCCTCGTAGGATCCAAGCGCGAGCGCCGGCGTGGCGCGGCGCAGCGCCAGCAGCCGACGGTGCAGCGCGAGCATGGAGCGGGGATCGGCGGCCTCGCCCGCGACGTTGCGGGTCGCGCCGTCGCCGAGCGGGAGCCAGGGCGTCGCCGTCGAGAAACCGGCGTTCGGCCCGTCGTCCCAGGGCATCGGCGTCCTGCAGGGGTCGCGCCCCCCGACGCCCGGTTCGCGCAGCGCCCAAGGGTCGCGCAGCGCCTCGGGCGGAACCACGCCGTCCATCAGGCCGATCTCGTCGCCGTAATAGAGCGTGGGCGTCCCCCTCAGCGTCAGCAGCAACATGGCGGCCACGCGAGCCTGCGCGGGTCCGACGCGGCTCGCGACGCGCTTCTGGTCGTGGTTGCCGAGCACCCAGTTCGGCCAGCCGCCAGGAGGCAACGCCCGCTCGTAGTCAGCGATCAGCCCGGCGAGGCCGCGCGCGTTCCAGGGCGCGAGGATGAGGTGGAAGTTGAACGGCAGCTGAGCGCCGGTGAGGTCCGGCCCGTAGTAGGCCATCAGCCGTTCGAACGGCAGGTAGAGCTCGCCGATCAGCACCCGGTCGCCGGGATAGGCGTCGAGCGTCGCCCGCAGCTCCCGCGTCACCTGGATCGCCTCGGGCTGGTCGGCGGAATGCACCTGCAGGACGCGCGCGATGTCCGGCATGCCGGGGCCGTAGTCCGGGTTCGGCGGGTTGTCTCGGAAGTCGAGGTCCTTGATGAGGTGCCACAACACGTCGACGCGGAAGCCGTCGACGCCGTGGTCGAGCCAGAACCGCAGCACGTCGATCATTGCGGCGCGCACCTCCGGGTTGCGCCAGTTCAGGTCGGGCTGCTCGCTCAGGAAGGCGTGGTGGTAGTACTGGCCGGAGGCCTCGTCATAGGTCCAGGCCGGCCCGCCGAAGTTGCTGACCCAGTTGTTCGGCGGTCCGCCCCCCGGGGCGGGGTCGCGCCAGATGTACCAGTCGCGCTTGGGCGCGTGTCGGCCGGAGCGGCTTTCCCCGAACCATGGGTGCCGGTCCGAACTGTGGTTCGGCACGAAATCGAGGATGAGCTTCAAGCCCCGCGCGTGCGCCTCATCTATCAGGCGATCGACGTCGGCGAGCGTCCCGAAGATGGGATCGACGCCGCAGTAGTCCGCGACGTCGTAGCCGAAGTCCGCCATGGGCGAGGGGTAGATCGGCGAGATCCAGAGCGCATCGACGCCAAGCTCCACGAGATGGCCAAGCCGGCGCCGGACGCCTTCGAGGTCGCCGATCCCGTCGCCGTTGGTGTCCTGAAACGAGCGCGGATAGACCTGATAGATCACCGCGCTCTTCCACCAGGGCGTTTCGGTGGTCATGAAGGGGTCCTGGAAACCGTTGTCACAGTGCGGAGGCTACGCCGCGGCGGTCCGGCGCTGGGTCTCGTCCAGCCGGCCGAGGCGGTACCAGCGGTAGCCGTAGGGCTCGAGCGTGACATGATGGCGGCCGTCGGGGCCGGGACGGCTGTGGTCGGTCGACAGCAGATTGACCAGATGGTCCGGCTCGCCCTCCATCCCTCCGCTGCGGAAGGCGACGTCGCAGCCTTCCTCGCCGAAGTTGTGCAGGAACACCGCGGCGTTGCCACGCCAGTCGTAGCGCATGGCGAGCACGCCCTTCGCGCCCGTGCGCAGGATCTGGTAGTCGCCCCAGCCGATCTCCGGCGTCTCCTGGCGCATCCGGACGATCCGCTCCAGCCAGTTCAGGAACGAGTTCGGATCGCGCCGCTGCTGCGCCACGTTGACTGACTCATAGCCGTAGCCGCCACCTGAGATAGCCGGCAAATAAGTTTTTTCGGCCGTGCTGAACCCGCCGTTTTGCTCGTTCGCCCACTGCATCGGGGTGCGAGCGCAGTAGCGTTCGGGGAGGTCTAGGTCGTCGCCCATGGCGATCTCGTCGCCGTAGCGCAGCACCGGCGTGCCCGGCAGGGCGAACATCAGGCTGTAGGCGAGCTCAAGCCGGCGACGATCGCCTTTCAGCATCGGGGCGAGCCGCCGTCGAACGCCCCGGTCATAGAGCTGCATCGATTTCTCGGGTCCGAAGGCGTCGAACGCCGCCTGCCGCTGCTCGTCGGTCAGACGGCCGAGGTCCAGTTCGTCGTGATTCCGCAGGAACAAGCCCCACTGCGCCGTGGGGTAGCCCGGGCGCGTGTCCTTGAGGGCCTTCTCCAGCGGCGCGACGTCCGCGCTCGCCAGCGCGTAGAACAGCCGCTGGTTGACCTGGAAGTTGAACATCATCTGCATGCGGTCGCCGTCGTCGCCGAAGTACTTCATGTCGTCTTCGGGGAGGACGTTGGCTTCGGCGAGGATGACGCTGTCGCCCTTGCGCCATTGCAGGAATTCCCGGAACGAGCGGAGCATCTCGAACTGCTCCTTCGGCCTCGTCACGTCAGCGCCCTTCTCGGCGATCACGAAGGGCACGGCGTCCATGCGGAAGCCGGACACGCCGAGCTGGATCCAGAACCCCATGATCTTGAGGATCTCGGCCTGCACCTCCGGGTTGGCGGTGTTGAGGTCGGGCTGGAACTCGTAGAAGCGGTGGAAGTAATAGGCTTTGGCCTCGTCGTCCCGGGTCCAGGTCGTCTTCTGCACCCCGGGGAAGACCATGCCTTCGTCGGCGTTCTTCGGCTTGGTCTTCGACCAGACGTACCAGTCGCGGAACGGCGACTTCGGGTCCGCGCGAGCGGACTTGAACCAGGGGTGCTGGTCGGAGGTGTGGTTGACCACGAGGTCGATCAGAACGCGCATACCGCGCTGCTTCGCGGCGTGGGTGAACTCGACGAAGTCGCCAAGCGACCCGTAGCGCGGGTCGACGTTGTAGTAGTCGGAGACGTCGTAGCCGTCGTCGCGCCCCGGCGAGGGCTGGAACGGCATCAGCCAGACGGCGGTGACGCCAAGGCCGTGGAGATAGTCCAGCCGGCGCGTCAAACCCGGAAAATCGCCGACCCCGTCTCCGTTCGAGTCCATGAAGCTCTCGACCGAGAGACAATAGACGATCGCGTTCTTGTACCAGAGGTCCGTGATCATTCGCCCGCCTGCATCCGGTTGCCCCGCGGTGAACGCTGGTCGGCGACGGGGCGTTCCGGCGGCGTCACTTCATCAGGCCGGCGGCCTTCAGCGCCTTGGCGATGACGCCCTGCACGTCGATGCGGCCGCTCCGCCGCGGCTCGGGCTCCATGCGGCCGGCGAAACCGCTGCGGGAGGTTTTGGCGGTCGATGCCGCGGCGGCCGGCCGGTGGGCCGAGGTTGGGCGAGGAGGCTCGGCGGCGCCGGGCGCGTTGGCAGGGCTGCGCTCCTCCGCGCTCTTGGCGCTCGCTGTGGCGAGGCCCCAGAACGCAAGCACGTCGCGGTTGGCCGACACTCCGACGTCCAGCATGAAGGGGCCGGGCGTCTCGCCGCGCCGGGCGTCGAGCGCCACGCCGTGGCTCATGCCGGCGACGACGTGCTGTTCGACGACCGCCTCGCCGTTCGGGCTGGTCCAGACCCGGCGGGTGCGGCCGCCCTTGCGCTCGACGGTCGGCTTGGCGCCGCCGAGGCCATGGACGTCGAGCCACTGCTTGACGATCTCGTCGCCGTTGGAGGGAACCACAGTCGAGTCGGCGCCGCCGTGCCAGACGCTGACCTTCGGCCAGGGGCCGCGGTGGTCCGACGAGTCCCGGACCACGTCGCCCCATTCGCGGGCCGGTCTGGAGGCGCCCTTGTACATGCTCTCGAAGGCCTGCGGCACCGACGACGCCGCCCCGCACGGCAGTCCGGCCATGATCGCGCCGCCGGCGAAGACGTCGGGATAGGCTGCAAGCAGCGCGGAGGTCATCGCGCCGCCGGCCGACAGCCCGGTGACGAACACCCGGCGGCGGTCGAGGCCATGCCCGGCGACCATGGTCTCGACCATGGCGCGGATGGAGGCCGCTTCGCCGGCGCCCCGGGCGACGTCCTCAGGATTGAACCAGTTGAAGCAGCGCTTCGGGTTGTTGCCCCTGTGCTGCTCAGGGTAGAGCACGGCGAACCCGTGCTCGTCGGCGAGGGCGGTCCAGGCCGCGCTGTGCTCGAAGCTCGCCGCCGTCTGGGTGCAGCCGTGCAGCACCACGACCAGAGCCGATCCGCGCGCCAGCCGGGCCGGCGTGTAACTTCTCATGACGAGGTCGCCGGGGTTGCCGCCGAACTCGGCGACCGTCGCCAGCCGCGGGTCGCCGGGCTCGCTGCGGGCGCCCGCGCTCCCGCCGTCGAGCGACCACATCTTCAAGAGCGGGTTCAGTTCCGAGGCGAGATCGCCGAAGCGGGCCATGGCGCGTCCAGTCTTTTGGCGCAACGAGCGGGGATGTCGTCGTCGCTAGATCACGTGGGCGCCGCAAAGCACAATTCAATGCTGCGACGCAACATCGAATTGTTGGGCCGCGATTAGGGCGAGGCTGCGGCGTGCGCCGCGCAAGGTCGCCGTGCGTGGGCGCCCGCCCTCGGCCCGGCGACTGCGGGCAAAGGGGGCGCTGCGAGGCTTGGCCCAACGGAAGGCTGCGCCTATGGTCCGCCGCGTCTCGCAACCCCCCCGGAGCGCCCTCGATGGCCGATACGCCGCCTGCCCGCCTCTCGACCGATCCCGACAGCCCGTACTACGACGCGGAGGCGCTTGAGCGCGGGGTTGGGGTCCGCTTCAAGGGCGTCGAGAAGACCAACGTCGAGGAATACTCGGTCAGCGAAGGCTGGATCCGCGTCGCCGCCGGCCTCGCGCGCGACCGGTTCGGCAAGCCGATGACGCTGAAGCTCAAGGGCGAGGTCGAGCCCTATTTCCGCGGCCCGACGCCCGCCTGACCGCTCGTCTCGTGCCGCGCGAATCATCTGCTTATCGGAAGCACAAGGCGTGATATCGTCGCAGGCAGGTCGCGCGCAGGAGGGCTGGAATTCCCCGCTGTGCGACAAAACAGCCGCCGCGGTCACGTTCGCGCCGACTTTCGCTGGTTTCTCGCGGCGGGCGCGCCGGGAGGCGGCGCGCGGGGGCAGCGTGTAGGAGGACGATGTGAGGCAGACAGGAGAGTGGAACCCGGACCACGGCGCTGAAGCCTTTGGCTTCGAGGGCCTGGCGGGGGTCAACTGGAACCTGACGGAGGCGGCGCTGGTCGAGCGCGCGGTCCGCCGGGGCGAAGCCTCGCTGGCGGCCACCGGCGCGCTCGTCGCCGAAACCGGCGCCCACACCGGCCGCTCGCCCAAGGACAAATTCATCGTTCGCGACGCCGCGACGGAGAACGAGGTCTGGTGGGACAACGCGAGCGCGCTGACGCCGGAGCAGTTCGACCTGCTGAAGGCCGACTTCATCGCGCATGTCGCGGGGCGCGAACTGTTCGCCCAGGACCTCCACGGCGGGGCGGACCCCTCGAACCGCCTCAAGGTGCGGGTCTTCACCGAATACGCCTGGCACTCGCTGTTCATCCGCACGCTGCTGATCGAGCCCGAGCGGGCGGACCTCGCGCGGTTCCGCCCGGACCTCACCATCCTCGACGTCCCGAGCTTCCAGGCCGATCCCGAGCGCCATGGCGTTCGCTCCAAGACGGTGATCGCGATCGACTTCGCCCGCGGCGTCGTGCTGATCGGCGGCACGGCCTATGCCGGCGAGATGAAGAAGTCGGTCTTCACCGCGCTGAACTACCTGCTGCCGAAGCGCAACGTGATGCCGATGCACTGCTCGGCGAACGTCGGCAAGGCGGGCGACGTCGCGGTGTTCTTCGGCCTCTCGGGCACGGGCAAGACCACGCTGTCGGCCGATCCCGATCGCGCCCTGATCGGCGACGACGAGCATGGCTGGGGGCGCAACGGCGTCTTCAATTTCGAAGGCGGCTGCTACGCCAAGACCATCCGGCTCGACCCCAAGGCCGAGCCGCAGATCGCGAACGCCATCCGCCGCTTCGGCGCTGTGCTGGAGAATGTCGCGGTCGATCCTGTCACCCGCCAGCCGGATTTCGACGACGGGACCCGCACGGAAAACACCCGCGCGGCCTATCCCCTGCGCTTCGTGCGCAACGTCCACGCCAGCGGCCGCGCCGGGCATCCGAAGAACGTGGTCATGCTGACCGCCGACGCCTTCGGCGTGATGCCGCCGATCGCGCGGCTCACGCCGGCGCAGGCCATGCATCACTTCCTCTCCGGCTACACCGCCAAGGTCGCCGGCACGGAAACGGGGGTCAGCGAGCCGCAGGCGACTTTCTCCACCTGCTTCGGCGCGCCCTTCATGCCGCGCCGGCCCGAGGTCTATGGCGAGCTTCTGAAGAGCCTGATCGCCGAGCACGGCGTGGACTGCTGGCTCGTCAACACCGGCTGGACCGGCGGCGGCTACGGCGAGGGCCGGCGCATGCCGATCGCCGCCACCCGCGCGCTGCTGTCGGCTGCTCTCAGCGGCGCGCTGAAGGACGTCGAGACCTACGTCGACCCGACCTTCGGCTTCGCCGTCCCGACCGACGTGCCCGGCGTCGACGCCAAGCTGCTGCGCCCGCGCGACACTTGGGCCGACCCCGCCGCCTATGACCGCGCCGCCCGCAAGCTGGCGCGCATGTTCCAGAAGAACTTCGAGGCCTTCAGCGAGGTCGACGCCGAGATCCGCGAGGCGGGTCCGCGCGTCGGCGGCGGCTTCGCCAACGTGGCGGCCGCCGCGGAGTAAGCGCCTGCCGGTCTTCCGGAGGGGCGCGTCGCAAAGACGGCGCGCCCCTCGTGGTTTCGAGCTACGCCTCAACGGGGTCGCTCGATCGCTCGCCATGCGACGGAGGACGGACTTGCGGGCAGGGGCCGCCCTGTCCACACTTTCGCGACGCCAGCCCGCGACCGCCGCCGGGCTGCAGGAACGATCGCCATGAGCGGCTCTATCGTCCTCCTCACCGATCGCCCGGCGGAAGGACGACGGCTGCAACGCGATCTCGGGCTGATTTGCCGCTGCCGGATCGCCGCGCCGCACAGACCGATGCCTGTCGAGGCGCCTGGCGCCGTCGTCACCGACATCGCTCTCGACAACGCGGCCTCGGTCGCCATGGCGCGGGCGGCGCTGAACGGCATGGACCGCGCCGCGACCCCGGTTGTTGTCCTGATGCGGGGCGAAGGCCGGCGGGCGGACGTGCAGGCGCTGGCGCTCGGAGCCGCGGTCGTGCTCCCGGGCGACGCCCCGCGCGACGTCCTGGTCAGCGCCGTCCTGCGCGCGATGACCTCCGACAGGGACGATCCGCGCGCGGCTGCGGCCCGTCGGGGCGCCCGCGAGGCCGGGTTCGTGCTGGCAAGCCTGATGGACGCAGCAGAGGACGGGCGGCCCGTACCGGTCGAGCGCCTGCCCGAAGGCGGGCGCCACGTGACCCGCACCCTGGAGAAGGTCGGCCTGCACGGGTGGCTCGACGCCGTCTGGAGCTTCGACGACGTCACCTACCAGCACATGCTGCTGGTGGCGGGGCTCGCCGCCGCCTTCAGCGAGTCGCTCAGCTTCACCCCGCGGGATTGCCGCCGCGTGGTGGAGGGCGCGCTGCTGCACGACATCGGCAAGGTCGGGGTGCCGATGGAGATTCTGAACAAGCCGGGGCCGCTGACTCCCGACGAGATGGCGATCATGCGGCTCCACGCCCCAAACGGGCACGCCGTGCTGCAGGCGCAGGGGAATGTCTCGCCCGAACTCCTGGCGATCGTCCGCAGCCATCATGAGTATCTCGACGGCAGCGGCTACCCCGACGGACTCGCGGGCGACGCGATCCCGGACGTGGTCCGCTTCATCACCGTCTGCGACATCTTCGCGGCCCTGATCGAGAGCCGGCCCTACCGGGCGCGGATGTCGTCGAAGGAGGCCCTCGCCGTCATGCGGGGCATGGGGGGCAAGCTCGACCGCGGCGTTCTGTTCGCCTTCGAGCGGCTGGTCGGCGCGCTCGCGCTCTAGCGATCTCCACCTCGAGCGAGCTCCCGCCGCTCACCAGTGCACGGAGCGGTCGATCCGGATGACGTAGTTGTGCCACGGCGCCCGCTCCGCGAGGCGGTCGTAGAGCGCGGCGGCGGGATTGCCCTCCGGGACCATCCAGCGCAGGTGCACCCAGCCGAGCGTCTCGCCATGGGCCACAAGCCGCTCCAGCAGCGCCTGAGCGACGCCGCGGCCCCGGCAGGCGGGATCGACGTAGAGGTCGTCGAGCTGGCCCGCGCGGCGGCGGGAGATGGCTTCGGGGAGGTCGTAGTACACCGCGAAGCCCACCAGCCGGCCGTCGAGCTCAGCGCCGGCGATCTTCGCCACGTGGTCGTCGATCAGGGCGCGGGCGTAGGTCTCGTCCGGCGCTCCTGGCTCTTCATGCAGCAGCGCGGCGGAGTAGGCCGCAAGCAGCGGGGCGAGCCGCACCGCGTCGTCGGCGCCGAGGCGCGGGAGGATGCGAAGGCTCACACATGCGCTCCGGGGATGAGAAGGCGTCGAGCGACCTGCACAAGTGCGAACGGGTCTGGCTCAACGGCGCCGTCGCCGTCCGGCTTGATCGGTCCATGCCCGAGGCCGTTCCACGCTTGGGGTGGGTCCTCCGGTCGAGCCGGAGGACGACGGCTGAGTTGGCGACGGAAGCGCACCTCTTGTCCCGGCATCGAGCCGGGACAAGAACGAGCCGACGCCGACCCTCTTCGTCAGCGCCAGTCGCGGATGTCGACGAACTTGCCGGCGATCGCCGCCGCGGCGGCCATGGCGGGCGACACCAGGTGGGTGCGGCCCTTGAAGCCCTGACGGCCCTCGAAGTTGCGGTTCGAGGTGGAGGCGCAGCGCTCCTCCGGCCGCAGCTTGTCCGGGTTCATCGCGAGGCACATGGAGCAGCCCGGCTCGCGCCATTCGAAGCCGGCGGCGGTGAAGATCTTGTCGAGCCCTTCCGCCTCCGCCTGCTCCTTCACGAGGCCGGAGCCCGGAACGACCATGGCGTTGACGTTGGCGTTCACGGTCTTGCCGACGACCATCTTCGCCGCCTGCCGCAGGTCCTCGATCCGGCCGTTGGTGCAGGAGCCGATGAACACGCGGTCGAGGGCGATGTCGGTGATCTTGGAGCCGGCGGTCAGCCCCATGTAGGCGAGCGCCCGCTTGATCGCCGCGCGCTTGCCCTCGTCGGAGGCGGCGTCCGGATCGGGCACGACGCCGGTGATCGACACCACGTCCTGCGGGCTCGTGCCCCAGGACACGATCGGCGGCAGGTTGGCGCCGTCGAGCCGGATTTCGCGGTCGAAATGCGCGCCCTCGTCGGAGACCAGCGTCTCCCAGTAGCGGCGCGCCGCGTCCCAGGCCTCGCCCTTCGGGGCGCGCTTCCGGCCCTGGACATAGGCGTAGGTGGTTTCGTCCGGAGCGATCATGCCGGCGCGGGCGCCGCCCTCGATCGACATGTTGCAGACCGTCATCCGGCCTTCCATCGACAGCGCGCGGATCGCCTCGCCGGCGTACTCCATCACGTAGCCGGTGCCGCCCGCGGTGCCGATCTCGCCGATAATGGCGAGGATCACGTCCTTGGCGCCCACGCCCTCCGGCAGCTTGCCGTCGACCGTAATGCGCATGTTCTTGGCTTTGGTCTGGATCAGCGTCTGGGTGGCTAGCACGTGCTCGACCTCGGACGTGCCGATGCCGTGCGCCAGCGCCCCGAAGGCGCCGTGCGTCGAGGTGTGGCTGTCGCCGCAGACGATCGTCGTGCCGGGCAGGGTGAACCCCTGCTCGGGACCCACGATGTGGACGACGCCCTGCCGCTTGTCGAACTCGTCATAGTACTCGATGCCGAACTCGCGCGTGTTCTCGGCCAGCGCCGCGATCTGCGCGACGCTTTCCGGATCGGGGTTCGGCAGCAGACGGTTGGTGGTCGGCACGTTGTGGTCGACGACCGCCAGGGTCTTCTCCGGCGCGCGCACCTTGCGGCCCGTCATCCGCAGGCCCTCGAAGGCCTGCGGGCTCGTCACTTCATGGACGAGGTGGCGGTCGATGTAGAGCAGCACGGAGCCGTCGGGCTGCCGGTCGACGATGTGGTCGTCGAAGATCTTGTCGTACAGGGTCTTGGGAGCGGCGGACATAATGCGCCTCTAAGCCTTATGAATGCAGAACGGACGTGGCGTCGCGCCGTCGGGCGCGCCGGAGTTGGGTCTCAGCCCCGGAGTCGCGTGCTGATCGCCGACAGGCGCGCGTGGAACCGCGACGGCAGCCGCACGTGATCTGCGAGGCCCGCGAAGGTCTCGGTCGAACGCGCGGCGATGCGGGATCGGTGCCTGCTCATGGCACGTCATATAGGTGAAGTCTTGAATGAGTTGCAAATGCGCTGGAGGCGGCTCCGTCCCCAGGCAAACGCGTGCTCTCAGACCTTCGCTTCGTAAAGCGCCCCGCGCGGCGCGTCGGCCGCCCTCCGGGCGTAGGCCCGCGTCGCATGGGACGGCTCGGCCCGGCGGCGGGCGCGTGTCTGCGGCAGGCCGAGGACGTTCGCGATGAGCTGGGCGACGAGCGGCGCGAAGGGTCGGGCGATCTGCGCCGGCGCTGACCGCTCCTGGTTCAGAGCCGCGCGCGTTGCGAGATCCGGGTCGGAGCGGTCCGTCGGCCGGGCGGCGTCTGGCGCGGGTTCGACGCGCGGCGCGGAGGAGACAGGGTCGACCCCGCGCTTTCGCGCGGCGCGAACGACACGTTCGGCTCCGCCTGGTCCGGCGATCATCAACATCCGCGTCGCCTCCCTTGGCCTGACATGGCGCGTCGCCGTCTCGCTCCAACGCGCGAACCCGCCTCGCGGACATGGAGCGCGACGTTTTTTCCGTCCGCAACCTAAAATTTAACTTAATGTTAACCAGTGGCGGCGTCGGCAAGCGGCGACCGAAAAGTTAAGAGAGGCGTCGGCAGATTCCAAGCTGGCGATTCCTCTTCCGGCGCCCGGGGGGCGAGCATGACGACGCACATCGGCGCGGGAGGCGCGACCAGCTTTGGCCGCCTCGCGGCCGACGACATTCTCGTGGCCGTGGGGGAAGCGGCCTATGTATGGGACGTGCAATCCGACCGCCTGCGGTGGATCGGCGATCCTCACGGTCTGCTCGAACTCCCAGCCGCGACCCGTCTCGACACCGAGACCGCCTTCGCCGCGCTGTTCGATCCGGAGGCGTTGACCACCCGCCGCGAGGCGGTGTTCGGCTCCGCAAGCGCCGACAGCGGCGAGGGCGTGCCGTTCGAGGTGGACTATCCGCTGCTCCGCGGCGGCCGCGCGCAGCGCCTCTGGATCCAGGACCGCGGCCGCTGGCGCGCAGGAGCCGATGGGCGACCGGCGGAGGTCGTGGGCGTCATCCGCCGCCTCGGCGCCCATCACGAGCGCGCCGAACAGGCCGCCTCGCTCGCGCGCTTCGACCCGCTCACAGGCCTGCTCGCGCGCCCGCGCCTCATGGAGATCGCCGCCAGCGCGCTCGCGGCGGGCGGGCGGATGCAGACCTCGACCTCCTTCGTCCTGGCCTCTGTCGTGAACCTCGGCGGCGTCAACGACGCCTATGGCTTCGACGTGGGCGATCAGGTGCTGGTGGCGGTCGCGCGCCGGCTTCGGGGCGCGATGCGCGGCGGGGACAGCCTCGGCCGGTTCTCGACCTCGACCTTCGGCCTGGTGCTGCAGGAATGCGACGCCGCAGACCTTCAGGTCGTGGGACGGCGGCTGATCTCGGCGGTGCACGACGAGCCAATCGACTCGGGCGCGGGCGCCGTCGCGGTGCGCATCGCGATCGGCGGCGTGGTCGCGCCGCGCCATGCCCGGGACGGCGCGGAGTTCGTGGCCCGCGCGCGCACCGCGCTCGCCCGCGCGAACGGATCCGGGACGGGGTTCCAGATCTACGCGCCGGATCCCGAACGGGAAGCGGCGCGCCGGGCGGACCTGCGTCTCGCCGACGAACTGGTCGCCGCCATGAGCAGCCGGCGTGTGGCCTTGGCCTACCAGCCGGTGTTCCGCGCCGGCGCGCGGGACCCGGTGTGGAGCGAGGCGCTGCTGCGGATCACCACCGAGTCCGGCGACGTCGTCTCCGGGGGGGCCTACGTCCGCGCGGCGGAAGAGCTGAAGATCGTGCACATGCTCGATCATCGGGTGCTCGACCTTGCGGTCCGACGGCTCGCCGAGAACCCGCAGATCCATCTTGCGGTCAACATCTCCGCCTCCACCACCAACGACGAGAGCTGGCTCGAGGCGCTGACCTCCTGGTTCACGCTGCGGCCGGACCTCGCGGCGCGGCTCATGGTCGAGATCACCGAGACCGCCGCCATCGCCGACCTCGCGGTCACGGGCCGCTTCGTCGCGCAGCTGCGGGCGTTCGGCGTCCGCGTCGCGATCGACGACTTCGGCACCGGGCACACCTCGTTCAAGGCGCTGCGCGAGCTGGGCGTCGATCTCGTCAAGATCGACGGCTCCTTCGTGCGCGATCTCGGGGCTTCGGCCGACAGCGCCGCCTTCGTCCGCGCTCTGCTCGCGCTCGCCCGCGAGCTCGGGCTGGAGACCGTCGCGGAGCAGGTCGAGACCGAGGAGGTGGCGGAACTCCTCACCGCGTGGGGCGCCACCTATCTGCAGGGCGACCTGCTGGCGCGCCCCGCTTTGGAGCCGGGCTCCGGCGCGGACGTCGCGTAACGATCCAGATTGGCGAACCATTCGTACGGGTGGGGCGTTTTCGAACGCTTTCCACGGCGCGCCCGTCGCGCTACCGATCACGATCCGCTGGACGTTCGCTTCAGCGTTCCGACGTTTCGCGAGATTGAATGACCGACGACCGCAATGCATCGCTGCGGGAGGCGCAGCGCCTTGAGGACCAGCACGATTCGAGCGATCCCTATGGGGCCGCGATCCGAGCGACCCGCATGCCGATCGTCATCACCGACGCGTTGCAGCCGGATAACCCCATCGTTTTCGCCAACGACGCGTTTCTTCAGCTTACGGGCTATCCCCGACACGAAGTGATCGGCCGGAACTGCCGCTTCCTTCAGGGCGCGGAGACCGACCGCGCAGAAGTCCAGCGTATCCGCGCCGCGATCGACGCCGGGGAAGCGGTGGTGGCCGAGATCAGGAACTACCGCAAGACGGGCGAGCCGTTCTGGAACGCGCTCTACGTGAGCCCGGTCTTCAGCGCGACCGGCGAAATCACGCATTTCTTCGCGTCGCAGCTCGACGTGACCCAGAAGATCCAATCGGCGACGGATCTTCGGGAGGCCAACATCGCGCTCAGCCAGGCCAAGGCCATGGCGGAAAAGCTCGTGGAGGAACGCACCCGCGACCTGCGCTACGCGCTTGAGCAGAAGACGCTGCTGCTGCACGAGGTCGACCACCGCGTGAAGAACAACCTGCAGCTGATCGCCTCGCTGATCCTGCTGCAGACGCGCCGCATCCCCGATCCGGACATCCAGCGGACGCTGCGCTCGATGCTGGACCGCGTGAGCGCGCTCGCGACCGTCCATCGCAAGCTCTACCAGTCCGACGACGTCGGCGTGTTCGACGTCGCGGCCTTCATCCGCGACATCGCGACGGAGCTCGTCGGCTCGACCGGGCGGGACGACCTCACGCTCGACCTCGACCTCGAAACCGTCGTGATCAAGGCCAGCCGGGCCGCGCCGGTGGCGCTCGTGGTGAACGAACTGTTGACCAACGCCCTCAAGCACGCCTTCCCTGACGGGCGTCCCGGCCGGATCCGGGTCTCCGCCAAGCGTGACGGCGAAAGTTTCGTGATCGAGGTCGAGGACGACGGCGTCGGCGGCGCCGGAGCCGTCGAGGACGAAAAGATCGGCTTCGGTCAGAGCCTTGTGGACTTGCTCAGCCGGCAGTTGTCCGCCACGGTCGAACGGCGCGACGGCGACCCCGGGCTCGTCGCCAGGGTGAGGATCCCGATTGATCCGCATCAGGCGGGCGAGGGCGTAGAAGGATAGAGCCCTTGCGAATTCTGGTCGTGGAGGATGAAGCCCTGCTCGCGGCGGAGCTCGAGTTCATGATCGAAGACGCGGGGCTGACGCCAAGCGGATTCGCGCTCGACAGCGCGGAGGCCCGCGCGCTGCTGGAGCAGTCTGCTCCGGACGTCGCGCTCGTGGACATCCATTTGCTCGACGGGCCGACCGGGGTCGAGGTCGCCCGCGAGGCCGCGGAGCTCCACGGCGTCGTAGCCGTGTTCATGACCGCCAATCGCAAGCGCATCCCCGAGGACTTCGCAGGCGCGTGCGGGGCGATCGCCAAGCCCTACACCTCTTGGGGCATGACCGCGGCGCTGCGATTCATCGCGGACTGTATGGAGGAGGGCAGGGCGTCGGGGCCCGCTCCGGCGAGCCTCGAGCTTGCGCCGGATTGGGCGCGGCGCTGGTCCGTGGCCGCGGAGTAGCCTGACGCGTCAGCGCCCGCGGAGCGTCGACTCGATCGCGCGGAGGTCGGCGGCGTTCTGGGTCATGCGCGCCGCCAGCCGGGCGCGCAGCTTGGCGGTGACGGCAGGATATTCGGTCAGGAGGCGCCCGAACAGGCTCCGCGCGATGCGGTAGACCTCGCTCCGCTCGGCGGCCTCGGCGGTGGCCGGCCGGCGGGTGTCGCACAGCAGCGCCAGCTCGCCGATAAGCGCGCCGGGACCCGCGAGATGCGTACTCCCGCCGCGCCGCGTGAGCGTGATCGCCCCCGAGACGACCACGAAGCCCGAGTCCGCCTCGTCGCCCTGGCGAAACAGGATGTCGCCCTCGCCAAGGCTCAGCCGGTCGGCCGAAAACGCGATCAGGCGCAGCGCGTCCACGCCCAATTCGTCGAGCAGCGGCGTGCGGCTCAACGTCCGAATGTCGTCCTCAAGCGACAAGCCGCCCCCGCTGATTCCCTGTTCAAGGGACCAGCTTATAGCCTCCGGCTTCCGTGACCAGCAGACGTGCGTTCGAAGGGTCGGCTTCGATCTTCTGCCGCAGGCGATAGACGTGGGTCTCGAGCGTGTGGGTGGTCACGCCGGAGTTGTAGCCCCAGACCTCCTGCAGCAGCGTCTCGCGCCCGACGACCGAGGCGCCGGAGCGGTAGAGGAAGCGCAGGATCGCCGTCTCTTTCTCGGTCAGGCGGATCTTGGCGTTCTTCTCCGTCAGCAGCATCTTGGCGCCCGGCTTGAACGTGTAGGGCCCGATCGTGAAGATCGCGTCCTCGCTGGCCTCATGGCTGCGGAGCTGCGCTCGGATGCGGGCGAGCAGCACGGCGAAGCGCACCGGCTTCGCCACGTAGTCGTTGGCCCCGGCCTCGAGCCCGAGGATCGTGTCGGCGTCGGAATCCTGCCCCGTCAGCATGATGACCGGGCCGCGGTAGCCGTCGCGGCGCATCATCTTGACCGCCTCGCGGCCGTCCATGTCCGGCAGGCCGACGTCCATCAGCACGAGGTCGACGTGGTCCCCGCGGACCTTGGCGACGCCCTCGGTCGCGGCGGCTGCGGAGTCCGCGTCGAATTCGTCCAGCAGGTTGAGCTGCTCGACGATCTCCCCGCGGAGGTCGGCGTCGTCGTCGACGACAAGGATCTTGCGCTTCGTGGCCATTCGGACGTCTTCTCCGGCTGCGGCGGGCGCCGCGTCGTTCGTCGTCGCACCTAGTGCGCGCCCCCCGTCCTCGGCAAGGCGCCAGGACGCGTCTTCAGGAGCGTCGCGGCTAGGAATGCAGGGTTTCCTTCCGGTTCTCAAGGTTCGGGCCGCGCCAGGGCGCCCTGCGCGCGGATGTGTGATCGCCGGACTGGCTCGCTTCCCCTGCGCGCTGGGGCCGGCCGGCATCGCGACGGCGAAGCGCGAAGGCGACGGCGTCACGCCGCTCGGGAGCTTCGCGATCCGTCGGCTGTGGCGCCGCGCCGATCGCGCGCCGCGGCCTCCCACGGGCCTGCCCGTCCGCGTGACCCGCCCCGACGACGGCTGGTGCGACGCTGTGGGGCACCGCCGCTACAATCGACCGGTAAGGCGGCCGTTCTCGGCCTCGCACGAAGCGATGTGGCGCGACGACGGGCTCTACGACCTCGTGTTCGAGCTCGGCTGGAACGACCGCCCGGTGCGCGCGGGGCGCGGCAGCGCGATCTTCCTGCACGCCGCGCGTCCCGGTTTCACGCCGACCGCCGGCTGCGTGGCGCTGGCGCCCGCCGTGCTGAAGCGGCTGGCGGGGCGCATCGGTCCCCGGACCATGATCGAGATCGGCGGTCCGGTCCCCAGGCCCCGACGGCGCGCCATCTGACGAAGATGTCAGAATCCGGAGGCGCTCTCGAACTTGTGCGCCCCTGGGCCATCCCCATATCATCGACGGCAATACGTGGCGCCGATCACCGGCGGCCCGATTTCAGCTGTTCTTGAGGGGACCGCACTCAATGCCCGACACCCAACGTAACGTTTATGGCCGCACCGGCTTCGGCGGCGCCTCCGTTCCGGCGGCGTCGGTCGATCAGGGCCTGCGGTCCTACATGCTGAGCGTCTACAACTACATGTCGCTCGGCCTGGCCATCACCGGCCTGTTCGCCATCGGCGCCTTCATGCTGTCGGTGACGACCGATCCGTCGCTGGCGGCCGCCCGCACCGCGAACGGCATGATGCTCACCCAGGTCGGCGTCGCGCTCTTCACCAGCCCGCTCAAGTGGGTGGTGATGCTCGCTCCGCTCGGCATGGTGTTCTTCCTGTCGGCGCGCCTGCACACGATGAGCGTCAGCGGCGCGCAGATCGCCTTCTACGTCTTCGCGGGCCTGATGGGCCTATCGCTGTCGTCGATCTTCCTCGTCTACACCGGCGCCTCGATCGCCCGCGTGTTCTTCATCACCGCGGCCGCCTTCGGCGCGCTCAGCCTCTGGGGCTACACCACCAAGCGCAACCTCTCGGGGATGGGCACCTTCCTGATGATGGGCCTCATCGGCATCGTCATCGCGAGCCTGGTGAACATCTTCCTCGGCTCGTCGCTGGTGCAGTTCGTGGTCTCGGTCGCCGGCGTGCTGATCTTCTCGGGCCTCACCGCCTACGACACGCAGCGTCTGAAGGAAGAGTACTACGCCGGCGACGACGGCACGATCATGGGCCGCAAGGCCATCATGGGCGCCCTGTCGCTCTACCTGAACTTCATCAACCTGTTCACGATGCTGCTGTCGCTGTTCGGCAACCGCGAGTGACCTGACGCTCCCGGCTTCGGCCGGACGTATGGAACGAAGGCCCCGGCGGCGACGCCGGGGCCTTTTCTTTTGACCTGCGCCCGCCGGTCGCGTTCTGGTGTCGCCGCCCTTAACCCAGTGCGAGGAGGCCAGAATGGCCAAGGCGATCCACTCCATGATCCGGGTGCTCGATGAACAGCGCTCGGTCGCGTTCTACGACGCCGCCTTCGGCCTGAAGGTGGCGGACCGCTATCCGTTCGACGGCTTCACGCTCATCTACCTGTCGAACCCGGAGACCGGCTTCGAGTTGGAGCTGACCGTCAACGCCGACCGCGGGACGCCTTACGATCTCGGCGACGGCTACGGCCATCTCGCCGTCTCGGTGGACGATCTCGCCGCAGAGCACGCCCGGTTCGAGGAAGCGGGCCTGAACCCCGGCGCCCTGAAGCAGATGGACCGCGAGGGAAAGCCTTTCGCGCGGTTTTTCTTCGTGACCGACCCCGACGGCTACAAGATTGAGGTGCTGGAGAGGGGCGGGCGGTTTCTGTGAGGCGGCGGAGGACCCATGGGCGGCCGATTCGAGCCGCGATCGTGGCGCTCGGTCTGGCCGGGCTTACCCAGGGGTGCTGGCCTGCCTGGAAAACGGTCCAACGCGAGCGATCGTTCAAGGTGGAGGATGAAGCGGGAAAGCCGATTGCATCAGCCACGGTGGCCTATGTGACCATCTCATATCCCTACGGTAACGAGGACAAGCGCGAGATCGCCGCCACCGGCCCGGACGGCCGGGCACACTTTCTGAGCGACCGTGAGTGGCAGCTGGAGTCGCTTATGATTCACGGCTCTCGCTCGTACACGTGGCGGTGGTGCGTGTCTGCGCCCGGCTACGAGACCCATCGCTCCACGCAGGACTGGGGTTCTGCATCAAACGAGACCGTAATCCGGCTGAGGCCGGGCGACTCGAGGCCTTGCACGACTGCGGCTGAGGTCTTCGTTCAACCGCTAGCGGAGCCGTTGGGGACCGTTTCGTCTTTCGAGAAGAAGGCGGCTCGTACGGCGGAGCCGAACAGCCGCTAAGGCTCGCAGCCCTTGCCAAGGCGTGCAGCGCCCGCTTAAGACCCCCGGAAAGAAACACGCACGAGGACACCCATGGCCGCCCAGAAGCTCCTTCTCCTGCCCGGCGACGGCATCGGCCCGGAAGTCATGGGCGAGGTGCGCCGCGTGCTCGCCGCGATCGAGGCGAAGGGCCTGCTGTCCTTCGAGATCGACGAGGACCTCGTCGGCGGCTGCGCCTATGACGCGCACGGCAAGGCGATCAGCGACGAGGCGGTGGCGAAGGCCCACGCGGCGGACGCGGTGCTGCTCGGCGCGGTCGGCGGCCCGAAGTGGGACGGCGTGCCTTACGAGCATCGTCCGGAGGCCGGCCTGCTGCGCCTGCGCAAGGACCTCGAGCTGTTCGCGAACCTGCGCCCGGCGATCTGCTACCCCGCGCTCGCGGACTCCTCGGCGCTGAAACGCGAGCTGGTCGACGGCCTCGACATCGTCATCGTCCGCGAGCTCACGGGCGGCGTTTACTTCGGCGAGCCGAAGGAGATCACCGACCTCCCGAACGGCCAGAAGCGCGCCGTGGACACCCAGGTCTACGAGACCTACGAGATCGAGCGCATCGCGAAGGTCGCGTTCGAGCTGGCGCGCGTGCGCGGCAACCGCGTGACCTCGGCCGAGAAACGCAACGTCATGAAGTCTGGCCTGCTGTGGAACCAGGTCGTCACCGCGACCCACAAGTCCGGCTATGAGGACGTGAAGCTCGACCACATGCTGGCCGATGCGCTTGGCATGCAGCTGGTGCGCGCGCCGAAGCAGTTCGACGTCATCGTCACCGACAACCTGTTTGGCGACATTCTCTCCGACGTCGCGTCCATGCTCACGGGCTCGCTCGGCATGCTGCCGTCCGCTTCGCTCGGCGCTGAGGACGCGAGCGGCCGCCGTAAGGCGCTATACGAGCCGGTGCACGGCTCCGCGCCCGACATCGCGGGCCAGGGCGTCGCCAACCCGCTCGCGATGATCGCGAGCCTCGCGATGGCGCTGAAGTACTCGCTTGGCAAGCCGGAGATCGCGGACACGCTCGATCGGGCGATCGCGGGCGTGCTGGCCGACGGCCTGCGCACGGGCGACATCTGGACGGAAGGGTCGACCCGCGTCGGCACCGCCGAGATGGGCCAAGCGGTGGTCGCGAAGTTCGAGCAGCTCCTCGCGGCGTAAAGGTAGAAGCGGCGGCCCAGTCCGGTGCGGTCGGACGGGGGCGCGCTCGTTTTCATTGCGTCCGTCGAGACGCATCGCTTGGTGAGGCTCCTCAACATGAGGAGGAGCCTTGGCGCTAAGTAGGGCGTCTTGAAGCTCTCACTGAGCCGGACGACCCGAGGGAGACGAGGCCTTCGCGAGGGCGAGGCGGGAAGGAACGCCGGGCGGCATCCCCCAGCGGGCCCCTGGTCAGTAGCCGGGAACGTCGAAGGTCGACGGCAGCGGCCAGCGCTCGAAGCCGCCGGGGCCGCGGGTCGGCGTCGAAGACTGGTAGAGCGCCGAGGTCTGGTAGTCGGCGCCGGTCATGGGGCGCGCGACCGTGCGCGTGTTGAGGTAGCTCGGCGCCTTCCGGACCGTGATGGTCACGCCGCCGTCCGAAGACGCACGGTCGCGGGTCTGGGCCGACGCCGTAAGCGGGACGAGCGCCACGCCCGCCGCAAGGATGAATGCGGCCGTTCCATGCGCAATACCAAGCATAGCAGCCTCCATGAGGGGAAACGCCGCGTCCCGGGACTGAGGCGCGCCGGTCATCGAAGCAACGTCGTTTCGCCGGCTCCCGTTCCGTGAATTTCTTGCAATCTCGGCCCAACGGGGCCATTCACATCGCGCGGCGTCGCGCCGCGAACGACAGCAAGACGGCCGCGGTCGAAACCGGGCCGATGGAGTTGGAGATGGGTTATCGGATCGCCGTCGTGGGCGCCACGGGCAACGTGGGCCGCGAGATGCTGAACATCCTCGAAGAGCGGGAGTTCCCGGTCGACGAGATCGTCGCGCTGGCTTCGCGCCGGAGCCTCGGGACCGAAGTGTCGTTCGGCGATCGAACTCTGAAATGCAAGGATCTCGCGACCTTCGACTTCTCCGGGATCGACATCTGCCTGATGTCGGCCGGCGGAGAGGTGTCGCGCGAGTGGTCGCCCAAGATCGCCAAGCAGGGCGCGATCGTCATCGACAACTCGTCGGTCTGGCGCATGGACCCCGACGTGCCGCTGGTGGTGCCGGAGGTGAACGCCGACGCGGTCGCCGGCTACACCAAGAAGGGCATCATCGCGAACCCGAACTGCTCGACCGCGCAGCTGGTCGTGGCGCTGAAGCCGCTGCACGACGCGGCGACGATCACGCGCGTGGTGGTCTCGACGTACCAGTCCGTCTCCGGCGCCGGCAAGGACGCCATGGACGAGCTCTGGAACCAGACCAAGGGCATCTACGTGAACCAGGCGCCGGAGCCGGGCACCGGCAAGTTCCCGAAGCAGATCGCCTTCAACGTCATTCCTCACATCGACGTCTTCATGGAGGACGGCTTCACGAAGGAGGAATGGAAGATGGTCGCGGAGACCAAGAAGATCCTCGACCCGAAGATCAAGTTGACGGCGACCGCCGTCCGCGTGCCGGTCTTCGTCGGCCATTCCGAGGCGGTGAACATCGAGTTCGAGAAGCCGATCTCGGCCGAGGAGGCGCGCGACATCCTCCGTGAGGCGCCGGGGATCCTGGTCGTCGACAAGCGCGAGCCCGGCGGCTACGTCACGCCGGTCGAGTGCGTCGGCGACTTCGCGACCTTCGTCAGCCGCATCCGCGTGGATCCGACCGTCGACAACGGCCTCGCGATGTGGATCGTCTCTGACAACCTGCGCAAGGGCGCGGCGCTGAACGCGGTGCAGATCGCCGAAAGCCTCGCCAACCGCGGGCTGCTGAAGAAGGCGGCGTAAGTCTCAAGCGACGCGGCGCTCGACGATTTCCGATATGGCCATGCCCTCGGAAGACGGTGAGCGCCGCATCCGCCCAAGGCGCTCAATGAGCGTCTTGAGCTGGCGGCGCGTTCGATCGACACGTCGGCCCACGCTGCTTGGCGCAGCGGCGTAGGTTCCGCTCGTAGGCGGCCTACTCAGTTGGTCCTCGATCGTTTGGATTCCGATTGCGCGGGGACTACATCTGGTGAGGCAAGTCGTGCTCGGTCGATTAAGAGCGAGGACTGAATGGCCGACCTTCCGCTTTGGCGCCTGTGGGGCGTCCCGTCCGGCGCTCTGGCCTCGGCCCCGTTGCGCTTGTCCGTACGAGCTATGAATCGGCCGAGTTCGACCGCCGTTACGGCAAGCGCGGCTGACGCGCGTCACCTTCCAATCAGGTTTCGATGAAACTCTATCGCTTCCTCACCGGTCCCGACGACGCGGCCTTCTGCCGGCGTGTCTCCGCTGCGCTCAACAAGGGGTGGGCGCTGCAGGGCGATCCGTCGCTGACCTACGATCCGGTCAAGGGAACCGTGATCTGCGGCCAGGCGATTGTGAAGGAGGTTCCGGACGTCGAGTGGTCGGACGAGATCAAGCTGTCCGACTGGTGACGACGGTGAGCGCGGGTCGCCGCGGCGGCGTGCGCTCCTCGGGGGCTCCCCCCTCGATCGCGATCAGCGCCGGGCGGCGTTGAGGCGCCGACGGCCCCCTCAGCACGGTCTCCGCGCGCAGCATCAGGCCGGCGGCCTCGTCTCCCGCCCCGCTCGCCTCCAGCGTCGCGGCGAGGCGGAGGCAGCTCTGCGCGAGTTCGGTCGCGAGCGTCGCAAGCGACGGCGCGTGGATCGCCACCAGGTCGAGCGCGGCCGTGGCCGCAGCCCCCGCGGCCGCGATCTGGCGCGGATCGCCCGTCACCTCAGGCGCTTCGCCAGCCTCGAGCGCCGCCCGCGCCGCTCGGGTCCAGCCTTCGCCGTAGGCCCGGAGCAGGCAGCGCTGTTCGCAGGCCCGGGCGATGAGCAGCAGGCGGGCCACGTCGTCGGGCTGGTCGGCGAGGTCGATGCTGAGGATCGCGACGCCGCGCACCAGCGCCTCCTCGGCCTCGTGCAGGGGCTCCGGCGAACCGTCCGCCGTCCAGTCGAAGGCGAAGCGCAGGTAGCTCGCCGCGAGCGGAGCGTTCCAGTCGGCGCGGCGGCCTTCGGTCGCCCGCAGCGCCTCCCATTCGCGCCAGGCGTCCCCGAAGCGGCCGGCCCGCTCGAAGGTCAGCGCGCGGCGCGCCCTGGCGGCGACGTCATACGTCGCGACGACCGCAATCTGTTCCCGAGCATCGGTCAGCGACATCCGCCCCTCCTGCAAAATCCCTCGGCCAAGGGCGTCGTCGACGACGCCTGCTGGCATGACCGCAAGTTGGCACGCCGGGCTTGAAGGCCGGGTGAAGCGGCACGGTCGGAATCGCGCGATCCCATTCACTCTCCGGAAACGCACGCAGAAGACGAACGTCGATGTCGCCCGCCGCGGCGCAACGTGGCAGATGTGCGCTGCGGTAAAACAATGACGGAGCGGCGCGGCATGGCCGGAGCGGGACGGTTCTTCGAAGACTTCATCGTCGGCGACGTCATCCGCCACGCCACGCCCCGCACCGTTACGCTCGGCGACCTCGCGCTCAACCAGGCGCTCTACGGCAACCGCTACGTCGTCCAGTCGTCCGACGCCTTCGCCCAGGGGCTGGGCTATCCCCGCTCGCCGGTGGACGACCTCGTCACCTTCCACGTGGTGTTCGGCAAGACCGTGCCGGACGTCTCTCTCAACGCCTTCGCGAACCTCGGCTACGCCGCCGGCCGCTTCCTGACGCCGGTCTACCCGGGCGACACCCTGTCCTCGACCTCAGAGGTCATCGGCGTCCGGCCGACCTCGAAGGGAGACGCCGGCGTGGTGTGGGTGCGGACGCGCGGATCGCGCGCCGACGGCGCGCTGGTGCTCGAGTACGTGCGCTGGGTGCTGGTGCGAGTCCAGGGCGGGCGGCCGCTCCAGGACACGGTCGTGCCGGAGCTTCCCGCGGTGGTGGACCCCGCCGAGATCGGCGGCGCCTGCCCGCGCATCGATCTTTCGGCCTGGGACGACGCTCTGTCCGGCAGTCCGCGGCGCTTCGACGACTATGCGGTCGGCGAGAGGATCGACCACGTCGACGGCATGACGGTCGAGGAGGCCGAGCATCAGCTCGCCACCCGTCTCTGGCAGAACACCGCGCGGGTTCACTTCGACAACCATGCGCAGAAGTCGAGCAAGATCGGCCGGCGGCTGGTCTATGGCGGCCACGTCATCAGCCTCGCGCGCGGGCTCATGTACAACGGGCTGGAGAACGCCTTTCATGTCGCGGCGATCAACGGCGGTCGCCATGTGGCGCCGATCTTCGCGGGCGACACGCTCTACGCTTGGTCGGAAATCCTCGACAAGCAGGCGCTGCCCGGCCGCGACGACGTCGGCGCCCTGCGCGTCCGCCTCGTCGGCCTCAAGAACGACGCGCCGGGGGCCTTCCCGCTCAAGACCGAGGACGGCAAGGACCACCCGGCGGTTGTGCTCGACCTCGACCTGTGGGTGCTGCTGCCCCGCTGAGGGGCTTGGAGCCGAGGATCAGTCCACCCGCGCCGTCATGGTCCGGCTTGACCGGACCATCCACTTCGACGTCGAGATCGACGTCGACGATGGGTCCTCCGGTCGAGCCGGAGGACGACGGCGAGGCTCTGTCACCGCCGGTTCCGCATACGACCAGGGCCGCCAGCCGGCGGTCACCCCGCGCAGTGCGCGATCAGCTTGCGGACGAAGTCCTCGCAGGCGCCGAGCTGGGCCTCGGTCACAAACTCGTCGGCCTTGTGCGCCTCGCCGATCGAGCCGGGGCCGCAGATGACGGTCGGGACGCCCGCCATCTCCACGAACAGCCCCGCCTCCGTGCCGTAGGCGACCTTGGCGTGGTCGTTGCGGCCGGCGAGTCGCTTCGCCAGGGTGACGATCTCGGCCTCGGGCGCGGTCGCGAGGCCCGGGAACTCCGACTTGATGCGCAGGTCGAGCGAGGCGCGGGGATCGCGCGCCTTCATCTCAGCTTCGATGGTCTCGGCGACGCCGCGGATCTCGGCGACCAGCGCGTCGGCGTCTTCGGTCGGCAGCACGCGGAACTCGAACTCCGTCGTCGCCTCGTCCGGCACGATGTTGAGCGCCGTGCCGCCGTGGAAGACGCCGACATGGGCGGTGGTGTGCGGCACGTCGTAGAGCTCGTCCCGGGCGCCTGAGGCGGCGAGGCGCTTTCCGATCGCGGTCGTGGCCGTCACCAACTCGGCGAGGTGCTCGACCGCGTTGACGAACTCCGGAGCGCGGGAGGAGTGGCCGCCCGTACCCCTCGCCGTCGCGATCAGCGAGCGCTTGGCCTTGTGGCCGATGACGACCTGCATGTCGGTGGGTTCGCCGACGATGCAGCCGAGCGGCCTCACGGGACGCGCGGCCAGCATCTCCAGCAGGCCGCGCACGCCGAGGCAGCCGACCTCCTCGTCGTAGGAGAAGGCGAAATGGATCGGGGTCTTCAGATCGACCTGCGTCATCTCCGGCGCGAGCGCGAGGCAGACCGCGAGGAACCCCTTCATGTCGCAGGCGCCGCGGGCGTAGAGCTTGCCGTCGCGGCGGGAGAGGACGAAGGGGTCGGAGGCCCAGGCCTGACCGTCCACCGGCACCACGTCCGTGTGACCCGACAGCACGATCCCCGGACGCTCGGCGGGGCCGATGGTCGCGAACAGGTTGGCTTTGCCGCCGTTCGGGTCCGTCACGCGTTCATGAGCGATCCCGAGGCCGTCGAGATAGGCCTCCACGTGCTCGATCAGCGCGAGGTTCGAATTGCGGCTCGTGGTGTCGAAAGCGACAAGCCGGGCGAGCAGATCGCGGGTTGCGTCCGAGGCCATGGGTCTCCGTCGGGGGTCAGGGAGAGGCGGTCGGACCTTACGGCCTTTGCACGACGATCAGAAGGCCTGTCGCCGGAGGACTCGCCGGAACGGCCGTGCGGCGCCGGCGTTTCTCCGCCGGCGACATCATCACAGGACGAGAGGCGACGCATGACGAAGGCTTACGCGGTGGGCGCGAAGGTGTCGTGGAGTTGGGGGCAGGGGAAGGCCACCGGCAAGGTGGCGGACGTTTTTCAGAAGCGGGTCCAGCGGACGATCAAGGGCTCGAAGATCGTCCGCCGCGCCACCGCCGACAATCCGGCCTACCTCGTGGAGCAGGAGGATGGGGGCAAGGCGCTGAAGTCGCATTCGGAGCTGGAGAAGGCGTGATGGCGGACGTCGATCTGACGCCGACCAAGGCCGTGGCGGACGCCGCGGCCAAGGGCCTCGAACTCCGCAAGGCGCACAAGCGCGGCGGCACCCAGGTCGGCGTCGCCCGCGCGCGCGACCTCTCGGCGCGGAAGCCGCTGAGCGAGGAGACCGTCAAGCGCATGATCAGCTACTTCGCCCGCCACAAGGTCGACAAGCGCGCCGCGAACTTCGGCGACGACGACAATCCCTCGGCTGGCTACGTGGCCTGGCTGCTCTGGGGCGGCGACGCTGGCCGGTCATGGGCCGAAGCTTTGGGCAAGAAGCTGAACTCCCAGGGCGGGTGAGGGCCGGAGCCGGCCCGAGATCGCCGACCATCGGCGATCTGTGCGGCGGGACGTCGCGGCCTAGTTCAAGTCGCCCGGCCGCGCCAGCGGTCTTAGAGCGTTCAGCCTCTCTATGAACCTGCGCCGCCTCGCCGCCGTCGTTCCCCTCCTCCTCATCGCCTTCGCGGCGATCGCGTCGTCGTCCGCTAACGCCCAGACGCAGGCCGAGGTCCCGCACTCGGCTTCCCAAACGGCCGATGAACCCCGGCCGACCGCGCCCGATCTCGACGCGCTCATCCGCGTGCTCGAGGACGACAAGGCGCGGGGTGAGCTGATCGGCCGGCTGAAAGCGGCAGCCGCGCCGCCGCAGCAGCCGACGGGCCCGACCGCTGAGACCAAGGCCTCCGGCGGCGACACGCCGAGCGCGCCGCCGACCGAGGCCGCGGCCGTGGACGCCGCGAAATCCGCCGAAGGCACGCCGGAGCCGACCTTCGCGCGGCGCGTCGCGGAGTACACCCGCAGCGTGGCGGAGCAGGGCGCGAACCTCGTCGGCGCGAGCGCGCGCCTGGTCGGGGACCTCTCGTCGATCATCACCGCCGGCGGCGCCGGAATCGAGGCCAACTGGGGGCGCCTGATCGCCGTCGCCGCGACCATCGGCGTCACCTTCGGCGCGTTTCTCGCGCTCCGCGCCGCCGGCATCCCGTTCTACCGCTGGATCGGACGCAAGGCCGCCACCGGGCGGCTCGCGGTCCATATTCCCCTTGTTCTGGCGAGCGTGGCGGTAGACGCGCTGATGGTCGCGGTCGCCTGGGCCGGCGGCTACGTATTCGCCATACAGTTCGGCGTCACCGGCGTCATGCACATCCAGGAGGCGCTCTACCTCAACGCCTTCCTGTTCATCGAACTCGCCAAGGTGGCGATGCGCGCCGCCCTGTCGCCGAACTACCGGTCGCTGCGCGCCTTGCCCCTCTCGGACGAGGCCGCCGCCTACTGGTACTTCTGGGGCAGCCGGCTCGTCAGCCTGTTGGGTTACACCTTCCTGTTCGTGGCTCCGATCCTGACCGCAGCGGTCTCGCCGGGCGCGGCGCAGGCGGTGCGCGTCGTCGTCGCCTTCACCGCGCTGATGATGTCGCTCGCGATCGTGCTGCAGAACCGGGAGAGGGTGCGGCTCGCGCTGGCGGGCGGCGCCGAGGCGACATCGAGCGACGCGCTTTCGGCGCTTTACGGCTTCCTCGCGCGCTTCTGGCACCTCGCGGCCATTGGTTGGTTGCTGGCGTTGTTCGTCGTCTGGCTGGTGAATCCGCAGGAGGCGCTGCCCTTCATGGCCGCCGCGACGCTGCAGACGCTCGCCGCGGTCGCGATCGGCGCGCTCGTCTCAGCCTTCATCTCGCGAGTCATCTCCGGCGGCATGCGCCTGCCGGAGGACGTCCGGAACCGGCTGCCGCTGCTCGAGACGCGGCTCAACGCCTTCGTGCCGGCGATCCTCAAGGTCGCGCGCGTCGTGGTGCTGCTGGCGGTGCTGCTCGCGATCGCGCAGAGCTGGGCGTTGCTCGACTTCGCTGGCTGGATCTCGAGCCAGGCCGGCGCGCGGATTGCGACCTCCATCTTCTCGGCCGGGCTGATCCTGCTGATCGGCCTTGCGGCCTATCTCGCGATGTCGTCGTGGGTCGAGTACCGGCTGAACCCGAACTACGGCGCGGTCCCGACTGCGCGCGAGAAGACGCTGCTCGCGCTGTTCCGCAACGCCTTCACCATCGTGCTGGTGGTGCTGGTCGCGATGCTGGCGCTGTCGGAGGTCGGCGTGAACATCGCGCCGCTGCTGGCCGGCGCCGGGGTGCTCGGCCTCGCCGTCGGCTTCGGCGCGCAGAAGCTGGTGCAGGACATCATCACCGGCGCGTTCATCCAGTTCGAGAACGCGATGAACACCGGCGACAACGTCAAGATCGCGGGAATCACAGGCACGGTCGAGCACCTGACGATCCGCTCGGTCGGCGTCCGCTCCATCGACGGCGTCTACCACCTGATCCCGTTCTCCTCCGTCGACAGCGTCTCGAACGCCACCAAGATCTTCAGCTACCACATGGCCCAGATCGGCGTGGCCTACCGCGAAAGCATCCCCGAGGTGAAAGAGGCGATGCAGGAGGCCTTCGACAGGCTGAAGGAGACCGAACACGGGCCGGCGATCATCGGGCCGTTCGAGATGCACGGGCTCACCGTGTTCGGCGACAGCGCGATCACCGTGCGCGCCCGCATCAAGACCCAGCCCGGCAAGCAGTGGGCCGCGGGCCGCGCCTACAACGAGATCTTGAAGGAGATCTTCGACGCGCGCGGCATCGAGATGCCTTTCCCCCACGTCACGCTCTACATGGGCGAAGACAAGAACGGAGAGGCCCCGCCGCTCCGGCTCGCGGGCGAAATCGCGCAGCGGCGGACGCCCGCGCGCCGCGTGGCGGAACGGCGGCCGGACGCCCCCCGCGCCCTGGACGGGCCGCCCGAAGACGGAGCCGACGCGCCCTCCGCCTGACCCATGGTCATCCGTTCACCGAACCGTCATGGGGGTGTCGACACGCCGCCCGGCTTTCGTGCTAGCGTTTTGACCGGATAGGTTCGTTCGGGGAGATCGGCGGGCCCTCCAGCCAGCGTCGCACAGCGCGGATGCCGTTCGATGACCGTCGTAAGTCCTCTCCTCCTGCCGCATGTTCCGGTGGCGCGAGACGCCGAGTCCGCGGGGGGCGGCGGCGTTGAGGCGGAGCTGCGCCGCAGGCTCGCGGAGAGCGAAGCGCGCTTCGCCGCCCTCGCGGAGGCCATGCCGCACATGGTGTGGTCGACGGACGCCGCGGGCGTCCCCGACTACTACAACTCGTGCTGGCACGACTACACCGGCATGCCCGTCCACCGCGACGGACGCAACGTATGGACCGACTACGTCCATCCCGACGATGTTGAGCTGGCTGAGGAGGCGTGGCGCCGGAGCCTCGCCACCGGCGAGCCTTATTCCGCCGAGTACCGCCTGCGCCGCGCAGGCGACGGCGCCTGGCGCTGGTTCCTCGCACGTGCGCGCGCGGTGCGCGGCGCCGATGGCGCTATTGAGCGCTGGTTCGGCGCTTCGACCGACATCGACGACGTCGTCCGCGCCCGCGAGGATCTCGCCGGCCGTCGGCGCGAGCTCGAGCGCATCGCCGCCGACCGCGCCGCCGACCTCGTCGACGTCGAGCGCCGGCTCGAGGTCGAGATCGCCGGGCGACGCTCGATCGAGAGCGAGCGCGCCGAGGTCGACGCGCTCTACGCCGCCTACATCGACAACACCACCGACGGCGTCTTCGTCGTCGAGGCGGCCGCCGACGGCCGGGTGGTGGTGGAGACCGTCAACCGGGTGATCGAGCGCGCCTTCGCGATCCGGCGGGACGATGTGCGCGGGCTGTCGCTGCGGCTGATGCTGGGCGACGCCACCGCCGACCGGCTGGCGGCGAAGATCGCCGAGTGCCTGCGCACCAACAGGCCCGTCCGCTACGAGGAGACCGTCGAGCGCGGCGACGGCGAGCGGGTCTACGAGGTCACGCTGGCGCCCGTCACGATCGGCCCAGCGCGCTCGACGCGCATCGTCGGCTCGGCGCGCGACCTGACCGAACGCCGCAGCGCCGAGCAGCAGCTCCGGCAGGCGCAGAAGATGGAGGCGGTCGGCCAGCTGACGGGCGGCATCGCCCACGACTTCAACAACTTGCTGCAGGTGGTGAAGGGCAATCTCGACCTGCTCGCGCTGGACCTCGCCGGGCCCGCGGCCGCCCTTCGCACGCCGCAGATCGAACGTCGGCTGAAGGACGCGATGGCGGGGGCCGCGCGCGGCGCGAAGCTCACGCGCCAGCTGCTCGCCTTCTCCCGCCGCCAGCCGCTCGCGCCGAAGCCGGTGGCGGTCGCCGAACTCGTCGCGTCCATGCTGGACCTGCTTCAGCGCACGCTCGGCGAGACCATTATCGTTCGCCTCGACGTCGCCTCGCCGCATTGGACGGCGCTGGTCGATCCCGCCCAGCTCGAGAACGCGGTGCTCAACCTCGCGATCAACGCGCGCGACGCCATGCCCGACGGAGGAACGCTCGACATCGCTGTGCGCAACCTGGTCGACCCGGCCGACGGCGACCGGCTGGAGATCCGCGTCGCCGACAGCGGCGTGGGGATGGACGCGCGCACGCTGTCGCGGGTGTTCGAGCCCTTCTTCTCCACCAAGCCCGAAGGCAAGGGCACCGGCCTCGGCCTGCCGCAGGTGCAGGGCTTCATCGAGCAGTCGAACGGCCGCATTGAGATCGAGAGCCTGCCTGGCGCGGGCACGACGGTGCGCCTCAGCCTGCCGCGCACCCACGCCGCGCCGGCCGCGCCGGAGGAGACGCCGCGGCTCGACGACATGCGCGGCCGGGGCGAGAGCATTCTGATCGTCGAGGACGACGACGCTGTGCGCCGCGCGGTCGCCGACCTGCTGGCCGCTCTGGGCTACGCCGTCACCGCGACGGGGACCACCCGCGAGGCCGCGGCGTTGTTCGACGCCGGAGAACGGTTTCAGCTGCTGCTGTCCGACGTGGTCATGCCCGGCCAGCCCACACCGCTCGAACTCGCGCGCGAGGCGCAGGCGGCGCGGCCGGAGCTGAAGGTGCTGTTCATGTCGGGCTACGCGGAGGATGTCGTCGTCCACCACGGCCGCATCGACGCCGACGTCCACCTCATCCAGAAGCCCTACCGCCAGGATGAGCTGGCGGCGCGCCTGCGCCGTCTCCTGGACGCGCCTGCGCCCCCGCCGGAGCCGCGCCCTGCCCGGGAGGGGCCCCTCACGGTGCTGCTGGTGGAGGACGACGCGCTGATCGCCATGGGCGTCGCCGACCTTCTCGCGAGCTTCGGCCATCAGGTGATCGAGGCGCGGACCGCCGCCGGCGCCCAGGCGATCATTCGCGAAGGCAAGCCGGTCGACGTCGTGCTGGCGGACCTCGGCCTGCCGGACATGGACGGCGACGCGTTGGCCCGGTGGTGCCGCGACGAGCGTCCGAACCTTCCGATCGTCTTCGCCACCGGCCGGGCGGACTTTGACGTCGGCGCGGCCTTCGACGACGGACCGACGCAGGTCGTCACCAAGCCCTTCGACGGCCTGACGCTGCGCGCCGCCCTCGACGCCTGCGTGGCCTGACCCCGGGATGCCGCTCGACGTCGTCGATCTCCGAGACTTCTACGCCCGGCCGCTCGGCGAAATCGCTCGGCGCATCCTGCGCGGCAAGCTCCGCGCGCGCTGGCCAGCAACCGCCGGCCTGCGCGTGCTCGGAGTCGGCTTCGCGAGCCCCTATCTCGGCGTGTTCCGCGGGGAGGCGGAGCGGCTGCTGGCGCTTTACCCCGCCCAGCAGGGCGTCATCGCCTGGCCGCCGGAGCCGCCCCACGCCGCGACTCTTGTGGAGGCCGACATGTGGCCGCTGCCGGACGCGGCCGTCGATCGGGTGATCGCAATCCACGTGCTCGAAACCAGCGACAGCGCGGCCGACGTGCTGCGGGAGGCCTGGCGCTGCCTCGCCCCCGGCGGCCGGCTGATCGTGGTGGCGCCCAACCGGCGCGGCGCCTGGGCGCAGAGCGACGCGACCCCCTTCGGCCACGGCCGTCCTTTCAGCCGCAGTCAGCTGACCGACCTGCTGCGCGAGGCGCTGTTCACGCCCGAAGGCTGGGACGAGGCGCTGTTCATGCCGCCGGTTGAGCGCGGCTTGATGCTGCGCTCCGCCTTCGCCTTTGAGCGCTTCGGCGCGCGGCTGTGGGCGCCGTTCGCGGGCGTGCATCTGGTGGAGGCGACCAAGCAGGTGATGCGACCGCTTCCCGCCCGCTCGACGCGCCGGGTGAAAATGGCGCCGGCGCTGTCGCCGGCCCCGGTGGGCGTCCCGGCTCCTGCGCCGTAGGGACGCAGCCGCACATCTCTCCCTCCCGAAGAAGGTGAGGAACCAGGCGGCGCCTCGCCCTCACTCCCGGCTGAGCAGGAACACCCCTTGGGCGCCGAACAGGTTCCAGAACCACCACGGCGCGTTGACGCGCACGGGGCGTCCCGTGGCGTCGAGCGCGACCGCGCGCTCCATGTGGGCGCCAAGCATCTCCACCAGGTCCACGAAATCGCGGATGGTGCAGAGGTGGATGTTCGGCGTCTCGTACCAGGCCTCGGGCAGATTGGCGTTCACCGGCATGCGGCCTTCCGTCAGGAACTGCATGCGGGTGCGCCAGTGGCCGAAGTTCGGGAACGAGACCACCGCCCGACGGCCGATGCGCAGGAGGTCCTCGATCACGGCCTTCGGGCGCCGCGTCGCCTGCAGCGTCTGCGACAGGATAACGTAGTCGAAAGCGTCGTCGGGATAGGCAGCGAGGTCGGCGTCGGCGTCGCCTTGGATCACGGATAGGCCGTGGGCCACGCAGGCGTTCACGCCCGACTGCGAAAGCTCGATCCCGCGCCCGTCCACGCCGCGCCGGGCGATCAGAAGGTTCAGCAGCGCGCCGTCGCCGCAGCCGACGTCGAGCACGCGCGAGCCCGGCTGGACCATCTCCGTCACCAGCAGATGGTCGGGCCGCGGGGCGGCGGCGAGCGTCTCCGGGGCGACGAGGGGATCGGTCAGCGGTTCGGTCTGGGGGGCGGTCATCACGCTCTTGTTCGACGCGGGGAGGGCCTGAAGCGGCGGAATGGGTGGACACCCGGCGGCGATGTCCTACACCCCCGATCGGATAATCCATCCTGCTCACGCCGCAAAGCGCGCCGATGCGTCCGCCATCCCCGGTGGACGCGCCAGCCGGAGACCGCCTCACGTCATGACACCTGTCGCCGCCGCCGCCGAACGTCAGTCCCATGTCGAGCCGAAGACGCCCGTCTCCGCGTGGGCGCCGCCGCTCGTCGGGCTCGCCTTCGTCGCGGCGCTCAAGGTTTTTGGCCTCGACGGCGGCTACGACGGCTCAACCCTCAGCCTCGTGGTGGCCATCGCGCTCATCCCGGTGCTGTTCGGCGCCGTCTTCGCGGCGGTCTACCATGCGGAGCTGATCGCCCACCGGACCGGCGAACCCTTCGGCACGCTCGTGCTTGCCATGTCGGTCACGGTGATGGAGGTGGCGCTGCTCGCCTCCGCGCTGCTCGGCGACGACCCCAATCCCACGCTGACCCGCGACACCATCCTCGCGGTCGTGATGATCGTGGGCAACGGGCTGGTCGGCGTCTGCATCCTGTTGGGCGGCCTGCGGCACAAGGAGCAGAGCTTCCGCGTCACCGGCGCGAACGCCTATCTCGCGGTGCTGATCCCGCTCTGCGCGCTGTCGCTCGTGCTGCCGAACCACACGGTTGCGGCCCCCGGCGGCGCCTATTCCGCGAGCCAGCTCGCCTTCGCGGGCGCCGCGACCTTCGCGATCTATCTCGCGTTCCTCTACACCCAGACCGTGCGCAACCGCGAGTATTTCGCCGTCGTCATCAAGGACGACGAGGTGGCGGACAAGGCGCACAAGCCGAGCAACCGCGCCACTCTGATCTCTTTCGGCTTCCTCATCGCGTCGCTGCTCGTGGTGATCCTGCTGTCCAAGACCTTCACCGCCACGGTCGACGTCGGACTGCGGGCGGCGGGCGCGCCGGCGGCGGTCGCCGGCGTCATCGTCGCCTTCCTGATCCTGCTGCCGGAGTTCAGCGCCGCGGTGCGCGCCGCCCGCGCCGACAAGCTGCAGAAGAGCGTGAACCTCGCGCTGGGCTCCGCCTGCGCCACCATCGGCCTGACCATCCCCGCGATCGCGGCGCTGTCGCTGCTCTATGGCGCGCCGCTGGAGCTCGGGCTCGACTCGAAGGACACGGTGCTGCTGCTCGTCACCTTCGCGGTCGCGCTGCTCACCTTCGGCACGGGCCGGACGAACATTCTCTACGGCCTGATCCACCTCGTGCTGTTCGCGACCTTCTGCTTCCTGGTCGTGCAGCCGTAGGGGGCGCTGAGGTCGTCGTCGGCGGGGTCGAAGACCGGGGCCGGAAGCCATGTTCAGGCAAACGAAGACGTTACGCCGCCGCCGTCGCTTTGCGTATAGGCGACGTATCGGCGCGCCTACGACTAAGTCCCGGCTGAAATCGGGAAGAAGTGCCATTGATAAAGCTTGGCTGGCGCCCGCCCGTTAGAAAGCGGCCGAAAACAGGCGGCAGGGCCCGCGTCCACTGAGGCGGGGGTCACTAACGACACTAGGGAGATTACGCACATGACCAAGAAAGTGGTCGCTTTCGCCGCCGTCCTTCTGCTTTCGGCGGCTCCGGCCGTCGCAGCCGAGTGGCCGAGCTTCAAGTCGATCGACACCAACGGCAACGGTCAGATCGACAGCGTCGAGTGGCGGAAGAACTCCGCGAACCTCAAGGTCGAGCAGGTGCCGACGTTCGAGGCGATGGACGCCAACAGCACGAACTCGATCGACGAAGACGAGTGGGCCGCGGCCGAGAAGCTGTCGCAGAGCTACGCCGCGCGGTGCCGCGAGGCCTCGTCCTCGTGGTGCAAGGACGCCAAGTAAACCTCCGTTCCGACCGGCGCCCGAGACCTGACGGCTTCGGGCGCCGGCCTGACGCTCGTCCTCACCAGTCGAAGAACAGCAGCGTCAGAACCACGAAGCAGGGACCGAGCACGCCCCAGGACCAGGCCATGTAGCCGAAGAAGCTCGGCATCGCGACGCCGCGGTTCTTCGCGATGGCGAGCACCATGAAGTTCGGGGCGTTGCCGATGTAGGTCAGGGCGCCCATGAACACCGCGCCGCCGGAGATCGCCGCGAGCGTCGAGGCGAGCGGCCCCATCAGCTCCTGCGCGTCGCCGCCGGCGAGATTGAAGAACACGAGGTAGGTCGGGGCGTTGTCCAGGACGCTCGACAGGATGCCCGTGAGCCAGAAATAGGTGGCGTCGCTGGGGCTGCCGTCCGGTCGCGACACCAGCGCGACCAGCGGCGCGGCGGCGCCGTCCGTCCCGGCCTTCAGGATCAAAAGGGCCGGGATCAGCGTCGCGAAGATCGCGGCGAAGATCTTGGCGACCTCGCGGATCGGCTCCCAGTCGAAGCCGTTGCGCTCCCTCAACTCGCGCGGGGTGATGGCGAGGGAGATCAACGCGAGGCCGACGAGGATGATGTCGCGCAGCAGCGCCTGCAGCGTGACCTTGGTCCCGAACACGTCGAAGATCACGCCGCTGTCCCATAGCCCGCTCATCAGGATGGCGGCGATGACCCCGGCCAGCAGCGGCAGGTTCTGCAGGCCCGCGACGCCGACCCGGCTGTCGGGCGTCGGGTCGGGCCTCGGGATGAGAGGCTCGCGAGAGAAGAACCAGCGGTCGAGCAGATAGAACGCCGGCAGCAGGATCGCCACCAGCACCGCGGTCTCCTTGGCGACGTTGGTCGTCGTCCAGAAGAAGTCGACGCCCTGCAGGAAGCCGAGGAACAGCGGCGGGTCGCCGAGCGGCGTCAGCGAGCCGCCGATGTTCGAGACCAGGAAGATGAAGAAGATCACCACATGGGCGTTGCGCCGGCGCTGGTCGTTGGCCCGCAGCAGCGGGCGGATCAGCACCATCGAGGCGCCGGTCGTGCCGATGACGCTCGCGAGCAGCGTGCCGATCGCGAGCAGCGCGGTGTTGAGCGCCGGCGTGCCGTGCAGATTGCCCTTCACCAGGATGCCGCCGGAGATCGTGAACAACGAGAACAGCAGCACGACGAACGGCAGGTACTCCCCCAGGGCCGCGTGAACCGTCTCGCTCGCCACCGGCCCGACGCCGTGGACGGCCGCGAATGGGACGAGCAGCGCGATCGCCCAGCCGGCCGCGATCTTGCCGTAGTGGTGGTGCCAGACGTGCGGCGCCGCGAGCGGCATCACCGCGATCGACAGCAGCAGCCCGATCAGCGGCAGCGTCCAGACCAGCGACAGCGCGTTGCCGTCCACATGGCCGTGGATGACGCTCGCGAGCCATGGGGAGAGCGCCCAGAGGGCCAGACCGGCGGCGAGGATCAGGGCGAGGAGCCCCGCGAGCGGAACGGGCGAGCGTCGAGGGGCGGCTGTCATCGGGGCGGTCGGGCCTTGGGTTCGGAGACGCGCGCTGCGGGCGGCCTCAGACCTACCGTTCGAGGCGCCGCAGGCCAACCCGAACCGGGCGCCGTAACCCGCGGTTGACCTAGTGTTTACCACGGGCCTGTGTGCGCCACCGCCGCCCAGGCGCCCGCGCCCCGGCCGGACGCCGCCTCAGGCCGGCCTGTCGATCCGTCACGCCGGCGCTATTTGTCCGTTCAGAAGGGCGATCAACGGGTTAAGGAGGCGCTTCATGGGCGTGTTCGATTTCATCAAGGACGTCGGCGAGAAGCTGTTCGGCGCAAGCGAAGCCGAGGCCGCCCCGGCGGACAAGATCAAGGCCGAGATCGAGAAGCACGGGCTCGACGCGAAGGATCTCAACGTCGCGGTCGAAGGCGACACGGTGAAAATCACCGGCGCCGCGCCGTCGAACGAGGTCCGCGAGAAGATCATTCTCGCCGCCGGCAACACCCTCGGCGTCGCCAAGGTCGAAGAGCAGCTGAAGGTCGACGCGCCGGGCGGGGAGGCCAAGTTTTACACCGTGAAGAAGGGCGATAACCTGTCGAAGATCGCCGAGGCGCAGTACGGCAAGGCCAGCCGCTACAACGACATCTTCGAAGCCAACAAGCCGATGCTGAAGCACCCCGACAAGATCTACCCGGGACAGGTGCTCCGCATCCCGGCCTGAACGGCCAAACAGCCTTAGAACGAGGTCGCGAGACGGGCGCCGGCGGGCTTGATGGTCCGGCGGCGCCGCTCCTTCGGCTCCTGGGGCTCGTCCTGCGCCGCTCGGCCCGCCATCTGGCGCAGCGCGCGGCGTTCGGACGAGCTGACGATGTGGGTGCTCTCGAGCGGCGCGTAGCTGCTCGGATCGCCGATGCGCCCGCCCGTGAACACGACCACGCGGTCCGCCAGGAACAGCACGTCGCCGCGCCGCAGGGTGGGATCCATGAGATGCCAGTCGGGGTTCGCGACCGGATCGATTGTGCGCGCCAACTGCTCCTGCGGGGTAAGCTGGGGCTTCCGGACGGGCGCTCGTTCGGCGCGCGGCGCAGGCGGCGGCGCCGCCCGCGGCTCACGGTACTCCTCGACCGGAGCCGGCGCTCGGCGCCCGAACAGGAAGTCGAGGAACCCCGCCTGCGCTGTGGGCGCGGCGACGCTCGCCACGACCACCGCCGTCGCCAAGGTGCGAAATTTCATGGCTTAGGACGTCCTCCCCGGCGCCGCCCCCGACGCCAGTAGCCCTAGAACGCGCCCGCCCAAGGATCGTTCACGGAAAAGTCGCGCCATCGCCGCAAATGCCCGCGGTGCTCTGACGCGGGTCGCCGACCGTCACCAGCGCAACAGACGCGAGCCGGCGACGGCGCCCGCCGTCGCCACGATCGCGACCGCAAGCGTGTACCAAACCGCCACGAACAGCGGCGAGTCGTCCGGGCAATGAGCTGCGTAGAACGTCGCGCCGATCGCGCCGGCGAGCACGCCTGCGACCGCGCCGGCGAGCCGCGGCGACGCCGGCGCGCCGCGGCGGAGCGCGATCAGCAGCGCAGCCAGCGGGATGGCTGACAGGACGGGCACGTTGATCAGGCAGACCAGCCAGTTGTGGCCCACAAGCCGCGGCGCCCAAGTCGCCCCGGGCGTCGCCGACAACTCCGCCAATACGCCCGCTCCAAGCAGCGCGACGGCCGCGAGGAAGGCCAGCGCGCCGCCCCGCGGCGAGGCGCCCGGCCGCGCTAGCCGCAGCGCGAGCAGCGCGGCCGCGGCCGCAAACGCGCCGGTCACCGCGAACTTGAACGGGAACCGCACGGTTCCAAGGGCGTCGACGACGTCGGGGCGCGGTCCGAGCTTCACGGCGAAGACAAGCGCGGCGCCCACGACCGCGAGTGCGAGCGCGAGCGCGAAAGTTCGGCCGAGCCGCGCGGGCGGCGTGCCGGCGTCGGCGGCCATGGCCGCGATCAGATCGCTCGTCCTCATTCCCGGAAGCTCCTGTAGGCGACGGACAACGCGCTCAATCCTCTGTGCAGCGCGACCCTCACGGCGCCCTCGGTCATGCCTAACTTGGTCGCCGTGGCGCGGATGTCCGCGCCCTCCAGCGAGATCGACCGCACCACGTCATGCTGCCGGCCCTTCAGCACGGACAGCAACCTGTCGGTCTCATGGGCGGACAGGCCGTCCTCCTCCTGGGGCGCGGCCAGCATCTCCTCGACGTCCTCGATCGGCACGGCGATCCGCCGCCCGCGACGCCGGAGCGCATCGGTCAGCTTGTTGCGCGCGATGGTCGCGACCCAGGGGCCGACCGGCTGGGCCGGATCCCACGTGCCGCGCTTGAGATGGATCGCGAGCAACGCCTCCTGGACCACGTCCTCCACCTCTGCGTCGTCCACGCCGAAGCCGCCCCGACGTCGGACCACGCGACGCAGGAACACGGACAGCTCGTCGAGCAGCCGCCGGTAGGCGCGCGTGTCGCCCGCCTCAGCCGCCCGCATCCAGGTCGCCCAGTCCAGTTCACGCTCGTTCACGAAGCATCCTCGACTTGGGCTTACGTGCGGCGCGCAGGAAGCGTTACGCGCGGGCGGCGGTCAAGCGCGAATAAATTTTCGGGGGAAGTTTGTGTGGCATGTAACGAACGGCGGATCGCCGACGAAGACTGGGTTGCGGGCCGCTTAGAGCCCGGTTCTACTGTAGGAGAACAGTCATGAATCGTCGTGTCGCCGCCGTCGCCCTCGCGGGTTCGTTCGCCGCCGCCCTCGCCGCGGCCGCCTCGCCCGCCCTCGCGGAGGACAAGATGGCGGGCAAGGAGAAGTGCTACGGCGTGGCCTTGAAGGGCCAGAACGACTGCGCCGCCGGCGCAGGCACCACCTGCGCCGGCACCTCCAAGGTCGATTTTCAGGGCAACGCCTGGAAGGCCGTGCCGGCCGGCACCTGCGTCACCATGAAGACCGCCAAGGGCATGGGCTCGCTCTCGCCGATCAAGATGTGACCGCCGCCGCCGGACGCGGGGCCTGTCCGCGGCGTCCGGCGGCGCGTCCTGCCCCACAGCGGAGCGACGCCATGATCCTGACCACGCTGCCCGCCACGGCGGGTGTCGGCTTCAAGCCAGAGCATTTCGGCGACGTGCTCGCCGACGGCGGCTTTGGCGGATTCTTTGAGGTTCACGCCGAGAACTACATGGGCGCCGGCGGGCCTCCGCACGCCCAGCTGACGCGTCTTCGCCAGGATCACGCTCTCTCGATCCACGGCGTCGGCCTGTCGATCGGCGGCGCTGGGCCGCTCGACTGCGCCCATCTGGCGCGGCTGAGGTCCCTCTGCGACCGCTATGCGCCGGAAAGCTTCTCCGAGCATCTCGCCTGGTCGACCCACGACGGCGTGTTCCTGAACGACCTGCTGCCGCTGCCCTACACCGCCGAGACTCTCGCCCAGGTGATCGCCCATGTGGACGAAACCCAAAGCGCGCTGGGTCGGCGGATGCTGCTCGAGAATCCGGCGACCTATGTGCTCTTCGCCGAGAGCGACATTCCCGAGACGGAGTTCCTCGCCGAGGTGGCGCGCCGGACGGGCTGCGGGCTCCTGCTGGACGTCAACAACGTGCTGGTCTCGGCGACCAACCATGGGACCTCGCCGGAGCGATATCTCGACGCGTTCCCCCTCGCTCAGGTGGGCGAGATCCATCTCGCCGGTCATGACCTCGCCGAGGGCGACGGCGGCGCGCCGTTGCTGATCGACGCCCACGGCGCGCCTGTGGCCGATCCGGTGTGGGCGCTTTACGCCCGCACGCTCGACCGCACAGGACCTCTCCCGACGCTGATCGAGCGCGACAACGACGTGCCGGCATGGCCTGAGCTCCGCGCTGAAGCCGGCGTCGCGCAGAGGCTCATCGACGGTGCGGCGGCCGGCGCATCCGTGTCCAAGCGGGTGGCGGCGTGAGCGCGGCCGCGCAGGCGCGCTTTGCGGCGGCGGCGCTGGACCCGGGGGCCGCGGTTCCGGCCGATCTCGCGCAAGCAGGCGGCCGCGCGCCGGAACGGCGCTTCGCGGTCTACCGCAACAACGTGGCGGTTGGGCTCGCGGGCCCGCTCGCGGCGCGGTTTCCGGCGGTGCGCGGCATCGTCGGCGCGGACTTCTTCGCGGAGCTCGCCCGCGCGTTCGTCCGGGCGCATCCGCCGCGCTCCCCGCTGATGATGCTCTACGGCGACGATTTTCCCGCCTTCGTGGACACGGCGCCGGGGCTGGAGGAGCTGCCTTATCTCGGCGACGTCGCCCGGCTAGAGGCGGCCCGCACGCGCGCCTACCACGCGGCCGACGTCGCCCCTCTCGGGGCGGCCGCCTTCGCGGCGATTGGGCCGGAGGCGCTGGCGGAGGCGACGATCAGGCTCCATCCGTCCCTCGGCCTGGTGCGCTCGCGCCACCCGGTGGCGTCGATCTGGGCCATGAACGCCGGCGAGGCGGAACTGGGGCCGATCGACGGCCTCCCGCCCGAGGACGCCATCGTCGGGCGCCCTGCGCTCGACGTCCACGTGCGCCGGCTGCCGCCCGGCGGCGCGGCGTTCCTGGCAGCGTTGCACGGAGGACGCCCGCTCGGGCGCGCCTGCGCCCTCGCCCGGCGCGTCGCGCCGGACTTCGACGTCGCCCTCAACCTGTCCGGCCTCATCGCATCCGGCCTCGCCGCGGCGATCGCCCCATCCCCTTGCAAGGATCCCAAGCCATGACCGCCGCAGCGCCCATCGCCGGCCCCAGGCCGCGCGGAAGCCTCGTCGCCGCCGTCGAGCGCCTGATCGGGCTGTTCGAAGCGATCCCATACTCCGCGCTCGCGCTCGCCGCCCGCATCTTTCCGGCGGCGGTGTTCTGGCAGTCCGGTCAGACCAAGGTGCAGGGGTTCGGCCTCTCCGACAGCGCGGTCTACCTGTTCCAGGAAGAGTACCGGCTGCCGCTGATCGACCCGACCGTCGCCGCTTACGGCGCCGCCTTCGCCGAGCATTTTTTCCCCATTCTTCTGGTGATCGGCCTAGCCAGTCGCTTCGCGGCGCTCGCGCTGCTCGGCATGACGCTGGTGATCGAGATCTTCGTCTATCCCGACGCCTGGCCGACGCATGGGGTGTGGGCGGCCTGCTTCCTGCTGGTGATCGCGCGGGGGCCGGGATCGTTCTCCCTCGACCGTCTGATCGCCGGCGCGCGGCGGGGCTGACAGGGGCGCGGCCGTCATCGCCGCGTCACCGCTGGTGTTGATTCTCCAGCGCCGTTCGGCCTTTATCGGGCCGCGCGGCGTCCGCCGCGACAGCCAGCCCAGGAGCGCGAAAGAATGACGGAACATCCGGTGTACGCCAAGATCGACGGTCCCATCGTGATGATCGGTTTCGGCTCCATCGGACGGGCGACGCTGCCTCTGCTGGAACGCCACTTCGAGTTCGACAAGAGCCGGGTGTCGATCATCGACCCGAGCGATCTCAACAAGCACATCGCCGAGAAGCACGGCTACGAGCTGATCCAGCAGCACGTGACCAAGGAAAACTACCGCGCGTTTCTGACGCCTCTGCTGACCAAGGGCGAGGGCCGCGGCTTCTGCGTGAACCTCTCCGTCGACACCGGCTCGGCCGACCTGATCGCGCTCTGCCAGGAGCTCGGCGTGCTCTACATCGACACCGTCAACGAGCCGTGGCTCGGGTTCTACTTCGACAAGAGCAAGGGGCCGTCGGAGCGCTCGAACTACGCGCTGCGCGAGATCACGCTCGATCTTCGCCGCCGTTCGCCGAAAGGCCTGCCGACCGCCGTCTCCACCTGCGGCGCGAACCCCGGGATGGTGTCGTTCTTCGTGAAGCAGGCGGCGCTGAACATCGCAGCCGACATGAACCTGAACACGCCGGAGCCCTCGACCCGCGAGGAGTGGGCCGCCCTGCTGCGCCAGATCGGCGTGAAGGGCGTGCACATCGCCGAGCGCGACACCCAGCGCACCACCGATCCGAAGCCGCGGAACGTGTTCCTCAACACTTGGTCCGTCGAGGGCTTCATCTCCGAGGGCCTGCAGCCGGCGGAGCTCGGCTGGGGCACGCACGAGACCTGGATGCCGGAGAACGCCCGCACCCACGACGATCCGAACGCGGCGGCGATCTACCTGATGCAGCCGGGCGCCGCGACCAAGGTGCGCACTTGGTGCCCCACGCCCGGGCCGCAGTACGGCTTCCTCGTTACTCACAACGAGTCGATCTCGATCGCCGACTACTTCACGGTCTACGAGGACGGCAAGGCCGTCTACCGCCCGACCTGCCACTACGCCTACCACCCAGCCGACGACGCGGTGTTGTCCTGGCACGAGCTGTTTGGCGCGGAAGGCAAGGTGCAGGACACGCTGCACGTGCTCGATGAGGACGAGTTGGTCGACGGGATCGACGAGCTCGGCGTGCTGCTCTACGGGCACGGCAAGGGCGCCTACTGGTACGGCTCGCAGCTCTCGCTCGAGGAGACCCGCGAACTTGCGCCCTACCAGAACGCCACCGGCCTGCAGGTGACCTCCGCGATCATCGCAGGCATGGTCTGGGCGATCGAGAACCCGAACGAGGGCATCGTCGAGACCGACGAGATGGATTTCAAGCGCTGCCTCGAAATCCAGCGCCCCTACCTCGGCCCGGTGAACGGCTACTACACCGACTGGACGCCGCTGCATAACCGTCCGGGCCTGTTCCCGGAGGACCTCGACGAGAGCGATCCCTGGCAGTTCAGGAATTTCCTGGTGCGGTGAGGGGCGCTCAGAGGGAAGAAGGCGCGCGTCGCCGCGCGCCTTCCGGGCCGCCTAGTCCCTGAAAGTAGTGGCGTCGTTCGGCGCCGTCGTAGCGGCCGCCCTTCAGGCAGCACGCTTTGAAACCGCCTCCCGGACCCGCATGGGCAGAGATCCTGCCGTCCGAGTTTTTCGACCAGCTCCACGTCTCCATGAACCACGCGAACGCCACGTCCGACGCGGGTTTCCGACGGGAACGAGTTACGCCGCTTGCTCGTGCGCTCGAAAGCACGAGGCGTCGTCACGCGTGATCTTGATCGCCATTATCGCCTCCTCTTGCGGCGAAGCGCCGCCAAGAGCTTCCTGTTATCTCAGAAGACGAGCGGTAGGGAGGGCGCAGGGGCGCCGCGTTGGTTTCTTGCTCGCGGAGCGCCACATTAGCCACGCCGCCGTCCTCGGGAGACCTCGCCCATGTTCAACCGCACGCGTGTGATCGTCGCCGTCGTGGCCCTGCTCGCGGTGCTGCCGGGGGCGGCGTTCCTGCACTACTACCTGCCGCGGCACGACGTGGTGCGGATCATTGGCGTCGAGAACCGGCGGGTCGACATGAGCGGCAAGCCGCTGCAGGGCGGAGACCGCCCGCAGACGGGGCGGGACGTCTACTACATCTTCGCCGAGGACGCCGAGACCAAGGCCCCGCACGTCTACCGCAACGAGGACACCGGCTGGGGCTTTCCGTTCTACTTGAAGTTCGATAGCGCCGACGAGCAGGCGGTCGCGGCGTCGATCGCCTCCGAGAAGGGGCTCGCCATCGTCACCAAGTACGGCTGGCGAGTGAACCTGTTCTCGTGGTTCCCGAACGCGATCAACGTGCGCCGCACCGAGCCGAACCCGACGATCATCCCTTGGTTCAACATCGTCTTCTTCGCCGCCTTCGGCGCGCTCGCCCTCTGGATCTGGCGCCGGGCGGCGCGCTGAGCCGCGCGCGAGCGCATCTTCTGTCGCTCCCGCGAGCGGGCGCGAACCCTCCGGACTTGGCCGACCGCTCCCGCATTTTGTGCGGTGCGGCATTATTCGGTGGACAGGACCGCGGACGCGGGCTACGGCGCTAGTGCTACTTTAGTCCAATAAGAGACGCATTCCCGCTTCCCCGACTTGGGCGCAGCTTCGAGGCGCGGCGTGCCGACACAGGCTCGCCGTCGCTCGCGAGCATGTGCCCGCGTCCTGGTCCCCGCCGCTTTCAGGAGACGACCGTGTCCGACGCATCCGACGCCCGCCTAACCGACCGCCGCAATTTCATCCGCTTCCTCGCGGCGAGCCCCGTGATGACGCCGACTGCCGTGCGTACCCTCGTCGGGTCGCTGGCGCTCGGCTCCACCAACGCTTTCGCCCAGAGCTACGACGTCCTCCGCGCCCCGACGCAGGCGGTCGGGGACGTGATCGCGGCGCCGGAGCAGGCGCTCAACGTGATGGACTTCGAGCCGGCGGCCAAGAAGGCGCTGCCGCCCGCCCACTACGGCTATCTCGCGAGCGGCGTCGACGGCGACGAGACGCTGCGGGCGAACCACGAGGCTTTCTCCAAGATCCGAATCCGCACGCGCCGCCTGATCGACGTTCGCAAGATCGACACCAGCGTCACCCTCTTCGGCCAGACCTACGGCACGCCGATCATGCTGGCGCCGGTCAGCAGCCAGGGCGCCTTCCATCCTGAGGCCGAGGGCGCGGTCGCCAAGGCCGCCAAGGTCAAGGGCAACGGCATGATCCTCTCGACGGTGGGCTCCACCTCGATCGAGGACGTCACCGAGGCCCGCGGCGCGCCCGTCTGGTACATGCTCTACCCGACCGACGACTGGACCGTCACCGAGGCGCTGGTGAAGCGCGCGGAGGCGGCCGGCGCGCCCGCGATCGTGCTCACCGTCGACCGCCAGGGCGGCCGCAACACCGAGACGCTGTTCCGCCTGCGCCGCGACGACACACGCAACTGCAAGGACTGCCACGCCGGCGGCTTCGTCAACGAAGTCAGCCGCAAGCCGATGTTCGACGATCTCGACGTGTCGAAGGTCACTAACCTCTACGGCACCGGCATGACCTGGGACTATGTCGATCGGCTCCGAAAGATCGTGAAGGGCAAGCTGGTGCTGAAGGGCATCGTCACCCACGAGGACGCGGAAGAGGCGTTGAAGCACGGCGTGGACGCGATCATCGTCTCGAACCACGGCGGCCGCGCCGAGGAGAGCCTCTTCCCGACCATCGAGGCGCTGCCCGAAGTGGTGAAGGCCGTGAACGGCAAGATCCCGGTGCTGGTCGACGGCGGGTTCCGCCGGGGCACCGACGTGATCAAGGCGCTCGCGATGGGCGCGACGGCGGTCTGCATCGGCCGACCCTACTGCTGGGGCCTCGCGGCCTTTGGCGAACCGGGCGTGGCGGCCGTGCTGGCGATCATGCAGCGCGAGTTCGAGACGATCATGAAGCAGGTCGGCGCTCTGCGGATCGAGAACATCACCGCGGACATGGTCAGCGTCGGCTAAGCCGCCGGACCCCTGCCTCCGGACGGGGCCGCGCTCAGGCCCGCGCGGCCTTGAGCGCGGGCCGCTCCTCCCGCGCCTGCTGCTGGCGCGGGTCCGGAGCCGGCTGGCGCCCCATGTCGGTCCGCAGCCGCGGCAGCGCGTAGGGGTGATGCTCGGCAAGCCATACGATCATCTTCTCGCGCATCTCGCAGCGCAGGTCCCACGCCTTGGGCGAACTGCCCGACGACACCAGCAGGCGCACCTGGATGACGTGCTCCATGGCGTCCGAGACCTGCAGGTTCACGACCTGCCCGTCCCAGAGCGGCGAGGCCCTCACCAGCTCCTCCAGCTTCGCCCGCATCAGCGCGATCGGCGCGGCGTGGTCGACATAAAGCATCACCGTTCCGATGATGGAGGCGCCCTCACGGGTCCAGTTCTGGAACGGCTTCTCGATAAAGTACTTCAGCGGCAGCACCAGCCGCCGCCAGTCCCACAGCCGCACCACGACGTAGGTCGCAGTGATCTCTTCGACCCAGCCCCATTCGTTCTCCACCACGATTGCGTCGTCGAGCCGGATCGGCTGGGTGATGGCGAGCTGGATGCCGGCGACGAGGTTGGCGAGCACCGGCTGCATGGCGAGGCCCAGGATGAGGCCCGCGGCGCCGGCGGAGGCGAGCAGCGACACGCCGTATTGCCGCACGCCGTCGAAGGTCATCAGAGTGGCGCCGATGGTGACGACGACAAGCAGCGTGACGCCCGCGCGCTCGAAGATCTTCATCTGCGTCAGGTGCTTGCGCGCCAGCAGGTTGTCTTCCGAGTCGAGCTTGAACTTCCTGAGATAGATGACGGTCCAGATGTGCAGCGCCGTCGTCGCCGCCCAGCCGACCAGGATCATGAAGGCGACCAGCAGGCCGTGGCGGATGGCGTCGCTCTGGCGGTCGGTGAGCGGCGCCGCGGACGACACGATCGAGAGCGCGAGGATCAGCACGGCCAGCCGCGTCGGGCCGCGCGTGCGGGAGACCAGCGAACGCCAGAACAGGCTGCGGTCCGCCACGAACGTCGTGAGCATGCGAAACGCGAGACGGTGGACTGCGATCGCGGCCGCCGCGCCGAGCGCAAGCAGAATGAGGCTGGCGCCCCAATCGGGAAGCCAGGACAGCCGTTCAGCCGCCCCTTCAACGAGCGTCACCGCTTCGTTCATGCGACCCCCCTGTCTGTGCGACGTAAGGACAGGGAACGCGAACGCCGCCATAGGGTTCCCGCATCGCGGGATGACGCCTTCGCAGGTGCGAGCGAAGCGCCCGGAGGATGCGCTCGCTGCGCCGCCAGCGCGCCAGCCATGCGCAATCTGTGTAGCGGGCTATTAGTTAGCGTCCTAATTAGTGGCGATGTCGTCTCGCCCTTCGCCCTCCGCCGTCACCGATTTCGGCTTCGGCCTTACGCTCGCCGCGCGCCGCTGGCGCCGGACGATCGACGAGGCGCTCGCGCGCTATGACCTGAGCGACGCCAGCTGGCGCCCGCTGCTGCACCTCGACCGGCTGGGGGAGGGGGCCCGCCAGCAGGACCTCGCGCACGCGCTCGGGATCGAGGGGCCGTCCCTCGTCCGTTTGCTCGATCGTCTGGCCGCGGCCGAGCTGATCGAGCGCCGTGAAGACCCCACTGACCGGCGCGCCAAGACGCTCCATTTCACCGCTCGGGGCCGCGACGAGACGGCGCGGCTCAAGCAGGTGGTTGCGGAGGTCTGCGCGGAGATGCTTGAGGGCGCGCCCGCCGAGGAGATCGCCGCTGCGACGCGGCTGCTCGCGCGGCTCGCGCTCGACCGGAGCCCGCGCCCGTGAGCCCCGTCGTCCGCGATCGGCTGATCTTCACGACACGGACGACGCTCGCGGCCGGCCTCGCGGCCTTCGTCGCCTTCGTGGTCGAGCTGCCGCAGGCCTCGAGCTCGATCATGACGGTGTTCATCGTGTCTCAGCCGCTGACCGGCATGGTCTTGTCGAAGGCGCTCTACCGCACGGTCGGCACCATCGTCGGCGGCGTCGTCGCGGTCGCGATCACGGCGACGCTCTACGACGCCCGCGAGCTGTTCGTGGTCGCGGTTTCGCTCTGGATCGCGGGCTGCGTCTTCGTGTCGATCTATCTGCGCGATGCGCCGGCCTCCTATGGCGCGCTGCTCTCCGGCTACACCGTGGCGATCATCGCCTTCCCAGTGGTGGACGCGCCGGACACGGTGTTCCTGGCGGCGCTCGACCGCATCGCCGAAATCTTCGTCGGCCTCGCGTCCGCGACCGTCCTGAGCCAGGTGTTCTTTCCGCGCAGCGCGGGGCGCGCGCTGAAGGCCTCGGCGGAAACGGCGCTCGCCTCGGCCTCACGCTGGGCGGCCGACACGCTGCGTGGGCGGCCCGACCCTGCCGCCGTGCTGCGCGACCGGCGCGCGCTCGTGGCGAACGTCGCGACGCTCGACGGCCTGCGCATCCACGCCTCGTTCGACAGCGCGACGGTGCGCCTCTCCAACCGCCGTATCCGCTTGCTGCACGGGCGGCTGATCTCGTTCCTCGCGCTGGTCGTCGCGATCCACGACCGCATGGAGATCCTGCGCGCCGAGCGCCCGGATCGGTTCGCGACGCTCGCTCCCACGCTCGCCGGCGCCGCGGACGCGATGGCGGCCGGCGCGCCGGCGGGGGCGCGCACGGCCGCGGCCAAGGCCGTGCTGGCGGCGGCCCCCGACTTCGCCGCGATGCGGGCGAGCGCCGGCGCGGTGCTGGAGCGGACCATCCTGGTCCGAGTCGCCGACCTGCTCGCGCTGCGCGACGACCTCGACGGGCTGTCCGACCTCCGGGCCCCGGAGACCGACCGCGCAGCGGGCGAGGCGCCGGCCACGCTCGAGCGCTACCGCGACTACCAGCTCGCCTTCACGGCCGCCGCGGCGGCCTTCGTCGCGCTGGTCGGCACCTTCGCCTTCTGGATTCTGTCCGGCTGGGTGAGCGGGGCGGGCGCGGTGATCTTCGTCGCCGTCATGGCGAGCCTGTTCGCGCAGGCCGACGACCCCGCCGCCGCGGCCGGCGGCTTTACCCTTATGACGGCGGTCGGGGCTGTGGTCGCAGGGGTCTATCTGTTCGGCGTGCTTCCTCGGCTCGAGGGCTTCGAGGCGCTTGCCCTCGCGCTCGCCCCGCTGGTGTTCGGCGCCGCCTACGCCATGTCGATCCCGGCCTACACGCTGCGCGCGCTCGCGCTCGGCCTTGGGGCGATCAACATCATCTCGCTGAGCAACGTGATGACCTACGACTTCGCGGCCTACGCCAACACGACGGTCGCGAGCCTGTTCGGGCTCGGCTTGGCCGCGGCGCTGCTGCGGGTGTTGCGGCCGATCGGGACGGCCTGGCCCGTGGCGCGGCTGGTCGCGGGGCTGCGACGCGACCTCGCGGAGGCCGCGGCGAGCCGCGAGGCCCCGACGCGCACCGGGTTCGAAAGCCGCATGTTCGACCGCATCAATGGGCTCATGATCCGGCTCGACCTGCGTGACCCCCGCCAGCTCGCGCTCGAGCAGGGCGCGCTGGCGGCCCTGCGCGTCGGCCTCAACACCTTGGCGCTGCGGCGCGTGGTGCGCGCCCTGCCGTCGGCCGTCGGCGCGCCGCTCGCCGACGCCCTCGCCGAACTCGCGCGCCATTTCCGCCGGCTCGCCCGCCGGGAGCCCTCCGTCCCGCCGCTCGACCGGCTGGACGCGGCGCTCAGCGCCGCGCTGGCGCAGGGGCCGGCCGACGAGGCGGAGGCCGCGGAGCTTGCGGTCTGGATCGCGGCGCTGCGCTCGAGCCTCGCGCAGCACCCCGCGCTGTTCGGCGTGGCGAGGCGCGTCGGGGAGGCGGCGGCATGATCAAGGAGGTCGACCTCTTCGGCGTCTTCGTGCCGCCCCTGCTGCTCTACGCCGCGCTGGCCGGGCTGATCTGGCAGCCGCTCCGCATCCTGCTGGAGCGGACGGGCTTTTACAGGCTCGTCTGGCATCCCGCCCTGTTCAACGTGTCGGCCTACGTGCTGACGCTGGCGGCGGTCGTCGCCGTCCTGATGTGAGGCTTCGCAAATCATGTCGATCGCTGCGAGGAGCTTCCGGGTCCTCCTCACCCTCGTCGTCTTCGCCGCGGCCCTCGCCGGCGGGTGGTACGTCTGGCGCGCCTACGCCGACACGCCCTGGACGCGGGACGGCCGGGTGCGCGCCAACGTCATCCAGGTGACGCCAGACGTCTCCGGGGCCGCGACCGACCTGACCGTGCAGGACAACCAGACGGTGAAGAAGGGCGACGTGCTCTTCGTCATCGACCAGGCGCGCTACAAGCTCGCGCTCGACCAGGCCGAGGCGACGGTCGACGGGCGCTTCGGCGAGCTGCAGCAGCGGCGCAAGGAGGCGGAGCGCCGGGACCGACTGACCTCCGCCGCCGTCGCCGACGAGGCGCGCGAGCAGGCGCGCACCGCGGTCGTCACCGCCGAAGCCGCGTGGCGGCAGGCGATCGTCGAGCGCGACGTGGCGAAGCTCAACTTCGACCGCACCGTCGTGCGCTCCCCCGTCAACGGCTACGTCACCAACCTTCTGCTGAACGAGGGCGACTATGCGACCGCGGGCAAGGCGGCGGTCGCCGTCGTCGACAGCGACTCGTTCTATGTCGCCGGCTACTTCGAGGAGACCAAGCTGCGCGCCATCCGCGAGGGCGACCCGGCGACCGTGCGCCTGATGGGCCACGATGGCGACCTCACAGGCCGTGTGGAGAGCGTGGCGCGCGCCATCGTCGACCGGGACAACGTCACGAGCGCGGACCTGATCGCGAACGTGAACCCGAGTTTCACCTGGGTGAGGCTGGCCCAGCGCATCCCGGTCCGCATCAAGCTCGACCCGCTGCCGGCGGGCCTGACGCTCGCCGCGGGCATGACCGCGACGGTGGTGGTTCATCCCACGGCGCGGTGAGACTTCCGCCGACGCAGGTACGCGCGGGCGATCCCTCGCTCGGAACGGGAGGGTGGACGGGCGAACGCCCCGGCCGGGTGGGGTATACGCCGGACGAAGCTCCGACGTCCCACCGCGTTCCAGCGCCGTCACCCCCAACGCCCCGAACCCCATCCAACTTCGGCCTGCCGGCCAAGGCCAACCCACGCTACGGGGGGAGGGCTCCCCGCATCTTAGCCCGTAGCGTGAAAGGCGCAGCTCACGCCGCCCGCGCCTCCGCGGCGGGCGCAGCGCGGTAGGCCAAGGCTTCGGCGAGGTGGATGCGGCCGACGGTCTCCACGCTGTCCAGGTCGGCGATGGTGCGGGCGACCTTCAGCACGCGGTGATATCCCCGCGCCGACAGTTTGAGCGCGTCGGCGGCGTCGCGCAGCAGCTTGAGGCCCGCTGCGTCGGGACGGGCGATCTCCTCGAGCAGCGCGACGGGCGCGTGGGCGTTCACCGCGACGCCATCAAGGCCGAGCGCGGCAAAGCGGCCGGCCTGCCGGCGGCGCGCCTCGGCGACGCGCGCGGCGACCGTCGCGCTGTCCTCGAGCGCGGGCGGCGCCATCAGGTCGGCGGCGCTCACCGCCGGGACGTCGAGGCGCAGGTCGATGCGGTCGAGCAGGGGGCCGGAGATCCGCGCCTGATAGTCCGCGGCGCAGCGCGGGCCGCGGCGGCAGGCGTGGCCCGCCTCGCCTCCGCCGCAGCGGCAGGGGTTCATGGCCGCGACCAGCTGGAAGCGGGCGGGATAGGCGATGCGGTGGTTGGCGCGGGCGATGACCGCCTCGCCGGTTTCCAGCGGCTGGCGCAGCGCGTCGAGCGCCTGGGCGGAGAACTCCGGCAGCTCGTCGAGGAACAGCACGCCGTTGTGGGCGAGCGCGATCTCGCCGGGCCGCGGCCGGGCCCCGCCGCCGACCAGCGCGGCCATGGAGGCGGAGTGGTGCGGCGCGCGGAACGGCCGGCGGTTCGACAGCCTTCCGCCGGCGAGCTCGCCCGCGATCGAGCGGATCATTGCGACCTCGAGCAGCTCGCGCGCGCCGAGCGGCGGCAGCAGCGAGGGCAGGCGGCTCGCGAGCATCGACTTGCCGGCGCCCGGCGGTCCGTTGAGCAGGATATTGTGCCCGCCGGCGGCTGCGATCTCGAGCGCGCGCTTCGCCGTCTCCTGGCCACGCACGTCCTTGAGGTCGGGCTGCGCGCCGGCCGCGTCGGGCAGGCCGGGGCGGGGACGGGCCAGAACCTGCACGCCCTTGAGGTGGTTCGCGATCTGGAGCAGCGAGCGGGGCGCGACGATGGCGAGGTCCGCGCTCGCCCACGCGGCCTCGGGCCCGCAGGATTCCGGACAGATCAGCGCGTGGCCGCGGGCCACGGCCGCGACCGCCGCGGGGAGACAGCCCGCGACGCTGGCGATCGTGCCGTCGAGCGCGAGCTCGCCGAGCACGGTCACGCCCGCGAGCGCGTCCTGCGGCACGGCGCCGATCGCCGCCATCAGGCCGAGCGCGATCGGCAGGTCGAAGTGGCTCCCCTCCTTGGGGAGGTCGGCGGGGGCGAGATTGACGGTGATGCGCCGCGGCGGCAGCGCGAGGCCGGAGGCGATCAGCGCCGCGCGCACCCGCTCGCGCGCCTCGGTCACCGCCTTATCGGGCAGGCCCACCACGTTGAAGGCCGGCAGGCCCGGCGCGACCTGCACCTGCACGTCGACGGCGCGGGCCTCGATGCCCTCGAACGCCACCGTTGAGACCCAAACGACCATGCCGCCGCCCCCGCCCTGACGCACGCGATGGTAGCGGCGGCGCAACCGCCGTCAAGAACAATCAGCGAACATTCGCTTGATCGACTTCGGGGCGCCCAGGTCGCCATGGCAGGCGCTTGACGATCTCGCCTGGATTCCCGGATGCAACGGGGATGACGAAGCAGTAGGCCTTCAACTCCGGCTCTTAGACAGGCCCTTCACGGCTCGCGGATGACGGCCGCGCACTCCGCTGGCATGTCCTTCAGCGTCATCGGCGGGCGCGGCTTCGGCGGAATTTTCGGCGGCGTCGGGAACAGCCGGCCCGGCGTGAACCACCAGTCGAGCGGCTTGCCGCAGCCGTCGCCGGGGACGACGTCCGCCTGGGGTTTGCAGGAGGCCTCGCCGGCGGGGCAGCCCAGCCGCACGTGGAAGTGGTAGTCGTGGCCCCACTGCGGCCGCACCTTCTGCAGCCAGCCGCGGTCGCCGCGCGCGTCGCGGCACACGGCCCGTTTGATCGCGGGGTTGACCAGGATGCGCTCCACCTGCGGGTCGAGCGCCGCGTCCTTCAGCACCTGCATGTGGTCCGCGGACCAGAAGCGGTTCGTGTCGATCCGGTTCTCGGCGACGACGTTGGTGGACATCAGCGTCTCGCGCTGCGCCATCGTCAGCGGTTGCGCGGGCATGGGGCGCAGCCAGATGTCCACGTCGAGGCCGATCTGGTGCGAGGCGTGGCCCTTGATCATGGGGCCGCCGCGCGGCTGGGACATGTCGCCGACGAGCACCCCCGGCCAGGAGGTGTTCGACGCCACCCGCTTCGAGAACCGCTGGATGAAGCTCACCAGCGTCAGGCGACCATAGAAGCGGTCACGCGAGGGCCGCATCACCTGCCACGTCGGGCCGCTGAGCGGCAGCATGGAGGCGCTTGCGAGACAGCCCTTGGAGTAGAAGCCGATCGACCGCTCGCGCCCCGTGCTCGGGCGGGTCACCCGGCCGAACAGCTCCTTCGCGGGCGTCGTCGCGGTGATCGGCGGCATGGGCGGCAGGCGGAAGCCGGGCGGCGTCACGTCCTGCGCCCAGGCGGCGCCGGCGGCGCAGGCGAAGAACGCGGCGGCGGCGAGAGCGAGCTTCAGCGTCATGCGGCGGCGCGGCTCCGCTTGCCTTCGATGGCGTCCCAGGTGATCGCCGCGACGTCCGGGCCGCCGAGCCGCTTGATGGCGCGAACGCCGGTGGGGGAGGTCACGTTGATTTCGGTCAGATTGCCGTCGATCACGTCGATGCCGACGAACAGCAGCCCGCGCCGCGACAGCTCCGGCCCGATGCGCGCACAGATCTCCTGCTCGCGCGGGGTGATCTCGGTGGTCTGCGCCGCGCCGCCGCGCACCATGTTGGCGCGCAGATCGCCCACCGCCGGCACGCGGTTCACCGCGCCCGCGAACACGCCGTCCACCAGCAGGATGCGCTTGTCGCCCGCGGCGACCTTCGGCAGGAACTTCTGCACCATCCACGGCTCGCGGAAGGTGGTCGAGAACAGGTCGATCAGCGAGCCGTAGTTCAGGTCGTCGGCGGTCACGCGGAACACCGCCGCTCCGCCGTTGCCGTAGAGCGGCTTCACCACGATGTCGCCGTGCTCGGCGCGGAAGGCCGCGATCTCGGCCTTGTCGCGGGTCACGATGGTGGGCGGCATCAGCTCGGGAAAATCGAGCACGAAGATCTTTTCCGGCGCGTTGCGCACCTCGGCGGGGTCGTTCACGACCAGCGTGCGCGGGTGCACCCGCTCCAGCATGTGGGTGGTGGTGACGTAGGCCATGTCGAACGGCGGGTCCTGCCGCAGCAGAACCACGTCAGTCTCATCGCCGAGCGAGACGCGGCGCTCCTCGCCGAGCGTGACGTGGTCGCCGGCGACGTCGCGCACCTCCGCGGGCCGCATGGCCGCGAACACGCCCTCGGCGGTCTGGGTCAGGCGCTCGGGCGTGTAGACGAGCAGCGAGTGGCCGCGCGCCTGCGCTTCCAGCATCAGGGCGAAGGTCGAATCGCCCGCGATGTTGATGCGCTCGATCGGGTCCATCTGCACGGCGACGCGAAGCGACATGGGGCTGATCCGCTTGGGGTTTTTACTGGCCGAAGGCGTTTGGGAGACGGCGCGGCAGGCGGCGGGGCGCGACGAGGACGACGTCGAAGGTCATGACATATCCCGCATAAGCCGGCTCGCGCGCAAGAAAGGCCTCAGCCCCGCGGCGGATGCGGGCCTGCTGGCGCGGGGCCACGGCCTCGGCCGCGGCCTCCAGCGTCGCGCGGGCCTTCACCTCGACGAAGGCGAGCGTCCGCCCCCGGACGGCGATCAAGTCGATCTCGCCGCCGCCCTGCGCGTAGCGTCGCTTCAGGATGCGCCAGCCGGTCAGCCTCAGCAGCCAAGCCGCGCGGGCCTCGGCGTCGAGCCCGAGCCGGAACGCCGCAAGCCGCTTCGGGGCGGGGGGCGCCGGGCTCAGGCGCCGGCCTTGGTCAGCTCGAGCGCGCGCGCGTAGACCTCGCGCCGCTTGAGCCCCGTTGCGCTCGCGACTTCGGCGACCGCGTCCTTCACCGAGGCGCGGGCGAGCGCGGCTTCGAGCAGCGCGTCGACGTCGCCCTCGCTCGGCGGCGCCTCCTCGGCCGGCGGGCCGATCACCAGCACGATCTCGCCCTTGGGCGGGGCTTCCCGACCGAGCTCGGTTGCAAGCTCGGTCAATGTCCCGCGCCGCACCTGCTCGAAGCGCTTGGTGAGCTCGCGCGCGAGCGCCGCGGGCCGGTTCCCCAGTCCGTCGGCCAGGTCCGCCAGCGCTTCGGCGACCCTCGGCCCGGTCTCGAACAGCACCAGCGTGCCTGGCACGCGGGCGATCTCGGCGATGCGCTCGCGCCGCCCCTGCTGCTTCGCCGGCAGGAAACCCTCGAAGAAGAAGCGGTCCGTCGGCAGGCCCGCCAGCACCAGCGCCGTAAGCACGGCGGAGGGCCCGGGGAGGTGCGTGACGTGCGCGCCGGCCGCGACGGCGTCGCGCACGAGCTTGAAGCCGGGGTCGGACACCAGCGGCGTGCCGGCGTCGCTGACGAGCGCAAGCCGCTGCCCGTCCGCGAGGCGCGCCAGCACCTTGGGGCGCATCTCGGCGGCGTTGTGGTCGTGGTAGGGCGTCAGCCGGGTCGCGATGCCGTAGTGGTTCATCAGCTTGGCGGTGACGCGGGTGTCCTCGCACAGCACCGCGTCGGCGGCGGCCAGCGTCTCCAGCGCCCGCAGGGTGATGTCGGCGAGCGTGCCGATGGGGGTCGCGACGACGTGAAGGCCGGGCGCCAGCGACGGCGCGGTCAGGCGTACGCCGGCCACCAGGTAGCTGCGGGAGGAGTGATCGGGGCCGGCCGTGAGGTCGGGGTCGGTCGGCTCGGGCCTTGGCATGGGAACGCTCGTCGGTTACTTCAGAGTCAAGTCTATCGGTGGGGCGCAGCCGCGGGAAGCGGTGGCGCGCGGCGCTCCCCGAGCCGTGGACCATCGGGGCATTCGGCGCGTCGGACGAGTTCGTGGGGGTCCGGCCGAGAGACGGTGGCGCACATGACGGTCGATCCAAGGTCCCTGGCGAAGGGATGGCGCGCGCTGCTCGTCGGAAGCGCGGCGCTCGCGCTCGCCGCCTGCGGCGGGGGAAGCGACCTCGGCGGGACGGACGAGCGGCTCAATCCGCTGCCCGGCAATCCGACGCCGCAGGTCGAGGCCCAGCCGCTCGGTCAGGCGATCGGGCAGGGCTCCACCAAGGTGGCGCTCGTGCTGCCCTTGTCGGCCAGCGGCAACGCCGGCGCGGCCGCCCAATCCATGAAGAACGCGGCGGAGCTCGCGCTCTCGGAGTTCAACAGCCCCGACATCCAGCTGGTGGTGAAGGACGACGGCGGCACCGCGCAGGGCGCGCAGGCGGCGGTCAACAGCGCGACCGACGAGGGCGCGCGCATGGTGATCGGGCCGCTGTTCGCCCATTCGGTCCAGGGCGCAGGCCAGGCCGCGCGCCAGAAGGGCGTGCCGGTGGTCGCCTTCTCGACCGACGCCAACGTCGCCTCGCGGGGCGTCTATCTCCTCAGCTTCCTGCCTGAATCCGACGTCGACCGGATCGTCCGTTACGCGGTCAGCCAGGGCAAGCGCTCCTTCGCCGCGCTGCTTCCGGAGAACGGCTACGGCACGGTGGTGGAGGGCGCTTTCCAGCAGGCGGTGGCGAGGGCCGGCGGCCGCGTCGTCGCGCTTGAGCGCTATCCCACCGACAAGGGCAAGATGGCCGAGCCGATCGCCCGCGTGGCGAACGCCCTCGGCCAGGCCGACGCGCTGTTCATCCCCGACACGGCCGACAGCGTTCCGACGGTGGTGGGCTTGCTCGCCGCGAACGGCGTCAACCTGAAGCGCGTGCAGCTGCTCGGCACGGGGCTCTGGGACGACCCGCAGATGGGACGCGACGCGAGCCTTGCGGGCGCCTGGTACGCCGCGCCGGACAGCTCCGGCTTCCGCTCCTTCGCCCAGCGCTACAAGGCGAAATTCGGCTCGGAGCCGACCCGCACCGCCTCGCTCGCCTACGACGCCACCTCGCTCGTGGCTGCGTTGGTGAAGACGCAGGGCGCCGCCGGGCTGACCGACCAGACTTTCGCGAACCCGTCTGGCTTCGCCGGCGTCGACGGCACCTTCCGCTTCCGCGCCGACGGCGGCAACGACCGCGCGCTCGCCGTCTACCAGGTGCAGCCCGGCGGCGCGAAGGTCATCAGCCCCGCGCCCCGCAGCTTCGACGGCCAGACCGCCCAGGCGAATTGACCGTTGAGCGCTCGTCGCTCTACCCCGCGAGATCGGCCACCACGGCGTCCAGGACCGGAAAGCCCTCGCGGGTGACGCGCAGGCGGTCGCGGCCGACGCGCTCGACCATGCCGTCCATGGTGAGGTCGTCGATCCGGCGCTGGTCGAGCCTGCGGCCGGAGAGGCGGTGGAAGCGGGCGAGGTCGATGCCCTCGGCGAGCCGGAGGCCCATCAGCAGGAACTCGTCGGCTTGGGCCTCGACGCTGAGAGGCTCGTCGACCACGAGGCCATGACCGTCGGCCTCGACGGCGGCGGCCCAGAGCTCGGGATTGCGTTCGGTCGAAAGCTCGCGGCGCAGGCCGTCGACCAGGAGCCGTCCATGGGCGCCGGGGCCGACGCCGGCGTATTCGCCGTAGCGCCAGTAGACCAGATTGTGGCGGCTCTCCGCGCCAGGGCGGGCGTGGTTCGAGATCTCGTAGGCCGGCATGCCGGCGCGCTCGGTGGTCTCCTGCGTCACGTCCCAGAGCGCGCGGGAGGTTTCCTCGTCGGGCGTCTTCAGCTTGCCGGCGCGGTAGAGCGCGTGGAAGGGCGTGCCCTCCTCGATGGTGAGCTGATAGAGCGACAGGTGCTCCGGCGCGCGCTCGATCGCCTGCGACAGCTCCCTGCGCCAGGCGGCCGGCGATTGGCCGGGGCGGGCGTAGATCAAGTCGAAGGACGCGCGCGGGAAGATCGACATGGCGAGCTCGACGGCCGTCAGCGCCTCCTCGACGGTGTGCAGCCGGCCGAGATTCGCGAGGTCTTCGGCGTTCAGCGCCTGCACGCCGAGCGAGACGCGGTTGACGCCGGCGGCCCGGTAGCCGCGGAAGCGTTCGGCCTCGACGCTGGTCGGGTTCGCCTCCAGCGTGATCTCGGCGTTCGGCTCGACCTCCCAGGCGCCGCCGATGGCGTCGAGGATCCCTGCGACGGTCTCCGGCGTCATCAGCGAGGGCGTGCCGCCGCCGAAGAAGACCGAAGCGACCTTCCGACCGGGCGCCAGCGCCGCCATGTGCGCGATCTCGCGGCGGAAGGCCGCGAGATAGCGGCCCTGGTCGACGCCCTTGTGGCGCACGTGGCTGTTGAAGTCGCAGTAGGGGCACTTCGCCGCGCAGAACGGCCAATGCACGTAGACGCCGAAGCCGGGCTCGCTCATGTCGGCGGACCTGCGGGATAGAGCGCGGCCATCAGCGCGCCGAAGGCGCGGGCGCGGTGGGACAGGCCCGTGGCGCGACCGTCCGCGCCCCAGACCACGCCGTGTTTATCGTCCGAGGACATCTCCCCGAAGGTGCGGGCGTGGCCGCCCGGCAGAAAGATCGGATCGTAGCCGAAGCCGAGGTTCCCGCGCGGAGGCCACACGATCTCGCCGGGAACCGATCCTTCGACCTCGAGCCGCTCGCCGGTCGGCCAGCTCAGGCAGAGCGCAGCGACGAAGGCGGCGGAGCGATCCTTCGCGCCGCGGGCCTGAAGGTCCGCCTCGACCCGCGCCATCGCGGCGGAGAAGTCCTTCGAGGGTCCCGCCCAGCGCGCGGAGAACAGCCCCGGCGCGCCCCAGAGCGCCGCGACCGAAAGCCCGCTGTCGTCGGCGAGCGCGGGCAGCCCTGACGCCTGCGCTGCGGCGTCCGCCTTGATCGCGGCGTTCTCAGCGTAGGTCGTGCCGGTCTCGTCGGGCTCGGGCAGGCCGAGCTCGCCCGCGGAGGTCAGCTCCAGCGGGAACGGCGCCAGCAGCTCGCGGAATTCGGCGAGCTTGCCGGCGTTATGGGTGGCGATCACCAGTCGGACGCCGAGCGGGGGGAGGGCGGTCATCGTCAGTCCTTACACGTCATCCCGGCCGAGCGCAGCGAGAGCCGCGATCGTGCTCCAGGCCGCGCGTCCTGAGGCGCACGATTCCGGCTCTCCGCCTTCGGCTTCGGCCGGGATGACGCGCGGGTCAAGGACAGTTGAGGCGTCACGCCACCGCCAGCTTCTGCAGGTCGACGAGGGTGGCGCAGCCGGCCTTGGCAAGGCGGAGCAGCTCCATCAGTTCGTCCTCGGAGAACGGCGTCCCCTCGGCGGTGCCCTGGATTTCGACGATGCCGCCCGATCCCGTCAGCACGAAGTTAGCGTCGGTCTCGGCCGCGCTGTCCTCGGCGTAGTCGAGGTCGAGCACCGGCGCGCCCTTGTAGACGCCGCAGGAGACGGCGGCGACGTGGTCCTTCAGCGCCGGACCTTTGAGCATGTCGCGCGCCTTCATCCAGGCGAGGCAGTCGTGCAACGCGACCCAGGCGCCGGTGATGGAGGCCGTGCGCGTGCCGCCGTCGGCCTGCAGCACGTCGCAGTCCACCGTGATCTGGCGCTCGCCGATCATCTTGAGGTCGACCACGGCGCGCAGGCTGCGGCCGATCAGGCGCTGGATCTCCTGCGTGCGGCCGGAGGGCTTGCCGCTCGTCACCTCGCGGCGGGTGCGCTCGTGCGTCGCCCGCGGCAGCATGGCGTATTCGGCCGTCACCCAGCCCTTGCCCTGGCCGCGCAGCCAGCCCGGCGCCTTCTCCTCCAGCGAGGCGCAGCACAGCACGTGGGTCTCGCCGAACTTCACCAGGCAGGAGCCTTCCGCGTAGCGCGCGACGCCCCGCTCGATCGAGACGGCGCGCAGCGCGTCGGGGGCGCGCTTGGAGGGACGGACGGACATGGAGGCTTCGCTTTCGCAGGGAGATTGAGAAATCGGCGTCTTTCTGCCCCTGCGCGCGTCCGCCCGCAAGCCGCCGCGCTTGATCGGCGGCGCGCGAAGACGAATGTTGGGGACGCGAGGTTTTAAGGCCATGTCGATCGACCGTCCCATTCTCCCCGAAGCCGCCGCCGGGCTCGCGCAGCTCGACGCCCGTTCACGCGAGATCTTTCGCCGGATCGTCGACAGCTATCTGTCGACGGGAGAGCCGCTCGGCTCCCGCAACATCTCCAGGCTGCTCTCGGTCTCGCTGTCGCCGGCCTCCGTCCGAAACGTCATGGCGGACCTGGAGACGCTCGGGCTGATCTATGCGCCGCACACCAGCGCCGGGCGCCTGCCGACGGAACTCGGCCTACGCTTCTTCGTCGACGCCATGCTGGAGATCGGCGACCTCAACGCCGAGGATCGCCGCGCCATCGAGCGGCAGGTGCGGGCGCTCAGCGCCTCGCGCTCGGTCGAGGACGTGCTGACCGACGCCTCCGCCCTGCTGTCGGGCCTGTCGCGCGGCGCCGGCGTCGTGGTGGCGACCAAGCAGGACCCGGCGATCAAGCACATCGAGTTCGTGCCGCTGGAGCCCACCCGCGCCCTCGTGGTCCTCGTGGGCGAGGACGGCGGGGTCGAGAACCGCATCGTGCAACTGCCCAAGGGCCTGCCGCCGTCCGCGCTGGTGGAGGCGTCCAACTTCCTCAACGCCAGGATGCGCGGCCGTACGCTGGGCGAGGCCCGTGCGGCGGTCGAGGAGGCGGTCGCCGCCGCCAAGGGCGAACTGGACGCCATCACCGCGGACGTGGTCGCCGCCGGGCTTGCGGACTGGGCGGGCGTCTCCGCCGGGGAACCGCGCCAGCTCATCGTGCGCGGCCAGGCCAACCTGCTCGAGGACCTCAAGGCGCTGGAGGATCTGGATCGCGTGCGCCTCCTGCTCGACGACCTCGAATCCAAGAAGGACGTCATCGACCTGTTGGGACGGGCGGAGACGGCGGACGGGGTGCGAATCTTCATCGGGTCGGAGAACAAGCTGTTCTCGCTCTCGGGCTCGTCGATGATTGCGGCCCCGTTCCGCGACGGCGACCAGAAAATCGTCGGCGTGCTCGGCGTCATCGGTCCGACGCGGCTGAACTACGCCCGGATCGTGCCGATGGTGGACTACACCGCCAAGGTGGTCGGCAGTCTGCTTCGCCAGAGCTGACCCGGCGGCATCTTAACGAAGTCTTCACCTAAAGGTATCGCGGGCCCTCGGTCTGGCGCATGATCGCGCCTGTTCAGGGGATGGCAGGCGCATGGACAACATCGTGGAACTCTACGCCCGGGTCGCTTACGACGACGCGGCGGCCGAACGGCGCGAGCGCACCGTGCTTGGCGAAATCCGATCGGTCGCGGCCTTCGCGGCGCTTTTGAGCGGCATCGCGCTCACCCTCGCAGCGCCGGTGCTGGCGCTCTGGTTTCTGCTGAGTTGAGCGCCCGCGTCGTTCGGCGTCAGCGCGCCAGACCGTCCTGGTTTTCGTAGGTCACCCGCTCCACCGCGTGGGCGGCGACCTGTACGGCGAGGTCGATGCCCACGGCGATGAGAAAGATCGCGATCAGCGAGGCGAGCTGCTCGAAGGCCCGTCCTACGGGGTCGCGGAGATCGTCCGGATCAAGCTCCATCTCGCTTATCCTCAAGCGGGGACCGCTTGTGAGTATGCCTTCGGCGCGCGCCTGCGCCATTCAAACCTTCGCGTGCGACGAGTCGTACGGCCGCAGGAGGTAGGCGCGACCGGCGCCCGCAATGATCGCTCACCTTTTTTGAACGTCGCCGCGGCATGATGCTGCGCTAAGACTGACGGAGGCGCGGCGAGCCGGCGATCGGCCGCGCGTGATTCGAGGAGCGCCCGATGACGCGCAAGTATTTCGGCACGGACGGCATCCGCGGCCGCGCGAACAAGTTTCCCATCACGCCGGACTTCGCGATGAAGGTCGGGATGGCGGCGGGCATCGCGTTTCGGCGCGGGGACCATCGCCACCGGGTCGTGATCGGCAAGGACACCCGTCTTTCGGGCTACATGATCGAAAGCGCGCTGCAGGCGGGCTTCACCTCCGTGGGCATGGACGTGCTTCTGCTTGGGCCCATGCCGACGCCCGCGGTCGCGCTGTTGACCCGCTCCATGCGAGCCGACCTCGGCGTGATGATCTCCGCCTCGCACAACCCGTACGACGACAACGGCATCAAGCTGTTCGCCCCGGACGGCTACAAGCTGTCGGACGAGGTCGAGCTGGAGATCGAGACGCTGCTCGACGCCGACCTCGGCCCGAAGCTTGCCGACAGCCCCGCGCTCGGCCGCGCGAAGCGCATCGAAGGCGCGCAGGCGCGCTACATCGAGTTCGCCAAGCGCACGCTGAACCGCGCCGTGTCGCTCGAGGGCCTGCGCGTGGTGGTCGATTGCGCCAACGGCGCGGCCTACAAGGTCGCGCCCGAGGCCTTGTGGGAGCTGGGCGCCGAGGTGGTCGCGCTCGGCGTCGAACCGAACGGCGTGAACATCAACAAGGACGTCGGCTCGACCGCGCCGAACGCGCTGATCGAAAAGGTGCGCGAGACCCGCGCCGACATCGGCATCGCGCTCGACGGCGACGCCGACCGGGTGATCATCGTGGACGAGAAGGGCCATGTGGTCGACGGCGACCAGCTGATGGCGGTGGTCGCGGCCTCCTGGTCGGAAGACGGCCGGCTCTCCGCCCCGGGGCTGGTCTCGACCGTGATGTCCAACCTCGGGTTCGAGCGCTACCTGACCTCGATCGGGCTGACGTTGGAGCGGACCCCGGTGGGCGATCGCTACGTGGTCGAGCGCATGCGCGCGCAGGGCTACAACCTCGGCGGCGAGCCCTCCGGCCACATCGTGCTGTCGGACTACGCCACGACGGGCGACGGTCTGGTGGCGGCGTTGCAGCTGCTGTCGGTGGTCCAGAGGGCGGGCAAGCCGGTCTCCGAGATCTGCCACCGCTTCGAGCCGCTGCCGCAGGTGATGAAGAACGTGCGCTACGCCGGCGGCCGGCCGCTCGACGACGACGCGGTCCGCGCCGCGATCGCCAAGGCGACCGAGCGCCTCGGCCGGGAGGGACGGCTCGTCATCCGACCCTCCGGCACGGAGCCGGTGATCCGGGTGATGGCGGAAGGCGACGACCGCGACCTCGTTAACGACGTGGTGGCGAACGTCGCGGACGTGATCCGCGCCGCCGCGGCCTGAGGGCTTCTCCGTAGTCTTCCCGACGAAGGCCGCCAGCCTGCGCTGGCGCGCTTCGTCGCGCCTGACGGAAAATGCGAGGCGCGGCAGCACCTTGCGCCCGCTGCAATCGTCGCGAGCGGAGTGTTGCCGAAACACTTCAGTGACGTCTTTGGCAGGTGAGGACACGAGGGTTAAAAGTTAAGGTTAAATGGTTTTTAACGAATACACGCCAGATTTGCAGTCGTGACATGAACGCGCCTCTCGCCAGCGGCGATGCGCTGCACTTCTGAGGAACTGGCGGTATGGCCAAATTGATGACCTACGCGCTCGCGGGCGCGCTCGCAGTCGCGTTCGCCCCGGTTGCGGGTCTCGCGGCCGATCTTCCCGAACCGCCGCTGCTGGAGCCGATCCCGGAGCCGGTCGAGTTCGGCTCCAGCTGGTATCTCCGCGGAGACGTCGGCTACAAGTTCTACCGCGATCCCTCGGCGTCCTACGACAACCCCTACTTCAAGCGCGCGGGTCTGTCGAAGTACAAGGACGAGGACGTCGACGACGCCTTCATCATCGGCGGCGGCGCGGGCTACAAGTGGAACAACTGGGTCCGCACTGACGTCACGGTCGACTACGAGACCAAGGCCGACTTCAAGGGCCGTCTGGGCTGCCCGGGCTGCGGCGGCGTCGCGGGCTACTCCACCGAGAAGAGCAAGATCTCCGCTCTGACCTTCCTCGCCAACGCCTACTTCGACCTCGGCACCTGGGAAGGCTTCACGCCCTACGTCGGCGCCGGCATCGGCGCGTCGCGCATCCATATGAGCGGCTTCCGCTCGAAGAACCCCGGCGCGGGCGGTTACGAGGACGGCCCCGGCTCGGGCTCGGACTGGAACTTCGCCTGGGCGCTCATGGCGGGCGTCGGCTATCAGGTTTCCGACAACGTCGTGATCGACGCCAACTACCGCTACGTCAATCTCGGCGACGTGAAGTCGAAGAGCTACACGGCGGCGGGCGAGAGCGGCCGGGTCAAGGTGAAAAACCTTCAGGCCAACGAAGTCCGTCTCGGCGTGCGCTACATGCTCGACTGAGCTTTCGGCTCCGGCCTTCAGCACGAAATCTTCAAGCGGCGGGATCCTTGGGTCCCGCCGCTTTCGTTCCTCGGGGCTAATCCTTACCCCGCTCAATTCGCTTGACGGCGTCGGTCCCGCGGACGTATTCCCCGCGGCGGGCCACCCCTCCCCAACGAGGGGCTGACCATCTGGAAGGATGGACCATGACGACTGCTGTTCCCGCGGTTCGCCCCGCGAATCCCAATTTCTCGTCCGGACCCTGCACCAAGCGCCCCGGCTGGTCGCTCGACGCCCTCAAGGGCGCGGCGCTCGGGCGCTCGCATCGCTCCAAGGCTGGCAAGGCCAAGCTCAAGGAAGCGATCGACCTCACCCGCGAGGTCCTCGAGGTTCCGGCCACCCACCGCATCGCGATCGTTCCGGGCTCCGACACGGGCGCCGTCGAGATGGCCATGTGGTCGATGCTCGGCGCCCGCGGCGTCGAGGTGCTCGCCTGGGAGAGCTTCGGCGCGATCTGGGTCACCGACGCGGTGAAGCAGCTTCGCCTGCCGAACACCAAGGCGGTCGTCGCCGAGTTCGGCAAGTTGCCGGACCTCGCCGCCGTCGACTTCGACAACGACGTCGTCTTCACCTTCAACGGCACCACCGCCGGCGTCCGCGTGCCGAACCACGACTGGATCCCGGCCGACCGCGCCGGCCTCACCATCTGCGACGCGACCTCGGCCGCCTTCGCGATGGAGCTCGACTACGACAAGCTCGATGTCGTGACCTTCTCCTGGCAGAAGGTCATGGGCGGCGAGGCGGCCCACGGCATCCTCATCCTCGGACCGCGCGCGGTCGAGCGCCTGGAGAGCTTCACGCCGGCCTGGCCGCTGCCGAAGCTGTTCCGCATGACCAAGAACGGCAAGCTCGACGAGGGCCTGTTCGAGGGCGAGACCATCAACACGCCGTCGCTGCTGTGCGTCGAGGACTACATCGACGCGCTCAACTGGGCGAAGTCGGTCGGCGGCCTCAAGGGCCTGATCGCCCGCTCCAACGCCAGCGCCAAGGCCGTCTACGACTACGTCGCGCGCACGCCCTGGCTCAAGGTCCTGGCCGCGGACGACGCCACCCGCACCAACACCGGCGTCTGCCTGGTGTTCGCTGATCCCGCGCTCGCCGCGGCGCCGCTCGAAAAGCAGGCCGCCTTCGCGAAGGATTTCGTCGCGCTGCTGGAGAAGCAGGGCGTGGCCTTCGACTTCGGCGCCTACCGCGACGCGCCTCCCGGCCTGCGCATCTGGTGCGGCGCGACGGTCGAGCCGTCCGACGTCCAGGCCCTGCTGCCCTGGCTGGACTGGGCCTACGCGCAGCTGTCGCCGGCGCTCGCCAAGGCGGCCTGAGCTTCGGGACCTGACGGGGCGTCGTCGCGGGCACGCGCCGCGACGGGCCGCCGGCCCGCGGGCCGGGCGTCCATGACTACGGGCTGATCATGACTTCGGGCCGATCAGTTCTACTTCGCATTCCAGTCAAGGACGCCCGTTAAGGCGGGGACGACGTCGCTTCTCTGACCGCCCGCAGCCCGAAGACCCGGAGCCAGCCCATGTTCACGCCCGAAAACGCCCTCGAAAAGTCGCTGCTGCGCGCGCTCGATGAGCCCGAACAGCGCGTCGCCTTCCTGAAGTCGTTTCTCGACGCGGAGCTGTCCTTCGCGCTGATTGATCCGAAGGAAGGCAAAGGCGCCGGCTACGCCGTGCCCGAGGTGACTCATGAGGACATCAGCTTCGTGCCGGTGTTCACGTCGGACGCGCGGGTGAAGGCGATGTTCCCCGACGAGCAGCTGATGATCGTGCGGCAGACCTTCAAGCAGATCGTCTCGCAGATCGAGGACGCCAACTTCGTCCTCAACCCAGGCTCCGAGGCCGGCCACGAGTTCATGGCCGAGGACGTCGCCTCCATGCTCGACGGCGATTTCGTGCGCGCCGCCGACGGGTTCGAGCGCGAGCTCGGCGACGAGGACGAAGAGGACGACCTTCCGACCCTCGTCGGCAAGCCGTCCCCGACGCCGACCCATCTGACGACGCCGCTCGCGGCGCTGTTCGCCACCATGCCGACCGTCCGCGCCGCCCATGTGGCGCAGGCGATCACGCCCGACGCGCGCGGCGTGCGGCGGCTCGTCGTCGGCCTCGTCGTCGACGGCGACCTCGACGAAGCCCTCGACCAGGTCGAGGACGTGCTGTCCGAGGCCGCCAAGCCGACCGACGAGATCGACTTCGTCTCCATCCCCGGATCGCCCCTGGACGACTACTTCACGCGCGACGTCCAGCCGTTCTATCGGAAAACCTGAGCCGGCTGACTTTTCAGGCGCCGGCGAACACGAGAGAAAGCCTCCCATGGCGCCCCGCGTCCTCATCTCCGACAAGCTCTCCCCCGCCGCGATCCAGATCTTCAAGGACCGCGGCGTCGACGTCGACTTCCAGCCCGACCTCGGCAAGGACAAGGACAAGCTCGCCGCCGTCATCGGCGGCTACGACGGCCTCGCGATCCGCTCGGCCACCAAGGTCACGCCGAAGATCCTCGCGAACGCGAGCCGTCTGAAGGTCATCGGCCGCGCCGGCATCGGCGTCGACAACGTCGATTTGCCGGCGGCGACGGCGAAGGGCGTGATCGTGATGAACACGCCCTTCGGAAACTCGATCACCACCGCCGAGCACGCCATCGCGATGATGTTCGCGGTCGCCCGCGAGATCCCCGCCGCCGACGCCTCCACCCAGGCCGGCAAGTGGGAGAAGAACCGCTTCATGGGCGTGGAGATCACCTCCAAGACGCTCGGGATCATCGGCTGCGGCAACATCGGATCGATCGTCGCCGAGCGCGCCATCGGCCTCAAGATGCGGGTCATCGCCTTCGACCCGTTCCTGTCGCCGGAGCGCGCCCAGGACCTCGGCGTCGAGAAGGTCGAGCTCGACGAGCTGTTCGCCCGCGCCGATTTCATCACCCTGCACACGCCGCTTACTGAGAAGACGCGCAACGTCATCGACCGGCAGGCGCTGTTCCGGATGAAGAAGGGGGTGCGAATCGTCAACTGCGCCCGGGGCGGCCTCGTCGACGAGGCCGCGCTGCGCGAGGCGCTCGACGCGGGCCATGTGGCGGGCGCGGGCTTCGACGTGTTCACGACCGAACCCGCGACCGAAAACCCGCTGTTCGGCCATCCCGGGGTCGTCTGCACGCCGCATCTCGGCGCCGCCACCACGGAGGCGCAGGAGAACGTCGCCCTCCAGGTCGCCGAGCAGATGTCGGACTACCTGCTGCGTGGCGCGGTCTCAAACGCCGTCAATTCGCCGTCGATCACGGCCGAGGAGGCGCCCCGGCTGAAGCCCTTCGTCGCGCTCGCTGAAAAGCTCGGCTCCTTCGCGGGCCAGCTCACCGAGGCCGGCGTCACCGCGATCCGCATCGAGTACGAAGGCCTGGTCGCGGGCATGAACACCCGCGCGCTCACCTCCGCCGCCGTGACGGGCCTGTTGAAGCCGCAGCTCGCCGACATCAACATGGTCTCGGCCCCGGTGATCGCGCGCGAGCGCGGCGTCGCGATCGAGGAGGTTCTGCGGGAGGACGCCGAGACCTACGACAGCGTCGTCCGGCTGACCGTCACCACGGGCGACGTCACCCGCCATGTGGCCGGGACGGTCTTCGCGGACGGCAAGCCGCGCATCATCGACATCAAGGGCATCGAGATCGAGGCGTCCTTCGGCCCGTCGATGCTCTACGTCACCAACGAGGACAAGCCCGGCTACGTCGGCGCGTTGGGGGCGACGCTGGGCGCTGCGGGGGTGAACATCGCGACCTTCAACCTCGGCCGCGCGGCCGCGGGCGGCGACGCGATCGCCATCGTCCAGATCGACGGCGACATCCCGGACGCGGTTGTGGCCCAGGTGCAGGCGCTCGAGCACGTCAAGCAGGCCCGCGCGCTGCGGTTCTGACGCGCCGGGCGCTGCCGCCCCGCGGCTGACGCAACGAACCGCGCCGTCGTTCCGGCTTGTTCCGGAACTCATGACCCCGTCGGTGCGAAGCCGTCTCGAACACAGGGTTCTCGGGCCCCGGCGCTCCCCGCCGGGGCCTGGGCGGGCGGGCGGAGCGCGCGTTCGCCTCACACGAGTCCCGCGCGGGCGCCTCGGCCGTCGCCGCCCACGATCTCGTGATCTCCGTCGCCGAGACGCGGAGCGCGGCGAACGCCATCATCCCGCCATGACCGCCGCCGCCTTCGCGCTCACGCTACTCTTCGCCATCGCGTCGGCGTTCGGAGCGCCGTCGGCGCTCGCCGACGAGCAAGCGGCCTGGGCGGCGCTGAAGCGCGGCGGCCATGTCGCCCTAATGCGGCACGCGACCGCGCCCGGCGTCGGCGACCCCGCGAATTTCAAGCTTGGCGACTGCTCCACCCAGCGCAATCTCAGCGACGCCGGTCGCGCCGAAGCGCGCGCCGTGGGCGATCGGTTTCGGGCCGAGGGCGTCGCGGTCGCCGAGGTGCGGACCAGCCAATGGTGTCGGGCGCGCGACACGGCGGCGGAGATGAAGCTCGGGCCGGTGACGGAGGACTTTCGGCTGAACTCGTTCTTCGCGGACGACAACCGCGCAGTCGGAAGCGAAGCGTCCAAGGCGGCGGTGCGGGCCGCGGCCCATTCCAGCGCAACGACGGTGCTGGTCACGCACCAGGTCAACATCACCGCCGCCACCGGCGTGTTTCCCGCCTCAGGCGAGATCGTGGTGGTGACCGTGGACGGTGACGCGATCCGCGTGGTCGGACGCCTCGCGCCCTAGCGCACGCTTACGGGCAGAGACCTGACGGCGGGCTGCGCTTCGCCCTCGCGTCTACAGGCGAGCCGGATCCGACGCAGGCGCGCAGATCTCCCCCTGGAGCAGGAGAGGGTGGACGGCCGAAGGCCGGCCGGGTGGGGTGGGCTTCCGAATAAAACTCCGGCAGCGACGAGGCCGACGCCGAGGCGAGCCGTCCTACTGCGCCCCGATTTCGCCGCCGACGAGCGAGCCGAGGCGGACGCGCTCCGCCGCCTGCTGCAGCGGCGCCCGAGGGCGCGGGGGCTCCGGCGGGCGAGGGGCGCCGCTCGCCCGGACGATCTCGTCGGCCAGCTCGTCCAGGCGCGCGCGGAGCGCGACGAGGCCGGCGTCCGCCGCGGCTCCTGCGGCGGCAGGGCGCGCGGCGTCCGCCCGAAACGCGACGAAGCTCTCGATTTCGGCGGCCAGCCGCCGCTCGGCGGCGAGCCGCGCGGCCTCGGCCTCGGCCGCGCGCGAGCGCTCGGCCTCGATGGTCGCCGCGACGCCGGAGGCCGCCGCTTCCCCAGCCTGCACCGCGCCGCGCAGCCGGGCGATCTCGCGCTCGGAGGCCGCCTGCTGCGCGAGCGCCGAGGCGAGCTCGGCCTCGGTCGCCGCAAGCTCCACGCGCATAGCGTCGCGCGCGAGCTCCAGCTCGGACAGCGCCTTGCGCGCCTCGTCGGCCTCGCGCCGCGCCGCCATCAAAGCCGTGCGTTCAGCCTCGAGCGCCTTCGACATCTCCGCGGCCTCCGCGCCGGTGCGGTCGAGGTCGCCGCGCACCGCCGCGCCGTGAGCCTCGAGCGCGGCCACGCTCTCCTTCAATTTTGCAATCTCGAGTTTCAGGCCCATCTCCTGCGAGCGGGCCCGACCGGCGACGATGCGCTCGCGGGCGGCCTCTTCGGCCGCGGCTTCGGCGCGACGCTCCACGGTGCGCACGCCGATCGCGTGTTCCGCGCGGAGGCGGTCCTGCGCGGCGACGATTTCGTCGAGCGACACAGGAAGCCGCCCCACCAGCCGGCGCGTCGTCAGACGGACCGCGCGCGCCCAGATGGCGGGAAGCAGCAACAGCCCGATGAGGCCCGCGACGCAGGCTCCGAGCGAAGCATAGAGGAGGGGCTCGACCATCGGCGGCGTACTCGGCGGGCCACAGCGCTCAGCCCTTCGGCCGTGGCGCTTCGCGGGTGCGGACGGCGGGCGCGCCCGCGCTTCGCGCTGGCGTCAGGATGGCACAGGGCCGGCGCGACATAAAGCCGGCGCCGGCCGCCCCGCCGATGCGAAGCGCCGCAGCCGGCGTCAGAACGGATTCCAGGTCGAGGTCGGCGTGAACTTCAGGTAGCCGACGTTGACTCCGAGGCGCGCGCCGAGGCCGGTGCGGATCGGCACCAGGACCGTGTCGTAGTCCTTGAGGGCCGTCATGCCGAGGCCGCCAACGAGATAGGCCGAGCCGTTGATGCCCGCGAAGCGGCTGAAGATCGCGTTAGGGGAGCGCAGATTGTAGACGAGAATCATCGTCCGGGCGCCGTCGCCGCCGAAATCGAAGCCGAGCGAGGGACCCTGCCAGTAGACGCGCTGCTCGCCCTCGCCGCGGGTGAAGAGCTTGCCTTCGCCGTAGCGCAGGCCGCCGACGAAGGCGCCCGCCGCCTCTTCGCCGAGGATGTAGCCGTTGGGCTCGCCCCATTGGCTGGTGGCCTTTTCGACGATGCCGGCCAGGCCGCGCGACATAGAGCCGAAGAAGCCGTGGCCTTTCTCGACGATCTCGGAGGCGGAGAAGGTGTCGCTCGCGCCACCGTACTGGCGGTCGGAGTAGGCGGCGTTCTCGGCGCGCGGGCCGGCGTATTGGGCGGAGGCGTCGGTGGTCGCGGCGGCGAAGCCTGCGAGGAGGGTCGCGGCCGCGACGAGGGTCTTCCACGTCATCGCGTACGTCCTTTTCACGTGAGCGCGCGATGTCCGCGGAAACGGATTCGCGCCGATTCGTAGAATTTGATCGATCGGCTTTACTCAAAGGTGAACGGCGCCGTTTTAAGACCGATCCTGAGGACGGTTCCATTTCCGGCAGACCGTGACGAGGAGACGCGCAGCCCGTGGCGTTCACGACGACCCTGACCGGCGTTCTGGCTTGCGGCGCGCTCTGCGCCGGGCTGGCCTGCGCCGCGCCGGCGGCCGCGACGCCGGGGCTCAACGAGCGAGTGGTGGCCGATCCCGCCAGCGGCATCGCGCTGTTCGGCTACGATCCCGTGGCCTACTTCACCGAAGGCCGGCCGGTGCTGGGCAAGCCGCTGTTCGAGGCGGAATGGGGCGGGGCCGCCTGGCGCTTCGCCAGCGCCGCGAACCGCGCCGCCTTCCTCAGCGCCCCGGAGGTCTACGCGCCCCAGTTCGGGGGCCACGATCCGCTCGCGGTCGCGCGCGGCCGCGCGGCGGCCGGGCATCCGCAGGTCTTCGCAGTGCTCCGCGACCGGCTCTATCTGTTCCGTTCGCCGGACGCGCGCGACTCCTTCGTCGACCCTGCGCCGGCCGTCGCCGAATGGCCCGCGGTCGAGCGCGACCTCACGCCGTAAGCGGCGCGTCCGCGCGCGGTCAGTCCCTCGCGCCCCAGGCGACGAAGCCGCCATTCCGGAAGCCCGCCTCCGCCTTGCCGTAGTCGAACGGCGTCATGTCCGGTCGCGTCACCGCGCCGCCGGCGGCGGCGAGCACGGCGTGGCCCGCCGCGGTGTCCCACTCCATCGTCGGCCCAAAGCGCGGGTAGACGTCGGCCGCGGCTTCCGCGACCAGACAGAATTTCAGCGACGAGCCCGCCGAGCGACGCTCGACGACACCGAGCTTTTCGAGGAACGCCTCCGTCTCGGCGTCCGCATGGCTGCGGCTCGCGACGGCGCAGAGGCCGGCGGCCGGGCGCTGCCGGACCGCGATCGGTCGATAGGCGGCCGGGGCGGGGACGTCGCGGATCGCCGCTTCGGCCTTAAACGCGCCACGTCCGGCCGCGCCGATCCAGGTGGCGCCGAGCGCCGGCGCATGCACGCAGCCGAGCACGGGCGCGCGGCGTGAAATTAACCCCACGTTAACCGTGAATTCGCCGTTGCGGTTGATGAACTCGCGCGTGCCGTCGAGCGGGTCGACCAGCAGGAAGGTCTCCGGCGCCTCCGTCGGCGCGCCGTCGCGGGAGGCCGCCTCCTCGGCGATGACCGTCACGCCCGGGAACAGTTTGGCGAGGACGGCGTGGAGGATTTCCTCCGCGCGCTCGTCGGCGTCCGTCACCGGGCTGCGGTCGTCCTTCGAGCGCACCACGATGGCCTCGGCGTCGTAGACGTCCAGGATCGCCCGCCCGGCCTCGACGCAGAGGGCGCCAAGCGCCTGGAGCAGGGCGAGGTCGGTCATGGGCTCTGGGTCCTTCCCGAAGGCTTCGGCTTGAGGGCGGAGACGGCAGCGTGTATCAGGCCAGACGTCGCGGCCGGGCGGCGCCGACGAGTCGCCGGCCCGGAAACCGCTCCCAAAGCGCCGGCAGGAGCCCCCATGTCAACCTCCGATGCGACGCCGCCTTCGGGCGTGATCACGCTCGACGCCCTCGACCTCGCGGCGCTGATCGCGAGCCGGGTCTGCCACGACGTGATCAGTCCCGTGGGCGCCATCGTCAACGGCCTCGAGATTCTCGAGGACGAGAAGGACGAGGGCATGCGGGGCTTCGCTTTCGACCTCATCAAGAAGAGCGCGGCGCAGGCCTCCGCCCGCCTGCAGTTCTGCCGCATCGCCTTCGGCGCGGCGGGTTCGGCTGCGGCCATGCTCGACCTTGGCGACGCCGAGCAGGTCGCGCGCGGGTTCATCGAGGACCAGAAGACCAAGCTCACCTGGGAGGCCCCGCGCCAACTGCTCCTGAAGAACAAGGTGAAGCTGCTGCTCAACCTGGTGCTGGTCGCGACCACCACCATTCCACGTGGCGGCGTCATCGCCGTAACGTCGGAAGGCGAGGGGGACGCCACCGCGTTCCGGATCGTCGCGACGGGCCCAACCGCCCGCGTGCCTGGAAACGTGGTCGACCTGCTGGCGGGCCGCGCCCCGGACGACCGGGTCGACGCCCACGTCATCCAGCCGTTCTACGCCGGTCTCGTCGCCAAGGCGGCGAACATGGCGGTGACGATCGAGGCCGAGATCGAAGGCGAGCGCATCGTCACGCGGGCGACGACGATCCCGGCGTAGACCGCCTCGCCGCGGGCGCCTTACTCCGCGGCGATCGCGCGATCCTCGTAGGTGGCCGACATGTTGTCCAGGCTCGCCACGATGTGGTCCGCGAGCGCTTGGGCGGTCTCGGTCAGCGATCCGGTGTTGCGCAGCAGCGCGATCTTGCAGGTGGGCAGCGAGGGGAAACCCTCCGCCGGCCCGAGCACCCGCATGCCCGGCCGCAGCGCCGATTCCGGAAGCACCGAAATCGCGAGCCCCGCCAGCACGGCGGAGCCGACCGCGGTGAAATTGCAGCTGGAGTAGAGCACCCGGTGTTGCCGGCCCATCGCTTCCAGCTTGGCGATCGCGGTCTCGCGCCACTCGCAGGCGGCGGTGCCGAGCGCGAGCGGAAGCACCTGCTCCTCATGCACCATGGCGCGTTGCGAGGTCACCCACAGCAGGGGCTCTTGGCGGATGATCTCCCCGACGGGCTTGCGGGAGGCGTGGGTGATGATGGCGAGGTCGAGATCGTCGCGCCCGATGAAGCCGATGAGATGGCTCGTCGGTTCGCAGACCACCGACACCTCGACCCGCGGATTGGACCGCGAGAAGCGGGCGAGAATCTCCGGCAGGTAGCGCTCCGCGTAGTCGTCCGGCACGCCCAGCCGCACCCGGCCGGTCAACGCGTCGTCAGCGAAGGCGGACACCGCTTCGCGCGAGATGTGGACGATGCGGCGGGCGTAATCCAACAGCCGCTCGCCGTCTTCCGTGAGCCGGTTTCCCCGCCCGTCGCGCGCGAAGATCGCCCGACCGATCCTTTCCTCCAGCCGCTTCATCTGCATCGAGACCGCGGACTGGGTTTTGTGCACCACGTCCGCCGCCCGCGTGAACGAGCCTGTGTCGACGATAGCAAGGAAGGTCTTCAGCTGATCGACGTCGAGAAGAGCGGTCATGGCGGCTCCGCAGTCCGGGCTCCTGACGCCCATCACGGGATCTGATGACCTATATTAGGAACATTCGTTTCACTGATCAATGAGGGTCAGGCAAGGTTCGCTTGTCCCCGGGAGGCCGGCGGCGGTTTTCAAGCACCTCGGATGACCCGAGCGGCGGACCGCCCCTCAAAAGGTGAGAGACGTCGTCCCGGCGTGAGGAGGTTGCCATGTCCCTGCCGTCCATCGAGAGCCTGACGCCCGCCCGGATCACTCCGGCCAAGGTCGCCCTCGTGAAGGTCCAGGCGATCATGCGAACCGCCTTCGTCGCCGCCGTGGCGTGGAACAACCATCGCAAGCTCGGCGAGCTCGCGGGCCTTGACGACAAGATGCTGGCCGACATCGGCCTCACCCGGGCGGACGTCGGGATGGCCGCGTCCGAGCCGCTGTGGCGCGATCCCACCGTCCGGCTCACGGTGCTGGCGGTCGAGCGTCGGGCGTCGGAGAAGGCGCACACGCGGTGGCGGATGGCGCGTCGGCGCGAAGCGGTCCAGGCGCGGTTGGGTCTGCCCCGCGAGACCTGCGCGGACTAACGCGGCCTCGAAATCAGGCGGGCGGCTTGCGCGGCCCGCCTTTTTCCTCGCTGAAGAAGGTCTCGAAGATCTGCTCCATGGCGCGGGCGTTCTGCGCCGAGAGCTCACGGCTCGTTTCGAGCATCTTGTCGAACGGCGTCGGTTCGGCGGTCTCCGCCGAATCCGGCTCTGGAGCCGGCGCTTCGACCGGATCAGGCGTCGGCTCCCGCGTCGCGGGATCGGCCGCGTTCCGCGCGCCGAACATTCCTCCGAACATCTCCGCCATCATCTCGCCCAGCGGGTTCGAAAGGGCCGGGCCGTCGCTCCCGGCGCTTTCGGGGCCGCCGCCTGCGGTCTTCCCGTCATCCGTCTTATCGGGATCGGGGCGGAAGGCGCTCGCCCAGTCGGTAAACGGATTGCGGGGCGCGTCGTCGGCGGCGTTGGCTTCGGGACGGCGGGTCGAGTCACGCAGCAGCTCATTCCAGAACGCGCCGAAGGGGCCGGGGAAAGGCCCATCGCTTCCAGCTTCGGGCGCCGACGCCTGGGAGGCCTGAGCCGCCTTGATGACCCCGCCGATCAGGACGCTCGTCAGCACCGGCATCACCTTGCGGATGATGTCAGCCTGCACGCCGGAGGCCGCGGCGGCCTGGGCGGCGACGGCGCGCGACACGTCCTTCGAGCCGAACAGGGCGCCGAGCGCGTCCTCTCCGGCGCTTCTGGCGCGGGGGTCGAGGGCGGCGGCCTGGGCCTCGAAGGCGCGCGCGTAGGTCTCGGCGCCCATGAGTTCGTGCAGCCGTCGCGCGGCGGCGTCGCTCTGCGACTGGCGTTGAAAACCCTGCGCGAAGGCGGGAGTGAGCGCGGCGGTGGCGGCGCGCATCTGCTCCGGCGTCATGCCGTAGGCGCGGGCGATGTGGTCGAAGGCGCCGCCGCCCTGCGCTCGCCGGATCAGCTCGAACATGTCGAACATCGCGTCTCTCCTGCGCCGAGCCCCGCCCACCCTAACCCGCGGCGGCCGGGGCCGCCACTCACTCCGCGGGGGCCGGCGCGGGGGTCGCGGCGTCGTCGACCACGGCTCCCTTCCGCTTCGGCTGCGCCAGAGGCTGGGGCGTCGGCTTGTTGGTGTAGGTGAGGTCGCGCCCTGCATAGATGCCCTCGACACGCTGCACGTCGAGCTTCTCCGCGTCGCGGCGCCGGACGTCCTCCTCGATCTCGAGCGCGCGCTCGGCGTCGACCCCGACCGCCTCCAAGGCCATGCGCCCCATTACGAGCGCGCTTTCGAAGGTCTCCCGCACCACGTTGGCGACGCCCATGCCGTAGAGGTCGAGGGCGTGCCCGCGATCGTAGGCCTTCACCACCAGCTCGGTGAGCGGGAAGCTCGACTGGATCAGCTCGACGATGCGCTTGGCGGTCTCGCGATCGTCGACGCAGACCAGGATGGCGCGCGCCTTGTCCGCGCCGGCCGCCCGTAACACGTCGAGGCGCGAGCCGTCGCCGTAATAGACCTTGAATCCAAACTGGGCGGCCTGGAACACCCTCTCCGGGTTGCCGTCGATCAGCGTCGTCTCGACGCCCTCCGCCAGCAACAGCTGCGACGCGATCTGGCCGACGCGGCCGAAGCCGATCACCAGGACCTGCCCCTTGGCCCCCTCGAAGTCCTCGTCCGGCTCCGGCAGGGTCGGCTCGGCCTTCGCGGCGAACTGCTCGGCGAGCGCCGCAAGCGGCGGGGCCGCGACCAGGCTGAGCGCCGCCATCGCGGACAGCAGGCTTGCCGTCTCGGCGTCGATCAGCCCGTTGCTCAGCGACAGCGGAACGAGCACGAACACGAACTCGCCGGCCGCCGCGAGCAGCGAGCCGATCCGGATCGCGTCCGGCAGGGGAGCGCCGAACAGACGGGCGAGGACGCCCGCGATGACGACCTTGAGCGCGAGATAGCCGACCGTGGCCGCCAGCAGCAGCGGCAGTCGACTCCAGACCACGCCGACGTCGATGGTCATGCCGATGCCCATGAAGAACAAGGCGATCAGCAGTCCGCGAAATGGCTCGACGTCGGCTTCGAGCTCATGCCGGTAGGACGAGGTGGCAAGCAGCACTCCGGCGAGAAAGGAGCCGAGCGCCATCGACAGGCCCGCCGCGTGGGCGACCTCCGCGGCCCCCAGGACGACGAGCAGCGCGGCGGCGGTCATCACCTCGCGCGCGCCGGTGCGCGCCAGCAGGCGGAACATGGGATCGAGCAGATAGCGCCCCGCGACCACGATGCCGGCGAGAGCGGCGACGGCGATCGCCGCGGAGGCCAGGGTGTGGCCCCAGCTCTCGCTCGGGGCCCCCGCCGGCGCGCCGAGAAACGGAATGAGCGCCAGCGCCGGGACGACGGCGATGTCCTGCGCCAGCAGCACCGCGAAGGTCTTCTCGCCGTAAGGCCGATTGAGATGGCCGCGTTCGTCGAGGATCTGCAGCGCCATGGCGGTGGCGGAAGAGTAGAGCGCGACGCCGATCGCAAGCGCCGAGGGGGCCGCCCAGCCGCCGAGGTAGGCGAGCAGCGCTACGGCGAGGGCCGCTCCGACGATCTGGCCGCCGCCCATGCCGACGACGTAGCGGCGGAGCGCGATCAGCCGCTCGAGCCTGAGGTCGAGCCCGATCAGGAACAGCAGCATGACGACGCCAAGCTCGGCGAGCTGCAGCACCTGCTCCGGGTCCCGGAAGAAGCCGAGCGCCGCGGGGCCGACGACCACGCCGGCCGCAAGGTAGCCGACAACGGCGCCCAGCCCCAATCGGCGGGCGATCGGGGCGGCGACGACCGCAGCCACCAGAAAGACGAGAATGCCGATCAACGGTCCGGGGGCTGCGGGATGTTCCATGAGGCGGCTCCGGCGCGAGGTTTGCCGCGCATGTGGCGCCCTGCGGCTCGCCTTCGCAAGCGGTCCCCGGCTATGCATCGCCGCGCCGCACATGACGCAGGGCTTGCGCGCGCTTATCATAAGAGACGACACGCGCGGCCGGCGATCGGCGGCGCCGGAGTGCGGACGGACGATGCGCATCGCGGAGCTTCAGACGACGGACATGCCCGCGCTGGCGGAACGCCTCGCCGGACTGCCGCATCTCGTCTTTCTCGACAGCGCGATGCCGCACGCCAAGCTCGGCCGCCATTCCTATCTCGCGGCCGATCCCTACGCCGTTCTGGAAGTCAGCGCCGCCGGAGCGCGCCTCAGCGGAGAGATCGTCGACGGCGATCCGCTCGAGGCGCTGGAGCGCGCGCTCGCGGCCGAACGCGCGCCGGCTCACCCCGACCTTCCGCCGTTCCAGGGCGGCGCGGCGGGCTTCATCTCCTACGACTACGGGCGTCGTCTTGAGCGGCTGCCGGCGCCTGAGGTGGACGATCTCGGCGTGCCGGACGCGGTGCTGCCGCTCTATGATTGGGTGATCGCCTGCGACCATGCCAAGGGGAAGGCGTGGCTGATCTCGACCGGCGCGCCTGAGCGCGACGCTGAGGCCCGCGCGGCGCGCGCGGACGCCCGCGCGAATTGGGTGCTGGAGCGGCTCGCGGCGCCCGTCGTCGCGCGGGCCGTCGTCGCCGCTCAGCCGATCGCCTTCAATTCGAACTTCACCCGCGAGGACTACGAGCGGGCGATCGCCCGCACCGTCGACTACGTGCTCTCGGGAGACATCTTCCAGGCGAACGTCGCCCAGCGCTTCCTGGCCGATCTCCCGGCGGGCTTCGACCCCTGGGCGTTCTACCGGCGCCTGCGCACCCGCAACGCCGCGCCGTTCGCGGCCTATCTCGCCTTCGGCGACGTCGTGCTGGCGTCGAGTTCGCCGGAGCGCTTCGTCTCGGTCGAGGGCGACCGCGTGGAGGCGCGGCCCATCAAGGGCACGGCCAAGCGCTGGGCGGACCCGCACGCCGACGGGTCGTCCTCCCGCGCTCTGCTCGCCTCCGAGAAGGACCGGGCCGAGAACGTCATGATCGTTGACCTGTTGCGGAACGACCTGTCGCGGGTGTGCCGGCCGGGCACGGTCGAGGTTCCGACCCTGTGCGGGCTCGAGACCTACGCCTCGGTCCATCATCTGGTCTCCGTCGTGACGGGGCGACTGCGTGAAGGGCTTGGCGTGACCGACCTGCTCAGGGCGAGCTTTCCCGGAGGCTCGATCACCGGCGCGCCGAAGCTCCGCGCCATGGAGATCATCGCCGAGCTGGAGCGCCACGCCCGCGGCGTTTACTGCGGCTCGATCGGCTGGATTTCGTTCGCCGGCGACGCTGACTTCAACATCGCGATCCGCACCGCGACGCTCGCCCGCGGCAAGGCCCTGTTTCAGGCCGGCGGCGGGATCACCGCGCTGTCGGACCCGCGCGCCGAATACGACGAGACGCTGACCAAGGCTCGCGCGGTGTTCGACGCCTTCGGCGGCGGCCTAGCGGCGGCCAAGGACGGCGAGGAGCCGCCGCGCGCGGCGGCCGGAGGCCTCCGATGATCCTCGTCGTCGACAATTACGACTCCTTCGTCTTCAACGTCGCCCGCTACGTCGAGGAGCTCGGCCGCGAGGTGAAGGTCGTGCGCAACGACGCGGTCGGCGTGCGGGAGATTGCGGCGATGGCGCCCGAGGCGGTGATCGTCTCGCCCGGCCCCTGCACCCCGACCGAAGCGGGCGTGTCGCTTCCGCTGATCCGGGCGCTGTCGGGCGTGGTCCCGATCCTTGGCATCTGCCTCGGCCATCAAGCGATCGGCGAGGTCTTCGGAGGCCGCGTCGTTCGCGCCCGGCGGCCGCTGCACGGTCGCGCCTCCCGCGTCGCGCACGACGGCGAGGGACTGTTCGCCGGGCTGCCCGACCCGCTCACCGTCGGCCGCTACCACTCCCTAATCGTCGAGTTCGACGAAGGCTACGTGGGGCCGCTCCGCGTGACGGCGACTTCGGAGGAGGGCGAGGTGATGGCGCTGGCGCACGCGGAGCATCCGACGTTCGGCGTGCAGTTCCATCCGGAGTCGATCCTCACCGACAGCGGCCACGCCTTGCTCCGGAACTTCCTGGCCATGGCGGAGGCGCGCGCGCCGTGCCTCGCCTGAACGGCGCCGCGGCGGCGGGCGTCGCGCCGTTTGACCTCGCGGACCGTGGGCTGACGCTCGGCGACGGGCTGTTCGAGACCATTGCGGTGTTCGACGGCCGTCCCGCCGCGCTCGACGCCCACCTCGACCGCATGGTCGAAGCCGCGGCCGAAATCCGGTTGCCGGTCGATCGCGGCCTGCTTGAAACGGAGGTGGCGGCTCTGGCGGGGGAGGGCGGCGACGCCGTCCTTCGCCTCACGGTCACCCGCGGCGCTGGCGCGCGCGGGCTCGCGATCCCCGAGGGCGGCGCGCCGACCGTAATCGCGGCGCGGGCGCCGTTCCCCTTCGCCGCCCTCGGGGCGCCGATCCAGCTCGCCACGGTCTCGGTCCAGCGCAATCCGACGTCCTTCGCGTCGCGCGCCAAGACCCTGTCCTACCTCGACAGCGTGCTCGCCTACGACGAGGCGCGCCGCGCGGGCGCGGACGATGCGCTGATGCTGAACATCCACGGCCGCGCCGCGTCGACGTCGATGGCGAACCTCTTTGCGCTGTTCGGACGGACGCTCGCCACACCGCCGGTCGCGGAGGGCGTGCTGCCGGGGATCGTGCGCCGGCTCGTGCTGAAGCTCGCCCCCGCGCTGGGCCTTACGCCGCTGGAGCGTCCGCTGACGCGCGCCGAGCTGAGCGACGCCGACGCCGTCTTCGCCACCAACAGCGTTCGGCTCCTGATGCCGGTGACCGCTCTGGACGGCGCCAGGCTCGCCGAGGAGACGGGGGTCATAACGGCGCTCGCCGAGGCCGTCCGAGAGGCCTGCGGCGCTCCGCGAAAGGGTTAACGGCCGGCGCCGTGCCGTTAGCGATCGTTCACTAAGCGGGAGCGCGACAGCTTGCGGGCGGCGTCGGCGGCGGTATCTCCGCGGACGCCATGGCTGACACCGCCCGCACTTTCAAGCGCCTCCGGCCGCCGACGTCACCGCCAGCGCAGCCGAGCCGACCGGTCTTCGGCCGCCGCGCTTCGGTTCCGGAGCCGACGCCAGCGCCGCGACGCACGTCGCGCGCCGCGCAGGCCTTCTGCGCAGGCATGATCGTCTACGGGATTGTGATGATCGTGCTCGACAAACTTTAGAACGCCCCGAGCGTCAGGGCAGCGCGTCGTAGCCCGGCCCGAACCCCTTCAGCGACACCGGGATGCCGATGCCCTTCTCGGGCGTTTGGAAGATGATGAAGGTCGCGCTCTGACCGTTGCGGAACTGGTTGACGAGCGTGTCCTCGAGCACCACCTCAGCCACGCAGCCGTTCTGCAGGCACCGGACGAAGCCGGCGCGGCCCACCTCGTTCTGGTCGATCCGAAGGCCCAGTCCCGACGGCAACAGCACGCCGAGCGGCGCCAGCACCCGCAACAGGCGGCTCTTCTTATCGGCGGTCTTTAGAACGATGACCGTGAGGCCGACGTTCGGCATGTCGTCGGCCGTCACGCTCTGAATGAGCGCGCACTGCTCGCCCTGCGCGCCCGCCGGCGTGTCGCAGCGCATTTGCCAATCGCCATGGGTGGCCTTCACCGCGCCCTGCGCGAAAGCGGCGACCGGCGCGAGCCCGATCAGGGCGGCTGCGGCGGCGAGCGCCAGAGAACGGATGCGAGGCACGTGGGGCGGTCTCCGGATACGGGCCGCTCGGGCGTAGCAGAGCGGAGCGGCGTGTCAAGCTGACCGCCGCTCGCCCAAGGCCGTCTCGGGACTGCGGTTTTTCGCGCCCTTATGCCGCATGGAAGTCACTGAGGCGCCACATTGAGCTTGCGCAACCTTTATGATTTCAAGAAAGCAGGTTAGACCCCCTACAGCCTGCCGCACGCACGGATTCGTCCGCGCGGGCCGGCCGCTTGGGCCTGACCGGCTCCGACCATTGGCGGGCTCGCTCCGCCAGGGAAGGGCATGACAAGACAACAAAAAGGGCGAAACCGGCCCTTGGGAAGCGACGAGAGGCTGGCATGTTTCCAACCGGACGTCTGACGACGCTCACGATCGCCGCCGCTGCGGCCTCGATCATCGGCGCCGCCCCGGCGCTGGCCGCCGCCGGCCAGCCCAGCCCGTGGGAGGTCGGCTTCCAGGACGCCGTCACGCCGATCTTCGAGCAGATCCACGATTTTCATAACTTCATCCTGGCGATCATCACGGTCATCACGCTGTTCGTTCTGGCGCTGCTGATCTACGTCGTGGTGCGCTTCCGCGAGGACCGGAACCCGGTTCCCTCCAAGACCACGCATCACACGATGCTCGAGGTCGTCTGGACGATCGCGCCGGTGCTGATCCTGGTCGCGATCGCCGTGCCTTCCTTCCGCCTTCTCTACGCCCAGTACACGCCGCCCCCTGGCGATCTGAACATCAAGATCGTCGGCCGCCAGTGGAACTGGGACATCGTCTATCCCGACGCCGACGAGCTGACGCTCACCGCTGTGATGGCTCAGGACAGCGACCTCAAGCCCGGCCAGCCCCGGCTGCTGAGCGTCGACAACGAGGCCGTCGTGCCGGTCGGCAAGGTGGTCCGCGTGCAGGTCACCTCCGAGGACGTGATCCACTCCTTCGCCATGCCGTCCTTCGGCGTGAAGGTGGACGCCGTTCCGGGCCGCAACAATGAGACCTGGTTCCGCGCCGACAAGGAGGGCGTGTACCACGGCCAGTGCTCCGAACTCTGCGGCCAGGACCACGCCTTCATGCCGATCGTGATCCGGGTGGTGAACGAGGAGCTGTACGGCCGCTGGCTCGAAGCCGCGAAGTCGGACACCGAAGAAGCCAAGAAGCTGCTCGAGGCGTCGATCGAGCAGGGCGGCGCGACCGTCGCGCAGCGCTGATCGACCGCCCGAAAAAGACTTGAGTCAGGGAGACGAGGCTATGGCCACTGCGGCTCACGCCCATGGTACGACGCACCCGGGGCACGACCACCCGACGGGATGGCGGCGCTACGTGTATTCGACGAACCACAAAGACATCGGCACGATGTACCTGATCTTCGCGATCTGCGCGGGGATCCTGGGCGGCGCGCTCTCGATCGGCATCCGCCTCGAGCTGCAGCAGCCGGGCATGCAGTTCTTCACGAACCCAAACACGTTCAACGCCTTCACCACGGCGCACGGCCTCATCATGATCTTCTTCATGGTGATGCCGGCGATGATCGGCGGCTTCGGCAACTGGTTCGTGCCCCTCATGATCGGCGCGCCTGACATGGCGTTCCCGCGCATGAACAACATCTCCTTCTGGCTGCTGATCCCGGCGGTCGGCCTGCTGATCACTTCGCTCTTCGTCGAGGGCGCCCCAGGCTCGCACGGCGTCTCGGGCGGCTGGACGATCTATCCGCCCTATTCGACGAGCGGCCAGCCCGGCCCGGCCATGGACTTCGCGATCCTCGGCCTGCACATCGCGGGCGCCTCGTCGATCCTCGGCGCGATCAACTTCATCACCACGATCTTCAACATGCGCGCCCCCGGCATGACGCTGCACAAGATGCCGCTGTTCGCCTGGGCCGTGCTCGTGACCGCCTTCCTGCTGCTGCTCTCGCTCCCGGTCCTCGCCGGCGCGATCACCATGTTGCTCACCGACCGCAACTTCGGCACGACCTTCTTCTCGCCGGCCGGCGGCGGCGACCCGATTCTCTACCAGCACCTGTTCTGGTTCTTCGGGCACCCGGAGGTGTACATCCTGATCCTGCCGGGCTTCGGCATCATCAGCCACATCATCTCGACCTTCTCGCGCAAGCCCGTGTTCGGCTACCTCGGCATGGCCTACGCCATGGTCGCGATCGGCGTGGTCGGCTTCGTCGTGTGGGCGCACCACATGTACACCACCGGCATTTCCGTGAACACGCAGGCGTACTTCGTGTTCGCCACCATGGTCATCGCGGTTCCGACGGGCGTGAAGATCTTCTCGTGGATCGCGACGATGTGGGGCGGTTCGATCAGCCTCCGCGCCCCGATGTACTGGGCGATCGGCTTCATCTTCCTGTTTACGCTCGGCGGCGTCACCGGCGTGGTGCTGTCCAACGCCGGCATCGATCGCTCGCTGCACGACACCTACTACGTGGTCGCTCACTTCCACTACGTGCTGTCGCTCGGCGCCGTGTTCGCCATCTTCGCGGGCTGGTACTACTGGTTCCCCAAGATGTTCGGTTACATGTACAACGAGACGATCGCGAAGACCCACTTCTGGGTCACGTTCATCGGCGTGAACCTCGTGTTCTTCCCGCAGCACTTCCTCGGCCTGTCGGGCATGCCGCGCCGCTACGTCGACTATCCCGACGCGTTCGCGGGCTGGAACTTTGTGTCCTCTGTCGGTTCGTACATCTCGGCGGTCGGCGTGTTCATCTTCCTCTACGGCGTCGTCGAGGCCTTCTCGAAGAAGCGCGTGGCGGGCGATAACCCCTGGGGTCCGGGCGCTACCACGCTCGAGTGGACGCTGCCTTCGCCCCCGCCGTTCCACCAGTTCGAGACGCTGCCCCGCGTGAAGTGACCTTCTGAGCGGCCGGGCGGGCCTCGCCCCTCCGGCCGCTCCCGCCCCGACCGGGCTCAACTCAAGTCAGGCGCGTACCTCCCCATGTCCCTCGCTCACGACGATCATCTCGACGCCCCGACGCTGACGGGCCCCGGCCCGAGCCTCGCGGGCGTGGAGGACTTCGTCGCGCTCTTGAAGCCGCGGGTGATGTCGCTCGTGATCTTCACGGCGCTCGTCGGCCTCGTCGCCGCTCCCGGCGGCCTGCACCCCGTGCTCGGCGCGATCGCGCTGCTTTGCGTCGCCGTCGGCGCCGGGGCTTCGGGGGCGCTGAACATGTGGTGGGACGCCGACATCGACGCGGTGATGACCCGCACCCAGAACCGCCCGATCCCGGCGGGACGCGTCGCGCCCGGCGAGGCGCTCGGCTTCGGCCTGCTGCTCTCCGGCGTTTCGGTGATGCTGCTCGGCCTCGCCACCAACTGGCTGGCGGGCGGGCTGCTCGCCTTCACGATCTTCTTCTACGTCGTCGTCTACACGATGTGGCTGAAGCGCTGGACGCCTCAGAACATCGTCATCGGCGGGCTCGCCGGCGCGCTGCCGCCGATGATCGGCTGGGCCGCGGCGACGGGAACCGTCGGGCTCGAGAGCGCGACGCTGGTCGCCATCATCTTCATGTGGACGCCGCCGCACTTCTGGGCGCTCGCCCTGATCAAGTCCGAGGACTATGCGCGGGCGGGCGTGCCCATGCTTCCGGTCGTCGCCGGCGAGGACGAGACCCGCAAGCAGATCCTGCTCTATTCCATCGCGCTGGCGCCGCTCGGCGTGCTGCCGGCCGGGATCGGGCTTGGCGGATGGGCCTACCTGGCGCTGTCGAGCGTCGCCGGCCTGGCGTTCGTCGGCTTCGCCTGGCGGGTCTACCGGCAGCGGGAGGGCGCCCCCGCGCGTCGCGCCGCGGGTAAGCTGTTCGCCTATTCGCTGTTCTACCTGACGGCGCTGTTCGCGACGATCCTGATCGAAAAGAGCCTCGGGGTCGCGGCGCTGACCGCGCCTTTCGACGGCTGGGTATGATGGCCGAGGAGGATGGCGTCCGCCTTACCACCGAGCAGCAGCGTCAGCGGCGGCGGCGGAACGTCGCCATCGCTTGGGCGCTCGGCGCGCTGGTGGTTCTGTTCTGGCTGGTGACGATCTTCAAACTGGGCGGCAACGTCCTCAACCGGCCCCTGTGAGCGTGGAGACCGAGCGGTGACCGAACCGGCGCCGAACACGACGACCGATCTTGCCCGCCGCCACCGCAACGTGGCTGCGGCCTGCGGCCTGTTCGTCGCTGTGATGGTCGGCGCGGCTTTCGCCGCGGTGCCGCTCTACGACATGTTCTGCCGCGCGACCGGGTTCGACGGCACCACGCAGGTCGCGAAGGTGGCGCCAGAGGCGGCTCTGGACCGCACGATGATCGTCCGGTTCGACGGCAACGTGGCTCAGGGGCTCGACTGGGACTTCCGGCCGGAGGTCACCACGACGACGGTGAAGGTCGGCGAGACCAAGCTCGTGAACTTCAAGGTCCGCAACCGTTCGGACCGGGAACTGTCGGGAACCGCGACCTACAACGTCACGCCCGAGACCACCGGCGCCTACTTCGCCAAGCTGCAGTGCTTCTGTTTCACCGAGCAGACGCTGAAGCCCGGCGAGGAGATCGACATGCCGGTGGCTTTCTTCGTCGATCCGACGATCGCGGATGAGCGCGAGCTCGACCGCGTGAAGCAGATCACGCTGTCCTACACGTTCTTCCCGGCGAAGGGCCCGAAGCCGCTCGCCGCCGTGAAGGACGACCGACCGAAACTCTAGACGCTCACCGGGACGCGACGCGACAAGCGCTGCGATCCGAAGGACAATAACGGGGAGACGACCATGGCCGACGCCCACGCCAAGCATCACGACTACCACCTTGTGGACCCGAGCCCGTGGCCGTTCCTCGCCTCCATGGCGGCGTTCGTTATGGCTGTCGGCGCGGTGCTCTGGATGCACGGCCACACGCCGTGGATCGCCGTCGCCGGTTTCGCGGGCGTGCTCTACACCGCGATCGCCTGGTGGCGCGACGTGATCAAGGAGGCCCACGCCGGCTTCCACACCCGCGTCGTTCAGATCCACATGCGCTACGGCATGATCCTGTTCATCGCCTCCGAGGTGATGTTCTTCGTCGCGTGGTTCTGGGCCTACTTCGACGTGGCGCTGTTCCCGAACGAGGCGCACCAGTTCCAGCGGCTTGAGGCGACCGGCGGCGTGTGGCCCCCCACGGGCATCCAGACCTTCGATCCCTGGCACCTGCCGCTGGTCAACACGCTGATCCTGCTGACGTCGGGCACCACGGTGACCTGGGCGCACCATGCGCTGCTGCACGGCGACCGCCGCAGCCTCAAGATCGGCCTGTGGCTGACGATCGGCCTCGGCGTGCTGTTCTCGGTGTTCCAGGCGATCGAGTACTCCGAGGCCGCGTTCAAGTTCTCCGAGAACATTTACGGCGCGACCTTCTTCATGGCGACCGGCTTCCACGGCTTCCACGTCATCGTCGGCACCATCTTCCTCGCGGTCTGCCTCGCCCGCGTCTACGCCGGCCACTTCACGCCGAAGCAGCACTTCGGCTTTGAGGCGGCGGCCTGGTACTGGCACTTCGTCGACGTGGTGTGGCTGTTCCTGTTCATGGCCATCTACGTCTGGGGCGCCGGCGCGCACGCCGCGGCCCATTGACGGCGGCGCCCTCGGGGCGCCAGAGCTTCCGAAGGGCCGCCGGCGCCGCGCCGGCGGCCCTTCGCCGTTCCAAGGACCCGCGATGACGCCGCCCACCGTGTCTCAGACCCCCGTCAACGCCGCCGTCGCGGGGCTGCTGGGGCGCTGCCCCGCCTGCGGGAAAGGCAAGCTGTTCAAGGGCTTCATCGACCTGCCGCCGGCCTGCGAGGCCTGCGGCCTCGACTACGGCTTCGCGGACGCAGGCGACGGGCCGGCGGTGTTCGTCACGCTAATCGCTGGGTTTCTCGTGCTCGGCTTCGTGCTGTGGTTCGAGTTCACGTTCGAACCGCCGTTCTGGGTTCATCTTCTCGTGTCGCTGCCCCTGACGCTCCTCGTCTGCCTGGGAATGTTGCGCCTTTTGAAGGGCTTGCTGATCGCCCTCCAGCACCGCAACGCCGCCTCCGAGGCGAAGCTCGACCGATGACGGCCTCGCGCAAGCTCCTCGGCGCGGGGCTCGCGACGCTGGTCGCGCTCGGGCTTCTGATCGCCCTCGGCGTCTGGCAGTTGGAGCGGCTTGGCTGGAAGAACGACCTTGTCGCCCGCATCTCCGCGCGGACGGAAGCCCCGCCCGTCGCGGCGCCCCCGGAAGCGGACTGGCCGAGGCTTGACTTTGACGCCTGGGGTTACCGTCGGGTTAACCTGACCGGAACGTTCGCGCACCAGAACGAGGTCCGGGTCTACGTCGCGCTCAGCGACGCCCGCGGTCCGCTGTCCGGCCCGGGCTACTTCATCCTGACGCCGCTCGTCCGCCCGGACGGATCTTCCGTCATCGTCAATCGCGGCTTCGTGCCGGAGCCGCTGGGCGATCCGGCGCGGCGGCCCGAAACAAGGGTCGACGGACCCGTCTCGGTGACAGGTCTCCTGCGGGGGCCGGAAGACCGCAACCTCTTTACGCCCGCTGACGACCCTGCGAGGCGTCTCTTCTTTGCGCGCGATCCGAACGCGATCGCGTCCGCCCTTGGCCTGTCCCGCGTCGCGCCCTTCACGATCGACGCCGACGCCGCGTCGAGCCCCTGGGGGCTGCCGCAAGGGGGCGAGACGCGGGTGACCTTTCCCAACCGCCATCTCGAATACGCGCTCACCTGGTTCGGCCTCGCGGCCGCGCTTGCGGGGGTGTTCGCGGTCTACGCCCTCCGGGTCGTGCGGGAGGGACGGAACTCCTGAGCTCCGCAGCGCTTGCGGGGCCGGGCCCGCGGGCCTAGTTTGACGCCCTCATTTTCCAGTTTCGACGGAGCATCTTCGGCATGGCTGTCGCCTATGTCTCGACCCGCGGCGACGCGCCCAGGCTCGGTTTCACCGACGCGATGCTGGCGGGGCTCGCGCGCGACGGCGGCCTTTACGTGCCGGAGACCTGGCCCACGCTCTCCCGCGACGAGATCGCCGCGCTTGCGGGCCGCCCCTACGCCGAGATAGCCGAGGCCGTGATCGCCCCCTTCGTCGGCGACGCGATCCCGGCGCCGACGCTGCGGGCGATGATCCAGGAGGCCTATGGCTCGTTCCGCCACCCGGCGACCACGCCGCTGGTGCAGACCGGGCCGAACCGCTTCGTGCTGGAGCTGTTCCACGGGCCGACGCTCGCCTTCAAGGACGTCGCCATGCAGCTGCTCGCGCGGCTGATGGACTACGCCTTGGCCGAGCGCGGCCAGCGCGCGACCATCGTCGGCGCGACCTCCGGCGACACCGGCGGCGCCGCGATCGAGGCCTTCCGCGGGCGCTCGCGGCTCGACGTCTTCATCCTGATGCCGGACGGCAAGGTGAGCGAGGTCCAGCGCCGTCAGATGACCACCGTGCCGGACGTCAACGTCCACGCCATCGCGATCGACGGCTCGTTCGACGACGCGCAGGCGCACGTGAAGGCCATGTTCAATCATCACGCCTTCCGGGACCGCCTGGCGCTCGCCGGCGTCAACTCGATCAACTGGGCGCGGGTGCTGGCGCAAGCGGTCTATTATTTCGCGGCCGCTCTCGCGCTCGGCGCGCCGCACCGCAAGGTCGATTTCGTGGTGCCGACAGGCAACTTCGGCGACGTCTTCGCGGGCTATGTGGCGAAGCGCATGGGGCTGCCTATCGGCCGGCTCGTCATCGCCACCAACGTCAACGACATTCTTGCCCGCACGCTCGAGACCGGGCGTTACGAGGTCACCGGCGTCACCGCGACGACCTCGCCCTCCATGGACATCCAGGTGTCATCGAACTTCGAGCGGCTTCTGTTCGACGCCCTCGGCCGCGATCCCTCAAAGGTGCGCGCCGCGATGGCCTCCCTCGGGCAGTCCGGCGCCTTCACGCTGGAGCCGGACGCGCTCGCGGCCATCCGCGCGGAGTTCGACGCCGCGCGCGCCGACGAGGCGACGGTCGGGCGCACCATCGGCCGCGTGCTTAAGGACGCCGGCTACCTGCTCGACACCCACACTGCGGTCGCCTACGCCGTCGCCGATCACGCAGCGCTCGATCCGGCGACGCCGACCGTGGTGCTTTCGACCGCCCATCCCGCCAAGTTTCCGGACGCGGTGCAGGCGGCTTCCGGCGTGCGGCCCATTTTGCCGCCGCATCTCGCGGACCTGCTGCAGCGGCCCGAGCGCCTCAAGCGCCTGCCGAACGACGTCGCGGCGATCGAGGCTTACGTGTCGGACCACGCCCGGGTGCTGCGGGACGCCGCCGCGTGAGCGCCCGCCTCACCACGCTTCCCTCCGGCCTCGCCGTCGTCACCGACGCGATGCCCGAGCTCGGGACGGCGGCCGTCGGCGTCTCTTTCGGGGCCGGCGCCCGGTCGGAGCGCGAGGAGGAGCACGGGCTCGCCCACCTGCTCGAGCACATGGCGTTCAAGGGCACCGCGCGGCGCTCCGCGCTCGCCATCGCGGAGGAGATCGAGCAGGTCGGCGGCGATCTCAACGCCGCGACCGGCGTGGAGCAGACCGCCTATTCCGCACGCGTGCTGGCCGCCGACGTGGAGCTGGCGCTCGACATGCTGGCCGACATCGTCACCGAGCCCGCCTTCGATCCGGACGAGCTGAAGCGCGAGCAGAACGTCATCGTGCAGGAGATCGGTTCGGTCGAGGACACGCCCGACGACCTCGTGTTCGACATGCTCCAGGAAGCGGCTTTTCCCGGCCAGCCGCTCGGCCGCTCGATCCTCGGCACGGAGCAGACCGTGCGCGGGCTGGACCGGCGCGCGCTCGCGGGCTTCCTCGCCCGCAACTACACCTCCGGCGGCGCGGTCGTCGTCGCGGCCGGGGCGGTCGAGCACGACGCCTTCGTGGAGGCCGCGGCGCGTCTGTTCGACCGACTGCCGGCCGGGGAGGCGGAGACGCCGAAGGCCGCGATCTACCGCGGCGGCGACAAGCGGGCGAAGCGCGATCTCGAGCAGCTCCATGTCGCGATCGCCTTCGAGGGCCGCCCCTATGAGGCGCCCGACGCCTACGCGGCGCAGGTGTTCACGAACCTTGTCGGCGGGGGCATGTCCTCCCGCCTGTTCCAGGAGGTGCGCGAGAACCGCGGTCTCGCGTACTCCGTGCACGCCTTCCATTGGGGCTACGCCGACGCCGGCCTCTTCGGCGCCTACGCCGGCCTCGGGCCGGAAGACGCGGCCGAGATCCTGCCTGTCATGCTTGACGTGTTGCACGACGCCGCGGACGGCGCGACCGAGCGCGAGGTGCTCCGCGCCAAGGCGCAGATGAGGGCGGGGCTGCTGATGTCGCTGGAGCAGGCGGCGTCCCGCGCCGACCACCACGCCCGCCACCAGCTCGCCCACGGGCGGCCGCTTGATCTGGAGGAGACGCTCGCCAAGATCGAGGCGGTGACGGTGGAGGACGCGCGGGCCGCGGGCAAGCTCATGCTGGGCTCCGCGCCGACTCTCGCCGCCATAGGCCCGACGCGGGGGCTGATGCGCGAAGATCGCCTGGCCGAACGGCTGGGCGCGCGGCGCTCCGCGGCCTGAGACCGCGGGGATGGCGTTCTTCCGGACGCTGGCGGCGGCGGAGCTGGTGCCCACGGTCGCTGGCGACGGGGTCACCCTCCGCACGCCCCAGATGGCGGACTATCAGGCCTGGGCGGACCTGAGAGCCGCCAGCCGCTCTTTCCTGCGGCCGTGGGAGCCGATCTGGCCCGCCGACGACCTGACGCGGCTTGCCTACCGCCGCCGTCTGAAGCGCTACGTGCGCGAGATCGAGCAGGACCAGGCGTATCCGTTCTTCGTGTTCGACGCCGACGGGCGGCTGGTGGGCGGCGTCACGCTGAGCCAGGTGCGCCGCGGCGTCTCCCAGACCTGCTCGGTCGGCTACTGGATGGGCGAACCTCACGCCGGCCGGGGCCTGATGACCAAGGCGGTGCGCGCGCTCGCGCCCTTCGTGTTCACCCAGCTGAAGCTGCGCCGGATCGAGGCCGCCTGCCTGCCCTTCAACGCCGCGTCGATCCGCCTGCTGGAAAAGACGGGGTTCCAGAAGGAGGGCTATGCGCGGGAATATCTGTGCATCGACGGCGTCTGGCAGGACCACTTGCTTTACGCGCTTCTGCGAAGCGACGCCGTGGGCTAAGTAGGTGCGGGTCGGCGTTCCGCGGAGCGGCCGACGCGATCGGGACCCGCGGTAAAAGCCGGGCCATCACCTCGCCGTCGCTCCGACGGCCTTCGGGGAGACGCCAAGCGTTGCGTTCGGTCCGCGCCCTTCTTCCGGCGCTGCTTCTCTTCATGTCGCTCCTTTTCTCCGCCGCCCCCGCGGCGGCGCTGCAGCCGCTGTCCGTCGACGGCGACGACGAGGCGATCGATCTGCTGGGCGCCGTCGAGCGGCCGGTCGGCCAGGCGGATCGGCTCCAGGTCGCGACCTTCCCCGGCCCCGACGGGATCGTCCGACGGATCGAGGTGCGCGCCCAGCGCGAGGGCGGGGACGGACGGCAGTGGCTCGTCTTCGCGCTTCGCAACGACGGCGACGAACAGATCGACCGCCTGCTGGTCTCGCCGCACTTCCGGCTTGTGGGTTCGGGCGCCGTGTGGCCGGACCTCGGCGAGGAGCGGCTGGCGAACGTCACGGCCAGTCAGGGGCTGCGGCCCGAACGGCAGGCTTCCGACGACGCGGACGTGTTCCAGCTGACGATCGATCCCGGGGCGACAGTGACCTACGTCGTCGAGCTCGCCTCGCCGAAGCTGCTGCAGCTGACGCTTTGGGACACCGACGCCTACAAGGACAAGATCAACTCCTTCACGCTCTACCGCGGCATCATGCTCGGCGTCGGCGGCCTTCTGGCGCTGATCCTGACCATCCTGTTCGTGGTGAAGGGCAGCGTGATGTTCCCCGCCGCGGCCGCGCTGGCCTGGGGCGTGATGTTCTATCTCGGCGTCGACTTCGGCTTCTGGCGCAAGATTTTCGACCTTCAGCCGGACGTCGACCGCATCCTGAGAGCGGCGAGCGAAGCCTCGCTTGCGGCCACTCTGCTGGTCTTCCTATTCGCCTATCTCAATCTGAACCGATGGCATGTGCGCTACAGCCACATCATGGGCGTGTGGCTGGCTTTCCTGGTGGGGCTGGTTTGGCTTGCGGCCTATCAGGCGCCGATCGCCGCCGGTATCGCCCGGCTCTCGCTGATCGGCGTCGCGGTCATCGGCCTCGGCATCGTCGTGTGGTTCGCGGCTAAGGGCTACGACCGCGCGGTGATGCTGGCGCCGACGTGGATCCTGCTGGTCGCTTGGGTCGGCGCCGCCGCGATCACCGTCGCGGGCGGCCTCGCCAGCGATCTGGCCGCCGCGGCCCTGGTGGGCGGGCTGGTGCTGATCGTCCTTCTGATCGGCTTCACGGTCATGCAGCACGCCTTCTCCGGCGGCTCCGTCGCGACAGGGCCGGCCTCCGACGTCGAGCGCCGGGCGCTGGCGGTCACCGGCTCCGGCGACGTGGTGTGGGACTGGGACGTCGAGGGCGACCGCGTCCACGCCGGATATGAGCTGGAGCATGCGCTCGGCCTCAAGCGCGGCGCGCTCGATGCGCCGGCCGCGCGCTGGCTCGACGTGGTTCATCCAAGCGACCGCGACCGGTTCCGCGCGGCTCTCGACGCGCTGGTGGAGGAACGCCGGGGACGCCTCACGGAGACCTTTCGCCTGCGCGGCGCGGACGGGCATTTCCTCTGGTACACGCTGCGCGCCCGCCCCGTGGTGGGCGCGGACGGCGAGGTCGTGCGTTGCGTCGGCACGCTGCTCGACGTGACCGACGCCAAGACCACCGAGGAGCGCCTGCTCCAGAACGCGGTGCACGACAACCTCACCGGGCTGCCGAACCGCGAGCTGTTCGTGGACCGGCTGGACGCCGCGCTCGCCTACGCCCAGACCGACATGGGACTGCGGCCGACGGTGATGGTGCTCGACATCGACCGCTACAAGAAGGTCAACGAGAGCGTCGGCGTCACCACGGGCGACACCATCCTCATCACGGTGGTCCGGCGGCTCTCGCGGCTCCTGAAGCCCCAGGACACGCTGGCGCGCCTGGGCGGCGATCAGTTCGGCGTGCTGCTGCTGTCGGAGCGCGACGGCGAAAACATCACCGGCTTCGCCGACACCCTGAAGCGCACATTGCGCGCGCCGATCACCTTCGGCGGCCGCGAGATCTTCCTCACCGCCTCGATCGGCCTTGCGCTTTCCGACGGCCGGTCAGGCGCCGCCGGCGAGGAGATGGTCAAGAACGCCGAGGTGGCGATGTACCACGCCAAGCGCTTCGGCGGGGACCACATCGAGGTGTTCAAGCCGACCATGCGGGCGGCGACCACCGATCGCCTGCTGATCGCGGGCGAACTCAACCGGGCGCTCGAGCGCAACGAGATCAAGGTGCACTACCAGCCGATCGTCCGGCTGGAGGACCGCACCATCGCGGGCTTCGAGGCGCTGCTGCGCTGGGAGCATCCGCGCTACGGCCGCCGCTCGACCGCGGAGTTCATCTCGATTGCGGAAGAGAGCGGCCTGATCGTCGACCTCGGCCTGTTCGCGCTGGACGAGGCTGCGCGTCAGCTCGCGCAGTGGCAGGCGCGGGTGCCAGGCGAGCCGCCGCTGTTCATGTCGGTCAACGTCTCGAGCCGGCAGTTCCTGCGGCAAGACCTGGTGCAGGACATCAAGAACGTGCTGGCGCGGGCGCTGCTCCCGCCGGGCTCGCTCAAGATCGAGCTGACCGAGAGCCTGGTCATGGAGAACCCTGAACACGCGGCGCAGATGCTGCTGCGCCTCCGGGAGCTCGGCGCAGGGCTGTCGCTCGACGACTTCGGCACCGGCCACTCCAGCCTCGCCTATCTCCAGCGCTTTCCCTTCGACGTGTTGAAGATCGACAAGTCCTTCGTGCGTCCCACGGGACGGGGGGAGCGGCCGGTCATCTTGGGCTCGATCGTGCGGCTCGCGCACGATCTAGGCATGGAGGTCGTCGCAGAGGGCGTGGAGACCGACGGCGACGCGGTCGAGCTCTATCACCTCGGCGCCACCTTCGCGCAGGGCTACGCCTTCGGCGAGGCCATGTCGGCTGACGATTGCGACCGCATGCTTGGGCTCGCTCCCCAGGGCGTCGCCCGCCGGATGATGCAGGGCGCGCTCGGACGGCGGTGACGGCGCTGTTCCTCGGCGCTTCCGGAGCTCTGATTTCCAGGCGTGGGTTTAGCGCCTGAGACGGGAGGACCCATGACCTTTCGCGCACGGTTGATCCGCACGGCCGGCGGGCTCGCCGCCGTGGCGGCGACGAGCGGAGCCGCCTTCGGCGACGCCGCGAAACCTCAGGTTGAGATGCACCGCACGCAGGCGACCGAGAAAGACGAAAGCGGCTGGTATCTGGGGAAGTCGACCAAGGGCGGCTTCCGCATCCTGTCGCCGATCCCGTTCAACGACTACACGATCGTCACCGAAGACCGGAACATCGGCCGCCTGACGCTGCACGGCGTCGGCAGCAAGAGCGCGGACGGGATGGAGTTCGGCGCGATCGAAACCGTGCGGACCGACCGTCAGAAGGACGTCGACCTGCGCGACCTGATCGCCGGCGTGGCGAGAAAGCAGGGCGCGGCCGTTCCCGACGTCGAGGTTGAGACGATCGGCAGGGAGGAGGTCGCGCGCGCGGCCTTCGAAGGGCCATCCCGCGGCATCGTGATGCGCGTCTCGAAAACGGATAGGGGCCTGTTCAACGTGATCTGCGACTACCCCGTCGCTATCTCGGAATCGGCCAAGCTCACCTGCGCGGACTACGTGGACAGCTTCCGCCTCGACGACTGACCGGAGCCCGCCTCAGGCGTGCCCGGCTTCCGGGGAGAGCTTGCCGAGGTCGATGCCGATCTTCGCCAGCGCGCGCTCGTACTTCGTCTCGACCGCGCCGTCGAACACCAGACCGCGGTCGGCGGGCACGTTGAGCCACCCGTTCGCCTGGATCTCGGTCTCGAGCTGCCCCGGCGCCCAGCCGGCGTAACCGAGCGCGAGCAGCGCGCTCTTGGGCCCCGCGCCCTTGGCGATCGCCTTGAGGATGTCGAGCGTCGCCGTCAGGCAGATGCCGTCGTCGATCGAGAGCGTCGAGTCCTCGATCATGAAGTCGGCGGAGTGGAGCACGAAGCCGCGGCCGGACTCGACCGGCCCGCCCCGCAGCACCTGAATCGAGCCGGCGCGCTCCGGCAGCCGGATCTCCTCGCCCTCCGAGATCACGTCGAGCTGCACCAGCAGGTCGGGAAAGCTGATATGCGGGGCCGGCTTGTTGACCACGATGCCCATAGCGCCCTCGGAGGAATGCGCGCAGACGTAGATCACCGTGCGGGCGAACCGGTCGTCCGTCATGGTCGGCATGGCGACCAGCACCTGACCGTCGAGATAGCCCGATCGGACGGTGCGGTCAGCGAGGCGTTTGCGCAGGAGCTCCGGCATACATGGAAGAGTAGGGCCGCTCGTCGTGTTTTGAAAGGAGGCGCCGCCGCGCTTTCACGTCGCCCTCACGTCGAGTTGCCTTTCTCAGGGGCCGGCCTCAGGTAAGGCTTCGATGATGATCGCCCGCTCGCTGCTCGCCGCCCTCTCCGTCGTCGCTCTCGCGTGGCCCGCCTCCGCGGAGCCCACATCGCCTTGGGCGCGCGACGGCGCGTCGGCGCTGCGGCTGGTCGACGCGGGCCGCGGGCCGGCCGGCGAGCGCCTCGCCGCCGTCGCGATCACGCTGGACGGCGGCTGGAAGACCTACTGGCGCCAGCCCGGCGACAGCGGCGTGCCGCCCCGCTTCGACTTTTCCGGCTCGCGCAACCTCGCGTCCGCGACCGTCGTGTTTCCGGTTCCGGAGCGCGCCAGCGACGAGAGCGGGATCACCAACGTCTACCACAACGAGGTGACGCTTCCGGTCGCCGTCATTCCGAAGGATCCGGCCGTGCCCGTGGAGCTCGCGCTGGTGGCGGACTACGGCGTCTGCGACCAGGTCTGCGTCCCTGTGCGCTCGGAGGTCTCGCTCAGCCTCGCCGCCGACGGCGGTTTTCCCGGTCCGGCAGCTGCGGCGGCGCGACGCGCGCTCGCGCATGCGCCGAAGCCCAAGGCGCTCGGCGCGCCGGACGGCCCGCTTGCGATCGCGTCGATCATCCGCGAGGGCAACGGCTTCGAGGTCGGCGTCCGCGCGGGGGCGCCGGGCGCTCTGCTGTTCGCCGAAACAGGGGAGGGCGCCTTCGTGCCCTCGCCGAAGGCGCTGCCGTCGCGCGCGGACGGCGTCGAGCGCTTCCATGTGGCGCTGCCGGAGGGCGCGCCGCCTTCGGCGCTGCGCCTGACGCTCTCGGCCGGCGGAGAGGCCATCGAGACGCTGACGCCTATCGACGCCGTCGCGGCGAAGCCCTAAATCTCGGCCTCGACATCCCCAACGGCCGGGCCTCGTTCGGCCGCCTCACCGGATCGATCAGGAGAGTCCCAATGGCCATTGAGGTCGGCGCGCGCCTGCCCAACACCACCTTCCGCACGATGGGCCCCGAAGGGCCGGCGACGGTGATGGCGGACGAACTGTTCGCGGGCAAGAAGGCGGTGCTGTTCGCCGTCCCGGGCGCCTTCACGCCCACCTGCCACAAGAACCATCTCCCGGGCTACCTCAACAACCTCGATGCGCTGAAGGACAAAGGCGTCGACGTGATCGCGGTCACCTCGGTCAACGACGTCTTCGTCATGAACGCCTGGGCCGAGGCCACCGGCGGCAAGGGCAAGATCGAGTTCCTGTCGGACGGCAGCGCCGATTTCGCCAAGGCGCTGGGCCTCGAGCTCGACGCCTCGGCCGGCGGCCTCGGCGTGCGGTCCAAGCGCTACGCCATGATCCTCGACGACATGACCGTCACCTTCCTCGCCGTCGAGGACAGCCCCGGCAAAGCCGACCTCTCCGCCGCCGACAAGGTGCTCGCCGCACTTTGAAGCCTCGATAAGGGCGAGCCGGCCGCCGTGCGGCGCGCCCTCATGGTCCGGCTTGGCCGGACCATCCTCGTCCGACGCTGAACTCCGCGCCCGAGGTTGGTCCTCCGGTTGAGCCGGACGACGACGGCGGAGCGGGGTCGGGCGAGGTGAGAGCGGCCCGCGGGTCTCACCGCTTCGACTGGAACGGCTTCATGCCCTCGCGCGCCAACTCGTCGGCGCGCTCGTTCTCCGGGTGGCCAGCGTGCCCTTTCACCCAGCGCCAGTCGATCTGGTGGGTCCGGATCGCGGCGTCCAGGCGCTCCCACAGGTCCTGGTTCTTTACCGGCTTCTTGTCGGCCGTCCGCCAGCCGTTCTTCTTCCAGCCGTAGACCCACTTGGTGACGCCGTCACGCAGGTACTGGCTGTCGGTGTGCAGCACCACCTCGCAGGGGCGCGTCAGCGCCTCCAGCGCCGAGATGGCGGCCATCAGCTCCATGCGGTTGTTGGTGGTCGGAGCCTCGCCGCCCTTCAGCTCCTTCTCGACGCCGCCCTTGCGAAGGATCGCGCCCCAGCCGCCAGGGCCAGGGTTTCCGGAGCAGGCGCCGTCGGTGAAGATCTCCACCGCGCCCGGGGCTACCGGCTTCTCCGGCTCCGCGGGCCTCGCGAGCGGCGGAGGGCTCTTCGTCCGCGGCTTGTGCGACACCGGGCTCACGGCCGCCACCCGTAGTCGCCGAGCCCCGCCGCCTGCTGGTGGAAGCGAAGCTTCTTCAGGTATTCGAGCGGGTCGAGCTTCTTCACCAGCGCCCCCGGCGGCGTGTCGAGCCAGTCCACCAATCGGGTCAGCATGAAGCGTAGCGCGGCGCCGCGCGCGAGCGCCGGCAGCGCCGCGATCTCGGCCTCCGAGAGCGGCCGCGCCGCATGGTAGGCGTCGAGCAGCGCGCGGCCCTTGGTGACGTTGAACTCGCCGGTCGTCTCGAAGCACCAGGCGTTGAGGCAGATCGCGACGTCGTAGGCGAAGGCGTCGTCGCAGGCGAAGTAGAAGTCGATCAGCCCGGACAGGCGGTCGCCCAGGAAGAACACGTTGTTCGGGAAGAGGTCGGCGTGGATGACGCCGGAGGGCAGGGCGAGGTCCTCGAACGTCGGTGCAAGCGCTGCGAGCTCCGCCTCGATCAGCGCGTCGAGCCCAGGCGCGACCGCGTCGCTGCGCCCGCGGGCGCTCTCCGCGAGGCGCCGCCAGCCGTCGACCGACAGCGCGTTAGGACGCTTAAGGTCAAAGCCCTTGCCGGCCTCGTGCAGGTCCGCCAGCGCGCGGCCCAACTCGGCGCACTGCCGCGGCGTCGGCCGGCGCACCGAGACGCCGTCGAGGAAGGTGACGAGGGCCGCGGGGCGACCGCAAAGCTCCGACAGCAGCGCGCCGTCGCGCGCCGCCACCGGCTGCGGGCAGGTGACGCCGCGAGCGGCGAGATGCTCCAGCAGGCCTAGGAAGAACGGCAGGTCGTCGCGGCTTACCCGCTTCTCATAGAGCGTGAGGATGAACCGCGCCTTGGTGGTCACGAGCAGGTAGTTGGTGTTCTCCACGCCCTCCGCGATGCCCTTGAACGAGACGGCCTCGCCGATGTCGTAGGCCTTGAGGAAGGCGGCGAGGTCCTCGTCGGGGACTTCGGTGTAGACAGCCATGCGGGGTCTCAGGTGAGGGGGAGGGCGCACGGGCTGCTTAAGAGGTCGGCGCGCCGGCCGCAATGGGCCTCGGGCCACGTGAAACGTCCTGTCCGGCTTGACCGGACCATCCATGTCCGACGTGGAGCACGCCGGCGAATGTGGGTCCTCCGGTCAAGCCGGAGGACGATGGGTGCGCTTGGGATAGTCGGCTCGCCCGCCTACTCCGCCGCCGGCGCCCGGAGCTCGCGGGGGAGGGGGAAGAACACGCTCTCGTCCGCGGTCGACACCGTTTCGACCGTCACCGCGTAGCGCTCGGCGAAGGCGTCGATGATCTCCTCGACCAGGATCTCCGGCGCCGAGGCGCCGGCCGTGACGCCGAGCGTCCTGAGACCCGAGAACTCGTCCCAGTCGATGTCGGTCGCGCGCTGCACCAGCCGCGCCACGCGGCAGCCGGCGCGCTCGGCCACCTCGCGCAGGCGCTGGGAGTTCGACGAGTTCGGCGCGCCCACCACGACGAGCCCGTCGCACTCCGGCGCGACGCGTTTCACCGCCTCTTGGCGGTTGGTGGTCGCGTAGCAGATGTCTTCCTTGTAGGGGCCGTTGATCAGCGGGAAGCGGGCCTTCAGCGCCGCCACCACGTCGGCGGTGTCGTCGATCGACAGCGTCGTTTGGGTGACGTAGGCGAGCTCCTCCGCATCCGCAGGCAGGACGAGCGCCGCGACGTCGGCGACGGTCTCGACCAGCAGCACCGCGCCGTCGGGCAGCTGACCCATGGTGCCGATCACCTCGGGGTGGCCGGCGTGGCCGATGAGCAGCACCAGCCGCCCGCGCTTGTGGTGGATCTCCGCCTCGCGGTGCACCTTGGTGACCAGCGGGCAGGTGGCGTCGATCGCGATCAGGTTGCGGGCTTTCGCCGCGGCCGGCACCGACTTCGCGACGCCATGGGCCGAGAACACCACCGGCCGGTCGCCGTCGGGCGCCTCGTCCAGCTCTTCGATGAAGACCGCCCCTTTGCGCTTCAGGGCGTCGACCACGTAGCGGTTGTGCACGATCTCGTGGCGGACGTAGACCGGCGGCCCGAAGCGCACGAGGGCGGCCTCGACCACGTCGATCGCGCGCACCACGCCGGCGCAAAACCCTCGCGGGGCGCACAGCAGGATGCGGAGGGGCGGCTTGTCGCTCATGATCCGCTCAAGTGAGACAGGCGCCGAAGCGCGGGCCGTCGGGCGGGGACGGCGTTCGCCCCCGAGATGGGCCGCGCGAGCGGGGAGTGTCAAGGCGAGCCCCGCGCTTTCGCGCGCGGAACCACCTTGCTATAAAGCCCGCGCGCCGGGGCCGTCCCGCCCGCGGCGCCTGTTCCGGGGGCGAGGCGTATGCGTAGCGGCGACGGACGACGGACGAAAGCTGGCATCCATCTCCTGGCAGGCGCGGCGGCGCTGGCGCTGTCCGCGTGCAGCACGGTGGGCGGCGACCAGCAGGCCGGCGCCCCAGGCCAGGAAAGCGTGGCGACGAAGCTGCTGCTCGGCAACGCCAACCCGCCCCCGATCACGCCGCCGGTGGACGACGCCCTCAAGCGCGATTGCCCGCCGATCGAGATCCTCGACGGCACGGCGGCCTTCCGCGCCTATGATCCGCCCTCCGCGACCGACCCGTTCTCGGTGCGCTACCAGGCCAATCTGGTCGACACCGCGCGGCAGTGCTCCAGCCTCGGCGTCGAGGCGGCGATCCGAGTCGGCGTCACGGGCCGCGTGATTCTCGGGCCGAAGGGCGCGCCCGGCGCCTTCCGCCTGCCGCTGCGCGTTGCGGTCGTCGACGAGGCCGACAAGCCGATCTACTCGCAGGTCCATGTGATCGACGTGGTGGTGCCGGCGGGCCAGACCCAGGCGCAATTCCCGCATCTCGAGCAGGACATCGTGGTGCCGATCCCGGAAAACCGCTTCCGCGGCTGGCGCATCCTCGTCGGCTACGACCCCAAGGGCGTTCCGGCCGGCGCTGTCCGCCGCTCCGCCCGCCGCTGAGGCGCCGACGGCGCGCGGCTCCGCGGCGGCAAGACGGTGTTTCAGCGCTGCGCCGGGACGCGCCTTTCTCGGCGTCCGCCGCTTGACACCGTTCCGCGCCCTTCCTTATATCCGCCCGCGCCGCGGGGACGCTCATGCGACCCCTGCCGTGGCGGAGTAGCTCAGCTGGTTAGAGCAGCGGAATCATAATCCGCGTGTCGGGGGTTCGAGTCCCTCCTCCGCTACCAATTGACTTTACAGCGCTTTTTCCTGTTTCAGAGTCAGTGTAGCACGCCCCGGTTGGGCGGCTAATTGCGAATCCCTCGCTCGCTTCGTAAGCTTCGCGCTTCTGAATTGCCGATCTGGCGAGGGCAGAATCTCGTCGCAGATCGTGGGCGTCGAGGATCTTCCCGACGTCATTCATGCTGTGACCCGTGATCGTCGCGATCTCCGCTTCGGAGCATCCTGCAAGCGCCAGCCGCGTGACGGCCGTGCCGCGAAGATCGTGAAACGTCACCCCATTGATTCCGTCTCGCTTCACCGCTGTGCGCCACGACGCGCGAAACCCGGTTTCCGTCCAGAGCTTGCCGGCCTCGGTCGTGAGAATTGTCCGTCCCTTTCGGGGCGCCGCGTCGAGTAGAGCTTTCAGCGGCTCCCCGATGGGAATCCAGACGCGAACGCCAGTCTTGCCCTGCTTCAGCGTGATCCGCTCCCCGTCATAGGCGGACCAGGGAAGGCGCAGGAGATCGCCTTGCCGCTGTCCGGTCCAGAGCGCCATCATGAAACAATGGGCGCGGGCGCCACGCTGATGAAGGAGCTAACGGTCGACAAGAAGCGCGGCTTCTTCGTGAACCACGACCTCGCGGGGGACGAGGTTCCGGTCCACGCCGACATCCCGCACCAGGAGGTCGTGTTCCTCGACGAGACGGATCCGTACTCCTTGCCGATGAAGGCGAAAGGGGTCGGCGAGCTCGGCATCTGCGGCGTGGCCGCGGCGGTCGCGAACGCTATCCATAACGCCACGGGGGTGCGGGTGCGCGACTACCCAATCACGCTCTACACGGCGCCGCGGCGTTACCGGAAGGCTGACCAAGATACATGTCCGCTGACGACGCGCCAGGAGATGACTGCTCCTGGCGCGAAACGGCGGCGGACATGTGGCCGTTTCCAATCCTTCATTGGATTGCATGTTCAGGCGGCGCGCGCCTCGTCGGCCGTGCAGGCCAAGCATATCTGCTCGACATGGCGATGGTCGGTGCCGCAGCAGCCGCCGAGCACGGTGAACTGTCCGTACCGCCGACGTATATCGCGGTACTCGCGCCCGAGCTCGCCCGGATCGCCAGCGTCAAGATCAGGGGATGCGTCGAGCTCGGCATGACTGCGCTTCGATGCGTTGGCGCGCAGCCCACGCAGCCGCTGAATCCACGCTCCGTCCGTTTCAAAAGCCTGGGTGAAATGAGTGGGGTGGGCGCAGTTGATCTCGAAATAGGCTGCGGCCCCGCCGGTCGCGTCGTCGATGGCGGCCACCGCGTCACGGAGCGACATACCGGTCGCCAGCCGGCCGTCGGTTTCGAGAGTAAACGAGATCGCGACCGGCATTCCGGCCTCAGTCGCCGCCCGAACGATGCCGATCGCCTCAGCCGCATATGACAGCGTGAAGGCCGCGACCATGTCCGCGTCGCTCGCCGCGAACGAGGCGATCTGGGCTGAATGATAGGCTTGCGCCTCCTCGACCGACATCATGTCGTCCGGGCGATAGCCATCGCCCCTTGGGCCGATCGTCCCGCTGATCACCATCGGTGAGGCGGGCGTCTCGAAACGCTCCCGCAACCTGATGAGCATCTCGATTGAGCGACGGTTCACCACGTCAAGCGCCGCCGCGTTGTAGCCAAGCTTTTCGCCCCAATCCCGATTTGCGCGCCATGTCGGAGTGTCGAGGATGAAGCCTAGACCCGAGCCCCGCGCGATCTCGGCGAATCGCGCGCATTCCTCCGCAAGCCGTGCCTCGCCATCTTCCGCATCCATGAGGATGAAAGCGGCGAAGTAAGGCAACTCCACGCCCTGGTGAAAAATGAGCGTGGTCTCTAATCCCCCTGCCGTGAGAAACAGTTTGTCGGAAAGCTGAGGAAGAGCGCCTTTGTATTTAGCCATGACTTTGACCCATCGTGATGGATAACGTTATGAATCATCGGGTGATGACGATTTCCGCGTAGTCTGAGGCGATGCGCGCCGAGCTGTCGCGCGTCGTGTCGAAGCGCGCGATCGTTGCGAGCAGGTCGCGTTCAAGCTCGGCCTGGCCTGCGCGATCCAAGGCCAGGAACGCCTTGTGGACCGGGCCGTAGAAGGTGCGGAAAACGTCCACGAACTGCTCGGGAGAGCGGTAGCGGAACAGGAAGGTCCGGCGTTCGATTGCGATTGAACGCGCGCGGGCGGCGAAGGTCTTCTCGATCCAGTCGCTGGAGCCCCAGAGCGCCGGCGAGTTGACGCCCCCCGGCGGGGGAACGTGCTTGCCGATCGTCTTGAACACCTGCCCGATGAAGCTTTCCGGCGTCCAGTTGGCGAGGCCGATCCGGCCGCCGGGCCGGCAAACGCGGAGGAGTTCGCTTGCCGCCCGGGCCTGGTCGGGGGCGAACATCACGCCAAAGGTCGAGACCACGGCGTCAAAACTCCCGTTGGCGAAGGGCAGCGCTTCGGCGTCCGCCTCGCGGAAGGCGACGTCATAGCCCTCGGCGGCCGCGCGTTCACGGGCGCGGTCGAGCAAAGCCGGAACGTAATCGGTGGCAACCACCTCGCAGCCCCTCCGCGCGAAGGCGAGCGTCGCGTTGCCGTTGCCAGCCGCGACGTCGAGGACTTTGGCGCCCGATGGGAGGTCCACCGCCTCGGCGAGGGTTTCGCCGACGATCTGGAGGGTGGCGCCGACAACGGCGTAGTCTCCGGAGGCCCAGGCGGCCTGCTGGCGTTGCTTGATCGTCGCGTAGTCGGCCGCAACCAATGTACAGTTCATCACCAGTCACTCCTCTGATAATCTGACGGGCGCGCTGTCGCTCACGCTCATGACCCGCGCGCGGCGGTCAGAGGGGTCGGGGGAAGCGGGGAAGCCGGCGACCGGCTACTGTCCGCGGCCGATGGATTACTCCGGGCCGTCTGCCGGACGAATGATCGCGCCGCCGGATCACTTGACCGTTCGTCCATATCTGGAGGACGCCCCCGTGACGGATCCGCTTGCGGAGGTGCTCCGGTCGGTTCGTTTGACGGGCGGCGTCTTTCTCGACGTCCGGATGACGGCGCCGTGGTGCGTGCTGTCGCAGCTCACGCCGGAGGACGTGACGCCGTTTCTGGCGACGCCCGCCCAGTTGATCTCGTATCACTGCGTCATCGATGGGCGGATGCTTGTCACCGTGGAGGGCGAGCCCGACATGGAGGTGCGCGCCGGGGAGGTCGTGCTCCTGCCCCGCAACGACGCCCACATCCTGGCGAGCGCGGCTGGCCTCGCCGCCGTGAACGCGCACGAGCTGATCCAGCCGTCAGCCGATGGCGGGCTGGCGCAGGCCTCCCACGGCGGCGGCGGCGAGCCGACCAACATGGTGTGCGGCTTTCTCGCAAGCGACGATCTCTACAACCCGCTGTTCGCCGCGCTGCCCCGACTGCTGAAGCTCGACATCCGTGAGGGCGCGTCGCGTGACTGGGTCGAGGCTTCGGTTCGGTTCGCCGCGGGCCAACTGACGCAAGGAAAGCTCGCCTCGTCCGGAGTCATGTCGCGGCTCTCAGAGCTGCTTCTGACCGAGGCGGTGCGCGAATATGCGGCCACGCTTGAAGCTCATAACACCGGTTGGCTGAGGGGCCTCGCTGATCCCCATGTCGGCAGAGCGCTCGCGCTCATACACGGCAAGCTGAGCGCGCCATGGTCGACTGAGACCTTGGCCAAGGAAGTGGCGTTGTCGCATAGCGCCTTTGTCGAGCGCTTCACGCGGCTCGTGGGCGTGCCGCCGATGCGCTACGTCATCAACTGGCGCCTGCAAACTACCAAGCTGAACCTGCAGGAGACCCGCGCTTCGATCGCCAACCTCGCCCATTCGGTTGGATACGAATCCGAGGAGGCTTTCAGTCGTGCGTTCAAGCGCGAATTCGGCTTAGCGCCTGCGCAATGGCGTGCTCGCCAAATAGCGACGCGCGACGGGGCAAGCGTGGCGAACTAGCTGAGCGTCCGCTGGCGTCACAGCCTAGCACTAACCACCACCGCAAGCCCGAGTCATGAGCTGACCCGAGGCGAACTTTCCCGGTCTAAGATTTCGGCAAATGGCCTCGGCTGACCGCGGCCTGTCGGTGCATTGGGAGTTGATGTTCACACGGCTTGTTCGGCAGGGCGGACATCGCCGAGCAGGACAAGATCCTCTCCGATGTCTCGAAACTGGTGGACGCGGGCGTTCTTCGCTCGACCCTGCGCGAGGAGATGGAGAAGATCGACGCCGCGACCCATGCCGCGCAGGAAAGCGCCCGGGCGATCGGCAAGACAGTCCTGTCCGGGTTTTGACGCGAGACCATTGAGAGGCCGCCATGAAGGTCCCGCCTATACCTGCATCGTTCTTTGGGTCGGTGCTCGGTCTCTCCGGGCTCGGCGGGAGCTGGCGCGCCGCCCATGACGCCTGGGGCCTGCCGGTCTGGCCCGGCGAGGCGCTCTATGCCGCTGCCGGGGTCGTCTGGCTTGCACTGGTCGCGCTCTATGCCGCCAAATGGGTGAACGCACGCGCTGCCTCGATCGAAGAGGCGCTCCACCCGGTCCAGTGCTGCTTCATCGGCCTCGTGGGCGTCGCCACGATGCTGGTCGGGGCCGGCGCCCTGCCGCATTCGAGGCCGCTGGCGATCGTCCTGATGGCGGCTGGCGGCCTGTTCACGCTGGGCTTTGCGGTCTGGCGCACGGGCGGGCTCTGGCAGGGGGGACGCGATCCCGCGACCACCACGCCGGTTCTGTATCTGCCGACTGTCGCAGGCAGTTTCGTCTCCGCGGCCTCGCTCGGCGCTCTAGGATATCCGGACTGGGGACAGGCCTTCTTCGGCGGGGGCCTGTTCTCGTGGCTCGCGATCGAATCCGTGCTGATCCACCGCCTGCTGACGGCCGATCCGTTGCCGCCGCCGTTGCGACCGACGCTTGGCATCCAGCTCGCGCCAGCCCCTGTCGGGGCGCTTGCCTATCTCTCCGTGACGCAGGGACCGCCCGACGTTCTCGCCCACGCGCTTCTCGGATACGGCGTCCTGCAGGCGCTGGTTCTTATCCGGCTCCTGTCCTGGATCATGAAGCAGCCCTTCGCGCCGTCCTACTGGGCCTTCACCTTCGGCGCGACCGCGCTTGCGTCGACGGCTTTGAAGCTCGTCGCACGCGGCGACACAGGCCCCGCGGCCGCGATCGCGCCTGTGCTGTTCGTGGCGGCGAACTTGGTGGTCTGCTACGTGTCGATCCGATCCACGATGCTTTTCCTGCAGTCTGCACGCCGGACGCCCGCGGCTGTCTGATGTCTGCAAGAGGGCGCTAGATCGAGGACCGCTAATGACGCAGCGCGAACCAGCGGCCGCGCGGTGGCTGGCCCAATCAACGAGGAGGCTAACCTCGAGCGCTTGTTCGCAACGGCCCGGCGTGTCTGTCGATTGCAGCTGAGATGGCCACGCGGAGCCAACCTGCCTAGCCAACCGACCGGCGCCGTCAGCGCCGGTTCAGGCCAGGTTTTAGAGCGAAGTTCTAGTGTTCGACGAAATGCCCAAGCGCAGCCAAGTCGTCCAGTCTACCGAGGCCGGCTTGTTTGAAGCCCTCTTTCTCAGTCCCGTCGTAGACCTTCGCCCAATCGATGATCCAGACGGAGCCGGCGTTCGCAGCCTGGGCGGCGCGCAGCGATCGGTCCACTTCGCGGGTCCAGATGCTCGCCGCCAGCCCGTACTCATTGTCATTGGCGGGCCGGATCGCATCGTCTCCAGCACAGGAAGGGCCGCGTAGATATCGGCGTGGTTGAAGACGCTCATGGGCGTCTTCCCGCGACCTCATGCCAACCCGCTTCAGATGTTTCGCGCCCGCGCCGCTGATCGGCGGCCGGTGCGCGTCGAGACGGTCGCGACATCCATCGGCTATGTCGTATATTTTTTCCGAGCGCCTCGCCTTCAGTCGTCGGGCGTCCGACACTTCCATGCCGCCGTGACGCGAACGTCGGGTGTAGATCGTCGCGTCACTCATCCCGTGCTTCCGGCAGACTTCGGCGAAAGGCAATCCAGCCTGCTGCTCCAAAGTATGCCGATGATCTGCTTCTCGCGGAACCAGCTCTTCTTCATTGGCCGTCTCTCTCCTGATCGACGGACCCTCGCTCAGACCGAGGGCATTTAAGGGCGAGCTCCAGTAAGAGCCGTTCCAACCGGCGGTTCAGATCTTGCGCGGTGCGAACGGCGACAGCGTGACTGCGTTGCGCTGCGAGCTGAGACAAGTCGGATCTCGCTTTAACAGAGCCCGCATGGTCGAAGGATTAGCCGCGCGGCAGCATCGGTCGCGTTCTGCGACGGCTACCCTCATCGCGCCTAAGGAACCAGGACGGCGGCGCCGTAAACTCGGCCTGCACGAAGATCGTCAAGCGCCTGGTTGGCACGCTCGAGCGGATAACGCTTGGTGACTGTTCGGACGCCGGCCATCGGAGCGATCGCTAAAAACTCCGCAGCGTCCTGGCGGGTCAGGTTGGCGACCGACAGCACCGCTCGTTCTCCCCAGAGCAGCCGGTAGGGAAAGCGAGGCAGGTCTGTCATATGGATCCCCCCACAGACCACGCGCCCTCCTTTGCGCACCGTCTTGAGCGCAACAGGCACAAGCGCCCCGACCGGCGCGAAGACGATTGCGGCGTCCAGTTCCTGCGGACAGCTGTCTTCGGAGGCGCCGGCCCATTTGGCGCCAAGCGATAGGGCAAGATCCTGCGCCGCTTTATCGCCAGACCGAGTGAACGCGAAGACGTCGCGATGCTGCCAGACGCAGACTTGGGCAAGAATATGAGCCGCGGCTCCGAAACCAAACAGCCCTATCCGTCGGGCGTCGCCGGCCATGCGCAGCGATCGCCAGCCGATAAGCCCGGCGCACATAAGGGGCGCGGCGGCGACGGGATCGTCGTAGCCCGCGAGCGAAAAGGCGAAGTCGGACCTGACGATCGCGTGCGTCGCAAATCCGCCGTCGCGGGTGTAGCCTGTAAAAGTTGGATCGTCGCAGAGGTTTTCGCGTCCGCTCGCGCAGTAGCCGCAAGCGCCGCAGACGCCGCCCAGCCAAGGAACGCCAACGCGATCGCCGAGGCGTCGGTCCGCAACGCCTTGCCCCAGCGCTTCGATCCTTCCGACGATCTCGTGCCCCGGCGTGATTGGGACTGGCCCTTTCGTCAAATCGCCATCGACGACATGAAGGTCGGTGCGGCAAACGGCGCACGCCTCGATCTGGACCAGGAGTTCGCCGAACGAGGGGCTTGGCGTCTGCCGCTCTTCGAGCGCGAGTGAGGCTCCGCGAACTCGCAGGACCATCGCCTTCATGCCGCTTCGCCGACGTGCCGCCCGGCTGGTCTGGCGGCTTGGTCCGCTATCCATTTTTCTCGCCCGGTCTTCATGAAGACCACTGCGTCGGCGATCGACGTTGCGTAAGCGGAAATCCGTTGCATGCTCCTCGCGCACGCCAGAGCGTCGACCACAGTGTACATGGTGCGAGGAGTAAGCCTCAGCATCCGCACTGCGGAGAAGAGAACTTCGGCCCGGGCCATTCTGACCGCGCGGTCCCTTTCAAACAGGGTGCGAGCGAGACCTGGATCAAAGCTGCGCAGGGCGCCGCCGGCGATTTGCAATTGATTTGCTGTCAGTGCCAACAGCGCTGCGTATGTCCTCTCCGACTCAGGCAATTCCGGGAGCAGCTTCGCCAACTGCGGGCGCGACGCGATCTCCATCCAGAGGTCAGCTATCCGTTTGTAGGCGTCAGCAATTTCAAGAGATGCGACGATGGCCCGCGCATCGCCAGGCGAAGGCTCCCGTTGGGCCAAAAGCGTGAGCGCGAAGTCGACGCAATCTCGCTCCGCCTCGCTTATCCGCTTCCGGCTTTCGGCGGACCGCGCGCTCTCGAGGACGCGGCCTTCGAGAAAGGCGCGAGTTCCATGCGTGACCAATTTTTCCACGGCGCCACCGATGCAGGCGACGCGGTTGGTCAGTTCGGCAGTCGGATCGGCCAAGGAGTTCATGGTGCGGCTTATAGCGAAGGCCACTAGACCTCATGCTGCCTTGGCTTGTTCCGTTGACTTGTCACGAACCTTTTGGACGATCGCTTCGGCTTCGCGACCATATTCCTCCATGGTGCGCTGCATGAAGCTTGACTGCTTTTCGAAGGCTTGGGCGGGATCCTTACAGGTCAGTAGGTTGGAGAGAAACTCCGCCTGCGCCTCCAAGCGTCGGCTCCCGAAATGCAACGCTTCGATCGTAAACGCAGTGGAAGCCGACAGCATGGATCGCCACGCGCCAAAGGCGAGCTTGGGCGAGAGCATGTCGGCGAAAGGCGGCGCGGAGCCATTGCTCGCGGTTGAACGGATTGTTTCGCTTGTCGGCATATGAGCCTCCTGTGACGCTCGGCGGATCGCTGAGGGCGCTCATCGTGGGGGCCTGTCGAAGCGAGGTCTTTGATCAGGATCAAGATCGGTTGACCGCCGAGCTTGGCTTCAAGGCGCATCTGGCCGGCAGTGTTGGATAGCTCGCGTCAACCGAAGCTATTGGGTGTCACCGTTCCAGAACGTAGGCCCCAGGCGCCGGCGCAAGGCTTTCCCGCGGCGCGCGCGCAGCCGCGTGCCCAGACGAGTGCGTTTTCATCCAGTCGGACCAGAGCGGCCACCATGAGCCATCTCTTGCTTCGTGAGACGAGCGCCAGTCATCCGGATCCCGATATGGGTCCTCCCGCGTCGCGGTGCCGATGCGAGCATAGACGCCTTTATCCTGACCGGGCGCCGAGACCACGCCGCGATTATGGCCACCGGAGACGAGAGCGAACGTGACCTCGGTGTCGGTCAGGAGATTGATCTTGTAGACCGAACGCCATGGGGCGACGTGATCGCGCTCTGTACCGAGCGCGAAGATCGGCGTGCGGATATCTCCCAAGGCGATTGGCCGTCCATCGACCGTAAACCGCCCCTCGGCGAGGTCGTTCTGAAGAAAAAGGCCGCGCAAATACTCGCCATGCATGCGGGCGGGCATGCGCGTAGCGTCCGCATTCCAAGCCGAGATGTCGGTCATGGGCGTCCGTTCGCCAAGCAGATAGTCTCGGACGACTCGAGACCAGATAAGGTCGTTTGACCGCAACATCTGGAAGGCGCCCGCCATCTGTCGGGCTTCCAAAACGCCCTCGATCGACATCACGTCCTCAAGGAAGCGGACCTGGGCTTCGTCGATAAACAGCGTCAGTTCGCCCGCTTCCGTGAAGTCGACCTGGGATGCGATCAACGTAAGCGACGCCAGTCTCTCGTCGCCGTCGCGCGCCATGGCTGCCGCGCCGATGGCGAGCAGCGTTCCCCCAAGACAATAGCCTGCGGCGTGAACTCTTTCGCCAGGCGCCACGGTGTCGATCGCGTCAAGCGCGGCGGCGAGGCCGAGGCGGAGATAGTCCGCGATCCCGCGGTTCGCGTCTCCGCCGTCCGGATTGTTCCACGAAATCATGAAGACGGTGAAGCCCGAGCCAACCAGATGACGAACCAGGGAATGGGTCATCGAAAGGTCGAGGACATAGTATTTCATAATCCACGCCGGAACGATCAGCAGCGGTTCGGCCGCCACTGTGGGCGTCGTCGGCGCATATTGAATGAGTTCAATCAGTTCGTTTCGAAGGATCACCTCACCCGGGGTGGTTGCGACGTCCCGGCCGACCACAAAGTCTTCCGCCCCCACCGGGGGCTTGCCTGCAACCAGTCTTGACCAGTCTTCGTAGAGGTTTTGCAATCCCGCGTGTAGATTTTCACCGCTGCTCTCCAGCGTCGCCTTCAAGACGATCGGATTGGTCGTGACATAATTCGACGGCGCCGCCATATCGAGAAGCTGACGCGCTGCGAAGGCCACCATCTCCTGGTGATGTGACGACACGCCGGCGACGTCGTTGGTGGCGTTGTGCCACCACTGCTGCTGAAGCTGGAATGCCTGAAAATAAAAACTGAAGGGCAAACGACGCCATGCAGGGTCGGCGAACCGCCTGTCTTGCGGCAATGGCTGAATACAAAGCTCAGCGTCCGGATTACTTGCTGATCGTAGCATGAAATCGACTAGCTTCAGCGACTTCCGCAGGGCTTTGTCGACCAGGGCGATCTGCTTGCCAGGCGAGCCCGAAAGATGGAGGGCCCAGTCGAACCAAGCCTCCGCCAAGCCGGCTGGAGAGAGGCCGCCGGTCAACCGCGCAAGGCCTGCGTTGAGCGAGCGATCGATCGTCGCGCCCAACGCCGTCATGACAGGCAAATTTTCGGTCTCCGCGATCCGACGCGTCGGCGGGCTAAGATCCGGCGGCGGGGGCGCTCGGCGCGCGGCCTTCAAATTCAGCGGAGCAAGCGCGAGGTTTGTCATGGGGCCCCCCGTCGCTCATGAACGCAAATGCCGCCGTTTCATCATTGATGTGAATCAACGGCGAGGCAGAACGCCTGTGTCGGGGAGATATCGTCCGCATCCGGATGTGGTCGGACTTGGCGCCTTAGCCGCTATGCCGCTTTGGGCGTTCCGCGAGTTCGCCCCTGACTTTCTCCGGGGCGTTCCAGCTTCTCCGCACTTCCCCGGAGCCTCAATGTTTGGCCGTCTTCGGCGCCAGACGGGATCATGATGTTGAGCAAGCCTCAATCGGGAAGGGCGATCCGGGGCGGCGCTCCGCTCACGGCTTCCAGGAAGGAGATCTAGAGGGTGTAACGCTTGCGATAGCCGCCCGATGGGGCCTGGGCATGGCCAGAAGCGTCGATCTAACCGCGATCGAAGCTGGCGCGCCTGTCGGAGGCGGCCAGGATCTCGTGAGCGGCGGAAGCGGCCTTGAATTGCTCTTCGGCCTTCGCGTTGCCCGAATTGAGGTTGGGATGATGTTTTTTCGCGAGCGTTCGGAAGGCCTTCCGAAGTCACGGTGCGTGTCCATTGGGGTCTTGCGCTGCGATCGAAGGCAGGCCCGAGCGGACACTACATTGAGCGAAATCAAAGCCGCCCGGTCAGCTTGGTTGCTTTTGGTTTGCTCCGGCGCTGGGGGTGATTCCGGAGAGCGCACCTGGAAACTTGATCATGGCAGCGTCCATACCGAAGCATTGCGACTTCGCCTCCGATCAGGTGTCCAAGACATCGGCCGCCGCCGAGCCGGACCCGCCGTTCTGGACGAAGCGCCTCGACAGCACCCTGACGCGGCTGGCCGCAACGGCGTCGGGTCTCTCCACCACCGAGGCAGCGCGTCGTATCGACCTTTACGGCCCCAACGAGGCGCGCGCTCAGGTTCGCTCGAGGGTCCTCGGCAAGGTGGTGACGCGACTGTCGCAGCCGCTCGTCGCGCTCTTGCTGATTGCGGGCGTCTTGGCCGGAGCGCTGGGCGATGTTTCGAGCAGCGCGATCATCGCCGGGGTGGTGGTGATGTCGATCACCTTGGAGATCTGGCAGGAGCATAAGGCGGAGACGGCAGCCGAAGAGCTGAAGAGCTCGGTGGCGCTCAATGCAGCCGTGTTGCGGGATGGAACGCTTCAGCGGATCGCGGTCAACCGTCTCGTTCCTGGCGACGTGGTCGAGTTGAGGGCTGGCGACCTGACGCCTGCCGACGGCCTCATTATCTCGGCACAAAATATTCTCGTTGATGAGGCGGCGCTAACCGGCGAGCCATACCCCGTTCACAAGCGTCCTGGCTCAAACATGGCCTCCTCGATCGGGGACGCGGTGAACGCCTTGTTCGCAGGCTCGATCGTAATCAGCGGCTCTAGCCGGATGGTTGTTGCGAAGACCGGAGCGGCCACCGTCTTCGGCGGAGTCGCCGAGGCCCTTTCGTCCGATGAGCTGCCGACCACCCTCGATCGCGGGCTCGGCGAGCTTGGGCGTCTCCTCATCAAAATGACGCTGTTCCTCTCGTTTTTCGTAGTCCTCGCGCAGCTGACGGCGCATCGGCCGGCGCTTGAAGCCTTTTTGTTCGCGCTGGCCCTCGCGGTTGGCTTGACCCCGGAACTGCTGCCGATGGTGACAACCGTCACATTGTCCCGCGGCGCCGTACGAATGGCGAAGCGCGGCGTCGTCGCAAAAAAGCTGTCCGCGATCCACGACCTTGGAGCGTTGAATGTTCTGTGCACCGATAAGACTGGAACGCTGACGGACGCCAGGGTTGCGCTTACCTCTTACGTCAACGCGGAAGGCGCTACGAGCGCTGAGGTGCTCGTCCTCGCCGGGCTCAATGCAAGCCTTACGACGGGGGCGCGCTCTCCGCTTGACGATGCTATCGCGGCGGTTGCGCCACCGCCCACCAATGCATGCCTCATCGCAGAGGCGCCTTTCGATTTCGAACGCCGCCGCGCGTCGGTGCTCGTCGATCGAACCGGGAACGGATGATTGTCACGAAAGGCGCGCCGGAAGCGATGCTTGACGTCTGCGGACGGATGACGAAAGGAGCGAGCATAATTCCGCTCGACGAGCTGGAGCGGAGGCGCATTCTGGCCTTCGTCGAAATGAAGGCGTCCGAGGGACTACGCTGCTTGGCCGTCGCCGTTCGGGCCGCCGACCTCAATGCGCAAGCGCTCACTACGGACGATGAGCGCGATCTTTTGTTGGCCGGCTTCTGCTTCTTCGCCGACCCCATCAAAGCGTCCGCTGGAAATGCGATCGCGCGGCTTGCGCAACAGGGTGTGCGCGTCAAAATTCTGTCGGGAGATTCGCCCGCTGTCGTCGCGCATGTGGCGCGAGGGGTTGGCATCGACGCCGCTAGGGTGTTGACCGGAGCCGAGATCGCGAAAATGTCGGAGTCGGCGTTGGGCGTTATCGTCCAGCAGGTCGATCTGTTCGCCCGGCTCGCGCCCGGCCAAAAAGTCGCGGTCGTCCGCGCTCTGACAGCGACAGGGTCGACCGTCGGCTTCATGGGCGACGGGATCAACGATGCGGCGGCGATCAAGGTCGCGGACGCCGGCATCTCGGTTGACAGCGCGACCGATGTCGCCCGCGCCGCCGCTGACTTGATCCTGCTGCAGCCTGATCTCCGCGTGCTGTCGGATGGAGTAGAGGAAGGGCGGCGCACCCACGCAAACATCCTGAAATACGTTCGGATGGCGATGGCGTCTAACTTCGGAAACATGGTCTCGATGGCGATTGCCTCGGCCGTCTTGCCCTTCCTTCCACTGTCACCGGTCCAAGTTCTGCTGAACAACATGATCTACGACGTCAGTGAAGCGGGCATCCCGTTCGACAGGGTGGATGAGATTGAAACGCGTGAACCTCATGTCTGGGACATCAGGCAGATCTATCGCTTCATGCTTGTTATGGGGCCCCTATCGTCGGCGTTCGACATTGCGACCTTCGTCATACTAAGGTCTGCGTTTAGTGCGGACGTTCTCACTTTCCAGACAGGGTGGTTTTTTGAGTCGACGATCACTCAGATACTCGTGGTTTTGTAATTCGCAGCACCTCGCCTCTTTGGCTCAGCCGGCCTCATACGATCTTAATCACGACCTCGTCTGGCGCGATCTTGGTGGCTTGCGCGCTCGCGCTGACGCCGATCGGCCACGTTTTCGGCTTCGATATGCTGCCGCCGATTATCGTCGTTGCGATGTTGGCGGTCAGTCTTGCGTACCTCGCCGCGGCTGAGCTTGCGAAGATCCAGTTCCGACGGCGGGATTTGACGTTTCAACGCGGTGGACTGAACGGCGAAGCCATCTGATTCATCTGCATTGCTTTAAGCAGCTCTGAAAGACTGGCGCTAGGCTGCTAACGCATTCGGCGATGCTCTCGTGTGGCCCCGATTTTTGCGCCCCGCACTGAGGGGCGAGCCACGCGCTGCACGACTGCCGGCACCGCTCCTCGATCGCCTTTGCGCGGGCGCGTTGATCAATTGTGCCCGAATTGAAATCAGCTTGGTTTAAAACCATCAGGATGACAACGATCAGTGCAAGGACGACAAACGCGCTCAGGCCCAGCGCAAGAACGCCTCTCTTCTGTGGTCTAGGGTCAAGCCCGACGAGCTCTTCCGGACTGGAAGGCATGTCCCGAGAATGGTGTGAACCGCTCTCACCGAACGGAAGTCCGCTTTCGCCGATAGGCGCGAGGTCCGTCGACTGCGCCGAGGGACCTCGCAGCAGCGACATCTAAGCTTCCGCCTTGATCTCGATCTTTTTCAGCTGCTTCGCTTCCTTCGTCTTGGGCAGGCGGATTGTCAGGACGCCATGGCGATGGTTGGCCTCGATCTGACCGGCGTCGACGTCGTCCGGGAGCAGGAAGCTTCGACGAAACGAGCCAAAGGTGCGCTCCGAGATGTGGGCTCCTCCCTCAGTTCTCTCGTTCTCGCGCGATTTCTCGCCCTTAATGACAAGCATGTTGCTCGCAACCGACACATCAACCTGCGACGGTTCCAGCCCAGGAACTTCCGCCATAACTTTGTATTCGCCATCCGTCTCCACGATGTCGATCGCCGGCGCAAAACCATTCTGCACGCCCGCGCGTTCAACGATGCGCTCGATGGCCGGGAGTTCGATCGCGGAGGACATCCTATCGAACAGGCGATCGAAATCCCGCATCAGATGCCGGCGCACGGGCGCCGAATTGGAATCTGGACTCTGAGTCTCGATGAGTTCCTTTGACATGGCGCGCTCCTGCTGTTTGCATTTCGTTGCGCAAATCGCCCGATGCCTGCTGCAGTGTGCTCCGGACCACACGGGCGTCATGCGGTCCGGGGCATCCGCGGCGGATTAAGCAGCGACGCTGATGGCGTCGTCGACGGACTTGACGCCGGGAGCCGACCAAGCGGCCTGCTCGGCGATGCGGCGCTCCTGCCAGCTGTGGACCCGGCCGGTCAGGCTCACCTTGTCGTTTGCGACGGTGACATGGATCGCGGCGGCGTCCAGCGCGGCGTTGCGCTTCAGCGCGTCCTCAATCTTCTTCTGCACGTCAGCGGCCTTTGGTCGGTCCTTGAGCGCGATGGTATTGGTCACGCCCACGACGCCATCCAGTTTCCGCACGGAGAATTCGGCGGCCTCGCGTTGGTACTGCCAATCGGCCACGCCCGACAGGGTCACCCAGCCGCGCTCCACCTTCACCTTCACGGACGTCGGCACCTGCGTGTTCCAGTCCAGGACGTTGACGGCCCGCTTGGCGATCTCCTCGTCGCTCCGCTTGCCGTCATAGGGGTAGCGGACCTCGATTTCTTCGGCGATCGCCTTCACGCCACGGACCCGTTGCGTCGCCTTCTCCGCGGCGATCTTCTCCGCGTAGCTCGCGACGTGGCCCGTCAGCGTCACGACGCCGTCGCGAACCGCCACGCCGATATGCGCGGCGTTCACGCTGGGCTCGAACTCCAGTTCCTCTTCCACCAGCGACTTCAATCCAGCATCCGACATCTCTGCTCTCCCTTCGGGCTCGTCGGCGAGGCGTCTGCGAACGGCGGCCTTCGACGAGCGGTTCCAGGACGGCGTCCGCCGTCGTTTCGATCGATGAACCCGTGGTCTTCGGGGCGCTTTGATCTGCGTCAGCAACCGCCTGCGGGGGCGGGATCGAGATTGCGCAAGGTCAAGGACCGCCGCGGCCTCTGTAGCGACGCTGGCGGAAACCGAAGCGTGGCCAAGCCAACGGAGCCGTCCCATGCCAAAGATGAGAGCTGCGATCTTCGTCGAGCCGGGCCGGATCGTACTTGAAGACAAGCCTGTTCCCGACGTCGGGCCGCTCGACGCCCTGATACGGGTGACGACCACGACGATTTGCGGGACGGACGTTCACATCCTGAAGGGCGAATATCCGGTCTCCGGGGGTCTCACAGTGGGGCATGAACCCGTGGGCGTGATCGAGAAGCTGGGATCCGCGGTCATGGGATACGCTGAAGGCCAGCGCGTGATCGCCGGCGCGATCACGCCGAGCGGCCATTCCTACGCCTGCCTTTGCGGCTTCGGCTCGCAAGACGGGCCGCGCGAGAAGCACGGCTTCAAGCCGACGGGCGGCTGGCGCTTCGGCAATACGATCGACGGGGCGCAGGCGGACTATCTTCTTGTGCCGGACGCCATGGCGAACCTCGCCCCTGCTCCTGACGCCCTCTCGGACGAACAAGTCCTGATGTGTCCCGACATCATGTCCACCGGCTTTTCCGGCGCGGAGCGGGGAGGGGTCCGCATCGGCGACGCCGTTGCGGTGTTCGCGCTTGGCCCGATCGGCCTGAGCGCCGTGGCTGGCGCCAGACTGATGGGCGCGACCCGCATCATCGGCGTCGACACCGTGCCCGCCCGGCTGGCCGCCGCCCGACGGATGGGATGCGACGAGGCGATCGACTTTCGGGCCGGCGACCCGGTCGAGCAGATCCTGGCTTTGACCGACGGACGAGGCGTGGACGTCGCCATTGAAGCTCTTGGAACGCCGGCGACGTTCGAGGCGGCTCTGCGCGCCCTGCGTCCGGGTGGGGTGCTGTCGAGCCTCGGCGTCTATTCCAAAGATCTCACCATTCCGGTCGGCGCGTTCGCGGCGGGCCTTGGCGACCACACGATCGTCACCACGCTCTGCCCCGGCGGCAAGGAACGGATGCGCCGCCTGATGGCCGTCATAGCGTCGGGAAGGGTCGACATGCGCCCCCTTGTCACCCACCGTTTCAAGCTTGACGACATCGAGAAGGCTTACGAGCTGTTCGCGCATCAGCGCGACGGCGTCTTGAAGGTGGCCATTACGCCGTGAGCGCTCTTGGAGCGCCGGGTCGCCGACAGGGTCGGCGACGTCCCGGACGCCGACGTCAATGTGCTAAAGCGTCAGCTGCGGATGGGCGCCGGGCACATCACTTGGCCGAAGCTCACCGCGACGGGGACCGTCGCCGGTGTCGTCGATCGTTCGCAGGCCCACATCTCAAGGCGCAAATCTGTCGATCCTTAGTCAGCGCCTAGGATCAGGACGCTGCGATCCAAGTAGAGCCGTGAGATACTGCTACCCTCAATCGCGCGCCGGAAAACGCCGTACCGCGTCAATGTTTAAAGCGGTCTCCAAGGCGCCGCCGCAACCCGGGGAGGGGCGGCGCCGCGAGGCGGGGGAGCCTGATTGCCGTCAAGCCGCCGACGGCGTCCGACGCGATGAGGTGGGGTAGGGCGCTGTCAGGGCCGCAAGTCGGTCCTCCGGCGCAAAATCGTCGACGCTCGCCACGCGGAACACATGCGGTTCGCCCTCATGCTCAAGGGTCACGTACTCGTTGGTACGGAAACGGTGAGCATCCAGACGGTGGCCGGTGTCATCGTCGTCGGATCGATCAGGATCAAAATCGAACACCCAGGTCGATCCGCCCGCGCCTCCGGCTCGATGCTTCAGCAACCCGAACAGCGCCTGTTCGCCGGCCCAAAACCGGACGACCCGGCAACGTGCCCTTTCCTTCCGCCAGAGCGAAGGGTCGAGCATCCCATGTCGGTCGAGCGGAGAGACGAAGGCGTAACCATGGACCTCGCTCCCCGTGGGATGCCGAGGTTCGCGAGCCAGATGCAGCCGCACGAGCCTTAGTTTTGCGCGCGGCCGCCGGGCGCTCGGGCGCTCGACTAAAAAGCTCTGCGACGTCATCCGAGCATCTCCGCTGGTCAGGCCGCAAGCTTGGCCGCGACGGCGTAAGGCGACGTGGGCGCGACGTTGACGGTGGGGCCATTGTCCGGTTCCAGCAACGCGCGTGGCTCGGACGAACCGTTCAGCGCTGCGATACGGCTAAGGTGATCGAACCAAGCCACAGCGATCCGCGCGTTAAAACGCGTGGCCTCAGCAGCGATGGCGAGCGGGAGATCCAGGACAAGCGACTTCATGCTCAGCGCGATCAACGCGGGATCAGGTATCGCCGCCTCTGCGGTCACAGCAGCAGCTGCTGCTTCTTCGAGCGAGATCATGGGATCCTCCGTGTCTCAAAGCTGAGGCAGGATCGCCGAAGCTTGGCCTCACTGCTTTGATCCGGATCAAGGCGGCGCACGGGCCCACGGGCGAAACGGAGGTTCTCCTAGGGGAGGATCCGATGTCGCAAGCCACCATCTCAATCGTGTCAGTCGGAAAACTCGCGACGCGGGCGTCGCCCTATCAACGCATCCTCGTGCCGACGGATGGAAGCGAGCTCTCCACCTTTGCCGTCGACCAAGCCATAGCACTCGCCGCGGCGACCGGCGCCGCGATCGTCTTCGTGACGGTCAACGAGCCATTTCATCTGTTCACAACTTCAACCGAAATGATCGAGGCCTCTCGTGAGGAGTATGAGCGACGACAAGAGACGCATGCGGACCGAATTTTGGAACAAGCCGGGACCGCGGCATCGGAGGCGGGCGTGGCGTTCATTACGGTCCGGCGATGGAGCGACGATCCGTTTAGAGAGATTATCCGGGTCGCCGAAGAGCGATGCTGCGAGTTGATCGCTATGGCGAGCCACGGTCGTCGGGGGCTGTCGGCGATGATGCTCGGCTCGGTCACCAATAAAGTGCTCGCTCACTCCACCCTCCCGGTGCTTGTTCTTCGTAAGCTGGTCAATGTTTCGAAAGCGCCAGTCTACCTCGCTGAGGAATTGTCCGGCGATTCTGGACGGAGGATCGATTGATATGTTCGAGACAAGGGAACGCGCTGAAGAAGCGAAATACGTTCATCAGCGTGACGTCGCGTTTCATGTGCGCGCGCTTCGAGACCGGATGTTTGGCCGCTGGGCGGCTCGTCTTATGGGAATGAGGAACGAGGCTGTCGAACATTACGCTCGCTATCTCGCCGTGTCGGACATCGACGGAGACGACGGGCAGCTTATAATGGTTGTGAGAGAGAATCTGGCGGATTTCGGGGTGGTAGGCCACAGGGCGTCCGAGGGCCGGCTACGCCGGAAACTCGAGCGGTTCCACGACATCGCGCGAACTCATCTTGGCGCGACGCCGTGAGATGCTGGAAGGTCTTCGGAACCTGCGCGCTGTTGCTGGCGCTCTTGGCCCACCTCGTAACTTCGCCGCTCGCGATGGAGCCGCGGGAGCAACGAGGCCTCGCCTTCGCGAAAGCCAACTGCGCCGGTTGCCATGCAATCGGCAGTTCGGGGGCCAGCGCGCTGAAGGTTGCGCCGCCGTTCCGTGACCTTCACACGCGATATCCGGTCGACACGCTGGCCGAAGCGCTCGCTGAAGGCATCGTTACGGGCCATCCCACGATGCCGATGTTTCAGCTTGATAACGCTCAGATTGCAGATCTGATCGCGTATCTCAAAACACTTCAACATCGGCGCGACGAATAGAAGCCGATTAGATTCGAGGTTGATAGCTGTTGCGGAAGACCAGCTCGCATCGATTCCGCCGTTCCGGGCAGCAGGAAATCGCACATGACGCTCGCTTCATACTTGCCCTTTCTCTCTGGCGGCGTCGCCATCGGCTTCGCGGCGACGTTAATGATGATGTTAAACGGCCGTGTCGCAGGCGTGAGCGGCATTCTGAGCGGGCTCTGGCGTCGCACCGACGCGGGACCGGCGGCGAGCGCCGCGTTCACGACCGGTCTCGCGCTGGGTCCGGCGCTGTATGCGCTCGCTTTTGGTCGGGCGCCGGAGGTCCATCTCACCAGTTCGGCTCCTGTGTTGGTGATCGCCGGCCTTCTCGTCGGCTACGGCGCACGCATGGGATCCGGCTGCACCAGCGGCCACGGTGTCGTCGGGCTGGCGCGGCTGTCGCCGCGCTCAATTGTGGCCGTCGCGGTGTTTCTGGCGACGGCGATCGCCACCGTCGCCCTCATGCGCATCGGAAGCGCGTTATGAACAGCGCGCGCGTCATCGCGACCGGTTTGAGTGGTCTGGTGTTCGGTTTTGGGCTTGCCCTCTCGGGCATGCTAGACCCGGCGCGGGTCCGCGGTTTCCTGGACGTTTATGGCGCGTGGGACCCGAGCCTCGCTTTCGTGCTTGGCGGGGCGGTCTCAGTCGCTTCGATCGGCGTTTGGCTCTCGCGTCAGTTGCGGCGACCGATCTTCGACGAGAGCTTCCACCTGCCGCACGGGCGTACGATCGACGGAAAGCTCGTCGGGGGCGCCGCAATTTTTGGCGTGGGCTGGGGCCTGGCTGGACTTTGCCCCGGGCCGGCCGTCGCCTCAATCACGCTCGGCGCGCCGGCGACGCTGCTGTTCCTGGTCGCAATGGTGGCAGGAATGATGGTTCATGACCGTGAAGCCATTCGTCTGGTCGGCTCGGCGGGGCGACAGGGCCGCTGTCGGCCAACATGAACGGCGCCCCGACCATAGGGACGCCGCGGATTGATCGCTCTTGCAGGGCCCATCGGTTTACACAGTCCGGCTCCGCACCAGACTCCGCGGTGATGCGGACTTACGCAGGTGGCCCAGGGCGGGGGAAGGCCTTCTCCACCTGACCGGAATGGGGTTTACGTTTGTGTGCTTTGCTCAGATGTCACGTCATCGGAGTTGCCTCGACATGTATGCTGCCAACATTTCCCATCATTGCCTGCAGCACGTTCACAATAGTATTCGACAAACGTTCACCGTCCCTCAGACATGGATCGTTGGTCGATAGACTTGCGACGAATAGGTTCGCTGCACTTGCGATTTATATCAGATCTTTTTTTATTATATGTAATGTCAGGTCGCGTCGCATCAAATAAGCGCCCATTTTGTCTGTAAATCTGATCTGACGTATTGATTTGGATCAAGATATGGCTTCTGTGGCTAGGGAACTTCATACCTCTAAATCGTTTCGATAAAATTCAGATTGTTGCGGCTCACGCGACTTGGTGGCGGGTCGTAACTGCGCATGCAAGCGTCCCGGGCGAAAAAATAGCAAGACACTCAGCTTCATTTGAGAGTTCTTATGCAAATTTTGTCCTGCCTATCACCAAGAAGGCGTGAAGAAAATATTCCGCTCAGGCGTCGTTGAGCCAAGTCAAGGCGGCGGATCAGGTTCAGCCCGAAGGTTAGACAAGGATCGACCACGGGAGACTACGATGCCTCTCTCGACACAACCCACAGCCAGTTTTGCGAGCATCCTCGTCCATTTCGATTTGACGCCGCAGTCAAAGTCTCGCGGCAGGCTTGCAATGGGGATCGCCGCCGACTTCGGCTCCCATCTCATCGGCGTCGCGGCCGAACAGATGCTGGTGCCGATCTACACAGACATGACGCCGAACGTGTCCGTGACGTTGATGGATGACGAGAGGGCGCGGGTCGAAAGCGACCTCGCCGCCGCCAGGGCGAGCTTCGTCTCCACTGTCGGCGCCGGGAACAATGTCGAATGGCGTTCTGACATCAGCGACCCTCGGCGCTTCCTGGCCGAACAGGCGCGCGCCGCGGATCTCGTGGTGGTGGGTCGAAAAGCTGGCGGCGACCCTCGAGATGGAGGGCTCGGCGTATCGCCCGGCGCGGCGGCGATGGAGTGCGGGCGCCCCATACTCGTCGCGCCGCCGAAGATCGATCGGCTCTCAGCCAAGCGCGTCGTGGTCGCCTGGAAGGACACGCGCGAAGCGCGACGCGCCATCCGGGACAGCATGCCGTTCCTACAGAGGGCTGAGGAGGTCCTGGTGGTGAGCGCGACGCTGGAGCTCCGAGATCGCGGCGCGGAGGACGTCGTCAGCTATCTCGGCCGTCATGGCGTCACGGCGCGTTCCGTCGTGCGCGCCGGCGAGATCTCCTCGATCGCGGGTGAGATGCTCGAGGTCGCCAGGGAGGCGGAAGCCGGACTGATCGTGTCCGGGGCCTACGGGCACAGCCGGACCCGCGAGTGGATCTTCGGCGGCGTCACCCACGACCTGCTGCAGAATTCGAACGTCTGTCTGCTGATGTCGCACTGACTCTTCAAGATAGAGTATTGTAATGGTGGATCCAATCACATCGTCAGAGGCGGTACGCTCGCCGCATCACCTGCGGCACCTTTAGTTGTTGGCGACTGAGCGACCATAGGCGCGCCGCGCGTGATGGGAGGGGCATGTGTACAAGCCAAATTTTGATCGCATGGTCAGGCGCTTGCTGCTCGTAGTCGGCGGCCTCTTACTTTTGGCAGAACCTGCCACGAGCGACGAGACGACCGCATCCGTCGAGCGCGGCAGACAAATCGCGCAGGACAATTGCTCAACCTGTCATGCCATTGGAACCTCGGGAAACAGCCCGCTCGACGGGGCGCCTCCGTTCCGCAAGCTCCACAACAGCTATCCGGTGGAGCAGCTTAGCGAGCTGTTCATCGAAGGCGTCGCCAGCCCGCATTCGGCCATGCCTGATTTCCACCTGGATCAGGATGAAAGCAATGATATGGTCGCCTACCTCAAATCCCTTGAGTGACAACAATCGCCATAGGCTCGGACTCCGGCTGGACGCCGTGTTTGACGTGACGAAGCGCGATCTGGGACAAAGATCTCGCGAAAGCCGCGCCTGAGATCGGCCGGCAGCCTGGGATGTCGGCCGCCGAAAGCCACAAGCGCATCATCGAAGAGGTGCGGAAACAGTACGTCTTACCGTAGCGACCTTCGGAACAGCGCAAGCGACAAGGCGAAAAAGGTTGAGCCGATGGCCACTAGCGCGAGGAGTTGCGGCCAGACCACGTCGACGCCGGCGCCGCGGTAGAGCACGCCCTGGGCTAGCATGACGAACTGGGTGTTGGGCGCTGCCAGCATCAACGTCTGGACGGTGTCGGGCATGCTCTCGCGTGGCGTAGTGGCGCCCGACAGGATTTGCAGGGGAAGCAGCACCAGCATGAGCAGCATGCCGAACTGAGGCATGGATCCAGCGAGCGTTGCAAGGAATACGCCGAGCGAGGTCGTGGCGAACAGTTGAAGAGCAGCGCCGAACAGGAAAAGCCAGACCTTACCCTGGACCGGGATCCCGAGGGCGCCCTCCACCACTACGTAGACCGAGAACGCAGTCGCGGCGAGCACCACGCGCCCATGGACCAGATCTTCGAGATCATGATCTCGGCGGCGGTGATGGGCATGACCAGAAGGTGCTCGATCGTGCCATGCTCGCGCTCCCGGATGAGGGCTGCGCCCGCAAGCACGATCGACAGCATGGTGACATTGTTCATCACGTTCATCACGGCGCCGAACCAGGCCTTCTCGAGTCCGGGATTGAAGCGGACCCGGCTCGCCAGATCGACCGGCGGCGCGGCGGATGTCCGGTAGCGGTCGGCGAAGCCCTTCACCTCGTCGGCCACGATCGTCTCGACGTAGCCCGCTCCGCTGAACGCCTGCGTCATGCGGGTGGCGTCGACGTTCAGCTGGATCGTGGGCGTCCGTCCCGCCAGCAGGTCGCGCTGGAAGTTGGGCGGTATGTCGAGGGCGAATGCGATCTCCCCCTGGTCCATCAGGTGGTCCATCGCGCCCGTGTTGATCAACTGGGGCGCGGTGAAGTGAGGCGCGTAGAACGCGGCTGCGATGCGGGCCGACACTGGCGAGCGATCTTCGTCCACGATCGCGATCGGCGCTCTGTTCAGCGTCTCCGGCGCCGCCCTCGACTGCGCGTAAACCGAGAGCGTGAAGGAATAGGCGATCAAGATCAGTAGCATCGGATCGCGCGCCAGACCGCGCAGCTCCTTCACGCCAAGCTGAAGAATGTTGGCGGCGCGCATGTTCAGGCTGCCTGCTTCTTCAGGAGCGCGACGCTCAGCCCGAGCAGCGCCGGCGCTGCGATCGCGAGTGCAGCGAACGAGGGATAGAGATCCGCGAGGCCCAGCGCCTTCGAGAAGGTCGCCCGGGTGATCGTCATGAAATGGGCGGTCGGATAGATCCGGCCGATCAAAGCGCCGACGCCCTCGAGCGAGGACACCGGATCAATCATCCCGGAGAACTGCGCGGCGGGGACGATCGTGAGCACGGTCGCGCCGAAGATCGCCGCGATCTGGCTCGACATGAAGGTTGAGATCAAGAGGCCAAACGCAGTCGAGGCCATTACGTAGAGCAGCGCGCCCGTCGCGTAGGCGACGAAGCTCCCCGTGAAGGGGACGCGGAAGGCGAACGCCGCGGCCAGCCAGAGCAGCCCTGCGTTGATCATGGCGAGAGCGACGTAAGGCGCCTGCTTGCCGAGCAGGAACTCCAGCCGCGAGACCGGCGTGACGTAGAGATTGACGATGGAGCCGAGCTCCTTCTCGCGCACGACGCTCAACGCCGCCAGCATGGCGGGGATCAGCATCAGCAGAAGCGGGATGGTCGCGGGCGCCATGGACACCAGGCTCGCGAGGTCGGGATTGTAGCGATAGCGGATGGCGATGGTGAAGGGCTCCGCCGCGGCGCGCGCGCCGACCACCTCGCGCGCCTTCTGCGCGAGCCAGTAGGCATGGATACCTTGGACGTATCCCCGCGCGGTCTCGGCGCGGGCCGGCATGGCGCCGTCGATCCAGGCGCCGATCGTGGCCTGGCGGCCCCGCGCCACGTCTTCCGCGAAGCCCGGCGGAATTTCGATCGCCAGGCTGAGCTCTCCGGCGCGCATCCGGCGATCGAGATCGGCGTAATCAATGATTGGAGGTTTCTCGTCGAAGTATCGAGACCCGGCGATATCTAGCGCGTACAACCGGCTCGTAGTGGTCCCGTCCCGGTCGAGGACCGCGAAGGACAGGTGTTCAACGTCGAGATTCATGCCATAACCGATGACGAACATGAGCAGCGCGCTTCCCAGCAGCGCAAGCGTGGCGCGAACCGGATCGCGACGAAGCTCAAGAGCCTCCCGGCGCGTGTAGCTTCCCAACCGTCGTAGATCGAAGGCGCGCCGAGCGACGCCGGCGGAGCCGAAGTCCGTAGTGGACTGCGCCGATGCAGTCATCTCCGGGGGCGCCTCTTCGGCGCTGGCTTCGCTGAGGCGTCTGACGAAGGCCTCCTCAAGCGACGATAGGCCGGACTGCGCGACGATCGCCGCAGGCGCGTCGGTGACGAGCACGCGGCCTGCATGCATCAGCGAGATGCGGTCGCAGCGCTCGGCTTCGTTCATAAAGTGGGTCGAGATGAAGATCGTCACGTGATCGCGCCGCGCGAGCTCGATGAGGATGCGCCAGAGCCCGTCGCGCGCGACCGGATCGACGCCCGAGGTCGGCACGTCGAGGATCAGGAGACGCGGCTGGTGGATCAGCGCCACCGCGAGCGACAGGCGCTGCCGTACGCCAAGCGGCAGCGCGTCTGGCAACGTGTCCATCTCGTCAGCGAGCGAGAAACGTTCAGCCGTCTGGGCGACGCGGCCCGGGATCATCGCGGCTGGTAGGCTGAACAGCCGCGCGTGCAGCTCAAGATTCTGGCGAACGGTCAATTCAGAATAGAGCGAAAAGCCCTGTGTCAGGTAGCCGACGTTGCGGCGCGTTTCGAGATTGCGAGGGTCCACCTCGCGGCCGAACAGCCTCGCCTTGCCCTCGCTCGCGGACAGGAGGCCCGTCAGCATTTTCATGGTCGTGGTCTTGCCGCAGCCGTTGGAGCCCAGAAACCCGAAGATCTCTCCCTCTGCGACGGAGAGATCGACGTGATCGACGGCCGTGAAGTGACCGAACCGCATGGTTAGGTTTTCAGCTTCGATCGCCGGGATCGCTCCAGCGACCGTCTCGCGCTGCGTGATCTCGACCGCGCGGTGGTAGCGCCGCTTCCGTTCCGGAAGAAGTGCGATGAAGGCGGAGTCGAGATCGCGCGCGCCGGTCCGCTCGAGCAGCTTCGCGGGAGAACCGACGGCGAGGGGCCGACCGTCGTCAAAGGCGGCGAGCCAGTCGAAACGAGCCGCCTCCTCCATGTAGGCCGTCGCGACGATCACGCTCATCCCCTCCCGCTGCCGCCGGACCCTGTCGATCAGGCCCCAGAACTGGCGTCGAGACAGCGGATCGACCCCCGTGGTGGGCTCGTCGAGGATCAGCAGATCCGGATCGTGGATGAGGGCGCAACACAGGCCGAGCTTCTGCTTCATGCCGCCGGACAGCTTGCCGGCGGGCCGGTCCCTGAACGGAGCGAGGCCCGTGCTGAGAAGTAGCTGACCGATGCGGCGGTCTCGCTCAGCGGCGTCCTGTCCGAACAGGCGTCCGAAGAAATCGACGTTCTCGAACACCGAGAGCGTCGGATAGAGGTTCTTTCCCAGGCCCTGGGGCATGTACGCGATGCGCGGGCACACGCTCCGCCGGTGCGCGGGGTTGGCTATGTCGCCGTCGAGCGCGTGGATCGCGCCGGTCTGGATCTTCCGCGCTGCGGCGATCAGCGACAGAAAGCTCGACTTGCCGACGCCGTCCGGGCCGATCAGCCCCGCCATGCACCCGGCGGGAATGTCGAGCGTGACGTCGTCGAGCGCGCGCTTGGCGCCGCAGGAGAGACCAACGCCCGCGGCGCGGACGACCGGCGGCGGGACCTTCGGCTCCGACCCGGTCATTGCGGCAGCTTCGTCTTGAGGCGCTCTGGCCACGGTGTATCGCCGCGCGTCAGGACGTAGGTCATGCCCGGAAGCCCGGTCTTTACCTGCCGGATGTGCTCGCGTAGCAGATCGGGATCGATTCTCGCCTTTATGCGGAACATCAGCTTCTGACGCTCGAGGGCGGTCTCCACGGTTTTCGGTGTGAACTGGGCCACGTCCGAGACGAAGGAAACACGTGCGGGAATGACATACTGCGGGGCGGCGTCCAGGATGATCCGGGCGTCGGCTCCGTAGGCGACGCGTCCGGCCTGCTCGGTCGGCAGGAAGAAGGTCATGTAGACGTCGGCAAGGTCGACGAGGTTCAGCACGCGCCCGCCCGCCGCGAGGACCTCTCCGGGTTGGGCGATCCGGTACTGGACCCGACCGTCCCGTGGCGAGGTCAGCACGCTGTCGTCAAGGTCGGCCTGGATGCGCTCGATGGTGAAGCGCGCGGCGTCAACCGCCGACCGGGCGCCAACGACCGTTGATCTGGCGGAGGCGATCGCCGCGTCGGACGCGGCGAGGCCCGCTTGCGCAGCACTGACTGCGGCCTTCGCGCCAGCCATGCGCGCGCGATCGTCGTCGAGCACCTGCCGCGAGACGTTGTCGGTCCGGGCGAGCTGTTCCGAGCGATTAAGCTTGGCGACCGCGGCGTCCAGTTCGGCTTGGCGCTGCTCGATCACCGCGGCAGAGGCGGCGCGCTCCGCTAGTCGCTGGGCGACGAGGCTTTGCGCGGTTTCAATTGAGATGATTGCGCGCTGCAGCTGCGCCTCGGCTTCGCGCTTCTGGGCCGATAGCTGTGCGGTATCCATGCGCGCGAGCGACTGCCCGACCGTGACGAAATCCCCCTCGTCAACAAGAATTTCCTTGATCCGCCCCGAGGTGCGCGTCGAGACGTCGATCTCGACCGCCTCGACGCGCCCGTTGCCGCTGGCCACGCCTTCGGTAAGATCCGACCAGCCCCGCATACGCCAGGCGAACGCAGCTGCCGCGACCGCCGCCACGACGGTGAGCACAAACAGCGGCTTCCGGATAGTCATGGGCTCTTCGGGCTCGAACGCCGGTTTGCTGATCCCCGGAGGCGATAGGGGGTGGTAGTCGGTATCCTAGCCCGGAACCGTGCGCGTTGATCTTCGTCAACGTGCAGTTCTGCATCGACATAGCGACGGCTACCTATTGTTCGCGTAATCGGGCGGCCAGTTCCTGATCTAACTGACCAACCGCCTCAACGAGCGGACCGCAATCATCGTCACCATCAACTCGCTTTCGGTGGATGGTTCAGCGTATAAGGCGGCGACAAGATAGGCACCTGCCGTTACGCCGTCTTGAAGGTGCTTCAGGCCGGTCGGTTAGGATCTCGCCGACACCGAACCTCGGACAAAATTAGTCGGGGGCCCTCGTCAGGCCGATCATCAATTATCTGAAGATAGTTTTAGACACTTATATTTTATACGGAGACTCTCTTGTCAGAGCATGGATTTGGTCCCGAATGCGGGTTAGGGCAGCATTTTTTCGGTCAAAAATTTCGCGATCTATTTTCAAGCCGAAATATGCGAGCTCTTCATTTAGCAATTGGAGGATGAGCTCCTTATCTTCGCTGTCTCCATTTGTTCGCGAGAGGAGGTCGAGGTATCGATTAATATTTGCTCGCCTCAAAAATCTGTCCATGGATCGGCTCCCCAACATGAGGTCGACGCGACAATCTTCGCTTCGGCTGCGAACGCCGCATTAACGTCAGTTGACGGCGAAACCGAAATCCGAAGCGCTGCTGGGCGATGCTGCTTGGAAATGGTTCAGCTAGAGATGACCTCCGACGCAGTAAGTCGAGGGCGCGTACACTGCAGTGAAGACAGCTGGTCGCCACGACGGTTTGGATAACGGGATCGGTGACGTGACCCCCTGAAGCTCCTCCACGCGTAGCTAGAGTCCGCCCCAACACGAGGGACGGACGGATGAAGAAGTCGGTTCACGGAAGAACAGATCATCGCGATCCTGCGCGAGCAGGAGGCGGGCGTGGCGACCGCGGAGGTCTGCTGAAAGCACGGCGTCAGCTCGGCGACGTTTTACAAGTGGAAGGCCACGTTCGGCGGCCTCGACGTCTCGGAGGCGCGGCGTCTGAAGGGGCTTGAGGACGAGAACGGCCGGCTGAAGCGGATGCTGGCGGACACCATGCTCGACAACGGCGTGTACTCGCCGGTCTAGTCGAACATCGCAAATGGCGATCTCCCCCGCGCCCAACCTGGCCGGCGGAGGGGCGCGCGGATCGCTCCGCGCGCCGTTATTCCTCAGCTCTTGCGCTGCGGCGGCGCGAACGCGCCGCCGACGAGGATGGGGGTGCCGGCCTCCCGTTGGAGCTTCGGCTCCACGGACCAGCCAACCGCCTGCAGAAGGCGTATGGCGCTCCAGCGCTCTTGCATCGTAGGACGCGTTTCGGCCAGCAGCCGCCAAACTCCATTCTGGGGATCGGCGTCGTAGGCTTCCCGACATTCTGAGATCAGGTTCATAGGACTTCCTCCCTGTGAACCGTCATGGGGCCAGCCCGGCGGCCGTCATCCTGCGCAGGCGCTCACTAAGGCAAAAAAAGCCCGTCCAGGGGGGCGCGAAGAGGCTCCGCGTTATACGGGTATATAGTCCGCGGCCCGATCCACCCGCTACAGACGTGGAATGATCGATCTGAGCTCCGCTCTCGCCTCCTTGGTCGTCGCCGCGGGCTCCCGCGCCGACGGCGCGGCGTCAGCCGCGCGCGCCATAGACGACTTCGTCGCTCAGCTGGACGGCGCGGCGCGGAACGACGCCCTGGTACGGCTTCGCGACGCCTTTCAGGACATCCGCTTCGACGGCCGCGTCGCGGGCGAGATACTCGCGCTGCTCGACGCGCGCATCGCAAACCCGGCGCCCTGAGCGAAGTCGGCCCTGGCTGCTGCTTGATCGAAACAATGGCTCGCCCTCGCGGGCATCGGCTGACCCTGTGGCCGTTTAGCGAACGTCGGGCGAGGACGCCGCCGCCGACGAGAGCCGCTGCGCCTCTGAGGAGCCGCTGTTGCAGGGATGCGACGCTGGGAACGTGTCTCTCCTAGTTTAGAACAAGACAAAAATGCTCAAGCTCAAAACATTTGACAGTCGAGCCGCTCTTTCGCTTGTAGAGATACGGATGGCGACGGGCTTTTTGAATAATTCCAATGACCTGCAGGTGCGGATTTCATAGCTGGGCGCGGCTGTCGCTGCCGGCCGACCTTCGATGCGGGGAGGCGCGGCGATGAACGCGGGCGGTCTCGCTGAGCTTTACGTCGCTGAGGGCGGCCGGTTGCGTCGGCTCGTCCGGCGCATCGTGGGGTCTGCGGAGGCGGCGGAGGATCTCGTCCACGACGCCTTTGTGAAGCTCGGCAACCGTCCTCTCGGCCCTGACGACGTCGGGTTGCTGGTGCGCACCGCGCAGAACGCCGCCCGCGACGCCCGCCGGGCTGACCGCGTCCGGTCCGCCTATGTCGAGCAAATGACGCCGGAGCAACTCGGCGCCGGCAGCCCTGCGCCGGACGCCGTGGCGGCGGGGCGGCAGGAGCTCGCTGATCTTCTTGCCGCGCTCCAGAAGCTGCCTGCCCGCACCCGGCAGGTGTTTCTCATGAGCAAGCTCGACGAGATGACCTACCCGCAGATCGCGCGGAGGCTCGGCATCTCCCTCTCCACGGTTGAGAAGGAGATGGTCTCCGCGCTTGAGGTCTGCCGGCTCTGGCGGAAGCGCCGCGCCTAATGTGAGGGCCCATGCCTCGCCGGCCGTTTCGCTGTATAGGCGGCGGAAAGGCTGAGGGGCGACATTCGCGGCATGGCGGATCAGGGTGGACAGGACGACGCCGTCGAGCGCGCGGCGCGTGAAGCGACGACGTGGTTCGTGCGCTTGAACAACCCGCTCGCGACGGACGCCGACCGGCGCGCCTTCCGGGCCTGGCTCGACGCGGATCCCCTCCATGGCGCCGCTTTCGCGGAGGCGGACGAGCTGTGGCAGGATCTGGCGGCGCCCGCGCAGCGGCTTCGCGCCGACGCGGGACGGCGCGTGGCGTCGCGCCGTCGTGTGGGCCGGCTTGCGGCCGCGGCGGCGGTCGCGGCCATGCTGACTGCGGGCGCGCTGTGGCGCGACGCCGGGCTGATTGATCGCGCCTTCGCCGACTACGCCGCGCCGCCCGGCCAACGCCGCGATATTTCCCTGGCGGACGGCACGACCGTGACGCTCGACGGCGACAGCGCGCTCGACGTCGCCTTCGCGCCCAGCGCGCGCGAGGTCACCGTGGTGCGGGGGCGGGCGTGGTTCGAGGTGGCGCGAGACCCCGACAGGCCGTTCACGGCTCATGCGGACGCGATCGCCGCGCGGGCGGTGGGCACGGCCTTCGCCGTCGACGGCATGGCCCAGGCAGTGATCGTGGACCATGGGGTTGTCGAGGTCTCAGGAGCGGGACGGACCGTGACGCTCGGGCCGGCCCGCGAAGTGGCGCTCGGCGCGGACGGGGCGCTCGGGGCGCCGCAGGACGTTTCGCTCGAAACGGCGCTCGCCTGGAAGCGGGGCCTGATCGTGCTCGACGCCGCGCCGCTCGGTGCGGTCGCGGACGAACTCGCCCGGCGCGCGCCGGGCCGTGTCGTGATCCCGGATCCGTCGCTTAGGGCCCTGCGGCTCTCGGGCGTGTTCCGGACCGACGACCCGGACGCCGTGCTGGAGGCGATGCGCACCGCGCTTGGCCTGAAGACCCTGGCGATCCCCGGCCTCGCCGTCATCGTCTACCGCTGATCCCGGAAAAGTTTACGGGGTCGGCGGTCGTCGCCCGTTCACGCAATGGGGGCCGCGCAAGAGACGCGGCGTTTGCGTGCGCGGGGCGTCTTCGTCATGTCAGTCATCACCAACGTCGCCCGCTTCGGCGGCGTGTCCGCTCTGGCGGTCGGTCTGTCCCTGACGAGCACGGCGCGGGCCGACGACGGCCGGAGGTTCACGCTCGACATTCCTTCGAAACCGCTGCTCGCGGCGCTCGCCGACTATACCGCCGCGACCGGCGTGCAACTGGTGCGGACGGGCGGCGACAGGATCGCCGGGCGCTCCCGCGCGGTCTCCGGCCGCTTCGGCGCGGAAGAGGGCCTGAGGGCCATGCTGGCGGGGTCCGGCCTGATCTACCAGTTCACTGGCCCGCGCACCGCAGCCCTCTACCCCATCGGCGGCGCGATGCCGGTTCAGCTCGCCGGCGAGGCGGAAGCGCTCGACGAACTGCAGGTGACGGGCGAGAGCGGCGCCGGCGCCCCCGGCGGCGCGCCAGGATCCTTCGTGGTGACCTCGGCCGACATCGAGCGCAAGAACCCGCAGGACGTGCGCGACCTGTTCGGCGGCGAGCCGGGTGTGCAGGTCGGCAGCTCCATCCCGCTGTCGCAGAAGGTCTATGTCCGCGGCGTCGAGGAGACCAACCTCGCGGTCACGATCGACGGCTCGGCGCAGAACAACAAGGTCTTCCATCACAACGCGACGACCTACATCGATCCGGGCCTGCTGAAGCAGGCGCGCGTCGATCCCGGCGTGGCGCCGGCCGACGCCGGCTTCGGCGCGCTGGCGGGCTCGATCGCCTATGAGACCAAGGACGTCCCCGACCTGCTCGGCCACGACCGCGACGGCTATGGCGGCATCGTCAAGGGCACGTTCAATTCGAACGGCGCCGTGTTCGGCAATTCCTACACCGTCTACGGCAAACAGAACGGCTTCGAGGCGCTGGGCTACTTCAACTGGGCCGACGGCGGGCGGTACCGCGCCGGCGAGAACGGTCCGCGACTGCCAACGCAAGCTGGTCGGCCAGAGCGGCCTGATCTGCGCGGGGAGAAGATTCCCGGCACGGCGACTGATCTGCTCAGCGGCCTCGCGAAGTTGGCCTATGAAAGCAGCGAGGGCCACCGGTTTGAGGTCAGTCACGAGCGGGTGCATGACGACACTAGCCGGCCATTCCGCGCTAACGCAGGCGATATCATTGCCGGAGCTGGCAATCCTCTAACGCGCAATTATAAGCTCGACCGTCAGAATACCGTGCTCAATTACAGCACAACTTCGCCGGAAGGCTGGTTCGATCCGAAGGTCGTGCTCGCCTACAGCGAAACGAAGGTCAAGATTCCGAATTTCTCCGTTCTCGATGAAATCGGTCATTCTACCGGCTCAACGAGCAGCTTGAACGGCCGGGCCGAAAACCGCTTCGCGCTCCCGCTCGGCAGCGTCACCGCCGGCGTCGACTTCCGTCACGACGTCGCGAAGGTGGACTATGGCCTCAACGAGCGCGGGCTCAGCGATCCGGTTTTGGCCGCTGGTTATCTCGACGCCAGGGAGCGGATGACGAACATCGGCCTCTACGCTCAGGCGCGCCTGGAGCCAATCGAGAGGGCACGCCTCAACTTCGGCGGGCGCGCCGACCATCAGCGGTTCAAAGGAACGAACGACGACCCTGGTTCGGACATCAGTCACTCGGGTCTCAGTGGCAACGTCTCGGGGGAGTACGATCTTGTGCCTGACCTCCTGACGGCCAAAGCCGGCTACTCGCACGTCTGGGCCGGCGTTCCGCTGGCCGAGAATTTCATCATGAACCGAAACTGGGATTATTCCGGCGAAACAGGCAAGGATCTGAATGCGACTACAGCTGATAATTATTCGGCTGGTCTTGTCATTCGTCATAGTGGTTTCGCAATCGAGGGATCGATATTTAAGACTCAGATTGAGAATGCCCGGAACGCCAAATTCTCAAACACTTATGACTTCGATGGCCGGTTCGTGAATTTTTACCTGCCCGTTCCGGGCGCCTCCTGGGCTCCCGATCTCGATACGAAGGGCTTTGAAATTGGCGCCGGCTACGAATGGGAGACGGGCTTCGTGCGCGTGAAGTACGCGCACATCGATGTCGACATCAACGGCCGGCCGGGCGACTCGGACACAGGTAACTACATCGCGACGCCCGTCGGCGACGTCATCACGATTTCCGCTGCGCACACCTTCGCGGCTTGGAACGTGACCGTTGGAGGCGATATCGAGATCGCTCCGAAGTACAAGCGCACCGGGTATGATCCGTTTTCTGCGACGCTTGAGAACCCGCGTGGCGACAAGTATCCCGCATATCCGGCCTACGAGATCGTCAACGCCTTTATCGAGTACAAGCCGAAGCTCAAGTACGAGACGACGTTCCGGCTCGACGTGAAGAACATCTTCGACGAAGCCTATTCGAGCCGCGCCACCTATGGGGACGAGTTCGGCAACGTCACTCCGCTTTACGAGCCCGGCCGCTCGTTTCTGATGACGGCTCAGGTCAAGTTCTGAGCGTCGCCGAGAGCGATGAAAGACGACCGCGTTCACGCGCGCGTCGTCGTTCTGGGCCGAACCGGGCGGACGAGAAGACAAGGAGGCGCAGAGCATGATCCGTTCGCATCGGACCTTGGCATCATGCCCGGCCTTGAGCCGGGCATCCATCCTTCCACGCGAAGGAGATGGATTGCCGGGTCAAGCCCGGCAACGACGGTCCATGCGGTTCGGATCAGGCTTTAGCAATGTCTGCGCTTGAAGCCGCGCGCGTGCCGACCGTGAACGGCGCGCGCTATCTGGAGCAGCTCTGCAAGCACTGGGGCCACAGGCTCGCGATCGTCCGCGACGGCGGAGAGGCCCGCGTAACGTTGCTGAACGACGCCGTCGTGACGCTCGCCGCGACGCCGGAGGCGCTGGACGTGGCGATCCGTGCGGCGACGCCCGGCGCCATGGGAGAGGCGAAGGACACGGTGGTGCGCCATCTCGATCGCTTCGCCTTCCGGGAGGCGCCACTTCTGTTTGAATGGCGCGATCACGGGGCCGAGGCGCGGTCGATCTAGCCTCCGCCATTCGGAGCCGGGCACGCATCTGCGTTGGACGCCATTGCCGACGCCTGCGGGTCTGCGCGCCTGGATACGAACCTCTGAAAGGACGCGCGGTTATACGCCTATAACGTCAGCCCTGGGTTCCTGCGGCGATCGGAGGACGCTCTGGGCCTTGGCTCGAATTGAGAGGAACCAACGGGCGCGACGCGGTCTTCCCCTTCCAAAGGGAGAGATTGATGAAAGCGCTGACCTGGCACGGCAAGGGCGACATCCGCTGTGACTCCGTACCGGATCCTGAGATCCAGGACGACCGCGACGTCATCATCAAGGTGACCGCCTGCGCCATCTGCGGGTCCGACCTCCATCTCATGGGCGGCTACGTCCCCACCATGCAGAGCGGCGACGTCCTTGGTCACGAGACGATGGGCGAGGTGATGGAGGTGGGCCGGGCGGCGACCCGGCTCAAGGTGGGCGACCGGGTGGTCGTTCCCTTCACGATCTGCTGCGGCGAGTGCCGGCAGTGCAAATGGGGAAACTGGAGCTGCTGCGAGCGGACCAACCCCAACGGCAAGATGCAGGCCGAGCAGTTCGGCTATCCGCTCGCGGGCCTGTTCGGCTACTCGCACCTCACCGGCGGCTTCGCCGGCGGACAGGCGGAGTATCTACGGGTGCCCTACGCCGACGTTGGACCGCTGGTCGTTCCGGACGGGCTGAGCGACGAACAGGTGCTGTTCCTGTCCGACATCTTCCCCACCGCCTATCAGGCGGCGGAGCAGTGCGGGATCAAGGGCGGCGAGACCGTCGCCGTCTGGGGCTGCGGCCCGATCGGCGTGCTCGCCGTAAAGTGCTGCTTCCTGCTGGGCGCGGAGCGCGTGATCGCGGTGGACGCGGTGCCCGAGCGGCTTGCGCTTGCGCGGCAGGCCGGCGCCGAGACCATCGATTTCGGCGACCAGAACGTCCAGGAGGAGATCATGGCCCTGACCGCCGGCCAGGGTCCGGACGCCGTGATCGAGGCGGTCGGCATGGAGGGCCATGGCGCGGACACGCTCGCGCAGAAGGTGTCGTCGTTGGTGATGTCGTCGACGATCAGCATGGACCGGCCGTTCGCGCTCAATCAGGCGATCCTCGCCTGTCGCCCCGGCGGGGTGGTCTCGATGCCGGGCGTCTACGCCGGCCAGGTCGGTCCGGTCGCGCTCGGCGCCTTCATGAACAAGGGGCTGACGCTGAGGACCGGCCAGACCCACATGCTGCGCTACATGCAGCCGCTGCTCGAGCGGATCGAGCGCGGCGAAATCGATCCGTCGTTCATCATCAGTCACCGCTCGAGTTCGCTCGAGGACGGCCCTGCGCTGTACGAGAGTTTCAGGGACAAGACCGACGGGTGCACCAAAGTCGTTTTCAAGCCGCACGGGTGAAGGAGCAGGCCATGGCCGAAACCCCATCATCGAAATCGACCGTCAAGAACGACGCGAAGGGCGCCATGGCGCCTTCGCAAGGCGACAGCCGGAACAACGGCGTGCACAGCGCCAAGCCGGGCGGGGACCGAGACGCGACGCGCAAGCCGGACGATCACTCCGCGCCGCGGCGGCCGGTGACGGATCATCGAGACCAGCCGAAGGACAGCTCGACCTGACGCGCCATCCGGCCTGAATCGCGCCGCCGCTTGACCCTCGCTGCGACTGATGCCGGCTGCCGCAGCGACATAACGAGGAGCTCCAGGGTGGCTGAAGACATCAAGAAGCCGAGCGAAGCTCAAGCGAAGAAGCGCGCCGAACGCCAGCTCGCGAAGGCTCAGGCCAAGAAGACCCCGGCGGATCCGGAGGCCGCGGCAGAGGCGCAGAAGCTTGCCGACAAGGAGGCTATCAAGAAAGCGAGGCGCCTCGATCGCAAGGTTGCGAAGATCGCGAACGCGGCCGCCGACAAGTCTGGCTGAGAGGAAAGAGCTTCTCTCCCGCTGGACGCCGCCGTCCCGACGGCCGCGGGCGAATGGAATGCCCTAGATTTGCGCAGGGGCGCGTCGCGGATGGCCGCGCGTTCCTATATGATGGCGAACTTGCACAAGGAGTTTGCTTTTGGATCAGGTCATTCAGGAGGGCCGCGAGGCCTTCGTCGCCGGCGTCGAGATGCGGCGTTGCCCCTACAAGGATTCGAGTCGGCGGGACGCCTGGCTGAAGGGTTGGGTCGAGGCTCGTCAAAGCTCACGCGCTCCGGCCTGACGTCCGTCCCCCCGTCAAAAGCCGTTCGGCGATCTCCGCCGAGCGGCTTTTTCGCGTCTGGAGGACGCTCTCGGACCGCAAGCTGGAGCACCGCGCAACGAGGCGACGGCGGCGGATTTCGGCCGGTCTGAGGGTCGCGCACACCCCGACCTTCGCCGAACAGCTTGGCCGACTTAACCTTCGGGTAGGTTTCCGCCCGGCGAGGACGTTCCCTGTCCGATCACGCGGAACGAATCTGGACCGTCGCGGTCTGTTCTTCGGCAGCTTCCGTCAGCTTAACGGGCCCGACGGCTTATCGGCCCCGGCGTTGACCGCGAGGTTGTCCGCGAGATCCCGCAGCGCCAGGATCAGGTCTTCCAACTGTTTGGGGGTGGCGACGAGCTGGACGGCCTCGCTTTTGCGCATGGTCGGATCCAGGGCGAACTCGATCCGCAGCATGCCCGCCATCCCGTCGGTCATCGCGGCGGTCTCGTAGCCAACGATGGGATTGATGGCGAGGCCGCCGCCCGGATGCCGTTTCCAGTCCTTCAGCGCCACTTTGCGGTTCCTCTCGAAATCGAACGCAGCGAGAGGTAACCAGCGATCGCCCGCGCGGCAAGCGCCAGGCTGCGCGGGAGTCCCTGAAGAGACGGCGCTCGCGCGCTCTGTTCAGCCGGGCCTGCGCGCCTCGAAGGCGGCGGCGTCGCGGACCAGCTTCGCAAGGTAGCGCGGGCTCGGCATATCCTCGGTGACGAAGATCAGCTTGCCGGAGGGGGCGATGAGATAGACGCGGGCGTCGTGCACGTCCGGGCCGGACCCCCGGCCATTGAGCGCGTCGATCAAGGGGCCCAGCCCCTCGGGGGAAGGTACCGCGGCGCGCCAGCCCGTCCGGGCCTCGAAGCCGCGCAGCCATCGGGCCAGTGCGTCCGGCGCGTCGCCCACGACGTCCACGCTGATCGACAGCAGCTGCGCCTCCGCGCCCTCCGCCGTGAGCTCAGCCTGGGTCGCCTTGAAGATCGCGCCCTGGATCGGGCAGGTCACCGAGCAGCCGGTGAACATCAGCTGCGCCAGCGTGTAGCGCCCCTGCGTCAGGGCGGCGAGCGTGGTCGCGGCGCCGTCGTCGACACGCAGAACGACCGAGGGCAGGGCGCGCGGGGGGCGGATCGGACCGAACGGCAGATGCGACTCCGGCGGCGGCGCGGCGACGGGCGGCAGCGTCGGCGGCGCGGCTCGCCCGGCCGACAGAAGGAAGCCGGCGCCGAGGCCTGCGGCGGCGAGCCCGCAGCCGACCAACGCCCCCGCGATCGCCGCGCGCCGGACGCTCATCGCGCGCTCACGTAGCGCCACAGCGCCCGGCAGTCGTCGTCGGAGATGGCGAAGCGCGGCATCGTCCGGTCGAGGATGACGAACGAAGGGTCGAGACCCTCGCGCGCCGCCGCGCAGAACGAGGCGGCGTCGTAAGTCGAGGGAGGGCCGCCGCGCCGGGCGACGGGTTGGACGAGGCTCGTCCGGTCGAGGGGGACGACCCGCCGTGGCGCCCCGGACGGCTGGGCGTCGTGGCAGTTCACGCAGCGCGAGGCGGAGGTTGGCAAGGGCACCTCGGTCGCCGCGACCGAGGCCTGCAGCTGCAGGTAGCCGTGGTAGAGCGCGTAGCCGCGAACGCTTGGAACACACGCCGCCCCCGAGGCGGCTCCAGCCGCTCCGATCGCCAGCGCCGCGACCAGTGCGACGCCTCGCCGGCGCAGCCTCACGGCGTCGGGCCGATCTGCTTGAGGTAGTCGGCGAGGGCGTTCAGGTCCGCGGCGGAGGCGCGCACGTTCGCGTGGGCCCTCACCGCGTCCGACAGCGTCGCGGCGGAGCCGTCGTGGAGATACGGTGCCGTGGCCCAGACGCCGCGCAGGGTCGGCACGTCGATGCCGGGCAGCGGGCCGCCAAGGCGGCTTCCAGACGAGGGCTTGATCGTGCCGACGTCCTTCACGCGGCGCTCGTTGCCGCTGATCGTCATGGCGTCGCCGGCGTGGCAGGACGCGCAGCGCAGGCGGTCGAACGCCGCCTTGCCGGCCGCCCCGGCGGGGGTCAACGTCCCGTCGGCCCGCGCGTAGGGGCTCGCTGGGAACGCGGTCAGCGACTGCACGTACGCCGCGAGCGCGTCGAGATCCACGCTCGCCCGCGCTTTGCTGGTGCCCAACGGATCGGACCGAGTGCCGACCGCGAAGGCGGCGTCCGACATCAGGCCACGTCCGCCGGCGAAGCTGCGAATCTGGCCTTCGAAGTCCTGCACCTCGTTGAAGTTCGCGCTCCAGTGCATGAAGCCCTGTCCGGTCCCGGCTCGCCCCAGGAGCGAAATGGTGTTGCGCAGGCCTTCGCCGAAGCCGGTGAAGTCCCAGGTGCGGCCGTCGTCCTCGCCCCGGTCGTGGCAGGCGGCGCAGCTGAGATAGCCGTCCCGCGCCAGCCGAGGATCGGCGGCGTCGTAAAAGAACTGCTTTCCCTTCAGCACCGTGGGCGACAGCTTGTCCTGCTCGACCGTCGGGATCGTCGCGAGGATGCGTTCCTTCATCTGCCCGTAGCGCAGGATGTACGTGAGGGACACGACGGACACCGTGCGGTCCATGAAGTTGCCGACGTAGAGCGTGTCGCCGTCCGGGGACAGCGTGAGCGACGACGGCGCTCGGCCCACGCTGAAACGGAACAGCTCGCGCCCGCCGACCGGGTCCACCACCGCGACTTGGCGCGTGGTCTGCAGCGCGACGAAGAGATAGGCGCCGGTGGGATGCATCACGGCGGCGCTGGCCACGCCGGAGTTGTCGAGGTCGATCCGGGCGCTCGGGTCCTCCTGGCCGGTGGCGAGGTCGATCTTGGAGACGACCGCGCGCACCGTGTTCTGGAAAGTCAGATTCTGGCCGTCGCGCAGCGTTCCCCGCGCGATGTTGTCCTGCTTGGAGGGCGCCCAGGCGGTCTTCCCGTCGGGCGAAAGGGCGAGAGCCCCCACGTAGTTCGGCACGCCGCGCCCGCCGGCCTCGCTGTCCGGCGCCGTTGAGTGGCGCAGCACGATCCTCTTCTCGACGGTCCCGTCCAGCTTCACGACGCGGACCTCGCCGCCGGTCGGGTCGCCGGCGGCGTCCACGCTCTTCACCACGGCCGTGCCTTCGCCCGGCTGCGGGGCGGTCACGAAGCGGGAGACGTAGACGCGGTCTTGCGCCTGATTGGTCGTGACGAAGCGCGGCGACGGGCCGACTGGCGCCGCGCCGCCATAGACCCCGTCGGGGTAGATCATCGCCGCCTGGCCGAGCCCCTCGAGCGTGACGATAGCGCTGCCGTTCCCATTCGCGAACACGATGCCGAAGGGTCGAGAGGCCGTCGGAAGCGCGATGGTCTTGACGACCCCGAGCGACATTGGGTCGATGATGCTGACCGTCGCGCTGTCACGGTTGACCACCCACACTTTGCCGTTCGGCGCGATCGCAAGGCTCTGGGGGGAGGCGCCGACCTTGATCTCCGCTACCCGCGTGTTGGTTCCGAGGTCGAGGACGGCGACGCTGTCGTTGTCGGGGTTTGCGATCCAGAGCCGCGGCGACATTCCAGCGCGCGCTTCGTAGCCGGCGGCGCCGCTCGTCGCGCCCCGCGCGTCGGCGCCCGACTTCACATAAACCGCCTGGTCGAAGCTGTAGGTCGTCTGCCGGCCGTTCGCCGTCTGCATGGTCAAGGTGACGTCGAAGCTGCCGGCGGTCTTGAACGCATGCGTCGTCACCGGGCTGGCCGAGAAGCCGGTGCCGGCCCCGCCGTCGCCGAAGCTCCAGCGGTAGCTCACCCCGTCGCCGTTCAGGATGCTTGGGGAGTAGGTCACCGTCTTGCCGACGACCGCCGGTTTGACGACGAGCGAACGCACGGAGGGCAAGGCGTCCGTGATGATCCAGGAAAAGCTCGCCGTCGTCGCCGCCAAGGCGTCGGCGGCGGTCACGGAACTGACGTAGGACCCGGGCGTGGTCGGCGTTCCCGAGATCCGCCCGGTGGCGTTGATCGTCAGGCCGTCGGGGAGGCCAGTCGCGCTGAAGGCGATGGAGTCCCGGTCCGGATCGGTCGCCCGGACGACGAGCGAGACGGCCGCGCCCGCCGGCGACGATTGCGCGGAGAGCGGCGTCAGCACCGGCGGTTTGTTGGCGAACACGCCGAAGGCCTGAACCTCCGCGAGCTGAAGCGTCGCCGCGCCCGCAGCCTGCACGCGCAGGTACCTGCCGACGCCGCCGAGCGGCACGTCGATGAACCGAGGAATCGTCACGTCCGGGCCGACGTAGCGTTTGATGACGGCGGGGTCCGCCATCAGCTCGGCGTAGCTGCGGCCGGAAGGGTCCGAAGCCGACAGGAAGACATAGACATTCTTGGTCCGGTCCTCGCAGCAGTCGCTTCGCTTCCAGAGGCGGACGTAATCAAGCGCCGCGTGGCCGCCGAGATCGACCTGCCACCACGGATTGTCCTGCGCCGCCGTGTGCGTCACGGAGCCGGCCGCCCAGTCGCCGTTGACGTCGCCGTCGACGGCGCGCGCCGCCGCGCCTCCGTTCGCGACGCTCGACTGGCTCGCGGTCTTGCCGCGCGCGAGATTCGCCGTCGACAGTTGGGCGGCGGGCCCGCTGAGCTGCGTGACGGGGATGTTGACGAAGTCGACGTCGCCCGGCCTGAGCCAGCTCAGGCGCAGCGTGCCCCCAAACAGGCTGTTGTAGTACTCCATGAAGACCGGGACCTTCTCGCCGGCCGTGAGTTCGATCTGCCCCTCCTTCACGGTGGGCGCGTGGGCGATCCAGTCGTCGGCGATCTGCGCGCCGCCGATCCACAACCGAACTCCGTCGTCGGACTCGATCCGGAACCGCGTGACCCCGCTGCGCTGCGCGGTGATCTCGCCGCTCCAGCGCGCCGAGAACGCGCCGGGCACGTTTCCGCCGGGCCCCGACTCCGGAAACGAGAAATAAGGCGCCTCGCGCCGGAGCATCGCGATCGGACCAGTCAGGTCCGTGGAGGCGTAGTACTCGCCGACCAGGCCGTCGCCGGCGGGCAGCGCGTCGTCCACCGAGACCTTGAAGTCGGTCGAGACCGTCTGGCCCCCGGCGGTCGCGACCAGCGTCGCCTGGAATGCGCCGGCGGCTGACGGCGCGCCGGAAATGGCGCCGGTCTTGCGGTCGACGGTCATCCCGCTAGGGAGGCCGACGGCGCTGAAGATCGTGTCGGTCGACAGCGGGACGACGTTGGGCTGCACCAGAAGTCCCGCGCCCGCGCTCGCGACGATCGTCCCCGGACTGACCATCGACGCCACCCTGTTGGGGCTGACATGGACGATCTTCGCGACCGACGGCGTGCCGGCTGCGTCGAGGCCGAACAACATCCAGTTTCCTGGCAGCAGGTAGCCTGGGTTCGAAGGCGCGCTGACCGCGTAGGCGTTGGCGCCCGTCTTGCGGACGGCGAGCGACAACCGCCGCTGGTCGCTGTTGACCGAATGGGTGGTCGCCGACATGCGCACCAGCGAAAAGGCCACGACCTCGCGGTCGGTGACGACGGCCGCCTCCGCGCCGAAAGCGAGCTCGTCCGGCGCCGACAGGATCCGCGGTCGCGACGCCGGAGCCCCGTTCGCGTCGAAGAGATAGCCCGGAGAATAAATCTGGACGTCGGGATGGTCGGCGGAGCAGCCGCACAGACCGCCGCCGCCGGACAGCACGCGCCCGTCCGGCAACAGCAGCGCGATGCTGTGGTAATTGCGCGGCCGCGCCGCGGCGGCGACCGTGCGGAAGGCGTTGGTCTTCGGGCTCCAGATCTCCGCCGCCAGCACGGCGTTCGAGTCCGAGAAGCTCTGGCCGTAGGTCTGGCCGCCGATCACCATCACGTCGCCGTCGGGCAGCACGACCGCGTTGTGGTAGGTGCGGGCGTAGGCCATCGGCGCGACCTTGGTCACCGCCGCGTCGCCACTCGAGACGTCGATGACATAGGCGCCGGCGCGCGCCGGGTTGCCGTTGTACGAGATCGAGCCGCCGGTCTTCAGCACCTTGCCCGTGTCGTACATCGAGGCCGTGCCGTTGATCGCGAAGGCGTCGTCGCCGCGCAGCCCGGCGTCGCTCACCGCCCCTCCGCCTGTGGGGTCGATCCACTTCATGGCCGGGGAGGGGCCTGCGAACAGCACCTTGCCGTTCCCCGCCGGGATCAGCCAGTAATGGCTGTCGTAGGCGTAGCCGGAGGTAGCGTCGGGCGTGGTCATGCCGTTGGTGGTGACGCCGGGGAGCACGCGCCAGCCCGCGTCCGGAGTCCAGATCTCGCCGTCCTTGCGGTCCGCCCACTCGCCGGACCACGAGCCGCCGAGCGTCAGCACCGAGCCGTCGGCCAGTATGGTGTTGCCGCTGTAGCCGCGCGGGATGTTCATGTCCTGCGCGCGCGCGTAGCTCTTTGTTTTTGGATCGTAGATGCTCGTGACCGCGGCGTTCGATCCGCCGTTGGCGAGGACGCGGCCGTCTGCGAGCATGGTGGTGCCGGTGCAGAACATATTGTGGCCGACGTTGGCGTCCTGCCGCACGTAGCTCGATGTCGCCGGGTCAAAGAGCAGCGCCTTCACTTGGCCAAGCGTGCCGAAGGTGAACTCGTCGTCCGCGGACCACAGAAGGGTCTTGCCGTCCGGCAGCACCGCGCCCGAGGACGGGATCAGCGGCAGCGTCACGACGCCGGACCACTTGCCGGACGCGGCCTCGCCCGTCGCGCCCGCCGGGGAGACGGCGCACGCCATCAACGCCGCGACGGCGGCGGCCGCGATGCTGAGTTTCATGCCATCCCCCGAGGTGATGGGCCGATGACCGGCCCCCGCCGATCACCGTTCCTCACGCTCAACTGATTCAATGTTTAGAAAAAAGAGTCAAAAGCTTCGCTGATCGATCGTTAATTTCTGCGTCGAGGCAGGCGCTTCGGCTTTGGAAGTATGTTCAGGCTCCGGCTTTGCTCGGACACGTCATTGATCGCATGCCCCGATGACGGGCGCCCTCGCTCCGGACACTATGGCGTTGGACGATGAATCGGCGGTCAAAGGTCGCGGGGGATTGACCGAGAGCGGACGGAGGCTGCCGATGCGGGCGGCTTTCGGCATGTTGCCCACGGCGAACAGGGATGAGACGGCAGGGATGGCGAGGGAGGACGACGCGGCGACGTGGCGGGTGGGCGTGCTGTTCTCGCGCAGCGGCGTGAGCGGCGTCACCGAGACGGAGCACTTCCTCGGGACGGCGCTCGCCATCGAGGAGATCAACACCGCGGGCGGCGTGCTGGGCCGGCAGATCGAGCCGATCTGCTACGATCCCGCCGCCGACAACGAGGCCTATCGCGCTCTTGCGCGTCGGCTGTTGGCCGACGATGGCGTCGAGGTGATCTTCGGCTGTTCGCTGTCGGCAAGCCGCAAGTCGGTGCTGTCGACCATCGAGCGCCACAACGGCCTCCTCTGGTACCCGTCGATCTACGAAGGGTTCGAATACTCGGAGAACGTCATCTACACCGGCGCCACGCTGAACCAGAACGTGTTCGCCCTGGCGGACTTCCTGCTGCAGGAGTACGGGCCGCGGATCTTCATCGTCGGTTCGGACTACATCTACCCGCGAGAGTCCAACCGGGTGATGCGCGATCTCATCGAGGCCAAGGGCGGGACGATCGTCGGCGAGCTCTATGCGCCGCTGGACGCCGACGAGGACGCCCACAAGGCGATGCTGGCGCAGATCCTGCGCGCCGCGCCTGACGCGGTGTTTTCGACCGTGGTGGGACGCGGCGCCGAGCGGCTTTACCGCGCCTACGCCGACGCCGGGGTCGACCGCACGCGCCGGCCGATCGCGAGCCTCACCATGTCCGAGGGCCAAATCCAGGCGATCGGCGCGGAGCGCTGCTCCGGCCACGTGCTGGCCGCGCATTATTTCGAGCAGCTCGACAGCCACGAGAACCGGCGGTTCGTCCAGGCCTTCAAGGCGCGCTTCGGCGAGGCCCGGCCGACGAGCATGTGGTCGGAGACGGCCTACGCGCAGGTGCACCTCTTCGCCAAGGCGCTCGCCGAGGCCGGCACGCTCGACGCGGAGCGCCTCAGCGCCGCCGCCCTGCGCCAGAGCTTCGCGGCGCCCGAGGGCGAACTCGCCTTCGACGGCGAAACCCGCCACATCTGGCTGACGCCCGGCATCGGCGTCGCCCGCGAGGACGGACAGTTCGACGTCGTCTGGCGCTCGAGACGTCCCGTGCGTCCGGACCCGTACCTCGCGGCGTCGCGGTTCGAGTCGAACTGGCTCGAGGAAGGACTCGCCTCGTGAGCGGTCCGGCCCGCAGGATCCTCGAGGATCTTCGCCGCGCCCGGGCGCTGGTGGTGCATCCGCGCGACGAGGAGGGCGCCTCGCTGGTCGATCAGCTGCGTCGTCTGGGCTGCGAGGTCGCGATCGCCTGGCCGCCGCCCGCGGCTCTGCCGCCCGACATCGACACCTTGTTCGTCCAACTCGACGACGCCGAGGTCGGACATCTGTTGCCTTCGATCGAGGAGACGGAGCCCGCGGTGATCGCGATCGTCGCCTATGAGAGCCCGACCTCGCTGAAGGCGATCGTCGACTTCAACGCCCACGGGGTGCTGAGCAAGCCGCTCAGGCCGCGGGGCGTGCTGACCCAGTTCGCGCTGGCCCGCTACCGGCGGGGCTACGAGGGTCGGCTGACGGCCAAGATCGTCAAGCTCGAAGAGACGATGAAGGGCCGCCGGATGGTCGAGAAGGCGGTGCGCCTCCTGACCGACCTCAACCGGATCGACGAGGACGCGGCCTACAAGCTGCTGCGCGACCGCGCCACCGCCGCCCGGGTGCCGCTGGCGAGCGTGGCCGAGAGCGTGGTGGCCGCGCACGAGGCGATGAGCGGCCTAGGGCTGCACATCTCGTTGGCCGAAAGGTCATGATCACGGCAGGTTCTGCTGCATTTATCGCCTTGATCAGCGCGCCGTCACGTCTATCGTAACGGCCTCGGGCAGGATTGCCCCGCAGCAGGATTGCTGCATCACATCTCGGCTATGGAGCCTCTGGTCTGCGGATGACTTCCGCGTCCAGGGGATTTTTGCGTTTTGGAGCTTACATGATCCAGGCGAATGACCCCGTGCGTCCGCCGTTGCAGGTGTCGTGCGTTCAGTTCGAGCCGAAGATGGGCGCCGTGGCCGACAACGTCGCGCGGGCGTCCGAGCTCATCCGCGCGGCGGCGGCGTCGGGAAGCCGGCTTATCGTGCTGCCGGAGCTCGCCAACAGCGGCTACGTCTTCGAAAGCATGGAGGAGGCGACGGCGCTCTCCGAGCCCGCCAAGGACGGACCGACGGCGCTCGCCTGGGGCGCGCTCGCCAAGGAGCTCGGCGTCTATCTCGTCGCCGGCTTCGCCGAACGTGACGGCGACGCGCTCTACAACTCGGCGATGATCCTCGGCCCGGAGGGCTTCGTCGGCGTCTACCGAAAGTCGCATCTCTGGTACCGGGAGAACCTGTTCTTCCGGAAGGGCGATCTCGGCTTTCCCGTTTTCGAGACCGCGATCGGGACCATCGGCGTCGCCATCTGCTACGACGGCTGGTTCCCTGAGACGTTCCGCCAGCTCGCGCTAGCCGGCGCCGAGATCGTCTGCATCCCCACGAACTGGGTGCCGATGCCGAACCAGCCCGAGGGCGAGGCGGCGATGGCCAACACGCTGCACCGCGCGGCGGCGCATTCCAACGGGATCTTCATCGCCTGCGCCGACCGCGTCGGCGTCGAGCGGGGCCAACCCTTCGAAGGCCAGAGCCTGATCATCGGGCCGAAGGGCTGGACGATCGCCGGACCGGCGAGCCGCGACCAGCCCGAGACGCTCACCGCGATCATCGACCTAAACGAGGCCTCCGCGAAGGACCTCAACGAGTTCAATTCCGTCCTGCGCGACAGGCGCAGCGACGTCTACGGCTGAAGCCCCGGCCTCGCCGTCTCACCCTGTCTCCGAGGAGCCAAGATCCATGCTCAAGCGTCACCTCGCCGGCGTCGCCGCCGCCCTCGCGCTCGCGGCGTCGCCCGCCTTCGCGGCCGACAAGCCGATCGTCATCGGCGTGCCGGTCGGCCTCTCCGGCGCGAACAGCGTCGTCGCCCCGTCCGTCGTGCAGTCCGCGGAGCTCGCCGTCGAGGAGATCAACGCCGCCGGCGGCGTTCTCGGCCGTCAGCTCAAGCTCGAGGTCGCCGACGACGCCTCCGGCGCGGCTGGCGCGCAAAAGGCCTTCGACTCCCTCATCTACCAGAAGAAGGTCGACGTTCTGATCTCCATGGAGACGAGCGCGGCCCGCAACGCTGGCCTTCCCGCCGTCACCAAGGGCAAGGTGCCGTACATCTACACCTCGTTCTACGAGGGTCGCTCCTGCAACAAGAACCTGTTCGTGAACGCCTGGGTGCCCGAGCAGCAGGTGCCGCCGATCGTCGACGCCTTCGCCAAGGGCAAGGGCGCCAAGACCTACTTCCTGATCGGCAGCGACTACGCCTTCGGCCGCGGCATGCTGGCCTTCACCAAGAGCTACATCGAGAAGATCGGCGGCAAGGTCGTCGGCGAAGAGTACCTCCCGATGGACGGCAGCGACTGGACCGCGATCATCTCGAAGCTGAAAGACGCAAAGCCTGACGCGCTGATCACCTCGACCGCCGGCGGAGCGCCGAACGTGACGCTGACCAAGCAGCTGCGCGGCGCGGGCGTCACGCTGCCCTACGCCAACCTCGCGGTCGACGAAGGCACGGCGAAGAGCATGGGCGCGGACGCCGAGGGCATCTACCTCTCCGCCTCCTATGTCACCGGCATCGACAGCCCCGAGAACAAGACCTTCCTCGCGGCGATGGAGAAGAAGTTCGGCGCCGGCCTCAAGACCCCGAACGACCTTTCGGTGCCGCAGTACGAGGCGATCTACCTCTACAAGGCCGCCGTCGAGAAGGCGGGCGGCACGGAGACCGCGAAGGTGCTCGAGGCGCTGCCGACCGTGAGCTTCACCGGCCCGCGCGGCTCGATCAGCATGTCGAAGCAGCACCACGCGCCGCTGACGATGTACCTCGGCCAGGTGCAGGGCGACGGCTCGGTCAAGGTCGTGAGCTCCTTCAAGGACGTCGATCCCGGCGAGCAGTGCCCCAAGCTGAACTGATCCGAGAAGAGGTCACTGGCCTCCGCGGAATCGTCGCCGTCATGCCCGGCGGAGCCGGGCATCCATGACTTTCTGGGATCGTCGCGCTCGACGCCCAAGTCGTGGATGCCGGCGAAGGCGGGCATGACGATGGAGGCCACCCCGCCAGGCCGCAAACGACCCTAGCCCCGTTTGCGGGCAAGAACGCGATCCTTTCTAAAGGGGCCGAAGATGCTGCTCATCCTCGACGTCCTGACCACCGCCGGAATCCTGTTCGTGGTCTCGATCGGCCTGCTGGCGGTGTTCGGCGTGCTGAAGATCATCAACTTCGCCCACGGCGCCTGGCTGACCATCGGGGCCTATTGCGCCGTGGTCGCCGCCCAGCTCGGCCTCAACCCCTGGGCCGCGCTGCCGCTCGCCTTCGTCATCGGCGCGGCGCTCGGCGGGCTGGCGGAGCTCTTCATCATCCGACCGCTCTACCGCCGGCCGCTGGACGCGATCCTCGCGACCTGGGGGCTCGGCATCGTCATCGGCCAGCTGATCACCCTCGGCTTCGGTCGCGACGTCCAGATGACCACCAACTTGTTCTCCGGCACCGTCGAAATCTTCGGCGCGGACTACTCCGCCTACCGGCTGGTGGCGCTTGGAGCCGCCGTGGTCATCGGCGTCGCCTTCGCGCTCACTATCGAGGGCACGCGGCTCGGGCTGTCGGCGCGCGCCGTGATCATGAATGAGACCCTGGCGCGCGGCCTCGGCATCGACACCGCTCGCGTGCGGCTCTTCACCTTCATGATCGGCGCGGGTCTCGCGGCGCTCGCGGGCGTGCTGCTCACCCCCCTCACCAGCGTCGATCCCAACATGGGCGTCAGCTGGCTGATCGGCGCCTTCATGCTGGTGATGGTGGCGGATGCGTCCTTCCTCGCGCTTGGCGTCGCCTGCCTCGTGTTCGGCGCGGCGCAGGTGCTGATCAGCACCTTCGTCAGCCCGATCCTGGGAAGCATCGCGATCGCCGTGCTGGCGGCGCTCGTGCTGCGCATCAGCCCGAAAGGTTTCTCCCGTGCCTGACGACGTCTCCGCCCTCGGGCTCGCCGCGCGGCCCGCGCCGGCCGGCGCGCGGCTGTCGCGAGCCGCGCCCTTCGTGGTCGCGGGTCTCGCGGCGGTCGCGCTGTGGATCGCCCCGCTCGTCCTCGACACCTTCGCGGTCAATGTTCTCACCCGGTCGATGATCTACGCCGTGCTCGCGGTGACGGTGGATCTGCTGTGGGGCTTCGCCGGCATCCTCACCTTCGGGCAGGCGGCGTTCTTCGGGGTGGGCGCCTACGCGACCGCGATGGCGCTGACCTATCTTGGGGCGACGCCGGAGTGGATCGCGGTCGCCCTCGCGCTCGCCGTCGTCGCGCCGATGGCGCTCGGCCTCGCGGTCGGCTGGCTGTCGTTCTACCACCGCTCCACCGCGCTCTACGCGTCCGTCATCTCGCTGGTGACGCCGATCGTGGTCACGCAGCTGATCTATTCGGGAGGAGAGTGGACCGGATCCTCAAGCGGCTTGGTCGGCTTCGATGTGCTGCCGCTCGAGCTCGAAGGCTTCTTCCGGCTCGCGGCGTTGCTGCTGATCGCGGTGACGCTCGCGGCCTGGGTGTTCGTGCGCTCCGACGCCGGCCGCGCGCTGGTCGCGGTCCGCGACAACGACGCGCGCTGCGCCTATTTGGGGCTCAGCCCCAAGCGGCTGCAGATCGCGCTCACCACCGTGCTCGCGGGCGTAGCCGGACTTGCCGGCTTCGTCTTCGCCAACGCTTCGTCGGTGGTCGCCCCGGAGAACGCCGGGTTCCTGTTCGGCACCGAGCTCGTGATCTGGGTCGCGCTCGGCGGCCGCGGCACGCTGCTCGGGCCGGTCCTCGGCACGATCGCGATCGACTATCTCGCGGCGAACCTCTCCGGCGACCTGCCGTTCCTCTGGCAATTGCTGCTCGGCACGGCCTTCGTCGCCGTCATCATCCTGCTGCCGGGCGGCCTGGCCGAAGTCGCCCGCCGGGCCTGGGGCGCGCTGCCGGTCGGACGCCGGCCGGGCTTCGCCCCGCGACTGGTCGCCAGCCCGCCGCGTGCGGAGGCGGCCCCCTCCGACGCGCCGCTGCTCAAGATCGACGGGCTCGCCAAGTCCTACGGCAGTCTGACGGTGCTCGAAAACATCGACCTCGAGATCCGCGCCGGCGAGCTGGTCAGCCTCGTCGGCCCGAACGGCGCGGGAAAGACCACGCTCATGCGCTGCCTAAGCGACGGGACCGAGCCGTTCACGGGCGCGGTGTCGATCGGCGGCGTCTCCACCGCCGGCCTGACGCCCAACCGCATCGTGGCGCTCGGCGTCGGGCGCAAGTTCCAGGTCGCGAGCGTGTTCGAAAGCCTGACGGTGGCGGACTGCCTGCTGCTCGCCCGCGCCCCCCATGACGGGCTGAGCGCTTTCGGCCGCGCCGAGAGCCTGACCCTGCCGCAGGCCGCGCTCGACGTGCTCCGGATGACCGGCCTCGACCGCATGCTGGCGGAGCCGACGCGGCTGCTCTCGCATGGTCAGAAGCAGGCGCTTGAGCTCGCGATGGTGGTCGCGCTGGAGCCGCGGGTGATACTGCTTGACGAGCCGACCGCCGGCCTCACCAAGGCCGAGCGCACCACCATCGGCGCCGTTTTGAAGACCCTCACCGCCGACCTTGGCATCGCGGCGGTGCTGGTGGAGCACGACCTCGACTTCGTGCGGCAGATCTCCTCTCGCATCGTTGTCCTGCACCAGGGGCGCCTGGTGCTCGACGGGACCGTGGACGAGGTCGTCAATTCCGATCTCGTCCGGACCATCTATTCAGGAGGCGCGCATGTCTGACGTGGCGCGGCGGATGGAAGATGCGACGGGCGGCGCGCTCGCGCTCGACGGAGTGACAAGCGGCTACGGCGCCGTCTCGATCGTGAAGGGCGTCTCGCTCGCGGTCGCAGCCGGCGAGATCGTGGCGCTGCTCGGCAAGAACGGCATGGGCAAGACCAGCCTGCTCAAGACCATCCTGGGCATGGTCGGCCTCCGCGGCGGCGCGATCGCGGTTGACGGGGTTTCCATCGCAGGGCTGTCGCCGGCGAAGCTCGTCGCCCTCGGCGTCGGCTACGCGCCGCAGGAGCAGCCGCTGTTCCAGGACCTGTCGATCCGCGACAACCTGCGGCTCGCGGTCGCGAGCGACCGTCTGCTGCCCGCGGCGCTGGAGCGCGTGTTCGGCCACTTCCCGTTCCTGAAGGACCGGCTCGCGCAACGCGCGGGCACGCTCTCGGGCGGCGAACAGAAGATGCTGATCCTGGCTCGCGCGCTGATGCTGAAGCCGCGGCTGCTGCTGATCGACGAGATTTCGGAGGGCCTGCAGCCCTCGGTCGTGGACCGCATCGCCGCCGCGCTCTCGGCCGAGCGGGCGGCGAGCGGCGCGACCATGCTGATCGTCGAGCAGAACCTCGACTTCGCCCTGCGCGTCGCCGACCGTTGGGCGGTGCTGAAGCTCGGCGAGATCGACGACGAGGGCGCCACCGGCCCCGACGCGCGCGAACGCATCCTGCGTCACCTGAGCGTCTGAGGCGGCGCCGCCTCAGCCGGCGTTGCGGCCGACGCTCGCGTAGGTGAAACCGTGGCGGACCACCTCCGCCGGCGGGTAGACGTTGCGCAGGTCGACCATCACCGCGTCGCGCATCGCGGCTTTCAGCCGTGGCAGGTCCAGGGCGCGGAACTGGTCCCATTCCGTCACCAGCGCGACGGCGCTCGCGCCCTCCGCGGCCGTGTAGGCGTCGGCGCAGAAAACGACGCTCTCGAGCAGCGGCTTCGCCTGCTCCATGCCCTCGGGATCGTAGGCGCGCACCGTCGCCCCCGCGTCCTGGAGCGCCGTGATGATCGACAGCGACGGCGCTTCGCGCATGTCGTCGGTGTTCGGCTTGAAGGTGAGCCCCAGCACCGCGATGGTCTTGCCCCGGATGTCGCCCCCCATGGCGGAGACGATCTTGCGGGCCATGGCGCGCTTGCGCGTGTCGTTGACCGCGACGGCGGTCTCGATCAGCCGGACCGGGCTGTCGTGGTCCTGCGCGGTCTTGACCAGCGCGAGCGTGTCCTTCGGGAAGCACGAGCCGCCGTAGCCCGGCCCTGCGTTCAGGAACTTCGAACCGATACGGTTGTCCGAGCCGATGCCGCGGGCGACCTCCTGCACGTTCGCGCCGACCTTCTCGCACAGGTCCGCGATCTCGTTGATGAAGGTGATCTTCATCGCGAGGAAGGCGTTGGCGGCGTATTTGATGAGCTCCGCCGTGCGGCGCTCCGTGAACATCAGCGGCGAAGCGTTGAGCGACAGCGGGCGGTAGATCTCGCTCATGACGGCGCGGGCGCGCTCGTCGAGCGTTCCGATCACCACCCGGTCCGGCCGTTTGAAGTCGGAGATCGCGGCGCCTTCGCGCAGGAACTCGGGGTTCGACGCCACGGCGACGTCGGCTTCCGGGTTGGTCTCCCGGATGATGCGCTCCACCTCGTCGCCGGAGCCAACCGGCACGGTCGACTTGGTGACGACCACGGTGAAGCCGGTCACGGCCTTCGCGATGTCGCGGGCGGCGGCGTGAACGTAGGACAGGTCGGCGTGGCCGTCGCCACGGCGCGACGGCGTGCCGACCGCGATGAAGACGGCGTGGGCGCCCGCGACCGCCGAGGCGACGTCGGTCGAGAAGGTCAGCCGTCCGCCGCGGACATTGCTGGCGACGAGATCCTCAAGTCCCGGCTCGTAGATCGGGATGCGGCCGGCCTTGAGGGCGGCGATCTTGCTGGCGTCGGTGTCCACGCAGGTCACGTCATGGCCGAAGTCCGCGAAGCAGACCCCGGAGACCAAGCCGACGTAGCCGGCGCCGATCATCACGATACGCAAAGGCTTTGGTGTCCGTTCTCTCGAGGGTGGGCGCCGGCGCCCGGACGCGGCCCGGTTATCACGTCGGCGACGGCGAGGACAGCCATGGGAGCCGGGCGGCTCGGCGGCCGGAGTGGTCCGCGCCGTGTCGCGCATCGACGCGGCCCGAATCTAGGGCGAGCGCGATAACATCCCGATGACGGAAAGCGCCTGACCCGCGACGGACCTTCGCGCGTAGATCTTAAGTCGTCTGGCGGCGACGGGTCGTCCCGCCGACCGTGCCGTTCGTCTCCAACGTCAGGATCCTCCCATGACCTTCATTCGCCGCCTGATCGTCGCGACGGCCCTCTGCCTGGCGGGCGCCCCCGCCGTCGCGGCGGCGATCGACGACGCCCGGCTGCAGGCGGCGGATGAGGACGCCGCGAATTGGATCCTGCCGGGGCGCGACTATGGCGACCGCCGGTTCTCGCCGCTGAGGGACATCAGCCGGGAGACGGTCAAGCGTCTGGTTCCGAAGTGGATCTACCAGACCGGAACCGCCGCCACCTTCCAGACCACCCCGCTGGTGGCGGACGGAGTGATGTACGTCACCGCTCCGTTCTCTCACGTGATGGCGGTCGACGCCCGGACGGGGCGCGAGATCTGGCGGTACGAGCACAAGGCGGCGACGAAGAAGCTGTGTTGCGGCCCGGCGAACCGCGGAGCCGCTTTGGGCTACGGGCAGGTCTATGTCGCGACCGTGGACGCGCGTCTGGTCGCGCTCGACCAGTCCACCGGCAAGGTCGTCTGGGACGTGGCGCTCGATCCGGCCGCGACCGAGGGCCCAAGCGAGGACCGCGGCGCGATCAGTCCCGGCGACGCGACGCTCAAGGGCGCCGTCTCCGGAGCGACGGGCGTCGGCGCCAACGCGGCGCCGCTGGTCTATGACGGCAAGATCATCATCGGCATCACGGGCGTCGGCTACGGCCTCCACCTCGACAGCGATCGTCCGGGCGCGCCGCTGGGCGCGGTGGTCGGCGTCGCCGGGCGCTACGGCCGGCCCGGGTTCCTCGCGGCTTACGACGCCGCGACCGGTAAGGAGGTCTGGCGGTTCGACACGACGAAGGAGGGCTGGGAAGGCGCGTTCCTGGAGAAGACGGCCTACGGCGAGACGCTGCCGCGCGACGCCGCGGCGGAGAGGGCGGCGGCTCCCGCCCACAAGGACGCCTGGCGCTTCGGCGGCGGCTCGATCTGGCACGCGCCGGCGCTCGATCCGAAGACGGGAATGATCTACTTCGGGGTCGGCAATCCGTCGCCGCAGGCCGCAGGCGAAAGCCGGCCGGGGGACAATCTCTACACCTCGTCGCTCGTCGCGCTCGACGGCAGGACCGGACGCTTCATCTGGAGCTACCAGCAGACGCCTCACGACCTCTGGGGCTACGACGTCGCGAGCCCGCCCTCGCTGTTCGACGTCGATGTCGGCGGGCGGACGGTCGCGGCTGTCGGGCAGGCGAGCAAGCTCGGGTGGTACTTCGTCCACGATCGCGCGACGGGCGAGTTGCTGTTCAAGTCCGAGCCCTATTCGCCGCAATCGAACCTGTTTCATGCGCCGACGCCGGACGGCGTCGTGGTTGCGCCCGGCGTCGGCGGCGGGGTGAACTGGTCGCCGGCGGCGGTCGACCCCAGCAGCCAGACCGCGTTCGTCGCCGCCATGCACTGGCCGGCCAACTACCGTTCGCAGGTGATTCCGGCCGCCGACGGCAAGCCCGAAGTCCGCTACTTTTCGATCGAGCCCGTGTCGGAAGGAACTTATGGGATTCTAGCGGCGATCGATCTGAAGGCCGGCGGCAGGATCGCCTGGAGCACGAAGCTGCCGCAGCCGCTGATCGGCGGGGCGCTGGCGACGGCGGGAGGGCTCGTCTTCACCGGGGAGGGCGGCGGCGATTTTTCGGCCTTTGACGCGACGAATGGCGAAAAGCTCTGGAGCTTCAACTGCGGCGCCGGCGTCAACGCGCCGCCGATCAGCTTCGCGATCGACGGCAAGCAGTACGTCGCTGTGGCGGCAGGGGGCAGCCAGATCTGGGGCTTCCGGCAGGGCGGAGCGGTGATCGTGTTCGGCCTACCGGACTGAGACAGGGGCGCGCATCCTCGGCCGCCTCGTCACTCTAATGAACGCTCGATGAACAGGGCGGCCGGGAAACGTTCAGGGACTTCGGTCTACAAAAACGTAACTTCGCATTCGGATCCCCCGCCTTGAACGGCGTCGTGACGGTCTCCCGCCCCTCTCCGTCACGAACCAGCGAAGTAAGCCCGGCCGATGGGGATCGGCCGGGCTTACTTTTATCAGTGCTTCTGATCCATGGGTTTGGCGCACCGGCGCTCGGGAGAGGCGACGCCTACTTGGCCGCGGCGCGCTTGCGACCGCGCTTCGCCGGGGCCGGCGCGGGAGTTGCGACCGGCTTGGCGCGCTGTTGGCCGAGGCCCATCTTCTTAGCGAGTTCGGACCGGGCCGCGGCGTAATTCGGGGCGACCATCGGGTAGTCCACCGGCAGCCCCCACTTGGCGCGATAGTCCTCGGGGCTCATGTCGTACTTCGTGCGAAGATGGCGCTTGAGCGATTTAAACTTCTTTCCGTCCTCCAGGCAGATGATGTAATCGGGCCCGATCGATTTCTTCACGGAGACCGCGGGCTTGAGTTCGACTGTCGGCTCTTCGACCGCGCCTGTCGCGACTTTGACCAACGCGCCGTGCACGCTTGCGATCAGATCCGGAAGATCACCCGCGGGAACGGAATTGTTGCTGACATAGGCTGCGACGATGTCGCCGACGAGCGTGAGAGGATCGTGCGCATTGCTCATGTCTATCTCCAGTGATCTTTAGAAACGTAATAATGGGCTGATTTGCTAGGGCTGCAAGATATATCTTCGAAAAATACCAGTCACTTCCTGCCGTTGTTATAGCCTGATCAGGCCAAGATCAGCTTACGCAGGCTTCGCCTGCGCAGATCGCAAGTTGGACAAATGGATGAAAACTACTCACGCGGCGCGGAATTGGGTCCGATAGCCTGTGCACAGCCGCGCGAACGTGGTTGCGCGGCGAGGCGTCATGATTAATGTCGCGTTCATGGAAACCGAGGGGGCGGCGTCGCAGTCGACGCGGGCGTGCGAGGCAGCCGGGGCGCTGGCCGCGCGCATGCGCTTCGCCGCCATCCAGGCCCGCATCGCCGAGCAGGCGGAGGCCATGACGGCGCTGCGCGTGGGGCGCAGCCGCCATCATCGGCGCGGATCGGCCAGCTGGTCAGAAGACGACGAAGCCGTCTTCACGCAATATCTGGCTGATCTGAGGCTTGCGACGGCAGGCCAGATCGCCGCCGTGCTCCGCTCGGTCGTCGCCTTGGCGGAACGTCGCCTGAACTGATCTCGCGGTCTGTCTCGCTGCGCCGTACGCCCGAGCCGCGACGTAGCGCCTGACGGCCGATCTCTCATCCTATGATGCGCGTCAAGTTCCGTCGCTCCGCCAGGGGTGATGAAATCCGCGGCGCATAGCGTCCATCGGGAAGGGCGTCGTGGCTAAGCGGCGCTTGCCTCTTGTTCTTTTTTTGTTCTTATGAAACTTCTCCCTCAAGGGAGATGAATGATGGCCAAGATCGAGCCGCCAGAGGCCGCAGCGCAGCCGACAGGCGCGCCCGCCCGGCATGAGGATCTCGCGCGGTTCATCGGGTGGCTTTGCGTGGAGTGTCGCCGTTGCGGCCATCGCTGCGTGTTCGAAGCGGGAAGCCCCCCGACCGCCCAGCCGCCGGAGCGCCTTGCGCGGGCGCTGGTGTGCCGCCGCTGTGGGGCGCGTTCGCCTAAGCTCCATCGCGCACCTAGTCCCCGCGACGCCCAGCGCTGGCGGCTGGATCGTTGAATCTGGGCGCTTAACAGGTTGTCCCCCCGATACCGACGCCGTGGCGTTCAATGCCAGGGATCTGACGGAGCGCAGGCACGGCGAAGTCGAGGAAGGCTCGAACCACGGGCCTCAGCCATCGGGCGGCAGGGTAGCTGAGGTAGAGATTGGACGATCTGATCTCCCAATCGGGGAGCACACGGACCAGCCGTCCGTCTAGGAGATCGCGATCGACCAGGAGTCGTTGAGCCGTGCCTATGCCGCGGCCGGATCGAAGCGCCTCGAGCAGCACGCCGACGCTGTTGGTGCGAAGCACAGGATTGACCGCCATCTCGATCTCCTTGCCGTCCTGCTGCAGGGGCAGGGTGTCTCCGGGCGCGAGCGACACGTCCGTGACGATGAGGTCGTGCGCCGCCAGCGCAGCTGGCGTGTCGATGGGCGCATAGGCCTCCACATAGGAAGGCGCGGCCACCAGGTACCGGCGGACGAGGCCGATGCGCGACTGCACGATCCCTTGAGCTTTCGCCCGCGTCATGCCGAACGCCAAGTCGATGTCGCCGCGCCGCAGATCCGCCGGCGTGTTCTCGAGCGTCAGATCGACAGCTACATCGGGATGGATGGACCTGAACCTCTGCGCGACGTCGTGCAGATGGCGCTCGCCGAGACAAGCCGGCGCATGCAGCCGCAGCGTTCCGCCGATCGAGCCAGCTTCGCCCTTCGCCGCCCCTATCGCCGCGTCGATGGTCGACAACGTGTCGCCGAGACGCTCGCGAAGTCGCCTTCCATGGTCGGTGGGCCGGGCGCCGGTCGGGCCCCGTTCGAGCAGCGGCGCCCCCACGTGCGCTTCGAGGTTCCGGATCAACTTGGTGACGGCCGGCTGTGAGAGCCCGAGCTTGCGGGCGGCGGCGCTCATCGAGCCGAGCTCCAGAACGTCGACGAAGGCGCGCAGCGAGGCGGCGAGATCCATCGGTCATAACCTTTCGGCATGAAGCGCTTTCCCGATGAGGGGATAGCGCCTGCGAGGCTCCCCTCCAAACATGGAAGCGACAGCCGCAGGAGACCGCTGATGGACATCGGACGCCGCATCGCCCTTAAGACCCTCGCGGGCGCGGCGCTCGCCGTCCCCGCGACTGGAGCGCGCGCAAGCGCTCGCGATATCGAATCCAGGATCGCGCGCCTGAACGGCTGCGACATCCACTATCGAGTCATGGGCTCCGGCCCGTCCGTCGTGCTGCTTCATGGATGGCCGCAAACGTCGTTCGCTTGGCGCGAGGTAATGCGCAGGCTGGCCGACAGGTATCGCCTGATCGCGCCCGACCTGAGGGGCACGGGGCTCTCGGAGAAAACGGCCTCGGGATACGACAAGCGCTCAATCGCCGAGGACATCCGCCAACTGATCGATCGCGAGGCGGACGGCAGCGCCCATCTCGTCGGCCACGACATGGGCGGAAAGGCAGCCTTCGTGCTCGCGCTGCTCTCCCCTCACAGCGTCTCGAAACTCGTTTTAGTAGACTGCCTCGTCCCGGGCACGGAGAACATGGACGTGTCGCGAGGGGGCGCATGGCACTACGGGTTCCACATGGCGCCCGACATCCCGGAACTGCTGACGAAAGGGCGGGAGCGCGAGTACATCGCCGCCCAGATCAAAGCATGGTCCCACAAGAAGGATGCGGTGACCGACAAGGCCATCGCCGAATACGCCTCGCATTACGCCAAACCGGGAGGCATGACCGCGGGGTTCAACTATTATCGGGCGCTCAAGGCCGACGCCGCGCTGGTGGCGTCTTTGAGCGATCGCAGGCTTGCGATGCCAGTGATGACCATAGGAGGCCGCCACGGCGCGGGCGACAAGCTCGCCGACGCCGTGGCGCCGCGATGCGACCATCATGTGGGCCTCGTCATCGAGGACAGCGGCCACTTCGTCGCCGAGGAGGCCGAGAGCGCGTTCTGCGACAGCCTCACACGTTTTCTCGCCGCATAGTCTTCGAGACGGCGCATCCGTGATTGGCTCGCTGACGTCGGGACGTCTTTGATGTCGGGACGTGATGACGCTTATAGCGCCGGCCGTCCGCGTCACCCATTCTCGGGCGCGTAGGGGAAGGTCCAGGTCTCGGTCAGCGCCCTCTCGCCCGCCTTCAGGAAGGCGCGGAGCTCCATGGTCTGGCCCGTGTCGGCCTGCACGTCGACGCCGACGCGGAAGCCGCCGACCTTCGGGTTCGGCGTCACGAAGGTGCGGCTGATGCGGCCGGAGGACGACGAGGGGACCACCTCCACCCGCGTGGGGTCGCCCAGATAATAGGGCAGGTCGCCGCCTGCGAAGTCGATGATGAAGCGCTGGGTTCCGGCGGGCACCGGTTCGGCGGAGCCGAGGGCGGCGGCGCGGGTGGGGAAGGTGTTGAGCGCGCGGCCGCCGGGGTGCATGCGCCCGTCCGACGACAGCGATTTCAGCCGATAGCCGAAGACGCGCTCTTGGCCCGCCTCGACCGGACCCGCCGGGACCCAGAAGGCCACGATGTTGTCGTTGGTCTCGTCGTCGGTCGGGATCTCGATCAGCTCGACGCGGCCCTGGCCCCAGCCCTCGCGCGGCTCGATCCAGTAGCTCGGACGAAGCTGATAGGACAGATCGAGGTCCTGGTAGTGCTCGAACAGCCGGTCGCGTTGCATCAGGCCGAAGCCGCGCGGGTTCGTGTCCCAAAACGACGACGACTGCAGCGTCTTCGGGTTCCGGAGCGGTCGCCACACCCATTCGCCGCCGCCGGTCTGGACCAGCAAGCCGTCCGAATCGTGCAGCTCGGGTCGGAAGTCGGTGTAATGGCGACGCTGGTTCTCGCCGTAGAAGAACATCGAGGTCAGCGGCGCGACGCCGAGCTTGGCGATCGGCTTGCGGATGCAGAGCGTGGCCGTGACGTCCACGACGGTCTCGACGTCGGGATAGACCACGAAGCGGTAGGCGCCCGCGAGCGAGGGTCCGTCGAGCAAGGCGTAGATCGTGGCGCGGTCGGAGCCCGGCCCCGGCATTTCGACCCAAAACTCGCGAAAGTCCGGAAACTCCTCCGGGTTCGGGCCGCCGCAGTCGATGGCGACGCCGCGCGCGGAGAGCCCGTAGACCTGGTTGCGGCCGAGCACCCGGAAGTAGCTCGCGCCCACGAAGGAGATCAGTTCGTCGAACACCCGCGGATCGTTCAACGGGTAGTGCAGGCGGAACCCGGCGAAGCCGAGGTCGACCGGAAGAGGGCGTTCGAACTTGTTGGCCCCGTAGTCGAACAGCGCGCCGGAGTAGGGAGCGGGGGTCGCGATGCCGTCGCGCACCACGTTCACCACCACCGGACGGCGGTAGAGAAAGCCGGGGTGGAACATCTGCATGCGGAACGGGCTGCCGCCGGCGGCGAGCAGGGATCGATCCGGCCGGAAGCGTATGTCACGGTACCGGTCGAAGCTGAGGTTGCGCAGCTCCTCCGGGAGCTCCCGCGCGGCGGGGTCATAGGGCTGTCTCGCCAGATCGCGCGCGCGGCGGACCACGTCTTCGTAGCCGAAGGCCGGCTGCGGCGTCGGCTGCTGGGCGAAAGCGGGAACGGAGGCGGCCGCGACTGCGCCGGCCGCGCCGAGCTTGAGCGCGTCGCGGCGCGTGAGTGGGCTGATCGGAAAATCGCTCATCGAAACTCGAATGGGAGCGCGCCGTCCCCCGCCGGAGGCGCATCGGAAAGCTCGGGCGCGGGCCGCCCGCACGAGGCTTAAGTCGTAACCGGCGGGCCTTCCGCGGGCAAGCCGCGGGCGGGCGTGAACCATCTGGACTCGCTCGACAAAAAACACCGTCACAATTCAAAGTTTCTGTTGCATGCGACGGCGAACATCCCTATCTCGTCGCTTGCCCAATGAACGCGTGCCTGTGTCGTGTGTCGGGTTGGCGGGAACTCCCCGCCGGGCAACCCGATGGCCGGAAATCCCAACCGGCTCTAAGTCGTCTCTCCGACGGCGGACGCGACGTGAAGCAACGACGTAGAGGGCTTTTTTGGTCTCTGCCGGCTGTCCAAACGCCGGGGTCACTGAAGAGGCGACTACTTCCTTGCCGGGCGTGCGGGTCGCGGGTGTTCCCCAAGTCCCAAACGTGGCGCCGACCTCGTCCGAGACGGTTCGTTCCGTCGCGAGAGGTCGTCGTGACTACGGCGTGATCGAACGGTCGGGTCCAGACGGATTCGGCCGCGGGATGCTGACGACGACCGAAGCGCGTCTCCAACGCGCGCTCCGGGCGATCGGCGTCCCTCAACCGTCACTCTGATTTCCGTTGGGACATACGCCATGGCCTCGCACCTCTCCGCCCTCGACAACGACCGCATCCGACGCTTCCTCGCCGAGAAGCAGTCCGACGAGCCGATCCTGGTCGTCGACAGCGAGATCGTGCGCGACAACTACGCCAAGATCGCCCATGCGCTGCCCGACACCCGCGTGTTCTACGCGGTGAAGGCGAACCCCGCGCCGGAGATCCTGAACCTGCTCGCCGAGATGGGCTCGTGCTTCGACTGCGCCTCGGTGGTCGAGATCGACATGGCGCTCGCGACCGGCGTCGGGCCGGACCGCATCTCCTTCGGCAACACCATCAAGAAGGAGCGCGACGTCGCCGCCGCCTACGCTCGCGGCGTGCGCCTGTTCGCGGTCGATTGCCGCGCCGAGGTGGAGAAGATCGCGCGTTCGGCCCCCGGCGCGCGCGTGTTCTGCCGCATCCTGGCGGACGGCGCCGGCGCCGAATGGCCGCTGTCGCGCAAGTTCGGCTGCGCGCCCGAGATGGCCGCGGACGTGCTCGACCACGCCCATCGTCTGGGGCTGCAGGCCTACGGCGTGTCGTTCCACGTCGGCTCGCAGCAGAACAACGTCGGCGCATGGGACGCGGCGCTGGGCTCGGCCGCGCAGATCTTCCGCGACTGCGCCGAGCGCGGCATCACGCTCTCCATGGTCAACCTCGGCGGCGGGTTCCCGACCCGCTATCTCAAGGACATCCCGGCGGTCGAAGCCTATGGCGAGGCGATCTTCGAGGGCCTGCGCGCGCATTTCGGCAACCGCATCCCCGAGACGATCGTGGAGCCCGGCCGCGGCATGGTCGGCAACGCCGGCGTGATCGAGGCCGAGGTGGTGCTGGTGTCGAAGAAGTCGGACGCGGCGGACGAAATCCGCTGGGTCTATCTGGACATCGGCAAGTTCGGCGGCCTGGCCGAGACCATGGACGAGGCGATCCGCTACCCGATCCGCACCGGACGGGATCAGGACGCGATGTCCCCCTGCGTGCTGGCGGGCCCCACCTGCGACTCGGCGGACGTGTTGTACGAGAAGGCGCCCTACGCGCTGCCCGTGAGCCTCGAGATCGGCGACAAGGTGCTGATCGAGGCGACCGGCGCCTACACCACGACCTACGCCGCGGTGGCGTTCAACGGCTTCGCGCCGCTCGCCTCCGTCGTCATCTGATTCCGACCTCACACGTCGTCATCTAACCCCTTCAGGAGGGTTTCATGGCCGTCATTCGTGACGAGGCCCCGGCCGACGCCGGGGCCCGCGAGGCGCTGCTCGACCGCGCGTTCGGTCCCGCCCGCTTCGCCAAGACCTGCGAGCGCCTGCGCGCCGGCCGTCTGGCCGCCCGCGGGCTTGCGCTCAAGGCCGAGATCGACGGCCGTCTGGTCGGCACGCTGCGCTTCTGGCACGTGGCCGCCGGCGATCGCGCCGCGCTGATGCTAGGGCCGCTCGCGGTCGAGGCGGACGCCCGCGAGGGCGGCGTCGGCGCGGCGTTGACGCGCGAGGGCCTGGCCCGCGCGGCGGCGCTCGGCCACCAGGCCGTGATCCTCGTCGGCGACGCGGCCTATTACGCCCGCTTCGGCTTCGACGCCGCCTCGGTTGAGGGTCTCGCCATGCCCGGCCCGGTCGAGCGCGCGCGCTTCCTCGGCCTCGAGCTCGTGCCCGGCGCGCTCGCCGGCGCCGCCGGCCTTGTCCGCGCGACCGGCGCCGTCGCCCTCCCGACGCGCGAGATCCCGGCGGCCGCCCCGAAGCGCGCGGCGTGATCCGCTTTTGCGACGAGGCGGTCCGCGCCTCGTCGTCCCCGCTTGCTCCCTCGGCGTCCCTCAGGCATTTTCGCACGCGACGCATCCGCCGCTGACGGCGGTTTCCGCGCGGATCTTGGCGCTCCCGATGGAGAGCGCTGGGGGTCGCGTTCCCACCGATCGTGACGCCGTGGCCCAAAACGCCGCGGCGTGGAGACCGCACATGATCCGCCGCACCGTCCTCGGGCGCCTCGCGCTCGCCTTCGCTCTTCTCGCCGCGCCCGCCGGCCTCGCCCTCGCGGACGACGCCAAGGCGCGCGTCACCGTGTTCGCCGCCGCCTCGCTCAAGAACGCGCTCGACACGATCGGCGCGGACTGGACCAGGGAGACCGGCGTCGACGTCAAGGTGAGCTACGCCGCCTCCTCCGCGCTCGCCAAGCAGATCGAGCAGGGCGCGCCGGCCGACCTGTTCATCTCGGCCGACCTCGACTGGATGGACTACGTGGCGAAGGAGGACCTGATCGTCGCCGACACCCGCCAGAACCTGCTGGGCAACCGCCTGGTGCTGGTGGCCGCGAGCGACTGGTCGAAGGGCGACGTGGACCTCAAGCCGGGCCTCGATCTCGCCGCCGTTCTCGGCGACGGGCGCCTGGCCATGGGCGAGGTCGCCTCCGTCCCCGCCGGCAAGTACGGCAAGGCCGCGCTCGAGAAGCTCGGCGCCTGGGACGGCGTCTCGGCCAAGATTGCGGGCGCCGAGAGCGTGCGCGCGGCGCTGGCGCTGGTCTCGCGCGGCGAGGCTCCGCTCGGCGTCGTGTACAAGACCGACGCCGTCGCCGATCCGAAGGTGAAGATCGTCGGCGTCTTCCCAGCCGACAGCCACCCGCCGATCGTGTACCCCGTCGCCAAGCTGAAGGACTCGAAGAGCGCCAACGCCGACGCGTTGCTGAAGCGCCTCATTGCCGCTCCCGCCCGTTCGGCGTTCGAGGCCGCCGGTTTCGCGGTGTTGCCGCCCGTCTCGGGGAGCTGAGGCGCTGGAAGGGATCGAGCACGCGCTCGGGCTGGAGGCCGGCGACGCCGACGCGATCCGCCTGAGCCTGCTCGTCGCCTCGGTCGGCACGCTCGCGAGCCTGCCCTTGGCGGTGCTGGTGGCGGTCGCGCTCGCGCGCGGCCGTTTTCCGGGGAAGATCCTGCTCGACGGGCTCGTTCACCTGCCGCTGGTGCTGCCGCCGGTCGTCACCGGCTACCTGCTCCTGATCGCCTTTGGCCGCCGGGGGATTTTCGGGCCGACGCTTGAGAGCTGTTGCGGGCTGGTGTTCTCGTTCCGCTGGACGGGGGCCGCGCTCGCGGCGGGGATCATGGGGTTTCCGCTGATGGTGCGGGCGATCCGGCTCTCGATCGAGGCGGTGGACCGGCGGCTCGAGGCGGCGGCGGAGACGCTCGGCGCGAGCCGCATCGGGGCCTTCTTCGCCGTCACTCTGCCGCTCAGCCTGCCGGGCGTGCTGGCGGGCGCCGTGCTCGCCTTCGCCAAGGCGCTCGGGGAGTTCGGCGCCACCATCACCTTCGTCTCCAACATCCCCGGGGAGACCCGCACCCTGCCGGCGGCGATCTACACGCTGACCCAGACGCCCGGCGGCGACGCCGCGGCGGGACGGCTCGTGCTGATCGCGATCGCCCTGTCGCTCGGCGCGCTGATCCTGTCCGAACTGCTCGCCCGCCGGCTTTCCGCACGGATCGCCGGATGACGCTCCAGGTCGACATTCGACGGGCGATCGGGAGCTTTACGCTCGACGTCGGATTTTCCGCGCCCGCAGGCGTGACGGCGGTGCTCGGCCGTTCCGGCGCCGGCAAGTCGACTGTCGTGGCGGCGGTGGCGGGGCTCACCCGTCCCGACTCCGGCCGCATAGCGCTCGACGGCGAGGCGCTGTTCGATTCTGGCGCCCGCGTGAACCTCTCTCCGGCCAAGCGGCGCGTCGGCGTGGTGTTCCAGGAAAGCCGCCTGTTCCCGCACCTCTCCGTGCGCTCAAACCTTCTGTTCGGGCGCAAGCGCCGGCGCGACGCCGCGGGGCCCGCCTTCGATGACGTGGTGGAGACGCTGGGCGTCGGCCATCTGCTTGACCGTCGGCCGCGTTCGCTTTCGGGCGGCGAGCGCCAGCGGATCGCGATCGGTCGCGCGCTGCTGTCTGGTCCGCGCGCCTTGCTGTTCGACGAGCCGCTTGCGGCGCTCGACGCCGAACGCAAGGCGGAGGTCCTGCCGTTCCTCGAAGCGCTGACCCAGGCGACGGCGCTGCCCGTTCTCTACGTCACCCACGCGCTCGAGGAGGCGCGCCGTCTCGCTGATCGCCTGGTGGTGCTGGAGGCGGGCGTCGTCGTCGCCGAGGGCGCTGTTGAGGCCGCGATCGCGCAGGCGGGTCTCGCGACCGCCGGCGACCGCTTCGCTGAAGGCGTCACGGTCGACGCCCGCATCGCGCGACTCGACGAGGTCTACGAGCTGACGGGCGTGGCTCTCGGCGCGCACCTCGTCTGGGTCCCGGGCCTGCTCGGGCCGGTCGGCGAGGCGGTGCGCCTGCGCCTGCTCGCCCGCGACGTGGCCCTCGCGCTCGATCCGCCGGGGCGGGTGTCCACCCGCAACGTCCTCCCGGGGGTGGTGCGCACGCTGAAGCGGACCGGGGGGCCCTACGTCTTGGTCTCCGTCGACGTCGGCGGCGCGGTGCTGAAGGCAGAGATCACCCGCCGCGCGGCCGACGAGCTGGCGCTCGCGCCGGGCCGGGTGGTGCATGCGCTTGTGAAGAGCGTCGCGACCGCGCGAGCATGACGCAAGCGCGTGTACCGCAGCTGCGGGGAGGGAGCCATGGGCGACCCCTCGCGCAGGTCCAGCGGTAGGGTGGCGCTGGAGCAAGGCGATCAATCGGCCGCCCGCCCAAACGAAGAAGGGCCCCGCATATGGCGGAGCCCCTTTAACCAGGTGCGCGACGACGCCTGGAGTCAGTCTTCGAGCTCGCCGATGTGGTGCTGGGCATAGAGCTGCTCGCCAAGCTTGGCGACGAGGTCGAGCTGCGTCTCGAGGAAGTCGATGTGGCCTTCCTCGTCGCCCATCAGCTCCTCGAACAGGTTCTTGGACGGCAGGTCGCCAACTTCCTGACAGTAGAGCGCCGCTTCGCGGTACAGCGCGCGGGCCTCGTTTTCGGCCGCGAGATCGCACTCCAGCACTTCCTTGACGGTCTGGCCGATCCGCAGCGGGTCAAGGACCTGCATGTTGGGGAAGCCCTCAAGGAAGATGATGCGCGTGACGAACTTGTCCGCGTGCTGCATCTCCTCGATCGACTCGGCGCGCCACTTCTTGGCGAGCGCGGCGTAGCCCCAATCGTCCAGCAGCCGATAGTGCAGCCAGTACTGGTTGATCGCTGTCATCTCGGACCGCAGCCCGCGATTCAGATAGTCGATGACCTTCGCGTCGCCCTTCATGGCGTCCTCCTCCGCGGCAGAGCCGCCCGCCGCAACATTGGAGGAGTTCTAAACTACGCTGCGAAGCCGTGCAAGCGCCCTCGCATGCGCGATTTGACGCCTGAAAGAGGGTAACGCTCAGCGGCGGGCGCGCTCGAGGGTCGCCACGCCGACCACGTCGCCCACGAATTCGACGACCTCGCCATGGCCGTGGGTCACCGCCGGACACGCCGCCGGGCAGGTTCCGCAAGCCGCCGGTTCAGGGGCTTTCAGGCCCTTGATGTCATCCAGCATGGCTTTGATGGTGCGCGCGCAGCGGCCGCACTGCGGGCTGCAGCCGAGACAACGGTAGACCTGCCCCGGCGTCCGCGGATTCGCGGTCTCGTCGCCGATGGTCGTCCGAATCTGCGTGTCGCTCAGCACGTTGCAGGAGCAGACGATCATGAGGCGTCCGTCGAGTCCCGAGGGCGGATTGCAGGAAGATTACAGTTTGGAATTCATCTAAACTATTGGTCTTGCTCGCGATTTTAATTAGGGGCTTGGCGCTTCGCCGTCAACGTGGATTTGCGCGCAAGGCGGCGCCTGCGCGGAATCGTCGGGAATGTCGCTCAATCTCGCTCAGGCGCAGTGGCGTCTTCCAACCAGCGCCCGCCGTGCGCTGAAGCGGCCGGCCTTACCGGCGGGCCTTGGCGAAGGCCTGGAACGTCACTTCGATCAGCGTGCCGGCGCCAACCGTGCTCTGTATGGCGAACTTCGCGTTGTTGGCTTCGACCAGCGCTTTGGTGAGAGGCAGGCCGACGCCTGCGCCATCGGGACCGGTGGTCGTCAGCGGGCGGAATGGCTCCAGCGCCAGCGCCAGTTCCTTCTTCGACATGCCGGCGCCCGCGTCGCGGACCCGCACCACCGGCTCGCCGAGGTCGTTGATCGCAGTCGCGACGATGACCTGGCCGCCGCCGGGCGTCAGCTTCACCGCGTTCATGGCGAGGTTGAGCACGATCTGCCGGGCGGAGCGCAGGTCGGCGCGCACCGGCGGCAGGCTGCGGGCGAGCGATGTGCGGATGATGATCCGGCCCCGGTTCGCCTCCGGCTGAAGCTGCGCCACCGCCTCCGCCGCGATCTCGTTGAGGTCGACCTCCCGAAACTCGAGCTCGAGCTTGCCGGCCTCGATCTTCGCAAGGTCCAGCAGGTCGTTGACGAGACTAACGAGGTGGCGGCCGGAGAGATGGATGTCCTTGAGGTAGTCTTTGTAGCGGTCGTTGCCGATCGCGCCAAAGCGCTCCTCCATCATCACCTCGGCGAAGCCCACGATGGCGTTCAGCGGGGTGCGGATCTCGTGGCTGACCTTGGCCAGGAAATCCGACTTCTGCGCGTTGGCGCGCTCCGCCTGGCGCTTGGCGGCGATCAACTCCTCCTCCGCCCGCTTCCAATGCGTGACGTCGCGCAGAACGGCGCAGAAGCGGGCGTCCTCGTCCTGGCCGATGCGGCCGAGCGTGAGGTAAAGCGGCACGGCGCCGCCCTGGCGCACGAGTCCCAGCACCTCGCGGCCGTCGTTCAGCAGCGACGCCACGGCGCTGTCGCGCAGGCTGTCGAGATACTCGAAAGCCGTCCGCCGGCTCTCCGGCGCGAGCGCCAGAGAAAACAGGCTGCCGACGATCTCGCGAGACTCGTAGCCGAGCAGCGCTTCGGCGCTGCGGTTCATCGACAGGATCCGGCCGGCGGAGTCGAGCGTCAGCACGCCGTCCGTCGCGGTGTCGAGGATCGCCGCGAGCTCCTGTTCGCGCCGTCGGGCGGCCTCCACGCCAAGGCTTGGCCGTCGAAGTGCCACGAGCGTCGAGGGCGTCTCGTTCCAGGCGATCGCGGCGAGGGTCGCTTCGACCTCGACCACCGATCCGTCCGCGGTGAGCAGCTTCAAGGTGGCGGGGGCGTTCTCGGAGGGCTCGGCGGGCTCCGCGAACAGCCGCTCGGGCGGGCGGGCGGCGAGGCTCGCGAGGTCGCCGTGGCCGGTGAGGTCGAGCGCGGCCTTGTTCGCGTAGGCCACGCGTCCGCCCGACAGCACGAGCGCTCCGAGCGGCAAGCGGTCCAGCATTCGGACGAAGTCGTCGGCTGAGGGCGAGATCGCAGGCGCCGTGGGAAGCGAAGGCGTGTCGGAGCCGAGCGACATCTCCGCGTCTGCGGCGATGTCCTCCCAGACGGCGCGCGCCGCCGCAGGTCCGTCCGCCCCGCCGAGGCCGCGCAGCCGGCGGGCGATCTCGTCGAAGGCGTTTTCCTCGACCGGGGTCAGCGCGACGCGCGCGGCGGCGGTTTCGCGGAGGTGCACCACGTTCGCGGGGAAGGGCGGCGGCGGCGGCGCGGCGAAGATCGCCGGCGGCTCCAGCCGCGCCTCGGCTTCGGGAGGCTCCGGCTTGGCTTCCGGTTCAGGCTCTGGTTCGAGCGCCGGCCCTGGTTGGGCGAACGAAACCTCCGCCTCCGCCTCGGGCGCCGCGTCGGCGGTCGCCGCTGCGGGGGCCTCCGCGACCTCCGCCTCCGGCTCCGAGGCGACGATCTCCTCAGCCGGAGCCTCAAGCGCGGGTGCGACCGCAAGTCCGAGGCCGCGGAAGCCGATGAAGGTGCGGCCGCGGTCGAACATGGGCAGCGCCGAGAGCGTCACGGGAAGGCGACCGCCGCCCTCGATCGGCCACGAGACCCGAGCCCCGTTCCAGCCGCTGCGCTGCGAAAGCGCCTGCGTGACCTGACCGTCCGGATCGAGCCCGAGTCTTTCCGACGTCTCGGCCCAGCTCTGTCCAACAAGGCCGCGCCCCGACGCGCCGACCACGTCCGCGAGGTCGGGCGAGACGAAGGCGATGCGGCCGTCGGCGTCGATCTCGAACACGAACCGAAGCGCCGCAGGGTCGGCGAGGGGCGTGGGGGGCGTCGGCTCCGAAGCGGACGCTCTTTCGTCTTTCGCGGCGTCCGCCGCCAATTCCGCGGCGGGCGCGTCCGCCTCCTCGACGGCGCGGAGCGCGTCGGGCGTCGCGCCGGCGTCGTCCGTCAGCGTCGGCGCCGCTGCCGTCTCAAGCGGGATGGCGGCCGCGGGGGCAGCCGGCCCCTCGAGCGCCGCGAGCGCGACCTCGGGCGAGGCCAGCACCACGAGCGGCTCGCCTGCGACGACGACGGACTGCGCCTTGAACAGCTGCGGGGCGAACGCCCCTGCAGCACCCACCCGCAGCCGGACGAGCCCGCCGCGCGCGGCTGCGGCCGCCGCCCGCATGGCGGACGGCTCGAACCGCGCCGCGGGCTGAAGCGTCCTAGCGGCCATGTTCGCCCAAACCAGCGTGCCGTCGGCGCGGAGCGCCATGACCGGACCGGGGACGCCGTCGAGCGAAGCCAGCCGTGGGTCGGCTGCGATCGCGTCGAGGGTGGCGTTCTCGGTCATTCGGGCCTCTCCGGCGCGCCGGTCCGCTGGATCGCGGCGGCGTGCGTTAACAAAGACTTAAATATCGGGCGGGCGGAACGCCGTCCATCCGCGCCAAGCGATCGTCCAACGACATCGGGCGGGAGGGTTAACGCGGCCCGCCGAATGGACGTTTGCGCGGCTCCGGGGCCGCTGCTACCACGGAGGCGAGGGCTCGTCCGCGACGAGGCGTCGCGCGTCGAGGGCTTCGGGATCAAGCGCCAACTCAAGGAGCGACCGATGGCGAACGACGCGAATCCCAAGTTCGAGATACCGAACGAGATGCGCGATTTCGCGGAGAAGAGCGTCGAGCAGGCGCGCAAGGCGTTCGACAGCTTCATGGACGCGGCCCAGAAGGCCTCGACGACGCTTGAGAGCCAGCAGGAAGAGGTCGGGGAGCGCGCGCGCCAGGCCAACGCCGCCGCGGTCGCCTACGCCGAAGCGAACATCGCCGCCACCTTCGCATATGCGCAAAAACTCGTGCGCGCGAAGGACCTGCACGAGATGGTGGCGATCCAGACAGAGTTCGCAAAATCGCAAGTCGAAACACTTACGAAGCAGATAAACGAAAAAGGACAGTTTTCAGGGCGCTGGCCGGAAACAAAATGACGATTTCTAAGCGGCGAAGGGTTGATGCTCCGTCGCCGGGCGATTATGTTGCGCTGCACATAAAGCCCGTCGGTCGACGGGTTGCGGGTCGGCGCGGCACGGCGGATCGCGCGGCTTTCGTGTTGACGGATTCCGCCGCACGAGCTGAGGACTACGACAATGGTGACCTCTCCCAAGGCCGCCGCCGCCAAGGCGGATGACGTGATCGACGACGTCGCTGCGGCGGCGAACAAGACCTTCGAGACGCCCGCGCAGGTGCGCGATCTCGCCGAGAAGGGCGTGCAGCAGGCCAAGCAGACCTACAGCCGTCTGAAGAGCGCTTCGGAAGAGGCGACGGACGCTCTTGAGGACGTCTACGCCACGCTGTCGAAGAACTACAAGGAGTTCGGCAAGAAGTCGGTCGAAGCGACGCGCAGCAATGTGAACGCGCATTTCGACTTCCTGTCGTCGCTCATCGCCGCCAAGTCGCTAAGCGAGGCCGTCGAACTCCAGTCGTCCTACGCCCGCAAGCAGTTCGAGGTCGTCGGAGCGCAGGCCAAGGAGCTTTCGGCGCTCGCGCAGCGCGCGGTGGCCGACAGCGCTAAGCCGTTCCAGGACGTTGCGGCCAAGGGCCTCAAGTTCGCCCCGACCCGCTGAGACGTCGCCGACAGGCGACCGTCGATTGCAGCCGCGCCCGGGCCCCCCAAGGCCCGGGCGTTTTCGTCTCAAGAGACGATCATCTCTCGCGGAGGCGCCGCCCGGCCAAGCGGCTCCGTCCTGATGGACGCAGATCGCGTGTTGGAAAAGCGCCGCCGCCGCTTGCCTGCGCGTCCGGTTTCGCCTAGGTTCCGCCGCGCCGAAACGGCCCGGTGCCGCCATAGCTCAGTTGGTTAGAGCGCTTGATTGTGGATCAAGAGGTCCCTGGTTCGAGCCCAGGTGGTGGTACCAACATTCTTCCCGGATTGACCCTCAGATAAATCCAATGCGTGGGACGCCCCTGCGTCTGTAGGGCGCGCGCGTTTGCGCGCCGGCGCCGTCCTCGCCCTGCGCCCTTAGGCTCCCACCGCCCGCTTGGTCCGCTGTTTCGACGCGATAGGTGAGGCGGCCCGTCCTGGCGTTCGGAGCGGGCCGCCTCGGCGTTCGCCGCGGTCGAGGTGGTGCATGATTTCCATGACGTTGACGCGACGACGCAAGATCGCCGTAGGGCGCGGCGGCGTCGTCGTGCGATAGGGGAGGGTGAGCTGCGGGCGACGCGTGGGGGACGCTGAATCGTCGCCCGCAGCTCGGGTCCCCATCGGTCTCCGGCGGGTCGAGGACCGGAAATCGATGGAGCGAGGAGGCGGCCGCCGGAGCCATCCGGCGGCCGCAATTCGTCAGGCGCTCGACGCCTTCTCATGGGAGGCGTCGCCAAGAACCCGGATGAACGCCTGCACCATGGCGCAGCCCTGCGCCGTCAGGTCCATCTCTTCGGGCGCCTCGAGCCAACGACGAAACACGCCGAACACCAGCGCCCGGAACGCGCCCTGCGCCAGCGCTGGGGTGAACGCCGGGTGAAGCAGTCCGCGATCGCCGGCCGCGGCGAACAGAGCGCCGAACCGCGCGTCCAGCGAGCAGTCCGCCTCCTTCCGACGCTGGAGAGCGTCCGCCATCTCGTCGGTGTACTCGCAGCGCAGGAGCAGTATGGCGAGCACCCGCTTCTGGCTTTCGTCCGCCGCGATCCGGCGGAACATGTCGCAGACCACGTCGGCGACGGTCGCCAGCGGGTCGCGATCCGGCGTGTCGGCGAGCTTTTCGCAGAGATCCTCCTGCGGCAGCCACGCGCGGTCCTGCATCGCAAGGAAGAGCTCGACCTTGTTGGCGAAGTGCCAATAGACCGCGCCGCGGGTGACGCCGGCCGCGCGCGCGATGTCGTCGAGCGACGAACGCGCGACGCCGCGCTCGAAGAAGGTGATCTCCGCCGCATCGAGGATCTGATCGCGCGTCCGCTCTGCGTCCGCCTTCGTTTTGCGCATTCCGCTCCCGCCTTTCGCAACCATTATCCATACATGAATGTATGTAAAGAGGCTTGGGTCGGGCCGGTGCGAGCCAATGTGGTCTGCAGAAGCGAGGGGCCTGGGAGATGGGTTCGAGCCAGACGCGCTCGGCCGACCGTAGGGCTGAGGCCCTTGCCACAGCCGAGCCCAAGGCGGAGCGTGAGGCGCCCGCCGCGTTCACATGATGTGAGGGCGCTCAGGCTCTAGGGCGAGGCGACAGAAAGGCGGCCGCCGTGGAACGCACGCGCTCCGGGGGACGGGCGGCGTCCGCGCAGGCGACGCGGACCGGGGCCGGCAAATGAAAAAGGCGCGCTTCGAGAAGCGCGCCTTTGGTATTCTCTCTGACCGTTCGGCCGACCGGGCTTACCAGTCGACGTTGAAGGAATAGGCCACGCCGAGACCGACGGTGAACTGGTCCTTGGAGCCGGCGCGCTTCACGATCGGGCTGTCCGCGGCGTCGGACACTAGTCGGTTGTAGCCGCCGAACACGGTCGTGCTCCAGTTCTGCGTCCAGTCGTAGGTCGCGGCGCCCGCAACGCCGACCGACTTCACGCCGCCCTTGGCCTTGTAGCGCGACAGGCCGGTGCGAACCGAGTCGCGGTTCGTGACGCCGAAGTACTCATTCATGAAATCCGAGTCGCCGAGGGCGATACGGGGACCGACGGAGAGAGTCCACGGGCCCTGGCGTTCGATCCAGTCCGCCGCGATGTCGCCGACGAAACCGTCGTGGCCGGTCACGCCGTAGCGAAGCTCGCCGCGCACGCGGATGTTATGGGTCGGGTAGACCTCGAGGAACACGCCCGGCTCGATCCCCCAATCGACGTCGTGGAGACCGCGGAGCTTGTTGACCTCGCTCGAGTTGCGCTCGGAGCGCAGACGGCCGACCGGGCCGAACTGCAAGAATTCGCTGTCGAACAGCGCGAAACCAAACCCATCGTCCGGCGCGCCGAACTTCCACGGCTGGCCGGGACGACGAATGCTCAAGCCCGGGAAGCCGGACACGCCGTACTCGTCGACGCCTTCGAACTTGGGCTGAACCACGCCCGTGGCCTTCAGGGTGACGCGCCAGCCGGTCTCCTCCACCACGGTCGGGGCGATCACGACGCCGTCCGCCGCGAGATCGGCCGCGAAAGCGGGGACGGTGACGGTCGCGAGCGCTAGTGCGAGCAGGCTCGCGGTCGAACGGATGTGCATCTCAAAAGCTCCGGGGGGACGGGGCGCTGGAAAGCGCGTGCGCGCCTCCAGATCTTCGCGCCAAGTATGGCGTGAAACGGCGGGTCAAACACCCTTTCGCCGCGAAGAGATCTCATGCGTGGCGGAAAGGCCGCACTGCGTCAGCTTCGCTTGCATGGGTGCGGCGATACCCTCCGTAGGGAAGGCCGTCGTCGAGGTCGAACTGGAGGTATGGCGGCAAGGTCGCCGGCGTCAGCGCGGCGATCTCCGTGACATGCCCGATGTAGGCGACTTTCGCCTCGCTCAGGTGATGCCGCAACGCCTCCGCCGCGCCGTCGACGTCGTCGTCCGCGAGCCGGTCGGCGATGGCCAGATGCTCGGACAGGATCTGCCGAAAACCATGGGGCATCTTCGCGTAGAGCTGCCGGTTCGCGGCCAGCTGCAGCTGGCCGACGCGGAGGGCGTGAATGATCTGGGGGTTATCGCACAGCGCGATGACGTCGACGTGCAGCTCGCGTTCGAAGGCGCAGACTTCGAGCGGAGTGACATAGGGAAGCCGATTGTAGGCCTTCGCGAGGCGATCCCGCATGTCCCGGGCGGCGTGGTAGCGCCCGCCCTCCGCCGCGCGGCGCAGCGCCACCGGCTCCAGCGCGCGACGGAGTTCGTAGAGGTCCGCAGCGCGCTCGGCGGTGAGCGGCGTCACGCGCCAGAAGTTCCGCTCGTCCTTGTAGATCAGTCCCACCCGTTCGATCCGCGCAAGCACGTCGCGCGCGACCGTTCGCGAGACCCCATAGATCTTCGCGATTTCGAGCTCGATGATCCGCAGGGGACCGAAGATCGAGCCGCAGCCGACCTCCGCCTCGACCTCCGCGTAAATCCGCGACCAGGCGGCGGGCGCGCGTCCGCCGAAGTCGGACGCCGACGTAAGAGCGGCGAAGGCGTCGCGGTCGATGCGCCGCAAGCGTTTGGGCGGAACGCCGTCGCCGCCGACCACGCAGTAGCCGCGGCCCAGCAGCTTGGCGAGCCGCCCCTCGTCGCGCAGCAGTTCGAGCGCGGTCCGGACGGGCGTCCGGCTCGTCAGCAAGGCTTCCGCAACGATCGCCTCGAACAGGACGTCGCCCGGCGCGAGCCGGCCGGCGACGATCGCCTCCGCGATGAGGCCTCTAATGCGGAAGTGCAAACTTGAAGACACTTTTGGCCCCAACGAAGCGCACTACCGCAATACCAACGGTCGTCGATTGCTTAATGCAGCGTTAAGCCGGCTGTCGATCCGCAGCTTTGCGTATGATCCAAAATCATGCAATCGCAAGGCGGCAATTGCTGACGTATGCAACTCCGCCGTCTTAATCTTAAGGAGGTCGTTCGCCCGGCCGCCGTCCATGCGATGGTCGCTGAAACCGTTGGAACAAGACGGAGGAAGCGCATGGAGCAACTCAATGGGCGGCAACACGAAATCGTGGCGCTCGCGCGTTCGGTGGGCCGCGTGGTCGTGGAGGACCTCGCCGCGCGTTTCTCCGTCACGCCGCAGACCATCCGGAAGGATCTGAACGAACTCTGCGAGCGCCGGATGCTGTCGCGCGTGCACGGCGGCGCCACGATCGCGTCCGGGGTCGAGAACGTCGGCTACGACGCGCGCCGCTTCATCGCGCAGGACGAGAAAAGGGCGATAGGCGAGGCCGCGGCGCGGATCATTCCGAACGGCTCGTCGCTGTTCATTAACATCGGGACGACGACCGAAGAGGTGGCCCGGGCGCTCGGCCGGCACGAAGAGCTTCTCGTCATCACGAACAACCTGAACGTCGCGACCTCGCTCTACCGCCACCCCGGCGTCGACGTGATCGTCGCGGGCGGACCTGTCCGCCGCTCGGACGCCGGCATCGTCGGCGGCCCGGCCGTCGACTTCATCAAGCAGTTCAAGGTCGACTACGCGGTCATCGGCGTGTCCGCGATCGACGAGGAGGGCGCGCTTCTCGACTACGACTACCGTGAGGTCATGGTCAGCCAGGCGATCATGGAGAACGCGCGCGAAATCGTGCTCGTGGCGGACCGGTCGAAGCTCGCCCGCAGCGCGCCGATCCGGGTCGGGCGCCTGTCGCAGGTGGACGCCTTCGTGACGGATCGCCTCGACAGCGAGGAACTCGCCGAGCTGTGCCGGCGCCATGAGGTGCGGGTGGTCGAGACCGGCCTGCGCGACGAGGTCCAGAACGAAGCGGCGCAGTGATCTCTGAGGCCGGCGTCTTCGATGTCGCGATCGTCGGCGGCGGGATCAACGGCTGCGGCATCGCCCGCGACGCGGCCGGCCGCGGCCTTCGCGTGCATCTGAGCGAAGCGCGCGACCTCGGCGGCGCGACCTCGTCGGCTTCGACCAAGCTCATCCACGGCGGCCTGCGCTACCTCGAGACCTTCCAGTTCCGCCTCGTGCGCGAGGCGCTCGCCGAGCGCGAAGTTCTGCTCCGCCTTGCGCCCCACCTCGTCCGGCCGATGCGCTTCGTCCTGCCGCATCATCGAAGCCTCCGGTCCTGGCCGCTGCTCCGCTTCGGCCTGTTCCTGTACGACCGGCTTGGCGGCAAGACGACGCTTCCCGCGTCCCGCGCGCTTGATCTCGCCCGCACGCCCGAGGGCGCCGCGCTCAAGCCGAGCTTCCGCCGCGCCCTCGAATATGTGGACTGCTGGGTCGACGACAGCCGCCTCGTTGTCCTGAACGCGGTCGACGCTCGGGCGCGCGGCGCGACGATCGCACCCCGAACCGAAGTCGTCGCGGCGGAGCAGGGCGATGGCCTCTGGCGGCTGACGCTGCAGGACCGGAGCGGCCGGCGGGACATTGCAGCGCGCGCGCTGGTCAACGCCGCAGGCCCCTGGGTCGCCGTGATGGCCGGCCGGATCGCGGGGAGCGGCGAACCTCGGGTGCGGCTCGTGCGCGGCTCCCATATCGTCACCCGCCGGTTGTTCGCGGGCGACCGGGCGTTCATCTTCCAGCATCGCGACCGCCGGGTGGTGTTCGCGATCCCCTACGAGCAGGACTTCACGCTGATCGGCACGACCGACTGCGATCACGATGGCGATCCCGCCGGGGCGATCGCGAGCCCGGAGGAGGTCCGTTACCTCTGCGACGCCGTCAGCGCTTATTTCGCGACGCCGGTTCAGCCCGCGGACGTCGTATGGAGCTTCGCAGGCGTCCGGCCCTTGCGCGACGGAGGCGGGGACGCCGCCCAGAGGGCGAGCCGGGACTACGCGCTGGAGCTCGACGTCGGGGAGGGCAGGCCGCCTTTGCTGACGGTGATCGGCGGCAAGCTGACGACCTACCGTAAGCTGGCCGAAGCGGCGCTTGGCCGGCTCGCCGGGCCGCTGGGGGTGACCGCGCCGGCCTGGACCGGCAGCGTCGCTCTTCCCGGCGGCGACTTCGGAGGGCGCGCCGAGGCGACGCTCGTCGAGGATCTGACGCGCGCCTGCCCGTTCTTCGCGTCCGCGACCGCGCAGCGGCTCGTGCGGCTCTACGGGGTCCGGGCCCCCGCGATCTTTGCGGGCGCGGCGTCGATCGAAGACCTGGGCGAAGACTTCGGCGCGGGCCTCACCGAACGCGAGGCGCGTCATCTCTTCGACGCGGAGTGGGCGCGCACCGCCGAGGACGTGCTCTGGCGGCGAACCAAGCTCGGCCTGCGGTTCGACGCGCGTCAGACGGCGCGGCTCGCCGCGTTCATGAACACCCTGTCGGAGGACGGCGCGGCATGAGCACGCATCTTCTCGCAATCGACCAAGGCACGACCTCGACGCGGGCCATCCTGTTCGACGCCGGCCTCGCACCCGTCGCCTCGGCGCAGCGGGAGTTTCGTCAGATCTATCCGCGGCCGGGCTGGGTCGAGCATGACCCCGAGGATCTTTGGGCGACGACGGTCGCGACCGTCTCGGAGGCGCTGGCGCGCGCGGGCCTCCACGCAGCGGATGTGGCGGGCCTCGGGATCGCCAACCAGCGTGAGACCGTGGTGGTCTGGGAGCGCGCCACGGGCCGGGCGATACACAACGCGATTGTCTGGCAGGACCGTCGCACCGCCGAAGTCTGCGCGCGTCTTGAGGCGGAAGGAGCCGGGCGCGACGTCACGGCCAAGACGGGGCTGCTGCTCGACCCCTACTTCTCGGCCGCCAAGATCGGTTGGCTGCTCGACCACGTGGACGGCGCGCGCGCCCGGGCGGAGGCGGGCGAGCTCCTGTTCGGGACGGTCGACAGCTACCTGATCTGGCGTCTCACCGCCGGCTCCGCGCATGCGACCGACGCCACAAACGCCTGCCGCACCTCGCTCTACGACATTCACGCCGGGCGGTTCGACGAGGATCTCTGCCGGCTGTTCGGCGTGCCGCGCGGGACGTTGCCGCAGGTCTTCGACTGCGCGGGCGAATTCGGAGCGACGTCCCCGGAGGTCTTCGGCGGATCGATCCGGATCCTCGGCGTCGCGGGCGACCAACAGGCGGCCACTGTCGGCCAGGCGTGCTTCGAGCCCGGCATGGCGAAGGCGACCTACGGCACCGGCGCCTTCGCGCTGCTGAACGTCGGCGAACGGCCGGTCGCCTCGCGCAACAGGCTGCTGACGACCGTCGCGTACCAACTCGGCGGCGTTCGCACCTATGCGCTCGAAGGCGCGATCTTTGTCGCGGGCGCGGCGGTCCAGTGGCTGCGCGACGGGCTCGGCCTCGTGCGCGAAGCCTCCGAAACGCAGGCGCTGGCCGAGGCTGCCGACCCCGAACAGGACGTGTATCTGGTGCCAGCCTTCGTCGGCCTCGGCGCGCCGCACTGGGACGCGGAGGCGCGCGGCGCGCTGTTCGGACTGACCCGCGGGGCGGGCCGGGCGGAGATCGCCCGCGCGGCGCTGGAGTGCGTCGGATACCAGACGCGCGATCTCCTGGAGGCGATGCAGGCGGATTGGCCGGAGGGAGCCGGCGTGCGGACCGTTCTGCGGGTGGATGGCGGCATGGCGGCGAGCGATTGGACGCTGCAGTTCCTGGCGGACGTGCTCGACGCGCCGGTGGATCGGCCCACCGCGCCGGAGACGACCGCACTGGGCGCCGCCTATCTCGCGGGGCTCGCGGCGGGGGTGTGCCCGGAGCCCATGGCCTTCGCCGCCGCATGGCGCCTGGACCGGCGCTTCGAGCCGCAGATGGACCCCGCAAGGCGCGCCAGAAAGATCGCCGGATGGCGAGACGCGGTCAGCCGAACCAAGACTGTCTCCGACTGAGAGGCGAGATCTCCGCGCGAACGCGGAGACGCGGTCGAACTGAGGCGCAGGCTCACGCGGTCGGCGTCGGCTCGCGCGTCACGGCGGCCTCGTCGCGACGATAGCCGCGGCGATGGTAAAGCAGGCCGTCGCGATGGTCGTCGGACGCGTCGACCGCGTCCACCTCGACGATCAGCACGGTGTGGGTGCCGATCTCGCGCGCTTCCACAACCCGTCCGTCGAACACGGCCACGGCGTCGATTAGGGTCGGAGCGCCAGTCGACAGCACGCGCCACTTCCCTGTCGCAAAGCGATCGTCTTCACGGCCGCCTGACGAACGGGCGAAGGCGCGCGCCACGGCCTCCTGATCGCCGGACAGCACGTTGACGGCCAGCACGGCGTTCTCGGTGACGCGGGTGTGGATCGTGCTCGCGCGGTTCAGGCAGACGAGAAGGGTGGGCGGCGAGTCCGTGACGCTCGCGACAGCCGTCGCCGTCGCCCCGTGACGCCCGCCGGGACCGTCCGTCGTCACCACATGCACCGGCATCGCCACCCGCGACATCGCCTCGCGGTAACGCGTGGCGTTCTTATCCTTGACGGTCAAAGCGCGCTGCTCCGGGGATTGCCTGCGGGGGCCGAGACTGGCGGCCGCTCAGTCCATATAGGCGAGGGCGTTCGCAAAGGCAGCGCCTATCGCGCGCGATAGCGCTGGCTGGGCGTGCCGCTAGAGGCGGCGGCGGGCTTATCGCCGGCGAGAACAGGCGCTGCGCTCGATCACGCGCATCTTCTCTGCTCCCCCTCGGACGCGGCGGGCGGCGGCTCCGCCGACCGGCGGCGATAGCTCGCCGGGCTTTCTCCCCAGCGCGCCCGGAACGCCCGTGTGAAGTGACTTTGATCGGCGAAGCCGCAGCTCGCCGCGATCGCCGCGATTGGCTCGGACGTGCCGGCTACCAGATCCCGGGCCCGCTGAAGTCGCCGCTCGCGGGCCCAGCGATGCGGGGTGAGGCCCGTCGTCGCCTGGAAGGCGCGAATGAAATAGCTCCGCGACAGGCCGCAAAGAGCTGCGACGCCGGCGACGGAGACGCGGCCGTCCGCCAAAGCGGCGGTCGCCAGTCGTTCGCGGGCGGGCGAGAGGCCGCCGGCGCGGGGGCGGTCGGCCGCGGCTGACGCGGCTTTAGCCTCGGAGCGGCTTTCGCCGCGGCCGCGTTCGGACGGTCGTTCAAGCGTGGTCATGGGCGGCGCCTCCGGTTCGAGGTCTGGACGTCGACCGGAGGCTTTGCCGCGCGCTCCCGCAGCGCTCGCGTCGCTAGGCGGTCGCCTGGTTCGCGAGATCCAAAAGAGTGACGCTAGAGTTCCGGTGACGTGGTCACGACAGCGAACCTAAGTCCCCGAGATAATCATAAAAATAGAAACTATTGAAAAATACTGTTTCTCAAATTGTTAGGTCGCTTCTGCGAGGCCGCCGATGAGGTGTCGTACGACGGGTTCCCCCGGCCCTTTGTGAAAAGACCGCGCGGCTCCCTGCACGTCCGAATCGGCCTTGGACACTCGGCGGTGCTGGCGGAGGTGCTCGGCCCAGGATTCCACGCGGAACCACTCCACGACGACCTCGGGGTCCGCGGCGTCCTCCGCCGCCCCCCATTCGAAGGCGCCGTCGCGGCGGCGCTCATCGGCGAGACGATGGAGCGCCGCCAAGAACTGAGGTCTGTCGGCCGCGGCGATGCGGTACTCGATGAGGACCGTGACCGGTCCGCGGTCGTTCTCAAGCGGCGCGGCGAGCAGCGGCTCCGGCCAGTGGTTCGAGGGCGCGAGATCGGCCTCGCCCACCGGCAGCACGCGCCGGCGGAGCAGAAGGCCCGCGCCAAGCAGCGTCGCCGCTGCGACCAGCAAGGCGGGTGCGACGCCGATGTGATGCGCCACCAGGCCCCACAGCAGGCTGCCGCCGGTCATCGCGCCGTTGAACACCGTGAGGTAAACGGCGAGCCCGCGCCCGCGCACCCAATTCGGCAGGATCGCCTGCGCCGCGCCGTTCAGCGTCGTCAGCGCGACAATCCAGGCGATGCCGAGGGCGAGCAGCGCGACGAGCGCGACCGGCTTCGGCGGCGCGAGGACGAGGCCGGCCATGACCAGCGCCGCAAGGACCGCCGCGAACAGCATCAGACCATCCGCGCCAAGGCGCGCGCGCAGCCGCGGCATCACAAGTGCGCCGCAGATCGCGCCGACGCCGACGGCGCCGAGCATGAAGCCGTAAAAGCCGGCCGTCCCGCCTAGGAGCCCGCGGGCGACCAGCGGAAGCAGCGCCCAGATCGCGCTGCAGCAGGCGAAGAAGACCAAAGCGTGGAACAGCACGCGGTGCAGGTCGCGGCTGGCGCGGGCGTAGCGCAGACCGGCCCGGAAGGCTCCGGGGAAGCGCTCCGCCAGGGCGTCGTCGGCGGACGCGGGCCGGTTCCACCAGACCAGCGCCGCGATCACCAGCAGGTAGGACGCGACGTCGACGCCATAGGTCGCCGCCGAGCCGACCGCGCCCAGCAGAAGCCCGCCCGCTGCCGGCCCGATCGACCGCGCCACGTTGATGCCGAGCGAGTTCAACGCGACCGCGTCGCGCAGCTCGGCCTTTGGCACGAGCTCCGGCACGATGGACTGCCAGGTCGGCCCCATCAGCGCGGCGCCGACCCCACCGATGAAGGTCAGCCCGACGAGCGTGCCGACGGTGAGCGCGCCGGTCGCGGCCAGGACGGCGAGCGCCAGGCTGACCAGGCCGAGCAGGACCTGGATGGCGATGAGCAGCTTGCGGCGGTCGAGGATGTCGGACAGCACGCCGGCGGGGATCGCCAGCAGGAAGATCGGCAGCGTGCCGGCGGCCTGCACGAGCGCCACCGCGACCGGCGAAGCGGCGAGATCCGTCACGATCCACGCGCTCGCAATGTCGCGCATGAACGAGCCGGTGTTGCCGAGAACCGTCGCCGCCCAGAGCACCGCGAAGACGGGGCGCCGGAGCGGCGCGAAGGCGCCGGGAGGAGAGGGTGCGGCGCGGGGCGCGGCGTCGGTCATCAGGGTCTCGCGCCTTGCGCTGCGTGGGGGCGACATGCCCGCGCGCAGGCGCGGGCATGTCGAGTGGACCGGCTGAAGGTCAGCCTTCGACGAAGGCGAGCAGGTCGGCGTTGAGCACGTCGGCGTTCACCGTGAGCATGCCGTGCGAATAACCGGGGTAGGTCTTCAAGGTCCCGCTCTTCAGCAGCGGGGCTGAGAGCCGGGCGCTGTCGTCGATCGGGACGATCTGGTCGTCCTCGCCGTGCAGCACGAGGGTCGGCACGCTGATAGCCTTGAGGTCCTCGGTCTGATCGGTCTCGGAGAAGGCCTTGATGCCGTCGTAGTGCGCCTTGGCGGAGCCCATCATCCCCTGGCGCCACCAGTTCTGGATCAGGCCCTCGTGCGCCGTCGCGCCGTCGCGGTTGAAACCGTAGAACGGGCCCGCGGGCACGTCCCGGAAGAACTGGGCGCGGTTGGCTGCCAGGGCCGAGCGAAACCCGTCGAAGACTTCGATCGGCAGACCGCCGGGGTTGCTTTCGGTCTTCAGCATCAGCGGCGGCACGGCGCTGACCAGCACCGCCTTGGCGACGCGGCCCTGTGGCTCGCCGTGCTGCGCGACGTAGCGCGCGACCTCGCCGCCGCCCGTTGAATGACCAATATGAACCGCGTTCTTGAGGTCGAGGTGTTGCGCGACGGCCGAGGCGTCCGCGGCGTAGTGGTCCATGTCGTGGCCGTCCCAGACCTGCGCCGAGCGGCCATGGCCGCGCCGGTCATGCGCTACGACACGGTAGCCCTTGCCGACGAAGAACAGCAACTGCGCGTCCCAGTCGTCCGACGACAGCGGCCAGCCGTGATGGAACACGATCGGCTGGGCGTCCTTCGGGCCCCAGTCCTTGTAGAAGATGTCGACGCCGTCGCTCGTGGTGACGAAGGGCATGTTCTTGTCCTCAAGTTGAAAGGAAAGGTCAGACCGCCCAGCACGCGCAGCCGAGCGCGCCCCAGAATGCCTTGAGATCGCCGACGGGCAAGCCGCCGGATGCGGCGCGCGCGTGTTCGTGGCCGTGGACGCCGCAGGCATTGGCGCAGGCGCAGGCTACGCTTTGAAGACGAAGCGCGCGGTCCTTCTTCGCCTCCGCCCTCCAGGCGCCGTAGCCGCCGAAGGCGCGAACCGGCGACCAGTCCGGCATCGCCGGCGGGACGTCGGTTTCATCCAGCTTGGCGAAGTCGCCTTTCGCGAACACGATCCTGCCGCCGACCATCGTGAGGTCGGAGGTGATCCCGGCGATCTCGTCGTCGCGGCACGAGAAGAAATCGGCGTCTGGGACGATGAGGTCCGCGAGCATGCCGGCCTCGATCCGGCCCTTCACCCCCTCCTCGTTCGAAAACCAGGTGACGTTCTCGGCCCACATCCTGAGCGCGGTCTCGCGATCGAGGCGGTTGCGGGTGGGGTAGAGCTGCAGGCCTCCGACGGTGCGGCCGGTGGCGAGCCAGGCCAGCGAGACCCACGGGTTGTACGAGGCGACGCGCGTGGCGTCGGTGCCCGCCGAGACCTTCACCCCCTTCTCCAGCATGCGGGCGAAGGGCGGGGTCGCTTCGGCCGCGCCGTAGCCGTAGCGCTCGACGAAGTATTCGCCCTGATAGGCCATGCGGTGTTGCACGGCGACGCCGCCGCCGAGCGCCGCCACCCGGTCGATCGACCGCTCCGAGATGGTCTCCGCATGGTCGAAGAACCAGTTGAGCCCTGCGAGCGGGATCTCCTGGTCGATCTTCTCGAACACGTCGAGCGCGCGTGAGATGGTCTCGTCATAGGTGGCGTGCAACCGCCACGGCCAGCGGTTTTCGGCCAGCACACGAACGACTCCTTCGAGGTCGCCCTCCATTTCTGGCGCCATGTCCGGCCGTGGTTCGCGAAAGTCCTCGAAGTCGGCGGCGGAGAATACCAGCATCTCGCCCGCGCCGTTGTGCCGGAAGTAATCGTCGCCCTGCTTGTACTTGGACGTCGCCGTCCAGTTGAGGAAGTCGTCGCGCTCGGCCTTGGGCTTCTGCGTGAACAGGTTGTAGGCGAGGCGGATGGTGAGCTGGCCGTCGTCGGCGAGCTTCTGCACCACGGCGTAGTCGTCCGGGTAATTCTGGAAGCCGCCGCCGGCGTCGATCGCGCCGGTGACGCCGAGCCGGTTCAGCTCACGCATGAAGTGGCGCGTCGAGTTGACCTGATACTCGAACGGCAGCTTCGGTCCTTTCGACAGCGTCGAATACAGGATCCCGGCGTTGGGCTTCGCCAGCAGGAGGCCGGTCAGTTCGCCCTTGGCGTCGCGGGTGATCTCGCCGCCCGGCGGGTTCGGCGTGTCCTTCGTGTAGCCCACCGCCCGCAGCGCCGCGCCGTTCAGCAGCGCGCGGTCGTAGAGGTGAAGGATGAATACCGGCGTCTCGGGCGCGACCTGGTTCAGCTCGTCGATCGTGGGAAGGCGCTTCTCAACAAACTGGTTCTCGGTGAAGCCGCCGACGACGCGCACCCACTGCGGCGGCGGGGTGATCTCCACCTGGCGGCGCAGCATCTCCATGGCCTGGCCGAGCGACGGCACGCCGTCCCACCGCAACTCCATATTGAAGTTCAGTCCGCCGCGGATGATGTGCAGGTGGTTGTCGATCAGCCCCGGCAGAACGCGGCGGCCCTTCAGGTCCACCATTTTCGTCTCCGGTCCGCGATGGACCATCACCTCGCTCTCGCGCCCCACGGCGAGGAACCGGCCGTCCTTGATCGCGACGGCCTCGGCGGTCGGATTGGAGCGATCAAGGGTCGTGACGAGAGCCTTGATCAGGATCAGGTCGGCGGTCACGGCGTCCGTCATCTGAGTGTCGTCGCCGCGCGCGGCCAAGGGAAGGCCGCCCGCGAGCGCGGCCGCGGCGGCGCCGAGCGCCGTTTCTCGTCGGGTTGGGCTCATGGGCGCGCGTTCTCGTGTGAAGGGCTGTCGTCCGAAGGCGCACGCCGCCCCGGCAGCGCGCCGAACAGGTGCGGGGCGCATTTCGCTTCCGCCCAGGCCGCGGCGGGGGAGAGACCGGCGATCATCTGCTTGCCCAACGGCACGATCTGCTCGCCGACCAGGATGCCGAGCAGCCCGACCAGCGCCACCAGCGGCGGCGCGGGCGAGCGGACCTGAAGCAGGCTGTAGACCACGCCGACCAGCAAACCGGCGCCGGCGGACAGGAGATACATCCTCATCGGGGCTAACCCTCCGGCATTTGGACGGCTGTCAGTGTCCGCCTTCGGAGGCGCCGAACATCGTCTTGGCGTAGGTGACGCCGAGGCCGTAGGCGCCGCCGTACTGCTTCGCGACGCCGGTGGTGAAGTCGTAGGTCTCGGTCCGCGCCCAATCGCGCTGCAGTTCGAGCAGATACTGAAGCGAGGTCATCGGGCGGACGCCGGCCTGGATCATGCGGTCCATGGCGCGCTCATGAGCCTCGTCCGAGATGTCGCCGCAGGCGTCGGCGATCACGTAAGCCTCGAAGCCTTGGTCGAGCGCCGAGAGCGTCGGGCCCACGATGCAGACCGAGGTCCACAGTCCGGCGAACACCAGTCGTGATTTGCCGATGCGGTTGACCTCCTCGATGACGGCGGCGTCCTCCCAGGTGTTCATCGAGGTCCGGTCCAGCATCTTCTGGCCCGGGAACGCGTCGCTGATCTCCGAAAACATCGGGCCGGAGAAGCTCTTCTCTGCGACCGTCGTCAGGATCGTGGGAACGCCGAAGCCTTTGGCCGCGCGGCTGATCAGCGCCGCGTTGTTCCGAAGCGTCACGGCGTCGATCGACTTGGTCGCGAACGCCATCTGCGACTGGAAGTCGATCAGAACAAGCGCATGGTCGGTGGGCGAGATCAGCAGTGAGCCGGGTGTGGGCGTGGCGGTGGCAGGCATGACAAGTCCCCCTTTGCGGCGCCGCGGCGGCGCCGGACGCGGGCGCACTTTCGTTCGGGGATGGGCGCCTCGTCTTGAACGTTTGAGCCCTGTTTTGAGGGAGCGGATCAGCGAAGTCCGAGGCCGGCGCCGATCAGATCGGCGGCGCGTTCGCCGATGAGCACGCACGGGGCGAGGGTGTTGCCCCCGGCGATCGCCGGCATGATTGAGCCGTCCGCCACGCGCAGGCCTTCGACGCCGTAGACCTTGAGCGACCCGTCCACCACCGACAGCGCGTCGCGGCCCATCTTCGCCGTACAGGTCTCGTGGAAGTAGGTACCGGCGGCGTTGCGCAGAAAGTCGAGCCGTTCGGCGTCGGGGAGGGCGCCTGGCATCAGCTCGCGCTTCACGAAGGGGCGCAGGGCCTCCGAGTTTCCGATTTCGCGGCAGAGCTCCAGCGCGACCATGAGGGCGCGCACGTCCGCCTCCTCGCTCAGGAAGTTCGCGTGAATCCGGACCGGGTCCTCGGGCCGCGGCCCCGTAAGCTCGAGATGGCCGCGGCTCTTCGGACGGATCAGTCCTGGCGCGAGCGTGAAGGCGAGCGAGGGATCGACGGGCAGGTCGTAGGCCGGCCGGGTGATCTCGGAGCCGAAGGCGGTCTCCTCGAGCATCGGCTGCAGGTCGGGCGAGGGCAGGGACGCGTCGCTCTTGCAGAAGAAGGTGAACTCCGCCGAGTTGTTCCGCGGCGGCTCCGGCGTGCGGTACTCGAACACGCAGCCTGCGACCAGGATATGGTCCTGGAAGTTCTGCCCGACGCCGGGGAGATGCTGGATCACGTCGATCCCGTGCCGCTTCAGCTCGCGCTCGTCGCCGACGCCGGAGAGCATGAGAGTCTTGGGCGTGTTTATGCCGCCGAGCGACAGCACCACTTCGCGCTCCGCCCGGACGACTTGGATCTCGCCGCCAATCTCGAACTCGACGCCGACGGCGCGCCTGCCCTCGATCACCACCCGGCGGACCGTCGCGCCGGTCAGCACCGTGAGGTTCGGCTGGTCGAGGCGCGGGGCGAGATAGGCGACCGCAGTCGAGACCCGCCCGCCGTCCTTTGCGACGTTGACGTTCGCCACCGCGCAGCAGCCGTCGCCGGCCATCGACTCCGCATTATGGTCTGCAACCTGCGGCACGCCGAGCGCCGAGGTCGCTTCAAGCAGCGCGCCGACCACGGGCACCGGGCTTTTCGGCAAGGTGATCGCCATCGGCCCGTCGACGCCGCGCAGGGGAGAGGCCGGGCCGTCCCAGCTTTCAATCCGTCTATAGAGGTCGATCGCCGCGGCGTAGCCCCAGCCGGCGTCGCCGCTCTCCGCCTCCCAAAGGTCGAAGTCCGCCTTGTGGCCGCGCGCCCAGACGAGGCCGTTGACGGCGGAGCCCCCGCCGAGCACCCGGCCCATCGGCAGGGCGGCGCGGCGACCGTTCAGACCAGCGCAGGGCTCCGAGGCGAAGGCCCAGTCCCGTTCCGAGCCGATGTTACGCATCCAGATCGTCGGGTCGCGGACCTCGGGAACATCGCCCCATCCGCCGGCTTCCAGCACGAGCACCCGAAGCTCAGGATGGGCGGCGAGCCGTCCCGCGACGACGCAGCCGGCCGCCCCTCCGCCGCAGATGACGACGTCGAAGGTCGCGATATCACGTACGGTCATGGCGTTCGGTCCGGTGTGCGAAGAACGGAAAGGCGGTGGCGCGCCGATTGCACGCTTGATCGCCGCATCGCGGCGTGGCGAGGTCGCGGCGGACCTGCGGGAAGGGGCGAACAAAGGTGACATCAGCGGACACGAGCGCCACGACGGGCGACGACGACGCGCCGGGCGACTGGCGTCTGCGGCCGCTGCAGTCGCGCCCTGGCTTCCTGATCCGCCGCCTGCACCAGATCCATGTCGCGTTGTTCCTAGAGGAATGCGCTTCGGAGGGGCTGACGCCGGTGCAGTACAGCGTGCTGACCGCGCTCGACCAGATGGGCCAGGTCGAACAGGTCGCCCTGTCGCGCGCGGTCGGCGTTGACCGCACCAACGTCGCCGAGGTGATCGCGCGGCTGGAGCGTCGGCGCTTCGTGCGCCGGCGCCTGTCGCCGGACGACGGCCGCAAAAAGCTGGCGGTGCTGACGGACCTCGGCCGCTCCGTGCTCAAGCGCGTCGAGCAAGGCGCGGCGCGCGCCCACGAGCGCACGCTTGCGGCGCTTCCAGAGGCCCGGCGCGAGGGCTTCCTCGACGACCTGGCGCTGCTCGTCGAGAGCAACAACGCCATCAGTCGCTCGCCAGTCTCAGGCTGATCCCACGCGCGCCGGCGCCAAGCGCGCGGCCTGCGGCGCGGCGTGACAACCCGCGCCCGCCCAAGCCTCGTTGATCTGAGACGGTGCGGATCCCAACCCGCGGAATTGGGCTCTGCGATGTCCAAATCGTCAGTACCATGACGATTGCCTTTGGTTGAGGCGCCGGTGCGGCGTGGGAGGGCAGATCGACCCGCCGCCGCCATGCAGCGCCGGACGGCGTGTAGGAATTTCAGAACGAGTCCAACGAAACGCAGCATCTGGCATGCAATTTGATTGCCAGCTGGCCGGCGGACGACGCCAAGCGAACAAGGGTGCTGATCCGCAGGGCGCGCCTGCCAAGACAGCTCCGGAACGAAATAGGACGTACACTGATGACCGTGGTCCGGTTCGAGGCTGTGTCCAAGCGATATGCGGGCGTGGAGGCGCTGGCCGTCGCGGACCTGAACCTCGTCTGCGGCGAGGGCGAAATGATCGCGCTGCTCGGCCCCTCCGGCTGCGGCAAAAGCTCCACGTTGAAGATGGCGGCCGGCCTCGAGGACCTTTCGGCCGGCGAAATTTTCTTCGACGACGAGCCGGTGGCCCGGCTCGAACCCGGCGCGCGCAACGTCGCGATGGTGTTCGAGGACTACAGCCTCTACCCGCGCATGACCGTGCGCGAGAACATCGCGTTTCCGCTCGCGGCGCGCGGCGTCGACCGGGCCACGGCGCGCGCCCGCGTGGACGACGCTCTCGGCCTCCTCGGTCTCGACGACATGGCCGATCGGCCCGTGACCGGCCTGTCCGGCGGCGCGATGCAGCGCATCTCGATCGGTCGGGCGCTGGTGCGCGACCCGCGCCTCATCCTGTTCGACGAGCCGCTGTCCCATCTCGACGGCGACCAGCGCGTGCAACTCCGCACCGAGATCAAGCGGCTGCAGAAGACCCGCCACGTCACGTCGATCCTCGTCACCCACGACCAGACGGAAGCGACCGCGATGGCGGACCGCATCGCAGTGATGCGTCACGGCGTGCTGCAGCAAGTCGACACGCCGGCCGCGATGTACGAGCGGCCCGCGAACGTGTTCGTGGCGAACTTCATTGGAGAGCCGCCCATGAACATGCTGCCCGGTCGCCCGGCCGGCGCAGGCGCCGTCCATGTAGAGGCCTTCGGCCGCGCGATCGCCGTCGAGCCGCTGCGCGCGGCGCGCGCCGAACGCGGCGACGGCGATCTCATCGTCGGCATTCGACCGGAGCACCTGGCGATCGCGCCCGCGCAGGGCGAACGCGCCGACGCCGTCGTCAGCTACCGGGAATGCCGCGGCGACGCCGACTCCTTGATCCTGACCCCACGGGCGGCGCCCGACGTCCAGATTCTCGTCGAGATACCGGGCCCGGCGGCGTTCCGCCCGGGCGACGCCGTCGCCGTGTCGGTGGCCCCTGACCGGGTCCACCTGTTCGAGCGCGCGAGCGAGCGGAACGTGGAGGCTGTCTCGTGACGTCGTTTCAGCCTCGCGCCGGGCTCGCGCTCAGCGGCGTGCGCAAACGCTTCGGCGCAACGCTCGCCCTCGAAGGCGTCACGCTGTCGGTCGGGCCGGGCGAGGTGCTTGCGATCACCGGTCCCTCCGGCGCAGGAAAGACCACGCTCTGCCGCGTCGTCGCCGGCCTCGAGACGCCCGACGAGGGGTCGGTGCGGTTCGGAGGCGAGCCAATGGACCACGTGCCTCCGGACAGGCGCCGCGTCGCCTTCATGTTCGAGTCCTACGCGCTCTACCCGCATCTCTCGGTGCGCGACAACGCGCTGTCCCCGCTGCGCGCGCCGGGCGGCGGTATCCCGCGCGAGCGTCATCGGGCGATCGTGGACGAGACGCTGGGACTGCTTGAGATCGCGCATCTGGCCGATCGTCTTCCCGGCGCGCTCTCCGGAGGCCAGAAGCAGCGCGCCGCGCTCGCCCGCGCGCTCGTCCAGCAGCCGCGTGCCCTGCTGCTGGACGAGCCGATCTCGCATCTCGACGCCAAGCTTCGCCACAAGCTCCGGGGCGCCATCCGGCAGCGGCTGATGACGCGGGACAGCCCGTCGATCTGGAGCACGCCGGACGGGTTGGAAGCGCTGTCGGTCGGCGACCGGGTGGCGGTGATCGACCATGGCCGGATCGAGCAGATCGGGACGCCCGAGGACATCTGGCTGCGCCCGGCGACCATGACGGTGGCGCGGTTGATCGGCGATCCGCCCATGAGCGTGCTGAACGGAGAGCTCGAGGGCGAAGGCGACGCGCTCGTCTTCGCGCGCGAGGGTCTTCGGTTGCCGCTGCCCGCAAGCCTTGCGGCCGACGCGGCGCGGGCGACGAGCCGGCGGGTGTCGCTCGGCCTCCGCGCCGGCGCCTTGAACCTCGCCGCCGCGGACGCGGCGGGGGCGGCGCGCGGCGAGATCTACTCGCACGAGCCGTTCGGCAAGCACGAGATCATCACCTTCAGCGTCGCGGGCGGCGCGCAGATCAAGATCAAGACGCGGGCCGCCGCCCGGGTGCGCATCGGCGAGACGGCGGGGCTGATCTGCCCGCCCGAGGCGCTGGCGCTGTTCGACACCGAGACCGGCCGCGCGCTGCCGGCCTCGGCCGCATGACTTACGACACACGCGACCACGCTGGGCCCGGAGAGGCCGCGGCGACCACGGGGGACTTGGAACGATGACGAGCAGGACGTTCATGGCCGCGGCTGCGGCCGCCCTTCTTGCGGCGGGGCTCGGAGCGAGCGCTCGCGCCGCGGAGTTCTCCTACGCGGAGGCGGCGAAGCCCTTCAAGGGCGTCTCGATCCGCGTGCTGGACGAGGTCACGCCGCTGCAGGAGGTGCTGGCGAAGCTCGTTCCGGGATTCGAGCAGGAGACCGGCATCAAGGTCGACTACCAGCTGCTCGGCCACATGGAGGTCATCAACCGCGGCCAGGCCGACATGCTGTCCGGTCGCGGCTATTTCGACGCGGTGATGCTGCACGGCTTCCAGATGGGCCAGATGCTCGAAGCTGAGGCGCTGCTCCCGATCGACAGCCTCATCGCCGACAAGACGCTGTCGAACCCGAACCTCGAGACCGCGGACCTGATCGAACGGCCCTACAAGACCGTCGCCTTCTTCGGAGGCAAGCAGTACGGCTTCGTCAACTGGAACTACAACCACGTCTACTGGGCGCGCGCCGATCTTCTGGACGACGAGGGCGAGAAGGCCGCGTTTAAGGCGAAGTACGGCTACGACCTCGCCCCGGCCAAGACGCTCGAACAGCTCCGCGACATCGCCGAGTTCTTCACCCGGAAGAAGGGCGCGACGCTGGCCGGCAAGCCGCTCGACAGCGACTTCTACGGGATCGTGTTCGACGGCGTAAAGGGCTCTGCCTCGCTGTTCTCCTTCGTGAACAACATCCTCAAGAACTACGGCGGCGACATCGTCGACGCGTCCGGCAAGCCGAACTTCGACACGCCCGCCACGGTCGCCGCGCTCAAGCTTTACGCCGACCTGTGGAAATTCGCGCCTCCCGGCACCGCCGAGTACTCGCTGCTCGACGTGCCGACCGTGATGGGCAACGGCATCGCCGCGCAGTCCATGGCGTTCTCGGACTTCGTGCTTGGCGTCGACAAGCCCGGCGCTTCGCCCTTCGCCGGCAAGTTCGTCTACGGCGGCATTCCGGTGAAGGCCGGCGCCGACCCGAAGTTCGCCTCCGCGGAAGCCGAGCCCTCGCTGGTCGCGATCGGCGCGAGCAGCAAGCATCCGGAAGCGACCTTCCTCTTCATCCAGTGGCTGGCCGACAAGAAGCAGCAGGAAGCGCTGCTCAACGCAGGCCAGGGCGGCGTGCCGATCCGCGAGAGCTCGTGGGAGCTTCCCGTGCTGAAGGCCTCGGCCAATCCCACGCTGTTCAAGGCCATGAAGGACACGCTGTCCGTCGCCGAGGCCAAGCCGCGCATGCCGAAGTATCTCGAGCTGTCGGACGCGCTGTCGGCGGTCGTCCAGCAGGTCGGCATGGGTCGGCTGACGCCGGAGCAGGGCGCCGCCGAGGGCCAGAAGGCGCTCGTCCGCGTCTGCGGCGACAAGTGCACGCTCTGAAAGCGCTACGCCTGAGGCTCCGGGCGTCTCGCCCGGGGCCTTGTTCCGAGACCCGAACGGGACGTCCGACATGTCCGTGATCACCGAAACAGCCGTCGCCCCGGCCCGCGAAAGGCGGCGTTCGGGCCGGGGAGTCTGGTACCCCTACCTGCTGATCGCGCCGACGATGATCACGCTCGTTCTGGTCTCGCTGGTTCCCTTCGTCTACGCGATCTACCTGAGCTTCCACAAAGCCAAGTACGGCCGCGTCGGCGACTTCATCGGCTTCGACAACTACGCGAAGCTGCTGGCGGACCCGCAGTTCTGGAACTCGCTCAAGGTCGCGGGACTGTTCGTCGGGATCGCGGTGCCGATCGAATTCATGATCGGCCTCGGCGGCGCGCTGATCCTCAATGCGGGCGTTCGCGGCCGCTCGGTGCTGGTGCCGCTGCTGTTCATCCCGACCATGATGGCGCCGGTGGTCGTTGGGCTGTTGTGGAAGATCATGCTGGCCGGCTCCTGGGGCCTGATCTCGTACAATCTTCTGGAGCGGTTCGGGTGGCTAGGCGATCAGTCGATCTTCGCTTCGCCCGATCTTGCGCTCTACGCGCTGATGTTCGTCGACATCTGGCAGTGGTCGCCGTTCATGATGCTGGCGTTCTTCGCGGGCCTTCAGGCCCTGCCGCTCGGGCCCTACCGCGCGGCGGCCGTCGACGGCGCCTCGACGCTCAGGGTGTTCTTCAAGATCACGCTGCCGATGATGATCCCGCTGCTGGCTGTGATCGGCCTGCTCCGGCTGATCGACGCCTTCAAAGTGTTCGACACGATTTTCATCCTGACCGGCGGCGGCCCCGGCGTCGCCACGCAGTCCCCAAGCGTGCTCGCCTACAAGATGACGTTCGAATTCTGGAACATCGGCGAGGCGTCCGCGCTCGCCGTGCTGGTCTGGGCGGCGTTCTTCGTCTTCTGCAACGTGTTCTACCAGATCGCCAAGAAGAAGCTGAACGCCTTCTGAGAGACGAAACGACCATGAACGCGAACAAGACGAGCCTGCTCTGGACGACGGTCGCCGTGCTCTACGCGCTGGTGCTGCTGTTCCCGGTGCTGTGGATGGCGACGATGATGGTCAAGCCGGCGGACGTGATGTTCGCGCGGCCGACCGAATTCCTGTTCACGCCGACGCTCGCGAACTTCGACTATGTCATCGCCGAAGGCTTCGCGTGGAACCTCCTGACCTCGTTCGTGCTGTGCACGGTCTCGACGGTTCTCGTGGTGCTGATCGGGACGCCCGCGGCCTACGCCTTCGCGCGCTTCGAGATGAAGGGCAAGGACGACCTGTTCCTGTTCATCCTGGCGAGCCGGATGGGGCCGCCGGTGTGCCTCGTCATCCCGTTCTACCTGATCTTCACGAAGGTCGGCCTGCTCGACACCTTCGCGGGACTGACCCTCGCCTACATGACGTTCAACCTGTCGTTCTACGTCTGGGTGCTGCGCAGCTTCTGCCGCGATCTGCCGGTCGAGCTGGAGGAAGCCGCCGCGCTCGAAGGCTGGTCGCGACCTCAGATCTTCATGCGCGTGGTGTTCCCGCTGCTGCGGAACGGCATCGTCGCGACGGCGGTGCTGTGCTTCATCTTCGCATGGAACGAGTTCCTGTTCGCTTTCATGCTCGGCGGCGACCGCATCCAGACGCTGCCCGTGGCCATCCCGAAGCTCATCACGGCGCAGGGCGTGCGCTGGGGCGAGGTCGCCGTGGTCGGCATCGTGGCGCTGCTCCCGGTGCTCGCGGTGGTGCTGCTGCTGCAACGCCACATCGTGCGCGGCCTGACCCTCGGCGCCGTGAAGGGCTGAGGATGGCGCGCTTCGTCCTCGTCCACGGCTCGTTTCACGGCGCCTGGTGCTGGGAGCGCCTCTCTCCGCTGCTGGAGGCCGTGGGTCACCAGGTGATCACGCCGAACCTTCCAGGCAGCGGCGAAGATCCCGCGCCGATCGAGAACGCCGATCTCGCCTCTTACGCTACCCGCGTCGCGGGCGTGATCGACGGAGTTGCGGGTCCTGTCGTTCTTGTCGGACACAGCATGGGCGGCATCGTCGCGGCGCAGGTCGCGGAGCTCCGGCCGCATCGGCTCTCGGCGCTGGTCTATGTCAACGGCCTGATGCTGAGGGATGGCGAGAGCCTCGGAAGCTTCCTCGAAGCCCACGCCCATCTCGACGTCGACGACCTCGTCCTCAAGAACATGGAGGTTTCGGCCGACGGCTCGGAGGCGCGCTTTCCTGCCGGGAAGGCGCGCGACGTCTTTTACAACACCTGCGCCGTCGAAGACGCCGCCTGGGCCGCAGCTCGACTTGGCCCGCAGCGCACCAAGATCTACGGCGAGCCCCTCAGGCTGACGCCCGAGCGCTTCGGCCTTGTGCCCCGAGCTTACGTCCGCGGTCTCAAGGACAACGCCGTATCGCCCGCCTATCAGGACGCGATGCTCGAGAATACGCCTTGCGAGCGCGTCTTCGACCTCGACGGCGACCACTCTCCGTTCCTCTCCGCGCCGCATACGCTTGCGACCGTTCTTCAACAGGTCGCCGCGTCATGACGGCGTTCGTCTTCACTTTCGCCCGGCGGATCGGCCGTGACCTTCGCAGGAGACCGACATGAACCCCGTAGCCTTCGACGTCATCGACGGCGTGCCGCACTACAAGCTGTTCATCGACGGCAAGTGGACGGACTCGTCCCGCAACATGCTTGCGGACGACGTCAATCCCGCGACCGGCAAGGTCTTCGCCCGCACCCAGCAGGCCGGCGTCGAGGAGGTCGACGCCGCGATCGCCTCCGCCCACGCTGCGCAGGCCAAGTGGGGCGCGGCGATGGTGGCCGAGCGTGAGGCGATCCTGCTCAAGACCGCCGACGTCATCGTGCGCCGCACCCCCGAAATCCGCGACCTCCTGATCGAAGAGTGCGGATCGGTGTTCTCCAAGGCGCTGTGGGAGATTGATTACGTCGTGGACGCGCTGCGCGTCGCCGCCGGCGACGCCCGCCACGTCATGGGCGAGACCATGCCGATGACGATGCCCGGCCAGATCTCGATCTCGGTGCGGAAACCCCTCGGCGTCATCGCCGGCATCGCGCCGTTCAATTCGCCCTTCCTGCTGTCGATGAAGAAGATCGCCTACGCGCTCGCGGTCGGCAACGCCTTCATCCTCAAGCCCTCTGAAGAGACGCCGCTCTCGGGCGCGATCATCGCCGATCTGTTCGACGAGGCGGGGCTTCCCGCCGGGCTGCTGAACGTGGTGCCGGGCGTTCCGGCCGAAGTGGGCGAACGTCTGATCGCCGACCCGCGGGTGAAGATGATCACCTTCACGGGCTCCACCCGCACGGGGCGTCGCCTCGCGGTGCAGGCGGCGACGCATCTCAAGCGCTTCACGCTCGAAATGGGCGGCAAAAGCCCGCTGATCGTGCTCGCCGACGCCGATCTCGACTACGCGGTCGACGCCGCGGCCTTCGGCGTCTACCTGCACCAGGGGCAGGTCTGCATGGCGAGCTCGAAGGTCATCGTCGAGGCGCCGCTGTTCGAGGCCTTCGCCGAGAAGTTCAAAGCGAGGACGGCGGGAATCAAGGTTGGGGACCCGCAGGATCCGGAGACGGTGATCGGGCCGCTCATCCGCGCCCGCCAGTGCGATTTCATCGACGGCCAGCTCGAGGACGCGAAGCAGAAGGGCGCCGCCATCGTCTACGGCGGCACGCACGAAGGGCAGTTCTACCAGCCGACCGTCCTCACCGGGGTCACGCCCGAGATGCGGATCTACCATGAGGAGAGCTTTGGCCCCGTGGTGTCGCTCATTAAGGCGGAGGACGCGGAGGACGCGCTCCGCATCGCGAACGACACCGAGTACGGCCTCTCCGCCGCGCTCATCACCAACGACATGCAGAAGGCGCTCGATCTCTCGATGCGGCTCGAATCCGGCATGGTGCACGTCAACGACACCACGATCTCCGACGAGCCTCACGTGCCCTTCGGCGGCGTCAAGAACTCCGGCTTCGGCCGCGAGGGCGGGCGCTATTCGCTCGAGGAGCTGACCGAGGTGAAGTGGGTGACGCTGCAGATGGGGAAGCGGCAGTTCCCGTTCTGAGGCGGCGTGGCGCTCCGCTGCGGGACCTCCCTCGAAACCCGGCGGCTCGGCCCCAGAACCTCTGCGGGACATACTGGCCGGGAGGAGAGGAAGACTCATGGCGCATCCGCTGTCGCACGATGGTTCGCCTCAGGCGTCTGAGGCCGGCGCGAACCAGCCCGACCTCGACTCGGAGGCGGTTTGGGAGGCCAAGGTCGATCTCGCGGCCTGCTTCCGCATGGCGGCGCGCTGCGGGTTCGAGGAGGGCATCTGCAACCACTTCTCGGCGCTCGTTCCGGGCTACGACGATCTCTTCATCGTCAATCCCTACGGCTACGCCTTCAGCGAACTGACGGCGTCCAAGCTCCTCGTCTGCGACTTCCACGGCGCGGTGGTGTCGGGCGAGGGCGCGCCGGAGGCGACCGCATTCTACATCCACGCCCGCGTCCACAAGCGCGTGCCGAGGGCCCGAGTCGCGTTCCACACCCACATGCCCTACGCCACGGCGCTCTCGATGACGGAGGGCGAGCCGCTGATCTTCGCGGGGCAGACGGCGCTCAAGTTCTATGGCCGGACAACCGTCGACCGGAACTACAACGGTCTCGCTTTGGACGAGCGCGAGGGCGACCGCATCGCCGCGGCGGTTGGGGACGCCGACATCGTCTTCATGAAGCACCACGGCGTGATGGTGCTCGGAGCGACGATCGCCGAGGCCTGGGACGATCTCTACTACCTCGAGCGCGCCTGCGAGGTTCAGACGCTCGCGCTCTCGACAGGGCGCCCGGTTCTGCCCGTCGCCCCCGAGATCGCCGAGGCGGCCTACCGCCAGATGCGCGAGGGCGATCCGGAGTCGGCGCGGCTTCATCTCGCGGCCGTGCGCCGGACGCTCGACCGAAAGGAGCCGGAGTACAAGAGTTGACGCCGCGGCGGAGAGGCTTCCTACGAGCGCCGGCATGACGGCCGCCAGCGTCGCGGAGCCCCGGACACTGTCGCGCGGCTCCATGGCGATCGCCGCGTTCTCGACCGTCGTCGAGTGGTACGATTTCACGCTCTACCTCTACTTCGCGACGGTGCTGTCGCGAGTGTTCGTCGGATCGGGCGAAGGCTCGCTGGCCGCCATTCTCGCGGGCTTCGCCTTAGCCTATCTGTTGCGGCCGCTTGGGGCGGTGGCGTTCGGCCACATCGGCGACCGCTTCGGACGCAGGCGCGCGATGCTGCTGTCGGTCGCCGTGATGACGGCCGCCATGCTCGCCACAGCGGTGCTGCCGACGCACGCGCAGATCGGCCCCGCCGCGGCGTGGATGCTGCTCGCGCTGCGCTGCGTGATGAGTTTTTCGGTCGGCGGCGAGTACGTCGGCGTCGTGGCTTATCTGCTGGAGGGCGCCCCGGCGCAGAGACGCGGCCTGATCACCTCGTCCGCTTCGGCGGCGAGCGAGGTCGGCGCTCTGCTCGCGGCCGGCGTGTCCGCCCTGACCGTGCATTGGCTCAGCCCGTCCGATCTCGACGCCTGGGGCTGGCGGATTCCCTTCTTCGTCGGCGCCGCGCTGGCGGGCAGCGTCTGGATCGCGCGCTCGACGATGCGCGAGTCGCCGGATTTCGAACGCCAGCGCGCCTTGGGGAGCGCCCCGGCGCAGCCGCTGCGCTACGCGCTCGCGCATCATCGCGCCGGCATCCTTCGCGGCTTCGCCATCTCGGCCTTGGGCTCGATCACCTACTACGTCGGCATCACCTACGTGCCGTCGTTCCTCACCTCGACGGGAGCCTTCGCGGAAGGCTTATCGCTCTGGCTGTCCACGGTCGCCGCCGTGGTCGTGATCCTGGTGACGCCGCTCGCCGGCGCGCTGTCCGACCGGTGGGGACGCAGGCCCGTCCTGACGGCGCTGGGCGTCGGCAGCGCGGTCCTGCCCATCGCCATGTTCGCGCTCATGGCGAGCGGTTCGGGCGCGCAGGCGCTTCTGGGCGCAGTCGTGCTGGCGGGGCTCGCGGGCGGCGTCAGCGCGGTCGGAGCGGTCGCGACCGCCGAGCAGTTCCCAGGCGAAGGACGGCTGACCGGTCTCGCCCTGGGCGCGACGACGGCCACCGCCGTGTTCGGCGGCCTCACCCCCTATCTCGCGCATGTCCTCACCGAGCGAACCGGCTGGGCGATGGCGCCCGGGGCGATGATCGGGGTCGTCGCCCTCGCGGCGCTTCCCGTCCTGATGACGTTGAAGGCGCCGGCGACGATCTCGGACTGAGGTCCGGGACCGGAGGAGGTCGAGCCGATCGGCGGGAACGAGCGCGTCGTCCTGCTGGCGCGCCAGAGTTCCCGGACATCTACGGAAACAAATGGCGCGATGTTTGGCCGAAGCAGTCTCCGCAAACCGGCGCGCGCGATGCAGTCGTCGCATGGGCGCAGGACGTCCGAGCAATTTGCCAGTGCAGACCGGGTCAGAATCAGACAATTATCTTGCCGTGCGGCACATCGTTTGAAAGATATCTATTGCGCTGGCGCGCCGGATGGATCATCTGACCACCATCTCATATGGAGTTTCCCCCAAAATGGAATACGAGACCGATTTCGTTGCGCTCGCCGCAGATGTCGTGAGCGCTTACGTCGGCAACAATTCTGTGCCGTCCGCCGACCTTCCCGCTCTGATCCAGTCCGTTCACGCCGCGCTCACTGCAACGGCGAAGGGCAAGGTCGAAGAGCCGGCCGTCGAGCTGAAGCCCGCCGTTCCGGTCAAGAAGTCCGTGAGCCCGGACTACATCATCTGCCTTGAGGACGGAAAGCAGTTTAAGTCGCTCAAGCGCCACCTGCGCACGAAGTACGACATGAGCCCTGAGGACTACCGCGCGAAGTGGGGCCTTCCGGCCGACTATCCGATGGTCGCCCCGAACTATGCGGCCGCGCGGTCGGAACTCGCGAAGAAGATGGGCCTTGGCCAGCAGCGCGCGGCCGCGGCCGCCGCGCCGGCTCCCGCCAAGCGCGGTCGCAAGCCCGCTGCGAAGGCGGCGTAATCGACGTCCTGTCCCGGCGAGCGTTTCGCGGCGCTCGCCGGCCGCTGCCCGAGCAGCAAGCGCCGCCCCGCCATCGGGCGGCGCGTTAACGGACTGTAAACCATGAGAGCGCTTCGATCGTGGTCGGATGAACACGATAGAGGAGCGCTCCATGAGCACGATGAGCGTCGGCGAGGTGATGGAGCTCGTCGCTGCGCGGGCCGCCATCTACGCCGCAAGCGGCGCCTCGGACCTCGACGACCGCGTGTCCGTTTTGGCGGACGAACTCGAGCCGCTGATCAATGCGCCGATGGTCAACGTGCGGCGCTATTTCGAAGCTCTGTTCGGTCGACTCGACGCGGCGGCGGTTTCGCTCGCGGCCGTCGACGAGAACAAGCGCGGCCAGCCCACGGAAGAAGAGCTTCAGCGCCAGCGGTTGTTCTTTGCGGCCCTTGCGGAACACTTCCATAAGCGGCTCGAACTCGCCGCCTGACCGCTGCGCGACGGGGCTCCGCGAACGCCGATCTCACGCGCCTCGGCGAGCCTACCGGCGCGTGCGGCGCGAAGGCCGCCAGACCGGAATGGTTTACGTCGATTGCACCGACACGGCCGGCGTTCGCAGCCTAGGCCGATCCCGCCGCGTCGACGACGGCGTCTCCGGCGCGGGCAGCACGATCGTCGCTCGAAGACCGGCGGCGATGTTCGCGAGCGCCACGTCTCCCCCGTGCCGACGCGCGATGGTGCGGGCGATGGCGAGGCCGAGGCCCATGCCGCCGGTCTCGCGGCTGCGGGACTCCTCCAGACGGAAGAACGGCGCGAAGACCTGCTCCATCGCCTCCTGCGGGATGCCGGGTCCTCGATCCTCCACGACGATCTCCACGCTCTTCCCCACGCTCGCCACCCGCACCCGCGCCTCTCCGCCGTAGCGCACGGCGTTCTCCACCAAATTGCGCACCGCGCGGCGCAAGGCGTCGGGACGGCAGCGCAGCGTCACGCGCGCGCTGTCCTCGAAGGACACGTCCTGACCGAGTTCGGCGAGGTCGTCGCAGAGGCTCTCCACCAACGACCGAAGGTCGACCGCCCGCGTCTCCTCGACCACCGACTCCTCGCGCGCGAAAGCGAGGCCGGCTTCGGTCATGGCCCGGAGTTCGTCGATGGTCGCGAGCATCTTCTCGCGGGTGTCGTCGTCCTGCACGAACTCGGCCCGGAGCCGCAGCGAGGTGATCGGGGTGCGGAGGTCGTGGCCGATTGCGGCCAGCATCCGCGTGCGGTCATCGACGAAGCGCTGCAGCCGCGCCTGCATCAGGTTGAACGCTTCCGCCGTGCGCCGGATGTCGTCGGGGCCGGTTTCGGGCAAAGCGCTCTGCTCGCCGCGGCCAAGCGCCTCGGCGGCCGCCGCCATCCGGCGCATCGGCCGCGTGATGCCGCGCGCGATGAAGGCGGCGATGGCGCAAAGCAGAATCGCCGTCAGGCCGATAGAGACCATCGACTGCTCGGTCCAGAACCCGCTTGGCGCGGGCTTGGCGAGGGCGGTGTTCAGCCAGCCGCCATCCTTGAGCTGCACGGCGAGCCCCATGCCGTTGGCGTCGTTCAACGACAGGAACTTCGCCGGGCGCGAGAGCGGCCACGCATGGGCCGGGAGCTCGCGCCAGTTGGGCTCGGCGGGTGGGGTCATCGGGGGCGTGAAAGCGTTCGACGCGGCGAACTTCGCCGGACTGCCGAGGCTCGTGAAGCTCGGCAGCGGTTGCGTCAGCTGTTGGAACGCTTCCTCGCGCCAGGCGGCGGCGTCTCCCGGCGCCTCGGCCGTCACCCAGAAGCGGGCGTAGGTCGTGCCGCTCGCGCGCAGAATGTCCTCGTGAACGCCGGACGGCGTGGTCTCCAGCACCTGGGCGATCGAGGCGCAGCGGCTGAGGAACTCGGATTTCGAAGCCTTCTGCAGCGCCTCGCCCCGTTCGCCCAGGAATAGCGCGGCGCCGAGCCCCTGCGACGCCGCGAGCGCGAGCAGCATGAGGCCGATGAACTGCACAGTGAGGCTGCGCGTCCAGATCCGGATCATGGCGTCTGCACCTCCGCGCCGAAGCTGTAGCCTCCGCCCCAATGCGTCTTGATAAGCGTCGGCGCCTTCGGATCCGCCTCGATCTTCTTGCGCAGCCGGCTGACCTGGTTGTCGATGCTGCGGTCGAAGGGATCGGCCGCGCGGCCGACCGTCAGGTCGAGCAATTGGTCCCGGCTCAGCACAAGTCCGGAATGATCGATGAAGGCCGAAAGCAGCCGGAACTCGGCCGTGCTGAGGGGCACCGCGAGCCCGTTGTCGTCCACCAGTTCGCGTCGCCCGACGTTGAGCAGCCAGCGGTCGAACCGGATTTCGCGGGCTTTCGGCGTCGCCCGCTGCGGCGGCAGGCTCTGCACCCGGCGCAGCACGGCTTTGATCCGGGCCAGCAGTTCGCGGGGATTGAACGGCTTGGTCAGATAGTCGTCGGCGCCGATCTCGAGCCCGACGATGCGGTCGGTCTCGTCGGCCATTGCCGTCAGCAGGATGACCGGCAGATCCGCGCCGCTCCGCAGGTCGCGGCAGAGCGACAGGCCGTCCTCGCCCGGCATCATCACGTCGAGCACCACGAGGTCGATTCCGTTCTTCTCCATCAGCCGGCGGAACGCCGCGGCGCTCTCGGCCTGACTGACGCGGTAGCCGTGCTTCACGAGATACTTCCCGACCAGATCACGGATGTCCCGGTGGTCGTCGACGACGGCGATATGTGGTTGAGCGTCCATCTCGTCTTCGCTCTTCAAGCAGCGCCTCACCATAGCTGCATCGCCTGGAGCGCTCTCGAGAAAAATGTATCGGAATGTATCGACGCCGCGATCGGCGACATCTGGCGACCAAGGCCGCGTTCCTTGGCAGAGCTCTGCGACAGACGGCGGCTAGAACCACAGCATCGCCGGAGACGCTCTCCACGTCTCGACGACGGATCGTCCGACGGAGAAACAGAGGAGAAGATCGATGAAGAGCATTTTTGCAGCCATGGCCGCCACCCTGCTTGCGACCGCCGCGGCCCAGGCCGCAGAGCGCGGCGCCGAGCCCGCCCGCGAGCGGCCGCAACAGTCCCGCGTGATCGATGACCGGCTGCGCGACTCCGCCCCAGTGTCGCTTGAGCGGACCTACGAGACCAAGCGCCCGGCGACGCCGGACGCGGCCTACCGCACCACGATCGAGTGGAGCGGAAACGACAACGAGGGCTAACCCCTCAGACGTTGGGGCGTGGAGCCAGCGTCCCCCCGCCACGTCCCGAGGGATGCGAAGCCCCCCCCGCATCCCCGGCGGCCGTCGACGAGATAGTGATCACACGTCGACGGCCGCTGCCCTACCTTTGTTGCATTGCGACATTCACCTCACCGGTTCGGAGAGCAGCCCATGCGGGTCGTCCGCGTCATCGGCCTCACGTGCGCGGGCCTTCTTGCCGCAGGAGCCGGATTCTACGGTTGGGGACGGATGGACGCCTCGACGGCGCAGACCGCGGCGCCTCCGCCGCCGGTGGTGACGGTGGCGAACCCGCTAGTGCGGAAGGTGACCGACTACGACGAGTTCACCGGGCGTTTCGAGCCGACGGCGACGGTCGAGGTGCGGCCGCGGGTGTCAGGCTATCTCACCGAAATCAACTTCAGGGACGGCCAGATCGTGGAGGCCGGCCAAGCGCTGTTCGTCATCGACAAGCGCCCCTATCAGACGGCGCTCGCCCAGGCGGAGGCGCAGCTGGCGGGCGCGACGGCGCAGCTCGCTTTCGCGGAGGCCGACGCCAAGCGCAGCCAGGAGCTGGTGAAGAGCTCCAACATCGCGGTCGCGACCCACGAGCAGCGCATCCAGCAGCGTCAGGCCGCGGAGGCCGCCCGGAAGACCGCGGAGGCGGCGGTCGCGCGGGCGCGGCTGGACCTCGAATTCACCGAGGTCCGATCGCCGGTGCGCGGCCGGGTGTCGAACCGGCGCGTCGACATCGGCAATCTCGTCGTCGGCGACGGCGCCTCCACCATCCTCACCACGGTGCTTGCCGAAGAGCGGCTCTATTTCGTGTTTGACATGTCTGAGGGCGACCTGCTCGCCCGCCAGCAACAAGCGGGCGGCTCGGCGCGCGGCGCCGAGGGGCTGAGGGTCCAGGCGCGGCGCGACGGCGAGACGGCATGGCCGCGCGAGGGCGTGCTCGACTTCCTCGACAACCGGCTGCAGGCCGGCTCCGGCACCATCCGGGCGCGCGCGACCTTCGCCAACGCCGACGGCGCGCTGACGCCGGGCCAGTTCGGGCGAATCCGCGTGCCGCGGGGCGAGCCCTACGACGCCATCCTCGTGCCCGAGACCGCCGTTCTCAGCGACCAGATCGAAAAGGTCGCGCGCGTGGTCGACGATCAGAACATCGTCCGTCAACGCAAGGTGAAGCCGGGACCAATACAGCCCGGCGGGCTGATGATCGTGCGCGAGGGGCTGTCCAAGACGGACCGCGTGATCGTCAACGGCCTGATGCAGGCCCGGGTCGGGGCGCCCGCGCGGCCCCAGCCCGGCGCGATCGAGCCTGCCGCCGCGCCGCAGAGCTGAGCCGCGCCCGTCCAAGACCGCCGACGCAAGACCCTTGAGGACAGCCTATGCGGCTCGCCCATTTCTGCATCGACCGACCGATCTTCGCGGTGGTGCTCTCGATCCTGATCACGCTGCTCGGGGCCGCGAGCTTCTTCTCTCTGCCGCTGTCGCAGTATCCGGAGATCGTCCCGCCGACCGTTGTGATCCGCGCCAATTACCCCGGCGCCTCCGCGCAGGTCGTGAGCGACACGGTCGCGACGCCGATCGAGCAACAGATCAACGGCGTCGAGGACATGCTCTACATGTCATCGCAGGCGACCGGCGACGGCCAGCTGACGACCACCGTGACCTTCAGGCTCGGGACCGATCTCGACAAGGCGCAGGTGCTTGTCCAGAACCGGCTGTCACTGGCGTTGCCGCGGCTTCCGGAGTCCGTCAGCCGCCAGGGCCTTACGGTGCGCAAGTCCTCCCCGGACCTGCTGCTCGCGGTGCACATGCGCTCGCCCGACAACTCCCGCGACCAGCTCTACATCTCGAACTACGTGAACCTCTCGATCCGCGACGTGCTCGCCCGGATCGAAGGCGTCGGCGACGTGCGCATGCTTGGCGCGCAGGACCTGTCGATGGTGGTCTGGCTGGACCCCGATAAGGCGGCCGCCCGCAACCTCACCGCCGGCGAGATCGTCGCAGCGCTGCGCGCCCAGAACGTCCAGATCTCGGCGGGCGTGGTGAACCAGCCGCCGACCGCGACCTCGCGGGCGTACCAGCTCAACGTCGAGGCGCTGGGACGGCTGACCGAGCCGGAGCAGTTCGGCGCGATCGTCATCAAGAGCGAGGATGGCCGGGTGACCCGCGTGCGCGACGTCGCGCGCGTCGAGGTCGCGAGCCAGACGGTGACCGACCGCACCTACATCAACGAGGCGCCGGGCGTCGGAGTCGGCGTGTTCCAGCTGCCGGGTGGCAACGCGCTCGCGACCGCCGACGAGGTGCGCGCCACGATGGTCGAGCTCGCGAAGAGCTTCCCGCCCGGCGTCGAATACGCGATCAACTTCGATCCCACGCGCTTCGTGTCCGCCTCGGTCCATGCGGTCTACGCCACCATCGTCGAGGCGGTGCTGTTGGTCGCCTTGGTGGTGATCCTGTTCCTGCAGCGGTGGCGCGCCGCGATCGTGCCGATCGCCGCGATCCCGGTGTCGCTGATCGGGACCTTCGCCGCGCTCGCGGCCTTCGGGTACTCGCTGAACACCGTGTCGCTGCTGGGGCTGGTGCTCGCGATCGGCATCGTGGTCGACGACGCCATCATCGTGGTCGAGAACGTCGAGCGAAACCTCGAAAGCGGCATGTCGCCGAAGGAAGCCGCGCACGTCACCATGGACGAGGTCGGCGTCGCGCTGATCGCGATCGCGCTGGTGCTGATGGCGGTGTTCGCGCCGGCGGCGTTCGTCCCCGGCATCCCGGGCCTCTTCTTCGAACAGTTCGCCATCACGATTTCGGTCGCGACCCTGATTTCGGCCTTCGTCTCCCTGACCTTGTCGCCAGCCCTCTGCGCGATCCTTTTGAAGCCCCATGACCCGCATCACGCCCCGAAGCCCAGGTTCTGGCCGGCCCGGCTGCTGGCGTGGTTCTTCGGTTGGTTCAACCGCGGCTTCGAATGGCTGGCCAACCGCTACGGCAGGCTGAGCGCCCGGCTGCTGCGCGTCTCCACGCTCGCGCTGGTCGCCTACCTCGGGCTGGTCGGGCTCGCGGGCTGGCAGATCACGCGGGCCCCGACGGGCTTCATCCCGGAGCAGGACCAGGCGCAGCTCGTCACCATCTACCGGCTGCCGCCGGGCTCCGCCCTCGACCGCGCCGACGTCGTCGTGCAGCAGATCGTCGAGAAGCTGAAGGATGTGGAGGGCGTTCAGGTGGTGGTGTCGAGCAGCGGAATCGACGGCGCCACCGGCACCAACGCCTCCAATGTCGGCCGCGTGTTCACCATCCTGAAGCCCCATGAGGAGCGCTATCCGAAGGGCCTCACGCTCCAGAAGATGCTTGCGACCGTGAACCAGCGGCTCGCGACCATCCAGGACGCCCAGATCGTGACCGTGCTGCCCCCCTCCGTCCGCGGCATCGGCAATACCGGCGGCTTCAAGATGATGGTGACGAGCCTCTCGGGCGCCTCGTCCGAGGAGATCGCCAAGGTCGCGAACGATCTCGTGGCCGCGGCAAACCGCGAGCCCTCGCTGTCGCGCGTGTTCACGCCGTTCAACACCGGGACGCCGAAGATCTTCGCGGACATCGACCGCGTGAAATCGGAGATGATCGGCGTGCCGGCCGATCGCGTCTTCGAGGCGCTCGAGGTCTATCTCGGCTCCGCCTACGTCAACGATTTCAACATGCTCGGCCGGACCTACCGGGTGGCGGCCCAGGCCGACGGAGCCTTTCGACAGGACGTCGACGCCATCGGCCGCTACCGCACCCGCAGCGATAGCGGCGAGATGGTGCCGTTGAGCTCGGTCGCGTCTTTCACGGAGATGACCGGCGCCTACCGCGTCCCGCGCTACAACCTCTACCAGGCGGCCGAGATCCAGGGCTCGGCGGCTCCAGGCTTCTCCTCCGGCGACGCCATGGCGGCGATGGAGCGCGTCGCGGCGGCGACTCTGCCGGCGGGCTTCAGCTTCGAATGGACCGAGCTCTCGCTGCAGGAGAAGCTCGCCGGCAATTCCGGCATGCTGGTGTTCCTCGCCTCCGTGCTGCTCGTCTTCCTGCTGCTCGCCGCCCAGTACGAGAGCTGGACGCTGCCGCTTGCGATCATCCTGATCGTGCCGATGTGCCTGCTCGCGGCGGTCACCGGCCTGACGATCCGCGGCATGCCGGTCGACATCCTCGCCCAGGCCGGCTTCGTGGTGCTCATCGGGCTCGCCGCGAAGAACGCCATCCTGATCGTCGAGTTCGCGCGCCAGAACGAAGACCGGGGGATCGGCCGGGCCAAGGCCGCGATCGACGCCGCGAAGACCCGGCTTCGGCCGATCCTGATGACGTCGCTCGCCTTCGTCCTCGGCGTCGTGCCGCTGGCGCTCGCGACCGGCGCCGGCGCCGAGATGCGGCAGTCGCTCGGCACGGCGGTGTTCTTCGGAATGATCGGCGTCACGATCTTCGGCCTGATCTTCACGCCGGTGTTCTATGTCGTCTGCCGGGCGTTCGCCCGCGACGGCAAGGCCGCGGACAAGGCCAAGCCGGGCGTAGAGCCCGAGACGCCCGCGCTTGCGCCGGGGGAATAGGCTCAGCTCGAGGCGTCGCGCCAGGCGGCCGGGGTCCGGCCGATGATCTGGCGGAAGACCCGGGTGAAATGCGGCTGGTCCGAAAACCCGGTCTCGGCGGCGATCTCCGTGAGCGAAGCGTCGCTGCGCGTCAGCAGCTCCTGCGCCTTGCGGATGCGCGCCTGCATCTGCCAGCGGTGCGGCGGCACGCCGGTCGCCGCCTTGAAGGCGTGGCTGAAGTGGCTCTGGGTCATGCCGGTGAGGTCGGCGAGCTCCTGCAGGCGGATGGGGCGGCCGCAGTGGGCCTCGATGTAGCCGATGGCGGCGTCGAGCTTGCGCTTGGGCAGACCGCTGCGCTTGCGCGCGACGGGAACGGTCGCGCCCATGGCGGCCGAGATCAGCGCGGCCGTCAGGCTGTCGCCGTAAAGCGGGGGCAGGGGCGTGGCGCTGGCGCATTCCGCGGCGAGCATGCGCGCCAGTGAAAGCGCGCGCTCGTCGCTCGCCATCAGCCGCGGTTCGGTCAGCGCGCCGTCCTCCCCGATCATCTCGCGCAGCCACTCGGCGGAGAGATGCACGTCGAGGTGAAGGATCGACGTCGCGCCGGCGAAGCGGGAGGACAGGCGCACGCCGGCGGGCACGAAGCTGAAGCCGGAGCCCGTCGACACCGCGACCTGGCGCCCCGCCTCTCGGAACGCCATCGGAGCGGCGAGCGGCTCGAGCACGACGAACAGTCGGGGGTCTTGCGAAACATAGTCGCCGCTGGCGCCCGAGGCGCAGTTCGCCCGCCACAGCTCCACGCAGCCCGAGGCGCCGGTGCGTCGCCAGCCGTCGACCACCTCGATCCCGTCGCGCCGCGACTCCATGCGTGGTCGAAAGGCCGCCATCGCCCGTCTCCTCTGGCGTCCGCACTGTTGCGGCGCGGCACCGCTCAGCGACGCTCTCGCTACATTCGGCGAAACAGCCCAAAAGGCGACAACGTTCAAGCAAAAACGATCAATAAAAAGCGATATGCCGCTGTTAGGACACAATCTCCAGGGGCGGCGCTGGTTTTAAGAGTTCTAATCTGGCTCTTTATAGTCGCTCTAAACTAACAATACATGGGCGTGTGATGAGAAAGAGCCGCGGCGCTGGACTGAAGAGCGCACTGTTGATCGGGGTTGCAGCGTCCGCCCTCCTCGTTGCTCCGGCCATGGCGCAGCAGGCCGCGGATGGCGGGACGGTCGCCCTCGACGAACTCACCGTCACCGGCCGCGGCGTGCAGACGGGACCGGGGTCGGGCACCGCCCCGGTGCAGGGCTACGTCCCCGCCGCGACCACGACCGGCTCCAAGACCGACACCTTGGTCCAGCTGATCCCGCAGTCGATCGGCGTCGTCGGTCGCCAGCAGATGGACGACCTCGGCGCGATGAAAGCCGACGAGGCGGTGCGCTATTCGGCCGGCGTGTTCGCGCAGCCCTTCGGCGAGGACAGCGACACCAACTGGTTCTACATCCGCGGCTTCGACGCGACGCAGACCGGCGTCTACCGCGATGGCATGCAGCTGTTGAGCTATGCTTTTGGTAATTTCTACCAGGACTCATATCTGCTGGAGCGCGTCGAAGTGCTTCGCGGGGCGTCCTCTTCGCTGTACGGCGGTGGAAACATTGGCGGCATCATAAATTACGTCAGCAAGCGTCCTCTGGACTACGACTTCGGTCAGATCGAGATCGGGATCGACAACTACCCGACCGGCTTCGCGGCCTTCGACATAAATAAGGTCGTGCCGAACGGCGGCGTCAGCAAGCTCGCGCCCCTGTCACCGATCTGGAAGTATCGCGTGACAGGTAAGCTTGAAGGCGGCGACGGTTACGCCAAGCACGAGGACGGCATTCGCGGCGTCATTCAGGGCGCGGCGACCTATTCACCGGATGCCGGCACGGACCTTACGGTCTATGCAAACTACCAACACGCCGACCAAACGCACGGCAGCAGCGACTTTCTGCCCTATTACGGCACTGTGAAACGCGCGACTTCGACAGACGGGACGATCGATCTCGGCCGGATCAGTCGGAAAGAGAATTTTTCCGATCCGGATATCGACGATTACGATCGGCGGCAGGCGATGCTGGGCTATGAGTTCCGCCACGAACTCAACGATGCGTGGACGGTGAATTCAAAGGCACGTTTCGCTTACGCTCACCTCGAAGAAGCGCAACTCTACCCGTTCGGCTATGGCTTCGCAGAGCGCCCAAGCGCGGGCAATACGCAGTTGGCGCGCATCCGCTTTGATCACGACACCGAGTCATTCAGTTTCGCGACGGACAACAGCGTCGTCGGCAAGTTCGCTACGGGGGCGCTCGATCACACGCTTCTTTTCGGCGTCGATTATAAATTTTACCGGATCGACGAGGTTCAGTCTTCGAGCATCGGAACGTCGGTCGACATCCGAAATCCCGACTTGAACGATCCGCAGCCGGCGACGAGCCCCTATCTCGATCAAGTCAGCACGTTGCATCAGGCGGGCGTATACCTGCAGGACCAAGTCAGGTTTGGTGGTGGTTTCATCGCCACGCTCAACGGGCGCTACGACCGCATGTGGCTCGATGGCGACTCCAATCCGCTGTACGGAAACGATGTCAGCCTCGAAAAGGGGCGATTCAGCGGTCGCGCGGGCCTGGGCTACGAGTTCGCCAACGGGTTGGTGCCGTATGTAAGCATCGCAAGCACGTTCAATCCTCTGATTGGATATAATCCGGCGGTCCGCAACGGAGAAATCGTCCGGTCCCCGTTCAAGCCGGAAACCGGCGTCCAGTACGAAGCGGGCGTGAAATATGCTCCCACGTGGTTCTCTGGCCTTTTCACTGCGGCGATTTTCGACCTGACCAAGGAAAACTACGTTTCGGGGCCGTTTAACGCGCAGACCCAGCTGGGCAAGGTTCGGTCGCGGGGCTTTGAGTTCGAGGCGCAGGCCAACCTGACGGAAAACTGGAAGTTTATCGGCTCGTTCACAGCCTACGATCTGGAGATCCGTAAGGGTAGGTCCGACACGGGAGCCTCGCTCAAGGGCGAGCAGCCGTTCCTCGTTCCCGAGATCATCGGCTCCGCTTTCCTCGACTACACTTTCACTAACAGCGTGTTGAAGGGCGTCAGTCTCGGCGGCGGCGTTCGCTACCTCGGCAAGTCGGAGGCCACCCAGCCGAACACGGTCAAAGTGCCGGACGCCACGCTGTTTGACGTCGCGGCGCGCTACGAGTGGGACGCCTACAAGGTCAGCCTCAACGTGACGAACCTGTTCGACAAGCGCTACGTCTCGGGCTGCCAGGGCATCAATGTCTGCTCCTACGGCGAAGGTCGCCGAGCGCTGGTTAAGGCGAGCTACACCTGGTGATCTGAATGCGTCTCCGATCTGTGGAAGGGGCCGGCTCGCCGGCCCCTTCGTGCGTTTGAAAGAGCTGGCGCTTGAACGGACCGCACTCCTTCGGCCTCACCCGGCGCGCGCTGCTGGCCTCGCTCGCTGGGACCGGCCTGGCCGGCTCCCTCGGCGCCCGCGCCGGCGCCGCGGACCTGCGGGTGGCGGCCATCGACTGGGCGATGCTGGAGACGGCGCTGGCGCTCGGCGTGACACCTGTCGCGGCGACCGAGCTGAAGCTGTTCCGCCGGGCCGCGGTCGAACCCGCCGTGCCCGCCGCGGTGGCGGATCTCGGCCTCAGGGGCGAGATCAACGCCGAGATGCTGCTTTACGCGCGGCCCGACCTGATTTTGAGCTCGCCGTGGTACGAGAAGTATCGCGCCCAGTTGGAGCGCGTCGCGCCGGTCGAAAGCGTCTCGATCTACGAGTCCGGACGGTCGCCCTACGCCGCGGCGGAAGCCGCGAGCCGGGCGGTGGGAGCACGCCTCTCCCGCGCAGCCGAAGCCGAGGCGCTCGTCGCCCGCGCCGACGCCGACCTCGCCGTCGCCCGGAGCCGGCTCGTATCCTTCGCCACGCGTCCGTTCCTCGTGGCGAACTTCGGCGACGCCCGTCACTTCCGCGTCTTCGGAGCCGACAGCATGTTCGTCGACGTGCTGGCGCGGCTCGGGCTGCGCTCCGCCTGGGCGGGCGGCAGCGCCTATGGCGCAGTCGCGAGCGTGGGACTGGAAGCGCTCGCCGCCATGCCCGAGGCCTGGATCGTCATCGTTGGGCCGACCCCGCCCGGCGTTCGGGCGAGCCTCGACGGAAGCGCGTTCTGGCGCGCGATGCCCCAGGTCGCGGGCGGGCGCGTGGTCGATCTCGGCCCGGTTAATCCGTTCGGCGCGCTGCCTGCGGCGTTGCGTTTCGCCCGCCTGCTCGGCGAGGCGCTGGCGGGCCGCGACCATGCGTGAGGCGGTCTTGCGGGGATGGGCGCCCTGGCTGCTGCTCGGGCTCGTCGCGGGAGCCTTGTGGGCGGCGACGCTGGGCGCGCATCTCGGCGCCGGACTCCGGCCGTCGAGCGAACTCGACCGTCTGCTGCTGCTGCACAGCCTCCTCCCGCGGGCGGCGACCGCGTTGCTCGCCGGAGCGGCGCTTGGGCTCGCGGGGGCGCTGCTGCAATCCGCGCTCGACAATCCGCTGGCGGAGCCCGCGACGCTCGGCGTCTCCGCCGGAGCGCAGCTCGCGCTGACGCTGACCGCGCTGCTGGCGCCTGGTCTGGGCGGTCTGGGCCGCGAGGCGGCGGCCTTCGCCGGGGGCGCTGGGGCCGTGGCGGCCGTCCTGGCGCTGACCTGGCGGCGGGGGCTCGATCCGGTCTCGGTCGTCCTCACCGGCATGATCGTCGCCATGGTCGCGAGTTCGCTCAGCGCCGCGCTGATCCTGTCGCAAGGCGAGTACCTGTTCGCGCTGCTGATTTGGGGCGGCGGCTCGCTGAGCCAGCAGAGCTGGGCGCCGGCCGGCGCGATCGCGGCGGCGCTCGCTCTCGCGGCGCTTCCCGCGGCGTTGCTGGCGCGGCCGCTCGGCGTGATCGCGACGGGCGACTCCGGCGCCCGCGGCCTCGGCGCCCCTGTCGCGGCGATCCGGCTGCTCGCGCTCGGCGTTGGGGTCGCCTTGGCGACGACTGTCGCGGCGGAGGTCGGGCTGATCGCCTTCGTGGGTCTGGCCGGCCCGGCGCTCGCCCGGTTGTCCGGGGCTCGGACCACGAAGACCGTCCTGCTGGCTTCGCCGGCCGTGGGCGCCGTGCTGCTGTGGCTTGCGGACGGCGCGGTGCAGAGCCTGCCCGGCGGCTTCAGCCAGATCCCCACGGGCGCCGCGACAGCGCTGCTCGGCGCGCCGCTGATGCTGTGGCTGCTGCCGCGCCTCAAGATGGCGGATCGCCCGCAGAGGCCGGTGCGCGCCTCGTCCCGGCCGGCAGACCGCACTTTTACCGTGCTTCTCGCGCTCGCGGCCGTCGCGCTGCTCGCGGCGGTGGCGCTGGGCCGCTCGCCGGACGGCTGGCATGTGGCGGTCGGAACAGACTTTGTCGAACTTTGGCCGTTCCGCTGGCCGCGCACGGCGGCGGCGGCGGCGGCCGGCGCCATGCTGGGGGCGGCGGGCGTGATCGTGCAGCGCATGACCGGCAATCCGCTGGCGAGTCCCGAGGTACTCGGCGTCAGCGCCGGCGCGGGGCTTGGCCTCGCGGCGGCGATGCTGCTCTCCGCCGACACGGCGCTGCCGCTGCGGTTCGCGGGCTCAGCCGGCGGCGCGCTGGCGGCGCTCGTGCTGATGCTGGCGATGTCCGGCGCGCGGGGCGTCGGGGCGGAGCGCTTCCTGCTCGCGGGAGCGACGCTCTCCGCGCTGTGCCTCGCGGCGCTGAACGCGGTGATCGCCACGGCGTCGGCCCGGGCCTTCGCGCTGCTCGGCTGGATCTCCGGCTCGACCAGCGCCATCGGGCCGGACGAAGCGCTTATCGCCTGCGCGGCGGCGGCGGCCCTGACGTTGCCGCTGGCCTTCGTCGGCCGCTGGCTCGACGTGCTGCCGCTTGGGACTCCCGTCGCCCGCAGCCTGGGGCTCGGCCTGCGGCCCGCGCGGCTGGCGCTCACAGCTCTTGCCGCCCTGCTCGCCGCCGCTGCGTCGCTGATCGTCGGGCCGCTGAGCTTCGTGGGGCTGGTCGCGCCCCACGCCGCCTACGCCAGCGGACTGACGCGGCCGACCGCCCATCTCTCCGGCGGCGCGCTCATCGGCGCGATCCTGATGGTGGCGGCCGACCTTCTGGCCCGCACGGTGATCTTTCCCTACCAGCTGCCGCTCGGGCTTTTCGCATCGTTGGTCGGCGGCGCCTATCTGGCCTTACTGCTGCGCACACGGTGAGGCCGGCGCCACCAACCGGCCTCCCGGTCAGCCGACAAGCACCTTGTCCAGCGTAATCGGAAACTCCCGCACCCGCACGCCGGTGGCGTTGAACACCGCGTTCGCGACGGCCGCGCCCGCGCCGCAGATGCCAAGCTCGCCCACGCCCTTGGCGCCCAGCGGGTTCGCCTTGTCGTCATGCTCTTCGATGAAGAAGGCATCGACGTTCGGCACGTCGGCGTGGGCCGCCACGTGGTACTCGCCGAGATCGCCGTTTACGACGTGGCCGAAGCGCGGATCGACCACCGCCTCCTCGAACAGCGCCGAGGACACGCCCCAAATCATGCCGCCGATCATCTGGGAGCGGGCGGTCTTCGCGTTCAGGATCCGGCCGGCCGCGAAGGCGCCGAGCATCCGCCGCAGGCGAATCTCGCCGGTATCCTCGTCGACCGCGACCTCGGCGAAATGCGCCCCGAAGCAATACTGCGAGTAGTCCTTGTAGGACTGGGTTTCGCGCATGCCCTTCACCGATCCCGTCGCTTCGAACACCCGTGCCTCGTCCGTGCGCGCCATCTCGGCCTTGACCTTGCGCGCGGCGTCCAGCACCGCGGAGGCGGAGCTCGCCGCGCCCCAGGAGCCGCCGGAGCCGGGGCTGACGGGGAAGCGACTGTCGCCGAGTTCGACGGTGACCGCGTGGAGCGGTACGCCCAGCTCTTCCGCCGCGACCTGCGCCAGGATCGTATAGGTGCCGGTGCCGATGTCGGTCATGTCGGTCCTCACCCGAACGGTGCGGTCTTCGGCGACGCGCACGGTCGCGGCGCAGGGGCCGAGGTAGTTCGGGCGGATCGCGGCGGCGACGCCGTAGCCGATCAGCGTCGGCCCGTCGCGGCGTTCGCGCGGCGCCTTCGGACGGTCGCTCCAGCCGAAGCGGGCCGCGCCCTCGCGCAGACATTCGACCAGCTTGCGCGACGAGAACGGAACCTTCTTCTCCGGGTCGGTTTGGGTGTCGTTCAGGATGCGCATCTCGACGGGGTCGAGGCCGAGCTTGTGGGCGAGTTCGTCAACGGCGCTTTCGAGCGCCAGAAGGCCCGGCGCCTCGCCCGGCGCGCGCACGGGTTCGCCGCCCTGCATGTCCAGGTTCACCAGCCGGTGACGCGTCAGAATGGACGGCGCGCCGTAGAGCGCCCGGGTGGAGCTCGCGGTCTGCTCCGCGAACTCCTCGATCGGGGAGGACTGCATCCAGACCTCGTGGGACACCCCGGTCAGCTTGCCGTCGCGGGTCGCCGACAGGCGCACCCTCTGGATAGCCTCCGGGCGGTGACCGACGTTCGAGAACACCTGCTGGCGGCTCTGCGCCACCTTCACCGGCCGCTTCAGCGTCCGCGCGCCGAAAGCCGCGAGCACGACTTCGGCCCGCATGCCGAGCTTGCCGCCGAAGCCGCCGCCGACGTAGGGGCTTACGATCCGGACCTTCTCGAGCGGGATCTCGAGCGTGGCCGCGAGCGCCTTGCGGGTGTTGGCGACGTTCTGGGTCGAGGTCCGCACCGTCACCTCGTCGCCCTCCCAGGAGGCGATTGCGGCGTGGGGCTCCAGAGCCATGTGGTGCTGCTGGGCGACGTGGTAGGTGGCGTCCACCGTGACGGGCCCGGCGGCGAACGCCGCCTCGAAGTCGCCCTCGGAGGTGTCGGTCTTCATGCCGACGTTGATGGTTTCCGGCGCGTAGGCCGCCTTCAAATGTCGCTCCAGCCCGAGAACGGGCGTCTCGGCCTGATACTCGACCGTCACCAGCGCGGCCGCGGCGCGAGCGGCTTCGAAGGTGTCGGCCACGACGAAGGCCACCGGCTCGCCCCAGTGCCGGACGCGGTCGTCGCCGAGATAAGGCCGCGCCCGGGCGAAGCGCGCGGAGGCCCGCGGCGGGCCGAACGCGGGCTGCTTCGGCGCGTTGCGGTGGGTCATCACCAGCAGCACGCCAGGCGCAGCCTCCGCCGCCGTCGCGTCGATCGCGCGAACGCGCCCCTTGGCGATGGTCGCGGGGACGATGACGCCATAGGCCGGCGCACGCTCGAGCCGGTGCTCGTAGGCGTAAGGCGCGCCGCCCGTCACCTTGAGGCGCCCGTCGACGCGGTCGACGGGCTGGCCGATGGGGTTTGCGGAGATGTCGAGCGCCATGTCCGGCCTCCTCACGACGACAGGCCGGCGGCGTCGGCGAGGGTGCGCCGGATCGTCCGCTTCGCAAGATCGATCTTGAAGTCGTTCGCGCCGTATCCGCGCGCGCCCTTGAGCGCCGCATCCGCGGCGGCGTCAAAGCTCGCCTCTGGTCGGCTCTCAGCGCTGAGCGCCTGCTCGGCCTCCGCGACCCGCCACGGCTTGTGCGCGACGCCGCCGAGGGCGAGCCGGCCGCCCAGCACCTGCCCGTCGCGGGCGTCGACCACCGCGGCGACCGAGACCAGCGCGAAGGCGTAGGACGCCCGGTCGCGGACCTTGCGGTAGACCTGACGGCCGGGGGGCGGCGGCGGCAGCCTGACCGCCGTGATGAGTTCGCCGTGCGCCAGCACCGTGTCCGCGTCGGGGCCCTGCGCCGGGTCGCGATAGAGCTCGGACACCGGTATCTCGCGGGTTGCGCCGTCGCCGGTCACCGTCCGCACCTGCGCGTCGAGCGCGGTCATGGCAACCGCCATGTCGGAGGGGTGCGTGGCGATGCAGGCGTCGCTCGCGCCGAGCACGGCGTGGATGCGGTTGAAGCCGCCGAGCGCCGAGCAGCCCGAGCCGGGCGTGCGCTTGTTGCAGGGCGTCGCCGTGTTGGTGAAGTAGGGGCAGCGCGTCCGCTGCAGCAGGTTTCCGCCGGTGGAGGCCGCGTTGCGCAACTGCCCCGAGGCGCCGGCCAGCAGCGCGCGCGACAGCAGGGGATAGGCCCGGCGCACCCGAGCGTCGGCCGCGAGCGCTGAGTTCTTCACCTGCGCGCCGACGACCAGACCGCCGTCCTCGGTCTCGTCGATCGCGTCGAGCTTCAGCCGCGAGACGTCCACGAGATGCTTCGGCCGCGCGACCCCGAGCTTCATCAGGTCCACGAGGTTGGTGCCGCCGGCGATGAAGGCTGCGTCCGGGCGCTCCGCGACCGCCTTGGCGGCCGCCGCCGCGTCGGCGGCGCGTTCGTAGGTGAAGGGCGTCACAGGGCGCCTCCTTCGGACGCGTCGCGGATCGCGGCGACGATGTTGGGATAGGCGGCGCATCGGCAGAGGTTGCCGCTCATGCGCTCGCGGATCTCGGCGTCGGTAAGGTCGATCGCGATGCCCAGGTCCTCGGTGACGTGGCTGGGCCAGCCTGCTTCGACCTCCTTCAGCATGGCGACGCTGGAGCAGATCTGGCCGGGGGTGCAGTAGCCGCACTGGAAGCCGTCGTGACGGAGGAAGGCCGCCTGCATCGGGTGCAGGTCGGCTTCGGCGGCGAGCCCCTCGATGGTGGTCACCTCGTCGCCCGCGTGCATCACCGCGAGGGTGAGGCACGAATTGATGCGCTGCCCGCCGACCATGACCGTGCAGGCGCCGCATTGGCCGTGATCGCAGCCCTTCTTGGAGCCCGTCAGATGCAGATGCTCGCGCAGCGCGTCGAGCAGCGTCGTGCGGGGATCGAGGCTAAGCGTCTGCGGCGTTCCGTTGACGATGAAGCGGACCTCGGATGCGTGCACCGACGGCGCCGAGGCGGGAAGGGCGTCGGGAGCGGCGGCGGCCGCGGGCGCGCAGACGCCCAGGGCGGCGGCGGCCACGGAGGCCTCCAGCACCTCTCGGCGCGACAGGCGAAGAAATTCGGTTTCCGGCATCATGCGGCGTCCTCGCAGATCGGTGCGGGCCGCCCGCGCGAAGCCCGATTCGGAGTCGTCCGGGCCACCCCCGCGTGCGGATGCGGCCGCGTCCGGCGCTCATCGGGGGCGGGCGCTGTTCACAGCGGTTCTAGATTGGACGGTCGCCGCCGGCTTCCAGGATCCCGGCGTGAATTTCAGGATCGCGCGGCGATCTCCGCGCGGTAGGCGCCCGGCGTGCGGCCGGTGCGCTCCCGGAAGGCTGTCGCGAAATGGCTCTGGCTGGAGAAGCCGCAAGCGAGGGCGATCTCGGCCAGGCTCCGACGCCGTTCGCCCAACAGCCGCTCGGCGCGTCGCACGCGCCGCTCCAGGACATAAGCGTAGGGCGCGACGCCCATCGCCGCGCGAAAGCGCCGGGCGAACCGGTCCACCGGCATGTCGAGCAGCCCGGCGAGGTCGACAAGCGCGATGTCTTCGTCGAGATGGTCTTCGACGTGGTCGACGATCCGGGCCAGCGCCCGACGGGAGAGCCCGCCGCCGGCGTCGGTCGGGGCAGGGGCGCCGCCGAGCGCGGACAGGCGCAGAAGGATCAGCGCCGTCATGTGCTCGATGTAGGCGGCTCCCGGATCGCCTCCGTCGCCGACTGCGTCGCGGAGGCCCGTCAGCAACGCGGCGATCACCGGATCCTCCCCGTTGACGAAGGCCTGCGGCGCCTTGAGGCCGGCGCAGCCCGCCAGGCTCTCGCCGAGGGCTGGGTCGATCCAAAGCGCGGCGTAGGAGAGGTCCGCCCGCCGATAGGATCCGCGACGGCGGACGCCCGCGGGCACGAAGCTCAGGGCGCCCGGAGCGTCGCGGCCGGCGTAGGGGCCGCCGCCATCGACGCGCACCTCCGTCGCGCCCGTCCCGCCCGCTTCGGTGAGGACGATCAGGTGAGAGGGCGATGTCCAATCCAGCGGGGCGTGGTCGCAGACCCAGGAGCGGCGGTCAAAGGTGACGGCGCCGCCGGCCCAGCGTCGCGCGGCCGGCGCACTGACCGCGCCGCCTCGCTCCGTCACCCTGCCGTGGCCGACCAGAGGCCGCATCGTCCTCACCTTCCGCGGATCGTCGGGCGGATGGTAGGGCGCCGAAGCGCAAGCGAGAAGCAGCAGCGCGGGGGAGGGGCCCCGCGCTGCCCCTTCGCCCCGCCTCAGTTGGTGACGAGCCAGCCCGCCTTCTCGAACAGGGTGCGAGCCTCAGCCTGCTCCTTCTTCACCTGGTCGGCGAAGGCCTGGCCGGTGACGAAGCGGTCGGTCTGGGAGGTGCGGGCGAGCCACTCCTTCCACTCCGGCGTCTCGCGCACCTTGGCCATGACGCCGGCGTAGTAGGCCGCCTGCTCGTCGGTCGCCTTGGCGTTCAGCCACACCGTGCGCGGCATCTGGTACTGCTCGACCGCGATCCCGGATTCCTTGCAGGTCGGGATGTCGGCCCAGGACATGTCGGCCGTGACCTTCTGGTCGTAGGACATGCGCTGGGGCGAGAACACGCAGAGCGGCCGGACCTGGCCGCCCTTCCACTGGCCGACGTTCTCCTGCGGGTTGTTGAAGTTCGCCTCGATGTGCGCGCCGGCGAGCTGCGTCGCGGCCTCGCCGCCGGACTTGAACGGGATGTAGGTGAACTTCGCGTCGGTCGCGTATTCGATCCGCTTCGACAGGATCTGGTCGGTGTCCTTCGACTGGCTGCCGCCGACCTGAAGCGGCTTTTCCTTGGCCGCGGCGACGAAGGCGGCGGCGTCCTTGTAGGGCGCGTCCTTGTGCGTCCAGAGCAGGAACTCGTCGACCGCCATGGCGGCGACGGGGCGGAGGTCGTCCGGCTGGTAGCCCGACTTCGTCACCAGCGGCAGCAGCCACTCGTTGTTGGTGCCGAAGACGAGCTTGTGCGGATCGGCGCCCGCGAGCTTGCCGTAGACGAAGGCTTCGGTGCCTGCGCCGCCGCCCTTGTTGGTGACGATCATGTTCACCGGCATCAGCTCGTGCTTCTGGATGATCGACTGGATCAGCCGGGCGAACTGGTCGGTGCCGCCGCCGGCGCCCGAGGCGACGACGAATTCGACGGGTTTCACCGGCTTCCACTCCGCCGCGGCGGGCGCGGCGACGGCGGCGGCGCCAAGCAGGCCGAGGGCGATCTTCGTGGTCAGGCTAGGCATCAGCTGTTCCTCCAGGTCCTAAAGTCCGTCGCGCCCCTCTGGCGTGGGCGTTGATCGAATCTGCGATGTCAGGCGGCGCGGCTGTCCGCGCCGTCCAGTCCGTTGCGGCGCTCGAGCTCGACCAGCAGGCCGGAGTGATCGAGGTCGCCGGCGTTCGCGAGCAGGCCGCGGAACAGGTCCGCCAGCAGCCCGGAGAACGGCAGGTCGAGCCCGAGCCCTTCGGCGGCCGAGAGCGCGTTGTCGATGTCCTTGAGATGGGTAACCGAACGGCCCTTGGTGACGAAGTCGCGCTCCACCATCCGCTGACCGTGCAGCTCCAGCACGCGGCTCTCGGCGAAACCGCCGCGGAGCGCCTCGCGGACCTTGGCGGGATCGGCGCCGCCCTTGGCCGCCAGCATCAGCGCTTCGCCGACGGCGCCGATGGCGACGCCGACGATGATCTGGTTGGCGAGCTTCGCGAGTTGCCCTGAGCCGGAGGGGCCGACGTGGACCGGCCTGCCCATGGCCTTGAGCAGCGTCTCGACGCGGGCGAAGGCGTCGGGCTCGCCGCCGGCCATGATGGCGAGCGTGCCGGCTTCGGCGCCTACGGTGCCGCCCGAGACCGGCGCGTCCACATGCGCAACGCCCCTGCGGGCGAGCCGGGCCGCATGGTCCTGCGCTTCCGCGGGCTTGATCGAGCTCATGTCGACCACGACCGCGCCGGATTTCAGCGCCGCGTCGGCGCCGGAAGCGAACAGCACCTCGGCGACGATCGGGCCGTTCTCAAGCATGGCCACGACGACGTCCGCCCCCGCGACGGCCTCCGCCGGGCTGTCGGCCACGCGCGCGCCCAGCGCTTCGAGCGCCTCGGCCTTTGCGCGGGAGCGGTTCCAGGCCGTGACGTGGTAGCCGGCCTTCAAGAGGTTCGCCGCTTGATGGCGCCCCATAAGACCGATGCCAAGAAACGCGACGGTGGGTTTGGCCGCGGTCATGAGGGGCTCCGTTCGGCGTGGGCTGGGACCGCCGCGACGCCGGCGCGGCGACGGCCGAGGAACATCGCCACGATCGGCCAGGCAAGCAGGATGAGGGCGATTGCGGTGAGCGTGCCGACGAGCGGGTTCGAGAAGAACACGCCCAGCGAGCCGCCCGACATGAGCATCGATTGCCGGAAGGCGTCCTCGGCCTTGTCGCCGAGCACCATCGCGAGCACGAGGGGCGCGATCGGGTATTCGAGCTTCTTGAAGAGGTAGCCGATCACGCCGAAGGCCAGAACAAGCCAGAGGTCGAACTCCGCGGAGGCGACCGTCCAGACGCCGATGAAGCACACCGAGACGATCAGCGGCGCGACCACGGCGAAGGGGATGCGCAGGATCGCGGCGAACAGCGGCACGGTGGCGAGCACCAGCACAACGGCGACCACGTTGCCGAGATACATGCTGGCGATGAGGCCCCACACGAAGTCCGGCCGCTCGACGAACAGGGTCGGCCCGGGCGTCAGGCCCCAGATCATCAGTCCGCCCAGCATGACAGCGGCCGTCGCGGAGCCCGGGATGCCGAGCGCCAGCATGGGCAGCATGGCGGAGGAGCCGGCGGCATGGTCGGCGGTCTCGGGCGCCACCACGCCCTCCGGCTCGCCCTTGCCGAAGTTCGCCGAGCGCCGGGAGAAACGGCGCGCGACGCCGTAGCTCATGAACGAGGCCGCGGTCGGCCCGCCGGGCGTCACGCCCATCCACACGCCGATCAGGCTGCCGCGCAGCAGCGCGAACCAGTAGCGCGGCATCTTGGCGATCGTCTGGAACACCTTCTTCGGCGAAATGCGGGAGGCGACCGCGTTGAAGCGCAGCCCCTCCTCCATGGTCAGCACCAGCTCGCCCAGGCCGAACAGGCCGATCACCGCGACGAGGAAGGAGATGCCGCGGAGCAGTTCGTCGAAGCCGAAGGTGAGGCGCAGCGACCCCGAGATCGTGTCCTGTCCCACGGTCGCGAAGGCGAGGCCGAGGGTCAGCGACACGATGGTCTTAAAGGGGTTGCCGCCGCCGAGGCCGACGAAGCTCGCGAAGGCGAGGAGATAGACGGCGAAGAACTCCGGCGACGAGAACTTCAGAGCGAAATCCGCGACTGCGCTCGAGAGCAGCGTGATGACGATTACCCCGACCATCGCGCCGAAGCCGGCGGACATGAAAGCGTAGGTGAGCGCCTCGGTCGCCTGGCCGTTCTTGGCCATGGGATGGCCGTCGAAGGTGGTCGCGACGGACGAGGGTTCGCCCGGGATGTTGAACAGGATCGAGGTGGTGGAGCCGCCGAACAGGGCGCCCCAGTACATCGAGGTCAGCAGAATGATGGCCGAGACCGGATCCATCGAGAAGGTGAGCGGCAGCAGCAGCGTCACGCCGTTCGGGGCGCCGAGGCCGGGGAGAACGCCCACCAGGATGCCGAGCAGCACGCCGCCGATCATCAGGGCGACATGGTGCCAGGAAAGCGCGATCTCGAAGCCGTGGAGGAGCAGCGGGACGTTGTCGAACATGGCCGCCGCTCCTCAGTACAGCCCAAGAGCCGCTTCGAGCGGCCCTTTGAGCAGGGGCGTCTGGAACCAGCGTTCGAACAGGACGAACATGACGACCGGCGCGCCGATCGCGATCGGGATCGCCTTCACGAGCGGGAAGCGGCCCTGCAGCGTGGTCGTCGCCAGCAGGTAGATCGCGGTCGCGACATAGAGCCCGAGGAACAGGCTGACCGGGACGAACAGCGCGACCGGAATGGCGAAGGCGGCGATCCGCTTGCCCTGCTCGCGCGTGATGAAGCTGTCGCCGGCGCCGACCCGCTGGACCAGCGTCTGGACAAGCACGGCGAGGCTCGCGCCCACGATGATAAGGCCGAGCCAGAACGGCACGTAGCCCGGCTCCGGGCCGGCGTCGCCCCAGCCGATGGAGTGCTCGTTCGCGCCGTAGATCACCAGGGCGCCGATGGCGGCTGCGCCCAGCGCGGCCGCCACTTCCATGGTGAAGCGCGACACGATCGTGCGGTCTTCGGCGGACATGGAGCCCCTCCTCGATCCGTTTCCTCGGGAACGGGGCCGCATCTCGCGGCGGCTCTCCGCTATCTTCTCAGCAGCGTCATCCCGGCCGCAGCGGAGCGGAGAGCCGGGACCGTCTTCAGCATTGGACGCCGGACGGCGCCTCGTCCGGAGGACGATCCCGGATCGTCGGCTGCGCCGCCGTCCGGGATGACGGCCGTCCGTTACGCCGCGCGCTGCGCCTTCGTGGCCTTGCGCGTCGCGCCCATACGGGCCGCAAGCAGCAGCGCCTCGCGGGTCGCGCCGACGTTCGCGACGCCTTGCCCCGCGATTTCGTAGGCTGTGCCGTGCGCCGGAGTGCAGATCGGCACGGGGAAGCCGCCGAGCAGCGTCACGCCCTTGTCGAAGCCAATGAGCTTCATCGCGATCTGCCCCTGATCATGGTACATGGTCAGCACCGCGTCGAAGTGACCGGCTACCGCGCGCACGAACACGGTGTCGGAGGGGTAGGGCCCCTCGCAGGCGATGCCCCGCGCCTTGCCTTCGCGCACGGCCGGCTCGATCTGCTCGATCTCCTCGGAGCCGAAGTTGCCGCCGTCGCCCGCATGCGGGTTGAGGCCCGCGACCGCGATGCGGGGACGGGCGATCCCGGAGGCCTTGAGCGAGGCGTCGGTCAGAGTCAGGCCCTTCATCACCGCGTCTTTGGTGATGCGCTCGGAGACGCCGGACAGGGGCACATGGCTGGTGACGCGCGCGTTCCAGAATTCGGGCAGCACGTTGAACTCGCTCGCCACGACGTCGACGCCGAGTTCGGTCGCCGAAAACTTGATCTCGTCGTCGTAGCCGGGGTTCGCGAGCCGCATCGCCTGCTTGTTGAACGGGGTGAAGGCCACCGCGTCCGCCACGCCTTCGCGGGCGAGCTTGAGCGCCGCACGGTAGTTCTGCGAGGCGAATTCGCCGCCTGCAAGCGAGACCTTGCCTCGAGCGACGCTCGCCGGGTCGAGGTTCTTGAGGTCGACGAACACCGGCTTGCCCTGAGGCTCGCGCGGGGCGTCCACGACGTCGAGGTCGAGCGTCACGCCCGCAGTCTCAGCGCCGTCCTGCAGCACGCGCAGGTCGCCGAACACGATGAAATCGGCGGCCTCCCGCACCTCCGGCAGAGCGAGCGCCTTGGCGGCGAGCTCCGGCGAGATGCCGGCGGGATCGCCCATGGCGAGCGCGATCAAAGGCTTTTGCGAAGTCTGCGTGGCGATGGTCACGGTCGCTCCCTGTCCGTTCTTCGTTGTTGCCCGAACGGTAGCGCCGCCGTCATCTAAGATCAAGTATGCTGCATACAGCATGTTGCATGACACAGAATTGACCTTCGGCGCCCGCTTGGCCATGCTGCAGACTGCGGTCGCCGCCGGACAGCCACTGCGCCGGATGGTCGATCCAGAGGGCCACATCGTTGACCGACCTGACCTCTTTCGACGGAAGCGCCCCGGAAACGCCGATCCTGCGGCGCTCGCTGCACGACGAGACCGTCGCCCGGCTGCGCGACATGATCATCGACGGCCGTCTCGCGCCGGGGGATCGGGTGAACGAAGGCGACGTCGGCCGTCGCCTGGGCGTGTCGCGGACCCCCATGCGGGAGGCCCTGAAGACGCTCGCGGCCGAGGGGCTCATTGAAAACGTGCCGGGGCGCGGCGCTGTTGTGCGCGCCTTCACCCGCCATGACGTCTTCGACATGCTCGAAGCGCTGAAGATCATCGAACAGGAAGCGGGCCGTCTTGCCTGCGCCCGGGCAAGCGACGCGGACATCGCCTCGCTCCGCGCCGTCCACGACCGGATGATGGAGCTCTACGCGGTCCGGAGCCGGCTGAACTATTTCAAGCTCAACCAGGACATCCATTCCGGCTTCGCCCGCATCTCCGGCAACGCCACGCTGCTCTGGGCGCACGAGTCGATCCAGGCGCGCATGAAGCGCATCCGGTTCGTCGGCAACGGCAGCGAGGACAAATGGGCGGCCGCGGTCGCCGAGCACGAAGAGATGATCGTCGCGCTCGAGGCCCACGACGGCGACGCGCTGGCGGAGGTCATCGGGCGCCACATCGACCGCACCTGGCTGCGCGTGCAGGACGCTCTGCCCGAGCGCGCGCCTGCCGCGCCAGCGGAGGAGCCGCTCGCCTCCTGAGCCGCTGGCGTCAACCCGCCTCGAGCGCGCGGATGACGCCGCGAAGCTCGGCCAAGCCGCGGAGGCGGCCGATAGCCGTATAGCCCGGATTGGTGCGCTTGGTCGGGCGAAGGTCGTCCAGCATCCGGTGGCCGTGGTCGGACCGGAACACGATTTTCCGGTCCGCGGTTCGGGCGCGGTCTTCGGCGAGCAGGACTTTCAGCACCGCGACCATGTCCACCTCGCCGTCGAGATGGTCGGACTCGTAGAACGAGCCGTCCGCCTCGCGCCGCGTCGCGCGCAGGTGCGCGAAGGCGATGCGCGGCCCGAAGCGGCGCGCTATCGCGGGAAGGTCGTTCGCTGGGCCGGCGCCTAAGGAGCCCGTGCAGTAACACATGCCGTTCGCTGGCGAGGGGACGGCGTCGAACAGCGCGGCGTAATCGTCGCCTGAGGAGGCGACCCTCGGCAGGCCGAACAGCGGGCGCGGAGGGTCGTCGGGGTGCAGCGTCAGGGTGACGCCCAACGCCTCGGCGCGCGGGGTGACAGCCTGCAGGAACTCGACCAGATGCCTCCGCAGAACGGCGGCGTCGACGTCCCTGTAGGCCGCGAGCTTGTCCCGGAAGGCGGGGATGGTCAGCGGCTCGGTGGTGGATCCCGGCAGGGCGCTCGCGATGTTGGTGACGAGCGCGGCGACGTCGTCCTCGGTCATCGCCTCGTAGACGGCTTTCGCCCGCGCCCGCGTCGCGGCGTCGAAGTCGCGCTCAGCCCCTGGGCGCTGGAGAATGTGCAGTTCGAAGGCTGCGAACCGGGCGAGGTCGAACCGCATGGCCCGGGCACCGTTCGGGAGCTCCCATTCGAGATCGGTGCGGCACCAGTCCACGACGGGCATGAAGTTGTAGCAGACGATTCTTATGCCGCAGGCGGCGAGCGCCTCCAGGCTCGCGATCCACGCCGCGATCGAGCGCGTCGCCACGCCGCCGGTTCGCTTGACGTCGTCGGGGATCGGGATCGACTCCACCACCGTCCAGTCGAGCCGCGACCGCGGTCCGCTCTCGATGATCCGCTTGCGCTCCTCGACCTCCGCCACGGTCCAGGCCTCGCCGATCGGAACCTGATGGAGCGCGGTGACGACCTCGCGCGCCCCCGCCTGCCGGACGTCGTCCAGGCTGACCGGGTCGTCCGGTCCGAACCAGCGCCAGGACTCCCGCATCAGATCAGCCCGCCGTCAACACGACCTTGACGCTCTGTGAGCGATCAAGCGCGAGCCGAAACGCCTGGGGTGCCTCGGACAAGGGGCGCTCGGCGGTCACCAGCGCCATGACGTCCACCTCTCCGGCGACGATGAGGTTGACCGCCTCGGCGAACTCGGCGTCGAACCGGAACGTACCCCGTAGATCGAGCTCTTTCGCCATGATGGCGTTGGCCGGGATCTCGATCTTGCCTCCTGGCAGGTTGCCGAGCTGGACGATCGTCGCGCCGCGCCGCACCGCCTTGATGGCGGAGGCGAGGCCCGCCGCCGTGCCGGACGCCTCGATCGCGACGTCGAACGCTTTGTCTTTCGCCAACTGGTCGAGCGCGGCGTCGCCTTGCGACAGATCAACCGCATGGTCCGCGCCGAGCCGGGCGGCGAAAGCGAGCGGCGCCGCGGCCATGTCGACCATGGCGACCTCCGCGGCGCGTGCGCGCTTCGCCGCCAACAGGGTCAGCAGGCCGATCGGTCCCGCGCCGAAGATCACCACGTTCCGCCCCGCCACCTCGCCTGCGCGACGCACCGCGTGTAGGCACACGGCCAGAGGCTCGGCGAGCGCCGCGGCCGCAAAGGGCAGGTCCCTGGGCACCTTCACGCATTGCGCCGGCGTCGCGTCGAACAGGCTCGCGAAGCCGCCCTGCATGTGCGGGGTCTTGGAGGCCGAGCCCATGAAGTAGATCTTCTCGCAGAGGTTCGGCCGGCCTTCCCGGCAGCGGGCGCAGGTTCCGCACCAGCGGGAGGGATTGACCGCCACGTGGTCGCCGATAGCGAGACCCGGCGCGTCGCCTGCGATCTCGACCACTTCGCCGGCGACCTCGTGCCCCAGCACAAGGGGCGAGGTGACGACGAAGTCGCCGGTCCGGGCGTGGCGGAAGTAGTGCATGTCGGAGCCGCAGATGCCGCCGGCGCCGAAGCGGATGCGGACCATGCCGGGCTCGAGGTCCCCCAGCGGCCGGTCGACCATGCGCAGGTCCTCGGGAGCGTAGAGCGTGACGGCGAGCGCCGTGGCGGCGGTCATTTCAGCAGTCCCATGTGCCGAGGCAGCCAGAGGCTGAGCTCGGGGATGAACGTGATCGCGAGCAGGGCGACGAACAGCGGGACCAGCCACGGCAGGATCGCCATGGTGGTGCGCTCCACGGAGAGCTTGGCCACCCGCGACAGGACGAACAGCACCATGCCGAGCGGCGGGTGCAGCAGGCCGATCATCAGGTTGAGCGTGATGATCAGGCCGAAATGCACAGGGTCGATCCCGAGCTTCAGCACGATCGGCAGGAGGATCGGCACAAGGATCGTGATCGCCGCGATGGTGTCGAGGAAGCAGCCGACGAACAGCACCAGGAGGTTCACCAGGATGAGGAACACCCACTTGTTCTCGGTGATCGACAGAAACGCTTCGGAGAGCAGGGCTGCGGCCTGACTCACCGTCAGCAGCCAGGCGAAGACCGAGGCTGCGGTCACGATGAACAGCACCGAGGCCGTGGTCTCGATGGTGTCGAACCCGGCCTTCGCCAGTGTCCGGAAGGTCATGGTTCGGTAGCGCACGAGGCCAAGGAACAGCGACCAGATCACCGCGGCGACCGCGGCCTCGGTCGGCGTGAACCAGCCGAGCGTCATGCCGCCGATCAAGATGACCGGCGTCATCAGCGCCATCACGGCCTCGAAGTCGAACCACCAGTCGAGCGCAAGCAGCGCCGCAAGCGCCACCAGAACTGCCACGTTGAGCGACACGCCGGCGAGCGTGAGAAGATAGATCGCGAGCGGGAACGAGAACACCACGACGATCTCGACCGTGGCTGAGAACAGCTTCCTGATCGCGAACGGCGTGTCGGAGCCCCAGCCGTACTTGTAGGCGAAGACTGCGACCGTGATCATCATCAGCAGCGTCATGACGACGCCCGGCAGGATGCCGGCCATGAACAGCGCGCCGATCGAGACGTTCGCCATCATGCCGTAGATCACGAAGGGCAGCGACGGCGGGAAGATCGGCCCCAGCGTGGCGGAGGCGGCGGTGACGCCGACCGCGACCTCCGTCGGATAGCCGTGGTCCTTCATCGCCTTGATCTCGATCGTGCCGATGCCGGCGGCGTCCGCCAGCGCCGTACCGGACATGCCGGAGAAGATCACCGAGCCGATGATGTTCACCTGCGCCAGCCCGCCCTTCATCCAGCCGACCAGCGCGACGGCGAAGGAATAGATGCGGCCCGTGACGCCGGCGATGTTCATCAGGTTGCCGGCGAGGATGAAGAACGGCACCGCGAGCAGCGGGAAGCTCTCGACGCCCGCGATCATGCGCTGGGCGACGATGATGTCGGGGGCGGCGCCGTAGGTGACGATGTAGAGCACCGACGAGACCGCCATGGCGATCGCGACGGGCACGCCGACGACCATCAGCACGAGGAAGCAGCCGAGGAGGAGGAGCATCGGTCAGTCTCCGGAGCCGTCGAAGGCGCCGGGGCGCTCGAGCACGGAATAGCCGCGGCGCCAGTTGGCGACCGCGACCTGGATGGCGCGGGCCAGCATCAACGCGAAGGCTGCAAGGATCAGGTAGAAGACGACGCTGCGCGGCAGGTCGATGGTGGTCATCCGCTCGCGCGCTACGAGCCGGGCGTAGCGGAACATCAGGTACGTTCCGTAGGCGAAGAAGCCGATCCGGACGAGGTCGACGCCGGTCGCCAGAGCCCGGCCCGCCGTCGCGCCGAGGTAGTGGTAGAGCACGTCGACCTGGATGTGCCGGGACATGCGCACGCACATCACGGAGCCGAGGAAGACGACGAGGACGAGCGCGTTGATCGCGATCTCCTCAGTCCAGGCGAGGCTGTCGTTCAGCACGTAACGGGTGACGAACTGCAGGACGACGCAGCCCGCCATGCCGACGAACAGAGCCAGCGTCAGCCAGTCCTCGAAAGCGTACTTCGAGAGATCGACGACGACCGGCTGGTCCTCGAAGGCGTGGGCGAGCTCTTCCGCCGTGACGGGGGTGTGGGGCTGGGCGAAATCGGCTGACATGGGCGGATCCGGGGAAGGGAGGTGCGTCATCCCGGCCGCCGCGGCGTAGCCGCGGAGAGCCGGGATCGTCGTGAGGAAGGGGCGCCGCTATCGGCGGGCGATCCCGGCTCTCCGCTTGCGCGTCGGCCGGGATGACGCCTCGCGCTCGCTCGGCGTCACTTCACCGCGCGGATGGCGTCGTAGTCTTCCTTCCGGTAGCCGTACATTTCGACCGGCGCCTTCTCGAGCACCGTCTTCTCGAAGTCCTTCTTGTCGACTTCGACGATGTTGAGTCCGCGCTCCTTGAACGCTGTCAGAAGCTTGGCCTCGCGCTCCTCGACGATCTTCGTCGCCCGCTCCGCCGCCTGCTGCGTCACCTCGGTGAAGATCTTCTTGTCTTCATCCGAGAGGGAGGCCCAGCGGCTCTGGGAGATGATGATGTTGAGGTGGTCGGTGATGTGGCCCGTCAGAATGACGTTCTTCTGAACCTCATAGAACTTCTTGGCGTCGATCGCGGTCAGCGGGTTTTCCTGGGCCTCGACGGTGCCGTTCTGCAGCGCGAGGTAGACCTCGGCGAAGGCGATCGGCGCGGTGTTGGCGCCGCAAGCCCGCGGCATGGCGAGGTAGGCCGGCGCGTCCGGCACGCGGATCTTGAGTCCCTTGAGGTCGGCGCAGGTCTTGATCACCCGGTTCGACGTCGTCGTCTGTCTGGTGCCGTAGTAAGTGGCGGCCAGGATGTGGTGACCGGTCTCTTCCTCGTAGCCCGCGGCGAGCTTCCGGAAGACGTCGCTCTTGGTGTAAGCGATGAGATGGGCGGGATCGCGGAAGATGTAGGGGTAATAGGTCACCCCGATCGGCTTGTACTCCTTGGCCGCGAAGCTCGAGCCGGAGATGATGATGTCGACGGTGCCGAGCGTGAGGCCCTGGTTGATGTCGGCTTCCTTGCCGAGCTGCGAGGCCGGATACACCGTGATCGTGTAGCGTCCGTTGGTGCGCTTCTTGATCTCCTCCGCCGCCCAGACCGACTCGGTGTGAAACGGTTCTGAGGCTTCGTAGACATGCGCCCATTTCAGCGCGGTCTGGGCCGAGGCCGGCGCGACCGATATCATGGCGAAGGCCGCGCCGAGCGCGGCGAGCGTGCGTTTCATCATTGGCGTTCCCTCAGGTGTTCTTTTTTATTCTGTCGCGTTCGTTGACGCTTGAAGCGAGGCTGGAAGGTCAGGCGCCTCCGTAAGCCGCGACGGTCGCGGCGGCGCCGCGGTCGTAGAGCCGGGCCAAGGCGCGGGTGACGGCCTCGACGAAGCGCGGATCGCGCGGCAGGTCTTGGCCGAAAACCTCGCGCACGCCGATCATCGCGGGGGCGAGCCGTTCCGCGACCGGGCCTGCGTCTTGGGCGATGGCGCGGAGCCGGGGCCCAAGCGGGTCCTGCACGTCGATCGGCGCTCCCTGCTCGTCCACGCCGGTCGCGTAGCGCATCCAGGCCGCAAGCCCGAGGGCGGAGGCGCCGATCGGCGCGCCCACGGCGAGACGCTCGCGCGCCACAGCGACGAGCCGCTGCGGCAGCTTCTGCGAGCCGTCCATGGCAACCTGCCAAGTGCGGTGGCGGAGCGCCGGGTTCCGCCAGCGCTCGAACAGGGCCCGCTTGTAGGCCTCGACGTCCGCCTCCGCGGGCACGGCGATCGTCGGCGTCGCCTCTTGGTCCATGTAGGCGCCGACGAGGGCCGCGAGAGCCTCGTCGGAGGCGGCCTCCGCGATGGTCTCGTAGCCCATGAGATAGCCGAGATAGGCCATGATCGAATGGCTGCCGTTGAGCAGCCGCAGCTTCATGTTCTCATAGGGCTCGACGTCGCCGACGATCTCCGCGCCGACCGTCTCCCACGCCGGGCGGCCGGTCGGAAACCGGTCCTCGATCACCCACTGAGAAAACGGCTCCGCCGTCACCGGCCAGGCGTCCTCAACCCCGAGCGCCTCGGCCACGCGGGCGCGGTCCGCGTCGGTGGTCGCGGGCACGATGCGGTCGACCATGGTTGAGGGCGCGGCGAGTTCGCCTTCGACCCAGGCGCCGAGCTCCGGGTCGCGCAAGGCGGCGAGCCGCGCGATGACGCGCTTCGCCACGCGTCCGTTCGACGGGAGGTTATCGCAGGTCAGCACGGTGAAGGGCGCCGCGCCCGCCTCCCGCCGCCGCCGTAGAGCCTCGACGATCACGCCCGGCGCCGAGCGGGGCGCGTGCGGATTGTCGAGATCGTGGCGGATGTCGGCGTGGTCTTCGTCGAGCTCGCCGGTGGAGGGCCGGTGGCAATAGCCCTTCTCGGTGACGGTCAGGCTGACGATCCTGACGCCCGGATCGGACATCGTTCGCAGCAGTTCGTCGCGCTCGTCGGGCGCGGCGAGCAGGCGCGTGATTGAGCCGATCACCCGCGGCGCGTCGCCGGCCCCCGAGCGCACCAGCAAAGTGTAGAGCCCGTCCTGCGGGACGAGGGCGTCGCGGGTGTCGGGAGTTCGAAGACTCGCGGCGGCGATGCCCCAACGCGGATCAGCCGCCAGCAGATCGTCCGTGAACGCCGCCTGATGCGCGCGGTGGAACGCGCCCACGCCGAGATGGACGATCCCGGTGGACAGGGCGGCGCGGTCGTACGCCGGCCGACGCACCGCCGCCGGCAGCCGGGCGAGCGTGTCGGCGTTGAGCCGCGCCCTCGGCGCCGCGACGCCGTCGATCCTGTGCGCCGCATTCGGCGTCATGACGCTCCTCCCAGAGCGAGCTTTTCGCTATGCTAGTATGGTAGTTTCACCGCGGCAACCACGCGGACGCAAATGTTCGCCTCTCGAACTTATCTATCGCGGACGCTGCGATGAACGCTTTAGGCTTCGTTTTCGACGACGCCGTCCCAGTGACCCGGCAGCTCACCCGCGCCCTACGCAACGCGATCGTGACCATGCAGCTGCGGCCGGGCGAGATGATCTCGGAGCAGGAGATCGCGACGCGGTATGGCGTCAGCCGATCGCCCGTTCGCGAGGCCTTCATCCGGCTCGGGGACGCGGGGCTGCTGAGGATCCGCCCGCAACGGGGAACGCTGGTGGTGAAGATCTCGCGCATGGCCGTTGAGAACGCCCGCTTCGTGCGCGAGGCGATCGAATGCGCCGTCGTGAGGGAGGCGGCCCAGCGCGTCGATCGCGAGGCGCGCGTCCTGCTCAAGGCGAGCCTGAAGCGGCAGAGTTCGGCGGTCGCGGCGCGCGACGGCGCGGCGCTGTTCGCGCTGGACGAGGATTTCCACCGCCTGCTGGCGGGCGTCGCCGGCCGCACCGCGGCGTGGGACGTCTTGGAGGACGTCAAGGCGCAGATGGACCGCGTGCGCTACATCGACATGGCCGAGGCCGTCCCTATGGCGATCGTAGCGGCGCACCATACCGCGATCGCCGAGGCCGTGATCGCCGCCGACCCGGACGCGGCGGAGAGCGCGATGCGCGCGCATCTCACGCTCATCCTCGAGTCGATGCCGCGGCTCGCCGCGGCGCATGCCGAGCTGTTCGAGCCCTGAAACGCGTTCGCCCGCCGGCATGCGGCGGGCGAATGATCGTGTAGGCCTCGTGGACGGTTAGCGCGCGGGGGCGGCGCCGTCGACGCGGCGCGGCGCGCCGAGCGGGTTGTCGCTCTTCAGCGGGGCCGGCAGCAGCTCGTCGGGCAGATCCTGATAGCTCACCGGCCGCAGGAAGCGGTTGATGGCGAGGCTGCCGACCGACGTCGTGCGGCCGTCGGAGGTCGCGGGGAAGGGGCCGCCATGCACCATGGCGTGCGCCACCTCGACGCCCGTGCCGAAGCCGTTGACGAGGATGCGGCCGACCTTTCGCTCCAGCAGCGGCAGCAGCGAACGGGCGGCGTCGTGGTCCGCCTCGTCTATGTGGATCGCGGCGGTGAGCTGGCCTTCGAGGCTCGCGAGCACGCGGCGCAGCTGGTCGAGGTCGGCGCAGCGCACCACAAGGCCGGTCGCGCCGAAGATCTCCTCCTGCAGCGCAGGATCAGCGAGGAAGGTCTCGGCGTCGACCTCATAGAGGCCGGCCTGTCCCGCAGTGCCTGCGCCGGGCTTGCCGCGCGCGATCTCCTTCACGGCCGCATGGCCGGCGAGCTTCGCGACGCCCTTCTCGTAGGCGGCGTGGATGCCGGGCGTCAGCATGGTGGAGGCCGGCGTCTCGGACAGCGCCGCGCCCGCGGCGGCGACGAAGCCGTCGAGCCCTTCGCCTTCAAGCCCGAGGATCAGGCCCGGATTTGTGCAAAACTGACCGGCGCCGAGCGTGACGGAGCCGGCGAAGGCTTTGGCGATCGCGTCGCCGCGCGCGGCGAGGGCGCCGGGGAACAGCACGACGGGGTTGATGCTGCTCATCTCGGCGTAGACCGGAATCGGCACGTCGCGCTCCCGGGCGATCTTCATCAGCGCGAGACCGCCGGCGCGGGAGCCGGTGAAGCCCACCGCCGCGATGCGCGGATCAGCGACGAGCGCCTGGCCGATGGTCCGGCCGGCGTCGAACAGCAGCGAGAACACGCCCTCGGGGAGGCCGCAGGCCGCGACAGCCTTCTGCACCGCGCGGCCGACGAGCTCCGACGTGCCGGGATGCGCGGGATGCGCCTTCACCACCACGGGGCAGCCCGCGGCGAGCGCCGAGGCGGTGTCGCCGCCGGCGACCGAGAAGGCGAGCGGGAAGTTCGAGGCGCCGAACACCGCGACCGGGCCTACGGGGATGTTGCGCAGCCGCAGGTCCGGACGCGGCAGCGGCTTGCGCTCCGGCAGCGCGGGGTCGATGCGGAGGTCGAGGAACGTTCCGTCGCGCACGACGCCGGCGAACATCTTGAGCTGGCCGACGGTGCGGCCGCGCTCCCCTTCGAGCCGCGGACGCGGCAGGCCGCTCTCCGCCATGGCGCGCTCGATCAGCTCGTCGCCGACGGCGAGGATCTCGTCGGCGATGGTCTCGAGGAATTTCGCGCGCGTCTCGAGGTCGGTCTCGGCGTAGGTCCCGAAGGCCTCGGTCGCGAGCGTGAGCGCCCGGTCGAGGTCCTCCAGCGAGGCCCCGCCGAACGCCGGCTCGATCGGCTTGCCGGTCGCCGCCTCGATCGCTTGGAAGCTCTCGCCTGTTCCGCGGACGGCGCTCGCGCCGATCAGGTTCTCGCCGGTGATGGACATGTGGTTTTCCTTCGGACGTTTCGGGAGCGCGCGATCGTTGGAGAGACCCGCGTCACTTGCCCCAGCGCAGCACCACCGGGTCGAGGCGTTTGGCGATCTCGATCAGGCCGGCCCGCGTAGCGGGATGTAACGGCGGAAGGGGCGAGCGCAAGGTCTCGTGCTTGATGACCCCGCCCTCCTTCATGAGCGCCTTGCAGGCGGCGAGGCCGCATTGGCGGTTCTCGTAATTGATCAGCGGCAGCCAGCGCTCGTAGGCCGTCGCGGCCGCCTCGCGGTCGCCGGCGAAATAGGGGTCGACGATCTGGCGGATGCCGTCGGCGTAGGCGCCGCCCGTCATGGCGCCGGTCGCGCCGGCGTCGAGGTCGGCCATCAACGTGATCGCCTCCTCGCCGTCCCACGGGCCGACGATGGCGTCGCCGCCCTCCTCGATCAGCGCGCGGAGCTTCGCGGCGGCGAAGGGCACTTCGATCTTGAAATAGGAGAGGTGCTCGATCTCCTTCGCCATCTTGGCGAGGAACGGCACCGAAAGCGGCGTGCCGGCGACAGGCGCGTCCTGCACCATGATCGGGATGTCGATCGCGTCCGAGACGGTCTTGAAGAAGGCGTAGATCTGCGGCTCGGGCACCCGGAAGGTGGCGCCGTGGTAGGGCGGCATCACCATCACCATCGCGGCGCCGGCGTCCTGCGCCCGCTTCGAGCGCTCGGCGCAGACATGGGAGCCGAAATGGGTCGTGGTGACGATCACGGGCACGCGGCCGGCGACGTGCTCAAGCACGCAGTCCAGCACCTGGTCGCGCTCGGCGTCGGTCAGCACGAACTGCTCGGAGAAGTTGGCGAGGATGCAGAGGCCGTTCGAACCCGCGTCGATCATGCAGTCGACGGCGCGGCGCTGGCCGTCGAGGTCGAGCCGCCCGTCGGCGTCGAACACGGTCGGGGCGACGGGAAACACGCCGCGATAGGGAGCGGGGCTGGCCATATCAAATGATCCTCAATCGAACATTTGTTCGAGGGTGAGATAGCGGAATGCGCGGGAGAGGGGAAGCCGGACGTGGCGCGATGCCTGGGCGGAGCGCGGCAGCCGCGTCCCGCGGCGCCTGCCATGACGGCGTCAAGCTCGGCCTGCCCGTGCCGTCCAGGCCAAGGGACCGTCGACGCGAGGGGAAGGCATCGATCCCCCGGACAAGCAGGGGGATGACGGCGTTCCAGCCGCCGCGCGCTCTCGCCGGGGGATCAGTTCGTCAGTTCGGCCGGCAGCGCCATGCCGAAGTACTTCTGGTAGATCTCGTTGAGCTTGCCGTTCTTGAGGTTCGCCGACACCCACTCGTCGAGCTTGGCCTGGAACGCCTCGTCGTTCTTGCGCAGGCCGATCGCCATCGGGTAGGCGGCCATGGTCAGCTTCACCTCGAGGTTCTTGCCCGGGTTGGCGTCGCGCACGGCGTTCGCGGTCGAGAGCGCGGCCGCCAGGATGTCCTGCTGGCCGGTGGCGACCGCCGCGTTGGCGGTGGCCTCGTCCTCGTAGCGGACGACGCGGGCGCCCGGAGCCGAGGCCTTGGTCACCTTGGTCAGTTCGATGTCGGCGGTGGTGCCGCGGGCGACCGCGATGGTCTTGCCGTCCAGATCCTCGGGCTTCGCGATTGTCGCGTCCTTAGGGGCGGAGATCACGACGGGCACGACGCCGTAGGGCTTCGAATAGGCGACGACCTTCTTCCGCTCTTCGGTGATCGAGAACGAGGCGATCACGACGTCCGCCTTGCCGGAGAGCAGGAAGGGCACGCGGTTGGCGCCCGACACCTGGACGATCTGCAGCTTCACGCCGAGGTCGTCGGCGAGGAGCTTGGCGGTCTCCACGTCGGAACCGGTCTCTTTGGCGGAGGAATCGAGCATGCCATAGGGCGGATGGCTCACGTCGATCGCGACCAGGACCGCGCCGCGCTCTTTGATGGTCTCGAGCGTGCCCGCGTAAGCGGGGGCGGCGAACGCCGCGAGGCCAAGGGCCAGCGCGAGCGCGGAGCGACGGGAGACGGTGGCGAAGGTCATGGGTTGTTCCTCTCGAGGGCCGGCCGTCTTACCGCGGCCGATTGAATGAAGGCGTGATGCGTCAAAGACGTCGCGAGACGTCAGAGGTCCGTGGCGACGAACTGCTGCAGTTCGGGCGTCTGGGGCGCGCGCAGCATCTCCGCGCCGCCTCGCTCCCAAACCTTGCCGTGGTGCATGAAGACGATCTGGTCGGCGACCCCGCGGGCGAAGCCCATCTCGTGCGTCACCAGCACCATGGTCATGCCGTCCTGGGCGAGTCGCTCGATCACGCGCAGCACCTCGCCGGTAAGCTCGGGATCGAGCGCCGAGGTGACCTCATCGAACAGCATCAGCTTCGGCTTCATGGCTAGCGAGCGGGCGATCGCGACGCGTTGCTGCTGGCCGCCGGACAGCTGCTCGGGATAGCTCTGCGCTTTCTCCGACAGGCCCACCTGCGCCAGCACATGGGCGGCGAGCTCCTTCGCCTCCTTCGCGCCGACCTTCATCACCTTGCGCGGGGCGAGGGTGACGTTCTGCTCGACCGTGAGGTGCGGAAACAGGTTGTAGCTCTGGAACACGATCCCGACCTCCTGGCGCAGCTTGCGCAGGTCGGTCTTGCCGTCGTGGAGCTTCTCGCCGCAGACGTGCAGCTCGCCGCCGTTCACCGTCTCGAGGCCGTTAATGCAGCGGAGCGCGGTGCTCTTTCCGGACCCCGAGCGCCCGACGAGCACGACGACGTCGCCGCGAGGCACGTCGAGCGTGATGCCCTTCAGCACCTCGACGGCGCCGAAGGATTTGTGGACGTCCTGGAAGCGGACCATGGGATCCATGGAAGATGTCTCCTCAGACGCGTTTCAGCTTGCGCTCGAACCGACCGGCGAGCAGCGACAGCGGGTAGCAGATGACGAAGTAGAGCGCGGCGGCGACCGAGAAGACGAGGAAAGGCTTGTAGGTCGAGTTGTTCAGGACCTTGGCCGAATAGGTCAGGTCGAAGAAGCCGATCACCACCGAATACGACGTGTTCTTGACGATCTGGACGAGGAAGCCGACCGTGGGCGGCACCGCGATCTTGAGCGCCTGGGGCAGGATCACGTGGACGAAGCGCTGCGGTCCGGTCAGGGCGAGGCACTCCGCCGCCTCCCACTGCGTCTTCGGCACCGCCTGGATGCAGCCCTTCCAGATCTCCCCGAGATAGGCGCTGGAGTAGGCGGTCATCGCGAGCCCGGCCGCGACCAGCGCCGGCACTTCGAAACCGCCGATCGATAGCCCGAAGTAGACCACGAACATGATCACCGGCAGCGGAACGCCCTGGATCAGCTGGACATAGGCGCTCGAGATCATCCGCAGCGCTTTGAGCTTCGACGAGCGGGCGAGCGCCACCGGCAGGCCGAGGATCGTGCCTCCGACGAAGCCCAGCAGCGACAGAACCAGGGTCCAGCCCGCGCCGCGGACGAGGAAGAGGAGTTGATCGACGGTCAGTCCGAGCATCGCGCCGATCCCTCTAAAGCGGCGTGCCGAGCCGCCGCCGGCGCGGGAACGCGGCGAGCGCGACTCCGTGCAGCGTGAGCCGGAGCATGGTGACGAGGACGAGGTAGATCCCGGCGGTGACGAGGTAGGCCTCGAAGCCGCGGAAGGTGAAAGACTGGATCTGGTAGGCGACGCCGGTCAGCTCTTCGGCTGAGATCTGCGACATGATCGAGGTCGCAAGCATCATGAGGATGAACTGGCTGACGAGCGCCGGGTAAACACGCTCCACCGCCTGGGGCAGCTCCACGTAGAGCACCCGCTGGGGTCCGCTGAGCGCAAGACAGGAGGCGGCTTCGCGCTGGCCGCGCGGAATGCTTTCGAAGCCCGCCCGCATGATCTCGGCGGTGTAGGCGCCGACGTTGATCGAAAGCGCGATGACGGCGGCGGTGAAGGCGTCGAGACGGGCGCCAAGCACCGCCAGGCCGAAGAACAGCCAGAACACCTGGATGACGAGCGGCGTGTTGCGGATCGCCTCGACATAGATCGTCGCCACGCGCCGCACCGGCGGCGAGCCGTAGATCCGGCCGATCGCGCAGAGGGTCCCCAGGACGAAGCCCGGCACAATTGAGACGACCGTCATCCAGAGCGTCAGCCACACCCCCCGCCACAGATCCGGGGCGTACTCGCTCAGAAAACTGAAGTCGAACTCGTAGCCCATTCCTCGATCCGTTCCAGACTGGCTGTCGTCAATCCGCGTTTCGTCTTCAGGACAAGTCGCGTTGCGACGTCGTCTTGGAGCTGATGGGCAGGAATACGAGCCGAAAGAACGTGAAGACGGTCGAAACGATCGATCCGTCCGGTTTCCTCATGATCAGCGCTCTGACGTCGCTGTTGACTTTCATCGCCTATCATGGTCGTACATTGCACGCAATAGCCAATAAATTGATCGGCCCGGCGCACCCAGGGTCGGCGCATCGTCCGGAGGAGGCGCGCACATGTCCGTGGAAGCACTTGATCGTCAGGCCGAGGCCATCCTTCTGAACCCCGCCGACAACGTCGCCGTGGTCCGTTCCGGCGTCGCGGCGGGAACGCCGATCGGCGTCGCGGGCGTCGTGACGTCGGGCGAGACGCCCCGCGGTCACAAGGTCGCCGTGGCGTTCATCGCCAGCGGCGCGGAGGTCATCAAGTATGGCCAGACCATCGGCTACGCGACGCGCGACATCGCGGCAGGCGACCATGTGCATCTGCACAACATGGCCATGCACGACAGCGAGGTGGTGCACCACTTCGCCGCCGACGCCCGTCCGACGCCGCTCTTGCCGGAAGGGGACCGGCGCACGTTCCTGGGCTTCGCCCGCGCGAACGGCGACGTCGGGACCCGCAACTACATCGGGATCGTGAGCTCGGTGAACTGCTCCGCGACCGTCGCGAAGGCGGTCGCGGACCATTTCAACAACAAGGGCGGGCTCGCCGGCCATCCCAACGTCGACGGCGTCGTCGCGCTGACGCACGGCGGCGGCTGCGCCATCAACACCGCCTCGGAAGGCTACCGCTTCCTGATCCGGACGCTCGCGGGCTACGCCCGCAATCCGAACTTCGGCGGCATCCTGATGATCGGGCTCGGCTGCGAAACCAACCAGATCGACATGCTGCTGGAGCGTTCCGGCCTCGCGGAGGGGCCGTTCCTCAAGACCATGACGATCCAGCGCACGGGCGGCACGCGCAAGTCGATCGAGGCGGCGTCCGAGGCGATCCGCGGCATGCTCGACACGGTCAACGCGGCGGAGCGCACGCCGCAGCCGCTGTCGAAGCTCAAGCTCGCGCTCCAGTGCGGCGGTTCGGACGGTTACTCCGGGATTTCGGCGAACCCGGCTCTCGGCCACGCCGCGGACCTGATCGTTCGCCATGGCGGCACGGCGGTGCTCTCGGAGACGCCCGAGATTTACGGCGCCGAGCATCTGCTGACCCGCCGGGCCCAGACGCCCGAGGTCGCCCAGAAGCTGATGGACCGCATCGAGTGGTGGCGGGACTACACCGCGAAGAACGACGCGGAGCTCAACAACAATCCGTCCCACGGCAACAAGGCCGGCGGCCTGACGACCATCCTCGAGAAGTCGCTGGGCGCTGTCGCCAAGGGGGGCACGATGCCGCTCGAAGCCGTCTACGAATACGCCGAGCCGATCGATCGCACCGGCTTCGTGTTCATGGACACGCCGGGCTACGACCCGGTGGCGGTCACCGGCCAGGTGGCGGGCGGCTGCAACATCATCTGCTTCACGACCGGGCGCGGCTCGGTCTCGGGCTTCAAGCCGGCGCCCTGCATCAAGATCGCGACCAACGACGCCATGTACGAGCACATGGAAGAGGACATGGACGTGAACTGCGGCGGGATCGTCACCGGCGCCGATACCATTGAGGCGGCGGGCGAGCGCATCTTCGAGAAGATCATCGCGGTCGCCTCCGGCGAGCCGTCCTTGAGCGAGACCTTCGACTACGGCGACAACGAGTTCGTGCCCTGGCCGCTCGGCGCGGTGACCTGACGACTGGACGTCAGGCGTCGAGGGACGGCGTCGGCCCCGACTTCGCAGCATCCATCACTTGGACGGAGTCCCGGGACGGACGTCGTGGACGCCCGAAGGCGGGTATGACGCGATGCTTCCGGGCGTCTCAATGGTCCCGTGAGTCGGCAGAAAGATGTTCGAACGCAAGCGCCCGGCCTACGCCCTGATTGCGGACACGCTGCGCGAGACGATCGCGTCCGGGCGGCTGCCGGCGGGCGCGGTGCTGGCCGAGGGCGCGCTGGCGAGCCTGTTCGGCGCCAGCCGCTCGCCGGTGAAGCAGGCCTTCGCGCAGCTCGAGGCGGAGAAGCTGGTGCGGCGGTTCGACGGGCGCGGCGTCCTCGTCGGCGACGGGCCGCCGAAGCGGGTGGCGCTCACCGCCGAGATTCTGGGGCTCGCGACAGGCGCCGCGCGCGACGACGCCTGGGACACGCTCTACTACGCGCTGGAGCGCGCGGTCATCGAAGCCTCGGTCTTCGGGCGCTTTCGCATCAACGAACTGGCGCTCGCGCGCCACTTCGGCGTCGGGCGGACGGTGGCGCGCAACCTGCTGCTGCGGGCGCAGGGCACGGGGATCGCGGTCAAGACCGACAGCGGCCATTGGCAGATCGTGCCGATGGACGAAGCCCGCATCAGCGATCTCTACGAGCTTCGGCTGATGCTGGAGCCGCCCCTGATCAAAAGCGCCGCCGGCCGCGTGCCGGGCGACCTGCTCCGCGAAATGGCCACGCGGCACGCCGCCGCGAACCGGGCGGCTCCGGACTACGGCGTCGCCGAGCTCGATGCGCTCGAAGCGGACATCCACGTGACCTGCCTCGGCTTCGGCCGCAACGCGGAGGCCCGGGCCGCGCTCGAACGCACGCGCTGCCTGCTGGTCGTCGGCAAGCACATCCAGGCGGCGATCGCCAAGGCGCCCCGCATCGATCCCTTCATGGACGAGCATCTCGCCATTCTCGCGGCGCTGGAGGCGAACGACGGCGACCGCGCCGCGGCGGCGCTCAGCGACCATCTGCTGTCGAGCATGCGGAAGGCGGCGGAGCGTCTCGAGGCGTTCCGCGCGCAAGGGGGGCCCTCCGCGCCGGCCTTCCTGATGGCGTGAGCGCGCTCGCCTCCGACGGCTGCGCATCGGTTGGGCGGTTGACGCTGTTTTAAGCTGTGCGGCCATCAGCTGAACGGCAGGCTCCGTCCGTTCCGAGCGACCCGCGCTTGGCACGCGCGTTGCTGGTCTGCGACCCAGTCCGGAGCACAGATGCCGCAAGCCGCCGAGATCGACCTCGCCTCGGTCACCAAGCGTTACGGCGACGACGCCGTCGCCGTCGACGCGATCAGCCTGAAGATCAGGGCCGGGACCTACTGTTGCCTGCTCGGTCCCTCCGGCTGCGGCAAGACCTCGACGCTGCGCATGATCGCCGGCCACGAGAGCGTCACCTCGGGCGACATCCGCCTCGGCGACGTCGTGGTGACGGACCTGCCGCCCGCCCGGCGCGGGACCTCGATGATGTTCCAGTCATACGCGCTGTTCCCGCATCTCGACCTCGTCGACAACGTCGCCTTCTCGCTGAAGATGAAGGGCGTGGCGAAGGCCGAGCGGCGGGAGAAGGCGCTTGGCATGCTCAAGCTGATGCACATGGATCAGTACGCCTCGCGGCGCCCCGCGCAGCTCTCCGGCGGCCAGCAGCAGCGCGTGGCGCTTGCCCGGGCGCTGATCACCAGCCCTCAGGCGCTGCTGCTCGACGAGCCGTTGTCGGCGCTCGACCCGTTCCTGAAGGTCAAGATGCGGCAGGAGCTGAAGCGCCTGCAGCGGGATCTCGGCGTCACCTTCGTCCACGTCACCCACAGCCAGGAGGAGGCCATGGCGCTGGCCGATCTGGTGGTGGTGATGTCGAACGGCCGGATCGAGCAGGCGGCGGCCCCGCGCGACATCTTCCACCGGCCCGCCACCGCCTTCGTGGCGAGCTTCATGGGCGAGCACAACGTGCTGTCCGGCGAGGTCACCGCCCTCGACGACGCCGGCGCGATCCTCACGTGTTCAGGCGGCGCGTCGTTCCGTCTGCCCGCGGCGGCCCATCTCGAGCTCGGCGCACCGGCCCAGGCCGCGGTCCGGCGCGATCGCATCCGGATCGGCGAGGCCGCCGCGCCGGGCCTTGGCTTCACCGGCCACGTCCGCAACGTCGAATACCGGGGCGGGTCCATGAAGATGACCCTCGACGCGCCGGGCGTTGAGGACTTCACCGTCTACGCCGACGAGGCGGTCTTTGACTCCGCGCCGCACGAGATCGGTGAGGCCGCGCCGCTCGCCTGGAGCCTCGCCGACGTCCACGTGCTCCTCCCCTCGCTCCAGTGATCCCGACCCCGCATGACGCAAGGACCGGCCATGACTGATCCGAAGACCAACGATCCGACCCCCGGCCTCAATCGCCGCGCCGTGCTCAAAGGCGCGGCGGCCGCGGTCGGCGCCGCCGCCGGCTCCGGCGCGGTGACCGGGTTCCCGACGATCTGGGCTCAGAACATCAAGGACGTCACGCTGCGCCAGTTCGGCACCGGCGTCTCCAACCTCAACGCCATCGCCGATCAGGTGAAGAAGGATCTCGGTTTCACCCTGCGCATGACGGCGCTCGACAGCGACAGCGTCACCCAGCGCGCGGTGACCCAGCCCGACAGCTACGACATCGCCGACATCGAGTACTGGATCGCGAAGAAGGTCTTCCCGACCGGCGCGCTGCAGCCGATGGACGTCAAGAAGATCAAGTACTACGACCAGATCGTCCCGATCTTCACCACCGGCAAGCTGACGCCCGACAGCGTGGTCGCCCAGGGGACGGCGCCCAGCACGGTCGGCTTCGTGGAAGGTCCCGGCGCGAAAACGTTCGCGAAGGCGCCGACCGAGTGGATGACGCTGATTCCGACGATCTACAACGCCGACACGCTGGGCATCCGGCCCGACCTCGTCGGCCGGCCAATCGCAAACTGGAAGGACATTCTCGACCCGAAGTTCAAGGGCAAGACGTCGATCCTCAACATCCCCTCGATCGGCATCATGGACGCCGCGATGATCTGCGAGAGCGCCGGGATCATCAAGTACGGCGACAAGGGCAACATGACCGAAGCGGAGATCGACACGACGATCGCCACGCTGATCGAGGCCAAGAAGGCCGGCCAGTTCCGCGCCTTCTGGAAGACATTCGACGAGAGCGTAAACCTGATGACCTCCGGTGAGGTGATCATCCAGTCGATGTGGTCGCCGGCCGTCACCGCCGTGCGGGCGAAGGGCGTTCCTTGCGTCTACCAGCCGCTCGCCGAAGGCTATCGCGCCTGGGGCGGCGGGCTCGGCATCGGCAAGAACGTCAAAGGCCTCGTGCTCGACGCAGCCTACGAATACATCAACTGGTACCTGTCCGGATGGTGCGGCGCCTATCTCAACCGCCAGGGCTACTACTCCGCCTGCCTGTCGACCGCGAAGCAGCACATGTCGGCGGACGAGTGGGGCTTCTGGATGGAGGGCAAGCCCGCGGCCTCGGACATTCTCTCGCCCGACGGCAAGCTGCTGGAGAAGGCCGGGGCGGTGCGCGACGGCGGCTCGTTCGAGGAGCGGATGGGAAAGGTCGCGTGCTGGAACGCCGTGATGGACAAGGACCGCTACATGGTCCGCAAGTGGAACGAGTTCATCGCCGCGTGACCGTCGCAACGCTCCGCTTTCGCGTCTTGGGAAACGCCGGGACCCAGCAAAGCCAGGCTCGAAGGCGGAGCGGCTGCTGCGCGCGCTTCGGGGCGCGCCCATGATCGCCCGGCTCGCCCCCTATTTGCAGGCCGCGCCGCTCGCGCTGATCCTCGGCGCGTTCCTGCTGCTGCCGCTCGCCGCCATCGTGGCGGTGAGCTTCTGGGACTACGACAGCGTCCAAATCTACCCGGATTTCATCACGCTGAACTACGTCGAGGCGCTCGGCTCCTGGGTCACGTGGAAGACCTACCTGAACACGCTGAAGTTCGTGGCGATCGTATGGGCGATCACGACAGTCGTCGGCTTCCTTGTCGCCTATTTCCTCGCGTTCCATGTCCGCAGCGCGACCATGCAGATGGTCCTGTTCCTGATCTGCACGGTGCCGTTCCTGACCTCGAACATCATTCGCATGATCTCCTGGGTGCCGTTCCTCGGCCGCAACGGACTGCTGAACACGACGCTGGTGGAACTCGGGATCGTCCCGGCGCCGTTGGAGTTCCTGCTGTTCTCGGAGTTCGCCGTCGTGCTCGCGATGGTGCACCTCTACGTGCTTTTCATGGTCACGCCGATCTTCAACTCGCTGATGCGCATCGACCGCGCCCTGATCGAGGCCGCGCGCGACGCCGGAGCGAACGGATGGCAGACTCTGACGAACGTCGTGATCCCGCTCGCCAAGCCCGGGATCGCGATCGGCTCGATCTTCGTGGTGACGCTGGTGCTCGGCGACTTCGTCACCGTGCGCTTCATGTCGGGCGGGCAGTCGGCCTCGGTCGGCCTGATGATCGCGAACCAGATTTCGCTGCTGCAGTACCCGGCGGCGGCGGCGAACGCCGTCGCCCTGCTCGCGCTCGTCCTGCTGATGGTGGCCGCGATGCTGCGCATCGTCGACATCCGCAAGGAGCTTTGAGGATGGCGTCCGAAGGGCGCGGCTTGGAGTTCTATGCGCTGGCGGCGTTCTTCGCGCTCTTCGTGTTGTTCCTCTATGGTCCGCTGTCGACCATCCTGATCCTGTCGTTCCAGGGCCCGGGCGGCGGGCTGACGTTCCCGATGAACGGCGTCTCCACGCGCTGGTTCGAGAACCTGTTCGAGCAGCAGGCCGTCGGCGACTTCGGAGGCTCGTTCGCCCGCTCGCTGGCGCTCGGCGTGATGACGACGCTGACGACCGTTGCGGTGTCGCTGTGCGCCGGGCTCGCCTTCCGCCGCCGCTTCCTCGGCTCGACGGCGCTGTTTTACCTGACAGTCGCGAGCCTCGTCGTGCCGTCGATCCTCGTCAGCCTCGGCATTGGCCTCGCGTTCCAGGTGGCGGGCGTGCAGCCGGCGTGGTGGACCTCCGCCTTCGGCGCCCATCTCACCTGGACCTTGCCCTTCGGCGTGCTGATCATGTTCGCCGTGTTCAATCGGTTCTCGCCGGCCTACGAAGAGGCCGCGCGCGATCTCGGCGCCTCAAATTGGCAGACCTTCGTCCACGTGGTGCTGCCGATCATCGCGCCGAGCCTCGTGGGCGTCGGCCTGTTCGGCTTCACGCTGTCCTACGACGAGTTCGCCCGCACCCTGATGACCGCCGGCAGCTTCAACACCCTTCCGCTCGAGATCTACGGCATGACCACCAACGTCACGACGCCGGTGCTCTACGCGCTGGGCGCGGTCACCACCCTGGTTTCGTTCACCGCGATCGCGGCGGCGCTCGTCGCCATGTCGGCCATCGCGCGGCGCCGCAAGACGTTGAAGCCGGTATGAAGTTGCTCGTGGTCAATCCCAACACCACCGCCTCGATGACCGCCAAGATCGCGGCCGCGGCCGGCGCAGCGGCGGCTCCGGACACGCAGATCGTCGCCGCGACCTCCGCCATGGGGCCGGCTTCGATCGAGGGCTACTACGACGAGGCCTTCGCGGTTCCCGGCCTGATCGCGGCGATTCGGGAGGGCGAAGGCGCGGGAGCGGAAGCCGCGATCATCGCCTGCTTCGACGACACCGGGCTCGACGCCGCCCGGGCGGCGGTCGCGATCCCCGTCGTCGGCATCTGCGAGGCGGCCCTCGTCACGGCGGGCCAGCTCGCGAAGCGCATCGCGGTCGTGACCACGCTCGAACGTTCGGTCGTGCCTCTGGAGGAGATCGTGGCCCGCTACGGCTACGCCGCCCGCGTGCGGGTCTCCGCCTGCGACGTGGAGGTGCTGGCGCTCGAGGACGAAGGATCGGACGCCCGCGCGAAGCTCGAGGCGGAGATCGAACGTGCGCTCGGCCGCGGCGCGGACGCGATCGTGCTCGGCTGCGCCGGCATGGCGGACCTCGCAGCCGCCCTGTCCGAGCGCTTCGGCGCGCCCGTCGTCGACGGCGTCGCCGCCGCGGTGAAGCAGGCCGAGGCTCTGGTTTTGCTCGGCCTCAAGACAAGCAAGCGCGGCGCCTATGCGACGCCGCGCTCCAAGCCATATTCGGGCGTTCTCTCGGCCTTCGCGCCGCCGGCCTGAGAGCCGCCGTCGAACGCTCAGAAGCGGTAGGTGACGCCGGTGCCGATCACCCAGGGATTGATCTTGGCGCGCCCATGGACGTTCGCGCCGCCGGCCGCGAGCGAGATCTTGGGCTCCATGTAGATCTTCTTCACGTCGACGTTCACGCCCCAGTGCTCGTCGATCATGTAGTCGAAACCGATCTGGCCAGCGACGCCGACCGAGTTCTTGAGGTTGAGCCGCCGCACGGTCGGGCCCGCGCCGTCCTCGTTGAAGTAGATTGAGTAGTTCACGCCGACGCCCACGTAGGGCTTGAACTTTCCGAAGTTGGTGAAGTGGTACTGCGCCGTCACCGTCGCCGGGATGACCCAGGTGTCGCCGACGTTTAGGCCCTTCAGCGCGCCGCGGCCCTTGATGCTGTGCTTCGAGGCGCAGCAGATCACTTCGATCGCGAGGTTCGGCGTGAAGAAATAGGTGAAGTCGATCTCGGGCATCACGTCGGACGAGATATGCGCGCTGCCGGGGATGTTGAAGTTGGCCTTCGACTTGTGCGGAACCACGCCGATCACCCGGCCTCTCACCATGAAGCGGCTCCAGTCGAACGGAGCTGCGGTCTCGAAGGTGGGCGGGTCGAGGGGCGCGTCCGCCGCGCGGGCGACGCCGATGGCGGGCGCAAGGGCGGCGAGCGCGAGCGCCGGCGCAAGCAGGAATTTCATGGGTCCATATCCTCAAAGTGCGAGCCAAGTGCTTGGGAGCGCTTCGAGATTTAGACTCCAGCGGCGGGGCTTTCGTTGACGTGCGTCAAACGTAGAGCCGGCTTTGGAAAACGGTTTTTCGTCACGCGGCCAGCGAATGACGCGCGCCCGCGCCAAGGTAGGCGTCGAACGCGCTCGCGACGATCCGCGCCAGCGCCGGCGCGTCGCGCACGATGCTGAGGCGGGATCCCTCGAGGCGGACGAAGTCCTGGGCGATCAGCGGCTCCAGGCGCTCGAGCGCGGGCAGGAGAGCGGCGGGCGAGGCGCCGTGGGCCATCGCGATCGCGCCGAGGTCGGCTTCGAAGCTGCAGAGCAGCCGTTCGATCACCGCCCCGCGCAGCCGGTCGTCCGGGGTGAGGGCGCGTCCCTTGGCGACCGCGAGCCGGCCGTCGTCGATCGCGCGGGCCCAGGCGCCGACGTCGGCGGCGTTCTGGACATAGCCCTCCGGCAGGCGCCCGACGGAGGAAGGGCCGAGGCCGATGAGGGTCTCCGCCCGATCGGTCGTGTAGCCTTGAAAATTGCGGCGGAGCGTCCCCCACGCGGCCGCCGTCGCAAGGCTGTCGTCCGACCGGGCGAAGTGGTCGATCCCGACGGGGACGTAGCCGGCCGCCTCGATCGCCTCGCGGGCGGTCGCGGCGAGTTCGAGCCGGAGTTCGACGTCGGGAAGATCTTTGGCGTCGATGAGCCGCTGGTTCGCCCGGAACCAGGGCACGTGCGCGTAGCCGAACAGGGCGATGCGATCGGGGGCCAGGGCGACGGCGCGCAGCGCTGTCTCTCGAACCGAGCGCAGCGTCTGGCGCGGCAGGCCGTAGATGAGGTCAAAATTGAGCCCCTCGATCCCGGCCGCTCGAACGGCCTCGGCCGCGGCGGCCACCACCCGGTGCGGCTGGATGCGGCCGATCGCGGATTGCACCTCGGGCGCGAAGTCCTGCACGCCGAGGCTCGCCCGCGTCACGCCGGAGGCGGCGAGCCGCCGGGCGCTTTCGCGGGTCACATGCCGCGGGTCGAGCTCAATCGCGTGCTCGGCGTAGGGGTCGACGTCGAAGCGGTCGCAGAGGTCCGCGACAAGGGCGTCAAACAGGTCCGGCGGCAGCAGGTTGGGCGTGCCGCCGCCCCAGTGGATGTGGGACACCCGCAACCGCCCTGTCCGCTCGGCCACGAGGCTGATCTCGCGCGTCAGCCGCCGGGCGTAGGCTAGCACCGGCTCGTCGCGCCGGGTCGCCTTGGTCGTGCAGGCGCAGTAATGGCAAATCGACCGGCAGTAGGGGACGTGCAGGTAGAGGGAGACGGGAGCGTCCGCCTCGCGCAGCGCGCCGAGCCAGCGACTGTAATCCTCCGCCCCGACGCCGTCGTGGAACTGCGGCGCGGTCGGGTACGACGTGTAGCGGGGGACCTGGCGATCAGCCAGGTCGGTCAGGCGAAGCGGGAGCATGGAGCCATCCTGCACTCGGCGCGCGCGCAGGCTTTGACCGAGATCAAAGGCGGCGCAGACGCCCGTCGCGTCAGTGGGACAGGAGCAGCGGAATCGGCGAGGTCTCGAGCAGCGACCGCGTCACGCCGCCGAACATCCACTCGCGCGTGCGGCTGTGGCCGTAAGCGCCGGCGACGATGAGGTCCGAGCCGATCTCGTCCGCCGCGTCGATGATCTCGTCGGCGATCGACGAGATCTCGCCCGCGCGCACCTCCGGGCGGCTGTTGACGCCGTGACGCGCGAGGAAGGCCGCGACGTCCTCGGCGCTCTCGTCCCGGAACGACCCGCTGGAGGTGACGACGACGACCGTTTCGGCGCGCAGGAGCAGCGGCAGCGCGTCGCGCACCGCCCGGCGCGCCTCGCGCGTGTCCTTCCAGGCGATGACGATCGAGCGGGCGGACAGGCGGTCGACGCCGGGCGGCGCAATCAGCACCGGCCGACCGCATTCGAGCGTGACGGCGCCGGGCGCGACGCCGAGGTTGACGTCGACCGCGTCCTTGCTGGAGCGCCGGCCGAGCACGATCAAGTCCGCGGCGCGAGCGTTGGCGATGACCTGCCGGCTCGGCTCCTGAAGGGCCTGCCGCCACTCGACGTCGTTGCGCGAGCCGACCACGTCCTTGAACGCGGCGTAGGCGCCCGCCAGCTCCTCCTCGACGCGGCCCTGCTCGTCCTCGGCGATGGTGGCCGCCACATGCGGACCTCCAAGGTCGCCGTAGATCGGCAGCAGCATCTGCTCGGCCGCGAGGCCGATGACGTGGGCGCCGAAGCGGTCGGCGAGGTCGACCGCGAGCCGGCCGCGGTCCCGGGCCGCGGGCGTCAGGTCGAAATGGACCGCGAGGCTCGCGTAGCCCGGCGCAGGGTCCGTCAGAGGCGTCATCGTCGATCTCCCGTCTGGTGACGCTCGATCTTTGCGCGGTGCGGACGAGCCCGCCTTGATCCTGCGCAATGCGCGCGCGCCGCCGGCTGTGGCCCCGGGTCGGGAAGCCGCTATAGGATCGCGCAATGACCTCCGCCCCGCCCGACGACCCGATCGCCCAGACCGCGACAGACCTCGCCTTGGTGCTCGTGGACGCGCAGGGCCGCGTGATCCATTGGCCGCCGGCGGCCGAGCGCATCTTCGACCTGAGCGCGGGGGACGCGCAGGGGCGACGCCTCGCGACGCTGCACGCCGACGCCGCGACGGGAACGGCCGTCTTCGCCCGCGCGCAGACGGAGGGCTCGGCGGAAGCGCGCTGCGATCTCGTTCGCGCCGGCGGCGGCTCGTTTCCGGCGCTCGTCGCGATCGCGGCGACGGCGGGCGAGGGCGACACGGAGGTCTTCGCGGTCGCCATTCGCGATCTCGGCGAACGCCTCGCCTCCGACAACGCGCTGCGCGCCCGCGAGGCGCATCTACGGTCGATCCTGGAGACCGTGCCGGACGCGATGATCGTCATCGACGAGCAGGCGACGATCCAGTCCTTCAGCACGACCGCCGAGCGTCAGTTCGGCTACAGCCCGGAGGAGGTCGTCGGGCGCAACATCAGCATGCTGATGCCGGAGCCCTACCGCGGCCAGCACGACGGCTACATGGCCCGCTACCTCGCGACCGGCGAGCGCCGCATCATCGGCGTCGGCCGGGTCGTCGTCGGCCGGCGCAAGGACGGCTCGACCTTCCCGATGGAGCTTTCGGTCGGCGAGATGCGCTCCGCCGGCGCGCGTTACTTCACCGGCTTCATCCGCGACCTCACCGAGCGGCAGGAGACCGAGACGCGCCTGCAGGAGCTCCAGGCCGAGCTCATCCACATGTCCCGCTTCACCGCGCTCGGCGAGATGGCCTCGACGCTCGCCCACGAGATCAACCAGCCGCTGACCGCCATCGCCAATTACCTCACCGGCTCGCGACGCATCCTGGAGCGTATGGAGGGCGAGCAGGTGGACCTCCTGCGCGACGCCGTGGGGCAGGCCGCGGAACAGGCGATGCGCGCGGGCCTCGTCATCCGGCGCCTTCGCGACTTCGTGCGCCGGGGCGACAGCGAGCGACAGGTCGAGAGCCTGCCGCGGCTGATCGAGGAAGCGAGCGCGCTGGCGCTCGTCGGCGTCAAGGAGCGGGGCGTCCGCGTCACGTTCGACTTCGACCCCCGGGCGACGCTGGTGCTGGCCGACCGCATTCAGGTCCAGCAGGTGCTGCTCAATCTGGTGCGCAACGCGATCGAGGCGATGGAGTCAGCGGCGCGGCGGGAGCTGACGGTCGCGACGCGCGCCGGCGAAGAGGCGGGTCTCGTGACCGTCGAGGTGATGGACACCGGCCCCGGGCTCGCGCCGGAGATTGCGGACCACTTGTTCCAGCCCTTCCAGACGACCAAGGCCCAGGGAATGGGCGTCGGCCTGTCGATCTGTCGTACGATCGTCGAGGCGCACGGAGGCAGGATCTGGGCAAAGAGCGAGCCGGGGCAGGGCGCGCGCTTCGCCTTCACGCTTCGGGCGGTGGACGAGAAGGAGCTTGCGGATGTCCAGTGACGCGGTCGTGCACGTCGTGGACGACGACCTCGCAGTGCGGAAGTCGCTCGCCTTCCTGTTCGCCTCCGACGGGCTGCCGGTCCGCCTCCACGAGTCGGCTTCGGCCTTCCTCAACGGCCTCAACGCCATTCAACCGGGCTGCGTGCTGACCGACGTGCGCATGCCCGGCGTTGACGGCATCGAGCTGCTGCGCCGGCTGAAGGCGCGCGGCGTCGGGATTCCGGTCATCGTCATGACGGGTCACGCCGACGTCCCGCTGGCGGTCGAGGCGATGAAGCAAGGCGCGATCGACTTCATCGAGAAGCCGTTCAACGACCACCTCCTGCTCGCCGCCGTCCGCGGGGCGCTCGCGCGCCGAGCCGCCGCGAGCGAGACCGACGCCCGGACCGCCGCGATCCGCGAGCGGCTCGCCAGCCTGACCGAGCGGGAGGCGCAGGTGCTCGAGGGCCTCGTTGCAGGCAAGGCGAACAAGGTGATCGCCTACGACCTCGGCATCAGCGCCCGGACCGTCGAGATCTACCGCGCCCATGTGATGACGAAGATGCAGGCCGCGAGCCTGTCGGAGCTGGTCCGCCTGTCGCTTGCGGCGGAGCGCGGCGCCCGTTGAGGAAGATCAAGGAGCGCTTGAGCGTTCGGGCGTAGGGCTCAGCCTCCGGCTCAGTCAGGACGCTCCCATGCCCGCCTCCCGAGGCCCAGTGCTCGTGGTCGACGACGACGAGGCGGTCCGCCGCTCGCTGCGCTTCGCGCTTGAGCTCGAAGGCCTCGACGTCCGGCTCTACGTCGACGGGCCGGCGCTGCTCGGCGACGAGGCCAATCTGCCGGCGACCGGCTGTCTCGTCGTCGATCAGTTCATGCCGGGCATGGAAGGCGTGGAGCTGATGACGCATCTGCGTCTGCGCCAGGTGCGCCTTCCCGCCATCATGATCACGGCGAAGGCGAGCGACGGGCTTCGCGCAAGGGCGCACGCCGCAGGCTTCGGCCTCGTGCTGGAGAAGCCGCTGCACGACGGCGCTCTTGTCGCGGGCATTCGCGGCGCCCTGGCCGCTCCTTAAGGGCTTCCCCTTAGGAGAGCATCTGAATTTTCGGACTGTGAAGTCGGGCCTAACGCTGGTCCCCGTCAGGTCATCGCCGACGGAGGTTCCGATGCTCGCTTCTCACGCCGCAGTTGAGGCCGTCTCGCCGGCCGTCGCGCTCGCCCCGATCCACGAGCTTCACACGCCACGCGCGGCCGCTCCGATCCGCGCGTTCATCAAGGACGCGGAGATTTTTGCGGAAGGCGAGCCGGCGGCCTACTTCTACAAGGTCATCACGGGGGCGGTGCGCACCTACAAGCTGCTCAGCGACGGCCGCCGGCAGATCGACGCCTTCCACCTCCCTGGCGAGATCTTCGGCGTCGAAGCCGGCGAGGAGCACCGCTTCACCGCGGAAGCGCTTGGGGAGGCGACGGTCGTCGCCTACCGCGCGTGCGGACTCGAGGCCCTCGCCGCCGGCGACACGGCGCTCGCCCGGCAGGTGGTGTCGGCCATGCAGAACGCGCTGGAGCGGGCGCAGGACCACATGCTGCTGCTCGGGCGGAAATGCGCGCTGGAGAAAGTCGCGACCTTTCTGCTCGGGCTATCGCGCAGGCTGCCGCATCCCGGCGCGGTCGACCTTCCGATGGCCCGCATCGACATCGCCGATCATCTCGGCCTGACGATCGAGACCGTCTCCCGCACGCTGACGGAACTGGAGCGTCGAGGGGTGATCGAGCTTCCCGCCCATCGCCGATCGATCGTATTGCGCGACAAGGCCGCGCTACGCCGGCTCGACGCCTGAGCGTCACGCGCTTCCCCACTTCGAGCGATCGACGAACGCCCCGGCCGCAAAGCCGGGGCGTTCGCATGTCCGTCGGCGCGCCGCGCGCCATCACGGCGTCGCTTCGATCGCCACACCGTCGACGAGCCGCAGCGTCCGGTCGGCGACGCCCTCGGGCAGCGCGGCGTGGGTGATCAGCAGCACGGTGCGTCCTTCGGTCGCCGGACCGAGATCTTCGAGGAAGGCGCGTTCGGTCGCGCGGTCGAGGCCGCTCGTCGGTTCGTCCAGCACGAGGATTTCCGCCGGAGACAGCAGCGTGCGGGCGAGGCACAGCCGGCGGGCCTGGCCGGCGGACAGCGTCCCGCCCGCTTCGCCGAGCGGCGCGTCGAGACCGCCATGAAGCGCCGCGATCACGTCGTCCAGCCGCGCCTTCCGAAGGGCGGCCCACAGCGCGGCGTCGTCGGCGAAGGGGTCGCCGATCGCGAGGTTCTCGCGCGCCGAGCCGCCGAAGATCGGCGCGTGCTGTTCGAGCAGCGCCACACGCCGGAGCAGGTCGCTCGACGCCGCCTCGCGGAGATCACGACCGGCGACGCTGACGCGGCCGGCCTGGGGATCCGCCAGACGCAGCAGCAATGCGGCGAGCGTCGACTTTCCCGCGCCGCTCGGCCCCACGATCGCCACGCGTTCGCCGGCGGCGACCGAGAACGAGAGGGCCCGCAGCACGGGACGGCCGGTGTCATAGCCGTAGGTCACGCGGTCGAAAGCGAAGCCGCCGCCGCGCGGCAGCGGCGGCGGACGGAGCGCTTCCGCCACCGGGCAGACGGCGTCGTTGATCGTCTTCAGCCGCTCCGCCGCCGCGGCGGCCGCGCCAAACTTGCCGATCGCGCGCACGACGACGGCCGTCGCCTCGAAGCCGCCGAGCGCCGCCAGAACAAGGCCGACCACAAGCGGGCCGCTCAGGGCGCCCGCGGCGTGCGCCTCAAGGCTTGCGACCAGCAGGCCGAGGGCGCCAGCGCCGGCGCAGACCGCGACCGCGGCGGAGGCGAGGCCGGCGCGCGCCGCGAGGCCTCGCCGCACCCGCGCAAGCCGTTCGGCGATCGCGGCGGAGCGTCGGCGCGCGGCCTCCGTCGCGCCGAAGGCGACGAGGTCGGCGCGGCCTTCGAGCGCGTCGAGGGTCGCCATCCGTAACTCGGCCGAGAGCCTCACCGCGTCCGCCCCGAGCCGTCGCGTGGCCGCGACCAGCAGCAGCGGCGCGCCAATGAGCGCGGACGCCATGGCGAGCCCGTAGACCGGAGCGGCGGCGGGCAGCAGGACGCCCAGCAGCGCCGTGAGCCCGAGTCCGATGAGAGCGCCGGTCGCGAGCGGTCCCGCCGCCACGATGAAGACGCTGTCGAGCGCGTCGACATCGGCGGTCAGCCGCGCGACCGCGTCGCCGCGGCGCAGCGAACGGCCGAGGTCGAGCCCGCCGCGTCCGAGCGCGCGGAAGGTCCAGCCCCGGATCTCGGCCAGAACCTTCAGTGTCGCGTCGTGTCCCGCGAGCTTCTCGCCGTAGCGGGAGGCGATGCGAAGCATCGACAGGCCCCGCACCGCGGCCGAGGGCCCGAACAGATTGAAGCTCGCGGCGGCGCTCGCGAGGAAGGCGGCGGTCAGAAACCACCCGGACAGGCCAAGCAGTGCTACGCCGGCGGCGAGCGTCGCGAGCGACAGGGCGAGCGCCGCAACGAAGCGGCCGGCGTGGGCCGCGAACAGGCGGCGGAACGAGAGCAGCGCGATCATGCCGCGGCGTCCTTGACGAGGCTGGCGCGCGGCTGACGCGGGCCGCATGGCGCGAGACGACCCGCTTCGAAGCGCAGCACGCCGTCCATCGCGTCGGCGACGGTCGCGGAGTGGGTGGCGACGAGCATCGTGCGGCCGCGCGCGAAGGTCAGCAGTCGGTCCAGCACAAGGCGTTCGGTCGCGGCGTCGAGATGGGCCGTGGGCTCGTCGAGCAGGATCGCGGCGGGATCACGGAGATAGAGCCGGGCGAGGGCGATCCGCTGCGCCTCGCCGCCGGACAGGCCAAGCCCGCCTTCGCCGACAAGGGTCTCGAATCCGTCCGGCAGCCGCTCCACGAAGGGGAGCGCTGCGGCGCGGTCCGCCGCGCGGCGCACGGCGTCGTCGCTGGCGGAGGCATCCCCAAGACGGATGTTGTCGGCGATGGTGCCGTGGAACAGGCGGGAGCGTTGGCCGACGTAGCCCAGCCCGGCGCGAAGTCGCGCCTCCGGGATCCCCGCGAGCGCCCGGGCGCCCAGCCGGATCGTCCCCTCGGCCGGGCGCAGCCGTGCGAGCGCGTCGAGCAGCGTCGACTTCCCGGCGCCGCTAGGGCCGACGACGGCGATCCGCGCCCCTGCCGACGCGCGCAGATCAGCCCGGTCGAGAATCGTGACCCCGTCGGACGTGCGCAGCGTCAAAGCGCTCGCCTCGATCGCCCATGGGCCGTCGTCGCAGCGGACGAGCGCCGGGGCGGCAAGGGTGAAGTCTGACGTTGCGAGCGCGCCGAATTGGCGCTCGATCTCCTGCACCGCGGCGATGGCCGCGGCGCGGTCGTGGTGATGGGCGGCGAGAAGCCGGAGCGGCTGGTAGACCTCGGGCGCGAGCAGCAGGCAGGCGAGGCCGGCGCCCAGCGTCAGCGGCGCGGCGCGGAGATCGACGAGGCCGAGGTAGGACAGGCCCACGTAGAGCGCCACGCCCGCGACCCCCAGCGCTGCGAAGAACTCCAGCACCGCCGACGACAGGAACGCGATGCGCAGCACGCGCAGCGTGCGGACGCGCAGCTCGTCGGTGGCGGCCTCCAGCGCGGCGGCCTCCGCCTCCAGCCGGCCAAACAGACGCAGCGTCGTCAGTCCGCGCAGCCGGTCGGCGAAGCGCCCGGACAGGCGAGCGAGGGCCGCGGCCTGCGCGTCGCCGGCGGCCTGCGCGCCCCAGCCCACGAGCGCCATGAACGCAGGGATCAGCGGCGCGGTCAGCAGAAACAGAAGCCCGACCGTCACGTCGTAGGCGAAGGCCGCCGCGGCGAAGGCGAGCGGCAGCAGCGCGGCCTGCACGGCGGCCGGAAGGAAGCGGGCGACGAAGCCGTCGAGCGCCTCGACCTGGTCTACGAGCGCGCTCGCGAGCGCGCCGGACCGCCGGTCCGCGGCGGCGACCGCGTCGCCCGCGAGCAGGCGCCGGAACAGGTCGTTCCGCAGCCGGCGCTTCACCGTCTCGGCTGCGGCGGCCGCGGCGCAGTCGCCGACGAACCCGAGGCCGGCGCGGGCGACGATCAGTCCAGCGATCGCGAGCAGTACGGGGGCGAGGTCCGCGCGCGTCGTCCCGCCCGAGATCGCCCCGTCGAGCGCGCGCGCCATCAGCGCCGCCTGGGCGATCAGCAGCAGTCCGCCGACGAGCGGCGCGCCGGCGGCGAGAGCGAGGGGGGCCGCGGCGCCGCGGCTCAGGGCGGACAGCCGTCGCGCGGCGGCCCGCGCGGCCGTGCGGGCGGAGGTCGTGCGCGCGTCGTTCGTCATGGAGCAGTCCTTTGGATCACGCTCCAGCGCTTAAGGACGCGGGCTTTCTGTCACCTTGTTCCAGATCAAAGCGACGCCCGAAGCGTCGGCGTACCGCCATGGTCGAACCGGCCGCCTGTCTTGGCCGGGCCTCAGAATAGGCGGGCAGACCATGATCGACCTCACGGTCGTCGACCTGTCGCGACTGCAGTTCGCGGCCACGGCGATGTACCACTTCCTCTTCGTTCCCCTGACGCTCGGGCTGTCGTTGTTGATGGCCATCATGGAGAGCGTCTACGTGATGACCGGCCGCGAGATCTGGCGGCGGATGACGCTGTTCTGGGGCACGCTGTTCGGCGTCAACTTCGCCATGGGCGTCGCCACCGGCATCGTCATGGAGTTCCAGTTCGGCATGAACTGGAGCTACTACAGCCACTACGTCGGCGACATCTTCGGCGCCCCGCTCGCGATCGAGGGCCTCATGGCCTTCTTCCTCGAGGCGACGTTCATCGGCCTGTTCTTCTTCGGGTGGGACCGGTTGTCGAAGGTCGCGCACCTCTGCGTCACCTGGCTGACCGCGCTCGGCGCCAATTTCTCCGCGCTCTGGATCCTGATCGCCAACGGCTGGATGCAGAATCCGGTCGGCGCGACCTTCAATCCCGACACGATGCGGATGGAGGTGACCGACTTCGTCGCGGTGCTCTTCAACCCGGTGGCGCAGGCCAAGTTCGTCCACACGGTGAGCGCGGGCTATGTCGCCGGCGCGATGTTCGTCATGGCGATCAGCGCCTACTTCCTGCTGCGCGGCCTGCACCAAGACCTCGCCAAGCGCTCGATGGCGGTGGCGGCGAGCTTCGGCCTGGCCGCCAGCCTCTCGGTGGTCGTGCTGGGCGACGAGAGCGGCTACGTCGCGACCGAGCATCAGAAGATGAAGATCGCCGCCATGGAGGCGATGTGGGAGACCGAGCCCGCGCCGGCGGGCCTGACCGTGTTCGCGCTGCCCGGAGCCGACGGTAACCGGTTCGAGCTCAAGATCCCTTATGTCCTCGGCCTCATCACCACCCGCAGCCTGAACACCGAGCTGCCGGGCATCCTGCCGCTGGTCGAGCACGCGGAGACGCGCATCCGCAATGGCATGGCGTCGGCGGCGGACCTCGAGGCGATCCGCAAGGACCCGAAGGACCAGGCCGCGCGGGCGCGGTTCGCGGAGAACTGGCGGGACCTCGGCTATGCGCTGCTGCTGAAGCGCTACCGGAGCGACGTCGCCAACGCGACGCCGGAAGAGATCCGGCAGGCGGCGTTCGACACCGTGCCCGCCGTCGCGCCGCTGTTCTGGTCGTTCCGGCTGATGGTCGCTCTCGGCCTCTACTTCATCGCGTTCTTCGCGGTCGCCTTCTGGCTCTCGACGCGTCACCGCATCGACGCCAACCGCGCCCTGCTGAAGATCGCTCTCGTCAGCCTCCCGCTGCCGTGGGTGGCCATCGAGGCCGGCTGGCTCGTCGCGGAGTACGGCCGCCAGCCCTGGGTGGTCGAAGGCGTGCTGCCGACGTTCTACGCCGCCTCCGGCCTGACCCTCGGCGACCTTGCGATCAGCCTCGGCTTCTTCCTCACCCTCTACACGACGCTCGCCGTGATCATGGTCGTCCTGATGCTCAAGATCATCCGGCGCGGCCCCTCCACGCGCAACGTCCTCATCGACGGCTTCGCCGGCGCCTCGCACGTGCCCGCGGGCGCGGCCGCTGCGGCCGATCGCTGAGACTGAGCCGCGACAGGAAAGACGGACCCATGCACACGATCCCGCTCGACTACGAAACGCTGCGCCTGATCTGGTGGCTGCTGCTCGGCGTCCTGCTCATCGGCTTCGCGCTGATGGACGGCTACGATCTCGGCGTCGGCGCGCTGCTGCCCTTCGTCGCCAAGACCGACGACGAGCGCCGCGTCCTGATCAACCTCGTCGGCCCGACCTGGGAGGGAAACCAGGTCTGGCTGATCCTCGGCGGCGGCGCGATCTTCGCAGCCTGGCCGCCGCTCTACGCCGCGAGCTTCTCCGGCTTCTACCTCGCGATGATCGCGATCCTGCTCGCGTTGATCCTGCGGCCGGTCGGCTTCAAGTTTCGCGGCAAGGCGCACGATCCGCGCTGGCGGGAGGCCTGGGACTGGGCGCTGTTTGTCGGCGGCTTCGTGCCCGCGCTCATCTTCGGCGTCGCGGTCGGCAATCTGTTCCTCGGGGTGCCCCACGGCTTCGACCCGACGCTGCGGCCGATCTACGAGGGCGGGACTTTCCTGAAGTTCTTCGGCCTGCTGCGCCCCTTCGCGCTGCTCGCCGGGCTCGTCAGCCTCACGATGCTCGTGGCCCATGGCGCCGCGATGATCACGCTGCGCTGCCATGGCCCGGTGACGGAGCGCGCGCGCCTGTTCGGCGCGGCGGCGGCTGCCGCCGCGCTCGTGCTGTTCGCCATTGGCGGGGGTTGGATCGCGTTGATGGACGGCTACGTCTACGCGAGCGTCGTCGATCCGCAGGGCCCGTCCAACCCCTTGGGCAAAACCGTAAGCTTGGAAGCCGGCGCCTGGCTCGGCAACTTCGCGGCGCATCCCTGGATGATCGCGGCGCCCATGGCGGCGGCGGCCGGACTGCTGCTGGCGCTCCTCGGCTTCGCCGCGCGCCGCGGCTGGACCGCGCTCGCCGGCACGAGCCTCGGCGTGGCGGGGATCATCGCGACCGCAGGGCTCGCGCTGTTCCCGTTCCTGCTGCCGTCGAACCTCGATCCGTCGCAGAGCCTGACGGTCTGGGACGCCTCGTCGAGCCAGCTCACGCTGTTCGTCATGCTGCTCGCGACCGCGATCTTCCTTCCGCTGATCCTCGCCTACACCGCCTGGGTGTTCCGGGTGATGCGGGGGACGGTCACGCCGGCCTCGATCGACCGCAATCCCAACGCCTACTGAGGACGAGCCGCCATGTGGTACTTCTCCTGGATCCTCGGGCTCGGCCTCGCCTGCGCCTTCGCGATCCTCAACGCGATGTGGTTCGAGATGCGCGAGGACCGACGCGCCCCGGACGCCCTGCGCGAGCCGTCGATGCCCCTGCGGGACTGAAGGAGCGAGGGCGGCCCTCGAGGCCGCCCTTCGCGTTTCGGCTCTGGCCGGGGGAGGGCCTCCTGGCGTAGAACGCGGCCATGGCCCTGTTCTTCCGCTCCCGCGTCGAGGATCCCGCCCGCGCCGACGCCTCCCGCCGCGTGGCCGCCTACGCCCGCGAGGCGCTGGGACTGGGCGAGGACGACGCGGTGACGGTCAGCGAGATCGCTTGCGGGGACCCCGCCTGCGGCGGCGCCGAGACCGTCATCCTCATCATGCGCGCCGGCGCCAAGACCGAGGCCGTGAAGCTCCTGATGCCGATGGCGCAGGCGAGCGCCGAGGACGTGGCCGCGGCGCTCGCCAAGGGGACGGACTGATCACGCCCTCATGCCCGCGCCTTCGCGCGGGTATCCACGATTTGAGGCGTCGACCGCTGCGGCGGCTAAGTCGTGGATACCCGGCTTCGCCGGGCATGACGGCGCGCCTGTCGAGGACGGCCGCGATCTCGCCTAACGCGTCGGAAGATCGGGCTCGGACGGGATCTCGCTTCAGCGATGCCGGGCGAGGATGGCCTGGACTTCCTCCACCAGCCGCGCCTCGGGCACGGTCACCTGCGCGGGGCGGCTTTCGGTCCACTCGGCGCGGTCGGCGATGGCGGCCGCGGCCTTGGCGCCCTCGACGAGGTCCTTGAGCGTAACCTCGCCCTTCTCGCGCTCGTCCGAGCCCTGGATGACGACGCAGGGGCTCTTGCGGCGGTCGGCGTATTTCATCTGCGCCTTCATGCCGGAGCCGCCGAGATAGACCTCGGCCTTGATTCCCGCGGCCCGCAGCCGCGCCGCGAGCGCCATCGAGTCGCCGATGCGGTCGCGGTCGAACACCAGCACGACGACCGGGCCAGTCGAGGCCTCCCCGGCCTCGCCCTTGAGCGCCCGAAGCGCCGCCTGCAGGCGGGAGACACCGATGGAGAAGCCCGTCGCCGGCGTGTTCTCCGCCATGAAACGGCCGACCAGCCCGTCGTAGCGCCCGCCGCCGCCGACCGAGCCGAACTGGATCGGCTTGCCGTCGTCGCCGGCGATCTGGAACGTCAGCTCGGCCTCGTAGACAGGACCGGTGTAGTACTCGAGCCCGCGGACGACGGAAGGATCGACCGAAACGCGGCCGTCATAGCCGGCGGCGGCGAGAAGATCGGCGATCGCCTTGAGCTCCGTCGCGCCTTCGGCGCCGACAGGCGTGGCGGCGAACTCGGCCGCGAGCGCCTCCGCCGTCTCGGCGTTGGTGGCGCGCTTGGCCTCCAGGATCGACAGAACGCGCGCGGCGCCAGCCTCGTCCAGCCCCGCGCCTTTTGTGAAGTCGCCGCTCTCGTCCTTGCGGCCAGCGCCCAGCAGCGCGCGCACCCCGTCCGCGCCCAGCCGGTCTAGCTTGTCGATCGCGCGCAGCACCGTCAGCCGGCGGCCCGCGTTCTCCTCGCCGCCGAGGCCGATCGCCTCCATCACGCCGTCGAGGATCTTGCGGTTGTTGACCTTGATGACGTAGTCGCCGCGTCGGACGCCGACGGCCTCGATCGCGTCGGCCATCATCATGCACATCTCGGCGTCGGCCGCGACCGAGGGCGCGCCCACGATGTCAGCGTCGAACTGCAGGAACTGGCGGAAGCGGCCCGGACCCGGCTTCTCGTTGCGGAACACGGGGCCGAAGCGATAGCTGCGGTAGGGCTTGGCGAGCTTCTGGAAGTTCTCGGCCACATGACGGGCGAGCGGCGCCGTCAGGTCGTAGCGCAGCGACATCCACTGCTCGTCGTCGTCCTGCAGCGAGAACACGCCGGCGTTGGGGCGGTCCTGGTCCGGCAGGAACTTGCCGAGCGCGTCGGTGTATTCGAAGAACGGCGTCTCGACCTCCTCGAACCCCCAGAGCTCATAGGTCTCGCGGATGCGGTCCGCCATGGCGCGCGTGGAGGCCAGTTCGGCCGCGCCGCGGTCGGCGAAGCCGCGCGGGGTGCGCGCCTGGGTGAGATCGGTGCGGCGGGCGTTCATCGGATGTCCACAATGCGTCGGGGGCCGTGCGGCGGCCCCGCTCCCTAGCGCAGGCGGAGGCGCTCGGCAACGGAGCGCCGCGAGCGAACGAGCCCGGCGCGTGACGGCGGCAGTTGAGACAGCAACGGGATCTATAAAACGGAGTCAGCCGAGCTTTGTTCTTGACGCCAGGCCGCGCGGAAAACACCCGCGGCCTAAGGGTCCGATAGATGCACGTATAGGTTCCATTTTCAATATCAGCACAACACTCTGTTAAAGGGTTGATGGTCATCTGATCACAAACGCAGGCGAGCGGGTTCGCCGCGCCCGTCGAATGCAATCGTCCGTTGAGGCTCGCCATGAGACGTGTGTTCTCACGTCTGCGGGCGATCAACGCGGCCGCCTCGGGCTCGATGGCGGTGGAATTCGCGCTGATCGCCCCAGTTCTGATCACGATGCTCGCGGGCGTCATCTTTTATGGCGTCTACCTTGGGGCCGCGAACAGCGTCCAACAACTGGCGGCCGACGCGGCGCGCGCCTCCGTCGCCGGGCTGAACGACGCGGAGCGTATTGCGATCGCGCGCGCGCATGTCGCCAGCGCCGCCCCAAGCTTTACGCTCATCGACCCCACGAAGACTTCGGTGACGGCGAAAGTATCTTCGACCAACCCGAATGTGTTCGAAGTCGCGGTGTCGTACGACGCGAGCAAGCTTGCGATCTGGGGCCTTCAGGGCCTGCTCCCGCTGCCGTCGAAGACGATCACGCGCTCCGCCGCGATCCAGCGCGGAGGGTTTTGACATGTGCGGCGTCCTCGGATCGGGCGGAGGCCGCCGCGCGCGGTGTTTTGGACGTTGGATCAAGGGGTTCGCCGCCGACGATCGTGGGGTCGCGGCCATCCTGACGGCCGCCTTCGGCCTCGCCGCGATCGCGTCGCTTGCGATCGGCGTCGACGTCGCGCGCGTTTTCGTGGAGCGGCGCCGGGCGCAAAGCGCGGTGGATCTGGCCGCCATCTCGGCCGCGCAGAACCTCGGCAAGGCGGAGAAAGCGGCCCGCGCGACGCTCGCCGCCAACGGACTGACGCCTCAGTCGCTGGCGGTCACGCTCGGCAACTACACGCCCGACAGCCGTCTCGCGCCGGAGGGCCGCTTTCGCGCCAACGCCACGCCGATCAACGCCGCCAAAGTCGATCTGGGCGTCAACGCGCCGCTGTTCTTCGGGAGGGCGATCTCCAAGACGCCCGCCCTGCGCGTGAAAGCCTCCGGCCTCGCGGTCAGCACGCAGTACGCGTCGTTCACCATCGGCTCGCGGCTCGCCGCGCTCAACGGCGGCGTTGCGAACGCCCTGCTGTCGGCGCTCGCGGGCGGCTCGGTCTCGCTCAGCGTGATGGACTACAGCGCGTTGGCCTCGGCCAAGGTCGACCTTCTGACCTTCCTCGACGCGCTCGCGGTCCGCACCGGGGCGACGGCCGGGTCCTACGACAAGGTGCTGGCCGCGAACGCCACGATCAGCCAGATCGCCGGCGCCCTCGCCGACGTGGGCGGCGGCGGCGCCACGACCAAGGCGACGCTGGCGCGGCTTGCGAGCGCGAAGCTGTCGAACGTCGTGAAGCTCAACCAGCTTGCGTCGCTCGGGCCGCTGGGCACGCTGAGCGTCGGGTCCAGCGCGACCGCGGGATTGTCCACGAGCGTCTCCCTTCTCGACATCTTCACCACCTCCGCGCAGATCGCGAACGGGACGAACGCGATCAACCTCGACCTCGGCCTGCAGGCGCCGGGCCTTCTCGGGCTCACGGCGTCGATCGTGACCGGCGAGCGTCCGCAGTCCTCGCCGTGGCTCTCGGTAGGACAGAACGACGTCACGGTGAGCACGGCGCAGACCCGGCTGCGCCTGATCGCTCAGGTTGGCGGCGGCATCCTTGGCGCCGCCGTGCGGCTCCCGATCGCTATCGACATCGCCTCGGGCAAGGCCCGGCTGTCGGCGGTGTCCTGCGGCCTGACGCCTGCGGCCGACGCTTCGGCCACGCTGAACGTGACGCCGTCGGTCGCCGATCTCTGGATCGGGGAGCCGACGAGCCTCGCGAACTGGAACGCGTTGAAGCCCCCGGCGATCGGGGAGGCGACGCTCGTCAACGCGTTGCTGGTCACCATCACCGGCTCGGCCCATGTGGCGGCGACAAACCTCAACGAGACGGCGGTGCCGTTCGACGCGGCGGCGATCGCGGCGCAGACGGTGAAGAGCGTCAAGACCACCGACATCGCCAAGTCGACGCTGTCGAGCCTGATCGCCGGTCTCGACCCCAAGGTCAAATTCCTCGGGATCGGGCTGTCGCCCCTCGGCTCGGAGTCCGCGGTGAAGACGCTGCTCAAAGGTCTTCTCGCGCCGGTGGCGGGGCTGGTCGACCCGGTGCTGAACACGCTGCTCGAGACGCTCGGCGTCTCGATCGGCCAGGCCGACGTGCAGGTGCGCGGCGTCCGGTGCGACGGCGCGGCGCTGGCGGGCTGATCAGCCCTTGCCGAACAGCTCGGCGATCGTCTCTTCGCCGATCGCGAAGGCGCCGGTCGCCCCGGCCCCGGAAGCGGCCACCACCACGCGGACGTTCGGCGCCGGCGCCTCGACGACCACGGGGCGTTCGGGGTTGAAGGCGTAGGTGCCGATCCAGCGCGACAGCACCGCCTTCGGGCGCTTGCCGAACACGGCCGCGAACTCTTCGAGTATCAGCTCGTCGATCGCCTGCGTCTGGAAGGGATCCGGCGTCGCGTCCACCTGCCGGCTCGCGCCGAGAACCAGCGTGTCGTCCGCCGACTGGGTCGCGATCAGGGCGACGCCATGCGCCAGATGCTCGGGCTGTTCGGTTTCGAGCCGCGCGCGCAGGGCCGAGGCTTCCGGCAGCTCTGCGAAGCCGGGGAGGCGGATCAGGCTGAGGTCGGTCGCGACCGCGCCGGGGAGCTCGAAACCCTCCTCCGGACGCACCCGCAGCATATGGCTCTTGGCGCGTACGAGGCCGGCCTTCGCGAGCGTCTCGCCGAACAGCGACCGGAAGTCGTCGCCGGGGCAGACCACGATCGCCTCGGCCTCGATCGCCCCGCGCGAGGTCGTGAGCCGCGTTTCCTCAATCGCCGTCACCGCGGTCTCCCATCGGAAAGCGACGTCGTGGGCCTCCGCCAGCCACGCCGCGATCTTCGGCATCGCGCTCTTCGCCTCCACGCGCAGCTCGTGCGGGCTCCAGAACACAGCCGACATCGCGCCCTTGAACTGGGGGAACAGCGCGTGGCCGTCCTCCGCTGTGTAGAGCGTGCAGTCCTCTCCCATCTCCGTCGCCATGAACGCCTCGAGCGCCGAGGCGGCTTCCGGACGTCGCGCCACGATGGCGAGGCCCTCGTGCTCGATGCGGACGCTGGCCTGCGCCGCGACGTCGGCCCAGACGTCGCGGGAGCGCTTCGCCCGCCGCCACGCGCCGCCCGCGGGCTGGCCGGTGACGCCGACGATCCCCGGCATCCGCACGGAGGCGCCGTTGGCGCGGCCCTCGCGGTCGACGACGACGACCCGCCGGCCGCTGCGGGCGGCCGCGAGCGCGTGGGCGAGGCCGAGAACGCCGCCGCCGACGACGGCGAGATCGAATGTGTCGGGCATCATGGGGTCCGGATGAAACGCCGGCGACGCTGGCCCCATCCCGGAGCGCGCGTCAAGCCGGGCCCGGCGCGCGGCTGGGCGCGAGCCGGCGCCTCCGGCGCGTCGCCGGCGCCATCCCGAGGGTGTCAGACCGGCGAGGAGCCCCCGGCGGCCCAGCGCTCGCGCTTGCGGTAGATCGTGGAGGGGCTGAGCTCGAGGGCGGCCGCCGCCTTGGCGAGGTTGCCGCCGCAGACGTCGATCGCGCGCTCGATGATCCGGCGCTCCGTGACGTGGAACGGCTCGATCGGCGCGTCGGCCATTGGCGCGGCGGCGGCCGGACGCGGCGGCGCTGCCGCCCGCACCTCCGCCGGCAGCATCTCCGCCGTCACCACATCGCCGTCGTCGAGCACGACGGCGCGGCGGACCACGTTCTGCAACTCGCGGACGTTGCCGGGCCAGGCGTAGGCGCGGATCAGGTCGAGCGCCTCAGGGGCGAACCCGGTGAAGCTGCGGTCCTCCTCCGCGGAGAACCGGGCGAGGAAGGTTTCCGCCAGCAGCGCCACGTCGTCGCCGCGCTCGCGCAAGGGAGGCAGCCGGATGGGAAGCACGTGCAGACGGTAGAACAGGTCCTGCCGGAACCGGCCGGCGGCGATTTCGGCGTGCGGGTCGCGGTGAGTGGCGCACACGATGCGGATGTCGGCGCGGCGCGCCCTGGCCTCGCCGACCCGGCGGAACTCGCCCGTCTGCAGCACGCGCAGCAGCTTGGCCTGCAGCGCCATCTCCATCTCGCCGATCTCGTCGAGGAACAGCGTGCCGCCGCTGGCGGCCTCGGCCGCGCCGATGCGGTCCTCGCTCGCGCCGGTGAAGGCCCCGCGGACGTGGCCGAAGACCTCCGACTCCATCAGCTCGCGTGGGATCGCGCCGCAGTTCAGCGCCACGAAGGGCTTGTCCGCGCGGCCGGAACGGGCGTGGATCGCCTCCGCGCAGAGCTCCTTGCCGACCCCGCTCTCGCCGAGGATGAACACCGGGGCGCGGGAGGGGGCGATGCGGTCGATCTGACCGTAGAGCTCCCGCATGGCGGGCGACTGGCCGACGAAGCCGTGGGCGGCCTCCGTTCTGGCCGCCGCCGGCTGCGGCTCCTTCCGCTCGGCGAATCGCAGGGCGAGCCGGCGGGCGAAGCCGTCGGGCGTGTAGGGCTTGAGGACGAAGTCGATCGCGCCGCGGCGCATGGCCTCGACGGCGAGGCTGACGGAGCCCGCGCCGCTGGTCGCGATCACGATGACGCCGCTCGCCGCGAGGGCGTCGACGACGTCGAGCGCGTCGCGGTTCGGAAGGTCGACGATGGCGTAGGCGGGCGCGCGGCGTCCGGGGGCGGCGGGTAGGTCCCGCGCGCCGATCGCGGCGGTCACCTCGCCGCCGGCGGTGGCGACCGCGACGGTCGCGACCCGCAGCGAGGCCGCGTCGTCGTCGACGAGCAGCACCTCGGGCCGAGCCTGAGGGCGGCCGCCGCTCCAGTCGCTTAAGCGCGGCTCAGCCATGCCATGCCCTGCAAACCTCGATCCGCCGGGGCGCGCGGGAACCGCGCGCCGATGCGTCACCTTGGCGAAACAGGGTAAACGAAAGGTGAGCGAGAGCCGCGCTTCAACCGGTGACGGCGAGCTGCGCGTCGTAGCCGGCCGCCTCGATCGCGGCGATCGCCTCCTCGGCGGTGAGGGTGGTGTCGGCGGACACCCGACGGGCGACGCGGTTGACCACCACGACCGCGTCGGGATCGCGCGCGGACAGCGCGGACTGGACGGATTTCGAGCAGCCGTCGCAGGTCATGCCGGACACGTCCAGAACGATCATGGGTCTCTCCTTTCCCGCTCTTCGACCGACGCTGGCGGCCGTCTTCGCCACATCATGTGGGGAACCGCCGCTCGGACGACGACGGGTTGGCCGCGGAATCGCGAATCTGCAATGGTCGCCAAGGCCTTTTGCCCGGATGACGCCAATGTTCAAGCCCGCCGATGTCTTCGTCGCCGTCGCCATGACGGTGACGGCGGCGTGCGTCGCCGTCATGGCGAGCTTCGGCCTGAACTTCGGTCTCGCCGAGGGCATGCTCGTCGGGCTCGCCGCGCTGGCGGGTATGGCCGTGCTCCACATGGCCTTCGCGCGCGCGCCGGGCGCCGAGCTCGAGCGTGTCGACGACCTCGACCGCGTGGTGACCGAGCTCCAGAGCCGGATCGAGACTCTGGACGTGCGGCTCTCGACCCTCGACGCGGCGGTCTCCGACCGCGCCAAGGCCGCGACCCGGCCGCTGGTCGAGGAGATCGCGGCGCTCGGCGGCCTGGTGACCTCGGTCGCCAAGGAGGTCGCCAAGCACGACGCGGCGTTGATGCGGCTCAAGAC